>CAWJFD010000021.1:0-245553 GCA_963841985.1 uncultured Actinomycetota bacterium
GATCTGGACACGACCGTCCGCAACGCGATCGAGGCGCTCTACGACGCCGCCGACGACGACACGGCGACCGGGGGACCGGACCTCACGCGGCGGATCTATCCGATGGTCGTCAGCATCACCGGAGCCGATGGCGCGGTGCGCCGCCCCGAGGGGGAGATCGAGGCGGTCGTCCGCGAGGTCGTGGCCGGCCGCGCCGAGAACCCCGGCGGCTGATGCTCCCCGTGCTCCCCTCCCGTACCAGCGTTCAGGAGTTCCGCCCGTGACGATGCCGTTCTACTCCTCCGTCGACCAGCTGCTGCGGGACCGCTCCGAGCTGGCGCGCAAGGGCATCTCGCGCGGGCGCAGCGTGGTGGTGCTGACCTACACCGGCGGCGTGCTGTTCGTGGCCGAGAACCGGTCCAGCACCCTGCACAAGGTGTCGGAGATCTACGACCGGATCGGGTTCGCCGCCGTCGGGCGCTACAACGAGTTCGAGACCCTGCGTACCGCCGGCATCCGGATGGCCGACGTGCGTGGCTACTCCTACGACCGGCGTGACGTCACCGGCCGGATGCTCGCCAACTTCTACGCGCAGGTCCTTGGCACCTCGTTCGTCGACCAGCAGAAGCCCTACGAGGTGGAGCTGTGCCTGGCCGGCGTCGGCGAGACACCCGAGAGCGACCAGATGTACCGGGTCACCTACGACGGTTCGATCACCGACGAACCCCAGTTCGTGGTGATGGGCGGCACCACCGATCCGATCAGCGCCCAGCTCAAGAACACCTACCGGCCCGGGCTCGAGCTCGGTGCGGCGATCAGCATCGCGGTGGAGGCCCTGCAGGCCCCTGCCACGCCCACCGGCTCCTCGTCGTCGAGTGGCAACGGCGGCACTCCGCCGGCCGACCGGGTGCGGGGGTGAGCGCGCTGGAGGTGGCGGTGCTCGACCGGACCCGGCCGCGCCGCACGTTCCGGCGGATCGCGGGCGCGACACTGCGCGAGCTGGTGCCGGAGCGCAACCGCGGCATCGACACCCCGGCCTCGGCCGAGCCGACAGGCGGCGACGACGTCCCGGCCGGCGGGGGTGCGCCGGAGGAGTCCTCCGACGGCTGAACCGCCTTCCCGCCCGTTGCTCACGGACAGGCGCCATACAAGAGTACGGTGATCGTATGGCGACCAAGCGCAAGGTCACTATCACCATCGACGCGGACCTCGCGCGCGAACTGGAAGCAGCCGGCAACCTCTCGGCCCAGCTCAACGACGGCGGCTGGGCGCTGCTGGAACGCCGGCAGCGCGCCGAGCGGCTCACCGCCCTGCTCGACGAGCTCGATCTGGTCGACGGGCCGCTGGCCGAGGACCCGGCGGAGGACGCCCGGATCGACCGGCTCCTCGGCGGCGCCGCGTGATCGTCTGCCTGGACGCCGAGGCGTTCAGCGCGCTGGCCGGTGCCGATTCACCGCGCAAGCAGCAGGTGCGACGGATCCTGCGCTCGGCGCAACGGCTGGGGCGCGACGTGCTGGTGCCGTCGCTGGTGCTGGCCGAGCTCTATCGCGGACACGGGCACAACCAGCTGGTCGACGCGTGCCTGTCCCGGGAGCGGGCTTCTCTGGAGAGCCGGGACACCGACCGCCACCTGGCGCGCATCGTCGGCGGCGTGCTGGCGGCCGCGGGGGCCGACAGCTCGATGATCGTCGACGCGCACGTCGTCGCCGCCGCCGTGGAGTCGGGTGGGGGCGTGGTGGTCACCGGTGACCGGAAGGACCTCGAACGGCTCAGCGCTCCCTACCACCACGTACTGGTCGAGGCCCTCTGAGGCAGTCGGCTCAGATGCGCAGGAACGGGCGGTCCCGGCCCGCCCAGTTGTCCTCGTTGCGCCGGTACACCGGCACCGGCTCCGAGGCCACGCGGAAGGTGTACCGACCGGATTCCCCGACCACCTCCCCGTCGGTGGCCAGCATCCCGGGTACGGCCAGCTCGACGTCGAGCTCAGCCGTCTCCCACTCCTGGTAGACGCGGCTGTGCGAGAGCGCACCGAGCAGCAGCGCGAGCACCGCCCGCAACCGCGAGAAACGCACGTCGGCCCGCAGCAGCCGGACGTCGAGCAGGCCGGTGTCGAGCGACGGACGCCAGGCCGGCACGAAGCCCTTCGGGTGGTACGGGCCGTTGCCGACGAACAGGAACCACACCGAGCGCCACCGGCCGTCGATCTTGATGGAGACCGGCTGGGCGCGGTGCAGCACGATGACCAGCGCCGCGGCGAAGGCCGGCCACTTGCCCCAGCGCGACTGCCACTGCTCGCGCAGCCGGACCAGGTCGGGGTAGGACCCAAGGCTCGCGGTGTTCAGGAAGCACCGCAGCTGGGTGACCGCCTCGGACTTCGGGTCAGCACCCCGCCCGGGGTGCATCTCGACCAGCGCCAGCCCGACGGCGACCGCCTCACCCGCCCCCGTGGCGTCCACGGCCTCCTGGAGGTCGTACACCCCGACGTCGCGCGCGAAATGGTTCAGCGTCCCGGTCGGGACGATCATCAGCGGCAGCCTCCGGCGGCCGGCCACCGCCGCGGCCGCGGCCACGGTGCCGTCACCGCCCGCGACGCCGATCGCGCGCACCCATCCGTCGCGCTCGTCGAGGGCGGTGTCCAGCTGCTCGTCGAGGTCGCGGTCCGGGTCGGCCCGCAGCACCACCGCCGCCGGCAACGCGGCCTCCAACTCGGTGGCCGGGTCGTACTCCGGGTCGCCGGAGCGCTGGTTGGACACCAGGACCAGACCCTCGCCGCCGGGCAACGCCGGGACCGTGTCCAGCGGGCGCGCCATCGCCTCGTCGGTGCGCCGGACCGGCCACCAGCGCTGGGTGAGCAGGGCCACACCGCTGCCGACGGCCGCTCCGACGATCACATCCGAGGTCCAGTGCACTCCCACGTGCACCCGCGAGTAGGCGACGGCGGCGGCGATGGGCCCCACGACGAGCCCCAGCCGCGGGCTCTCCAACGCCACCGCCGTGGCGAAGGCGGCGGCCGACGCCGAGTGCCCTGACGGGAACGACGACGACGTCGGCGGGTTCTCGATCGTCTGGTAGGCGGGCAGCTCGGACGCGGCGGGCCGGCGTCGCGGCAACAGCGGTTTGAGCACGCCGTTCGCCAGCGCACTCGCCGCCGTGATGGACAGCACGCCCCTGGCCGCCGCCTTGCGGGTGGCGCCCCGGCGGGCGGCAAGCACCGTGGCCAGGGTGAACCACAGCAGGCTGTGGTCGGCCGCCCTGGAGAGGTCCTTCATGACGTCGTCGACGCGCGAAGGGGGCAACGCGGAGACCGCCCTCGAGATGGCGCGGTCGACGTCACCCACGTCGTCGGTGGCCCGTCGGATCCTGGAGATCACGGGCAGACCCTACGGGCACGGGACGGGACCGGCTGGCTTAACCATCGCCACATGCGTGACATGAGGGGTGCCTCTGCGCTTACGCTGACGTAATGCAGCGGCGGATCTATGGTGTGGAGACCGAGTTCGGGGTCACCTGCACCTTCCACGGTCAGCGACGCCTCTCACCCGATGAGGTGGCGAGGTACCTGTTCCGCCGCGTGGTGTCGTGGGGCCGCTCGTCCAACGTGTTCCTGCGCAACGGCGCCCGGCTCTACCTGGATGTGGGCAGCCACCCGGAGTACGCGACCGCCGAATGCGATTCGCTCAGCCAGCTGGTGGCACACGACAAGGCGGGGGAGCGGATCCTCGAGGACCTGCTGGTGGACGCCGAGCGTCGACTCATCGACGAGGGCATCGGCGGCGACATCTACCTGTTCAAGAACAACACGGACTCGGCAGGCAACTCGTACGGCTGCCACGAGAACTACCTGGTCGCTCGGGCGGGCGAGTTCTCGCGGATCGCCGACGTGCTGCTGCCCTTCCTGGTCACCCGGCAGCTGATCTGCGGCGCCGGCAAGGTACTGCAGACCCCGCGCGGCGCGGTGTACTGCCTGTCGCAGCGCGCCGAGCACATCTGGGAGGGCGTGTCCTCGGCGACCACCCGGTCCCGCCCGATCATCAACACCCGGGACGAGCCGCACGCCGACGCCGAGCGCTACCGGCGGCTGCATGTGATCGTCGGCGACTCGAACATGTCCGAGGTCACCACGCTGCTCAAGGTCGGCTCCGCCACCCTGGTGCTGGAGATGATCGAGGCGGGGGTGCAGTTCCGGGACTTCACGCTGGACAACCCGATCCGGGCGATCCGCGAGATCAGCCACGACCTGACCGGACGGCGCACCGTGCGGCTGGCGGGCGGCCGCGAGGCGAGCGCGCTGGACATCCAGCGCGAGTACCACGCCAGGGCCGTCGAGCACGTGGCCGCCAGGGGCAGCGAGGACGCGACGATCCAGCGGGTACTGGAGCTGTGGGGCCGCACGCTGGACGCGGTCGAGTCCCAGAACCTCTCGCTGATCGACCGCGAGATCGACTGGGCGATCAAGAACAGGCTGGTGGAGCGTTACCGGCTGCGCAACGACATGGACCTGGCCCACGCCAGGGTCGCTCAGCTGGATCTGGCCTACCACGACATCCGTCGCGGCCGCGGCCTGTTCGACCTGCTCCAGCGCAAGGGCATGGTCGACCGGGTCACCGACGACGGCGAGATCGAGGCGGCGAAGGACACCCCGCCGCAGACCACCCGGGCCAAGTTGCGCGGTGACTTCATCGCTGCCGCGCAGGCGGCCGGTCGCGACTTCACGGTGGACTGGGTGCATCTCAAGCTCAACGACCAGGCGCAGCGCACCGTGCTGTGCAAGGACCCGTTCCGGGCCGTCGACGAGCGGGTGGACCGGCTGATCGCGTCTCTGTAGGGGCCGCTGTACGGGTCGTGAGTGCGCAGCCGTGTTCTTACCCGGCTCCGCACCCACAGGCTTTCAGCTCCCGAACATGCGCTCCCTGATCTGGGCCAGCTGGTCCTGAACCGACGCCGACGAAACGGTCTCGTCGTTGCGCCCCGGCTCGATGCCCAGCGCCTTCAACAGCGCGGCCGCGGGCACCGCGGGATCGCCCGCCTCGCCCAGCACCGGGTGCAGACCGTGGTCGGCGAGGTGGTGGAACACCAGGTTCACGACGGTCCACGGGTTGAACGTCTCGCCCTGCTCGTTCACGGCTGCATCCCCTCGCGGCTGACCGGACCCCGAGCCTTCGCCCGGGCCGACGTCCGGTCAAGGGCCCGGCCGTCGCATCGTGAGACGGTCAGGCCGCCTGCCGGCCGGACGACCAGGCCGCCGGGTCGAGGGCCAGCTCGGCGACCAGGCCCTCGTCCTCGTGCTCGCCGGTGCGCACGGTGCCGACAACCAGCACCGGCAAGGCCTCGAGCCGGCGCACCAGGTAGGCCAGGAAGCCACCACTGCACGTCGTCCACGGTGAGCAGCAGCGGGCCGGACCGGCTCAGGTTGACCGCCAGCCAGTACAGCCCGTGCAGGATCGCGAACGAGGCCTCGCCGGAGCCGGCGGCGGCGCCGTTCTCGGTCCCCGGGTCGAACACGCCGCGGGCGCTGGCCGCGGCCCCGCCCAGCAGATCGGCCCGGCGGTCGGTCGCCAGCAGCTCGGGCTCGAAGAGCTGGCGGGTCACCCCGAAGCCGAAGGCGTTCTCCAGCCGGCTGCCGCGCGCCGCCAGCACCCGCACCGCGCGGGTCGCCGCGAGCCGGGTGGGCCTCGACCAGCAGCCGGGTCTTGCCGATGCCGCGGGCCCCTCGATGAGCAGCAGCCCCGGCTCGCCTGCGACCAGGTCGTCGAGGGCGGAGCGGACGGCGCTCAGCTCGCGGTCCCGGTCGTGGAGGTCCTCCGGTGCGGTCGGGCCGGGTTGCCGGTGCGCCCGGTACAGCGCCAGCGCCAGCAGCCGCCAGCGCTCCTCGCGCAGCGGCTCCTCGGCCGTCATCGCCTCCAGCTCGGGCACCACCAGCGCGGCGTCCCCCAGCTCCAGACGGGCGGCGGCCAGCAGCTCCCTGGCCACCGCGCGCAGCTCGGTCAGCCGGGCGATCTCGGCGGCCGCCCACGGTTCGTCGGTGTAGTCGGCCAGCGCCGGGCCCCGCCACAGCGCCAGCGCGTCCTGCAGTTCCGCGGCGACCCGGTCCGGCCGGCGTTCGGCTCGGGCCGAGCCGAGCAGGGCCTCGAAGCGCCACGTGTCCACCGCGTCGGCGGGCAGCCGCACCGCGTAGCCGTGCGACTCGCGCACGATGACCGCCGAGCGGGTGCGGGCCGCGCTGCCGGGCTGCATCCGCCGGCGCAGGTGCGAGACGTAGGACTGCAGCACCGCCACGCCGTTCGCCGGGGGCTGGTCGGCCCACAGCAGCTCGATGAGCCGCTCGGTGCGCACCGACTCACCGCGGGCCAGCAGCAGCAGGCCGAGCACCGCGCGCTGCCGTGGGCCGCCGAGGTCAAGGGGATGCTCGTCGTACCACGCTGTGAGCTCCCCGAGCAGGCTGACGCGCAGCTGACCCGCGCCGTCGACGGTCCTCCCGCGGTTCGCCCGCTGAAGTGTCGCCCGCCGGCCCCCGCGGTACCGCCCTGAGCAGCAGATCATGAGGGTAGCCGTCCGCACGTCGATCGTGGAGGGGCTCATCCGGGTCGGCGTCCGCGGTTTGCCGGTGATCGGCACGGACCGGGCCGTACGATGCCGTCGTGTCCTCCACACGGGCCGAGCGTCTGGTGAACCTGGTGCTCTGCCTGCTGTCCACCCGCCAGTTCCTCACCGCCGAGCGGATCCGCGCGATCGTGCCCGGCTACGCGTCCGTTCCCGGCGACGCCGCCTTCTTCCGGATGTTCGAGCGGGACAAGACCGAGCTGCGGGAGCTGGGCATCCCGCTGGAGACCGGCCGGCAGTCCGGGTTCGACACGGTCGACGGCTACCGCATCGCCCGCCACGACTACGAGCTCGGCGAGATCGAACTGGAACCGGACGAGGCGGCCGCCGTCGCTCTCGCGGCCCGGCTGTGGGAATCGCCGGAGCTGGCCGAGGCGGCGCACGGGGCGCTGGTCAAGCTCCGGGCGGCCGGCGTCGAGGTGGACGACGACCGGGGTCGGATCCAGCCGAGGGTGGGTGCGACCGAGCCGGCGTTGGCGCCGCTGCTGGCGGCCGTGCAGGCCGGGCGGGTGGTGAGCTTCGCGCACCGGAGGGGCGGTCCCGGCGGGGAGCTGGTGCGACGCACCGTGGAGCCGTGGGGTGTGGTGTCCTGGCGCGGCCGCTGGTACCTGGTCGGCCACGACCGGGACCGGGATGCGCCGCGGTCGTTCCGGGTGTCACGGATCAGCGAACCGATCGCCCCGATCGGCAGTGCCGGCGCGGTGTCCGTGCCCGCCGGCATCGACCTGATGGCCATGGTGCGGCAGAACGTCGGCCCGCCGCCGGTCACCGGCAAGGCCAGGGTGTGGGTGGCCGAGGGACGCGCGCTCGGCCTGCGCAGGCTGGGCCGGACGCTGGGCCGGCTCGTGCACGACGGTCGACAGGGTGACGAGCTGGAGCTCGACCTGCGCAGCATCGAGACGGTGGCGCGCTGGCTGGCCGGGCACGGCCCCGATGTCGTCGTGCTGTACCCGGCCGAGCTGGTCGGCGCGGTCCAGGCCAACTGGGCGGCTGCGGCGGCGGCACACCTGCGGCCCGTCGAGCACGCCCTGACCTCCCTCGCTGGGCCCTCGTGAGCCACTCCGGCGTCACCGAGCGGCTGCCGCGGCTGCTGTCGCTGGTGCCCTACCTGATCGCCCGGCCCGGCATTCCGGTCGCCGAGGCGGCTGCCGACTTCGGGATCAGCGAGCGGCAGCTGCGGCGCGACCTGGAGCTGCTGTGGATGTGCGGCCTGCCCGGCTACGGGCCCGGTGACCTGGTGGATCTGTCGTTCTCGGGGGAGACCGTCACCGTGACCGAGGACGCCGGGATGCGTCGACCGCTGCGCCTGACCACGGCCGAGGCGACGGCGCTGCTGGTCGCCCTCCGCACGCTCGCGGAGATGCCCGGAGTGGCGGACACCGCCGCGGTGCGGCGGGCCACCGCGAAGATCGAGCATGCGGTGGGCGACGGCGGGCTGGCCGGGGTGGCCGTCGATCCCGGTCCGGAGGAGGCCGCCACGACAGCCGCTGTCCGGGACGCGCTCACCGCGGGCCGGGCGGTGCGCATCCGCTACTACACGGCGAGCCGCGACGCCGTCTCGCAGCGCACCGTCGACCCGATGCGGCTGCTGATCGCCGACGGTCGCAGCTACCTGGAGGCCTGGTGTCGCCGGGCCGAGGGAGTGCGGTTGTTCCGGCTGGACCGGGTGGACGCCGTGGAGGTGCTCGACGAGCCGGCCGCACCGCCACCGGATGCGGAGCCGACCGACGTGTCCGACGGGCCGTTCCGGGCCCGCCCCGACTACCGCACCGCGGTACTGGCCCTCGAGCCCGAAGCGCACTGGGTGGCCGAGTACTACCCGGTCGAGGAGGTCGTCGACGTCGGGGACGGGCAGGTGCAGGTGCTGTTGCGCTACGCCGATCCGGGCTGGCTGGTGCGGCTGGTGCTCGGGCTCGGCGGCGGCGCCCGGCTGCTGCAGCCGCCCGAGCTGGTCGAGGCCGTCGGCCTGCGGGCGCGTGCGGCACTGGCGGCGGCCGAGTCCGGAGGAGGAGGGTGAACGGGATGACGCCGGTGTGGGTGACGTTCGGATTCGGCTTGGTGGTGTTGGTGCTGGTCGCACTACTGGTGCGGAGGCCGGCCCGCCGGTTCGCGAGCAGCCGCGCCGCGCTGCGGCAGGCGTTGGTGCCGCGGGTCGCGGCCCTGCAGGCGCTGTCCGCCCAGCGGAACCGGCGCCACCGTTGATCGGTTCGCGGCTCGTCACCGCGGATGCGGCCCAGGCAGGAGGCGTAGACTCCGGGTGCCCGACTGGACTGTGGAAGGACGTCAACCATGCCCAACCTCGGCGGCTGGGAGTTCGTGATCCTGATCGGGGTCCTGGTGCTGCTGTTCGGCGCCAAACGGCTCCCGGACATGGCCCGCTCCATCGGACAGTCGGCCCGGGTGTTCAAGGGTGAGATGAAGGGTATGAAGGGCGACGACGAGCCGAGCGCTCCGCCCGCGGCCACCGCCCCGCCCACCGCGCTGCCGCCGACGAAGCCGGTACCGCACGTCGCCCCGCCCACGACGGCTCCGGCGCAGAACCCGCAGGATTCCTCCCGGGTCCAGCCGGGACAGTAAGTCCCGCTCCGGTGGCCAGATTTCCACTGCGCCCGGGTAAGCGCCGCCGTCCGCGGAGCCCGGACGGCACCATGCCCCTCGTCGAGCACCTCTACGAGCTGCGCAGCCGGCTCACGATCTCGCTGATCGCGATCGTCATCACGACCGTCTTCGGCTACATCTGGTTCGGCACCGCCTTCTTCGGCTGGCCGAACCTCGGCGAGATGCTCAAGTACCCGTACTGCTCGCTGCCCGATTCGTCGCGTGCGGTGTTCACCGCGGACGGCTCCTGCACGCTGCTGGGTACCGGCGCGTTCGACCAGTTCGCGCTGCGGATGAAGGTCGGGGTCACGGTCGGCGTCGTGCTGGCCTGCCCGGTGTGGCTCTACGAGCTGTGGGCGTTCATCACCCCGGGGCTGTACACCAAGGAGCGTCGCTACGCGCTCAGCTTCGTGGCGGTCGCGTCGGTGCTGTTCGTGGCCGGCGCGGTGCTCGCCTTCTTCGTGATCGCCCAAGCGCTGGCCTTCCTGCTCACCATCGGCAGCGAGGTGCAGACGACGGCGCTCACCGGCGAGTCCTACTTCAGCCTGGTCATCGGGTTGTTACTGATCTTCGGGGTGAGCTTCGAGCTGCCGCTCCTGGTGGTGATGCTGAACATCGCCGGGGTGGTCACCTACGCGAAGCTGAAGGCCTGGCGGCGGGGGCTGATCTTCGGGTTGTTCGTGTTCGCCGCGGTGGCGACGCCCGGCCAGGACCCGATCTCGATGCTCGCGCTCGCGTTCGCGCTGGTGTTGCTGTTCGAGCTCGCGATCCAGATCGCCCGCCTCAACGACCGGCGCCGGCAGAAGCGGCGTGCGGCGGAGGGGTGGGACGCGTGGGATCCCGATGCCCCCAGCCCGATCGACACCGCTCCCAGCGCGATCGACACCGCACCCAGCGTCATCGAACCGGCTTCCAGCCGGATCGATCCGGCGCCGATCCCGACGGTCACGACTCCGCCCCGCCTCGACGACGTCACCTAGACAGGACGTCGGTCGCTCGGTGGTCGGGGTCGACACCGTCGACGAGGTAGGCGATCGAGCGCGAGTTGCGGGTACGCAGCGGCAGGATCTCCCGGTAGGCGGGGGAGTCGTACCAGTCCCGTGCTTGGGCTGTCGACGGGAACTCGATGACGATCGGGGCTCCAGGGACCTCCCCCTCCAGCTCGGCAGGATCGGCGCCGTGCACGAGGAAACGGCCACCGAACGGCGCGAGCGTTGCGTCGATCCGCTGCAGGTACTGCACGATGTCCGCGCCGATGGTGACGTCCTGCAGGTGGGCGATGGCGTAGCCGTGCACGGTGTGCTCCTTCCGGTCCGCGGCCACCGGTGGTGGCGCGCTGTAACCAGCCTCGCTCCCGCCGTCCCACCGGTCGATGACCTCGCAGGTAGGGCGGCCGCGACCACACCCCCGTGAGTGCTGCGCCGTGTGAGAACACGGCGCACCACTCACGACCCCTGGCGGCCGCGCAGCCGTGCGGCTCCGATGGATCTCGCTGCGATGTGTCAACCTGAAGGGGTGGCCAGCAACCCGCCGGCTCCCGCGGAGGCCTACGCCGCCGCCCGGAGCCGTGCCGCACGACCCCGGCTCGGTGAGTTCGAGCAGTCCCTTCCGTTCGAGCTCGACGGATTCCAGCGCAGTGCCTGCTCGGCGCTCGAGGACGGGCACGGCGTGCTCGTGTGTGCCCCGACCGGTGCAGGCAAGACGGTGGTCGGCGAGTTCGCCGTTCACCTGGCGCTGGCCAGCGGGCAGAAATGCTTCTACACGACCCCGATCAAGGCCCTCTCCAACCAGAAGTACGCGGATCTGGTCGCGCGGCACGGCGCCGCAGCCGTCGGCCTGCTCACCGGCGACACCAGCGTGAACGGTGATGCGCAGGTGGTGGTGATGACCACCGAGGTGCTGCGCAACATGATCTACGCCGAAGGGTCGCTTGCGGGCCCGAGCATCAGCACCGAAGGGTCGCTTGCGGGCCCGAGCATCAGCACCGAAGGGTCGCTTGCGGGCCCGAGCATCAGCACCGAAGGGTCGCTTGCGGGCCCGAGCACGAGGACGACCTCGAGCGCGCTGCAGAACCTGGGTTACGTCGTGATGGACGAGGTGCACTACCTCGCCGACCGGTTCCGCGGGGCCGTGTGGGAAGAGGTGATCCTGCAGCTGCCTGAGCACGTCCGGCTGGTCAGCCTCTCGGCCACGGTCAGCAACGCCGAGGAGTTCGGCGACTGGCTGGTGACCGTCCGCGGGGACACCACGGTGGTGGTCGACGAGCACCGGCCGGTACCGCTGTGGCAGCACATGATGGTGGGGAACCGGCTGCTCGACCTGTTCGCGGGCGAGGACTCGGCGGGGGAGCTGCAGGTCGATCCGGAGCTGGTCCGGCACACCCGCGACCTCGATCGTCAGAGCGCGGTGTGGGACCGCGGCCGGGGCCGCGGGCGGGTGGCGAGCGACCGGGGTGGCAACGGGCGCAGCAGCACCCGGTTCCGGCCGCCGTCACGCATCACGGTGATCGACCGGCTGGACCGGGCGGCGCTGCTGCCCGCGATCACCTTCGTGTTCAGCCGGGCAGGCTGCGACGCCGCGGTCGGACAGTGCATGCGCGCCGGACTGCGACTGACCACCGAGGACGAGGCCGCCGAGATCCGGCGCACCGTGGAGCGCCGCACGGCTGAGCTGCCGCAAGCCGATCTTGCGGTGTTGGGCTACTGGGAGTGGCGGGAGGCCCTGGAGCGGGGCCTCGCGGCGCATCACGCCGGGATGCTGCCGGCCTTCAAGGAGACCGTCGAGGAGCTGTTCGTCCGCGGGCTGGTCCGTGCGGTGTTCGCCACGGAGACGCTGGCGCTGGGCATCAACATGCCGGCGCGCACGGTCGTGTTGGAACGGCTGGTCAAGTTCAACGGCGAAGCCCACGCCGAGCTCACCGCAGGCGAGTACACGCAACTCACCGGGCGGGCGGGCCGGCGGGGGATCGACGTGGAGGGGCATGCGGTCGTCGTCTGGCAGCCGGGGGTGGACCCGGCGCAGGTCGCCGGGCTCGCGTCCACCCGGACCTACCCGCTGCGCAGCTCGTTCCGGCCTGGCTACAACATGGCCGTCAACCTGGTCGGGCGGTTGGGCATCGACGCCGCGCGGGACCTGCTGGAGCAGTCGTTCGGGCAATTCCAGGCCGACCGTTCGGTGGTCGGGCTGGCCCGTCGCATCGAACGCAACAACGAGGCGCTGGCCGGATACGCGGCGTCGATGCACTGCCATCTCGGTGATTTCGCCGAGTACGCCACCCTGCGCCGCCGGATCGGCGAGCGGGAGAAGTCGCTCTCCCGGGAGGGCACCGCGGAGCGGCGTGCCGCGGCTGCGGATTCGCTGCGCTCGCTGCGTCCCGGTGACGTGATCGCGGTGCCGGGCGGGCGCCGGGCCGGACTGGCCGTCGTGCTGGATCCCGGCCTCGATCCGGGCTCCGATCCGCGCCCGCTGGTGCTCAACGAGGACCGCTGGGCCGGTCGACTCTCCGCGGCCGACTTCCCGGCGCCGGTGCAGCCGCTCGGCCGGATGCGGTTGCCGAAGCGGGTGGATCATCGGACGCCGCGGGTGCGCCGCGATCTCGCGTCCGGCTTGCGCAGCACCGGGATCCAGCCGCCGGCGTCGCCGCGGCGGCGCAACCAGGGCGGCGCGGGGGACGACCCGGAGCTGGCCACCCTGCGCCGGGCGCTGCGCGCGCACCCCTGCCACGGCTGTGACGACCGGGAGGCGCATGCGCGATGGGCCGAACGGCACGGCCGGCTGGACCGGGAAACCGAGCAACTGCGGCAGAAGGTGCGGACCACCACGCACTCGCTCGCGCGCGCGTTCGACCGGATCCGGATGCTGCTGGGCGAGCGCGGCTACCTCGACGGCGAACAGATCACGGGCGACGGCAAACGGCTGGCCCGGCTGTGGGGTGAATCCGACCTGCTGACCGCCGAGTGTTTGCGGCACGGGATCTGGGACGGCCTGCAGCCCGCCGAGCTGGCTGCCGTCGTCTCGGCACTGGTGTACGAGTCCCGGCGGGAGAACGGGCCCGTGCCGCGGGTGCCGGCCGGCGCGGTGTCCGAAGCGCTGGCCACCACGGTTCGGATCTGGTCGGAGCTCGACGCCGACGAGCGTCGGCACCGGGTCGACCGGACCCGCGAGCCCGACCTCGGTTTCGCCTGGCCGATGCACCGTTGGGCGCGGGGCGAATCGCTGTCGGCGGTGCTGACCACCGCCGAGCAGAACGGCAGTGAGCTGTCGGCAGGCGACTTCGTCCGCTGGTGCCGGCAGGTGGTCGACCTGCTCGACCAGATCGCGGGCGTCGCCGGACGCGGCGACGGCATCGGTCGGGTGGCCGCCGAGGCGGTGACGGCGATCCGACGCGGCGTGGTCGCGGCCGGCTCGGTCTGAGCGCGGTCCCGTCGTCCGATCCAGGCCCGTGCCGTTCCGCGATCTGGCTCGACGGGGTCTCGTGCTACCGCCTCGCGGTGTTCGTGACAAGCACGGTCGAGGGCCGTGCGGAGGCCGCCTCCAACCCGTTCATCCGGGCTGGGGCACACTGACCCGACCGGCAGTCGCCGGACGGCCATGTGCGCCGCCTGATGGCTGTGCTTGGATCGCCGGACCCGGTAGAACGAGGAAGGTCTGCGATGAGCAACCCCCCGCACCCGACGCACGACTCGACGGACCAGCCGGCCGAGGAGCCGATCTGGGGACGCCCGCCGCCGGGTGGACGGGGCCAGTCCGACCAAGGGGGACGGCACGGCGCGGACGCCGATGGGGATCCCGACGACGACCCGCCGAACGGTGGCAGGCAAACCCCGCCACCCAGAGGCCCAGGATCGCCCCAGCACGGTCCGCCGCCGGGCGCGCCGCAACTGCCAGGGCAGGCCTTCGGGCCGCCTCCGTTCGGCAGCCAGCCCGGACCCGCAGCCGGCAACCAGCCGGGCGGCTATCGCCCGCCGGGGGGAAACCCGCAGGCAGGTGGCCCGCAGTTCGGACCGCAGCCGAGCAACCCCCAGCACGGCGTTCCGCCGTTCGGCAACCCGCAGCAGGGGAACCCGCCCTACGGCAATCCCCCGCAGGGCAACCCCCCGTACGGCGGTCCGCAGCCCGGCGGTCCCGCATGCCACGGTCCCCAGCACGTGGCCCACAGCACGGTGGCCCACAGTTCGGTGGGCCCCAGCACGGCTGGCCCGCAGCACGGCGGCCCGCAGCACGGCGGCCCCCCGAACGACGGCCCGCTGCCGGGGCGACCGTTGTACGGCCCGCCGGGGGGACCCCAGCAGGGTGGACCCCAGCACGGGGGACCGCAGCCACCTCCGCCCGGCGGACCCCAACCGGGTGGCCCGCCGCGAGGCCCGTCCTTCGGCCCGCCCGACGGCGTCGACCCCAGGTTCGGCGGCCCGCCGCCGGCCGGTGATGCGCCGTGGGGGTCCGGGCCGCATGGTCCTGGCCCCCAGGGCCCGGGTGGCCCCGGGCCAGCCGGACCGGGTCCTGCCGGTCCGGTCCCCGCAGGACCGGGTCCGGGCGGAATGGGTCCCGGCGGAATGGGGCCCGGTGGAATGGGACCCGGTGGAATGGGACCCGGTGGAATGGGACCCGGTGGAATGGGACCCGGCGGAATGGGACCGCAGCCCCCGGGTGGCCCCGGCCCCCACGGTCCCGGCCCGTACGGTCCGGGGCAGCAGTACGGGCCACCCTCCGCAGGCCCCGGCCCGCAGTTCGGTGGGCCCTACGGTCCGCCACCGCAGGCCTACGGCATGCCGCCGCAGAGCGCGGCGATGCTCGGTGCGCCGCCGGTCGGTGCCCCGCCGCAGGGACCCCCACCCCTGGGCGGTCCGCCCGCCGGTGGACCGCTGCCGGCCGGCGATCCCGCGCGTGGCGGGCCGGAGGACGAGAACCAGCCCACCCAGCAGTGGAGCGGCGTCCCGACGGCGTGGACGGCTTCCGATGCGGTGCAGGAGGGCGAGGAGACCCGCCAGGCGCCTCCCGCCCGCGCGTGGGAGCTGTCGGACACCGGACACTCGATTCCGCCCTACCCGTCGCTCCCCGAACCGGCTCATCCACCGCGCCGCATCAAGCAGGGGCTGGTCCTCGGACTGCTCGTCGCCGCACTCCTGGCCGCGATCGTCGGGTTCCTCGGCTTCGTCACGCCGGGCTACTTCCTCGTCCGCGTGCTCGACCCGGCGGCCGTACAGACCGGCGTGCAGAAGGTGTTGACCAACGACTACGGCATGACCGGAGTCGATCGGGTGATCTGCGGCGAGGGGAACAAGGTCGTGCCGAACGCGACGTTCGACTGCCGGGCGTCCGTGGGGGGCGAGCAGGTGACCGTCCCGATCCGGATCACCAGCGACGCAGGTGACTACGAGGTCGGCCGCCCCACGCCCGGATGACCCTCGTGAGTGCGTAGCCGTGTCAGAACACGGCTACGCACTCACGGGCGCGTCAGCGCCTTGGCCAGCCGGTCCACCGAGCCGCTGAGGCCCCAGCGCTCGGACAGCGCGGCCACCCGGTCCGGATCGGCGAGCCCGCTCGGCAGTGCATCGGGACGGTCGAGCCGCACCGGCGCGTCCAGGGCAACCCGGACGACCGGCTCCACGACCGCGAGGTAGGGAGCCGCGGCGGTGAGCTTGGCGCGGATCGGCGGAGCGAGCCGCTTGTCCGTCCGGTCGATCACAGCCGCGCACAGCTCCGTCCACGACCCGAACCGCCCGACCAACGTCGCCGCTGTCTTGGCGCCTATTCCCGGCACTCCCGGAAGGCCGTCGGAGGGATCGCCGCGCAACATCGCCATCTCGGCGTACGCCGCGCCGGCCCGCGCCGCCGGCACGCCGTACTTCGTCGCGACCTCGGTCGGTCCCATGAGCTCGGCCTTGGTCAGCCCGCGGCCGACGTAGAGCAGCCGGACCGGCACCGGCTCGTCGCGCACGATCTGCATCAGGTCGCGGTCGCCGCTGACCGCCAGCACGGGGTCGGCGTCCTCGGCTGCGGCGAGCGTGCCGATCACGTCGTCGGCCTCGTAACCCTCGGCACCCGCGGTCGCGATGCCCGCGGCGGCCAGCAGCTCCAGCAGCACCGGTACCTGCGGGGCGAGGGTGTCCGGCACCACCTCGGGCACCCCGGCCGGCGCGGTGTCCGGCTGTCCGGGGACCCGGTGTGACTTGTACGAGGGCAGCGCGGCAACCCGGAACGCAGGCCGCCAGTCCAGGTCGAGACAGGCGACGAGTCGGGTGGGCCGGCGCTCGCTGACCAGCCGCGCGACCATGTCGGTGAAGCCGCGGACGGCGTTGACCGGGGTCCCGTCCGGGGCCGTGATCGAGTCAGGCACCCCGTAGAAGGCCCGGAAGTACAGGCTCGCGGCATCCAACAACATCAGCGACGGGGCGGGTGTGGTCACGTCCGAAGCTTGCCGGAATATCCTGCTCGGCATGACATCGGCCGTTCCGACCGCGTTGCTCCTCGACCGCCTCCGCCGCGCCGGGGAGTCCGCAGCCCAGCACGACGTCGAACTCCTGCTGGTCACCCCCGGCGCCGACCTGCGCTACCTGATCGGAGCCACCGGGGCGAGCCACGAGCGGCTCACCTGCCTGCTCCTGCCCGCCACCGGGCACCGGGCGCCGCCCGCGATCGTCGTGCCGCGGTTGGAGGCACCGGGCCTGGCCGGGCTCGGTCTCGACGACCTGGGCGTCGAGGTGATCACCTGGACCGACGACGAGGACCCCTACCTGCTGATCAGCGATCTGGCCGGCGGCCCGACCCGGATCGCGGTGGCCGATTCGATGCCCGCCGCGCATGTCTTCGGCATCCGGGACGCCCTGCCCGAGGCAGCCCAGTCGTTGGCCGGTCCGGTGACCAGGGAACTGCGGATGCGCAAGGACGCGGCCGAGCTGGCGGAGCTGCGTGCCGCGGGGTCGGCGATCGACCGGGTCCACGCGCGGATGGCGGACTTCCTCGAGCCTGGCCGCACCGAGGAGCAGGTGGGCGCCGACATCGCCGCCGCGATCCGCGAGGAGGGGCACAGCCTCGCCGCATTCGTGATCGTCGGATCCGGACCGAACGGCGCAAGCCCGCATCACGGTGTCTCCTCGCGGGTGATCGAGAACGGCGACCTCGTCGTGATCGACATCGGCGGGCCGCTACCCAGCGGGTACAACTCCGACTGCACTCGCACCTACGCCGTGGGCTCCGAACCCGAGCCGGCGGTCGCGGCGGTCTACCGGGTGCTGCAGGAGGCACAGGACCGCGCGGTGGCGGCGGTGCGGCCCGGCCGGCGGGCCGAGGAGGTGGACAGCGCCGCCCGGGAGCCGATCACCGAAGCCGGCATGGGGGAGCGGTTCGTGCACCGCACCGGACACGGCATCGGGCTGGAGGTGCACGAGGAGCCCTACATCGTCAAAGGCAACGGGGTGGAACTCGAGCCGGGGATGGCGTTCAGCGTGGAGCCCGGAATCTACTTCGACGGCCGGTGGGGAGCTCGGATCGAGGACATCGTCGTCGTGACGGAGGACGGCTGCGAGCGGCTCAACAACCGGCCGCACGAGCTCGTCGTGCTGTAGGGGCAGGGTCAATCCGGGGTGGCCCCCCGCCGGTCCCGGTCGAGGTGCAGCCGCCCGTCGGGGCCGATCCGGCAGGCGCCCTCCTCCGTGTCGGATCGCACGAACTCGCCGAGACAGCGGCCGAACTCGGCGTGGGCGGTCGCGTTCGGGTGGAACGACTCCTGCGCGAGGTGGTAGCCGACGGCGTCGAGTCCGGCGTGGACGAACGCCGCCGGATCGACGGTGAGGCGGCGCTGCCATTCCTGGACGGGCAGGGCCCTGCTGCACGCTTCGCGACCTTCGGAGGCGCGTGCCATGTCGAGGAAACGTGCGCCGCCACGCTCGGCGGCCTGGCGCAGTGCCGCGGACAACGCGGGGAACAGCGTGGTGCGACCCCATTCGGCGTCGGCGCGGCTGAACGGACACCCCTGCGCGGCCGCGACCGCCACCCCCCGCTCGGTGACCGGTGCCGCGTAGGAGACCAGCACCAGCTCGTAGCCGCCATCGACGTAGCCGGCCCGGCGCATCGCCTCCCGCACGTCGCGCAGGGCCGTGCCCACCGCGGCCCCGGTGGCGGTCATCCGCTCCGCCAGCAGCGGGCCGAGCGTGCTGCGACACGGCCGTGCCGTCGGGTCGAGGAAGGCCAGGATGCAGGCGATGCCGGTGTCGAGCAGCGCTGCGTCGTCGTTGGCGCCGACCTGCAGCACGACCGTGCTGACGCGGTACCGCCTGGCCACCTCGACGAGCCGCGCCGCCTGAGAGCCCTCCGAGTAGTGCAGGCCGGTGCCGAACGCGACATCGGCCGAATCTGCGCCCGAGCAGGCGAGGTTCACCGAAGCGGCGGTGATGCCGATGCGGTGTACGTACGCCCGCACCGATCGGTGGCACCAGTTGCCGCGCTCGCCGCGGGTGCCCGCCTCGTAGGCACCCGCGCCCTCGCCCGAGGCGGCGCTGTCACCCAGCGCCACCACCGCGCTCGGCCGTGGATCCGCGGCCGCGGCCGGCGCGCCGAACACCGCCGTCACGGCAGACGACGGTGGTGACGGCGAGCAGGACGAGAGATCGGCTCACGCATCCGACGTTATGGCCGGTCCGGATCCGACCAACACCGATCGGGCCGCCTGTGGACAACTGCCTTCCTCGGTGGACAACCACTACGGGGAACCTCAGGGCCGGCTCCGGGCGTTCACCGAGTGCGTCCGCCCACCGGCGGTTGCACTATGGGACCCGACGACGAGATCCGCCGTCCCGAAAGGAGCTCCTGGTGGCATCGACCCTCACCCGCCCACGAGAAGGCCGGGTCATCGCCGGCGTGTGCGCGGGCCTCGCCCAGCGATTCGGCTGGAGCGTCTTCCTGGTGCGGCTGCTGTTCGTGCTGTCGGTCGTCATCCCGGGCTCGCAGGTGTTGGTCTACATCATCCTGTGGATCCTGATGCCCAACCAGCCCACCAACTACTGACCGATCGATCCGGCACCCGGTATGGACCGGGTGCCGAGTGGTCTGGCACGATGTCGGCCGTGACGGACCGGACGAGCGCTGCGAGCGTGGCTCGCCGCTGTCCGGGGTGTTGTCGCTGCTGTTGCAGCTGAAGCCGCCCCCGTCCGTCCGGCCGCCATCGCGGCCCGCAGCGTCTGCGACCACCTGTGATCACTACGCCTGATCTTCGCGGCCACACCGTCCTTGCCCTGCACGCCCACCCGGACGACGAGGCGATCTTCACCGGGATCACGTTGCGCCGGCTGGCCGACGCCGGCGCTCGCACCGTGCTCGTCATCGCGACCGCCGGTGAGCTCGGCAGCTCCCGGGTCCCGTTGCGGCCGGGCGAGACGGTCCCCGAACGGCGGATTGCCGAGCTCGAGCGCTCCGCCGAGCTGCTCGGCGTCTCCCGGCTCGTCCTGCTCGGCCGCCGCGATTCCGGCCTGCCGGGATGGGCGAGCGGGACGCACCGACGGGCGTTGGCGGCCGCCGACCCGCTGCCGCTCGCCGCCAGGGTCGCCGACCTGGCCTATGCCGAGGGGGCCGCGACGCTCATCCACGACGACGAGCTCGGCATCTACGGCCACCCGGACCACCACGCGAGCTTCCGGATCGGGGCCACCGCCGCCGAGCTGGTCGGAGCGGCCGGCTACCGGATGACCGTCGACCGCGAGCACCTGCACCTCAGCGCCCGCGACGCGCACCTGGTGCACGGGGCCGCCAGGGCGGCCGCCGTCGGCTTCGGCCGGGCCACCGTCGAGATCAGCCTGGCCGTGACCGGTGGGCCGGAGCACCTGCAGGCCAAGCGCGCCGCGATGACGGCGCATGCCAGCCAGATCGCCGACGAGGACGTGCCTACCGAGGGATTTGCCGACGCCTACGGCTTCGAGTGGTTCAGCCACAGTGCCGCACCGGCCGACGCCGGCGCTGCTGCTCCCGGCGTGCTCGACGCGCTGGGCAACGCGCATCTGTTCACCGGTGGGCCCGCAGCGCCGGGCTCGAGGATGCTCGTGGGGTGATCACGGTTGGTCTGATCACGGGTCGCGGGACGCGCAAGTAGAGTCGCCGACGTGGCCGTCCCGACCGCCGACACCGTCGCCCCTGACCCGCGCCCGGCCGCCTCCGCGCCGACCGGCGCCGACGCGCGGCACCGGTGGACCGCCTTCGCGGCCAGGGCGGTCGGCTCCGCGGCCGGCGGTGCGCTGCTCTACCTGAGCTTCCCGCCGCGCACCCTCTGGTGGCTGGCGCTGCCGGCCTTCGCGCTGCTCGGTGCGGTGCTGCACGGCCGTCGGGCCCGGGAGGGTTTCTGCTGGGGCTTCCTGTTCGGCCTCGCGTTCCTGCTCCCGCTGCTGGTCTGGATCGGGAGCCTCGTCGGCTCATCGCCGTGGGTGGCGTTGTGCGTGCTGGAAGCGCTGTTCGTCGGCCTGGCCGGCGCCGGGATGGCGATGGCCTCACGGCTGCCGGCGGCCCCGCTGCTGGCGGCGGCGGTGTGGGTGGCGGGGGAGGCGTTGCGGGGCCGGGTGCCGTTCGGCGGCCTGCCGTGGGGTCGGGTCGGGTTCGGGCAGCCCGACGGCCCGTTGCTCCCGCTGGCCGCGATCGGCGGCGAACCGCTGCTCTCGTTCGGCATCGTGCTGGCCGGGCTCGCCCTCGGTGAGCTGGTGCGCAGGCTGTTCGCGGGCGGCCGTCCCAGCCCCCGTCCGCTCGCGGTGCCGACGCTGCTGCTGGCTGGTCGCCATGGTCTCCGGGCCGCTCGCCGCGCTGGTCCCGCCGACCGGTACCGGGTCCGCGCAGCGCACCGTGACGATCGCGGCCGTGCAGGGCAACGTCCCCCGCCTCGGTCTCGATTTCAACGCCCAGCGTCGCGCCGTGCTCGACAACCACGTCCGCGTCACCGAGGAGCTCGCCGCTGACGTTGCGGCCGGTCGCAAGCCGCAACCGGACCTGGTGATCTGGCCGGAGAACTCCAGCGACATCGACCCTCTCCAGAACCCGGACGCGACCGCCCAGATAGACAGGGCCGCCGACGCGATCGACGCCCCCATCCTGGTGGGCGCGGTGCTGCGCAACGCCGACGGGCTCACCACGAGCAACACGGCTCTGGTCTGGCAACCGCGCATCGGCCCGGTGGAGCGCAACGACAAGCGCCGCGTGCAGCCCTTCGGCGAGTACCTGCCGATGCGGGACTTCTTCCGCCTGTTCTCCTCCTACGCCGATCGGGCCGGCTACTTCGTGCCCGGTCCCGGTCCGGGCGCGGTGGACATGGCGGGGGTCCGGGTCGGGGTCACGATCTGCTGGGAGGTGGCCTTCGACGACCTGGTGGCCGACAGCGTGGACGCCGGCGCCCAGGTGCTGGCCGTGCCCAGCAACAACGCGACGTTCGGCCTGTCGGAGATGACCTACCAGCAGATGGCGATGTCCCGGGTGCGGGCCGTCGAGCACGACCGGCCGGTGATCATCGCCACCACGAGCGGGGTGAGTGCGACGATCACGAGGGACGGCGCCGTCACGGCCAGCACCCGCCAGTTCACCCCGGACGTGCTGGTCGATCGAACGGTGTTGCGGGACACCACTACAGTGGCGTCTCGATTGCGGGCAGTGCCGGAGTGGGTACTGGTCGCAGTCGCGGTGGTGGCTGTCGTCGTCGGGTTCGGGTCGCGCCGCCGGGCGAGCTCCCAAGCAGGAGGACATGAGCATGGCTGAGCCGATGGCATCGGTGCTGGTGGTGATCCCGACCTACAACGAGCGGGACAACCTCGAGCCGGTGTTGACGCGGCTGCATGCGGTCGCGCCCGGCGTCGACGTGCTGGTGGTGGACGACGCCAGCCCGGACGGCACCGGGGAGCTGGCCGACGAGCTGGCCGCCGCAGACGCGCGGATCACGGTGCTGCACCGGCCGGGGAAGGCCGGGCTCGGGGCCGCCTACCTCGCCGGCTTCGCCGCTCGCGCTGCAGGGCGACTACGAGATCGTCATCGAGATGGACGCGGACGGATCGCACGCCCCGGAGGACCTTCCGGCGCTGCTCGCCGCGCTCGACGACGCGGACATGGTGATCGGCTCCCGCTACGTCCCCGGCGGGGAGGTGGTGAACTGGCCCGCGCACCGCGAGTGGCTCTCGCGCGGCGGGAACCTGTACTCGCGGCTCGCGCTCGGCGTCCCGATCAAGGACATCACCGGCGGCTACCGGGCGTTCCGCCGGCAGGTGCTCGAGGAGCTGACGCTCGCCGACGTCGCCTCGCAGGGCTACTGCTTCCAGGTCGACATGGCGTGGCGGGCGGTGAAGGCCGGATTCCGGGTCAGCGAGGTCCCGATCACGTTCACCGAACGCGAGCGGGGCAGCTCCAAGATGAGCCACGCCATCGTCGCCGAGGCGCTGTGGCGGGTCACCCGGTGGGGAGCGGAGCGGGCGCTGCGCCGGACCGGTCGCAAGGGCGGCTCGGTCCGGGCCTGAACGGAAGCCGGACAACAAGAAGCCGGGCCACCCGCAGGTGACCCGGCTCCGGTCGGAACAGCCTCAGGCTATGTCGGCGCGGCGCTCGGCCAGCAGCTCCAGCCGCTCGGTGAGCAGCACCTCGAGGTCGGCCACCGAGCGACGCTCGAGCAGCATGTCCCAGTGTGTGCGCGGCGGCTTGGCCTTCTTCTGCTCGGGCTCGACCCCGTCGACCAGTCGCGAGATGCTCCCGTGCAACCTGCATTCCCAGGTGGCCGGAGCTTCGGCATCGTTGGCAAAGGGCACCTCGAAGTCGTGCCCACGCGGACATGCGTAGCGCATCGACTGCCGCGGCGCGAGGTCGTGGTTGCGATCCGTCTCGTAGCTGACAGCCCCGAGCCGGCTGCCACGAAGCACGCGGTCGGCCATGCGTCTTCCTCCCGTTCACAGACCGAGGGAGGCTCCCCCGGTCAACACCATCGGGTGTAACGTCTGCAAAGCAGCCGCCTGTTCCCGTCGTAGGAACGGACCGCGCCCACGTGTCTTCGCCACGCGACAGACACTCGACGTTCGCCGCCCCGATCAATGAGTGTCCCCCATAGCGGGTGTTTGCACACCTCGTTGTGACCTGTCAGCCAAGTGTGACTTATGTCACTCGTTCCTCGCCGGCTGTTTACCTACCCGCCGGTTTCCCGTCACCCAGGGCATACGGCGTCGTCAGAGCCGGTGCACGCACCGGCCACATGGCCAGCAGGCCCAGCGCGAGCACGAGCAGGATCCCCACGATGCCGGCCCGGTCGGAGCCGAACAGCTGCGTGCACAACCCGACCAGGGTGGGTGCGAGGAACGAGACCGCGCGTCCGGTCGTCGCGTAGAGCCCGAACAGCTGGCCCTCGTGGCCGGCCGGGGCCAGCCGCGCCAGGAACGTGCGCGCCGAGGACTGCGCCGGCCCCACGAACAGCGTGAGGAACAACCCGAAGATCCAGAACAGCAGGGGGCCGGACACGGCCAGCAGCACGGTTCCGGCTATCAGCATCCCGACCAACGAGCCGACGATCACCGCCTTCGGTCCGATCCGGTCGTCGATCCGGCCGGCGAGCAGCGCCCCGGCCGCCGAGGTGACGTTCGCCGCGACGCCGAAGATCAGCACGTCGGCCGGGTCGATCCCGTAGACGGTCACGGCGAGCACGGCGCCGAAGGCGAAGATCGCGGCAAGACCGTCGCGGAAGAGCGCGCTCGCGCCGAGGAAGTAGACGGCGTGCGGGTCGCTGCGGTACAGCGTGCGGAGATCGGTGAAGAGCTTGCGGTAGGAGCTCAGCAGCCCGAGCCGCCGCGGCTGGTCCGGGCCGCGAGGCTTCTCGGGGACCCGGAGGAACAGGGGAAGGGCGAACACCGCGAACCATCCGGCGGCGACGAGCGCGACCACCCGGACGTTCAGGCCGTTCGCGGTGGGGACCCCGAGCAGTCCGCCGCCACCGGTGATGAACCCGACGTACACGGCCAGCAGCAGCACGATGCCGCCCAGGTAGCCCATCGCCCAACCGAAGCCCGAGACCCGACCGATCGTCGCCGGCGTGCACACCCCGATCAGCAGCGCGTTGTACGAGACCGAGGCCAGCTCGAAGAAGATCGAACCGAGGCCGAGCAGGAGGAGTCCGAGGGCGAAGTACCGGCTGTCGTCCTCGACCGTGTACATGGCGGCCGTGCTGACGACGATCAGGGCCGTCCAGATCCCGACCGACCGTTTCCGGCGGCCGGCCGCGTCCGCCCGCTGGCCGATCACCGGCGCCAGCACGGCGACCACGATCCCGGCCGCGCCGAGCGCGTAACCCAGCCAGCTGTTCGGGCTGACGTCGCCGGGCAGGTCGTCGCCCACGACCCTGGTCAGGTACACGGCGAACACGAACGTGCCGATCACCGCGTTGAACGCCGACGAACCCCAGTCCCACAGCCCCCAGGCGAGCACCTGGCCACGGGTGACCTGCTGGCCGGTCACGCGGACCAGCTGCCGCGCCGGTCCAGCAGCTCGCGCAGCAGGTCGGGGCGGTCGGAGAGCAGCCCGTCGACGCCCAGGTCGAGCAGCTCGTCCATCTCGGCCGGATCGTTCACGACCCAGACGTGCACCTCGCGCCCGGACGCGTGCGCCGTACGCAACAACGCCCCGTCGACCACGGTGAGCCGGCCGAAGCGGCGCGGCAGCTGGGCGAGGTTGCCGTTCACCGGTGGTCCGGGCAGGCGCAGCCCGGCGTACGGCAGGCTGTCCAGCCAGGCGCGGCTGCGCAGACCGAACGCCGAGCGCGGTCCGAGCGAGGTGCACAGCCGCGGTCCGCCGGCCGCGCGGGCCCGATCGAGCCAGGCGTCGGAGAAGCTGCCCAGACAGACCCGGTGCCAGGCGCCCACCCGCTCCAGCAGCCTGAGCACCGGCTCGACGACCGCAGCGGACTTCAGCTCGATCGTGATCCGGGTGTCCGGGAGCTCGGTGAGCACCTGTTCCAGCCGCGGTATCGGTTCCCGGCCGCGCACCAGCACCGTGGTCAGCTCCGCGGCGGTGCGGGCGGCGATCGGCCCGGACCCGTCGGTGGTGCGGCCGAGGATCGCGTCGTGGTGCACGATCACCACCCCGTCCCGGCTGGCGTGCACGTCCAGCTCGAGGTAGCCGAATCCCTCGTCCGCGGCCCGGCGGAACGCGGCCATCGTGTTCTCGCAGCCCGCGAGATCGCCGACGTGCCAGCCGCGGTGGGCGTAGGCCCGCGGATGGACGCCGTCGAGGTAGGGATGTCGGTCGGGCACCCGGTAAGCCTGGCAGCCCGTGCCGATCAGCCGTGACGGGGCAGCCGCTGCGGGTCTCGCAGCAGCGGCGCGAGCAGATCGCCGTGCTCGGCGATGCGGGCCGGTAGGTCCGCCGCGGTGAACACCAGGTCGTCCGGGCGGCGGCAGGCCCGCACCTCGTCCCAGGTGACCGGGGTGGCGACGGTCGGCCGCGCCCGGCCGCGCAACGAGTAGCTCGCGATGGTCGTCTTGTGCGGGTTGTTCTGGCTCCAGTCGACGAACACCTTCCCGCGCCTGCGCGCCTTCGCCATCACCGCGGTGACGCGGCCCGGCGTCTGCCTGGCGAGCTCCTCGGCCATGGCCTTGGCGAACTCGGAGGTACGTTCCGGCTTGGACACGGTCACCGGCAGGTAGAGCTGCATCCCCTTGCCGCCGCTGGTGCGCGGGTAGGCCACGAGGCCGTCCGCCGCCAGCCGCTCGGCCAGCCGCTCCGCGACCCTGGCGCAGTCGACCACCGTGGTGCCCTCTCCGGGGTCGAGATCGAAGACGACCAGATCGGGTGGCTGCCGACCATCGCGCGGCCCGAGCCGCCACTGCGGCACGTGCAGCTCGAGTGCGGCCAGGTTGGCCGCCCAGGCCAGCCCTTCGACGTCGTCGATCACCGGGAAGTCGGCGGTCTCCGAGCGGCCGCCCGGGGTGCCGACCCGGGCCGTCCGGATCCAGCTCGGGGCGTGCCGGGAGACGTCCTTCTCGAAGAACGACGGCTTCTCCACCCCGTCCGGCCAGCGGACCATGGTCAGCGCGCGGTCGCGCAGGTGGGGCAGCATGACCTCGGCGACGGCCAGGTAGTGCTCGAGCACGTCCGACTTGGTGGTGCCGGTGAGCGGGTAGAGCACCTTGTTCGGGTTGGTCAGCTTCGCCCGGCCGAGCCCGGGGGAGCGGCGTGCTTCGGTGGCCCCCGCATCCGCGCGCCCGGCCGGCTGTGGACCTGCCTCCCGCGCCGGTTCGGCCGCCCGCTCCGGATCGGCCGCCCGCTCCGATCCGGTCGGCGGCCGCGCTTCGGTCGTCGCGACCCGGACCCAGTCCCGGCCCGGTTCGACCCGGTAGGGCGAACTGCCCTTCTTGGCGATCACCGCGGGCAGGTCCTGGGCGGCGACCGCGGCCACCACCTCCGAGCCGCCGTCCGGAAAGACGGGGGCCAGCCGCCAGTGGGATCCGTGCAACGGCAGCCCCTCCAGCAGTGCACGCCGCTCGCTGAACGGCAGCGCGCGGGCGTCCCGGCCGTCGAGGTGCAGCAGATCGCCGATCCACAGCTCGCCGCGACCGGTCAGCTCGCCGTCGAGCAGTACCTGGGTGGCGCCCAGCGACGGCCCGAGCTCGCGCAGCGTGGGTGCGGTCAGCTCGGCCCCGTCGGCGTCGGTCACCCGAGCCCGTCCGCCCTCCACCCGGACGATCACCCGGCGGCCGCCGAACGAGACCTGTAGCCACCAGCCGCTCCCGCTGGGGAGCGGCCCCTGCGCCGCGACCGCCGGCAGCGCGTCGTGGGGGAGCGGGTCGCGGTCCGGGGCGGGGTCGGATCGGCGGAGCAGCCAGTTGTCCTTGCCGCCCTCACGGCCGGTGTGGATGAAGACGAAGCGGCCGCGGGCGCGTTCGCCGCGCATCGAGACGATCACCTCGCGGGCGTTCCACTTCTCGGTCTCGTAGGTGCCCGCGTCCCAGATGGTCATGGAGCCGCCGCCGTACTCACCCGCCGGGATCTCGCCGGAGAACTCCAGATACTCCATCGGATGGTCCTCGGTGCGCACGGCCAGCCGGATCGTCTCGGGATCCATCGGCAACCCCTTCGGCACCGCCCAGGACGCCAGCACGCCGTCGTGTTCGAGGCGCACGTCCCAGTGCAGGCGGCGGGCGTGGTGCTCCTGGATGACGAAGCGGTCACCGGGTCCCGGAGCGGGGTCGTCGTCCGGCACCGGTTCGGGTGTGCGCCGAGCGTCGCGCTTGCGGCGGTACTCGTCGAGCGGCACCGCGTCAGGTTAGGGCTTGTGGGCCGCCGCCCGCCGATGTCAGCATAGGCTTACTTCTACGAAGGGGTGGCTGTGTACGTGTGCATCTGCGAGGGCGTGCCCGATGTCGTGATCCGCTCCTGCATCGCACGTGGTGCCCGTACCGTCGAGGAGGTCGGGGACGCGTGCGGGGCCGGCACCGGATGCGGTTCCTGTCACGACCACATCGACGTATTCCTGGCCGCCGCGCACGCCCCGTCGGAAATCGGAGGATTGCCTATCTCCGCGTGAGGTAGTCCTTCCTCGCAGCATTTTCCGGATCGGCGCTACCGTCGTGTGGAATCGACGCGCGACGACGTGAGGAACGATCCCATGCAAGGCGATCCCGAGGTCATTGCGCTGCTCAACGAGCAGCTCACCAGCGAACTCACGGCCATCAACCAGTACTTCCTGCACGCCAAGATGCAGCAGAACTGGGGATTGACAAAACTCGCCGCCTACACGCGAGCCGAGTCCATGGACGAGATGCAGCACGCGGAGAAGCTCACCGACCGCATTCTGTTCCTGGAAGGCCTGCCCAACTACCAGCGGCTGGGCACGCTGCGGATCGGCCAGACCGTTCGGGAGCAACTGCAGTCCGATCTGGCCATCGAGCTCGCCGTGGTCGAGCGGCTGCGCCCGGGAATCGCGATGTGCCGGGAGAAGGGTGACATCACGTCGGCGAACCTGTTCGAGGAGATCCTCGCCGACGAGGAGCACCACATCGACTACCTCGAGACGAACTTGGAGCTGATGGACAAGCTGGGTGATCAGCTGTACCTGGCCCAGCTGGTGGACCAGCCTCCCACGCCCGGCTGAGGTCACCCTGGGCCGTACTGTCATAACGAGTGTCGATCCGACCCCGTGCGGCGGGAGTCGGAGTTCGAAGATATGTTCGAGTCATGAGCGACCCCGTGAGCAGTGCCGAGAACAGAGCCGCCGAGAACAGAGCCGCCGAGAAGGACCCGGACGACTGGACCACCGGCGACGAGCCGATGACCGGGCCACAGCAGTCCTACCTGTCGACGCTGTCCCAGGAGGCAGGCGTCGACGCGCCGCCCGCCGACCTGTCGAAGGCAGACGCCTCGAAGCGGATCGACGAGCTGCAGCAGCGAACCGGGCGTGGCCGCTGAACAAGTGGTGTGACCACCGACTCCCCTGTCGACGAGCTCGATAAGCCCCGTCGAGCCGATAATCGACGTTATGACAGTTACGACGTACTGACCGGCTCCGCTGGGCCTGCCCCGCCGGGGGCATGATCGAGCGATGACGACAGGAAGTCGCGCGGCCGGGCCGCTGACCGGACGGGTCGCGGTGGTGACCGGCGCCGGCCGGCGGATCGGCATCGGCCGTGCCGTGGCGGCCCGGCTGCTGGCCGACGGCGCCCGGGTGATGCTCCATTCCTGGTCGGCGCACGACGCAGATCAAACCTGGGGCGCGGACCCGGCCGGCCCGGACGCGGTGCTCGGTGCGCTCGGCGGGCTCGGTCCCGATCTGGACCACGTCGAGCTGGACTTCATGGACCCCGACTCCCCCGCCGCGCTGATCGAACGCACGTTCGCCCGGTTCGGTGCGGTGGACATCCTCGTGGTCAACCACGCCCGCAGCAGCGGACAGGACCTCACCTCGCTGACGGCGGCAGAACTCGATCTCAGCTGGGCCGTGAACACCCGCGCCGCGCTGTTGCTGGTCCAGGCCTTCGCCGCCCGTCACGACGATCGTCGCGGCGATGGACGGATCTTCCTGTTCACGAGCGGCCAGCACCTCGGCCCGATGCCGGATGAGCTCCCCTACATCGCCAGCAAGGGCGCCCTGCATCAGATCACCGCCAGCCTCGCCGACGCGCTCGCCGAGCGCGCGATCACCGTGAACTGCATCAACCCCGGTCCGGTCGACACCGGCTACGCCGGGCCGGCGGCGCACGCACGCGTCGCGAGCGCCTTCCCGCAACATCGGTGGACCACCCCGGACGAGATCGCCGCCGTGGTGAGCTGGCTGGCCGGCCCCGACAGCCGGCCGATCACCGGTCAGGTGATCAACGCCGAAGCCGGCTTCCGCCGTCACATCGGATGAGGGCCGTTCGTCACCCGCCAGCCGCCAGCTCGCCAGCCGGACCCGCCGGCGCGTGCAGGGGGCGGAACCGCGATCACCCCGACTCACACCTGATCCCGGTCATCCGCACATCAGCGCCCCGCGGACGGCGTTTCCCGGACGGTTCGCGGGGCGTGGGCGCCCAGCGCGGCCTCGGCGGCCCGCACCGCGCTGTTGATCGAGACCTCGGCGCGCATGCCCGGTGCGGCCACCATGTCGCCGGCCAGGAAGACCCCGTCGCCACGCGCGATTGCCGGCCGGTCGCGCCAGGTGTACCCGGGCAGGTCCAGTGCCCCCGATCGGCCGGTGGCCGTGCCGTCCCGGCGCCAGTGGGTGCGATGGCGCCAGCCGGGGAAGCCGAGGTCGATCAGGCTCTCGAGCCGAGCTGTCGCCGCCGGTCGCGGTTCATCGGGGCGCAGTGGCATCGTCGCCTGGACCAGCGACCGGCCGGCCGGAGCGAGCGACGGATCGGTCGCGCTGAACCGCTCGGCGAACCCGGCCTCGTCCAGGTCGAACACCGTCCAGAGGTCGGTGGCGCGTTGGTCGAGTCCGAGGTCGAGCAGCACGCAGCGTCCGCTCTCCCAGGCCAGCCCGGGATCGCCGAGCAGGATCGCCGCCGACTCGAGCTGCGTCGCCACGATCACCGGTGGATCGGGCAGCGCGTCCACGCGCGACCCGGTGACGATGTGGACCCCGAGCTCGACGGCCCGCCGGCGGATCCGTTCGATCATGCGGGGCCAGCCGCCGAGCACGAACCGGACCGCCGATGGACGGGGTGCCGTGACCCGCATCAGCAGATCCCAGACGAACGCCGCGGACAGCCGCCCGGGGTCGTGGTCGTAGGTGACCACGCCGAGGGCGTTGGCGGCGGCGCGTGCGGCGTGCTCGCCGTGCCGCTCGGCGGCCCAGCTGAAGAAGTCCACGTCGACCGGGGCCCGGCGACGGCGGTGCGCGAGCATCCCGATCAGCGCAGCCGGAGGCGCCGCCCGCAGCCGGCCCCGATGGCGCATCCGGGCCGCTCGGAACTCCCGCCACGACGGCCCCACGGCCGGTCCGACCAGGTCGCGCTCGGCCAGCCAGGCCCAGGCCGACCCGTCGGCGTAGAACGCGTGCGGTCCCTCGTGCGCGATGTAGGGCGGATCCGTGGCCCTGGCCCGGCCGCCGACGGTGTCGTGCGCCTCGTGCACGATCACCTCGGCGCCGTTCTCCGCGCAGGCGACCGCGGCAACCAGCCCGGCGATTCCCGCGCCGACCACAGTGATCTTCGACATCGCTGTCCTCCTCCAGGTCGTCGAAAGCTCTCTCGCCCACAAGGACGCGGCTCTCGCCGCGAACGTGACGTCAGGGCTTCTCGGCGGGCATGTCACATCGCCGGGCCGTCCGGCGTCCTGGAGGAGAGACGACCCGTCACGAGGAGAGCTGATGGCGATCGAACCGGTCGATGTCGTGCGGCGCCTGTTCGCCGCCGTGGAACGCCGTGACCTACCGGCCGTGCTGGAGTGCTACGACCCCGGCGTCGAGATCCATGAAGCGGCTGCCTTGCCGTACGGAGGTGTCTACCGTGGCCACGACGGTGCGCTGCAGCATGCGAGGGCCTGGTACCGGGCGTGGGGCGGACTGCAGACCGGCGCCGACACGCGAATGGGGGCGAGCCTGCTCCCTGGACCCGACGGCACCGTGGTGGCCTTGTTCGACCACCGGGCCGCCGACCGGCACTGCGGCATCCGCCTGGACGAGCCCGAGGTGAGCGTCTACCAGGTGAGTGCCGGGAAGGTGACCAGATCTCAGATGTTCCACGCCGACTCGGCCACCGTCGCGGGGTTCCTCGAGCACGTCCGGCGGACACATCCCGATCTCCGCCCGGCGGACCTGCCGGGCCGGGCCGACGCATGAACGACGAGCTGTGCGTCGAGTCCGACGCCGACGACCAGACTGCGTTCACCTCGGCGCGCCCGCTGCTGGTCGGGGTCGCGTACCGGGTGCTGGGCACGGTGAGCGACGCCGAGGACGTCGTGCAGGAGGCCTGGTTGCGCTGGTCCAGGGTCGACACCGCGACAGTGGCTGATCCCACCGCGTTCCTCGTGCGAACCGTCTCCCGGCTGGCGATCGACCGGCTTCGGCGGATCAAGGCCCGGCGTGAGACCTACGTCGGTCCGTGGCTCCCCGAGCCGATCCTGACCGAACCGGACCCCGCCGAGGAGGCCGGCCGCGCAGAGTCGGTCTCGATGGCGATGCTGGTCGTTCTGGAGACGTTGTCCCCCCTGGAACGCACGGTGTTCGTGCTGCACGAAGCGTTCGCGTTTCCCTACGCCGACATCGGGGCGATACTCGAACGCAGCCCGGCGACGGTGCGCCAGCTCGCGCACCGGGCCCGCGAGCACGTGCAGGCCCGCAGGCCGCGTTTCGAGGCCGACGCGGCCAAGCGCCGGGACGTGACCGAGCGGTTCCTTCGGGCGAGCGCCGACGGCGACCTGGCCGCGCTGCTCGAACTGCTCGCCCCGGACGCGACGTTGTGGGCCGACGGTGGCGGCAAGGCGAAGGCCCCGCTGCGCCCGATCCAGGGCCGCGACAAGATCGCTCGCTTCTTCGTCGGCATCTCCCGGGATGCGTTCCCACCAGGCGGTACGGCGCAGATCGTCGAGCTGAACGGTGGGCCGGCGGTCGCGATGCACTCGGCGGACGGGCCCGTGGGCGCGGCGATGGTCGACCTCGACCCGAGCACCGGGTTGATCGCGGTGATCCGCCTCATCGCCGCCCCCGACAAGCTGACCGGACTGGCGGATCGCCTGAGGTCGTGACGGACGGGTGTGCCCGCTGGGGGGCCTTCTGCGGAAATTGTCGGTGCCCGGGCCTACCCTCGGCGGCGAGGGCACGGTCGACCGTGCTCGAGGCCGAGTGTGGAAGGGGATGTCTGACGATGACCGGTGTCGCGGCGGCGAACGACACAGCAGCGAAGGACGCAGCACCGGGCGCGGAACGCGAGGACGAGCCCCGGTGGGAGCAGTACCGGGTCGAGCTCACCGGCTACTGCTATCGGATGCTCGGGTCGGCCGCCGACGCCGAGGACGCGGTGCAGGACACGCTGGTCCGGGCCTGGCGCTCCTACGACAAGTTCGAGGGCCGGTCCGCGGTGCGCTCCTGGCTGTACCGGATCGCCACCAACGTCTGCCTGACGATGATCGACGGGCGCAAGCGCCGCGCCCGGCCGATGGACTTCGGGCCCGCTTCCACGGCGTCCGATCCGCTGGGGCCGCCGCTGCCGGAGAGCACCTGGCTCACCCCGATCCCGGACGCCATGGTCTTGCCGAGCGGTAGCGATCCGGCCGAGGCGGCGGTCTCCCGCGAGTCGGTGCGGCTGGCCTTCGTGGCCGCGTTGCAGCACCTGCCGGCGCGGCAGCGGGCCGTGCTGATCCTGCGTGAGGTGCTGCAGTGGAGGGCGTCCGAGGTCGCCGAGCTGCTGGAGACCACGGTCGCCTCGGTGAACAGCGCGCTGCAGCGCGCCCGGGCCACCCTGGCCGAGAACAGCACCACCGAGACCGAGCCGGTCGACGAGCTCGACGAGGAGCACCAGCAGCTGCTCGCCCGCTACGCCGACGCGTTCCAGCGCTACGACATCGCCGAGCTGGTGACGCTGCTGCACGACGACGCGGTGCTGTCCATGCCGCCCTTCGAGCTCTGGCTGCGCGGGCCGGAGCAGATCGGTCTGTGGTTCGGCGGGCCGGGCATCGCCTGTGCGGGGTCGCGCCTCATCCCGCTGTCGGCGAACGGGTTGCCGGCGTTCGCCCAGTACAAGCCGGATCCCGCGGGCGATGGCTACAAGGGCTGGGCCCTTCAGGTCCTCGAGTTCTCCGGAGGGAAGATCACCTTCTTCAACTCGTTCCTCGACACCGAGGCGTTGTTCCCGCTGTTCGGGCTCCCGCAGCGGCTCGACGCGCAGGGGGTGCCGATCGAGGAGCGATGAGTTCTCGGGCCGGGAGCCGTCGTACTGGAGACGCGTGACCCGACGCCCGAGGAGCTGCAGCATGAACCACCCAGCGGTAACCGTCACCGCCTCGCCGGAACGGATGGCGCACGTCAACGGGGTCGAGCTCTGCGTGCAGACGTTCGGCCCCGCCGACGCCGAGCCGTTGCTGCTGATCGCCGGTATGGCGAGCTCGATGCTGTACTGGGAGGAGGAGTTCTGCGAGCGGCTGGCTGCCGGGCCGCGGTTCGTGATCCGCTACGACCATCGCGACACCGGACGGTCGGTCACCGGGCCTCCCGGCCGGATCGATTACTCGACAGCCGACCTGTTGGCCGACGTCATCGGAATCCTCGACGAGTTCGGGATCGTGAGGGCACACCTGGTCGGGCTCTCGATGGGCGGCGGGCTGGCCCAGCTCGCCGCGATCGAGCACCCGGGCCGGGTCGCGTCGCTGACCCTGCTGGCCACCAGCCCGGCCGGTCCGGTCCACGGCGCGGCTCTGCCGTCCATGTCGGCGGAGACGAGAGCCGAGTTCGAGGCGGTCGGCGAACCCGACTGGGCCGACCGCGAGAGTGTCCTCGACTACCTGGTCGAGCAGGAGCGGCTGTGCGCTGCCCGTACCCGTTCGTTCGACGCGGCCGGGATGCGCGACACGATCGCTCGCGCGCTCGACCGGTCGCACGACATCAGGTCGATGACCAACCACTTCATGCTCGGCGGCGGCGGCACCGGGCGGGATCGGCTGGCCGGGATCGGTGTCCCCGCCCTGGTGCTGCACGGCGACGAGGATCCCGTGCTCCCCCACCCCCACGGCGTCGCGCTCGCCGCCGAGATCCCCGGCGCCTCCCTGATCACCCTGCCGCAGGTGGGCCACGAGCTGCCCCGGCGAGCTTGGGACATCGTCGTGCCGGCGATACTGGGGCACACGAACGGCAGCGGGGCGGGCTCTACCTAGGACCGGACCTCAGGACTCCCCCGACTTGGCCCAGAGGTTGATGCCGGCGTCCACCGCGTGCTGGTCGATCCGGGCGAGCTCCTCGCTCGAGAACTCGAGGTTGTCCAATGCCCCGAGGTTGTCATCGAGCTGGGTGACGCTGCTCGCCCCGACCAGCACCGTGGTCACCCGCCGGTCCCGCAGCGCCCAGGCCAGCGCCAGCTGTGCCAGCGACTGGCCACGCCCGGCGGCCAGCTCGTTCAGGCTGCGGACGTGGGCGAGCGTCTGCTCGGTCAGCAGGTCGGTCGACAGCGACTTGTTCTGGGAGGCGCGTGATCCCTCCGGAACCCCGTCGAGGTACTTGCTGGTCAGCATCCCCTGCGCGAGTGGGGAGAACGCGATGCAGCCGACACCGGCCTCGCCGAGCACGTCGAGCAGCTCCTCCTCGATCCAGCGGTTGAGCATCGAGTACGACGGCTGGTGGATCAGCAACGGGGTACCCAGCTCGCGCAGGATGGCTATTGCTTCCCTTGTGCGCTCCCCGCTGTAGGAGGAGATCCCGACGTAGAGGGCCTTGCCGGCGCGGACCGCGGAGTCCAACGCGCCCATCGTTTCCTCGAGCGGGGTGTCCGGGTCGAACCGGTGGCTGTAGAAGATGTCCACGTAGTCGACGCCCATGCGGCGGAGCGACTGGTCAAGGCTCGACAGCACGTACTTGCGCGACCCGCCGCCCTGCCCGTAGGGACCGGGCCACATGTCGTAGCCGGCCTTCGTGCTCAGGATCAGCTCGTCCCGGTACGGCCGGAAGTCCTGCGCGAAGATCGAACCGAAGTTGGTCTCGGCGCTGCCGTAGGGCGGGCCGTAGTTGTTGGCCAGGTCGAAATGGGTGATCCCCCGGTCGAACGCGCGGCGCAGGATGGCCCGTTGCCGCTCGTAGGGCACGTCGTCGCCGAAGTTGTGCCACAGGCCGAGCGAGATGGCCGGTAGGTCGAGGCCGCTACGGCCACAGCGGCGATAGATGCTGTGGTCGGTGCCGAAGGTCTGATAGCGCTGGGGATCGGCGAGATAGGTCACGATCGTCATCCTGCCGGAACCGCGGGATCGCCACACCGTGTCGCCCGGATGACCTCCTCCTCAGGGCCGGCTGAACCGGCGCGGCGTGGTCCCGACGAGGCGGGTGAAGTGCCGGTTCAGGTGCGCCTGGTCGTGGAACCCGACGGCGGTGGCCACCGCCGCGATGGGCTCGCCGTCGAGCAGCCGGCGACGGGCCGCCTCGACCCGGCGGCCGGTCAGGTAGCGGTGGGGCGGAAGCCCGTAGGCCGCCGTGAAGCTGCGCACCAGGTGCGCGGGGTGCGCGTGCAGGATCGTCGACGCCGCGCGCAGCGTGATCCCCGAGGCCAGCCGGTCGTCGAGCAGGTCGCGCAGGTCACCGGCAAGCCGGTGCGGCCCATGGACCCGGTCGAGCCGGCCGGCGCGCAAGTGCATTCCGATCCGGTCGCCGATCAGCGCCAGCCTGCTCTCGGCCTCCAGCGCCCATCCGGGTGCGCCTCGAGCGGGGTTGTCACCACCCTGCTGGTCGAGGGCACGGTGCAGCTGGTCGATCCGGGTCCGCAACAGCGCATCGTCCAGGTTCGGGCCGGCGACGGCCGCCCCGGCCCACTCCGGGTCGAGGACGTCGGTGTCGAGGTAGAGCACCCGCTTGCGAAATCCGTGCCTGCTGGCCGATCGGCCGGTGTGCGAGACGTGCGGCGGCAGCAGGGTGACCAGCGTGCCCAGCGCCCCGTGCTCGTGGCGGTGCAGGTCGTAGCGGATCGCGCCCTGGTCGACAACCAGCAGGGTCCAGGTCTCGTGCGCGTGCGCCGGATATGCGTGGTCGGTGAACCGGGCGTGGAACACTTCGGCGATACCGGGAACACCAGGAGCCCAGGCACGCAGCTCGGCACCGGCCGCGCTGAGCCCGGTCGCGGGAAGCCCGGTCACGTGATCCCCGGTCACGTGAAGAACGTACAAGACCTCGGCCCTCCTGGCGGGGCACGCTGGGCGACATGCAGTTCGACACCAAGATCGCCGTACTGGTCCGTGACGACCTCGAGACCTGGCAGCGGCTCAACGTGACCGCGTTCCTGGCCAGCGGCATCGCCGCGAACCCCGAGTTGCTCGGCGAGCCCTACGCCGACGCCGACGGCACGCTCTACCTGCCGATGCTCCGTCAACCGGTGCTCGTCTTCGAGGGCAGCAAGGAGGTGCTGGCGGCGGCGCACGAGCGGGCGGTCCGCCGGGGGCTGCCGACGGCCGTCTACACCGCCGAGATGTTCCACACCGGACACGACGAGGCCAACAGGGCTGCGGTGCGGGCGGTGCCGCAGTCCCAGCTCGACCTGGTCGGCATCGCCGTGCACGGTCCGCGCAACGCCGTCGACAAGATCGTGAAGGGCGCCGTCCTGCACCCCTGAGCGTCGCCGGCCTCCTGGCCGTGCTCAGGTCGGGTTGAGGGTTTGCACGGTCAGCTGGTCCCCGGGCGGTGTGCCCGCGCAGCCGGTGCCGTCGGTCGGCACGAACAGCGCCGCGGTGTCGCCCGGCGGGTAGACCCGCAGGCCGCGAACCGGGGTCGGCCGGCAGACCCCGGCGTCGTAGTTGGCCACGTTGACCAGCCTCAGCTGCGCGCTGGCCGCCGCACCGACGGCCAGCCGCACCGGGCCGCCACGATCGCCCAGCATGGCGGCAGCCGGGCCGATCTGCTGTCCGTCCTCACCGGCCACGTAGGACACGCCGGGGAAGCCGGTGAGCTCGCAGGTCCGCTGTCCGGTGTTGGTGAGCAGGAGAGGGCGATAGGTCGATCCGGCCGCTCCTTCCGCCGGTCCGAGCGAGCCGGTCAGCTCCGCCGTGGTGCAGCGCTCGGGGTTGCCGGCCTGCGGTGTCGGGGTGTTCGCCGACCCACCCGCATCTGTGGGGCCGCTCGCCGTCGACACCGCGGTCGGCGCCGAGCTGGTCGGCGGTGAAGGCGGGGCGTTCGGAGCGGGGCTCGGCGCACAACCGACCGCGGCCGCGGAGACGACGACCGCCGTCGTCATCCGGGACGCCCAGCGCAGCTGCATCGTTCTCACCCTCGTTAGACGTTCGAGGGGCCGAAGCCGTTGGGCCGCGACGGCGAGCCGATCCGGACGATGCGGCACATGGGGCATGACGGTCCGTGCTGCGACTCGTCGGGAAGCCCGCTGGGTCAGCTGACCGGTTCGTCCGCGGCCCGCCCGCTCATCTCGGGGTGGGTGCGCCCCGGCCCCGGCCGTTCCGGCCACTGCGTGATCACCACGGCACTCAGCACCAGCACGCCGCCGAGGAGCTGCCCTGCCCCGAGCATCTCGCCGAACACCGATGCCGCGAGGACCACGGTCACCACCGGCTCGAGGACCGACAGGATCGCGGCTACCGACGCTCCGACCCGGGCCAGCCCGGCGAAGAACAGCAGGATCGCACCGACGGTGCTCACCATCGCGAGCGCGCCGATCCACCACCAGCCGGCGGTGGCGAAATCCAGGTCCGGGCCGCCGCGGGCCACCGAGCCGATGGCGAACGTGGTGGTGGCCCCCGCGCAGACCAGGACGGACAGTGCCAGCGGCGAGACGTCGGCGCTGAGCCGGTCCCCCACCAGGATGTACACGGTGTAGGTCAGCGCCGCACCGAGGCCCAGCAGGGCGCCGAGCCAGTCGAACCGCCCGGTCGACGCGCCGCTCAGCACCAGCGTGATGCCGGCCAACGCGATCCCGAGAGCCAGTGTCCGGCGGCGGGACGCCCGCTCCCGGCCGATGGCGATCGCCGCGACCATGACCAGCACGGGATAGACGTACAGGATCAGGGCGAGCAGCGAGGCGTCGATCCTGGTGAGCGCGGTGAAGAACAACCCGGACTGGGCGGCGTAGCCGACCGCCCCCATGGTCAGACCCACCACGGCGGACCGGCGGGACAGGCCGCGCAGCTCACCCCGGGCCGCGGCGATCACCAGTAGCACCGCTGTCGCGATCCCGAACCGGGTGAGCAGCAACGCCTCGAGGTCGACGCCCGCGTCGTAGGCGAGCTTGCCGAAGATGGCCATCGCGCCGAAGCCGGCGGCGGAGAGAAGACAGAACAGCGGACCCACAACGGAATCGTCACAGCCTCAACCGTTCACGTCTATTTCGGAATCATGCACAACATTGTGTAGCTACTGTGCACATATGTTGGATCTGCGCCGGCTCCGGCTGCTGCGGGAGGTGTCGGCTCGCGGCACCGTGCACGGTGCCGCCCTGGCGCTGGGTTACACGCCCAGCGCGATCTCCCAGCAGCTCGGCGTGCTCGAACGCGAGGCGGGCGCCCCACTGCTCGAACGTGTCGGGCGGAACGTCCGGCTGACCGCGGCGGGACAGGTTCTGGTCCGGCACGCCGGTGTGTTGCTGGACGGCTATGGAGGCAGCCGAGGCCGAGCTGGCCGGCGTCGCCGCCGGCCGGGTGGCCGGGGTGGTCCGGGTCTCGGCGTTCCAGTCCGCTTTCCTGCGCATCGTCGCGCCCGCCGTGCGAGCGTTGGCGGCCGATCATCCCGACATCCGGGTGGAGGCCAGCGAGATCGAGGTGGAGCAGGCCGTTCCGGCGCTGCGGCTGCAGCAGCTCGACGTGGTGGTCGGGGACGAGTACGAAGGCCAGCCGCGTGCCGTGCACGCCGACCTGACCCGCGAGCGGCTGGTGCGCGAACAGATCCAGGTCGTACTGCCGGTTGATCATCCGGAGGCGGTGCACGCCCAGGTGCCGCTGCGGCGACTGGCGACCGCGGCGTGGGCGGGCGGCCGGCCGGGCACCGGGCACCGGGAGATGCAGGTGCGGGTCTGCCGCCGGCTCGGCGGCTTCGAACCCGATGTGCGCTACAGCTCCGACGACTTCCTGATCCTCATCGAGCTCGTCCGGAGCACCGGTGCCTGCGTGCTGCTGCCCGACCTCGTCATCGGCTATGACGCACCCGGAATCGCGGTGCGGCCCCCGGCCGACGGACCGATCGGCCGCGAGATCTTCCTGATGAGCCGCCGCAGCCGCACGCCCGCCGTCGCCGCGGTGGCGGCTGCGCTCCGAGCTGCGACGCCCGCCGAGCGCGGGGCACCGCAGACGTGTTGATGCTGGCGCTGCTGCTGGTCGGGCGGCCGGGCTCGCTACTGGTCGGGACCGCGTTGCCCCTCGCCGTCGACGCCTGCTTTCTCGCCACCGCGCGCCGAGCCGGTATCAGCCGCCTACCGGGGTCCGCGCGATCGGCGCGTCCGACCGTCACCGGGAACTCCGGACAGGTCCCCTCGACCTGGCTGGTCACGGTTGCGCCGGGGCGGCGGTGGCGCGGGGGTCGGGACGAAGGGGATCGGGTCCGTGTCGGGATCCGATCCCCGCACGGTGCCCGACGCTGCGGTCGAGCGGCCGCTCGACATCGCCCGTGGCTCCGTGACCGCGGAAACCCCGGCATCGGGATCCACGGCGCCCGCGGCCCGGGCATCCCCGTCGCCCGGTTGTGCGCTTCGCGGATCCACGATCCGACGCACGATCCGGCCGGCCGTGGACACGATCGCCTCGAGGGGCCCGCGTCGCTCGGCGATCCGCACCAGCACGCCGATCAGCGTCGCAGCCAGCACGTGGGCCGCCCACAGCCACAGCAGCGCCTCCGGCGGGAGGTGCGTCCCGGGATAGCGGCTCAGCACGATCACGTGCAGCGTGTACAGGGTCAGCGGGATGGCGCCGACCGCGGCCGGCACCCAGACCAACACCCGCGACAAGCGGGCCAGCAGCAGCATCGCCCCGATCACGGCCAGCGCGGTGCCGCTGGTGTGGGCGAGGTCGAAGGGTGTGCCCGAGTGCGGTGCGTCGATCGCCAACCACCACCAGGTGTCGGTCGGCGTCGTGCCGTAGTTGCGCTCGGCCAGCGCCTCCGGCCCCAGCACCGCGGCGCCGCCACCGCGCCCGAGCAGCAGCCGGGAACCGGCCGTGGCGGCCGCGGCGACCGCCGCGCCCCCGATCAGCAGCCCGACGGCGGTCCGCGCCCGGCGCAGGTCGAGCCGGCCGATCGCCATTCCGGCCAGGAGGTAGGTGGTCCACGGCAACACCGGGTAATAACCCGTCAGGGCCAGGGTCACGAACAGCTCCCCGGGCTGGCCGAGCGCGGCGAGCCCGGCCTGCGGGCCCGGGCCCGGCAGGCAGCCCCGACCGCAGGACGTGGCTCAGCACCGGCGCGAGCGCGCAGCTGAGCACCGCACCGGCGGCGAGCGCCCAGGCCGGCAGCCGCAGCAGCGGACCCGCCACCACGAACAGCAGCCCGTAGTAGGCCAGGATCACCGCGACCGGCGACTCGAGCTCCACCAGCCCCAGCCCGAGCACGCCGACCAGCAGGCCCCGCACGATCAGCCCGCAGGCGGCCGCCAGGTGGGCACGGGTGTCACGAGGCCGGCGCGTGCCGCCGCTGGACAGCGCAACCCCCACCCCGGCGAGCACCGCGAACAATGCGGAGGATCGCCCGTCGGCGAGCAGTCCGGTGGGCGTCAGGACGTTGTCCGCGTCGTGCAACGGGAGGATGTGCGTGGCGAACATGCCGACCAGCGCGATCGCCCGCGCGGCGTCCACGCCGAGGATGCGCCCGGTGGGCGAGCGGGGCAGCCGCCCCGTGACGGTCCGGCTCATCGCACTCCCTCGCTGCGCTCGGTCGGCGCTTCGCGAAGGCGCTGTGACACTGATTCGCTCGCAAGCTCGCTCATCGCACTCCCCCGCTGCGCTCGGTCGGCGCTTCGCGAAGGCGCTGCAACACTGACTCGCTCGCAAGGTCGCTCATCGGCCGCCACGGACCGCCGGTTGCACCGGCCCGTCCAATCGTGCACCGACCCGGACCAGCCACTCCTCCAGGGCCCGCTGCACGATGGCGAGCGGTGGCCGCCTGGCCGGATCGTTGTCGAGTGCCGCGCGCAGCAGCGCGGTGTGTGCCGAGTGGGCCGGTAGGTGGCTCAACGCCGCCCCGGTGGCGGCCGCGCGCAACCCGGCGATGGCGTCCTGGTGGCCACCGCGTGGTGGCTGCCCGGTCAGGGCGTAGGAGATGGTGGCCGCGAGCTGCCAGGAATCCGACGCCGGCGTGGCCCGCTCGCCGCGGGCCACCTCCGGAGCCAGGAAATCGGGGGTGCCGAGCACGAAGCCGGCGATCGTCATCGTCGAGTCACCGGTGCGGCGGGCGATGCCGAAGTCGATCAGGTGCGCGAGCCCGCTGCGGTCGAGGACGATGTTGCCCGGCTTGACGTCACGATGCATCACCCCGAGCCCGTGCGCGGCGTCCAGCGCACCACCGACTCCGGCCCACACCCGGGCCGCGACGACGTCGTCGATCACTCCGCGGGACCGCACCAAGCCTCCGAGCGGTTCGCCGTCGACGTACTCCATGACGATGACCAGCCCGTCGAGCTGGGTCAGGCCGGGATCGCTCGACGCCGGAAGCAGGTCGTGGATTCGCACGCAGTTCTGGTGCCGGATCATCGCCAGCGCCCTGGCCTCGCGTTGGATGCGCTGCTCGGTCTCGGCGTCGGGGACGTGGGCGGCCTTCAGCGCGACCTGGTGCCCGAGCCGGTTGTCGTGGGCCAGCCATACCCGGCCGAATCCGCCGGAGCCGAGTCGGCTGATCAGCTGGAACCGCGGTGCGCCTGCCGCCCCGTGGGCACCGGGCAGTGCCGGCGCGGCCGCGACGATGGTGGGGGCCGGGTTCCGGCGGGGTGGGGGCGAGTTCCGGGCTGCTGCGGGGCCCGACTGGCGTGGGATCGGCGCGGGGGGCGGTTCCACGACGCGGGCCGCGGCTCGATCGGACCGGCTCCGGCCGCCTCCCGCCGGCACCGGCTCGGGCCCGGCCGCGGACGGCCTCGGTGCATTCCGATCCGCGCCGCCCGCGAGTGAGCGGCGAACGACCTCCCGCGACGGAGCGCCGACCAGCAGGAGCACCACGATGCCGACCAGACTCTCCAGCGCGACACCGACCCACAGCTGGCCGGACGACCCCGCGGCCACGTCGGCGGTGAGCACGGCCACCGCAAGCAGCGGCAGCCAGAAGAACTTCGATGGCCACCGCGGCCCCCTGCGCAGCGCCAGCCGGGCCTGCCAGGCCAGCATCATGGCCGCAAGCAGCGGGAACAGCACGAGAAGCACCAGTGCGAACGCGAAGCGCAGCGGCTCGCCGAGGCTGAATGCGGCCGATACCGGGTAGCCACCCAGGTATTCCGACTGCGGAATGCCCAAGCAGGCGCTCTCGGACAGATCGCGGAGCTGGCGGTTGGTCAGGCCGGGCACGTCTCGCCCGGCGGCCGCCAGCGCGAAGACCCGGCCGGTGACGGTGAACGCCAGCAGTGGCAGCAACCCCGCGGTGAGCACGCCGATGCCGATGAACAGCGCCGATTCCCCGATGCCGTATCGGGAGCCGATCCGCTTGCGCAGCATGGCGACCGTGACCAGACCCGCGGTGGGCAGCAGCCCCACCCCGACACCAAGGGCGGTCACTGCCCACGGCCACCCACCTGGACAGACGTCGGTGGCCAGCGCGGCACGCAGGCTCGCGACCAGCCCGGCGAGCAGCGCGGTCAGCCCTTCCACGCCGGCCTCCTTCGCCGGCGCCTCGGACCACTCCGGCAGGCTCCACTATGGCATCACCCTCCGACCGATGTCGGCAGCGGTTCTGCGCAGCGCCGAACCGGAACGACTGCGCGTCGCAGTCCGGTCATCGACCGTGATCCGCCGCGGCGGCCACCGACCCCGTCGCTGGTCACCACCTCGTCGCTGGTCACCGCCGTGTCGCTGGTGGTTGCCGGGTCCGGAGGCCGCGTTCAGGCCCCGGCAACCACCGAGGCCGCGACGATGTGCGTCACCGGCACGTCGTACTGAGCGCGCGCCCTGGTCACCACGTCCTGGCCGAGCCACGCCGAGTGCTCGGGTTTGTGCGTCGAGATCACGATCCGGTCCGGCCGGAACGTCTTGGCCGCCTCGCTCAGCGCGACCAGCGGCCGATAGTCACCCAGCGCACCTTCGGCCCGCAGTCCGTTGTCGGCGAGGATGCCGAGCGTCTCGTCCAACCGGCGCTGCGCGGCCTCGACCGTGGCCTCCCACACGAACGCCGCACCGGTCAGCTCGGCCTGCCCGGTGTCCACCGGGTTCGCCGGGACGGACACGAAGTACTCGGCCTTGCCGTCGGCGTCGATCCGGTGCAGCTCGCTCAGCAGCTCCGGGCGCGCCGACCGTCTCGTTGGCGAGCACGAGAACCCTGGTGGCCGGACCGGTGGGGCGCCTGGGAGTCCATCGCCTCGGCGGTGACCGATCCGCCCATCCGGCGCGTCACGGAGTAGAGCACCAGTACCACGGCCCACGACACGAGGCTGAGCACCAGCTGCGAGCGGGTGTCCTCCTTGACCCCCATCGAGATCAGCACGCCGACGATCGAGGCGATCGTCAGCAGCGACAGCACCGGGAACAGCCACATCTTGACCCGGAGCTTCTCCGGATCGGTCCGGCGCCGCAGGACCACCTGGGAGATGGCGATCAGCAGGTAGACGAACAGGATGATCGCGCCGGAGGAGTTGAGCAGGAACGAGAACACCGTGTCCGGCGAGATGTAGGCGGCGATCACGCACAGGAAGCCGATGACGGTGGAGCTCAGGATCGCCCAGGTCGGCACGCCGCGGGCGTTCACGGTGATCAGCCGGACCGGCGCCTCCCGGCGGGCGGCCAGCACGAACAGCATCCGGGATGCGGTGTAGATCCCCGAGTTCAGGCACGACAGCACGGCCGTGAGGACCACGGCGTTCATGATGTGGTCGGCGTACGGGATGCCCATCTCCTGGAACGCCCGCACGTACGGCGGTGCGCCCTCGACGTTGCTCTGCCACGGGATGATGCAGGCCAGCAGGAACAGCGAACCGACGAAGAAGATCGCGATCCGGATCACGACCGAGTTGGTGGCCTTGGCGATGGCCCGTTCGGGGTCGTCGGACTCGGCGGCGGCGATGGTGGCGATCTCGGCACCGACCATCGAGAACATCACCACCACGATGCTGGAGAAGATGGCCCCGACCCCGAGCGGGAACAGCCCGCCGTTGTTGGCCAGGTTGGACAGGTCCAGGTCCTTGCCCGGCCACAGCCCGAAGACGAACAGCGTCCCGAGCACGATGAACACGACGATCGCGAAGACCTTGATGCCGGCGAACCAGTACTCGAACTCACCGTAGGAACGCACCGAGAACAGGTTGGTCACCGTCATCAGGATCATCAGCCCGAGCGAGAGCAGCCACAACGGGGCGTCGAACCAGAAGGTGATGATCTTGGCGCCGGCCACGGCCTCGAAGCCGACGACGATCACCCAGAAGTACCAGTACAGCCAGCCGACGGAGAACCCGGCCCAACCGCCGAGCGCGCGCCGGGCGTAGTCGGCGAACGACCCGGTGGACGGGTTGGCCGTGGCCATCTCGCCGAGCATCCGCATCACCATGACGATCAGGACGCCGGTGATCGCGTAGGAGAGGAAGGCGGCCGGCCCGGTGTCCTTGATGACGAGGCCGGACCCGACGAAGAGACCGGCCCCGATCACCCCGCCGATCGCGATCATCGTCAGGTGGCGTTGTTTGAGGCCTTTGTGAAGTTCGGTGGAACCACTCATGGCTGCTGCCCCTCGACGTCGTCATGCGCCCCGAACTGCCTGGCAGAAACTCGGCATCACCATCGCTCAGCCGTCGCATCCGACGCAAGACTGCGACTGCTGCGGAATGTTCCGGTCATGGTGCGGCGTTGGCCCCCATGGGCCTCACTCGAACCGACGCGCCGCTGTCCGCCGCATGCGCCGAAGACCGTCAACTACCGCATCGACGGACCCGCCCACAAACTCCTCATGCACCCGTTCCCACGCCGGGTGCGGGCCGAGTTCGCCGGTCGAACCGTGCTCGACACCACGCCACGGCGATGCTGCTGCACGAGACCGCGCTGCCGGCCCGGCTCTACGTCGCCGGAGTCGGACCTCGACGCCACGGCGTTCGTCGCCAGCGACCTCACGACGCACTGCCCGTTCAAGGGCGATGCCGCGTACCGGTCACTGCGGGTGGGAGACCGCGTGGTCGGAGAACGCGCTGTGGGCCTACCCGGACCCGACGCCCGATGCCTCCTGGCTGGCCGGCTACGCCTCGCTGTACTGGGAGGCCGCCGACGCCTGGTTCGACGAGGACGAGCCGGTCCGCGAGCACTGACCGACCCCTACCACCGGGTGGACGTGCGCCGGTCGAGCAGCCGACACGTGCAGGTGCTCGCCGGCGACACCGTCGTCGCCGAGTCGGGCGCCGCCTGGTGCTCGACGAGACCGGGTACCCGAACTGCGCTGGTACCTCGTCCCCTGACGACGTGCGGGTGCCGCTGCGAGCCACCACCACCAGCACGCACTGCCCGTACAAGGGCGACGCGAGCTACTGGACGGTGCGGCTGCCGGACGGCCGCGAGCTCACCGACGCCGCCTGGGGGTACCCGGAGCCGCTGCCGGAGTCGTTGCGGATCGCCGGGCGGGTGAGCTTCATGCACGACGACCTGCGGGTGCTGGTCGACGGCGATCCGCCGCGCTGATCCAGGCCGGAACGCGCTCGAGGCTCAGTCCTCGTCCACCAGCAGCGCCTCGAGTGGCGGGGAGCGCCACATCGAGCATGCGACGCTGCTCCGGATCGAGGCGGGCCAGGCGCCGGGCCACCAACGCCGTGCGGTGCGAACGCACCTCGGCCAGCCGCGGCGGCGCCCTAGGTCGGACAGCACGATCCGCACGCCCCGGGCGTCGTTGCGGGTCCGGGGTGCGGATCACCAGGCCCTGCTCGTCGAGGGACGCGAGCACCCTGCTCATCGTCGGGGCCGTCACGGCCTCGCGTCGCGCGAGCTCGGAGAGCCGCAGCGGCCCGTGCTGTTCGACCGTGACCAGCGCCGACAGCTGTAGCGGCGGAATCGGTTCGCGGCCGTCGATCCGGATACGGCGGTTGAGCCTACCGACGGCCAGACGCAGCCGGGCTGCGAGCTCGGTCTGCTCGTCGGTGTCGGCGTGGTCAGCGCTGGTCTCGGCGACCATCGTGCCATGGCCTGCTCCCGGCCGTCGCTTCGGTCACACTTTCCGCAGCCGGATGCCGGTGACGTTGTGTTTCGGGCCCTTGCGCAGCACGAGGGTCGCGCGGCCCGCGGGTCGGCTTGATGTTGCGTTCCAGGTTGGGTCCGTTGATCTCTGCCCAGATGCTCTCGGCCCGCGCGATCGCCTCGGACTCGTCGAGCGCGGCGTAGCGGCGGAAATACGACTCGGGATCGCGGAACGCGGTCTCCCGCAGCCGCAGGAACCGCTCCACGTACCAGCGCCGGATGTCGTCGGTCGCCGCGTCGACGTAGACCGAGAAGTCGATGAAGTCGCTCACCGCCAGCGCCGCGTGCCGGCCCGCGCGCGGCTGCCGCCGGCTGCAGCACGTTGAGGCCCTCCAGCAGCAGGATGTCGGGCGCTGCGCAGGGTCAGCTGCTCCTCGGGCACGATGTCGTAGACCAGGTGCGAGTAGACCGGCGCGTCACTTCCGGCCGCCCGGCCTTGACCTCGGTGACGAACCGCAGCAGCGCACGCCGGTCGTAGGACTCCGGGAAGCCCTTGCGCATCATCTGCCCGCGCTCGTCCAGCTCGGCGTTGGGCAGCAGGAACCCGTCGGTGGTCACCAGCTCCACGCGCGGGTGCTGCGGCCAGCGCGCGAGCAGCAGGGCCGAGCAGCCGGGCCGTGGTCGACTTGCCCACCGACACCGAGCCGGCGACCCCGATGACGAACGGCGTGCGCGCCTCGGTAGCGCCGAGGAACGTCCGGTAGGCGCGGTAGAGCCGCCCGGCCTCCTGGACGTGCAGGGTGAGCAGCCGCGACAGCGGCAGGTACACGTCACGGACCTCGTCGAGGTCGACCTCGTCGCCGAGGCTGCGCACCTGGTCGAGCTCCTCGGCGGTGAGCGGCAGCGGTGTGTTGTCGGCGAGCTTCGCCCAGCCGCCCGGTCGAAGTCGACGAAAGGCGAGGAGGCTTCGCGCGTCCCGGTTCGGCTGCCATCCACGATGGAGCAACTTAGGTGGCGGGCCCCGTCCGTGCCGCCGGAGGTGATGAGACGCTCACCGCCGCGGGCCACCCACCGCCGTGCCTCGGTCACCGCGGCGTTTCGGACAGCGCGGTCTTGAGCGGGTTCCGCCGGGCGCGGTAGGCCGCGACGTGGGCGCGGTTGCCGCAGCCCGCGTCGCAGTAGCGCCGGGAACGGTTCTTGGACAGATCGATCACGACGTTGTCGCAGTTGGCCGCTTCGCACATGCGCAATCGGTCCAGCTGGCCCGCCCGGATCACGTCGATCATGGCCATGGCGGCCTCCACCGCCATCCGCACAGCCAGCGGCGCGTCGGGGGGCGTCGCGTGCAGGTGCCACGACCAGCCGTCGTGCTGGACCAGCTGGGGCAGCGCCCCGTTCTCCTGCAGCATCGCGTTGACCTCGACGGCCGCCTCGTCCTCGGTCCGGCTCCACAGCGCCGCGAGTCGCGGCCGCAGCGCTCTGACCTGCTCGAGCTCGGCCTGGGTGCGCTCGCGTCGTCCGGTCCAACGGTGCGCGGCCACGAGGCCGTCCAGCTCGTCCACCGTGGTGAGCGTGTCCGGGTCGTCGTCACCGGGAACGCTTCCCGGCAGCGTGTTGACGAGCGCGGCCGCCGCCACCAGCGCAGCCTCGGTGTCATGAGTGAAGAGCACATTGACTCCTGACAGTCGAACGCCTAGAGTCATGAGCATAACCCACGTTCACTCCTGACAGCTGCGTGTTTCTGTCGATGCCGACGAGGTGCCTGATGACGTCCACCACGACCGCGCTCCGCGAGCCGCTGCGCGGTGCCGCCCACCGCCGGTACCGGCCGGACATCGGCCTGCTGGCCGCGCTCGCCTCGGCCGCGGCGTTCGGCACGTCCGGACCGTTCTCCAAGGCCCTGCTGGGTTCCGGCTGGAGCGCGGGGAGCATCGTGCTGCTCCGGGTCGCCGGGGCAGCACTGATCCTGCTCCTGCCGGCCGTGCTGGCCTGCCGGGGCCGCTGGCACCTGGTTCGCTCCCACGCGCGCGCCATCGCCGTCTTCGGACTGGCCGCCGTGGCCGGTTGCCAGGTGGCCTACGTCAACGCGGTGGAGCACCTCTCGGTCGGGGTCGCGCTGCTGCTGGAGTACCTCGCGGTCGTGCTGGTCGCGTTCTGGATCTGGCTGCGGACCGGGGCCGCGCCCAGCCGATTGACGTGGGCCGGGATGGTCGCGTCCATGGCCGGCCTGATCCTGGTCCTGGACCTGGCCGGACAGTCCCCGCCCGCGCTGGTCGGGGTGGCGTGGGGACTGCTCGCCGCAGTGGGGCTGGCCGCCTACTTCATCACCGCCGCGGACGAGGGTGGGCTGCCGCCGATCGCGCTGGCCGCGTTCGGGATGGCGACAGGCGCGGCGGGACTCGGGTTGCTGGGGCTGTTCGGCGTGCTGCCGATGAGCTTCTCGGCGCAGCCGGTCGAGGTCGGCGGCACCCCGATCCCGTCCTGGCTGGCCGTCGGGGAGCTGGCTGTGATCGCGGCCGCTGCCGCGTACCTGCTCGGCACCGTGGCGGCCCGCAGGCTCGGAGCAGGCGTTGCGTCGTTCGTCGGGCTCACCGAGGTGCTGTTCGCCGTGTTCTTCGCCTGGTTGCTGCTGGCAGAGCTACCGGGACCGGTGCAACTCGCCGGCGGAGCGTTGATCGTTGTCGGGGTGGTGGCCGTGCGTGCGGGCGGGGCGAGTCGCGGCTGACACCGGTCCGGGTCCGCCCAGCCGGGTACAGAACCCGGCTGGGCGCTCGTGGCCGGGTCGCGACCTTTACACTGGAGTGACCCTCTTGAGGAGAACGCCCGTGCCCACCGCACGCCCCGCTGAGCCGGGTTGCAGTAGCCGGCCGGGACCAGCCCGGCGCACCACACCTGGACCATCCGGCCGTCGCCGCTCGACCTCGCGCCAGCGGGCTGGGGCATGACCGTCCTGTTGTCCGTGCTCGGCCTGCTCGCCGTCGCCGCGCTCACGCTGGGCACGGCCATATCCGTCGCGTCCGAGTTCGCGCTCACCGCGCTCGAGCGCAGCCAGGTCGACGGCCACGTCGCCGAGGTCGGCGACCGGCGCGCGCTGCGCCGTGCAGCAGCGCCCATCGCGCGCTGTCGTTCCAGCTCTCCGGCAGCCAGCTCGGCATCACCGTGACCACGCTGGTCACCGGCTACATCGCCGAACCCGCCATCGCCTAGCTGTTCCGACCCGGCACTCACCGCGATCGGCCTGTCCGACGGGCTGGCCGCGGGGACCGCCACGGCGCTGTCGCTGCTGTTCGCCACGGCGCTGTCGATGGTGTTCGGCGAGCTCGTGCCGAAGAACCTGGCCATCGCCGACCCACTGCGCACCGCACGTGCCGTGGTCTGGTTGCAGAGCGGGTTCGCCCACGCGTTCCGCTGGCTGATCACGGCGCTGAACGGCGCGGCCAACACCATCGTGCGGCGGCTCGGGGTGGAACCCGCCGAGGAGCTGCGCTCGGCACGCTCGCCGCGCGAGCTCAGCTCGCTGGTCCGCTCCAGCGCCCAGCACGGCACCCTGGACGAGGGCACCGCGACCCTGCTCGACCGCTCGCTGCGGTTCACCGACCGGGTCGCCGAGGACCTGATGACGCCCCGGGTACGGGTCGAGTCGCTGGACGCCGACGACACCGTCGACGACCTGGTGGCGCTGGCCCGGCGCAGCGGCTTCTCCCGCTTCCTCGTGCACGACCGCGACCCCGACTCCGTGCTCGGCGTGGTGCACGTCAAGCAGGCGTTCGGAGTGCCGGGCCCGAGCGCGGCAACGTCGTGCTGCGCGGCATCGTCCAGACCGTCCCGACGGTCCCCGAGTCGCTCGACGGCGACGCGCTGCTCACCCGGCTCCGCGAGCTCCGGCCTGCAGCTCGCCGTGGTCGTGGACGAGTACGGCGGCACAGCGGGCATCGTCACCCTCGAGGACCTCGTCGAGGAGATCGTCGGCGACGTCCGCGACGAGCACGACCGCGCCGAGCAGGCGCAGGTGCGCCCGCTGGGCCGGGGCAGCTGGCTCGTGTCGGGTCTGCTGCGCAGCGACGAGGTGGCCGATGCCACCGGGTTCGAGATGCCCGACGGCGACTACGAGACGCTGGCCGGGCTGGTGCTCGCCCAGCTGGGGCGCATCCCCGACGTCGGAGAGGACATCGACGTGGACGGATGGCGGCTCACCGTGATGCGCCGCGACCGCAACCGCATCGCCGAGCTGCGGCTGGCCGGACACGGCGAGGCAATCGCGCCAGAACCGACCGGGTCAGGGCCCGACGGGGCCGTGCCTCGCCGCGAGCGACGCGCGAACCGCGACGGCAGGAGGCCGCCCATGGGTAGCGACCTGCTCGCGCTGCTGGCCGCGATCGCACTGCTCGCCGCCAACGCCTTCTTCGTCGGCGCCGAGTTCTCGCTGATCTCCGCCCGCCGCGACCGGCTCGAGGCGATGGCCGCCTCCGGCACGGCGGCGCCGCCGTCGTGCTGAGGGCCGGCGCCGACCTGTCCCGGATGCTCGCGGCGTCGCAGCTGGGCATCACGATCTGCTCGCTGCTGCTCGGCCGTCTCGGCGAGCCGGCGGTGGCCCACCTCATCGAGCGCCCGCTGTCTGGGCTGGGCATGCCGGAGGCCCTGCTGCACCCCATCGCGTTCGCGGTGTCGCTGATCATGGTGGTGGTCGCGCACATCCTGCTCGGCGAGATGGTGCCCAAGAACATCGCCATCGCCGGGCCCGGAGCGCACCGCGATCCGGCTGGTGCCGCCGTTCCTCGTCTTCACCACCGCGATGCGGCCGCTGATCGAGCTGTTCAACATGATGGCCAACGGCGTGCTGCGGCTGCTCCGGGTGGAGCCGCGGGACGAGCTGGAGGCGTCCTTCACCTCCGGTGAGCTGGCCGACCTCATCGCCGAGTCGGGCCGCGAGGGCCTGCTCGACGACGACGAGTCCCGCCGGCTGGCCCGCACGCTGAGCTCGGTCGAGGCCACCGTCGCCGACGTGCTCGTGCCGCGCGCCGAGCTGGTGGCGCTGCCGGTGGACCCGACGGTCGGCGACGTGGCGGCACTGTCGCCGACACCGGCTTCTCGCGGTTCCCGGTGTCGGGCCGCCGACGGGCCTCGCCGGATACCTGCACGTCAAGGACATCCTCGACCTCATCGACGACCCGGATGCCGCCGTGCCGGTCGAGCGGATCCGCGGCCTGCCGGAGGTGCCGGTCGCCGTCCGGCTCGACGAGGCGCTGGCCGTGCTGCGCCGGCCAGCGCGCATCTGGGCCGCGCGGTGGACGGCGGCGGGCGAACGGTCGGGCTCGTGGCGATGGAGGACCTCATCGAGCACTACGTCGGCACCGTGCGGGACGCGACGAACACCAGGAGGGTCCGCCGCCGAATCGCATAGGGACGTCTGGGTCGTGATCGAGTACCGCGATCACGACCCTTCAGACACCCCTAGTGGAGCCGTCGACCGGCGCGCCAGACCGCGTGCGTGAGCGGCACCCCCGGCCGGTAGGCGAGGTGCGCCGCGGCGGGCGCGTCCAGCACGTGCAGGTCGGCGCGCGCCCCGGGCGGATCACGCCCACCGCACCGTCCCGACGTCCCGGCGCAGCGCCGCGGCCCCGCCCGCCGTGGCCGCCCACACCGCCTCCGCCACCGTCATCCGCATCTGCAGCACCGCCGTCGCCACGCAGAACGCCATCGAGGTGGTGTAGGAGGAGCCCGGATTGCAGTTCGAGGCCAGCGCGATCGTGGCGCCGGCGTCGAGGAGCGCCCGCGCGGGCGGCAGCGGCTGGCGGGTGCTCAGGTCGCAGGCAGGCAGCAGGGTGGCCACTGTCGTCCCGGTTGCGAGCGCGGCGATGTCGGACGGCGACAGGAACGTGCAGTGATCGACGCTGGCCGCGCCGTGCTCGACCGCGAGCCGCACCCCCGGCCCGGCGCCGAGCTGGTTGCCGTGCACCCGCAGGCCCAGCCCGTGGCCGCGCCGGCCCGCAGGACCGCGCGCGCTCGCGCCTGCGTCGAACGCGCCCTGCTCGCAGAACACGTCGATCCACCCCACGTGCGGGGCCACCGCGTCCAGCATCGGGCCGGTGACGAGCGCGAGGTAGTCGTCCGGCTCGACACCCGGCGGCACCAGATGCGCGCCGAGGAAGGTCACCTCGTCCACGCCCGGATCCGCTGCCGCGACCGCGGCCGCCCGCCGCTCGTCCTCGACGGACAGGCCGTAGCCGGTCTTGGTCTCGATGGTGGTCGTACCCTGCCGCTGCGCTTCGGCGACGTGCCGCGCCAGCCGGCCGCGAGCTGGGCGTCGGTCGCCGCGCGGGTCGCCCCGACGGTCACCGCGATCCCGCCCGCGGCGTACGGCTCACCGGCCATCCGGGCGGCGAACTCGGCCGCCCGGTCCCCCGCGAACAGCAGGTGGGTGTGCGAGTCGACCCAGCCGGGCAGCACCGCGCGGCCCGCCGACGTCGAACACGGCGTCGGCGGCGGGTGCGGCGGCCGCATCGCCCACCCAGGTGATGCGGTCGCCCTGCAGCACCACCGCCGCGTCGGCGCGGGTGCCGAGCTCGGGATCGTTGGTGGTCAGCTCGCCGATGTGGGTGACGAGCGTGGCGCTCGGCCGGTCGGTCATCGCCGAACACTATCCACGGGGTACCGGTCCCACCGCTCTTCGCGCGAACGGCACTCTCGCGCGAACCTGTGGCGCGACCGGGCCGTTCGCGCCATGGCGGCGGATGCGGGGGCCACCCGGGGCGCCCGGGAGCGGGGTCGGGATGACGGGTAGCCATGACGGGTAGGTTCGCGGCCGTGGTGGTGACGGACGTTCCGGACGCCGGCCCGCTGGTCGTGCTGGACGAGCAGGCGTGGCGGGCTCGCGCGGCTGCGCACCGGGTTCGTGTCGAGCGCTGGACGGGGCCGCACCGGGAGCGGCGCAGGCGCGGCGAGAAGCACCCGGTGCTGGACTTCCTGTTCACCTACTACTCGTTGCGGCCCCGTCAGCTGGAACGCTGGCTCCCCGGCCCCGGTACGGCGTTGCGGGGCGGCAGCGGGCTCCTTGCCGTGCCCGGACACGTCCTGGACGGCGACACCGTCCGGCTCGAACCCGCCGCGCTTCCGGCGCGGACCGCCGAGACCGCCCGGTTCGTGCACACGCTGCTCACGGCGACCGCATCCCGGCCGGCGCGGCTGGGCTGCTTCGGCCTGCACGAGTGGGCCATGGTCTACCGCAGCGACCGCCCCCGGCACGGTGGCGTCCCGCTGCGACTCGGCGAGGCCGGCACCGACGCGGTGCTGGAATCGATGCCGGTGCACTGCACCCACCACGACGCGTTCCGCTTCTTCACCGCCGCTGCCCGACCGCGCAACGCGCTGGTCCCGGCCCGCGCCGACCAGGTGGCCAACGAGCAGCCGGGCTGTCTCCACGCGACCATGGATTGCTACAAATGGGCGTACAAGCTGCTTCCGGCGACCCCGTCCGAGCTGCTGGCCGATTGTTTCGAGCTTGCCGTCGAGGTCCGGGAGCTGGACATGCGGGCCAGCCCCTACGACCTGACCGCGTTCGGCTACGACCCGGTGCGGATCGAGTCGCCCGCCGGGCGGGCCGAGTACGTCCGGGCCCAGGCCGGCTTCGCGGAGCGCGCCGCGCCGCTGCGCGATCGGCTGATCGCACTGTGCGAGATTCTGATCACGGCGAGATCCTGATCAGGCCTGTGGGGGCGATCACACGGGGATTTTCACCCGAGTGGTATCCCGCCATCGCCCGCGTCGCTCGTTGAGGGTACGGGCGGGTGGGTTGGAGGGATCCCACCCGCCCTGCTCCCTCATCGCTCTCCCTCGCTGCGCTCGGTCGGCCCATCGGTATCAGGCAGAGCGCGCGGGCGCTGGAACACTGATTCGCTCGCAAGCTCGCTCATCGGCCTTCGGCGAAGGCCTCCACCGACGGGCAGCTGCACACCAGGTTGCGGTCGCCGTGGGCGCCGTCGACGCGGCGCACCGGCGGCCATACCTTGCGGTCGTGCACGCCGGGCGTCACGCCGGTCGGGAAGGCGGCCACCTCGCGCGAGTAGGGGTGGTCCCACTTGTCGGCGATGCAGGCGGCGGTGTGCGGGGCCCCGCGCAGCGGGCTGTCCTCCACCGGCCACTCCCCCGCCGCCACCCGCGCGATCTCGCCCCGGATCCCGATCATTGCGTCGACGAACCGGTCGATCTCGGCGAGATCCTCGCTCTCGGTGGGCTCCACCATGAGCGTGCCGGCCACCGGGAACGACATGGTCGGCGCGTGCAGGCCGTAGTCGGCCAGCCGCTTGGCCACGTCGTCGACGGTCACACCCGACTCGCGGGTGATCTTCCGCAGGTCGAGGATGCACTCGTGGGCGACCCGACCGTCGGCGCCCGCATAGAGCACCGGGTAGTGCTCGCCGAGACGCGCGGCCACGTAGTTCGCCGCCGTGATCGCGGTGAGGGTGGCCCTGCGCAGCCCGTCGAGCCCCATCAGCCGCAGGTAGGCCCACGAGATCGGGAGCACCCCCGGGCTGCCGTGCGGGGCGGCGGAGACCGGGCCCACCACACCGCGGCCGGGCAGGAACGGCGCCAGGTGCTCGGCCACCGCGACCGGTCCGACGCCGGGCCCGCCGCCGCCGTGTGGGATGCAGAAGGTCTTGTGCAGGTTGAGGTGGCTGACGTCGCCACCGAAGGCACCCGGGCGGGCGACGCCGACCAGCGCGTTGAGGTTGGCGCCGTCGACGTAGACCTGGCCGCCGGCTTCGTGCACGGCGTCGCACACCGCGCGCACCTCGGTCTCGAACACCCCGTGGGTGGACGGATAGGTGATCATCAGCGCGGCCAGCTGCCGGCCGTGCTCGTCGATCTTCGCGTGCAGGTCGTCGAGATCCACGTCGCCGGTGTTCGAGGTCGCCACCACCACCACACGCATCCCGGCCATGACCGCGGAGGCAGCGTTGGTGCCGTGGGCGCTGGCCGGGATCAGGCAGATGTCGCGGTGCGACTCGCCGCGGGAACGGTGGTAGGCGGCGATCGCCAGCAGCCCGGCGAACTCGCCCTGACTGCCGGCGTTGGGCTGCAGCGACACCGCGGCGTAGCCGGTGAGCTCGGCGAGCCAGCGTTCCAGGTCGTCGATCAGCTCCCGGATACCGGCGGTGTCGGAGTCCGGGGCGAAGGGATGCAGGTCGGCGAACGCGGGCCAGGTGATCGGCTCCATCTCGGCGGCCGCGTTGAGCTTCATCGTGCACGAGCCGAGCGGGATCATCGTGCGGTCCAGGGCCAGGTCGGCGTCGGCGAGCCGGCGTAGCCAGCGCATCAGCGACGTCTCGGAGCGGTGCTGGTGGAACACCGGGTGTGTGAGGTACTCGCTGTCGCGCAACAGCCCGGGCGGCAGCGCATCGTCCGTGCTCGCGTCCAGGTCCGCCCCGTCGGCCGACACCTCGAACGCCGTCCAGACCGCCTGCAGGTGCGCCGTCGTGGTCAGCTCGGAGCACGCGATCCCGACGGTGTCGGCGTCCACGAGTCGCAGCAGGATGCCAGCCGTGTGCGCGGCGTCGACCACGGCCTCGGCCCGACCCGGAACGACGGCCTGCACGGTGTCGAAGAACTCCTGGTGCCGCACCTCGACGCCGCCGGCGCGCAGCCCGGAGGCCAGCACGGCGGCCATCCGATGCGCGCGCTGGGCGATCCGGGCCAATCCGTCCGGGCCGTGGTACACCGCGTAACAGGCGGCGACCACGGCGAGCAGCACCTGCGCGGTGCAGATGTTCGAGGTGGCCTTCTCCCGACGGATGTGCTGCTCACGGGTCTGCAGCGCCAACCGAAGGGCGGGTCGGCCGTCGGCGTCCCTTGACATGCCGACGAGGCGGCCGGGCAGCTGCCGGGCGAGCTTCTCGGGCACCGACAAGTAACCGGCGTGCGGTCCGCCGTAGCCGAGGGGCACGCCGAAGCGCTGGGTGCTGCCCACCACGGCATCGGCGCCCAGCTCGCCCGGCGGCGTGAGCAGGGTCAACGCCAGTAGGTCGGCCGCGACCGCGACGAGCGCCCCCCGCTCGTGGGCCGCGTCGATCAGCGGACGCAGGTCGCGCACCGCACCGGACACTCCCGGGTAGCTCAGCAACACGCCGTAGCAGTCACCGGCGGGCAGCCCGTCGGAGAGATCGGCAACCACCAGCTCGATGCCGATCGGCTCGGCCCTGGTGCGCAGCACGTCGAGCGTCTGCGGGAGCGTGTCGGCGTCCACGACGAAGCGGGCGCTCGCCGACCGACCGGCCCGGCGCAGCAGCGTCATCGCCTCGGCGGCCGCGGTCGCCTCGTCCAGCAGCGATGCACCGGCCACCGGCAGCCCGGTGAGATCGGTGATCATCGTCTGGAAGGTGAGCAGCGCCTCGAGCCGGCCCTGGCTGATCTCCGGCTGGTAGGGCGTGTACGCGGTGTACCACGCCGGGTTCTCCAGCACGTTGCGCAGGATCACGGGCGGGGTGACGGTGCCCGAGTAGCCCTGCCCGAGCATCGGAACCCGCGCCGTGTTGCGGGCCGCGAGGGCGCGCAACTCGGCGAGCACTTCGGGTTCGCTCGCGGCGGGTGGAAGCGTGGATGCAGTCGGTTCGTCGTCCCGGATGCTCGCCGGTACCGCCGCTGCGGCCAGTTCCACGAGCGACGGCATCCCGATCGTCGCCAGCATCCGATCCAACTCGGCCGGGCGGGGCCCGATGTGTCGCTCCGCGAACGGGGTGCCCCGCTCCAGCTCTGACAATGGAACCTTGGCTCGCACGGTGGACCTCCGGGGGTTGGGCAGACAGGGATCGCCCTCCCCCTCTGTCTTCACCCGTCGCTCGGGCACCTGAGAGATTCACCCCGGTAGCGGGCTTTCCCCGTCGGTGGACGGCCAGCAGGGTGCCGGCCGTCACTTTCCAGAGGCGTCTCGCCCGCGCGGTCCTGGCTGCCTGAGAGATTCCGGGGAGGATTTGCTCCTTCGGCGCCCGGCTCGGGGGTCCGGGTCTCTCCCGCGCTGGTTCGGCGACTGCGCTACCAGCTTATCCGTCCGCCCGGTGGACGGCCTCGCGACCTGCCCCGGCTCGCCCGATCGGCCCCGGGCACGCCCGCCTCCGGCTCGCACACGCCTCAGACCGCCGGCACCGACGCAACACCCTGGGTGCGAGCGCCATCAACTGTGTGAGCGCCACGGACGGCGTCGAACGTGGGTTCCACCGGTCGAACCTGCGTTCCGGTGGTGCGGGTCCCGCAATGACGAGGTCAGCTGATCGCGCGGCGAGAGCGGCGGCGGGACAGCTCGTCCTCCGGCGACTCGTCGACGCTGCCGCCATCGGCCCGCTCGGCCGGGAAGTCCTTGATCGACCCGCTGATCTCCCGCATCGCGCCGCTGACGGCGATGCCGAACACGCCCTGGCCGCCGCGCAGGAGGTCCACGACCTCCTCGGCCGACGCGCACTCGTAGACGGTGGTGCCGTCGCTGAACAGCGTGATTCCGGCCAGGTCCCGGATGCCCCGGCGGCGCAGATGCTCCACGGCCACCCGGATGTTCTGCAGCGACACACCGGCGTCGAGCAGTCGCTTGACCACCTTCAGGACCAGAACGTCCTTGAACGAGTACAGCCGTTGCGAGCCGGAGCCGGCCGCGCCGCGGATCGAGGGGACCACGAGCCCGGTGCGGGCCCAGTAGTCGAGCTGCCGGTACGTGATTCCCACGACCTGGCATGCGGTGGGTCCCCGGAAGCCGACGAGCTTGTCGGGCAGCCCGTCGAGCCCGGCGCCCAACAACGGATCCGGGAAGAGCTCACCCTGCTCGGGCAAGTCGGGCAGGTCGGGCGGCGGGATGTCCAACGAACTCCTTCCGCCGGGGCCGCTCACGCGACCCACTGTTCAGGAGACGACGGTAAGCGGCTTCACAGCCCGGGGTCAACGCGGCGCGCCGCCTCTGGCGCGCCGTCGCAGCGCGTGTCACCGACCAGGCCGTGCCGTGCTACGGCTGGGCGCCGCGGAAATCCTCGGGCGAGATCGAATCGAGGAACTCGCGGAACTTCTCGACCTCGTCCTCCTGCTCGTCCGGGATGATCAGCCCAGCCTCGGCGAGCACGCTCTCCTCGGCATGGATCGGCACGCCCATCCGCAACGCCAGTGCCACCGAGTCGCTGGGCCGGGCCGACACCTTGACGCCGCCGTCGAAGATCAGCTCGGCGAAGAAGGTGCCGTCCTGCAGATCGGTGATCCGCACCTGCTCCAGTCGCCGGCTCATCGCGGTGATCACGTCTTTGAGCAGATCGTGGGTCAACGGCCGGGCCGGCTTCACTCCCTGCTGCTCCAAAGCGATCGCGGTGGCCTCGACCGAGCCGATCCAAATGGGCAGGTACCTGTCCCCGCTGGTCTCCCGCAACAGGAGGATCGGCTGGTTAGCGGGCAATTCGACCCGCACGCCCACGACGCGCATCTCGCTCATGCGCTCTCCTCCTCCTGACGTCTCGCACCCTCGACGCTACACGGCACGACCGGCCTGCGCCCGCCTCCGGACGGGCGTCGGACGGCTGTTTCCGATCAGGATCCCGACTCGCGTGGCCCGGTCAGGAAGACCAACCGGAACTTGCCGATCTGAACCTCGTCACCGTTCGCCAGAACCGCCGTGTCCACCGGCTCCCGGTTCACGTAGGTGCCGTTCAGGCTGCCGACGTCCACCACCACGAACTCGCCGGCGTCGCTGCGGAACTCCGCATGCCGGCGGGACACTGTGACGTCGTCGAGGAAGATGTCGCTGTCGGGGTGGCGTCCCGCGCTCGTGGACGCCCGGTCCAGCAGGAATCTCGAACCTGCGTTCGGCCCGCGCTTGACCACGAGCAGGGCCGAACCCGCCGGAAGCGAGTCGATACCGGAGACCGGCTGTTCGCGCGAGGACGGCTCGACCTCCGACAGGAAATCTGCACGGAAGACCGAGGTGGTCTCCGGGGAACGCTCCGGGGGTACGCCGGGCCCGTCGTTCGTGGTCACCTCGGGATCTCCTACTTCGTGGTTGGTTCTGCGGTGCGGGAGGATACGTGCGGCGGTCGATGCCGGCGTCGTGCGATGCGCTGGCCAACCTACCTTGCGCATCCGGCCAGGGAAGCCCCGGTCAGTCGGCGGTCAGTTCGCGGTAGGCGGCGGCGTCGAGAAGATCGGCCGGGATCCCGTCGCGGTGCTTCGACGTCGAACATCCAGCCGTCCTCGTACGGACCGGAGTTGATCAGCTCCGGGTTGTCGGTGAGAGACTCGTTGACCGCCACCACGGTGCCGGACAGAGGGGCGTAGATGTCGGAGACGGACTTGGTCGACTCGACCTCACCGATCGCCGAGCCGGCGGTGACCGCGTCACCGGTCGCCGGCAGCTGGACGAAGACGACGTCGCCGAGCTGGGACTGGGCATGGTCGGTGATGCCGATCCGCACCACCCCGTCTCCCAGCTCGCGCACCCATTCATGGGCATCCGTGTACCGCAGGTCCTCGGGGATCACCCCGGCAGACTAGTGCGCCCCCGATCGGCCGGCATCGGGGGTCGGGGCGCGCACGGCCAGGGCGAACTGCGCCAGGTAGAGGGCACCGGAATAGAGATAGACCGCGGTCCCCCACACCGCGAAGGCGATCCCGATCGGCCGTGCCAGATCCGGGAAGAATCCGCTCCCCTGTCCGAGCAACAGCAGCGGGAACGCGTAGAGCAGCAGGAACGTGGCACTCTTGCCCAGATAGCTCACCTGGTACGGGCCGTAGCCGCGGCGGTGCAACAACGGCAGCGTCGCGGCCAGCAGCAGATCGCGAGCGATCAACGCCACCACCACCCACCAGGGCACGACCGCCCGTACCCCCAGCGCGATCAGCACGGCCAGAATGTAGAGCCGGTCCACCGCGGGATCGAGCATCGCGCCCAGCCGGCTCTGTTGATCGAGCAGCCGGGCGAGCTTCCCGTCGAGCCAGTCGGTGAAACCCCCGACAGCCAGCACCAGGATCGCCCAGCCGTCGGCGCGGGGGCCGAGCAGCAGATACAGGAACACCGGGACGCCGGCCAGCCGCAGGAGACTCAGGGCGTTGGGGATGGTCAACAGCCGGTCGGCACGCTCGCCTGCGGCCGACTCGGGCACAGCGGGAGCTTAGAGTCAGGCCACCCGTACCACCAACAGCGCTCGATAAGACGGCGGGCTCGACCGACCGCTCACTCTGAGCGACACGCCGGGGAGACACGCCGCCCGGTGCAGGTAGCCCGATCAGGGCAACGTACAGTGCCCGCCGGCAACAGACTGTCGGGGGCGATCCACTGCGTTCAGCTGTATGGTCGAACCGGATGTGCGTATGGTGCGGATGTTGGATGAGGTGATCTCGGTCGATCACGCCTGCGCAATTGCTGACAGTGACGAGCACTTGTGGGAAGTCACCGCGGACTGGCTCGCCGCCGGCATCACCGCGGGTGAACGCGCCCTCTACTTCGAGGACGAGACCGCGGCGGCGGTGCTCGGCAGGATGGCCGACGACCGGGTGCCCGTCCGCCAGGCCATGGCCGACGGCCAACTCGTCGTCGTCCCGACCGAGCTCACCAGGGGGTTCCTGACCGCCCCCGTCGCCGAACTCGAGCGGATGTTGGTCGGCCAGATCGATGCCACCAGGGCGATGGGATGGCCCCGCCTCCGGCTCACCGGCGAGACGTGCTCGGCGCTGCTCCCCACCGGTGGAGCCGAACGCGTGATGGCGATCGAGAGGGCCACCGAGCGGGTGCTGCGGGAGCACCCCACCACCCGGCTCCTGTGCCGCTACGACCGCAGACGCTGGAACGAGTCCGCGATCGACGAGATGCGCCGCATGCACGACACCGAGCTGGTGAGCCCCGCGGCCTACGACGACAACCTGCTCCGCATCACCCGGCACGGACCCGGGGTGGCCCGGCTGGCCGGCGAGGTCGACCACAGCAACCGCACGCGGATCCGGACCCTGCTGCAGACGATGCTGGACCAGTCGTTGCGTTCGCACTCGGCACCGACCGACATCGCACTCGATCTCTCGTCACTGCGTTTCCTCGACGTCGCGGGTGCGGTCAGCCTGGTGCACGCCGCCGAGGAGTTCCCCAGCACGCACCGGCTGCGCCTCACCGGAGTGCGACCGCGGGTGCTGCGGTTGCTGGATCGATGCGGCGCGCCGTTCGCCGCGCAGCTCGAGGTGGAACCGCATCCGGAGCCGGCCCGGACGATGGCCCTGCCCGAGAATCCACTGCCCGAGAATCCACTGGCCGAGGAACCGCCAGCCGAGGAACCGCAGGCCGGCCCGTGAAGGTGCAAGCCACCCGGGGCGCGCAGGCGGTCCGGTTGCGCCACGCTGCCGGCTTCCACAGCTCGCACGCCGATCTGGTGTCCCAGCTCGAACCGCTGGTCGCCGCGGCACTGGGGCGCGACGAATCGGTGGCCCTCGTGGTGCGCCCGATCACCGAGGAGGCGTTGCGCCACCGGTTCGGGCAGTCCGTCGACCTGCTGGTGCTCGCCCCGCCGGATGCCCCCGAGCCCGGTTCCGGACAGACCGTCGCCGCACTTCGGGCCCGTGAGTTGCGCAAGCTGACCTGCGACGGCCGCCCGCTCTCCATGCTGACCGAGCACATCAGCCGCTACGACGGATCCGACGGCAGTTTCTGGACCGAGCTCGATGCGGCGATGAACGTGGCGCTGATCGACCTTCCGATCACGTTGACCTGCTTCTTCCCCGAGCTGCCGCTGCACCTGGAGATCGTCGAGGGCGCGCGACGGAACCACGAGCTGCTGCTCGACCGCGGTGCGCTGCGCGACAATCCCGAGTATCGCGCCCCGCGGGACGTGCTCACCGAGCGCCCGACCACCGCCCCGGTGGTACTCGGCCCCCCGGATCTTCGGCTGACGTTCGGCGCCTGGCAGTTGCACGAGGTGCGGGCGGCGGTCGAGCAGGCCGTGCTGGCCGCCGACTACCAACGCGAACGGGCCGAGGACGTGGTGCTCGCCGTGAACGAGGTGGCCACGAACGCGGTCGAGCACGGCGGCAACGAGGCCGAGCTCTACCTCTGGAACGGCGACGGGCTCGTCTGCGAGGTGCACGATCGGGGGATTCTCGGGGATCCCCTGCCGGGCCTCCAACCGCCGCATCCGTCCAACCCGAAAGGGCGGGGTGTATGGATTGCCCGCCAGTTGTGCGACACGCTGCACATATGGTCCGACGGCACCGGCACCCACGTGCGCATGCGGGCCGCTCGATGAGTAAGATGTGACGCGGTAAGTCACACATTCGGCCGCGTGTTGACCGCGTCTGTGACGAACATGGCCCTTGGCAAGCCGCTCGACACGGAGAACACTTCTTCGCGGACTCAGGCGCCACTGGGCTGTGCTGAGGTCACCCTGCACGGATCACCACAATTTGGGACAAGAATGCCTGACGATCAGCGACGATCTCGCCCGTCCACTGCCTCGCACAACGCCGACCCCACCAGGGTCACGGTGCTCGGCTCCTTCACCCTCACTGCCGCCGGTTCGACGGTGCCGTTGGGAGTGGACGCGCGGAGATTGGTCGCCTACCTCGCGGTGCACCCGCGGCCGCAGGACCGCGCGGCGCTCGCCGCCGACCTGTGGCCGAACGCCATGGGGGATCGCCTGCTGACCGACGCGGTCGCCGCGATCGGCGTGCCCGGGCTGCTGGTCGACGGCTCGGACGGTTCGCTGGCACTGGCCGTCGATGTCGACGTGGACCTCAACCGCGCCATGGGGCTCGTACGGACCTTGCCCGAGATCCCGGCATCCGACGACACCGACACCTCGCTGCTCACCGCAGACATCCTGCCCGGCTGGACGGCCGCCTGGATCGCCATGGAGCGCGAGCGTTTCCGCCAGATCCGGTTGTACGCCATCGAGGAGCGCCCCAGCGGTTGATCGCCGCCGGGCGCTTCGTGGCGGCCGTGGCGATGGCCGAGGCGGCAGCGCGCAGCGCACCCAGCCGGGAGAGCGCCCGTCGCGTGCTCATCGAGGCCCATCTTGCGCAGGGCAACATCGCGGCCGCCGTGGCCGAGTACGACAGCTATCACGAGCTGCTGCGCTCCAGCGTGGGCGGGCCGATGCCGTTCGGGCTGGAGGGCCTGCTGCCGCCGTCGCCGCTCTGGCCGGTGATCAGCGCTCGGTGGCCGATGCCGCGCTCCGCCGTTCAGCTCCCGGGCCTGCGTTCGGTCCGGGGTGCATCCGGTGGTGCTCGGCGCCTGGTCGCTGGCGGATCCATCCCGGGTCCTTCGCGCTGATCCGTTGCGTTGTCCGGCCTCACGGGCCGACAGGTACCAGGAAGCTCAGTCGGGTGCCCTGCTCCGTGGTACGGATGCGCAGCCCGCGAGTGAGCTGCTTGATGATGTCCAGCCCACGACCGCGATAACCCTTGAGCACCGGGATCGGGCGCCAGCGACCGTAGTCGATCACAACAACGGCCACGACCGGCTCGGCGTCGGCCAGCCGCAGCTCCAGCTCGACCTGCACCGCGCCGCGGTCGCCCTCCTGGTAGGCGTGCTCCATCCCGTTGCTCACGGCTTCGCCCACCGCCAGCTGCAGATCCAGCACGGCATCGGCCGGCACGGCGTTCTCCGCGGCCCAGCGGCTGAGCCGCTTGCGCACCAGGCGCAGCTGGGCGGGGTGGGCGGGGTGGCGCAGGACGAGCCTGCGCCCACCCGTCCCGTCGGTCCGCGCCCCGCCGTCCGCCGCTGCCGTCACACTGCAGACGTGCCCACGTCGCAATGGCCGCAAACCGGAGAAGCCTAGAACACGCTGTTCGGGTCGTAGTACTCGTCGATGTTCTCGCAGCCGATGCCGACGGCCTTGGTGAACGACTCCTTCGGGTAGTCCGCCGGCTTCGACTTCCCGGTGGCCAGGTCGACAGCGATCTTGAGCGCGTCCTGCGCGGCCAGTGACGGCGAGTTCAGCCCGGTCGAGATGTACCGGCCGGTGCAGCCGCCCTCCTTGATCAGCGCCAGCGCCTCCTTCTGCCCGTCGGCCGCGGCCGCGACCAGGATGTTCTTGTAGGCCGGGTTGGCGTTCACCACGCTGTAGGCGCCGAGGACCATCGAGTCGTTCAGACCCATGATCAGGTCGATGTCCGGGTTGCCGGCGAGCATGTTCTCCGCCGCGACCTGGCCCTTGTCCTGCTGGTAGTCGCCGGGCTGCTCGGACACGATCTCGTACTTCAGCCCACCCTTGTCCAGCCCGGAGAGGAATCCCCCGCGCCGGGCCGGGCCGACGAACTCGTCGGTCGCCGGACCGGTGAGCACGACCATCTTGATCGAGGGCTTCCCCATGTCCAGGAAGCGCTTCGCGGTGATCATGCCGGACAGCTCACCGATCGTGCTGTTGTCCGACTGCACGCTGGTCGTCCCGGTGCCCGGCACGCTGGTGTCGATGTAGATCACCGGGATCTGGGAGGCGATCTGGGTCATCATCTCGGTCTGGCCCTTGACGCTGGTCGCGTTGACGACCAGGGCGTCGGCGCCCTGGGCGATCATCGCCTGCATCTGGCTCATCTGGATGACCGGGTCCTTGTTCGCGCTCTGGAACAGCAGCTTGAATCCCTGCTCGCTTGGCGATCTGCTCGGCCTGCACCGCCATCGCCGAGAAGTAGGCCGCCTGCAGCTGCTGCTGCGCAAACCCGATCGTGACGTCATGCACGTCGGCCTTGATCCCGTTCGGTGGCCCGGCCGCCGGCTCCCGGGACGGGTAGATCTGGCCGCAGGCCGTCAGGCCGAGCAGGGCGACCGACAGCAGCGCGGCCGCTACGGCCCGTCCGCGGCGCCGGGTCAGTGTTCTGGGCACGTCGTTCTCCTTGTCCGCTGCTCGTCGGGTCAGTGGGTGGCGGCCTGGTGGGTCTTGGTCTCGGCGCGCTTGCGGGTGAACTGCACGGTGGCCAGGGTGACCGCGACCAGGATCAGCGCGCCGCGGAAGGCGTCCTGCAGGAACGTCGAGACGTTCAGCAGCGACAGCAGGTTGGCGATCACCTGGAAGATGACGGTGCCGACGACCGCGCCGAACACCTTGCCGTAGCCGCCGGAGAGCCGGGCTCCGCCGATGACCACCGCGGCGATGGCTTCCAGCTCCATCAGGTTGCCGGCCAGCGCGGTGCCGCTGGCGAACCGGGCGATGAACATCCAGCCGCCCAGCCCGACCAGCAGCCCGGCCAGCACGTATACCGACAGCAGGGTGGTCCTGACCGGGATGCCCGAGCTGCGCGCCGCCTCCACGTTGCTGCCGACCGCGTAGACCCGGCGGCCCCAGACGGTCCGGGTGAGCAGGAAGGCGATGAGCAGCACGGCCAGGATCCAGAAGATGGCCAGTACCGGGATGCCGAGCAGGGTGCTCTGGCCGATCGCGGCGAAGGTGTCGGCCGCGCCCGGCTGCACCGGGATGCCCTCGCCGTAGGCGTAGACCAGGCCGCGGGCCAGTGCCAGCATGCCGAGGGTGACGATGAACGGCTCCAGCCCGCGGTAGGCGACCAGCCAGCCGTTGACGGCGCCGATCAGGCCGCCGACGATCAGCGCGACGATCAGCGCCAGGAACACCGAGGAGCCGCCGAACAGGCCGGCCGACAGCACGGCGGCCAGGCCGAGCGCGGAGCCCACGCTGATGTCGATGCCGCCGGTGAGCACCACGATCAACTCGGCCATCACCACCACACCGATGATCGACATCTGCAGCAGGAGGTTGGTCAGGTTGGTCCCGGTGAGGAACGCCGGGGTGGACACCGACGCGATGATCAAAAGGGCGAGCAGGATGTAGAGGGCGTACTGGCCCTTCAACCAGTCGACGACGGGGCTGCGCTTCTCGGTGGCCTCGGGTTCGGCCGATGCTGTTGCCGTCATGAACATGCTCCCTTGCACGCAAATGGGTGATCGGCTGCCGCCGGTGTCGGTGAGAGGGCCGCCATCAGTCGTTGTGGCTGAGCGCGGTGCGGATCAGGTCGTCGGTGGTCGCGTGCTCCGGGTCGAACTCACCGGCGATCTGGCCGTCGCGCATGACGAGGATCCGGTGGCAGAGTTGCAGCAGCTCCTCGGCCTCGCTGGACACCACGAGGACCGCCTTGTCGGCCTCGATTTCCCGGCGCCGTTGCCCTCGGCCGCCACCTTGCCGGCGGCGAAGGCGTGGATGAGCTCGTAGATGTTGGCCCGGGCGCCGACATCGATGCCCTTGGTCGGCTCGTCGAGCACCACGAAGTCCGGATCGGCCTCGAGCCACTTGGCGATGCACACCTTCTGCTGGTTGCCGCCGCTCAGGGTGCGGGTGAAGGTCGTCGCCGTGCCTTTGACCTGGTACTCCGTGACCAGCTCCCGGACCCGCTTGCGTTCCTTGCGCAGGTCGATGACCCCACCGCTGGACAGCTTCTCGCGGCAGCACGACCAGGCTCATGTTCTGGCCGTTGTCGAAGTCCTTGACGAATCCCTCCAGCCGCCGGTCCTCGGTGAGGTAGGCGATCTTCTTCTTCAGGCCGGCGCCCGGCGAGCCGAGCTGCACCTCCTCGCCGTGGATGGCGATGGTGCCACCGGTCGCCTTCTTCTGGCCGGTCATCGAGCGTGCGACCGACGAACGACCGCTGCCGACCAGGCCGTAGAGGCCCACCACCTCGCCCGGCATGACGTCGAAGGACACCCCGTGCGCGGAGCCGCCACGCAGGTCCTTCACCGACATCACCGGCTTCTCCCGGCGGTCGAGGTGACCTCCGGTCGGGCGAGCGCCTTGAGTGCCCGACCGATCATCAGCGTCGTGATGTCGTCGGCGAAGGTCTTCTGGTCGCTCCAGTCGGATTTCTTCACGACGTCGATCAGGGTGCCGTTGCGCAGCACCGCAACCCGGTCGGCCATCTCCCAGACCTCGTTGAGCCGGTGCGAGACGAACATGATGTGGGTGCCGGCGGCCTTCTCCCTGGCCACCAGGTCCAGGATGTCGTTGAAGTGCTCCTCGCTGGTGGACGCCGTGGTCTCGTCCAAGATCATGATCTTGTGCTCGGTGACGGCGGCCCGGCTCAGCGAGAGCATCTGGCGCTGCCCGGGCCCGAGGTCGCGGGCCAGCTCGTTGGTGCGCAGGTGGCCGAGTCCGACGCCCTTGAGCACCTCTCGGGTCCGTGCGCTGTTGGTGTCGGTCTTCTGCGCCCACGGCCTGATGTCCCGACCGGCCCGCAGCTTGTAGAGCCACACGTTCTCGCCGACGGTGAAGTCGTCGATGATCAGCGGCTCCTGGAACATCATCAGCACCCCGGCCTGCTCGGCCTCCGCCGCGTTGCGCACCGGGTGCGGGTAGCCGGTCACGTTGATCACGCCGTCGGTCGGTGGCTCGACACCGGCAAGGAGCTTGGCGAACGTCGACTTGCCGGCGCCGTTGGCCCCGCAGACGGCGAGTACCTCGCCCGAGTAGCCTTCGAGATCGACTCCGTCGAGGGCCTTGACTCCGGGGTAGTGCTTCTTGACGCCGACGCCCTTGAACGCGAGCTGTCCGGGAGGTATCGCGCCGGCTGCCGGCTCGTTTTCCTGCGCAGTCACCCTGAGTAGCCTCCGTCCGCCCTTGTCGGTGCTCCGTGCACTCTTTCGGCATCGTCGCGGAGCCGACGTCGGGTAAGCAATGGCTACGGCCTTGTTGAAATGCCCGTGTCATCTGCGGCGCGTTCGGGTACCCGCGCTCATGCCTCGCGATGGAAACGAACTCAGCCCGCTCGGGAAATTGGCCTACAAGCCCTTCGGCCTGGCATTCGGCCTGGTGGCTGGGCTGCTGGCCGGAAAGGTGTTCGGCGTGGTGTGGAAGCGACTGTCCGGCGAGGACCAGACTCCGCAACCGCTTTCATCCGATTACAGCACCCGCGAGGTGCTTCTGGCCGCAGCCATCCAGGGCGCGATCTTCGGCTTGATCAAGGCCGCGGTCGATCGTTACGGCATGAAGGGTGTCCGGCGTTTCCTCGACGCCCCTCTCCCGCAGACCGTCGAGCGGGCCGCCGAGCGGGCCGCCTGACGACGGGCTTCGACGACCGGGAGCCGGGTTCAGCCGGCGGCACGCAGCCGCGGCAGTACGTCCTCACTGAGCTGCGTGAGAAACCGCTCCTGGTCGGCTCCCGGCCCGTGGAAGACGAGGTGGTTCAGGCCCGCGTCGAGGTAGGGCTGGATCTGGGCCATCGCGGCGTCGGCGTCCGATGCGACGATCCAGCGCTTGGCCACCTGCTCGATCGGTAGCTCGTCGGCGAGGCGTTCCATCTCCACGGCCGAATCCACGCTGCTCTTCTGCTCCGCGGTCAGGGACAGCGGAGCCCAGAACCGGCAGTTCTCCAGCGCCGTGTCCGGGTCGCGGTCGTAGGACATCTTGATCTCGATCATGCGATCGACGTCGGCGGGGTCGCGCTCGGCCGCGGCCGCACCCTCGGCCACGGCGGGCAGCAGCTTGTCGGTGTAGAGGTCCATGCCCTTGCCCGAGGTGCAGATGAAGCCGTCGCCCGCCCGGCCCGCGTACTTGGCGACCACCGGGCCGCCGGCCGCCACGTAGATCGGCACCGGCCGCTCCGGCCGGTCGTAGATGGTTGCGCCGACGGTCGTGTAGTAGTCGCCGCGAAAGGACACGTCCTCCTCGGTCCACAGGGCTCGCATCAGCCGGATCGCCTCGCGCAGCCGGGCGAACCGCTCCTTGAACTCGGGCCACTCCCGCCCGGACACCGCGATCTCGTTCAGCGCCTCCCCGGTGCCCACGCCGAGCATCACCCGTCCGGGATAGAGCACGCCGAGGGTGGCGAAGGTCTGCGCGAGCACCGCAGGGTTGTAGCGGAAGGTGGGGGTGAGCACCGACGTGCCGAGCTGGATCCGCGAGGTCCGCTCCCCCACCGCGGCCAGCCAGCTCAACGCGAACGGGGCGTGGCCGCCGACGTGCCGCCACGGCAGGAAGTGGTCGGACACCGTTGCGCTGTCCAGGCCGAGCTCCTCGGCGCGCACCGCGTACTCCACCAGTTCCCGCGGCGCGAACTGTTCCGCCGACGCCTTGTAACCGATCCGCAACGCCACGACCCCGCCCTTTCTCCGCACTCCTGATGCCCGCTGCCCACATGCCCGCTGCCCACCTTGCCACCGGCTCGGCGCGGGTGGGGTCAGCGGCTCTGCAAGGCGTCCAGCGCGACGGCCATCGCGGCGGCGACGCGGAAGTCGAGGCGGGGATCGGGCACGGTCACCACGTAGCGGTCGCGCAGCGCCTTGCGGCGCTCGCTGGTGAGCACCGGGTGGCCGGTCTGCTCGTCGACGAAGTCGAAGTGGAAGACGAACGGCACCCAGACGTCGCCGACGACGGGCAGGAAGTCCCACACGCGGCGCAGCAGGGCGATCAGCGGCCGCCGCTCCCGCCCGCGCGCGGCCAGGCCGGGCGCGGTGAGCTGCCATGTCGAGCGCAGCAGGCTCGCCGCGAACTCCTTCTTGAACCAGCCGATCGGGCGGCCGAACTCGTCGAAGACGTCGTGCTCCGCTCGCACGTCGAAGCCCTGACGCGCCTTGAAGGAGAACACCGGACGGCTTCGTGAGTCGTCGCTGTAGAAGGTGACCTCCTCCTTGAACTTCATCCGCTTCTGCTGCGCGACGGCCAGCAGCTGCCCTTCGCTGCCGTCCGGCATCGCGGCGTGGATCTCGTACCGGTTGACCATCAAAGTGATCTTCTGGCGGACGAAGAAGAGCGGCACGTGGTGCGGAGCGGTCACGGCGGGCAGTGTGGCAGCCCGGTGGACGGGAACTCGGATGCGTTCCCCGACCGCAGTTCCTACCGTGGGACATCACCATGAACACCCTTGCATCCGAGCCGAGCCGCGCGAACCTCGTTGCTCTGCGCATCCTGATCCCGCACATCGCCCCACACCGGCTCGCCATGGTCGGGAGTGGTGTCGCCGCGCTCGCCGCGACCCTCGCCGGGTTGGCCATCCCGCTGGTCACCATGGCGATCGTGGACGGCCCGATCGGCCGTGGCGACCTGCGCGGGCTGCCGTGGTTGGTGCTGGGCGTGTTGGCGTTCGGGCTGGTCGAGGCCGGTCTGATCCTCTTCAGGCGGTGGGTGATCGCCGCGCCGAGCAATCGGGTGGAAGCCGCCATGCGGGCCGACCTGTTCGCGCACCTGCAGCGGTTGCCGGCGGCCTTCCACGACCGGTGGACGTCCGGACAGCTGCTGTCCCGTGCGACGTCCGACCTGACGACGATCCGCTGGTTCGTCGCGTTCGCGGGGATCTTCCTCGTGGTCAACGCGGTGACCGCGGTCGTGGGCGTCGCGCTGCTGGCGTGGCTCTCGCCGGTGCTGGGAGTGGTCACAGCGCTGATCACCGTGCCGCTGGTGGTGGTCTCCATGGTGCTCGAGCGCAGGTACGCGGTGGCGGCCCGCCGGGCCCAGGACCAGGCGGGCGACCTCGCGACGATCGTCGAGGAATCGGCGCTGGGCATCCGGGTGGTGAAGTCGTTGGGCCGCGGCCGGGAGCTGACGGCCCGCTTCGTGGCCGACGCGCGCGAGCTGCGCGCCACCGAGCTGCTGAAGCTGCGGCTGCTCGCCGGTCTGGTGGCCGCGGTGGTGGTACTACCGGAGATCGCGGTCGCCGCCACCATCGGCATCGGCGCCTACGGCGTGGCCCGTGGCGAGCTCACGCTCGGCACCCTGGTTGCCGCCGTGACGGTGCTGACCTACCTGCACTGGCCGATCGCCTCGATGGGGTGGCTTCTGACCGAAGCCAGCATGACGGCCGCGGCCTGCGCCCGGTACCGCGAGGTGCTCGGCGTCCTGCCGTCGATCGCCGACCCGGAGCGACCCGAGCCCATGGCGGAACCGGTACGCGGGCAGCTCACGTTGCGCGGGGTCCGTTTCGGCTACCCGGGCAGCGAGCGGGAGATACTGCGCGGGGTCGACCTCACGGTCCGGCCCGGCGAGACGATGGCGCTGGTCGGCGCCACCGGCTCGGGCAAGACGACGCTGGCCGCGATGCTGCCGCGGCTCTACGACGTGACCGCGGGCGCGGTGCTGTTGGACGGCGTCGACATCCGGACGCTGCGCCTTGCCGAGCTCCGCGCGGTGATCAGCAGCGCCTTCGAGGACCCGCTGCTGATCTCGGCGAGCGTGCGGGAGAACGTTGCTCTCGGGCAGCCCGACGCGACGGACGACGCCGTCTGGGAGGCACTGCGGATCGCCAGCGCCGACGGGTTCGTCGCGGCGTTGCCCTGGGGCCTGGACACCCGGATCGGCGAGCAGGGACTGTCGCTCTCCGGCGGGCAGCGGCAACGGCTGGCCCTGGCCCGCGCCGTGCTCGGTCGGCCGCCGGTACTCGTCCTCGACGATCCACTGTCCGCATTGGACGTCCACACCGAGTCCCAGGTGGAGGCCGCGTTGCGGCGGGTGCTGGGCGGGGTGACCGCGCTGGTGGTGGCCACCCGTTCGTCCACCATCCAGCTGGCCGACCGGGTGGCGCTGCTGCACGAGGGCCGGATCGTGGCGGTCGGTGGTCACCGCGAGCTGCTGGCCGGCAACGTGCTCTACCGAGAACTGCTGGCCGGCCCGGAGTACCGGGAGGAGGTGCGCACATGAGCGCGCAGATCGGTGATCCGGCCGACGCCGGCGCCGACGTCGAGGCAGGCGCCGACCAGGAGCGCTGGCGCGGCATCGGCCCGGACGAGTCCGAGCAGGACACGGTGTCGCGCAGTGCGGGGCTGCGCCTGCAACGGCGGGCCCGGGTGCTGGTCGCCGAGCTGGTGCGCCCGCACCGCGGGGCCGTGCTGCTGGCCGCGCTGCTGCTCGTTGCCGAGAACGCGATGGCACTGGCGGGTCCCCTGCTGGTCGCCGCGGCGATCGACTCCGGTGTCCCGGCCGCGCTGGACGGCCGGCTCGCCCCGCTGGCGTTGTCGATCTCGGGGTACGCCGGGGTCAGCCTCGCCGGAGCCGGGCTGCGCGCGGCGTTCATGGTGCTGGCCGGTCGGGTGGGCCAGGACATGCTGCTCGACCTGCGCAGCAGGATGTTCTCGCACGGGCAACGGCTGCCCGTCGATTTCCACGAGTCCTACACGTCCGGTCGGCTGATCTCCCGGCTGACCAGCGATCTGGACTCGCTCAACGACCTGCTGGAACGGGGACTGGAGGGACTGTTCGGGGCGGTGCTGGCACTGCTGGGCACGTCGGCGCTGCTGCTGTGGCTCGATCCGACCCTGGCCGCCATCGTGCTGGCCGGCTTCGTGCCGCTGCTGATCCTGACCCGCTGGTTCCAGCGCAGGGCGCGCGCCAGCTACCGGATCGCGCGCAGCACCGTGGCGCGACTGATCGTGCACGTCGTGGAGTCGATGAACGGCATCCGCGCCGTGCAGGCCTTCCGCCGGGAGCACCGCAACGAGCAGATCCTGCAGGGGTTCGCCACCGGCTACCGGGACGCCAACACGGCGGCGTTCCGCACGGTGGCGTGGTACGTGGGCGCGACCCGAGCGGTCGGCAACGTCACGCTGGCCGTCGTGCTGCTGCTCGGGGCGCTGCGGGTGGCCGACGGCGAGCTGGCCCTCGGCGCACTCACCGCCTTCCTGCTCTACCTGCGCCGGTTCTACGACCCGCTCGACGAGCTGGCCCAGTTCTTCAACTCCTACCAGTCGGCAGCGGCGGCGCTGGAGAAGATCGCCACCCTGCTGGACACCGCCCCGGGAGTTGCCGAACCGGCCGAACCGCTCCGGTTGCCGGCTCCGGTGCGCGGTGAGCTGGAGTTCGACCTGGTGCAGTTCGCCTACCAGCGGGCAGCCGACCGCTCGGTGCTGCCGGAGTTCTCGCTGCGGGTTCCCGCCGGGCAGACGATCGCGCTCGTCGGTGCCACCGGCGCCGGAAAGTCCACGCTGGCCAAGCTGGCGGCGCGGTTCCACGACCCGACGTCGGGCGCGGTTCGGCTGGACGGCGTCGACCTGCGCGATCTCGCCGACGTCGAGCTGCGCTCGGCGCTGGTCATGATCAACCAGGAGGCGTTCCTCTTCGGCGGCTCGGTGGCCTACAACATCGAGCTGGGACGGCCGGGAGCCGGGCGTCCCGCGGTCGTGTCCGCGGCAGAAGCGGTGGGCGCCCGCGAGTTCATCGAGGCGTTGCCGGACGGCTTCGACACCGACGTGCGCAAGCGCGGGGGCCGGCTCTCGGCCGGGCAGCGCCAGCTCGTGTCGCTGGCCAGGGTGGTGTTGGCCGATCCGGCGGTGGTGCTGCTGGACGAGGCGACCTCGTCGCTGGACATCCCGGCCGAGCGGGCGGTGCAGGCGGCGCTGGAAACGGTGCTCGCCGGCCGGACGGCGCTGATCATCGCGCACCGGTTGTCCACGGTGCTGATCGCCGACCGGGTGCTGGTGATGGCCGACGGTCGGGTCGTGCAGGACGGCGGCCCGGCGGAGTTGCTGGCCGGGACGGGCGAGTTCGCCGAGCTGCACGCCGCATGGCGGGCGTCGCTGGCCTGATGGCGATCCGACAGGGGATCCGATCCGGCGATTCGACCGGCGCGCTGCTTCAGCCGTCGGATCTGGCGGCTGTTCCGGCCATCCGGCCCGGCGGGCTGATCCGGCCCTCCGATCCGGCGGGCTGATCCGGTCATCCGGCCTGGCGGATTCCGGCGTGGCACGGTGGCACCGTGCCCGAGCCGATCTCACCCACCGCCCCACCGCTGCGCCGGCCCTGGTTGCGCCAGCAGTGGCGGGACGTGGCCTTCGTGCACTGGGCGTTGGAGCCGGGAACCGTCACGCGGTTCCTGCCACCCGGGGTCGAGCCCGACGTCCTCGACGGCCGGACGTATGTCGGGCTGGTGGCGTTCCGCATGGTCGGTGCCGGGTTCACGCGGGGGCCGGCAGTGCCGTGGGCCGGCACGTTCCTCGAAACGAACGTACGGCTCTACTCGGTGGACGCCACCGGCCGGCACGGCGTCGTCTTCCTCAGCCTCGACGCCGACCGGGCGGCGGTGGTGGCGGCCGCCCGGGCGGGCCTCGGGCTGCCGTACCGCTGGGCCCGGATGCGGTTCGCCCGATGCGGGCCCGAGCGGACCTACACCGCCCGGTTGCGGTGGCCCGGTAGCTCGGCGCGCAGCCACCTCGCGGTGCGGGCCGGAACGGAGGTTCTCGACGGACCGCTCGACCGGTTCCTCACGGCACGCTGGGGTTTGCACGTCGCCCACCTGGGGCGGACCTGGTACGTCCCGAACACGCACGAGCAGTGGCCGTTGCGGGCCGCCGAGCTCATGGACCTGGACGACGGCCTGCTGGCCTCGGTCGGCCTGGCCGGAACGGCGGAACGGCGACCCGACCACGTGGCGTTCAGTGCGGGCGTCAGCGTGACTTTCGGCCGGCCGGTCCCAGCGTCGACCCCGCGCTCCGGTTGAGCCCGCACAGCCGGGCCCGAGCCAACGAGCGTGACCGGCCGACGGGACTGCCGACCGGGTGCATCGATCGCGAGCGTGCCGCGGCGCATGGTCGGACCGGTGCGCGCCAGCGCATGATCAGCCGCTGGTGCACGCTGACGGCGATCACGCCGGGGCCTGCGTCGGTGCCGGAAGATCAGATGACGCCGGGCGCTGTGCGCGTCGGCAAGATGCGGCGTGAGCGTGACCGCGGCGCATGATCGAACCTCGCGTCCGCCGGGGGGTGCCATGCGTCTGCCACGGCGATCATGTCCGCCGACGGCTGGATGATCGTCGTGGGTGTGTCGCAGCACGCGGTCGGTGCGTGGGTGTCCGTGATCAGCCGAGAGCGCCGACCAGCTTCGCGACGTCGCGGGCGCATCCCCAGCTCAGCGTGATCCCGGCTCCGCCGTGCCCGTAGTTGTGGATCACCGCCGCGCCACCGACCGGCTGCTCGTCCACTTCGAGCCGGACCGTCGGACGGGCCGGGCGAAGGCCCACCACCTGATCGAGCACCGTGGCACCCCGCAGCGCGGGGACGAGGTCGCAACAGCGGTCGACGATCGCGGCGCCGGCCACTGGATCGACCGCCGTGTCCCACTCCCCCTCGTCCAGGGTGCCGCCGAGAATGCAGTCCTCGGTCCGCGGGTGCACGTAGGCCCGGCCGCCCGGATGCTGCTCGTCGCGCACCGACATGGTCAGGCCCGGGTTCTCGACCCTGATGATCCGCCCACGCACCGGGTAGACGCTGAGGTCGCCCACCAGTTCCCGCGCCGCGAGGCCGGCGCAGTTGACCACGGCACCGGTACGCGCGCCCTCGACCAGCTCCACCAGCGACCGGACCCGCCGGAACTCGAAGGTCCCACCGAGATCGCGGACCCGCGCGACCAGCCACGGCAGGTGCACCGGCATCTCCACCAGCGGCACCGCAAACCGCAGCCCGTGGCGGTAACCGGTCGGCAGCTCAGCGGGCGTCGCCTCGCGCACCCCTCCGACGGCGTCCGCCCAAGCCGGCCGGTCCGGCGGCTCCCGGTACAGGGCGAGCGACTCGCGCATCACCACTCCGGGCACCCCGGCCGCGGCCTGGGCCGCGAGCTCCCGGAACGTGTCGGCACCCCACCGGAGCACGCGGTCCGGCGGGGCCACATGGGTCGGGAACCAGACCGCGGCAGCGAGAGCCGAGGTCGTGGTTCCGCTCGGCCCCTCGGCCACCAGTCGCACCCGATGCCCGGCCTCCAGCAGGACGACCGCGCTGGTCAGTCCGCTGACTCCGGCCCCGAGAACGGTCACCTGCACGCGACAACCCGGAGACCCCGAGACAGCGGGACGGAGGTGCCGGCCACGCCCCGACCGTCGCACCTCGCCCCCGGCCCGGGCAAGCCCCGAGCGCGTTCACCGACGCCGAGCGCGTCGACCATGGGCGCGAGCGGTGCGCTGCACGCCTTCCGGCATCCCGCGCGACACAGGTGACGGGCCGTTCCGCCGGCGGAACGGCCGCCACGAGCGGCACGTTCGGCCCGTTCTCCCGCGGCGCCGCCGGAGCCCCGCCTACGATCGGCCGCGTGCCTCTCCCCGACACCGCCACCGCCACCCCGGTCGACGTGCTGCGGCGGGTCTTCGGCTACGACGCGTTCCGCGGCAACCAGCAGGAGATCATCGAGCACGTCTGCGCCGGCGGGGACGCGCTCGTCCTCATGCCGACCGGCGGCGGCAAGTCCCTGTGCTACCAGATTCCCGCGCTGGTCCGGCCCGGGTGTCGGGGTGGTGATCTCGCCGTTGATCGCGTTGATGCAGGACCAGGTCGACGCGCTGCTCGCGCTCGGCGTCCGGGCGGGCTTCCTCAACTCCACCCAGGGCCCCGACGAGCGGCGGGCGGTGGAGGCCGCGTTCCGGGCCGAGGAGATCGACCTGCTCTACCTGGCCCCGGAACGGCTGCGGGTGCCGGCCACGCTCGACCTGCTCGGGCGGGGGCGGATCGCGCTCTTCGCGATCGACGAGGCGCACTGCGTGGCGCAGTGGGGGCATGACTTCCGGCCCGACTACCTCGCGCTCTCCGCGCTGCACGAACGCTGGCCGGACGTGCCACGGATCGCGCTCACCGCCACCGCCACCGAGGCGACCCACGCCGAGATCGCGACCCGGCTCAACCTCGCCGCCACCCCCGCCGGACCCGACGGCCGGCGCGGCTCCCGGCATTTCGTGGCCAGCTTCGACCGCCCGAACATCCAGTACCGGATCGCACCGAAGGACGAGCCGCGCCGCCAGCTGCTGGAGCTGATCCGCACCGAGCACCCCGGTGATGCCGGCATCGTGTACTGCCTGTCCCGCAACTCCGTGGAGAAGACCGCCGAGTTCCTGGTCGGGCAGGGCCTGACCGCGCTGCCCTATCACGCCGGGCTCGACGCCGGGACGCGTGCGACCAACCAGGCCCGCTTCCTCCGCGAGGACGGCGTGATCATGGTGGCGACCATCGCGTTCGGCATGGGTATCGACAAGCCGGACGTGCGCTTCGTCGCGCACCTGGACCTCCCCAAGTCGGTGGAGGGCTACTACCAGGAGACCGGGCGGGCGGGTCGCGACGGGCTGCCCTCCACCGCCTGGCTCGCCTACGGCCTGGCCGACGTCGTCCAGCAACGCAAGATGATCGACGACTCGGAGGGGGATCTGGCCCACCGGCGGCGGCTCGGGCGGCACCTCGACGCGATGCTCGCGCTCTGCGAGACCGTCGAGTGCCGCCGGGTGCAGCTGCTGGCCTACTTCGGCCAGACTTTGTCGCAGTCCGGCGAGCCGTGCGGCAACTGCGACACCTGCCTGGTCCCGCCCGAGTCATGGGACGGCACGGTCGCGGCGCAGAAGGTGCTCTCGACGGTGTTCCGGCTGGACCGCGAGCGCCGGCAGAAGTTCGGCGCCGGTCAGATCGTCGACATCCTGCTGGGCAAGCGCACCCCGAAGGTCGAGCAGTTCGGGCACGACTCGCTGAGCGTCTTCGGCGTGGGCACCGAGCTCGCCGAGGGCGAGTGGCGCACGGTGCTGCGGCAGCTGATCGCGCAGGGGCTGCTGGCGGTGGAGGGCACCTACCAGACGTTCGTCCTCACCGACGCGAGCCGGCCGGTGCTGCGCGGCGAGCACCCGGTCCGGATGCGCCGTGATCCGCCGCGGCAGCCGCGCACCCGTTCCCGGACGAGGGCCGCTCAGCAGCCGGCGGTCGAGCTGTCCGGCGCGGATGCGACGGTGTTCGAGCGGCTTCGCGCCTGGCGCGGCACCGTCGCCAAGGAACAGGGTCTGCCCGCCTACGTGATCTTCCACGATGCGACGCTGCGTGAGATCGCGGCGCGGAAACCGGCTGACCTGGCCGAGCTCGGCACGATCAGTGGTATCGGTGAGGCGAAGCTGGCGCGTTACGGCGAGCAGGTGCTGAGCACGCTGGCCGAGCGCTGAGCGACGCCGTGCTGCGCTTCGTCATCACCCCGGCTCGCCGCGCGCCTTACGCCACAACACCCACCCGAGGTCCACCGCGGCGGCGAGGGCGATGACCCCCATCAGCCAGGCGAACCAGGTCACACCCAGATTCACCGCGATCACCGCGCCGACCACGCAGGCAACCAGGCCGAACCCGGCGAGCCACGCGCGCAGGGTCAGTGCGCTGCGCGCCGGCGCCGCGCCGCCGAAGCCCGCGGTCGGATCGTGGTAGCCGGGGAGTCCCTCGGCGTAGTCGTCGGGTTTCCGGCGCGGATGCGACCCTGGATCGGTCATGGCCGGCGCGACCTCCCTCGCCTTCTAGTGGTTCCGCAGCGCGCTGATCAGATCGCGCTTGCTCATGCTCGAGCGCCCGGGGATGCCGACCTTCTTGGCCCGCTGGTAGAGCTCGTCCTTGGTCATGTCCTCGTAGGCGGACGACGAGCCACCCCGCGCGGCCACCTTCTTGCGGCCTTCGGCGGCGGACGCGTTGGCGATCCGGGCCGCCTTCTCCTTCGAAGCTCCCGACTTGCGCACCTCGCGGTAGGTCTTCTCGTCCTTGATGCTCGGATTGGTCACGGTCGCTCCTTTCGGCTCATCGGACGTACCCGCCCGTGCCGCCGGACAATCGTCGACCTCGTTTCAGGCGGATGCGGTCAGCGACTCCCACCGCTCCAGGTCGTGCAGTACCGCGCTCATCCCGTCCAGGTAGTCGGCTCGGACCCGCTCCGCGATGGCGCTCCACTCGGATCGTGGACGGCTGAACGCGACGGACGGCCCGAGGTCCCGGAAAGCGCGTAACCCGTGCAGGTTCACCCAGCGGTGGTCGTAGCGGTACGGGGTGGTGGCGTCCCACTCCACCGCACGGTGCACGGCCTCCCGCAGCGCCGCCAGCTCCGCGACGGTGAACGAGTACCGGTTGATCGGCCCGCCGTACTGGCGACGGAGCAGCGTCAGCACGTCGGCCACGGTGGGATCGGCGCTGCGCTCCACATCGAAGCGCGCGCGCAGCTGCCCGGCGTGGTACCAGAAGACCGCCTCGTCCCGCTCGTCCCGGCCGAAGAGCGTGTGCGCCAAGGCGTACAGGGCTGGTGGCGGGAACCGTTGCGGGGCCGTGCGGATCGCTGTGATCGTCGCGTCCCGGCGGCCCCGGTTCGTGCCGTGCAGCGCGGCCAGGCCCGTTCGGAGTGCCTTGACGTCGATCTCGGCCGGATCGACCGAGCCGCCGAACTGCGGGACCTTCTTCATGCCTCCGATCGTCGTCGGCCGGCCCCACCCGGCACATGCGCAGGACTACGTATTGTGCTGTGCCCTCGCGGGGGGTAAGCCGGTCACGCGCGGACGCGGGAGCTGCTCGGGTCGTAGAGCGACGTGGGTGCGACCGTGCCGGTCACCCAGGTCCCGTCCACCTGCACGGCGACCGGAGCGCCCTGCGCGACGTCGGCCGGCAGGTACGAGTAGGCGATGGAGCGGGCCACCGTGTAGCCGTAACCGCCGGACGTCACGGCCCCGACGAACGGCGCCCCGGCCGGCTCCGACGGCTCCAGCCGGACCGGTTCGCCGCCGAGCGCGATCGCCCGAGCGTCGTCGAGAACCAGGCAGCGCAGCCTGCGCGTGACGCCGCGAGCCCGGGTGGCGTGCAGCGCCGCCGCCCCGACGAAGTCGTCGCCGCCTCGGACCGCGAAACCGAGGCCCGCCTCGTCCGGGGTGGTGTCCGGGCCGATGTCGGAGCCCCAGACCCGGTAGCCCTTCTCCAGCCGCAGGCTCTCGATGGCCCGGTAGCCGCAGGGCTGCGCGCCGGTGCCGACCAGCGTCGACCACAGCGCCGCGCCGTACTCGGTGGAGCAGTGCAGCTCCCATCCCAGCTCGCCCACGAACGTCACGCGCACAGCCATCACGGGTACGTCGCCCGCCGTCGTCTGCCGCATCGTGCCGAACGGGAAGCTCGCGTTGTCCATGCTGGACGGTGTGAGCGGGGCCAGCAGCTCGCGGGCGTGTGGGCCCCAGAGCCCGAAGCAGGCCCAGCCGCCGGTCACGTCGGCGATGCGCACTGCCGAACCGCTCGAACGGGCGTGTCGACGCAGCCACCCGAGGTCGTGCGGGCCGAGCGCGGTGCCCGTGATCACCAGGTATTCCTCGGCGGCCACCCGGGTCACCGTCACGTCCATCTCGATGCCGGCCCGACCGTTCAGGGCCTGGGTATAGGTGACCGAACCGGGTGGGCGGTCGACGCGGCCCGCGAAGGCGGAACGGCAGAACGCCGCGGCGTCCGGGCCGGTGATCTCGATGGCCGCGAACGAGCTCTCGTCGAACAGGCCGGCGGAGGTGCGCACCGCCTCGTGCTCGGTCTGCACGCTCGCCGACCATTCCCGTCCGGCCCATCCGTGCGGGCGCAGCTCCTCCGAGCCCGGGACCGAGTAGTGGTTCACGCGCTCCCAGCCGGCCTTCTCGCCGAACACCGCCCCGTGCGCGGCGTGCCAGGGGTACGCCGGCGAGGTACGGAGGGGCCGACCGGTCGCGCGTTCCGCGGCCGGGTAGCGGATGTCGTAGTAGCTCTCGTAGTTCTCCGTCGCGCGCGCGAGCGTGTAGCCCGGCGAGCGGTAGTGCCGGCCGAACCGGCGCACGTCCATGTGCCAGAGATCCATGCCGGGGTCGCCGTCGAGGATCCAGGCGGCCAGCACCCGGCCCACTCCGCCGGCCCCGGCGATGCCGTGCGCGCAGAACCCGGCCGCGACGAAGAAGCCGGGCACCTCCGTCTCGCCAAGGCAGAACTCGTTGTCCGGCGTGAACGCCTCCGGGCCGTTGATCATCGACGCGACACCGGTCTCGGCCAGCACCGGCACCCGGCGCTGCGCGTTGACCACGATCTCGTCGAACCGGTCCCAGTCCGGGGCCAGCAGCTTCGCGTTGAAATCGGGCGGGATCGCGTCGTAGGACGACGAGGTGGCGGTCCACGCCGCGCTGTGTCGCTCGTAGCCGCCCATGACCAGGCCGTCGATCTCCTGCCGGAAGTAGACGAGAAGATCCGGGTCGCGCAGCGACGGCAGCGTGCGCTCGCCCAGCGTGCCGGCCGGCAGCGGAGCCGTGACCACGTACTGGTGCGACATCGGCACCACCGGGATCCGGACGTCGACCATCCGCGCGATCTCGGCCGCGTAGATCCCGCCGCAGTCGACCACCACCTCGCACTCGACGTCGCCGCGGTCGGTGCGGATCCGGTGCACCCGCCCCCTGGCGAGGTCGATGCCAAGCACGCGGGTGTGCAACGCGATCGTCACCCCGCCGGCCCGGGCCAGCGCCGCGAACGCGTAGCAGAGCCGAGCGGGATCGACGTGACCGTCGGTCGGGGTGAACGCCGCGCCGAGCACACCCTCGGAAGACATCGGGGGGAACAGCTGGGCCGCTTCGTCGGCCGACAGCAGTTCGAGCGGCAGCCCGGAGCGCTCCGCCCAGCCGGCCTGCCGGCGGATCTCCACCAGCCGGGCCGGCGAGGACGCCAACCGCAGCGAGCCCGACGGCACCCAGCCGGGCGCGTGCTCGGTCTGCTCCAGCTCGGCATAGAGCTGAGCCGAGTACACGTTCATGCTGGTCAGCACGGGATCGGAGCGCAGCTGGCCGACCAGGCCCGCGGAGTGGAACGTCGAGCCGCTGGTGAGCTCCGAACGCTCGACGAGCAGCACGTCCCGTTCGCCACGCAGGGCGAGGTGGTAGGCGACGCCGGCGCCGCCCACCCCGCCACCGATGATCACGATCCGGGCCCGGCCGGGGAGCGCGTCCGTCACCGGGTTGAGCCTACGGTCCGACCGGGATCGCCCACGCCTACGCTCGGGCGGATGGAGGAGGACCCGGACCTGGCTGAGCTGCTCGACTCCATGCCGTGCACCGCAGGTCGGCCCCGGACCGTCGAGGACCTGTCCGGTGGGCTCACGAACCGCAACCTGAAGGTGACCACACCCGACGGTGTCGTCGTGGTGCGGATCCCGCCAACGGGCCCGGGCCTGCTCGGCATCGACCGCGACCACGAACACGCGAACTCGGTGGCCGCCGCAGCAGCCGGGGTCGGTGCCCCGGTGCTGCACTACCGACCCGGCGTCGCTCTCGTCGTCGGCTTCCTGCCGGGGCGCACACTGTCCGACGCCGACCTGCACCGGATCGACGTGCTGGAGCGGGTGGCGGTGGCCTGCCGGCGGCTGCACGCGGGGCCGCGCTTCGTCAACGACTTCGACATGTTCACCGTGCAGGCCCGCTACCGGCGGGTCGTCGCCGAGAACGGCTTCCGGTTGCCGCCGCGCTACGACGAGTTCGCCCCGATCGTCGAGCACGTCCGCGCGGCGCTGGGCCCACGGACCGGCCCGCATGCCACGGTGCCGTGCAACAACGACCTGCTCGCCGAGAACCTGCTCGACGACGGTGCGCAGGTCAAGATCATCGACTACGAGTACGCCGGCAACAACGATCCCTGCTTCGAGCTGGGCAACATCTGGAGCGAGGCGACGTTGCCGCTGCCGCTGCTCGACGTGCTGGTCACGGCGTACTTCGGACGCCCGCGTCCCGCCCAGGTGGCACGGGCCCGGCTGTTCGCGCTGATCGCGAAGTACGGGTGGACGCTGTGGGCGTCGATCCAGGAGGGGGCGAGTCCGCTGGACTTCGACTTCTGGGCATGGGGCATGGAGAAGTACGAGCGGGCCGTGACCGAGTTCGACGATCCCGCGCTCCCCGGCCTGCTGGCTGCGGCCCGGGAACCGGACTGATCCGGCCCCTGCCGATAATGCCCCGATGAGCGTCGACAGTGCTGCCACGCCCGTCACCGTGCCGACCGGCGACGGCGAGATGCCGGCCCACCGCTTCGATCCGGCGAGACCGGGACCGGGACCGGCGATCGTGCTGCTCCAGCGAGATCTTCGGCGTCACCCCCTACATCCGCTCGCGCGCGGCCGACCTGGCCGCCCTCGGCTACGTCGTCATCGTTCCGGAGATCTACTGGCGGCTGGACGGGGTCGAGATCGACGAGTCGTCCGACCAGGTGCTGGCCCAGGCCATGGACGCGCTGCACCGGGTGGACTGGAAACGCGCGGTCGAGGACGCCGCGGCGACCGTCCGGTTCGCGCGGCAGCTGCCAGGCGACGGGAGGGTCGGGCTCGTCGGCTTCTGCTTCGGTGGCGGGCTGGCGTTCAACGCCGCGGCCGTGCAGCGCCCCGACGTGCTGGTGTCCTACTACGGCTCGGCGCTTCCCGACCTGCTCGACCTCGCCGGGCAGGTCGACGTGCCGGCCTTGCACCACTTCGGTGAGGCGGACGAGTACATCCCGATGGAGACGGTCACCCGCATCCGGGACGCCGTGACCGTGCACGAGGGCGTCGAGTTCCACACCTACCCCGGCGCCAACCACGCCTTCGACGGCCCGATGCCCGTGCTCCACCACGAGGCCGCATCACAGCTGGCGTGGACGCGGACGGTCGAGTTCCTCCGCCGGGTGCTGCCTGCGAGCTGATCGCTACGGCATTCGGACCGCCGACCGCAATGGAGCTACCGGTCACCGCACGTCACTCGTTGGTCGAGCACCTGGTTGCCACGTACGGATTCTCGAGGCGACCCGCTGAAGTGATCGAAAAGTCGGGCCCTATTCTCTGACACTCAGTAACAGTCAGACTCCCCGCTCCCCGATCGGAGTCCCTGATTCATCATGAGTGTTACGTCGCGTGAACGCGACGTGGCGGAGATCGATCTCGACGCGGAGTACCCCACCGATCAGTACACCGCTACGCGCCGCGACCCGATCAATCCAGCTCCGAAACGACGACGGCGCCGCTGGCGATTTCCCCGGAAACGCCTGCGCACGTTGCCGCCACCGGTCGCCACTAGCGCTTGGATCAAGCCGAGCGATTATCGACCCACCCGTCCGACCCGATTCTTCCTCTGGTGCGCCGGGGTCGATCGCGATCTTCTCTACACCCGCGGTGAGCACTACCGCTACACCAACCTCGGCGTCTTCGTCCTGCTCATCGGCATACTCGCGGCCGTCAGCTTCACCCTCTACGCCAGCATCGTCACCCAGTCCTTCCATCCCCTCTACATCCCGATGGCGTGCGGGTGGGGGCTGCTGATCTTCACACTGGACCGCTCGATCGTGGGCGAGCCGCATTACCGGGACCTGGACCTGCGGCGGTTCGCCGACAAGCTGTCGTCGACCGAGCCGGACCACGTTGAGCCCTCACGGCGGCTCAACGCCCGATCGGCCACCTACGGCATCCGGTTCGTGATCGCCGCCCTGGTCGCCTACCTCATCGGTGAGGCGCTGCTGCTGGTCCTGTTCAGCCCGGAGATCGGCCAGGTCCTCCCGCAACGGCAGGAGGCGGCCGTCCGGCAGGCGGTCACGAGCTACGCGGACAAGTTCGACGCGGAGAGCGACGAGCTCAACACCAGGATCGAGAACCTTGCGCCAAGGCTCGACACGGCGCGGCAGGACGAACAGACCCGCACCACCGAACTGAACGCCGAGATCAACGGGACGCTGACCGGCATCGCCGGCGACGGACGGGAAGCCGACCGGAAGAGGGGCCTCCTGATCAGCGCGGTGGCGTACCGGAAGAGCCTTGAAGACGAGGACAAGCAGGCTCGCGAGAGCATCGCTGATCTGGGCCGCAAGAGCGCGGCGCTGAAGCAGCAGGACCCCGCGGCGATCGCCCAATTCCCCGACCTCGTGAAACAGATCGGTCAGATCAAAAGCAACACCGGCTGGGTGGAGCAGGAGGCCGCTCTCCAGCAGTACCTCGACCAGAACTCGACCTTCACCGTCGTGATCGCACCCTGGGTCGTCCGGATTCTGCTGCTGCTCATCGACCTCGCGCCCCTGATCGTCAAGCTGTCCAGCGGAAAAACGATCTACGGGCACCGCCAGCAGGATCGTGCGGCCCAGATCCGCTATTCGGACGCGGCCGACGACAAGTTGTTCACGGAGAACATCGACCGAATCGTCACGCTGGAGCGGTTTCGGGGCAACCAGGCCGCCGCCGTCGCGCAGCGGCGGGCCCAGTTCCACCGCGACTGGCAACTCACGTACTTCGATCATCAATCCCAAAGCGCCGGAACGGCGGACCCCGAGAGGCACAGACCGTGAATCCAGCCAACGACGACGTGGCCGCGTTCCGCCGCTTCGCCGCGGACGTCCTGGCCGCCGCGCCCCGGATCGAGCGCGACCTGCCGCCGGAGCTCGGCGGCCGGATCAGATCGATCGTCGCGCTGGCCCACCAGCTGAACACCCGATCCCACGACCGGATCTCGATCGGCGTCGCAGGCGAGTACACCGCCGGCAAGTCGGCCCTGCTGTCGGTGCTGGTCGGCGAACCAGATCTCCTGCGCGTGTCGAACGTGCCGACCACGGCGAACGTGACGTCCATCCGGCTCAACCCGATACCGGCCGGGGCGAAACCACGACCGGCGACCTACCACATCAGCATGCTCGCGGAGCACGAGCTCAACTCCATGATCGCGTTTCTGCTCGGGCGGATCGTCGAGCTGATCGATCGCAACAGGCTCGTCTACCCGGTCGAACTGCTGTCGAACTACGACCCGCTGCGCGACAGCTGGCAGCGGTTCAACCGGTTCGGCTCGGCTGTGTGGCCCGATCCGGTCCTCAACGCCACGCTCAAGCTCGGTATCGCCGAACTGGCCCGGATCCGGGACGCACTCGTGGTCGGCCACCAGCTGATCCCGCGCGGCAGCGGGTCGCTGATCGCCATCGACTCCGCGGACACGATCCGCGGTGCGGTGGAGATCGGCCGCGGGCGGGAGCTGCAGGCCGAGTTCCCCGCTCCGCTGTCGGCGTTCCCGCTACCGGCCGACACGTCGTTCACCGCCGCCCAGCTGGCGAGCATCCAGCCGCTGATCCGGCGGGTGACCGTCGGCATCGATCTCCGCCAGCAGACGTGGCCGCTCGGGCAACTACCAGCCGGCTGCGAGGTCGAGCTGCTCGACTTCCCCGGCCTCAACAGCCAGGGCGGGGCCCGTGACCAGTTCCTGAGCGAGCTCGAGCTCGGCCGGGTGTCCGGGCTGCTGGTGGCGGTATCGGCCGACCGGCCGGAGACCGACGCCGTGTTGACGCTGACCACGGAGCTGGAACGCGTGCGGCGATCGCGCGCTCAGCTGCGGGACTCCATCCTCGCGGTCGCCACGAAGTTCGACGTCATGCCCCGGCGCGACACCGACCTGGAGTTCTGGTCGGAGAGTTTCGCGTCGCTGCACCGCACCACAAGAACGATCACCCACGACGTCCCGAGCCGGGTCAGCTTCGTGTCCAGCCTGGTGGCGCTGCGCAAGCAGGGTCTGCCGGCTCCACCCAGCCTGCCGGCCGTCGATCCGGCGTTGCTGGAGGAGAGCTGCCGGCACTGGGCGCAGGTCGCCGACAGACTGCCGCCGGAGGAGACCGGCACGGCGGCAGCCCTGCGCGAGTACGCGATCGACGGCGGGATAGACGGGTTGCGCAAGCGGCTGGCCGACTACGTGGTCGGACACGGTGTCGACGTCCACTTCACGGAGATGCGGGGAGCGGCGGCCCAGATCCGCAAGGAACTGACCGACCTTGACACCATCATCGGGTCGAGGCACCCCGGCAACCGGATGGCACCGACCGGTGTCCTCGCCACGCTTCCGGCCGACCTGACAGCAGCGACCCAGTCAGCCCGCCGTCGACTGCTCGATCTGCGCGACCTGCAGGCGCTCGGCAGCGCGGTCGACGAACCGCTCGGCACGATGGTGCGCGACCGGATCGCGGCTCACGTGTCGCCGTGGCCGCAGTGGTGGACCCTCCTCGAGAGGGTCGGTCCCGACAGCTCCGTGCCGTTCACCGAGATCGCTCGGGGGAACGACCAGCCGAACGACGCGCCGCGGTGGACACCCGGAGCCGACGAGGCTCTGACGGCGGACCGGCTCTTCGGCGGCGGTCTCCGGCAGGCGATCCGGCGCGACGACAGGGCGGTGCCCGACGTCACCACCGCCTTCCTCGACCCGTTCCGCTCCGCGCTCGAGTTCACCGCACAGCAGGTCGACGACCTGCTGGCCAGAGCGTTCAGATCCTGGGTCGAGACGGCGAGCCAGGACGCCAAGGAGCTGGCCGACACCCTCGCCCGGCCGGAGGTGCTCGACGCGATCACGGCCGGCGTCGGTGGCGATCCCGCGCAGGGTCGGCTGGCCCACACCTATCTCGTGCAGCTCACCCGGTTCGAGTTCGTCGGCTTCCACCTGGCAGAGGTACTGGGCCGCCTGCCGCGGCCGGTCGCCGAGGACCTGTTCCCGCTGCCGATGGACCGGGCCCTGCCCTGGCACCCGCGGCACGCCGACCGCGACCAGGCCAACCGGACCGAGCGGCATCAGAGCGCCGTCGCCCGGATCCGGCGCGATATGATCCGCGTGCTCGACGGCCTCGCCCGATCCCGAGCGGCGACCGTGCTGCAGCTGCTGCCGCCGCGGTTGACGGACACGCTCGATGACATCGCCGCCTGCATACCCGACCACGACATGGTGCGCCCGACGGTTGGCACTGGCATCGCCGACGGCACCGTGCGCCCGGCGTCGGCACTGATCCAGCAACTGCTCGCACCCGGAACCGACAGGCAGGCGAACGGACGATGACCATGACCGACTCCGGGCCCCGCCGGACCCTGCTGCGCTCCCCCGCCGTCGGACCCGCCCGCGACGACACGTATTCCGCGGTGGCGATCGACTTCGGCACCTCCTCATCGACAGTAACGTTGGTGGACAGCTTCGAGGGCCAGCAGCGGGCGCTCCGGCCCGCGCAGGCCGCAGAGTTGGCCGGCGCACTCGCCGACCTGTTGGTCGATCCCAGCTGGCCGCCGCCGCGCAACGGTCAGGGCGATTTCCCTGCGGCCGTGACCGGACTCGCCGGAAAGCGGCTGGAGCAGGCGCCTGCCGATGCCGCCGAACTCGCCACATGGCTGAGGCGGGCGTCCCAGGACGACAGCCGGCTGGCCGAGAACCGGTATCTGGACGGCGACGGCGCCGAGCACAGCGTGGAGCGCGGGCGCCAGCTCGACGCGTGTTGTCTCGCCTTCGAGGAGGTGCTCCACCTGCACCGCGACCTGCTGGCGCACTGGCTCGCGCCGCGTCTGCACGCCGCCTACGACAAGGCCTTCGACCGGCCGTCACTGGATTCCTACAACCTCACACCGGTGCAGCTGAACAAGCCCGAGTGGGACGTTCCGAGCTTGCTCGCGGTGTCCCAGGAGAAGGGCGCTGTCGTCGGGAAGCTCCGACGCGAGTTCGTCCCGCAGCGCGACCTGGCGGCGTTCCCGTCGGTCAAACGATTTCTGAGCCGCCCGGAACAGGTGCCTGAGCTGGAGCATCGACTGGATCCCGGTTCGGTGCCCCAGGGGTGGCAGGTCGACACCGACCTCCTGATCGGCTTGGCGTACGCCGACCTGGCCGACCTGCTCGACGACTATGCCGACGGTGTTCGCAGCCTGCAGGGTCGATCGTTGCGGCGGGCCACGGTCACCTACCCCACCACCACGCCACCCGGACCGCGCCGGCGCCTGAAGCAGCTGCTGTACGACGCACTGGACCTCGACGCCGACATCTCCTACGACGAGGCCACCGCGGCAGCCCTGTTCTTCGTCATGCGCGAGCTGGGGGGCGACACGGCCCGCGGCATCGAGACGCTGCGGGCGACGTCGCGCCGCAGCGGCCCAGGGTCGTGGTTGCGCACCATGCTGGTGATCGACATCGGCGGTGGGACCACCGACATCGCCCTCCTCGATGTGGAGCTCAAGGAGCTGGACTCCGACCAGGACGGAACCGACGAGCGCAACCTCGTCCGCGGGAAGCACTACCTGCTGCGTCCGCGCATCCTCGGGTCGAGCGGACACGCTCAGCTCGGTGGCGACCTGCTGACGTTGAAGGTCTTCTACTGGATGAAGGCGGTGATCGCCGACGCGCTCCTCATCGAGCAGCCCGACACGCTGGAGACGATGTGGGCCGTCGCGCCGACGACCGCACCGACCCCTGCGCTGCTCGCCCCGCTCGTGGTCGGGTTCCGCCAGGCCGACGCAGCTCCCGTCGCGGTGCGCACCGTGCTGCGCGAGATCCTGCCGACCCACGTCGACGGCCGCGAGGCACAGCAGTACACCGAGATGTCGATGACCGGGAGCGGCTCGTTCCGGACGCTGTGGGGAACAGCCGAGGAGGCGAAGAGGACGCTGGCGGCCGGTAATACGTACACCTTGTCGCCCGGGTTACTGGGCGACCTCGGAGCCAAGATCACCGGCGAGCACCCGCAGAACCCGTGGTCGGCCGCGCTCGAGTCGCTGCGGGAGAGTGACCTGACCTTCAGTCCGGACGAGTTCGCGGTGCTCGCCCGGCCCCTGCTCGACGAAGCGATGACGCTGGCCGGCGCGCTGGTCCGGTCCCGCCTCGGCGGCGGGGACCAACCGGTCCTCGACGTGGTGGCGCTGTCCGGTAGGACGTGCGGCATGCCTGCCGCCCGCGAGGCGGCACAACGTGTGCTCAACGACCGGCTGCTGGACCGAACCGACACCGGCCGGGTAGTCCAATGGGATTCGGACGCCATCAAGGTGGAAACCGATCTGGCCAAGCAGGCCGCGTCGATCGGGGCGTGCTGGGCGCGGAGCAGCCTGGACAACCGAGCAGCCGGGCCGGTCGCCACCGACGTCGGGGACACGATCGTCGACGTCCTTGTCGACAACCTGCTCGTCCATCTGCCGTGCGGATTCGACCTGGGCGAGCACGAGGCGAACAAGCGCCGGCTGCTGCTCCCCGCGGGAACCAGGCTGGACCGCTCCGCGGCGGACGGCTCGCTCCAGGTCGAGAGCGGGTGGCAGCCGATCCGACCGGAGATCACCGTGAACCGGCGAATCGACGGGCCGAACAACCCGTTCATCCGCTGGGGCCGGTTCGTCTACCAGGACCGGGCCGTTGCCGAGGCAGCAGAGCAGCCGGGCGGCCCCCCACCCCGGACCACTCCACCGTCCGATGTGATGTTCAGCGTCGTGCTCGATCAGGGGCTGACACCGACGTTGCAGTTGCGACGCGGCAGGTGGTCGGTGATCGCGGTCGACTCGCCGCTGCTGACTCTGCAGTTGCCGGCGGCCGCGTTCGGGTACGGGACGCTGCCCCCGGTCTCCGTGCAACTGCTCCACTCCGACCAGCCGCCCGTGCTGCTGTTCACCCCGGACTCCGCGCTCGATCAGACGTTCACCCTGCTGGATCGGGACCGGCCGTACAGCGTGCGCGGAGCGATCGCGGGTGCGGCGTTCCCCGTCCCGGAGCCGGGCGGTCTCCAGGGCGGGGACGACTCGATCGTGCAGGTCGGCTACCAGCTGTGGCTCGATCGAGACGGCGGTGATGCCGACCCGCTCGGGGATCCGATCCGGTTGAACCTCCGGCGGCAGCCGAACGGTGCGGCACCCACCTTGTGGGCCACGCTCGACGAGGAAGGATGGCTGCGCATCGTGAGCGGGTACCCGCCCTATCTGAAGGCGTGGACATTATCAAACATGGAGAACGCCCCCGGCTCGGTCTACACAACCCCGATGGACGACGTCCGCAACCCGCGCGACCCGTGGCGCGACCCGTTCAACGGACGGCACTGATGACCAGGCATCGGGATGAGCCGACGCCTGCCGACGTGGGCGATCAGATCAGGAGACTGCTTGCTCTGGACCCCCAGGGGTCCTTTCGCGACGGCGTGATCTCCTTCGTGAGCGGAGTTCACCGGAACGCCTACAACGGCCGGTTCGGGGGCGCCACGAGCGAGGGTTTCCAGCTCGCGCTCAGCCTGCAGAGCCTCCTTAACGCCGAGCTCGAGCCGGCCGTGCCGGACTTGGGTGTTCCGGGCCAGGAGGTGGCAGATGCGCCTGAGGTCGTCGTGGATGCGGGCCACGACCTCAGGAGCACGCTCCTGGCCATGGTCGACGACACCATGGCACTGAGGCACACCAAGGAACGGCCAGGTGACATCGACACCGCAAGCCTGTGGGAGTGGCTCCACCTCCAGTTCCTGCGCCTGCCGCGTGATCAGGCGACGCTCTGGCGCAAGGAAGCCGCGATGGTCGGGCAGATCGAACCCGACCACACGCGGCTCGTGCCACCGTGTCCGGCGGCCGATCACACCGGGTGGAACGGCGACCGGGAGCTGCTGGAGCAGTTCGGTCACGAACTCGGCCGGGACCGTCTCCAGGAGTACGAGGCACTCCTCCGCCCGCTGGCCGCGGTGCTGAGCGTTCTGCACCGCTCCGACGACCTGATCTCGGGACACAAGAACGATGCGCTGACGACCGACGTCCCGCTCTCGGACCCGGCAGAACGCGATGCGTACCGGCAGCTGGCGCTCCGCCGGGTCCGGCACCTCGGGCCGCACAGGGCCCCGGACGGACCCCGTGTCGCGGCGCTCGTCGAGTGCGACGAGTGCACTCGCTCGGTGCTGCCGTGGCCACGCCCGGCAGCCGACAGCTGGTGGGCGGACCGTTGCCAGGACTCCCGCTCCGCGCTGGAGCTCCTGGTCAAGCAGTTCGGGGTAGCGCTGGACTTCGTCGACGCCGGCCAGTACGTGGAACACCTGAAAGACCGCGCCACCATCATCACGACCCGGTTCGGGGAGTCCGAACCCGGCCGGGTGTTGTGGACCTTGAAGGCCGGCGTGCTGTCGGGTGGGCAACGGGAGCTCGGCCGCGTACTGGTCGGCAACCGCCCGTGACGCACGAGCCCTCTCCGCGGCAGGGGCGCTCGGGCGGCAATCGGCGACGCCGCTGTGATCGGCGGGCGGGCAGGAGATAGCGTCTGCCGGTCCGGGCCCGGCGATCACTGGAGAGTGCATGGCATCCCGCAACGGCATGCTCGACCTCGAGCAGCTCCGAGCCCGGGCCGAGGACGGTTCGATCGACACGGTGCTGCTCGCGTTCACCGACATGCAGGGCAGGTTGCAGGGCAAGCGGTGCGCGGCCCCCTACTTCCTGGACGAGGTGGTGCCGCACGCGGCCGAGGCGTGCAACTACCTGCTCGCCGTCGACGTCGACATGAACACCGTGGACGGCTACGCGATGTCGAGCTGGGAGCGCGGCTACGGCGACATGGTGCTCAAACCCGACTGGTCGACGCTGCGCCTCGTGCCGTGGCACGAGGCCACCGCGCTGGTGCTGTGCGACGCCGAGTGGGCGGACGGCACGCCGGTGGTCGCCTCGCCCAGGCAGGTGCTGAAGGGACAGCTCGACCGGCTCGCCGAGCGCGGATTGGTCGCCGACGTGGCCACGGAGCTGGAGTTCATGCTGTTCGCCGACTCCTTCGACAGCGCATGGCGCAAGGACTACCGCGGTCTCGAGCCGGCCAACCTCTACAACGTGGACTACTCGATGCTGGGCACCGCGCGCGTCGAGCCGGTGCTGCGGCGCATCCGCAACGGGATGTCCGGCGCGGGGTTGATCGTCGAGTCGGCCAAGGGCGAGTGCAACCTGGGTCAGCACGAGATCGCCTTCCGCTACGCGGACGCCCTCACCACGTGCGACAACCACGCGATCTACAAGACCGGCGCCAAGGAGATCGCCGACCAGGCCGGCATGGCGCTCACCTTCATGGCCAAGTACGACGAGCGTGAGGGCAACTCCTGCCACCTCCACATCTCACTGCGCTCACCGGACTCCGGTGCGGTGTTCGCCGGCGACGGGCCGCACGGCTTCTCGCCGCTCTTCGAGCACTTCGTCGCCGGCCAGCAGGCGTGCCTGCGCGAGCTCAGCTACCTGTACGCCCCGAACATCAACTCCTACAAGCGGTATGCCGAGGGCTCGTTCGCGCCGACCGCCGTGGCCTGGGGCATGGACAACCGGACGTGCGCGCTGCGGGTGGTCGGGCACGGTCCCTCGCTGCGGGTGGAGAACCGGCTGCCGGGCGGCGACATGAACCCCTACCTCGGGGTGTCCGCGTTGATCGCGGCCGGGCTGCACGGCATCGAGCACGAGCTGCCGCTGGAGCCGGAGCTGGTCGGCAACGCCTACGCCTCCGACGCGCCGCGGGTGCCCACGACGCTGCGCGAGGCGGCCGAGCTGTTCGCGGCGTCGGACGTGGCGGCGCGGGCGTTCGGGCCGGAGGTCGTGGCGCACTACGCGAACGCGGCCCGGGTGGAACTGGCCGCGTACGACTCGGCGGTCACCGACTGGGAGCGCAGGCGTGGCTTCGAACGGCTCTAGCGCTCCCCTGATCGGCCTGACCAGCTACACCGAGCAGGCGGCGTTCGGGGTGTGGGACGTGGAGGCCGTGCTGTTGCCCCGCAACTACACGGACATGGTGTTCGACGCCGGTGGGGCACCGGTGCTGCTGCCATCGCGGGTCGAGTCGGCCGGAGCGGTGGATCGGCTCGACGGGCTGGTGCTGGCCGGTGGCGCCGACATCGCCGCCGACCGCTACGGCGCTTCGCAGCACCCGCGGACCGGCCGGCCACGGCCGGACCGGGACGCGGCCGAGCTGGCCGTGCTGGACCGAGCCCTGGACCTGGGCATCCCCGTTCTCGGGGTGTGTCGCGGCCTGCAGCTGCTCAACGTGGCCATGGGCGGCAGCCTGCTGCAGCACCTGCCGGACGTCGTCGGGCACACCGGACACAATCCGCAGCCGGGGGTATACGGCACCGTCCACGTCGACCTCGATCCCGGCGGCCGGATCGGCGCGTTGCTGGGGCCCACGGTCGAGACCCGGTGCCACCACCACCAGGCCATCGACCGGCTGGCCGACGGGCTCGTGATCACGGGTCGGGCCGCCGACGGCACGATAGAAGCCGTCGAACGCGGTGACCGGGAGTTCGTGCTCGGCGTGCAGTGGCATCCCGAGCAGGACGATCTACGGCTGTTCAGCGCGCTGGTGGCGGCGGCCGGCTTCAGGAGGGACACGGCATGACGCAGCGGTTCGACGGCCGGACGGCGGTGATCACCGGGGGTGGCGGCGGGATCGGGCTGGCGACCGCGCGCCGGCTCGCCTCCGAGGGTGCCCGGGTGGTCGTCGCCGACATCGATCCGGTGACAGGCCAGGCCGCTGCCGACGCGGTCGGCGGGCTCTTCGTTCGTACCGACGTGACGGTCGAGGACGAGGTCACGGCGCTGTTCGCGACCGCGGCACAGACGTACGGCAGTGTCGACGTCGCCTTCAACAACGCCGGCATCTCACCACCGGAGGACGACTCGATCCTGCTCACCGGGCTGGACGCCTGGTGGCGGGTGCAGGAGGTCAACCTGACCTCGGTGTACCTGTGCTGCAAGGCCGTGATCCCGCACATGCAGCGGGCCGGGCGCGGCTCGATCATCAACACCGCGTCGTTCGTGGCGACCATGGGGTCGGCCACCTCGCAGATCTCCTACACCGCGTCGAAGGGTGGGGTGCTCGCGATGTCGCGCGAGCTGGGTGTGCAGTTCGCGCGGGAGGGGATCAGGGTGAACGCGCTGTGCCCCGGACCGGTGGACACGCCGTTGCTGCGGACGTTGTTCGCCGCCGACCCGGAACGAGCGCAGCGCCGGCTGGTGCACGTACCGATGGGCCGGTTCGCCCAGCCCGAGGAGATCGCGGCCGCGGTCGCGTTCCTCGGCAGCGACGACGCCTCTTTCGTCACCGCGTCCACGTTCCTGGTGGACGGGGGGATCTCCGGGGCCTACGTCACCCCGATCTGATCAACTTCCGCCGGGCTCGGCAGCAACCCGCTGGCCGAGCCCCGAGATCCTCGGGGCTCGGCCTGCCCCGAGTTCCTCCGCGTGACCAGCGGACACCCTCGGGCGCACCGTGATCGCGCCAGGACAGCTCCCGGCCGGGCTGCTCGCCGCGCTGGTCGGCACGCCGTACTTCGTCTGGCTGCTGTGGCGGTCCCGGGCGGCGAGCTGATCCGTGCCGGACGTCACCGTCCTCCGGTCGGCTCCGTCCCCGGCGACACCTCGATGTACTGCATGTCGGGCACGTCGCTGATCTTCTCCAAGGTGTTGATGCTGACGTGGGGCCACTTGATCCGGCCCGGACCCCCGTCGAAGCGCGGCAGGAAGTCCAGCTGCACGACCTGGGCGTACTGCAGCAGGAGCTTCGGGTTGCCATCGGCGTCGTTCTCGGCGAGCTCGTGGATGAAGAACGTCGCCTTCATCTCCGAGGCGTTGGCCTGCTCGACGATGAACGGGATGTTGTTGATCCCGCCGGTGGCCACCGTGGTGTCGAACTCCAACACCGTGGTCCGGACGATGTTCTCGCCGGCCATGGCCAGCTTGAGCAGCGCGGTCGGATCCGTCGGATCGAACAGGCCCCGGAACTTGGTCGGCTCCATGAAGTGCTTGTAGGGAGCTAGGTACCGGTTGTTGGCCAGGTCCTGGGACACGCCGATGGGCAACGAGTTGATCGTCGGGATGATGTCGGTGGTCGGGTTGTCGACGAAGGAGGCGTTGCCGAGCCCCAGCGCCGCGTCGCCGTGCGGGATCGTTGCCAGCCGGGCGATGTCGGGTCCGCCCTGGTTGTTCGGGTCCGACATGTTCAGGAACAGGCCAGGCTCGTGGTGGATGGGCAGCTTCGGCGCGCCGGCGAGGCCACTGGCCGGGAAGTCCTCGGCCACGATCTGCTTGATGGACTGCTCGTAGTCGAGTGTGACCACGAGCTGGTCGCTGTTCACCGTGTTGGGCGCGGCCAGGTTCATGCCCCGGTTCGGCACCGCCTTGTCCACCAGGTTGAACTTGAGCACCTCGTTGTACTGGTTGAGCAGCAGCCGGAAGCTCGGGTGGCTGCCCGTCTCAGGGGGAGCGCCCGGCGTGGCCCCTGGCACCGCGAACGGCAACGCGATCATGTTCCAGCCGCGCCCGACCAGGTTGGGCTCGTTGGCCCACGTCCCCGGGAGCAGCTTGAACGGGCCGAGGTCGTCGTCGCCGGTGACGGCGGGCTCGATCGTGCGGCCTTGGCGCTCCATCTTCTCGAGCTGCGGAGCTTCGATCATCGATCTCTCCTTCGGTGTGGTGGCGTGAAGGAGGAGCCCGGCCGGGGTCCGCTGATACGTCAGGACGCGGAGAGCCCGTGCAGCATCGCCGGGAGCGGCTTCGCGTGCACCACCGCCAGCCGCTGGGTCGACCGGGTGATCGCCACGTAGAGGTCGTTCGCCCCACGCGGGCTCTCGGCCAGCACCTCCGCGGGCTCGACCACGACGACCGCGTCGAACTCCAGCCCCTTCGCCGAGCCGATCGGCAGCACCACCACCGGCGAGGTCAGGTCGACGTCCGGGTCAGCGGGCCCGTCGGGGGTGTCCGGACCGGGTGGCGGGGGCGCGCCGAGCAACCGCTCGCGCAGCCCGACCACCCGGGCCACGGGGGCGAGCACCGCGGTGCGGCCCTCCCCCACCGCGCCGGCCTCCTCGGCGAGCACCTTGGCGATCTCGTCGTCCAGCTGTGCCGCCTCCACGGCGATCGCCCGCGGCGCCACGCCGGTGCTGCGCACCGAGCTCGGCGGGGCCAGCGTCGGCTCGATCACGGCCAGCACGTCGTCGGCAACGTCGGCGATCTCGACCGGCGTCCGGTAGTTCACGGTGAGCTGCTCCAGCCGCCACCGGTTGGCGACGTACGGGGAGAGCACCTCGCCCCAGGACGACGCCCCGGACAGATCTGAAGTCTGCGCGATGTCCCCGACCAGCGTCATCGACCGGCTCGGGCACCGCCGCATGATCAACCGCCACGCCATCGGCGACAGCTCCTGCGCCTCGTCGACGATCACGTGCCCGTAGGTCCACTCCCGGTCGGCTGCCGCCCGCTCGGCGGTGGAGTCGTAGCGTCGAACCCGCTGCCGCTCGGCCAGCCGGTCGGCGTCGACGATGTCGGTGGCCCGCAGCAGCTCCGGGTCCAGGTCCTCCTCCAGGTCCAGCACGTCCAGCACCCCCTGCGCGTACTGGACCTCTTCGCGAAGCGCCGCGGCCTCCCGGGCCGCAGCCTCGGAGCCGTCGTCGCCGAGCAGCTCGGCCGCCTCGTCCAGCAGCGGCACATCAGCGGCCGTCCAGCGCAGGCCGGCCGGCACGTCGTCGGCCGGCGCGGCCCTGATCAGCCGGTCCCGGTCGTCGGCTGGCAGCCTGCGGGCCACCGAATGCAGCCGTCCGGGGTCGGCGAAGAGGTCGGTGAGCAGCTGCTCGGCCGAGAGCGTCGGCCAGAGCGCGTCCAGCTCGCGGGTGAGCGCGGCGCTCTCACTCAGCTCCTCCCGGATGTCGGCGAGATCCCCGGAGTCCAGCAGGCCGCGGCCACCGAGGCTGCGGGCCACCTGGTCCGACAGCAGGCGCACCGCTTCCCGCTGGAAGACCCGCTTCGCCTCGTTGTGGGGTTTGCGGCTGCGCCGGGCCCGCGTGCGCGCGGCGTTGGCGAGATCCCGGTCCAGCCGTACCCGCTGCTGCTCCACCACCAGCTCCACGGCCCGCCGTGGCAGCTGCTGCCGGTTGCGCACCGCCGCCGCGATGATCCCGGCCATCTCGGCCCGGCCCTTCACCGCCGCGGTCACCGCGGGTTCGGGTCGTCGCGCGTCCACGCCGGGGAAGAGCTGGCCGACCGTGCCCAGCACCACGCTGGTCTCCCCCAGCGACGGCAGCACCTGCCCGATGTAGCGCAGGAACGTCGGGTTCGGTCCGACCACCAGCACCCCGCGCCGGGCCAGCCGGTCGCGGTGGGTGTAGAGCAGGTAGGCGGCGCGGTGCAGCGCGACCGCGGTCTTGCCGGTGCCGGGGCCGCCCTGCACCACGAGCACCCCGGACGGCTTCGAGCGGATGATCGCGTCCTGCTCGGACTGGATGGTGGCGACGATGTCGGACATCCGCCCGGTGCGGTGCGCGCCGACCGCGGCCAGCAGCGCAGCCTCGCTGGTCAGACCGCTGGTCTGGGACACGGCCGCGGCGTCGTCGAGGTCGAGCACCTCGTCGTCGATCGCGGTCACCTCGCGGCGCCTGCTGCGCAGGTGCCGGCGCCGGCGCATGCCCTCCGGTGAGGCCGCGGTGGCGGTGTAGAACGGCCGAGCCGCCGGCGCCCGCCAGTCCATCAGGAGCGGCTCGTACTCGTTGTTCTCGTCGAGCAGCCCGATACGCCCCACGTACCGGCGTTCCCCGTCCTCGGCGTCGAGCCGACCGAACGCGAGACCGTGCTCAGCGGCCCGGAGCGCCGCGAGCCGATCGGTGTACATCGCCGCCGCCGCGTCCCGCTCGCTCAGCGCCTGCGGAGTGCCCACCGTCTCGTCGTGCAGCACCCCGTGCAGCCGGCGGGCGGTGTCGGCCCGCCGGGCGTCGAGCTGCTCGTAGAGCACTCCGACGTAGTGACGTTCGTAGTCGATCCCGTCGTCCGCAGCCGCTGCATCGGCCGCATCCGATCCGGGGGACGTGCTGTTCGACACCGGGAAATCACCTTCGTGAGGTAGTTGCGATCCGAAACGCGACTTACGAACCTACCAGCGCTCGGGTGCCGATCTCGACGAACTACGTGACGGGCTACGCGGAGGAGCCGCGGCTTCCCGGCGGCGGTCCCTCGCCGTCGTCGGACCGCGCCCTGGCGTGGCGCAACAACGGCAGCGGCAGCAGGAACCACAGTGCGAGCAGCAGGATCGCCGCCGCCACCGCCACCGGGACGGCGAACCAGCGACCGACCGCCACGTCCAGCACCAACATCACGGCGCAGGCCAGGGTGAGCGCCAACAGGGCCAGCGCTGCGGTGAACAGACGATGTCCCGCCTGCACCGTCTCGATCTTGACTCCGCGCCGGAAGGTCACCCGGTGCACAGCGGCGGGGGCCACGAGCAGTCCGGCAGTGACCACCGACAGCAGCAGCGTGGTCACGTAGGTCCAGCGCTGGAACTCGTCGATGCTCGCGAAGCGGGGTTGGAAGGACAGCGCGAGCAGGAACGCGAACAGGATCTGTACCCCGGTCTGCGCCACCCGGAGCTCCTGCAGCAGCTCCGACATGTTGCGGTCGGCCCGCTGCAACGGTCCTTCCGGGCGTCCGTCGGCATCGCCGTCCGACGGTGCTGAGTCCGGGCCCTCCATGCGCGAGGAGAGTTACCCGGAACCGGGCGGAATGTCCGAATCAGGCGACCGGACGGCCGCTTGCCGCGAACTGCTTGACGATCGCGCGCAGAACGCCGGCAGGTCCGCCGGGCTGCGGCTGGACACCAGGCCGTCGTCGATGACGACCTCCTCGTCGACGACGGTGGCGCCGGCGTTGCGCAGGTCGGTCCAGATGCTCGGGTACGAGGTGAGGGTGCGGCCGCGAGCGAGATCGGCGTCGATCAACGTCCAGGGGGCGTGGCAGATCGCGCCGACCGGCTTGCCCGGCCCGGAACATGCTCTGCACGAATCCGCGGACGTCCGGATCGACCCGCAGCTTGTCGGCGTTCACCGTGCCGCCGGGCATCAGCAGCGCGTCGTAGTCCTGCGCCGTGGCCTCCTTCGCGGTCCGGTCGATCGGGAACATGTCGGCCGGCTCCATGTCGTGGTTCATCGCCTGCAGCTTGCCGGACTCCAGCGAGACGATCTCCGTCTCGGCACCCTCCGCGGTCACCGCGTCGCGTGGTTCGGTGAGCTCCACCTGCTCGACGCCGTCGGTGGCCAGGATCGCGATCCGCTTGCCGTGCAACGTGCCTGCCATTGTCTTCCTCTCCTCGCGGACAACTGCTCGAGGCGTACCCGCGGTCGAGGCGGGGTACGCACCACCCATGACCGAGTTCCGCAAGGGTGATCGGGTGTCCTGGAAGAGCCACGGCGGCACGGCCGAGGGCGAGGTCGTCAAGAAGATCACCGAGGACACCGAGGCCGGCGGCCGGACCGTGCGCGCTTCCCGCGACGAGCCCCAGTACCTGGTGCGCAGCGACAAGAGCGGCGGCGAGGCGGTGCACAAGCCCGCGGCCCTGACCCGAGACGAGCTGAGCCCGGCTCAGGAACGGATCAGCCGCACCACGGCCCGCTCCACCGCGGCCCGGGTCGCGTCGTCGGTCAGGTCGGGCATCGCGCTGCTGCCACCCAGCCTGCGCAGCGCGGGCAGCACCGTGCGGCCCGTCCTCGAACCGCTTCAGCACCCGCGGGTCGACGTAGGACGTGCGGGCCACCGTCGGGGTGTTGCCGAGGTGCTCGGACACCTGCTTGATCGCGTTGTTCACCACCCGCTTGCGGGCGCGCTCCGCCGCCGGCACGCCGCCCTGGGCCACGCCGGCCGCCAGCGTGACCGCGGCCAGCACGGTGGCGTTCCAGGTACGCAGGTCCTTGCAGGTGTACTGCTCCCCGGCCAGCTCCTTCACCGCCGCGTTGAGGTCCTCGGCGCGCACGTCGTGCCACTCGCGGCCGACCCGGTAGGCCAGCAGATCCTCGCCCGCCGCCGCGGCGGCGCAGCAGCGAGTTGACCACCTTGTGCAGCAGCGGGTCGCGCAGCGCCAGCGCGCGCGGGATGCCGCCCTTGGCCGGGTAGGCGAACATCACCGCCCCGCGTTTGAGCGTCACGTGCTCGCGGCGCAGGGTCGCGAGGCCGAACGTGCCGTCCTCGTCGTCGTCGCCGGGGGCGTACTCCTCGCCGCCGGGCCGGAACACGCCGAGGTCGAGCATCCGGACCCCGGCGGCGAGCACCCGGTCCCGGTGCAGGCCCGCTTCGCGCCAGCCGATCGACGACCGTCGGCGCGCACGTCGGCGAGCCCCCGGCCGAGGCCGAGCACCCGGTCGTACTTGACCACGTCCCGGGCGGTCCGCCAGTCGTCGTGGTAGCGGTACTGGCGGCGACCGGCGGCGTCGATGCCGATGGCCTGGATGTGCCCGTCCGGGTCCGGGGAGATCCACACGTCCTGCCAGGCCGGCGGGATCACCAGCGCCTTGATCCGGGCGATCTGCGCGGGATCGGTGATCGGCTCACCGTCGACGTCGAGGAAGCGTCCAGCCGCGGCCCCGCCGCCGCCGGCCCAGGCCGGGCGAGGCCGGGTCGACCCGGACCAGCCCGTCCGGGGCGTCGATCGCCGCGGCCGCGGCCGGTGCGGCCAACGCAGGCCCCGACCGGGGTGTCGGCGTGCTCGCGGCAGGTCGGCACCTCGGGACGGGCTTCCAGCCGCTCGTCGTCGATGGTCGGTCCGCACACCGTGCAGCTGCCGTAGCTGCCGTCGTCGAGCCGGTCCGAGCGCGTCCTGCACGTGGCGGCGCTGGGTGGCCACGGTGTCGACGAGCAGCTCGGCGTCCATCGAGCTGGCCACGTCGGACCCGTAGTCGCCGGGGTGCTGGCCCAGCGCGCCCTCGGAGTCGGGGTCGACGCCCTCGGCTCGGGCGTCGGCGGCGAAGCGGGCACGGTCGTCGAGCTCGGTCAGCTCGGCGGTCAACAGTTCACGGGCGCGATCGGGGTTCACGAGCAGTCCTCTCGGTCATGGGGAGCCGAGCGGACGATACCCCACCTGCGCCGAGCCGAACCGGCGCCGGGGTCAGCCTCCCGGGTGACGGGCCCGCGGGGCGCGGCCGTAGGGCTGCTCCACCGGCTCGACGTAGTCCGGCGCCGGGATCGGCCTGATCACCGGGTCCTCGGCCAGCGCCACCGGCTCGCCGTGGTGGCGCAGCCGCATCGGCGGCCCGCTGACCAGCTGGTACTCCGCCTCGTCCGGGGTGATCGTGATGCGCAGCTGGCGGCCCTGCCAGAGCAGCCCGAACGACAGCCGGGACAGCGCGGGCGGCAGCCGCGGGCGCGAACCGGAGCCCGGTCGCGTCGCAGCGCATGCCGCCGAACCCGGCCACCACGGCCGTCCAGGTCCCGGCCATGGAGGCGATGTGCACGCCGTGGTCGGAGTTGCCGGCCAGGTCGTTGAGGTCGACCAGCGCGGCCTCGGCCAGGTAGTCGTAGGCCAGGTCCAGGTGACCGGTCCAGGCCGCGACCACGGCCTGGCGTGCACGCCGAGAGCGACGAATCCCGCACGGTGATCGCCTCGTAGTAGGCGAAGTTGCGGGCCATCTGCTCGGCGGTGAACGCGTCCGGCCGCAGCTGCATGGCCAGCACCAGGTCGGCCTGCTTGCACACCTGCTTCCGGTACAGGTCGAAGTAGGGCACGTTCAGCAGCAGCGGGTACATCTTCTCGGCGGTGTTCTCGAAGTCCCACACCTGGTGGTCGGTGAAGCCCTCGCTCTGCGGGTGCACGCCGAGGCTGCTCGTCGTACGGGATCCGCATCGACGCCGCGGCGTCGCGCCAGCTGGCCATCTCCTCCGAGTTCACCCCGAGCCGGGCCGCGGCGCGGGCGTGCCGGGCCGCGGTGTCCGCGGCGACACGCAGGTTCATCTGCGCCATCAGGTTCGTGTAGACGTTGTTGTCGACGATCGCGGTGTACTCGTCGGGACCGGTCACCCCGTCGATCCGGAACTCGCCCTTGGCGTCGTGGTGGCCCAGCGAGCGCCACAGCCGGGCGGTGGCCACCAGCAACTCCAGGCCGACCTCGCGCTCGAACTCGACGTCCCCGGTCGCGGCCACGTGCCGGCGCACCGCGTCGGCGATGTCGGCGTTGATGTGGAACGCCGCTGTGCCGGCCGGCCAGTAGCCGGAGCACTCGTGCCCGCGGATCGTCCGCCACGGGAACGCGGCCCCCTTGAACCCGAGCTGCTCGGCCCGCTCGTAGGCCAACGGCAGGATCGACTGCCGCCAGCGCAGGGCGTCGGCGGCGGCCTCCGGGGCCAGATGCGAGAGCACCTGCAGGCAGAAGGTCTCGGTGTCCCAGAACGTGTGGCCGTCGTAGCCGTCGCCGGTCAGACCCTTGGCGCCGATCGCCCGGCCCTCGGCCCTCGCACCGGCCTGTAGCACGTGGAAGATCGCCAGCCGGACTCCCTGCTGCAGCTCGGCGTCGCCGTCGATCTCGACGTCCGCGGTCGCCCAGAAGTCGTCGAGGTACTGGCGCTGCTCGGCCAGCAGCCCGTCCCAACCGGTGTAGCGGGCCGCGGCCAGCGCGGCGCGCACCTGGTCGTGCAAGGCGGGCTGGGAACGCCGCGACGACCATCCGTAGGCCAGGTACTTGACGATCCGCAGCGGCTGTCCTGGCTGCAGCCTGGTGATCACCGTGGTGCGGCCGATGTCCTCCGTGGCCTCGGAGGTGGTCTTGATCCCGTCCGGGCCGTGCACCTCGTGGTCCATCGCGGCGGCCACCCGCAGCCCGGACTTGCGAGTCCGATGGATCAGTGTCGCGCCTGCCTCGTCGCTGCGGTACTGCTCGGAGACGAGCGGGTCGGTCAGGGCCGCCTCGACCCTCGGGTCGGCGAAAGCGCGGGAGGGCAGCTGCTCGTTGGCCACCAGCTCCGACTGCAGCACGAGAAGCGCGGGCGCGTCGAGCACCTCCACCTCGTAGTGGATGGCTGCGATCGCGCGCTGCGTCAGCGACACCATCCGGGTACTGCGCACCCGCACGACGCGGCCGGCGGGCGAGGCCCACTCGACGTCCCGGGTCAGCGTGCCGGCCTGCATGTCGAGCACCCGCTCGTGCCGGCGCAGCTGGCCGTAGCGCAGGTCGAACGGCTCGTCCTCGACGAGCAACCGGATCAGCTTGCCGTTGGTGACGTTGATGATCGTCTGACCGGACTCGGGGTAGCCGTAGCCACCCTCGGCGTACGGCAGGGGCCGGGTCTCGAAGAACGAGTTGAGGTACGTGCCGGGGGTGGCGTACGGCTCACCCTCGTCGAGGTTGCCGCGCAGCCCGATATGCCCGTTGGAGAGCGCGAACACCGCCTCGACCTGGCCCAGCGCGTCGAGGTCCAGCCGCGGCTCACGCACGTGCCACGGCTCGACGGTGAACGGACGAGCCGGATCGGGGCTCACGCCGCACCGCTGGGCTGGTCGTCGTCGAGCAGGTCACTCAGGTCGGCCACCACGACATCGGCGCCGTGCGCGCGCAGCGCGTCGGCCTGCCCGAGCCGGTCCACCCCGACCACGAACCCGAATCCGCCCGCCCTGCCCGACTCGACGCCGGCCAGCGCGTCCTCGAACACCACCGCCTCGGACTTGTCGACTCCCAGGTCGGCGGCGGCGGCCAGGAACGTGTCGGGCGCGGGTTTGCCGGGCAGGCCCCGCTCCTTCGCGCTCACGCCGTCGACCCGGTGCTCGATCAGCTCGGACAGCCCGGCGACGTCCAGCACCTGCTCGGCGTTGGCCGAGGACGAGACCACGGCGGTGCGGAGCCCGGCGTCACGGGCGGCTCGCAGGTAACGGACCGAGCCGGGGTAGACGTCCACACCGACGGTGACGATCTTCTCCTGCACGAGGTCGTTCTTCACCGCGGACAGCGCGTAGATCGTCTCGGCGCCGGGCGGATCGTCGGGCCCGCCGGGCGGCAGCTCGATGCCCCGCGAGCGCAGGAACGAGTCGGTGCCCGCCAACCGCGGCTTGCCGTCCACGTAGGGCCCGTAGTCGGTGGTGACGTCGAACGGGACGAACGGCGTTCCGTCCCGCTCGGCACGGGATCGCAGATAGTCGTCGAACATCTGCTTCCACGCCGCGGCGTGCACGCTTGCCGTATCGGTCAGGACGCCGTCGAGGTCGAAGAGGCACGCGCGGGTGCCGTCGGGAAGGCCGAGCATGGGCGCACGGTACCCACCCGGGCGAACGGTGTGGACGTCCGGCGACGGATGTTCACGCGGCTGTACAAACCCGCCGGACAGCTCGGCTTCAGCCGGCCACCGCGGACCCGGCCGTCGGCAACGTGATGACGACCGGTTCGTCCGGTTCGGCGATCACGGTGACCGCGTAGCCACCGACGGCCTTGTCGACCCGGACCACGAGCAGGCCACCCTCCGGCCTGGGCTCGATGCGCTGCTGCACCGCGGTCCGCACGGCGTCCAGCACCCGCAGCGGCCGCACCGGGACGTCGTCCAGCCCCGTACCGAGATCGAGCTCGACCCGCAGCCGCTTGCCGAACCGGGCCTGCTCCAGCTGCAGGTAGCCGCGCACGGCGTCGAGCTCCTTGGCGAGCGTGCTCGTGGCGTCGCCCGGTAGGTCGGCCGCCCGCGAGAGGTCGGCGAACCCGAACAGCAGCTCGCGCGCGCGGCCGGGGTCGGTGCGGATCAGGGCCGCGATCGTGTTCAACGCGTTGTAGACGAAATGCTGCTCCAGGCGGCGGGTCTCGACGGGCGCCGCCGCCGGTTCCGGTTCGGGCGGGGGCGGGGGTGGACCGGATCGGCGTCCCTCGCGGTCGCCTCGGTCGGGCGCTCCGGCGGCGGTTCCGGCGGGCTCGCCCACCGCGCCGGATCCACCTCGCCCAGATCGACGTCGGGCGCCTCGACCAGCCCGCGCCAGTGCGGCAGCCGCATCCGGCCGCCCGCCACCCAGCCGGTGAACTCGACCAGCCCGACCAGCCTCGGCTGCACCCAGATGGCGTGGCGGGCGGCGCCGGTGGGCACGGCGTCCACGAACGGCGAGTGATCGCGGCGCAGCCGGCCCAACCGGGCCACCTGGCGGCGCAGGTCGCCCGCCACCCCCACCCGTCCGACGTAGCGCAGCCCGGACCCGGCCGGAACGCCGAGCAACAGGCTGGCGATCACGTCCGGACGGCTGATGTCGGTGGGTGTCCAGCCACCGATCACCACCTCGCGGACGCGCGGCACCGGGACCTTCACCCACAGCGGTGAGCGCCCGCCCGGCTTGTACCGCGAGACCAGGTGCCGGGCATGCAGCGCGTCCACGCCCTTGGCGTCGGCGATCTGCAGCATGGTCGCGAGCTCCGAGACGGGGAGCGGTGAGGTCGTCCAGATCGGTGCGCTGTCGAAACCGAGGCCCTCGAGCAACGACCGCCGGTTCCGGTAGGGCAGGTCCACGGTGCTGTGCCCGTCGAGCCAGAGCAGATCCGCCACCTGGAAATCGACCGGAACCGCCCGGATGTGCTCCGCGCTCGGGTGGAACCGGGCGCTGCGCCGCTTCAGCAGCCGGGCCCGCGGCGCATGTTCCTCGCCGCGGGCCACCAGCGTGCCGTCCAGCACCATGCCGCGCGGCGGCGATCGACGCTCCAACGGCGGCCCGAGCTCAGGGTAGGCGGCGGTCATCGACACGTTGTTCGCGCTGAGCAGGCGGGTGCGCCTGCCGGGCTCGACGTAGGCGATGCAGCGATGCCCGGTCCAGGCGAGCTCGACCACCCAGTCGGCGCCGATCGGGGGTTGACCGGAACCGGTCGAGGGCAGCATCGGCGGGACGAGGTCGGGCACGCCGCCCGAGGTCCTTCGCCCGTTCACCGCTTCACGCTAACGCGTCGCCGTGCTCGCCGATCCGGTTGCCGCCGTCCGGAGCTCAGTGTGCCGGCAACCGGCCCCTCTCCCGCTGCGGTCGGACCCGGTGCGCGGTGATTGATCCGCGGCGGCAGCCAGCCGATCACGCCCTGCGGACGAACGATTCGATCGACACCCAGGCCGCGTAGTCGTCGGCGCCCATGGTCGAGAAGATCTCGTCGGTCTGCGTGGCCTGCGCCCGCAGCGCCCGGACCTTGCGGGCCAATGAGGCATGGGACAACACCAGGTCCACGGTGAGCTGATCCGTCCCGACGACCACGGGGTAGCCCTCCTGGAACACCCCGAGCCGCTCGTTCACCTCTCCCCATCGCGCGGCCCAGCGGTCCGAGGTCGCGGAGTGCAGCAGCTGGGCACCCGCGGGCGCGGCCTGCCGGAACGCCGCCGAGGTCCAGGCGGACACCGCCTGGTGGTCGGGATGGCCGGTCGTCCCGTCCGGACCGAAGGTGAGGACCGTGTCCGGGCGGATCTCGGTGATCATCGCGCTCAGCCGGTCGGTCATCAGCCCGGCGTCGGTGCCGGCGCACTGCCCGTCGGACAGCCCCAACCAGCTGTGCTCCGGCCCACCGAGGATGTCCAGGCAGCGGGCGAGCTCGCCGGTCCGCTCGGCCGCCAGCCTGTCGGGTGGCCAGCGGTCCGGATCGCTCGTCCCCAGCTCACCGCGGGTCGCGGTCACGCACACGACCCGTTGGCCCGCGTCCCGGGCCAGCGCCATCAACCCGCCGGAGAGGTACGCCTCGTCATCGGGGTGTGCCCAGACGCCGAGCACGGTGCCCAACGCGGGGACATCGGCCGCGGACCGCACGGACGCGCCGGACCGGGTAGTGATCATCGGATTCTCCTGTCGCCGAAGCTCTGCCCATCCAGTGTCGCCGCCGCGGATGGCAGGCCACTGGCACGGAGCGGTCGGGGCCGAGGCACGCGGTGGTGGCCGACCCGGCCCGACGCTCCCGGCGCAGGCAGGGGACGATCGGAATCATCATGACGCTCACCGAACGCCTGCCGCCGACCCCGGACGACCCCGACGCGTTGGTGGAGGCGTTCACCGACTGGGCCTTCGACGAGCAGGGGCTCTCGCTCTACCCCGCGCAGGAGGAGGCGCTGCTGGAGCTGGTCACCGGCAGCAACGTGATCCTCTCGACGCCGACCGGATCCGGGAAGTCGCTCGTCGCGGTCGGAGCGCACGCGGCCGCGCTGGTCAGGGGGCGGCGCACCTTCTACACAGCGCCCATCAAGGCGCTGGTCAGCGAGAAGTTCTTCGCGTTGATCGACGTGTTCGGTGCGGACAAGGTCGGCATGCTCACCGGCGACGCTGCGGTGAACGAGAAGGCGCCGATCATCTGCTGTACCGCCGAGATACTGGCGAACATCGCGCTGCGCTCCGGGACCGGCGCCGACGTGGGCTCGGTGGTGATGGACGAGTTCCATTTCTACGCCGATCCGCACCGCGGCTGGGCCTGGCAGGTGCCGTTGATCGAGCTGCCGCAGGCCCAGTTCCTGCTGATGAGCGCCACCCTCGGTGACGTCTCGTTCTTCCGCGAAGACCTGCGCAGGCGCACCGACCGGGACACCGCGGTGATCACCTCGGTGGAGCGGCCGGTGCCGCTGCTCTTCCGCTACGTGCTCACCCCGCTGCACGAGACGATCGCCGAACTACTGCAGACCCACGAGGCCCCGGTGTACGTCGTGCACTTCACGCAGGCCTCCGCGGTGGAGCGGGCCCAGGCGTTGATGAGCGTCAACGTCACCTCGAAGGAGGACAAGCAGGCCATCGCCGACCTGATCGGCCGTTTCCGGTTCGCCGCCGGCTTCGGCAAGACGCTGTCGCGGTTGGTTCGGCACGGCATCGGCGTGCACCACGCCGGCATGCTGCCCCGCTACCGCCGGCTGGTGGAGACACTGGCCCAAGCCGGGCTGCTACGCGTGATCTGCGGTACCGACACCCTCGGCGTCGGGATCAACGTGCCGATCCGCACCGTGCTGTTCACGGCGTTGAGCAAGTACGACGGGCAGCGCACCCGCCCGCTGAAGGCACGCGAGTTCCACCAGATCGCCGGCCGGGCCGGGCGGGCCGGCTACGACACGGTGGGCACCGTGGTCGCCGAAGCCCCCGATCACGAGGTGGAGAACGCTCGGCTGCTGGCCAGGGCAGGCGACGATCTGAAGAAGCGCAAGCGCATCGTGCGCAAGCAGGCTCCCGAGGGTTTCGTCGGCTGGTCGGAGACCAGTTTCGAGAAGCTGCAGAATGCCCAACCCGAGCCGTTGACCAGCCATTTCTCCGTGACCCATGCGATGCTGCTGAACGTGATCTCCCGGCCGGGGGACGCCTTCGCCGCGATGCGGCACCTGCTGGAGGACAACCACGAGCCGCGACCCCGCCAGCGCCGGCACATCCTGCGGGCGATCGCGATCTACCGCGCGTTGCGGACCGCAGGCGTGGTCGAGGAGCTCCCGGAACCCGACGCCGACGGCCGGCGCATCCGCCTGGTGGGCGACCTGCAGCTGGACTTCGCGCTGAACCAGCCGCTCTCCCCCTTCGCGCTCGCGTCGATCGAGTTGCTGGACCGCGAGACACCCTCCTACCCGCTCGACGTTCTCTCGATCATCGAGGCGACCCTCGACGATCCGCGCCCCGTGCTCTACGCGCAGGAGAGCAAGGCCCGCGGCGAGGCGGTCGCGGCGATGAAGGCCGACGGCATCGAGTACGAGCAGCGGATGGTCCTGCTGGAGGACGTCAGCTACCCGAAGCCTCTCGACGAGTTGCTGACCGCCGCACTGGACAGCTACCGACGCGGTGCGCCATGGGTCGAGGACGCACGGCTGTCGCCGAAGTCGGTGGCCAGGGACATGTTCGAGAAGTCGATGACGTTCGTCGAGTACGTCTCGCACTACCAGCTGGCCCGCTCCGAGGGGCTGGTGCTGCGCTACCTGGCCGACTCCTACCGCGCGTTGCGGCAGACCGTGCCCGACGAGGCGAAGACCGAGGAGCTCGCCGACATCGAGGAGTGGCTGGGTGAGCTGGTGCGCCAGGTCGACTCCAGCCTGCTCGACGAGTGGGAAGCGCTCGCCGCGGGTGCCGGCACCGGCGACGAGGTGGCCCCGCCGTCGCTCCAGGACGCACCGGCCGGGGTCACCGGCAACGTCAGGGCGTTCCGGGTGCTGGTGCGCAACGCGCTGTTCCGCCGGGTCGAGCTGGCCGCACTGCGCCGCTGGGACCTGCTCGGCGAGCTCGACCGGGAGGTCGGCTGGGACGCGGAAACCTGGCGGGAGGCCATGGAGCCCTACTTCACCGAACACACCTACATCGGCATCGGACCCGACGCGCGCGGGCCACAGCTGCTGACCATCACCGAGGAGGCGGAGCGCTGGCTGGTGCGCCAGGTGCTCGACGATCCGGCCGGCGACCGGGACTGGGCCATCCTGGCCGAGGTCGACCTCACCGCGTCCGACGAGGAGGGCGCCGCCGTGGTGTGGGTGACCGGGGTGCAGCCGCTCGGCGGTTGATCAGTCGTGCACGCCGCCCGCCGCGACGTGCACGAACGCTCCACCCACCGCGTCGGCGGTGGCCGGTTGGCTGACGTAGCCGTCCACCGGTTCGAGCGCCTTCTTCAGCTGGTCGGCGTAGGGCTTGTCGCCGAACGCGATCAGGCTGAGCCGCACCGGCCGGGCCGGGTCCTGGGACTCCGCCAACCGCGTGCTCAGCTGCTCGAGGGTCAACGATCCGGGGTCGAGCTCGTTGTGTCCGTCGGTGAACACCACGACATGGTTGGGCACCCCCGCGCGGTACCGGTCCCGCGCGGCGAGGTAGGCGGCCAGCACGGTGTCGTACAGCCCGGTGCCGTTGCTGCGCGCCCTGAGCCGGTCCACCGCCGTGCTGACCTCACGCCGGTGCTCGGGGGTGAGCGCCGCACTGGGGAGCAGCACCTGGTAGTCCTTCGGCGGCGCCAGGTTCACGCCGAACTCCCACAGTCCCAGCTCGGAGTCGTCGGGCAGCAGCCGACCGACGTCGGCGAACCCGGCCTTGACCAGGTCGATCAGCCGGCGCTCCGAGCCAGGGGCACGGGCGTTCATCGAACCGGAGACGTCCACCGCGACCAGTACGTCGGCCTTCCGGTCCCCGGAGTACCAGGTGGCGAACACGTGGTCGACGTGGTGTGGCTTGAGCACGGCGAACGGGGCGGCGGTGACCGCCGGGAGCTGGGGCACCACATCCCCCGGCGGTCCGTTCGCGTCCGGCCGGCGCAGGTCCGCTGCGGCCAGCGCAGGCGCGGCCTCCGGGCCGCTAAGCGTGTCGAGCAACCGCTTCAGTGGCGCGGCGGTGGCCGGGTCGGACGCCGCGGCGGCGGTGGGAAGCCAGCTGTAGCGCAGCGCCGCGGTGTGGTCGCTGGGCGCGAGCACCGTGGTGCCGGCGGGCAACCCGCCCGCACGCATGACCGGGAGCAGCGCATGTTCGGGGACCACCCCGACCTCGCCAGGCGTGCGCGGCAGCGCGGGCTCGGTGCCCGCCACCGTCCGGGTCACCGGCATCGCCTTGGCCAGCGCCAACGCCGACGCGTCCATCCCGTCGGCGATCCAGACCGCCTCCCCGACAGCGCCCGCGGCGAGCATGCCGTCGGCCGAGCCGGCCGGATCGCGCAGCGCGAGGGTGACCGCGGGCGACGCCCCCGCGGGCCGGCCCAGCAACCGGTCCAGTGCGAGCCAGCCGCTTCCCTCGGCCGTCACCCGCTGTGCGGTACCGGCGTCGGTGACGAGATAGAACGGGCTGGTGGCCAGTACCGTCCCGGCACCGGCGGTCGGCGCGGCCGCGAGCTGGGCCATGCCCTGGGTGGCGGCCCAGGCCGCGTCGTCCGGGATCCACACGGCGGCGCCACGTCGGGCCACCTCGGCGGCCGCGGCACGCCCGTCGGCCGGCACCACGTCCAGCCGAGCACAGTTCTCGCCCGCGGCCAACGCCGGGGCGACGGCGTTCAGGACCGGCACGAACGACGAGGCCGCCACGACGGTCAGCGTGCCCGCACAGCCGGCGGGCTCGGGGGCAGCCGAGGTGGTGTCGGACAGTTTGACCACGGTCGTCCCGCCTCCGACCAGCACGATCACCAGCAACGGGACCAGCCACCCGAGGTGCAGGAATCGCGGCACCCCGTGGTGTCGTCCCATGTCTCCGCCCGATCGTCGTCGTCCCTCGCCGGCGACGGCATGCTACTGAGCCGGGTGACGATCACCCACACGAGGCAGGCGCTGCGGGTTGGACGTCACGGAGTGTGACCTCTAGTTCGCAGGTCCCGCCGTCAGTGCGTAGAACGTGACCTTGGCGCCGTCGGTGTCGGCCGCCGGGCCTGCTTTCGAGTCGGCCAGCTGGTAGGCCCCGGCCTGGAAGCGCACGGTGGCGTCGCGGAAGGAATCGGGCAGCGGTGCGTCCGTCGAGGCGTGCTGGTCGCCGTAGTCCGCCGTGAAGGTGAGGCTGCCGTTGCCGTTGTCGCGGATGCTGAAGTCGAACCGCGCGTCGAGCGGCACACCCGTCAGCAGCGTGAAATCGCTCGAAGCCTTGCCGGACTGTTGCTGCTTGACCACCACCGTGATCGCTCCGGCCGCGTAGTGCAGCATCACGAACGGCACCGAGCTGATGTCGTCGGCACCGTGGATCTGGCCGATGATCACGTCCTGGTTCTGGGTCGGGACCTGGGCTACGGACACCGACGCGCTGAGCGTCTGCCGGACGGCCCCGGCCTGGAAGTCGTCCAGCCGGTCCAGCTCGGTGCGGGCGTGCTCGGAGTGCTCCGTCGTCGCCCCGTTCACCGGAGCCCACAGGGTGATGGCGCCGTTGCCGTCGCTGGTCAACCACGGCGGGGAAGCCTGGGCGGGATCGACGATGGCGGCCGCACCCTTCTTCCCGGCCAGCGGCAGGGTGAGTTTCCAGCCGGCGAGCAGGCCGGTGGCTGCCGGGGGCTGAGGGGCGGGCGGCTGGGGGGCGGGCCGCTGGGGAGCGGGCGGGCTCGAGCAGGCCGACAACACCACGCACAGCGCGGCGATCAACGCCCAACCGATGACCCTGATCGAACCTGCCGGAGAAATTCCCACCCCGTCCATAGTGCACGTGCTGCGCGGGCACTGCGAGGCCGATCATCCCGGCTGCTGCCACGCACGCCCGGCCGTCGAGATGGCCGGTATCGCTGTTCCCGGGCCGAAGAACCGCAACAGTGCTCATTCCTCGACGAGGAGGAGCCATGAACCCGACTCGGGCCGTCGTGGCCGCCGGCCAGGAGGGCCTAGTATCCGACGTCGGCCGCCGCGGCGAACTGGGCGTTGTACAGCGTGAAGTAGGCGCCGCGGGCGGCCAGCAGCTGCTCGTGGTTGCCCTGCTCGACGATCCGACCCGCTTCCATCACGAGGATCAGGTCGGCGTCGCGGATGGTGGAGAGCCGGTGCGCGATCACGAAGCTGGTCCGGTCCGAGCGCAGCGCCGCCATCGCCCGCTGCACCAGCACCTCGGTGCGGGTGTCCACCGAGCTCGTCGCCTCGTCGAGGATCAGCAGTGACGGGTTCGCCAGGAACGCCCTGGCGATGGTGATCAGCTGCTTCTCCCCCGCGCTGACGTTGCTGCCCTCCTCGTCGATCACGGTGTCGTAGCCGTCGGGGAGGCTGTGCACGAACCGGTCGACGTAGGTCGCGGTGGCCGCCGCGAGCAGCTGCTCCTGCGTCGCGCCCGGGTTGCCGTAGGCGATGTTGTCCCGGATGGTGCCGCCGAAGAGCCAGGTGTCCTGCAGCACCATCCCGATCCCGCCACGCAGCTCGGCCCGGGACAACGTGGCGGTGTCCACGCCGTCGAGGGTGATCCGCCCGGCGTCGAGCTCGTAGAACCGCAGGATCAGGTTGACCAGCGTGGTCTTGCCGGCGCCGGTGGGACCGACGATGGCGACGGTCTGGCCGGGCTCGGCGGTCAGCGACAAGTCATCGATCAACGGCTGGTCCGCCCGGTAGCGGAACGAGACGTGCTCGAAGGCCACCCGGCCGCAACGCTCGGTGCGGGTCGCCGGTGTCTGCGGGTCCGGCGTCTGCTCGGGCTCGTCGAGCAGCTCGAAGACCCGCTCGGCCGACGCGACCCCGGACTGCAGCAGGTTGAGCATCGACGCCATCTGCGTCAGTGGCTGGGTGAACTGCCGCGAGTACTGGATGAACGCCTGCACGTCGCCGAGGCTCATCGACCCGGAAGCCACCCGCAGGCCGCCGATCACCGCGATCGCCACGTAGCTCAGGTTCCCGATGAACATCATCGACGGCATGATCGTCCCCGAGATGAACTGAGCCCGGAAGCTGGCGGCGAACAGCTCGTCGTTCTTCACGGCGAACGCGGCCTCCACCTCACCGCGCCTGCCGAAGACCCGCACCAGCTCGTGCCCGGTGAACGACTCCTCGATCTGCGCGTTCAGCTGTCCCGTGTAGCGCCACTGCGCGACGAACTGCCGCTGCGACCGCTTGGTGATCGCCTTGGTCAACCACAGCGACAGCGGGACCGAGATCAGCGCGACCAGCGACAGCAACGGCGAGACCAGCACCATCATCGCCAGCACGCCGACCACCGTGAGGAAGGAGGTGAGCAGCTGGCTCATCGTCTGCTGCAGGCTCTGCGCGACGTTGTCGATGTCGTTGGTGACGCGGCTGAGCACCTCACCGCGCTGCTGGCCGTCGAAATAGCGCAGCGGAAGCCGGTTCAGCTTGTTCTCGACGTCGCGACGCAGGTCGTAGACGGTGCGCTGGACGATGCCGTTGAGCAGGTAGCCCTGCATCCAGCCGAAGATCGACGCTCCGACGTACAGCGCGACCGCACCGAGCAACACCTGGTTCAACCCGGCGAAGTCGATGCCCTCGCCGGGTACCACGCCCTGGCCGATGATCACGTTCGCGATGGAGTCGTTGCCGGCCACCCGGGCCGCATCCGCGGCTTCCTCGCTGCTCACTCCGGGTGGCAGCGTCCGGCCGATCACCCCGGTGAAGATCAGGTCGGTGGCTGCTCCGAGGAGAAGCGGCCCGACGACGTTCAGCGCCACGCTCACCACGCCGAGGACCAGCACGGCGACCGCACCGAGCCACTCGGTGTGCAGCAGCCGCAGCAGCCGTCGGACGGACGGACCGAAGTCGAGCGGTTTCTCCGCAGGCTGTCCCATGCCGCCCCACGGGCCGCGGCTGCGGCGCTCCACCGCCATCCCGCGGGCCGCCGCCCCGGTCTCGGCGTCCTGCCGCCGCTTGTCCGGCTCGCCCGCCGGTGGGATCGGCGTGACCGTCCGCTCGGTCATGATGCCGCCTCCGCGGGAAGGAGCACGTCGGCGGTCTGATGCCGCCTCCGCGGGAAGGAGCACGTCGGCGGTCACGACGCCGTCTCCTCCGCGGACAGCTGCGACTCGACGATCTCGAGGTAGGTCGGGCAGGATCCGAGCAATTCCCGGTGCCGGCCGATACCGACCACCGCGCCGTCCTCCAGGACCACGATCTGATCGGCGTCGACGATGGTCGACACCCGCTGAGCGACGATCACGACCGTGCATGCCGCGGTGACCGGGCGCAGCGCAGCCCGCAGCCGGGCGTCGGTGGTCAGGTCCAATGCGGAGAACGCGTCGTCGAACAGGTAGATCTCCGGCCCACGCACCAGCGCCCTGGCGATGGCCAGCCGCTGGCGCTGCCCGCCCGACACGTTGGTGCCACCCTGGGCGATCGGCGCGTCCAGCCCGGCGGGCATGGCGGCCACGAAATCCCGGCCCTGCGCGGTCTCCAGTGCGGCCCACAGCTCGTCGTCGGAGGCATCCGGGTTGCCGTAGCGCAGGTTGCTGCCCACCGTCCCGGAGAACAGGTACGGCCGCTGCGGCACCAGGCCGATCCGCTGCCAGAGCTCCTCCAGTTCCAGCTTGCGCACGTCGACCCCGTCCACCAGCACCGCGCCATCGGTGGCGTCGAACAGCCGGGGCACCATCGAGATCAGTGTCGTCTTGCCGGCACCGGTGCTGCCGATGATCGCGGTGGTCTGCCCGGGAGACGCGGTCAGCGTGATCTCACGCAGCACGGGCGCCGCGGCCCCTGGGTACTGGAACCCGACGCGGTCGAAGGTGAGCAGGCCGTCGGACCGGGTCGGGATGGTCGGCCGCGCCGGGGGCGCGACGGAGGACTCGGTGTCGAGCACCTCGACGATGCGTTCGGCACAGACCGACGCCCGCGGCACCATGATCGCCATGAACGTGGCCATCATGACCGCCATCAGGATCTGCATGAGGTAGCTCAGGAACGCGGTGAGCGCCCCGATCTGCATCGCGCCGATGTCCACCCGGCCGGCACCGAACCAGAGCACGGCCACGCTGGACACGTTCAGCACCAGCATCACGATGGGAAAGATCAGCGCCTGCAGCCGGCCGACAGCGATGGCGAGGTCGGTCAGCTCAGCGTTCGCGACGCGGAAACGCTGCGTCTCCTGCGGCTCCCGGACGAACGCCCGCACCACCCGGATCCCGGTGATCTGCTCCCGCAGGATCCGGTTGAGCGCGTCGATGCGCGTCTGCATGGCCCGGAACTGCGGCACCATCCGCATGATCACCGCGCCGATGGCGGCCACCAGCACCGGCACGCACACCGCCATCAACCAGGACAGGCCGACGTCCTCGCGCAACGCCATGACGACGCCGCCGACGCACATGATCGGGGCGGCGACGAGCATCGTGCACGTCAGCAACACCAACATCTGCACTTGCTGGACGTCATTGGTGTTGCGGGTGATCAGTGATGGGGCGCCGACCCGGTTGATCTCGCGGGCGGAGAACTCACCGACCCGGTGGAAGACCGCGCCGCGCACGTCCCGCCCGAACCCCATGGCGGTGCGCGATCCGTAGTAGACGGCGGCGATCGAGCAGATCACCTGCACGAGAGTGACGAGCAGCATCCAGCCGCCCGCCGTCATGATGTAGCCGGTGTCGCCCGTCGCGATGCCCCGGTCGATGATGTCCGCGTTGAGGCTCGGCAGGTAGAGCGACGCCATCGTCCCGGCCAGCTGCAACACTACGACCAGCAGCAACGCTACGCGGTACGGCTTCAGGTAGCTGCGCAGCAGACTGATCAGCACGCTCCGCAAGGTAGATGACTACGCACGTGAACCGACAACCGGTTTCGCTCTCGCCCGACCGGGTGACGCCGCTCGATGGTGCCCATGTGGCAACTGGGCCACGGTGCGCACCCTGCGAGCCCGACGCCGTGCGACGATTCCTGGTCGAGGTGGCTCGCCGCTGTCGACGGCTGGCGTCACCCCGTCGCGGACTGACCGGTTCGCGCTCGGAAGGTGTTGCGGTAGGCCTGCGGCGTGGTGTGGACGGCCCGCGCGAAGTGCTTGCGCAGGTTCCCCGCGTTGACGAGCCCGCTGTGCTGGGCCACGGCGTCGATCGTCATGTCGCTGGTCTCGAGCATCCGTTGGGCCCGATGCAGGCGCTGCCGCAGCAACCACTGGTACGGGGTCGTGCCGGTGGCCGACGCGAAGCGCCGGGCGAACGTGCGGCGACTCATCGCGGAGCGGCGGGCGAGGTCCGCGACGGTGACCGGCTCGTCCGAGGTGCTCCTGCACCCAGGAGACGGTGTCGGCGAAGAGGTCGGACGGGTCGATGTCCGGGAGCGGCATGTCGATGTACTGGGCCTGGCCGCCGTCCCGGTAGGGCGCGACGACGAGCTCGCGGGCGACCCGGTTCGCGACCTCGGCCCCGAGGTCCTTGCGGATCAGGTGCAGGCACAGGTCGATGGAGGCGGCGCTGCCCGCCGACGTGAGGATGTCGCCGCCGTCCACGTAGAGCACGTCCGCATCGACGACCGACGTTCGGATGCTCGGCGGCGAGCCGCCCGCACTCGGCCCAGTGCGTGGTGGCCCGGCGCCCGTCGAGCAGCCCGGCGGCCGCCAGCACGAAGGCGCCGGTGCACATCGAGACGAGCCGCGCGCCGCGGGCGTGCGCGTCCCGCAGCGCCTCGAGCACGACCTGCGGCGGCCCCTCCGGCGACTCGCAGGGCGGCACGATCACGGTGTCGGCCGAGTGCAGGTGTTCCAGCCCGTTGGGGACCTCGAGCCGCAGGCCGTTGTCGAGGGTCACCGGGCCCGGCCCGCAGACCAGGACCCGGTAACCACGGCTGCTCCCGGTCCCGACGCGTACTCGGTGCTGAAGACCTCGTGGGCGACCGCGAACCCGAAGGTGTCCAGCCCGTCGTAGACGACGATCGCGACGGTGGTGGTCGCGCGGCACGAATGTGGCCTTTTTGGCACTCACCGTGGCGATGATGCCACTCCCGTGGTCGACGAAGCCGGCGCAGGATCGTGGCATGGTGCTGCTGACGAGTCCCGAACGCCGCCACCGGGACTGGACCGCGCTCGTCGAGTCCGGCAGCGGATGGGTCCTCGTGCGGGTACGGCTCCGGGACCGCGCGCTCGCCCGGTGGCGGCAGCTCACCCTGGACGCCGAGCTGGCCGCCGGACGCCCGGCCGCGCGGAGCCGGCTGCGGGCCGTGCGCGCGGGCATGCTGACGGCGCCGCCCCTGCGCCAGGAGTTGGCGCGGAACTGGGAGAACGTGCTCGCCGGAGCCGGCACCCGATCCACGGTCCCGACGCAACGGACGCGGGTGCTCGCCGCCGAGGACGAGATCCGGCAGCTGATCACCTCACTGCGGGCGGTCGGACCGGTCCCGGCGCGCGGAGTAGCGATCGCGAACCTGCTGCTGACCGATGGATCCGGGCCGGTTTACGACCCCCGTTCCACCGCCGATCTCCGAGCCACCGTCCAGGACGCGCTGCACCACCTCGACCCGGCCGCGGCCCACCCGCGCTGACGCGGTCAGTCGCCCAGTTCGGTGCGACGCCGGTTGACGTAGGCCTCCAGCTCCTCGCGGATGGCGTCGTCCAGCGGCGGCTGCTCGTACTCGTCGAGCTTCTTGCGGGCGATGTCGCCCGCTCGGGCGGCCGAGTCCTTCGCCCCACGCTTCATCCAGCGGTCGTAGTTGTCCGAGCTGTTCACGAACGGCCGGTAGAAGCACGTGCGGAAGCGCTCCATCGTGTGCGCGGCACCCAGGAAGTGCCCGCCGTGGCGCACCTCGTCGTGCGCGTCGAAGGCCAGCGACGCCTCGTCGATCTCCAGCGGGGTGAACTCGGTCTGCAGCATCTCCAGCACCTGCACGTCGAGGACGAACTTCTCGTAGCAGGCCACCAGCCCGCCCTCGAGCCAGCCTGCCGTGTGCATCACCCAGTTGATGCCGGCAAGGAACGTCGGGAGCATGGTCATCAACGACTCGTAGCCGGCCTGCGCGTCCGGCATCTGGCTGGAGGTCAGGCCGCCGCCCGAGCGCACCGGCAGCCCGAAGTGCCGGGCGATCTGTCCCGTGCAGAGCAGCCCGATACCGGACTCCGGGGTGCCGAAGCAGGGCGAGCCGGACTGCATGTCGATGTTGGAAAGGAACGACCCGAAGACCACCGGTGCCCCCGGACGGATCAGCTGCGACAGCGAGATGCCGGTCAGCGCCTCGGCGATCTGCTGGGTCAACGAGGCCGGGATGGAGACCGGGGACATGGCCCCCATCAGCAGGAACGGCGTGAGCACCACCGGCTGGTTGGCCGCGGAGTACTCGAACTGCGCGTCCAGCATCCGGTCGTCCCAGCGCAGCGGCGAGTTGCAGTTGATCAGCGAGATGGTGGCCGGGGTCTTCTCGATGGCCTCGCGGCCGCCGAACAGGATGTCGGTCATGGCCAGCGTGTCGCGGGCGTTCTCGCCGGACACGACGTTACCCATGTAGATCTTGTCGGTGAGCGTCTGCAGCGCGTAGGTCATGTCCAGGTGCCGCGAGTCCAGCGGGGTGTCCTCCGGCTCGCAGATCACGCCACCGGCGGAGTCCAGGCTGGAGAAGCTCTGCGCGAGCTTGGTGAAGTTGCGGAAGTCCTCCATCTTCGCGTCCCGGCGCACGTCGCCCTCGCGGACGAACGGCGGCCCGTACACGCTCCCGAACACCATCGAGTCGTCACCGATGTGCACCGAGTTGGCCGGGTTGCGGGCCTGCAGGTCGAACGACCGGGGCGCCTTGGCCACCTGCTCCAGCACGAAGTCGGGGTCGAACCGGACGCAGTTGTCCTCGACCTTCTGCCCTGCCGCGCGGAACAGCTCGAGCGCCCGGTCGGACATGAACTCGACACCGATCTCGCTGACCAGCCGCCGCCAGCCGCCGTCGAGCGTGGCCATGGCCTGCTCGGAGAGAACCTCGTAGCGGGGCATTGAATTACGGAACATGCGAACTCCACTTGACGGGCGGCTGACTTCGGCTGCACTCTAACGGCATTCAACGGAACACAGGTTCCATGATATGGAACTCTTGGACGGGGACATCAGTTATGGCGACACAGGTGGGCAGTCAGGCCGTCGACCGGGCGAGCGCGTTGCTCACGCTCGTGGTCGAGTCCGGAGCGCCGCGAACCTTCACGTCGCTGGTCGACGAGCTGGGCCTGGCCAAGTCGACGACCTCCCGGCTGCTGCAGGCGCTGGAGCGTAGTCGGCTGGTCCAGCGTGACCACGCCGGTGCCTTCCGGCCGGGAGCCCTGTTCTCGCTGTATGCCGCTCGGCCCAGTGCCCTGCACGATCTGGCGGAGCTCTCCCGCCCCACCTGTGAGCGGCTCGGCGAGCTGAGCGACGAGACCGTGAACCTCGCGGTGCCGCGGGGAACCGAGCTGGTGCAGATCGCCCAGATCGACAGCCGCTACGTGGTCGGCGCCACCAATTGGGTCGGGGTGAACGTGCCACCGCACTGCACCGCGCTGGGCAAGGTCCTGCTCGCCTACGGCGCGCTCGACCTGCCCCGCGGCAACCTGGAACGGCGCACCGCGCACTCCCCTGTCGACCGCGCCCACCTGGACCACTCGCTGGTCGAAGTGCGCCGGCGCGGCTGGGCCGCCTCGCTCGACGAGCTGGAGGTGGGGCTGGCCGCGGTCGCCGCGCCGGTCCGGGCCGTCGACGGCGTGGTCATCGCCGCCATCTCGCTGTCCGGGCCGACGGCCCGGATCAACGAACGCGGGATCACCGCGCTCGGCGACCTGCTCGTGGCCGAGACCCGCGGGCTGTCGGCCCAGCTCGGCCACCACTCCGGCAAGGAAGGCGCGACGTCATGACTGAGCAAGAAATCCTGCAGGCCCTCTACGACGAGACGCTCGTCGGCAACAGGCCGCGGGTGCTCGAACTGACCCGGCTGGGTCTCGAGCAGGGCATGACCCCGGAATCGATGCTGTTCGACGCGTTGATCCCGTCGTTGGAGGAGGTCGGAGCCCGGTTCGAGCGGGGCGACTTCTTCGTACCCGAGATGCTCGTGGCCGGTCGGGCCATGGCGGGTGCGCTCGACGTGCTGCGACCGCTGCTGGCCGAGACCGGCGCGCAGACCGTCGGCACCTTCCTGATGAGTACCGTCAAGGGCGACGTGCACGACATCGGCAAGAACCTGGTCAACATCATGCTCGAGGGTGCGGGCTTCAACGTGATCGACCTCGGGCGTGCAGGTGGGCCCGGAGAAGGTCATCGCCGGCATCCACGAGCACAAGCCGGACATCGTCGGGTTCTCCGCGTTCCTCACCACGACCATGCCGATGTTCAAGGCCAACATCAACGCGCTGAACAAGGCGGGCCTGCGCGACCAGGTGATCGTCATGGTCGGCGGGGCACCGGTCACCCAGGAGTACGCCGATGCCGTCGGGGCCGACGGCTACGCGGCCGACGCCTCCACCGCGGTCCGGCTGGCCAAGAAACTGATCGCCGCCAAACGCGCCGCCGTCTCGGTCTGAACCCACCCCCGACGTCTCGTCAGAACTACAGGAGCACCATGCACACGGTCCTTTCCTCGGCGACGCGCGAGGTCGTCATCGGCCCCGACCAGCCGTTCTGCCTCATCGGGGAACGGATCAACCCCACCGGCCGCAGGCTGTTCGCCGAGAAGCTGCGGGCCGGCGACCTGTCCCGCATCGCCATCGACGTGAAGGAGCAGGTGGAAGGCGGGGCCACCATGCTCGACGTCAACATGGGGGTGCCGCTCACGGACGAGGCCGAGCTGCTGGCCAACGCCATCACCATGATCCAGGGGATCACCGACCTGCCGATCTGCATCGACTCCTCGGTGGTCGAGGCGCTCGAGGCCGGGCTCGCGGTGTACCAGGGCAAGGCGCTGGTCAACTCGGTGACCGGCGAGCGGGAGCGGCTCGACGCCATCCTGCCGCTCGTCAAGCGGCACGGCGCCGCGGTGATCGCGCTCCCCAACGAGGAGGACGAGATCCCCGAGGATCCACGCAAACGCCTCGACATCACGCGCAAGATCCTCGACATCGCGGTGGGCGAGTACGAGATCGCGCTGGAGGACATCGTCATCGACCCGCTCGCGATGCCGGTCGGTGCCGACTCGTCGCTGGTGTGCAAGACGCTCGAGACCATCGCGCTGATCCGCGACGAGTTCGGGCTCAACATGACCCTCGGCGCGTCGAACGTGTCGTTCGGGATGCCCCGGCGCGAGCACCTCGGCGCGGCGTTCGTGCCCATGGCCATGAGCCAAGGGCCTGACCAGCGCCGTGATCGACGTGCGCAGCCCACTGATCGTCGACGCCGTGAAGGCCGCCGACGTGATGATGGGCAACGACGAGTGGGGCGCGAACTGGATCGCGGCGTTCCGGGCACAGCAACGCGCAGCCCAGGCGGTATGAACACCCCGGGCGATCCGGACAGGGTCGAGGAGGATCAGGGCCCGGTCCGGGTCCGGATCTCCTTCACCCCCGACGGCATGCCGCAGCGTGACGTCCGGGTGCCGGCCGGGGTCACGCTGTTCGACGCGGCCAGCTGGAACGGCATCGCCATCGATTCGACCTGCGGTGGGCACGGGACCTGCCGCAAGTGCAAGGTGCGGGTCGTCGAGGGCGAAGTGCCGGTCTCCCGGCTGGACCCGCGCGCGTTCGATCCCGACCAGCTGCGCTCCGGGTGGCGGTTGGCCTGCATGGCCCCGGCCGACCGCGACGTACGGGTGGAGGTGCCGCCGCTGGTCACCCGACCCAAGGCGGCCACCGTGGGGGTGGGCCGGCAGGTGATCCTGCGCCCCGCCGTGCAGAAGCGCTACGTGGAACTCGAGGAGCCGAGCCTTTCCGATCAGCGCTCCGACTCGCAGCGGCTCTGGGACGCCCTCGACGACCTCGTCCTGCGCTCCGACCTGCACGTGATGCGCAGGCTGCCGCGGGTGCTGCGGTCCGCGGACTTCAAGGTCACGGCCGTCGTGGTCGACGACGTGCTGATCGACGTGGAGCCAGGCGACACCACGGCCCGACGCTTCGGCATCGCCTACGACCTGGGCACGACCACGGTGGTGGCCACGCTGCTCGACCTGACGACCGGCACCCCGGTGGCCGTCGGTTCGATGCTCAACCCGCAGCAGCCCTTCGGCGCCGACGTGATCACCCGGATCAGCGCGACGATGATGGATCCCGACGCGCTGCCGCGCCTGGCGATGCTGGCCCGCCAGGCACTGCACCAGCTCGCGGCCGAGGTCTGCTCCGACGGTGGCGTCGAGATGACCGAGGTCTACGAGGTCGCGCTGGCCGGCAACGCGACGATGACGCACATCGTGCTGGGGATCGACCCCGAGGCCCTCGGCGTCGCCCCGTTCGTCATGACCGCACGCGTGTTCGAGGGCATCCTCGCCTCCGACATCGGGGTGGACGTGCACCCCGGCGCCCGCGCCTACGTGTTCCCGTCGGTCGGCGCCTACGTCGGCGGCGACATCGTGGCCGGCGCGCTCGCCTCGGGGATGGACCGGGACAAGCGCACCCGGTTGTTCATCGACGTGGGCACGAACTGCGAGATCGTGCTGGCCAACGCCGACCGGATCCTCGCCACGGCGGCCCCGGCCGGTCCCGCGTTCGAGGGTGCCGCGATCCGCTGCGGGATGCGGGCCGCCCCTGGCGCCATCGAAGGCGTCAAGATCAGCGACGAGGACGTCAGCCTGCAGGTGATCGGTGACGTGGAACCGATCGGGCTGTGCGGATCCGGGCTGGTCGACGCCGTCGCGGCGTTGGTACAGGCCGGCCTGCTCGACGCATCGGGACGCCTGCTCGACGCCGAGGCCGCGGCCGTGTCCCGACCCGGCCTGGCCGAACGGCTCCGCAAGGTCGGCGAGGAGCGGGTGTTCGTGCTGCACTGGAAGGGCGCGGTGGGCGACGCGGCCGGCGCCGTCTACCTGTCGCAGCGCGACGTCCGGGAGCTGCAGTTCGCCAAGGCCGCGATCGCCACCGGCTGGCGGCTGCTCATCGAGGAGGTGGGCCTGGCCGCGTCCGACATCCAGCAGGTGCTGCTGGCCGGCTCGTTCGGCAGCTACCTCGCACCGGCCAGCGCGGTCCGGATCGGGCTGGTGCCCGACATCCCGACACTGCGCATCGTGAGCGCCGGGAACGTCGCGGGCGAGGGCTCGAAGATGGCCCTGCTGTCGATCCGGGAACGTGCGGCGGCGCGCGCCCTGCTGGAGGAGGTGCACTACGTCGAGCTCTCCGACCGTCCCGACTTCAACGACCGGTTCATCGACCAGCTGTCCTTCCCGGTCTGAACCACCGACGGCGGTCCGGACCGCCGTGGTGGCGTGCGGCGCGATCGCCAAACACGTCACGCAGATCGCCGACCGGCGCGGTTGGCTGCTCGACGTGCACCCGCTGCCGCCGCTGCTGCACAACCACCCCGATCGGATCGCTGCCGCCGTCGAGTCGGCGCTCGTCGAGCTTCGCGGGCGTTACCGGGCGGTGGCGGTCGGATTCGCCGATTGCGGCAGCTACGGCGCACTCGACGAGGTGTGCGCGCGGCTGGGGGTGCCACGGTTGCCCGGCGCCCACTGCTACGACCTCTTCGCCGGGGCCGAGCGCATGCAGGCGCTCCTGGCGGAGGAGCCCGGCACCTACGTGCTGACCGACTACCTGGCGCTGTCCTTCGACCGCTCGGTGATCACCGAGCTCGGGCTGGACCGCTGGCCGGAGCTGCACGAGGAGTACTTCCGGCACTACCGGCGAGTGGTGTGGCTGTCCCAGCACCCGACGCCGCGGATCCGGGCGGCCGCCGAGCGGGCCGCCGCCTTCCTGCGGCTCCCGTTGCAGGAACTCCCGGTCGGCGACCAGCTGCTCGAAGCCGCCCTCGCCGAGCTGCTCGAAGACGCCCCGGCCTGACCCACTCGGAGAATGGCAGCATCTTGCTGTCCGTGGTCACTTTTGCCAGTGGTGGCAGGATATCTCTTGGCGGATACTTACTGCCATGATGCTTCAACTGATCACCCTGGCCGTCGTCATCACCGTCGCCGTCGTCATGTGGGACCTCTACCGACCCGCGCACCGCGATCTCCCGCTCGCCGAGTTCCACTGGACGGCCCCGCTGGTCGGCCGGATCTCCAGCGCCCGGACACACCGCCGGCCGTAGCCCCGCCCCCGCCCCCCGGGGAGTGCCGCGCGCACCGTGCTGTCGCCGTGCGCACGTCCGGACGTGCGCACGGCGACCAGAAGGTGCGCAGGGCGGGTGCGTACCGGCCACCTCTGGGCCTACGGTCGCGTTGGACCGTGCGCAAGAGGGGAGATCGGGATGGCCAAGCTCGAGCGGTTCACGATGCTGATCGGCGGCAAGGCGGTCGACGCGCTGTCGGGGAGCACCTTCGAGTCGCAGAACCCCTACACCGGCAAGTCGTGGGCGGTGGTCCCCGACGGGGGCCCGGAGGACGTCGACGCGGCGGTGTCCGCGGCCCGCACCGCACTGGACGGTGAATGGGGCGCAATGACCGGATTCGCCCGCGCCGCGCTGATGCGCAGGCTCGGCGATCTCATCGGCGAGCACGCGGAGCGGCTGGCCCGCATGGAGGTCAACGACTCCGGCAAGCTCTACCGGGAGATGATCGGCCAGCTCAACGGTCTCGGCGGCTGGTACCACTACTACGCCGGGCTGGCCGACAAGCTCGAAGGTCGTCAGATCCCCACGCCCAACCCGAACTATCTCGTGTACACCCGCCGGGAACCGGTCGGTGTGGTCGCCGCGATCACCCCGTGGAACTCCCCGCTGCTGCTGATGACGTGGAAGCTGGCGCCCGCGTTGGCGGCAGGCTGCACCGTCGTGATCAAGCCGTCCGAGCACTCCCCCGCGTCCACGCTCGGTTTCGCCGAGCTCATCGCCGAGGCCGGCTTCCCGCCGGGCGTGGTCAACGTCGTCACCGGGCTGTCCCGCGAGACGGGCGCGGCGCTCGCGTCGCACCCCGGCGTGGACAAGGTCGCCTTCACCGGGTCGACGGCCACCGGGCGCGCGGTGGCCAGGGCGGCCGCCGACAACATCAACAAGGTCACGCTCGAGCTCGGGGGCAAGTCCCCGCAGATCGTGTTCGCCGACGCCGACCTGCAGGCCGCGGCGAACGGCCTGATCGCCGGGGTGTTCGCGGCGACCGGGCAGACCTGCATGGCCGGCTCGCGGCTGATCGTGCACGAGTCGGTGCACGACGAGCTGATCCAGCTGGTGGCCGAGCGCGCGGCGACGATCAAGCTGGGCGATCCGAACGATCCGGACACCGAGATGGGACCGGTGGCCAACCGACCGCAGTACGAGAAGGTGCTGGGCTACCTCGACACCGCGCGCGCCGAGGGCGCGACGATCGCGTACGGCGGCGCAGCCGATTCAGGGCTCGGTGGCTACTTCGTCAAGCCGACCGTGCTCACGGGGGTCGGACCCGAGTCCACCGTGGTGCGCGAGGAGGTGTTCGGGCCGGTGCTCTCGGCCTACACCTTCGCCGACGAGGACGAGGCGCTCAAGCTCGCCAACGACACCCCGTACGGACTGGCCGGGGCGGTGTGGACCAAGGACGTCCATCGCGCACACCGGGTGGCCGCGAAGCTCCGTGCGGGCACGGTGTGGATCAACGCCTACCGGGTGGTCAGCCCCAGCGTGCCGTTCGGCGGCTTCGGCGACAGCGGGTTGGGGCGGGAGAACGGGATCGACGCCGTCGAAGAGTACACCGAGAACAAGTCGGTGTGGGTGGAGCTCACCGGCGGCACCCGCGACCCGTTCACGCTCGGATGAGCGTTCCCTTCGTGACCCCGGCCTGGCTCGCCGAGCACCTCGGCGAGCCGGAGCTGGGCGTCGTCGACGGTTCCTGGTACCTGCCGGCGATGGACCGGGACCCGGACGCGGAGTATCTGGCGGGGCACATCCCCGGTGCGGTGCGCGTCGACATCGAGTCGGTGCGGGACACGGCGTCGGCGCTGCCGCACATGCTGCCCGGACCCGAGAGCTTCGCAGCGGCGATGGGTGAGCTGGGCATCGCCGACGGCATGACCGTCGTGGTGTACGACGGCGCCGGCCTGTTCTCGGCGCCTCGGGTGTGGTGGATGTTCCACGTGCTCGGCGCCTCCGACGTCCGGATTCTCGATGGCGGGTTCCCGGCCTGGATTGCTGCCGGGCACCCGATCGAGATCGGGGAGCAGCGGCCGGGACCGCCGCGGACGTTCACCGCGCGGCTGGACCGGTCCGCCGTCGCCGATCTCGACGATGTGCGGCGGGCCCTCGCCGAGGGCACCGCACAGGTGGTGGACGCGCGCCCGGCCGATCGATTCCGCGGCGCGGCGCCCGAACCGCGGCCGGGCGTGCGCTCCGGTCATATCCCCGGCAGCCTCAACCTGCCGCTCGCCGAGGTCGTCGCGAACGGCGTGCTCGCCGATCGCGCGGCCGTCGCCGCCGCGGTCGAGGCGGCCGGCATCGATCCCAGACCGTCCGGTGATCACGTCGTGCGGATCCGGGGTGACCGCGGCCGTCATCTGGCTCGCCCTGGATGCGATCGGACATCCACCCGCCGCCATCTACGACGGTGCCTACGCCGAGTGGGGCGCCCGCGACGACCTCCCGGTGGCCACGGACGCGCAAGGCTGCTGAGGCGGCGGCCGGCGCGTCGAGCCGTCGAGCGCGTCGATGAAACGACGAAGCGGCCGGCCACCACCTGCACGGTAGCGGCCGGCCGCGTCGTCCCCTCCCTCAGGCGTGCAGTGACGGAGGCATCCGCCGCGGGCCGCCACCGCCACGCTGCCGGAACCGCTGCACCTGATCCAGCAGCAGCGCCAGTACGACCAGCGGGATGCCGATCGCCCCCAGGATGTTCAGCGGCGGCAGGCTGAGCTCGTTCAGGCCCTGGTACTCCGCCTGGCCGTTCACCGCCTCCAGCGCGTCGACCCGGGAGTCGGTGAGCACGAACGGGCTGCCGTCCTGCACGTTGATGCCGGACGAGACCGCGGACACGCTCACGTCGTCGGCCGCCACCAGGGTGGTGGACCGGGCCCGGATCCCCACGTCCACCTCGGTGATCTCGGTGCCGTTGATGATCGTGGCCGCACCTGCGTCGATCCCCGTCGTGGTCCCGCTGATCCTGCCACCGAGGATCTGGGTTTCCGGGCCGGTCGTGCGCACCCCGTTGTTGGCGACCCCGTCGATCACGAGGTCCCGCAGCACGATGGCCGTCGTGCCCGGCACCACCACGACCCCGTCCTGCCCGCCCCTGACGGTCAGGGCGGTCGCGGTGACCGAGCCGGCGCCGCGCTCGATGCGCACGCCCGACTGGCTGTCCCCGACCAGCACGTCCCGCAGCTCGATGTTGTGCGCGCCGACGGAGATCCCGGTCTGGGTGTGCTCGACCGTGGAACCGGTCAGTGTGAGGCCGTCGGTGGTCTTCTCCATGACGATCCCGCGGCCGCCTCCGCTGATCCGCAGCTGGTCGAGGGTGACCCGGCTGCTGCTGACGTGCGTGAGAACACCGATCGGCTGATCGACGGCGGAGAAGTCGGAGACCACGGGATCGGTGTCCCCGGCCAGTTGGAGGCCTCCGACGCCGTCCGCCTGGGTGGTGACGCCCTTGATCTGCGGTGCGGCTTGGCTGATCACCGCCAACCCGAACTGGCCGTTTCCGGTGGTCGTGATGCCGGTGATCGGGCGGTCCGAGCTGGGTCCGCTGACGTGCACCCCGTTGTCGGCGTTGCGCTCGGCCCGCACTCCGATCAGCGTGGTGCCGCGGTCACCCTGCAGCACCAGCCCGCTTCCGGCCGAGTCGGAGACGGTGAGCCCTTCCAACCGGACGCCTGTCGAGTTGTTGAGCCGCACCCCGGTGCTGTTGCGCAGCACTGTCGTGCGCACCAACGAACCGGTGCTCCCGTTGCTGAACCCGACCCCGGCTCGGTCCTGGGGGGCGTCGACGGCAGTACCGAGGTCGCTGAAGGTGACGGTGGTGGCGTCCAGCCGGCCGCCGCTCGACGCCTGCACGAACGGACGGCCCGGGCCGGCCGGGACCGGCTGGCCGGAGGCCGGATCGATCGAGGCGACGGCGATGTCGTGCAGCGTCAGCGTGCCGCCGCCGGTGTAGATCGACGCAGCTTCCGGCGCGGTCGCCCCGCCGGTCAGAGCCAGCTTCGAGATGCCGCCACCGCCGATGTCCATGGTGACGCCCGGCGTCAGGACGAGCGCGGCCGAGAGCTGGGTGACCCCGTCGACGGTGGTGATCCAGCTGCTCGGGACCGCGGAGTCGAGGCGGGCCATGGTCAGCGGTCCGGCCGCGCGGGCCACCCGCTGGGTCACCGCTCCGGCCGTGATCGAGTCCACCGAGGTGGCCCGCACGATGATCATCTTGTTCGGGCGGTCGTGCCCGTCCCACGACAGGCGTGCGCGCTGCGCCGCCTCGGCGGCCCGCTGCTGCGCGCGCCGGGCGCGCTCCGCCGCGGCGGCCGCAGCCCGAGCCTGCCGTGCGCGTTCCTCCTGCGCCTGCTGCCGGGCGGCGGCGGCGTCCGCCGCAGCCGAGTCCTCCTCCGCAGTGGCTGCCGAGGCGTCATCAGCGGACGGATGCCGAATCGGACTGCTGGTCGGCGGATGGGGCCGGGGTGGCGGCCACCGCTGCGGCGGCCGGGGTGGCGGCCACCATCAGCACGGCGATGCCCATCCGACCACCGCCCGCCGGATCCCGTTCATCATCGATCTACCTGCGCTGTTCCTTGTTGCCGCGCTGTCGGTGGTTCCTGCGCTGTCGGTTGTCACCGCGTCCGCCGCGGCCTTCTCGGTCGTCATCACGCCGCCCGGGCGGTAACCGGCTCGGCGACGAGCTCGTCCGGTCCGGTGGTCCGGACGACTGCTCCGTCCTCGACGGCCACCTCTCGCGTCAGCCAACGCTGCTGGCGAATGGTGCATAGCGCATACAACTTGATGAGCGCCATGATCCACGAGACGAACACATAGCCCGGGATGAAGAAGAACGAGCTCGGACGCCTGCGCAGATGCGGCAGCAGCTTCGCTGTTCTGCTGATCTGCCACCACAGCAGCAGCACGATCACGAACGCCCAGTTCTGCTGGAGGACGGAATGCACCAGGAAGATCGGGCCGAGCAACAGCGTGAAGCTGCTGATGCCCTTGTCCATCATCGTGAACGCGAGGAACGGGTGGCGATAGACCCACCGATGGGACAATGCGCGAATATCCGAGCGCCAGGTGTTGCGGGCCCACCGCAGCCGCTGGCGGTAGAACACCCGCCAGGTGGTCGGAAAGGTCGACCACACTTCCGCGGTGCGTTGCAGGTAGGTCAGGTGTCCGCGCTCCAGGATCAGCGTCGTCAGCCGCTTGTCGTCCCCCGACAAGGACGTAACACCCCAGAACGTCTCGTTCATGAAATCCTGCTCGACATCCAGCAACAACTGTCGCCGGTATATGGCGGTGCGCCCGGAAAGGCAGGACACCGCGCGGCCGAGGTAGCTCTGGCTGGCGTTCTCGTCGAAGTAACGGTGGTCCAGGAACATGTCGGTGATCCGGGACAGAAATCCCGTCGATCCGTACACGCTCTGCCGCGTTCCCACGCCGCCGATCTGCGGGTCGGCGAACGGCTTGCTGACCTCGGCTGCGACGTCCGGTGCCCAGATCGTGTCCGAGTCCACCAGCGCCACCAGCTCGGTCGACGCATATGTCCAGCCCTTGCGCAGCGCGTCCCGCTTCCCGGGCACGTCGGTGATGATCACGGTCACCGCATACCGCGACGCGACCTCCTGGCAGATCCGGTCCGATGCGTCGATCACGAGGATGACCTCGGACACATGGTTGTCCAACCAGGACTCGATGGCGGCCGCGAGCACGACAGGGTCCTCCTGGTACACCGGCACGACCACGCTCATCGGCAGCTGAGGGCCGTCCGCGACCGGCCGGTACAGCACGGCCGGGATCCGGCGGACCAGCCAGAAGGACCACCTGACCAGGCCCAGCACACCCAACGGCGTACCCAGGACGTAGTAGTACAGCGGTAACGTCATCTTCGCTTTCTCTCCGCTACTGCCAGGCGCGACACAACGTCAGCCTCACGACACACCGCAGCGCCCCCGAACCAGTCTTCGCATCCTCACGTTGCCACCAACCACGGCATCGCCCCGCGCATTCCCCGGACGAACATTCATTTGCCTGTCATGCTCAGCGCACTCCCCGTAATGCAGCTGCCACAACTCCGTGACAAATGGTCGACCTGAAGACCGAGAAACAACGTACGGCACCGCAACTCGGCGCACTGGGCGCCCAGTTGAGCGGTGGCCACAGCCCCTCGGAAGATCCGCGGCGCGTCCCGGCAGTCTCAGGTCAGGTTCACCTATCGAGAAATAGCACGATCGCCGAGCCCGGTGACGGGCCTTTTCGGTCGCCCTCTCAGCAGACACACAGCTTGAGTCGGCCCGACGCAACCTCGACCACGGCGCTGATCGCGGTCGGCGTCGAGAACCAGCAGGTCAACGGCTCGCACGGACCTCCGAACCGGCTCGCCGCTGTCACCGGCAACGTCCCGTTCATCAGCTCTTCACCGGATTGATTGCCGGGTGAGTCTTTTCACACCGAAACAATTTTCCGGGCCAGGGTGCCGTCCCGGAAAGGGCCGGTTACTGCGCGATTCACATACACACTCGCAGTCACCGTCAGCGGGCCCGCTGTGGCCGGCGTGACGATGCCGAGAGGCTCGGACGACCGCGGGGAGCGACCGCGGGGATCACGATCTTGCCGCTGGTCGGCGCGGCGGCCGCCCGCGGCCGCGGGTCCCGGTCAGGCATGCGGATCGCTTCCGTAGACTGCTGGCGTGGGCCCGGCTCGAGGAGCGCCCGCGCCGGAGCAGCTGATCGCCGAGCGACAACGCGTCAGGGCCGCTCGATGAATCACGAGGAAATGGCAGATATCTCATGGTCCGTAGGGGACACGGCACGGATACCCGCATGTCGCCGACCGTGCGCTGGGTCGCCATCGGGGCGGCGGTGGCGCTCGTCGTCGTCCTGCTTGTGATCGCCGTCAGGTTCTTCACCGGCGGCGGCTCGCCGATCGGCGGACCGCCGCCACCGCCCGCGAGATCCGTGTACGTCGATCCGGCCGGGTCCGACAGCAATGACGGCTCGCAGGGAGCACCGTTCCAGACCATTCAGGCCGCCCTGGAACAGGCGACGCCCGGCACCACGATCAATTTGGCGCCGGGCAATTACTACGAAGAACTGGCCACCGTGCACGACGGACTTCCCGATGCTCCGATCACCATCAAGGGACCGGAATCCGGCAAGGACCGCGCGGGCCGCTACAAGGCCACCGTGTACAGCGCATCGCGCGTCGTCAACATCGACAACAGTTACTACACGCTGGACGGATTCACCGTCGACGGGCAGGAGAACCTGGCCAACCGGCCCTATCCGACCGACATCGCCACCATCGATGCATTCAAGACGAGTGTGCAGGCGCTGGTTTCGGACAGCCGGCTCATCTACATCGGGTCGGCGGACGACGTCCGCGACGTGACCGGCGTGACCATCAAGAACATGTTCCTCAACGGCGGCGGCGGCGAGTGCGTGCGGTTGCGCAACAACGCCCACGGCAACACCATCACCGATTCCGTCGTCCAGTACTGCGGGATGTACGGCAAGGGCGGCAGCGACGAGGACCGCACCGAGTTCCACAACGGTGAGGGCATCTACATCGGAACAAGCCCCAAGTCCGATGACCAACCCATGTACGAGAACGACAGCAGCTCGAACAACACCATCACGAACAACCTCATCCGCACCTTCGGATCCGAGTGCCTGAACGTGAAGGAGAACGCCCACGACAACCTGTTCGAGGGCAACGTCTGCTCGGACAACGCCGAGTCGATCGACTTCGACGGCAGCAACGTCGAGCTGCGTGGCTTCCAGAACATCGTCAGGGGCAACGTGATCTCGGACAGCGCCGGCTACAACGTCAAGATCCAGAGCGACGAGGACGAGTACGACAAGGGCGGCAACTCCATCGAGAACAACCGGATCTCCGCCGCGACCGCCGAGCCTCTCAAGATCAAATCGTCGGCGGTCCAGGGTCAGATCTGCGGAAACGTGCTGCAGTCCACGGCGGACGAACTGATCGAGGGCGAGGGCTTCACCGGCGACCCGACCGCCCCCTGCCCCACCGGTGGATCCGCTCCGGGACCCGCCTGAGCCGCTCCGCTCAGGCCGACTTCCGGGAGGCGACGATGTCGTCCACGACGAGGCCGGCTCCGATGCCGAGCAGCCACACGTCCTTGGCGATCGCGGTGCCCTGCTGGGTGGGACGCAGTCCCTGACGCATGCCGGGTGTACGCAGGTAGAGCCCCAGCAGACCGGCCGAGAACGCGACGAGGGCGGTGCCGGCCACCGCGGCCGGAACCACCGGCGCCAGCAGGGCCGCACCCAGCGCGATCTCGCCGCCGGACGAAGCACCCCTAGGCTGCCCTGATGATGGACGGCGGCGGTGCCGGCGACTCGGTGGTCACGACCACGGCCGCTGTTCCCGAGGGCGGCGGCACGATCTTCCCCGCGGCCGGTGTCGTGATCACCCAGCCGTCCCATGGGACGTTCGTCGGCTTCGACATCACCTGCCCGCATCGGGGATGCTCGGTCCGCGCGATCGCGGCAGGGACGATCAACTGCTTCTGCCACGGCAGCCGGTTCCGGATCTCCGACGGCTCGGTGGCCGGCGGGCCCGCGCAGGAGCCGCTCCCCCGCCGCGCGATCGTCGTGCAGGACGGGCTGATCAGACTCGCCTGATCGAGGACCTCATTTCCGCTTCTCCCGCCAGGACCGCTCGAACGGCAGCCGCCAGGCGTGCGGAGTGATCAGCTGGTGGATGGCGTTCGGACCCCAGCTCCCCGGGCCGTACGGCTTGACCGGCGGCGGGTTCTCCAGCAGCGGGATCGATCGCTCCCAGAGGCTCTCGATGCCTTCCGCGGTGGTGAACAGCGTGTGGTCGCCGCGCATCGCGTCCAGGATCAACCGTTCGTAGGCCTCCAGCACGTCGTCGGCCCGGTCGGTCTCCTGGGTCGAGAACTGCATGGAGAGCTTGTCGAGCTTCATGCCGGGTCCGGGCCGCTTCCCGTAGTAGGACAGCGAGACCCGCGACTCGTCGGCCAGGTCGAAGGTCAGGTGGTCGGGCCCGGCGGCGCCGACGCCGGAGTCCGGCGGGAACATCGTGCGCGGCGCCTCCTTGAAGGCGATCGAGATGATCCGCTGCCCTTCGGCCATCCGCTTGCCGGTGCGCAGGTAGAACGGCACCCCGGCCCAGCGCCAGTTGTCCAGCTGGACGCGCAGGGCGATGAAGGTCTCGGTGTCGGAGTCGCGGGCGACACCGTCCTCGTCGCGGTAGCCGCCGTACTGGCCGCGGACCACGTGCGAGGGCAGCACCGGCAACAGCGCGCGGAAGACCTTGTTCTTCTCCTCGCTGATCGAGCGGGGATCCAGCGCGGTCGGCGGCTCCATCGCCACGAACGCCAACACCTGGAAGAGGTGGGTGACGACCATGTCCTTGTAGGCCCCGGTGGACTCGTAGAAGTCGGCCCGCAGGTCCAGGCCCAGCATCTCGGGGACGTCGATCTGGATGTGATCGATGAAGTTGCGGTTCCAGATCGGTTCGAACAACCCGTTGGCGAAGCGCAACGCCAGCACGTTCTGGGCCGCTTCCTTGCCGAGGAAGTGGTCGATGCGGAAGATCTGACTCTCGTCGAAGGTCTCGTGCACCTGCTCGTTGAGCGACACCGCGCTCTCCAGATCGGTACCGAACGGCTTCTCCATGACCACCCGGGACCGCTCGACGAGCTTGGCCTGCTCCAGCATGGAGATCACGTCGAGGGCCGCCTTCGGCGGCACGCTCAGGTAGTGCAGCCTGCGTACGCCCTCACCGAGCTCCTCCTCCGCCGCAGCGACCGCGGCAGCCAACGCCTCGGGGCCCTGGTCGCTGGACACGTACCGCAGCGAGCGGGCGAAGGTGTCCCACTCCTCGGGCGCGAGCTTGTGCTTGCCGAACTGGCTCACCGCCGTCTGGGCGAACGTGCGGAACTCGTCGTCGCTCAGCTGCTCGAGGGAGGAACCGACCACCAGCACCCGTGGCGCGAGCGACGAGGCCGCCAGATGCGCCAGGCCAGGTAGCAGCTTCCGACGCGCGAGGTCGCCGGTCGCTCCGAAGAGGACCACCACATGCGGTGAGATGGGTTCGGCGCCCTTGCGGTACGGACGCGAGCCCGGAGCCGGATAGGCAATCGTCTGTGCCCGATAGTTCGCCACGAACCCATCGTTGCACCAACCCGATGACGAACAAAGCAGCGTGTGACATGTCAGTGCGGCCATCCGGTGCGCGTGCCGTCAGCCGAGACCGTGCAGGCAGGGCAGGTCCGACCGGGCGGAAAGTTCGCCGGAAGAGACTACGGCGCGCGCGCTTCGGCGACGTACGGTGACGCCATGGTGCCGGGGCGGGCTCGGGAGATCGCCCGGGTGGACGGGCTGCTCCGCGCTGCTCGGGGCGGGCGCGGTGGCACGCTGGTCATCCGGGGAGAGCCGGGAATCGGCAAGACGACGTTGCTCGAGCACGCCACCGAGCGGGCGACCGGCATGACGGTGCTGGAGGCGCGCGGCGTCGAATCGGACGCGGAACTGGCTTTCGCCGGTCTGTTCGACCTGTTCCGCCCGCTCGGCGAGGAGGATCTGAGCAGGATCACCCAGGATCTCGCCGCGGACCAGCGCCACGACCTGCTCGACCGGCTACGCGACGGCCGCCCCGTCGCCGTCGAGCGGTTCGCGATCTGCACCGTCGTCCTGCGGATCCTCTGCTCGGCGGCGGACCGGCAGCCGGTGGTCGTCTGCGTGGACGACGCGCACTGGCTCGATCCGGCGTCCGCCGACGCGATCCTGTTCGCCGCCCGTCGCGTCCGGCACGACCGGGTGGCCGTGCTGCTCGCGGTTCGCGACGACAGCGACCGCCCCGAGCTGCGCGGCTTCGAGGAGATCGCGCTGCGTGGACTCGACGGCGCGGCCTCGGCCGAGCTGCTGCGGTCGATGTCGCGGTTCCGGATGCCCGACGCCTCCGCGAGCCGGTTGGTCGCTGCGACCGGCGGCAATCCCCTTGCCCTGATCGAGTTGGCCCGCGACCTCGACGACGACGACATCGAGCTCTGGGAACACGGAAGCTACACGGCCAGCCGCTCGGCGGCCGAGCTGTTCCGGAACCGGTTGCGCAACCTCGACGACGCCGCCCGTTCCGCGCTGGTGGTGCTGGCCCTCGACACCGGCGGACCCACCGCCATGGTGTGGCGGGCCGCGGAGCGGCTCGGTCTGGACCCCGAGGCCTTCGAGCGGCTGGAGCTGGCATCGCTGGTGGCGTTCCGCACCGGGGAGCCGCGGCTGGTCCACCCGCTCATCAGGTCCGCGGTGCTGGCCGAGGTGCCGCCTCCGATCATCCGCGCCGGACATCGCGCCTGGGCGGAGGCGATCGGGTCGTCGACCGATCACCGTTCCACGCGGGCCTGGCATCTCGCGGCCGCGGCCGTCGGCCCGGACCCCGAAGCGGCGGCGGCCCTGGACGTCGCCGCGACCGAGGCCAGCACGATCAGCGCCTACGGCACCGCCGCCGTTGCGTTGGATCGAGCCGCCCAGCTGACCGAGGACGACGGCCTGCGCGGCGATCGGCTGCTGCGGGCCGGCGTCGCGGCGCGCCTGGCCGGGCGCCCCGCGCTGGCCGCCCGGCTGCTGGAGGATGCCGCCGGCTCCGCCACGGATCCGGCGCAGAGCGCCGCCATCGACCGTGAGCGGGGGCGGCGCCATCTCTACCACGGACAGATCAGCGAGGCGCACCGGCTCGCGGCCCAGGGTGCGGCGAAGCTGCGCGCCATCGACCCCCAACAGGCCGCCGACATGCTCGGTATCGCCGCCTGGAGCGCCTGGATCGCCGGGGAGTACCCCCGCTCGATCGCCCTCGCCATGGACGCCCGCGAGCTCGCCGCGAACCGCCCCGGCACCCTGTCCCCGATCGTCGACCTGACGCTCGGCACCTCCCTGTTCAGCATGGGCGAGGTGGCCGACAGCTACCCGCTGCTGCTCACCGCGTGCGCCGAGGTCGAGCGGCAGTTCGAGTCGGTGGATCCGGAGTACGTCTGCTTCGCGGGGGTCGCGCTGGCCTGGATCGGCGAGTACAGCCGGGCCCGTGCCCTGCTCGCCAGGGTGATCGAAGGGGCCCGCGATTCCTCCGCCCTCGGGGTGCTGTGCACCGCCCGACATGCCTCGGCGTACGTCGATGCCCGCACCGGTCACCTCGTCACGGCGTACGCGACCGCGAGCCAGGCGCTGGTCGCCGCCGAGATCGTCGGGAACGACCTCTGGCGCTACTTCTCCCTCGGCTGCCTCGCGTACATCGAGGCCGCCCAGGGGCGCGAGGAGGACTGCCGTCGGCATGCTGACGAGGCCCTCGAGCTGGCCAGGAGCATGGACATCAACCACCCCGGACCCGTCCGGGAAGCGCTCGGCCTGCTCGAGCTCGCCCTGAACCGGCCCGAGGCGGCCATCGCGCAACTGGAACCGGTGAACCGCAGGGGCAGCACGGGCGAGCTCACCATCGGGCGCCCGACCGGCTTCGACATCGTGGAGGCCTATCTGCGCGCCGGCCGCCGGCTGCCGGAGACCATGCTCCAGCAAGTGATCATGTTCAGCGAGGACGCGCGGTTCCCAGGGCTCTCGGCGCTGTGCTGGCGCTCCCGCGGGATGATGGCCGACGACGCCGACATCGATCGCTGCTTCGAGGCTGCGGTGGCCCTCCACGAGCGAACCGAGAACCCGTTCGCGCTGGCCAGGACGTGGCTCTGCCACGGCGAACGGCTCCGCCGCGCCGGCCGCCGGGCGGACGCGCGGAGCCGGCTCACGGCCGCCGCCGACGTCTTCGATCGGCTCGGAGCCCGGCAGTGGGTGATCCGGACCGAGGTCGAGCTGCGGGCCACCGGGGCGGGAGTGCGGCCCACCCGGCGACCCGCCGGGGTGGACGCCCTCACCACGCAGGAGCTGCAGGTGGCGCTCGCGGTCTCCCGTGACCTGTCGAACAAGCAGGTCGCGGCGGAGCTGTACCTGAGCCCCAAGACCGTGGAGTTCCACCTCGGCAACGTCTACCGCAAGCTCGGGATCAGGTCGCGGGCCGGAGTCGCCGCCCGGCTGGGCGAGGCGCACCCGGCGTCCGCCGACCACTGAAGCCGATCACGCCGTCAGCCGGCCGGGGACGTGACATGGTCCCGGCTGCGGGCCGAATCCGGCCCGGTCCAAGGTGGTGCGCAGGCCGGCCAACACCCGTCCCCTGGTCGGGCCGATGCTGCCCACCGGCATGTTCAGCAACCGCGATACCTGCCCGTAGTCCTGATCGGGACGGTAGAAGAGCTCGTTCACCAGTTGGCGCCGCTCGGGCGCCAGGTCGGCCACCGCCGCGACCACGGCCCGGCTGATCTCCGCAGCCAGCAGCAGCGACTCCGGTCCCTCCGCCGACGACACCTGCGCATCCAGCACGGCCTCGTCGGGCCGCTCCCGACGCGAGCGGCGCAGCAGGGCCAGGCACTCGCGGCCCGCGATGCTGGCCAGCCAGGCCCCGAACCGCTCCGACTCGCGCAGTGTCTCGAGCCTCTCGACCGCTCGAAGCCAGGTGTTCTGCGCGGCGTCCGCGGAGTCCGCCTCCTGCAGCCGGTAGCGGGCCACCACGCTGCGCACGAGGGTGCCGTAGCGGCGCGTCAGCTCCTCCCATGCCGTCTTGTCCCGCATGCGTGCGGCCGCGACGAGCTCGGCGACCGTCTGCGCCGTGGTGTCGATGGATGCGCCCGTGCAGGATGCGCTGGTCGTGGATCCGGTTGTCGTGGATTCCGTGCTCGTCGATGTCGGCGGTATCGGTCGTGATGGCATCGGACTCTCCCATTGGCTTCGGCCCGCTTCGAAGCTAGGAAGAGCTGGTCCGGCGCAGATCCGCAGAATCCCCGGCCGTCACCCCAGGGTGTGTACGTGCATCCCCTGGTTTATCCCCTGTCGACCCCTGTCGGTGGGCGGACGCCCACGATGCCGGCGGGTCGGCGTCAGCTGTGCGGCACGCCGGTGCGCCCGCTGATCGGGGCCCCCGACCAGCTGAGGAGGAAGTCCGCGACGTCGTCGATGGGCATCGGGCGGGAGAAGTGGAAGCCCTGCGCGGCGTCGCACGGCGCCTCCCGGGCGCGGGCCAGATGTTCCGGCGTCTCCACGCCCTCGACCACGACGGTCAGCCCCAGCGTCCGGCCGAGCTCCGCGATCGCGGTGACCAGCGACCCGTGCCGCGTCGTGTCGAAGTCGAGCAGGGTGCGGTCGATCTTCAAACAGTCGGCGTTGAGGCCCATCAGGAAGCCGAGTGAGGAATAGCCTGCTCCGAAGTCGTCCACCGCTATCCGGACACCGAGTTCGTGCAGCCGGGTGAACTCGGCGGCCACCCGTTCCGAGTCCTCCAGCGCGGAGCTCTCGGTGATCTCGAGGACGAGCGTCGACCCTTCCGCACCGCTCTCCCGCAGAGCCTCCGTGACGTGCTCGACCAGGCGTCCGGAGAGCACCTGGTGCACCGACACGTTCACGGCGATCTCGAGGTCGGAGTAGCCGGGCAACGCCCGCCACAGCTGTACCGCCCGGCAGGACTGCCGCAACACCTCGCGGCCGATGTCGATGATCGAACCGGAGTCCTCCGCAATCGGGATGAAGGTCTCCGTAGGCACCATGGAGCCGTCCGCGCGCCGCCAGCGGGCGAGACCCTCCAGCGACGTCGGCCGGAACGTCCTCAGGTCGATGATCGGCTGGTAGTACACCTCGATCTCGCCGAGGTCCACGGCGCGGGCCAGTTCCTGCTGCAGACGCGTGCGCTGGGACGCCTTGATCCGCATGTCCGGTTGGAAGACCTCGACGCGCCCCTTGCCGGTGTGCTTCGCGACGTACATCGCGATGTCCGCGTCGCGCAGCAGATCCTCCGCGGAGGCCACGCCGTTCCGATGGGCGATCCCGACGCTGGCGCTGACGCGGACGTCTTGGCCGGTCACCGTGAACGGCTGACGCAGGACGTCGACGATCCGCTGGCCGGCCGCGACCGCGTGCCGGGGGTTCCCCGAGGCGGCCACGACCGCGAACTCGTCACCGCCGAGCCGGGCCGCCGTGTCCCCGTCACGCACACACCCGAGCAACCGCTTGGCGGCGGCTCGCAGCAGCTCGTCACCCGCAGTGTGGCCCAGCGTGTCGTTGACGTTCTTGAAGCCGTCGAGGTCGATCAGGATCGCCGAGACGCCGCTGCCGGCCGCTGCCGCCTTCATCGCCTCGTCCAGCCGCCTGAGCAGCAGCTTCCGGTTGGGCAGACCGGTCAGCGGATCGTGGCTGGCCTGGTAGGTGAGCTCGTCCTCGAGTGCCCGCCGGTCGGTGACGTCGCGGCCGTTCCACACCAGCCCCCCCACGTCGGAGTCGTCGAGCAGGTTCTGGCAGACGGCCTCCACCAACCGGATCCGGCCGTCCGAGGTGCGCAGCCGCAGCTCGATCGTGTGTACCCGACCGGCCTCCTCGGCGAGGAAAGTGATCATCCGCGAGGCCTCGGCGCGCTCGTTCGGCTCGACATGGATCAGCAGCGGCAGCCCGAGCAGATCCGTCGGGCTGCGCCCGAGCAAGGTCTCCGCCGCCGGGCTGACGTAGGTGATCACTCCGGCCTGGTCGGTCACTACCGTGAGGTCGGAGGCGCGCTGCACCAGCGAGCGGAAGCGCCCCTCGCTCTTGCGCAGCGCGCCCTCGGCGGCCTGCCGCTCGACCACCTCACCCATCAGCGCGTGGTAGGCCACCGCGATATCACTTCGGCTGCGGCGCGTCACGACGATGACGCCGGTGATGCCCAACCCCAAGACCACCGCCACGAGCCCGGACAACCCGACCTGGCTGCGCTGGTTGGCGTTCAGGGACGCGCTGGTCGCCGAGTAGAACCGCTTCTCCTCCTCGCTGCGCAGGGCGTTGACGCGGCGCTCGGACTGCGAGACGAGGGCCATGCACGCGCGGCGCAGCTCGTTGTTCCTGTCGTCGACCTGCTGAAGCTTGCCCCACGGAAACTTGTTGATCGCCGTCCGAACGGCTTCCAGCTCCTTCACCTCCGTGGAGCCGGGCGGGTAGGAGACGATGGAGACGGCGATCTGCCGCAGCAGCAGGCCACGCTGGACGGCCACCTGCTGCGGTGTGGATGTCACCCCGAGCTGGCTGACGAGCTGGAGCAGCACGAGGTTCTCCCGCGTCGCGTTGCCGACGTTGGCGGACTGCGCCTGCACGGCCTGCACCTCTGCGGTCGTCTGGCCCATCAGGTAGGCGTTGACCGCCACCAGCACCGTGATGCCGATGGTGACGGCGACCATCACCGCTACGAGCAGACGTTGGCCCCAGGGGCGTCGCGGGATGGGGTCCGTCATCTCACATCGATGGTCGACAAGCTCCAGATCCACTGGTCAGCACTGGCGCCGGCCAGGTTTCCGCTGACGAAGACGATGCGGGTCGGGCCTCCGTCCTCGATCGGGATCGCTGCGCCGTCACCGGTCCTGGTGGCCAGCATGATGCCGCCGGCCATGACGTCGGCGATGGACAGATCGACCTGGTAGTCGTCCAGCGCCGTGACATGGATGCTCGTCGCGGATCCGTCGGCCTGCGCGACCTTGAGCACGTCAGCCAGCCACACACCCTGGAACTGCATGTCCTGCTTGATCCACGGCTCCCAGACGCTGACTCTCACCAGGCCGAACTCGTCCAGAAGGGCCGGGTCGAGACGCAGCGTCTCGGAGGCGTTCTTCGACCCGATCTTGCCGGTGAGGGTCAGGACGGTATCGCCCTTCGGCGCGGGAAGCGTGTCTCCCGGCACAACCGTCGGTGGTGCGAGGACGGCCGGGGCCTGGGTCGGCACCACTTCTGGTGATGCGGGTGATGCCGGCGCGGCACTGGTCGCCGGGTCGGTGCCACAGGCCGGGAGAACGGCAAGAACGGCAACCAGACCGAGAGCCAGCGCCACCCGCACGGAAATCTTGAAACCCTTTGCACCGCTCATCCAACACCATCTCTCAGGCTTCGCCGGCATTTCACCGAAACGACGTGACGCCCAGTTGTTCGCTGATTCCGGGGCCGGCTGCCACGTGGTCGCAGAACCCGCGAGGCGGGACCAGCAGACTATCGTCCAGTCCGTGACGGCGCGCACCGACGGTTCGCTCGAGATGGCAGGCGTTGGGCACACCTTTTCCGATGGCACGGTCGCGCTCCAGGACCTCGGACTATGCGTCCGACGTGGGGAATTCGTGAGCATCGTCGGTCCGTCCGGCTGCGGCAAGAGCACCCTGCTCCGGCTCGTCTCCGGCTTGGAAGTTCCCTCGATCGGGTCGGTCCGGGTGGACTTCCACCGCCTCGGATACGTTTTCCAGGACCCAACGCTGTTGCCATGGCGGTCGGTGCGCCGCAACGTCGAGCTGGGAGCCGAGCTGGAGCGCGTACCGCGGGCGGAGCGGCGCAGGCGGGCCGCCGACGCCATTCGGCTGGTCGGTTTGCAGGGATTCGAGCGAACCCGGCCGGCGGCATTGTCGGGTGGCATGCGGATGCGCGCCTCGTTGGCTCGCTCGCTGGTGCTCGACCCGGACCTGTTCCTGTTCGACGAGCCGTTCGGCGCGCTCGACGAGCTGACCCGTGAACGCCTGAACGACGAGCTGGTGCGGCTGTACGTGACGCGGGGGTTCACCGCCCTGTTCGTGACGCACTCGGTCGCCGAGGCGGTCTTCCTGTCCACCCGCGTCGTGGTCATGTCCAACCGGCCCGGTCGCATCGTCGCCGACGTTCCGGTGCCCTTCGCGTTTCCGCGGCCCGCGAGCCTCCGGTTCGAGTCCGAGTTCGGTCGGATCGCGGGTGAGGTGTCACGCATTCTGCGACATGAGATGCGCAGCGACGGTGACCAACCGTAGTGTGACGGTTGCGGCTGGCAACTCGGAGGTCTCGCATGGCGGGTACGGCCACGACGGAGAGTGCTCCACCCGCGCTACCGGGGTCGACGTCGGGATGGCAGCGTCGGCCCCTTCGCCGTCCCCGATCCGGCACCGAGCGCCTCTCCCGTTGGTTGCCTCCGACGGCCATGTTCGTACTCGTGATCGGGCTCTGGTACCTGATCAGCGAGGTCGTGCTCGACAAGGATCGACGCTTCCTCCTGCCCCCGCCGGACGACGTGGTCGCGGTCGCCTACCTGGATCCGGTGAACCGGGGGCAGCTGCTGAGCGCGCTGATCCTGTCGGCCGGCATCGCCGTCCTCGGCCTCGCCATCGCGGCCGCGCTGGGCCTGTTCATCGGGATCCTGATGAGCCAGGCACGCTGGGTGGAGCGCTCCCTCTACCCCTACGCCGTCGTTCTTCAGTGCGTGCCCACCCTCGCGCTGGTTCCGGTCATCGGGTTCTGGTTCGACTTCGGGTTGGCCAGCAGGCTGATCGTCACCGTCGCGATCGCCCTCTTCCCGGTCATCAGCAGCACCCTGTTCGGGCTGCAGTCGGCCGACCGCAGTCAGCACGACCTGCTCACCCTGCACCGGGCAGGCCGGATGACCCGGCTGCTGAAGCTGCAGCTACCGACCGCGATGCCGGCCATCCTCACCGGGCTGCAGGTGGCCGCCACGCTGGCCGTGGTGGGCGCCGTGGTGGGTGACTTCTTCTTCAAGCAGGGCGATCCGGGCATCGGCGTGCTGATCGACCTCTACCGGGCACGGCTGCAGTCGGAACAGCTGTTCGGGGCCGCGATCCTCGCCTGCCTGCTCGGCGTCGTCGTGTTCTCGGCTTTCGGCTTGCTGAACCGCGTGGTCACCGGCGGTTGGTACGGATCGACCGCCTACGACCGGCCGGGAAGCCCCGGCTGATCGACCGACACGACGATCCCGGCACCAAGGAGGACACATGGGTTCACGCAGGCTCGCAGCTCTGAGCGCCGGAGCGGTTCTGATCGCCACGGCGGCCTGCGGGCAGAGCGGTGGCACACCGACAGCCGCCGCTTCCGCCCCCGCCGCCACCGGCGTACTGGCCGGGGTGTGCCCCGAGACGGTGGTCGTGCAGACCGACTGGTTCGCCGAGTCGGAGTACGGCACGTACTTCCAGCTGCTCGGCGACAAGCCGACGTTCGACACCGACCGCAAGCGGGTCAGCGCGCCGCTGATCGCGGCCGGGCAGCCCACCGGGGTGACGCTGGAGATCCGCTACGGCGGACCGGCGATCGGTTTCCAGCAGGTCAGCGCGCAGATGTACGCGGATCCCTCGATCACCTTCGGCCTGGTGTCCACCGACGAGGCGATCCAGAACTCGCAGCGGCTGGCGACCAGGGCCGTGGTCGCCCCGCTGGAGCTCAGCCCGCTCATGCTGATGTGGGACAGGGCCAAGCACCCGGACGTCACATCGGTCGCCGATCTCGGCCGGGACGGCGTCCCGGTGCTCTACTACCAGGCCGACACCTACATGCAATACCTGCTGGGGGCCGGACTGCTGAAGCCCGAGCAGGTGGACGGCAGCTACGACGGCGGCCCGTCGCGGTGGGTGGCCGCCGACGGCACTCTCGCCCAGGGCGGCTTCGCCACCGCGGAGCCCTACATCTACCGCAACGAGCTCGGAGACGGCCGCAGCTACGACATCGGCCTGCAACTGATCAACGACACCGGATACCCGATCTACGGCCAGGCGCTGTCGATCAGGTCGGCCGACGAGCAGCGACTGACGCCCTGCCTGCAGAAGCTCGTGCCGATCGTGCAACAGGCTCAGGTCGACTTCATCACCGACCCGACCCGGACGAACGCGGTGATCGTGCAGGCCGTCGGGGCCGACAACGGGTCGGTGTGGAGCTACTCGCCCGGCCTGGCCGCCTTTGCGGTTGCGGCCATGCGGGAGCGCGGCATCGTCGGCAACGGACCCAACACGACACTGGGCGACATGGATACGCAGCGGATGGCGCGCATGATCGAGATCCTGACGCCGATCTTCGCCGCGCAGAACGCTCCGGTGAAGTCGGGACTGACCCCGGAGCAGGTCTTCACGAACGACTTCGTCGATCCGTCGATCGGCCTTCCCCCGTCCTGAGCGCCTCGACCGCGCTGCACCGCTCAACGGGTCCTACGGCCGGCCGCGCCGCGGTTCCGGCTCCGCCTACGCACGCGGCAGCAGGTCGCCCCGCCGGGGCGCGGTCGCCGAGCCGATCCTGGTCACGGAGATCGCCGCCGCCCGGTTCGCGGTGTCCAGCGCTCGCTCGACGTCCCTGCCGCTGGCGAGCTCGGCGAGCAGGACACCGGTGTGGGTGTCGCCCGCCCCGGTGGTGTCCACCGCGACGACGGCCGGGGCCGGCACGGTGACCGCCCGGTCCCCGAGCCCGCCACCGCTGGCGATGCAGCCCGATGGCCCTTCGCGGACCACCAGGAGGGCGCGCGGATCCAACGACAGCCGCCGCCCGACCGCCTCGATCAGCGCCGCGCCCGCGGCCTGCTCCACGTCAGCCAGCAACTGGGCCTCCCGCTGGTTCAGCGTCAGCACCGAGACCTTGTCCAGCACGCCCCTCCACAGCTCGGTGGGGATGTCGAGCACCAGCGGACCGGGGTCGAGGGCGACAAGAACCGACCCGGGAAGAGCATCGATCCACCCCGCCAGTACCGGCCCGCTGGCCGGGTAGAGCAGGTCGTACCCGGAAACCGCGACGATGTCGTCGACATCGGGGCGCACGGCGATCAGGTCGTCGGGGGTGAGGGCCGCCTCCACCCCTGGCACGGTGACGAACGTCCGTTCGCCGTCGGGCTCGATGAGCGTCACGCAGAAGCCGGTGTCGCCATCGACCCGCTGCCCGCCGGCCACCTCGATGCCCTCGGCGGCGAGGGCGGTGCGCACCAGGTCGCCGTAGCGCCCGGTCCCGTGTGGCGCCGCGTAGAGGCAGTGCACCTCCTGGCGGGCCACCGCGGCCGCGAGGTTGAAGCCACCGCCGACGACCGTCCTGGTGGCCGTGGCGAGCACGTCGCCGCCCCGGTCCGGGAGCGCCGGGACGTCGACGGCGATGTCCACCAGGATGGACCCGAGCGAGAAGACCCGTCCCTGCTCAGCCACGGCCGCCTCGTGTTCCGATCAGTCCGGCGCGACCGCGCGGCGGCCGGTGCGCAGGCCCAGCAGCTCGACGGCCAGCCGGTCGAGGCCGAGCTCGGGATTGGCCGCGGCGAGGCGTTCCCGGATCGCGAGCGGCACCGAGGAGATGCCGACGTGCGCGCCGACGACGGCACCGGCCATCGCCGCGATCGTGTCGCAGTCGCCGCCGAGGCTGGCCGCGTACCGGCAGGCCGACCAGGTGTCGTCCGGGAAGAGCGAGGCGATGGCCAGCGCGGCCGGCACCGCCTCCTGGGTGGCGACGCCCGCCCCGACCAACCGATAGACGATCTCCAGCGCGGTGTCCGGCGCACAGCCGGCGACCAGGTCGACCGCCCATTCGATGCGGGCGGCCACGTCCGCGCCCGCGGCGTAGTGTCCGCGCCCGCCGCCCACCCTGGCCGCGGTTACGGCCCGCCGCAGCGACCGGGACAGCGTGAGCCCTTCGACTCCCGAGCTCACCGCCGCCGCGATCGCCGCGGCACCGGCGATCGCGATCCCGGTGTTGTGGGTGACGCGGCTGGCCTGCTCGACCGCGTCCACGAGCCGCTCGACCGGCTCGCCGGGTACCGCGACCCCGACCGGTGCGATCCTCATCGCGGCTCCGTTCGTGTCGCCCCAGCGGCCGGTCCGGTCCGGGGAAACACCGTCGGCGACCAGGCCGAGCGCCTTGCCGGTGGATGGTCCGAGCAGATCCCGCGAACCCGCGGCACGCATCCGGTCCTCCCAGGCGAGCAGCCGCTCGGCGAGGGCGTTCGGATCGACCGATCCGCCGCCCTCGACGAGAAGTTCGCCCAGGATGACCGCTTGATCGGTGTCGTCGGTGACGCGGCCAGCCGGCATACCCCGGCTGATGTCGTTGTCGTCAGTGCCGGGATGGAAGTCGTCCAGCACCCCGTAGCGGGCGCGGATGGTCTCGTGCGACAGGCACTGGGTCGGCATGCCCAGCGCATCCCCGACGGCCAGGCCCACGAGGGCACCGACGGCGCGATCCTCCTGCCCGCTCACGAGCTCGGGCATGCCCGCTCCCGACTCGGTGTCGGATGCCGCTTCGCCCACCGGGCGAGGATAGAAGCGATGTCGTGCACAGATAGCCTGCGGTCCGTGTCCAAGCGCCCACGCCGCCCCGCGTCCAAGCCACGGCGCCGCTCCGACCGCCATCGCCGAGCCGACCCGAAGATCGGACGCGACGAACCGGATCTGATCGCCGACGTCACCGCCGCACTGGCCGCCGAGCATCCACTGCAGCTGTTGGCCCTGCTCAGTGGCCTGCTCAACATCCTCGACCCGCGCAGCGACGACCCGTTCCGGCCGGAGCGGGACCCCGCGCTGCTGCCCCGCGACGAGCTCCTCCTGACGTTCTTCGACGTCGACATGGTCGGGACCTCGGCGTTGCTGGCCGGGATCGCCGGCCTGTCCGACGACGACGTCCTGCAGCGCCGCGTGCAGCACGCCGTGGCCGATCGGGGGCACGTCCTGCCCCGCTGGTTGACCGAGCTGCCGCGCGCCACGCCGGCGGCGCGCACGGTCGAGGTGGTCCACGTACTCGGCGACGGTGACAACGTACTGGTCGGGGTGCGGCTTTCCGGCGGCGCCGAGCTCACCGCGGTGGTCTACATCGACCACAACCTGGGCACCGTGGTCAAGGACGCGTTCGTGGTCCCGCAACCGATCGACGAGCTGCTCGAGGCGATGCTGGTGGTCGCCGGAGATCCCGACACCGTGGCGCGCGACATCGCGCCTGCCGACGCCAGGGCCCGTATCACCGACGCCATCACGAGCGGAGCCCAGACGTACCCGCCCTACGAAAGCGACAGCTGGCCGGCCTGCCGGCCGCTGGTCGAGTGGATGGTGGCCATGCTGCCGACGGGCGGCAGCGGCTACGAGCGCGTCGAGTGGAGCGACGGCGATCTCGCGGAACTCAGCACGCGCTTCCTCGCCTCGGCGCACGGGAGCGAGTTCGACGACCCGGATCACCGCAGCCTGCTCGAGTCGTTGCTCTGGTTCGGCTCCGATTACGGTCCCGGCGATCCCTTGCACTGGAGCCCGCCCGCGGTCGAGATACTGCTGCTGGACTGGATTCCCCGCAAGATCGTCGCGGAGGCGACGCTCCTGGCCAAGGCACCCGACGTGCTGCGCGCCTTCATCCGGTTCTGCCACGAGGAACGTGGTGTCCGCGCCGCGCACACCACCGAGACCCTCGCCGTCGTCGACGAGTACGAGCGGGAGTACCAGCGGATCATCCGCGCACCGCGGCCGCAGGGACCGGCCGCGCTGCTGACCGCGCTCCGGACGACCGGTCCCGACGAGCTCCTGTCCGGCGCGCCGGCGGCGGGCGACGAGTGGCTGGACGAGATCGTGCTCGACGAGCTGCGGCGCGTGGTCGGCGGCGGGCAGGCACTGGCCCGGCTCCATGCCGACCCGCTGCCGGATGAGGACGTCGCATGGGCCTCGATGCCCGCGGACATCCACGAGCGGGTCAACGACGTGGCCGGTCTGATCGACCGCTTCTGCGCGGAGCGGACGGATGCCGAGTTCCGCACCGCATGCCGCCGGCTGCTGACCCGTGCCGCCGCCGCCGATCCGGCGATCTTCCGGCGGCGCAGCCGGGCGGACACCGCGGCCGCGGCCGTCTGCTGGATCGTGGGCAAGGCGAACATGCTGTTCGATCCGCGTGCCGCGACCCACATGACGGTGAAGGACATGGCCGCGTGGTTCGGTCTCGCCGGTGGCAGCTTCTCGCAGCGCAGCGAACCGTTCCTGCGCGCGATCGGCGTCGAGCCCGGGGATCGGTACGGCGCCATGGATCTGGGTTCGCCGGACTACCTGACGGCCGCACGCCGAGCCGCGATCATCGCCGACCGTGATCGTCACGAGCCGACGCCCGGCTGATCACCTGGCTGATCGGAGGTCGGTGACGAGCCGGGCGCCCGGCCCGGCGGCCGGCGCGGTGCCCATCCGGCAGACTTCGCGACCAGGACCGCCTCCGAAAGGGCAGCACGTGCGCGCGATGGATTTCCGTTCGGCCTACCGGCACGGCTTCCTCCGGGTCGCCGCCTGCACGATCACGACATCGATCGGGGTCCCGGCCGCGAACGCCGACGCGATACTGCAGGCGGCCCGCAGCTGTCACGACGACGGCGTGGGCCTTGCCGTGTTCCCCGAACTGACGCTGTCCGGGTACTCGATCGAGGACCTGCTCATGCAGGACACGCTGCTGGAGTCGGTGGAAGAAGCGCTGCTCGAGCTGGTCGCGGCCTCGGCCGACCTGCTGCCCGTGTTGGTGGTGGGCGCGCCGCTGCGCCACCGACACCGCATCTACAACACCGCGGTCGTCATGCACCGGGGGCGGGTACTCGGCGTCGCACCGAAGTCGTACCTGCCGACCTACCGGGAGTTCTACGAGCGCCGGCAGACCGCACCCGGCGACGACATCCGCGGAACCCTCCGGATCGGCGATCCGGACTCCGGTTTCGAGGTCCCGTTCGGCCCCGACCTGCTCTTCGCCGCCGCCGACCTGCCCGGCTTCGTGCTGCACGTCGAGATCTGCGAGGACATGTGGGTGCCGATCCCGCCGAGCGCGGAAGCGGCGCTGGCCGGGGCGACCGTGCTGGCCAACCTGTCGGGCAGCCCGATCACCGTCGGCCGCGCGGAGGATCGGCACCTGCTGTGCCGGTCGGCGTCCTCACGCTGCCTCGCGGCCTACCTCTACGCGGCGGCCGGCGCGGGCGAGTCGACCACGGACCTCGCGTGGGACGGCCAGACGATGATCTACGAGAACGGAATGCTGCTGGCCGAGACGGACCGCTTCCCGCAGGAGGCGCGGCATTCGATCGCCGACGTCGACCTGGAGCTGCTGCGCGCCGAGCGGCTGCGGATGGGCACCTTCGACGACAACCGTCGCCACCACGCCGACCGGACCGAGGCCTTCCGCCGGATCGAGTTCCGCCTGGATCCACCGGACGGGGATCTCGGCCTGCGTCGGGTGGTCGAACGGTTCCCGTTCGTGCCTGCGGACGAGACCCGGCTGGAGCAGGACTGTTACGAGGCGTACAGCATCCAGGTCGCAGGCCTCGAACAGCGGCTGCGCGCGATCGGTCAGCCCAAGATCGTGATCGGGGTGTCCGGCGGGCTGGACTCCACGCACGCCCTCATCGTCGCGGCCAAGGCGATGGACCGGCTCGGCCGCCCGCGCGGCGACATCCTCGGCTTCACGCTTCCCGGCTTCGCCACCGGGGTTCGCACCAAGGGCAACGCCCACCGGCTCGCCGAAGCACTCGGCATCACGTTCGCCGAGCTCGACATCACCCCCACAGCCCGGCTGATGCTCACCGAGCTCGGCCATCCGTTCTCGCGCGGCGAGCCGCTGTACGACGTGACGTTCGAGAACGTGCAGGCCGGGCTGCGCACCGACTACCTGTTCCGGATCGCCAACCAGCGCGGCGGCATCGTGCTCGGTACAGGTGATCTCTCCGAGCTGGCGCTGGGCTGGTCCACCTACGGCGTGGGCGACCAGATGTCGCACTACAACGTCAACGGTGGTGTGCCCAAGACCCTGATCCAGCACCTGATCCGCTGGGTGGTCTCGTCGAAACAGTTCGACGACGCGGCCGACGAGGTGCTCCTGGACGTCCTGGACACCGAGATCACCCCGGAGCTGGTGCCGACCGGCGAGGACGAGCTGGTGCAGAGCAGCGAGGCGAAGGTCGGGCCGTACTCGCTGCAGGACTTCACCCTCTTCCAGGTGCTGCGCTACGGCTTCCGACCGTCGAAGGTCGCCTTTCTGGCCTGGCACGCCTGGAAGGACGCGGAGCGCGGGGACTGGCCGGTCGGGTTTCCGCCCGATGGCCGGCCCACCTACTCGCTCGGCGAGATCCGGCGCTGGCTGGAGGTTTTCGCGCAGCGCTTCTACGCGTTCAGCCAGTTCAAGCGTTCGGCTATGCCCAACGGGCCCAAGGTGTCCGCTGGTGGTTCGCTGTCGCCGCGGGGTGACTGGCGCGCACCGTCGGACATGTCGGCACGGATCTGGTTGGACGAGGTCCGCTCGATTCCCGAGGGATGATCCCGGCCGGGCGCCGACCACGCCGGCCGGCCCCGGTCCTTGTTTCGCAGACCCGGTCACTGTGGTGTCGGCGAGAGGCCATACGGTCACAGCGCCGTACCGGCCGTGCCGTCACGACTGCGGGGTTGGCATGCTCGAATGGCCTGAGACCAGGTCGGAGTGGGAGACGGGGATCGATGGCTTTCCGGTTGACGCCACACGAGCGAGGCTTCTATCCGCTGTTCACCCAGGCCGCGGAGAACATCATGGTCGCTGCCGACGAGCTCGCCAAGCTCGTCGCCGCCGAACCCGCCGGACGGGCACAGGTGGCCGAGCGGGTGAAGAACTGCGAAACCGCGGGCGACGAGCTGACGCACGAAATCATGATCAAACTGAACAAGACGTTCGTGACGCCGTTCGATCGGGAGGACATCCACCGGCTGGCCTCGGCGCTGGACGACGTGCTCGATGCGATCGAGGAGGCCGCCGACCGGATCGTGCTCTACCGGCTCGGCATCCTGCCGCCGGGAATCGCCGAGCAGGTCGAGGTGCTGCGCCGGGCCGCGGCGATCACCGCTGAAGCCATGCCGCGGCTGGAGAAGATCGCCGAGCTGCAGGACTACTGGATCCAGGTCAACTCACTGGAGGAGGAAGCGGACGCCGTCTACCGGTCGTTGCTCGGCGACCTGCTCGCCCCGCCTGAGTCCTCGGCGCCGGCTGATGTGCTCACCATCCTGAAGACGAAGGAGATCGTCGAGACCCTGGAGGAGGCGGCCGACGCATTCGAGACGGTGGCGACCACGGTCGAGAGCATCGCCGTCAAGGAGGCCTGAGTGGAGCTCGCCGCGGTGATCGTGGTGATCGTGGTCGCGCTGGGCTTCGACTACACCAACGGCTTCCACGATGCGGCCAACGCCATCGCCACCTCGGTGTCCACCCGCGCCTTGTCGCCACGGACGGCACTGCTGATGGCGGCCGTGATGAACCTGGTGGGCGCGTTCCTCGGCACCGAGGTCGCCTCGACCGTGGGCAGCGGGATCATCGAGGCTCCGAACGGCGTCTCCGGCCTGGTCGTGGTACTGGCCGCGCTGATCGGCGCGATCGTGTGGAACCTGGTCACCTGGTACGTCGGGATGCCCTCCTCGTCGTCCCACGCGCTCATCGGCGGCCTCGTCGGCGCCGCGCTCGCCTCCTCGGGAGGGGTGCAGTGGAGCGGGGTGATCGACAAGGTCCTGATCCCGATGGTGCTCTCCCCCGTCGTCGGTTTCGTGCTGGCCGCGTTGTTCATGCTGGCGCTGCTGTGGATCTTCCGGAAGGGTCAACCGACCAGGCTGACCCGCAACTTTCGGTACGCGCAGACCATCTCAGCGGCGGCCATGGCTCTCGGTCACGGGTTGCAGGACGCGCAGAAGACCATGGGCGTGATCGTGCTCGCGCTCGTGGTGGGCGGTTTCCACGAGGGCTTCGACATCCCGTGGTGGGTGGTGCTACTGGCCGCGGGGTCGCTCTCGGCTGGCACCTACGCCGGCGGCTGGCGGATCATGCGCACTCTCGGGCGGCGCATCATCGACCTCGATCCGCCGCGTGGGTTCGCCGCCGAGGCCACGGCGTCGGCGGTGCTCTACACCACGGCGTTCGTGTTCGCCGCCCCCATCTCCACCACCCAGACCATCACCTCGTCGATCCTCGGGGTGGGAGCCACCAGACGGCTCAGCTCGGTGCGTTGGGGCGTCGCCGGCAACATCGTCATCGCCTGGGTTCTCACGATGCCGATGGCGGCCCTCGTGGCCGCGCTCGCCTTCTGGGTGATCCACGGCCTCGTCTGACAGGTAGGGAATACCCCCATTCTTGGGGGGAAAGCACGATGTATCGACCGGCGGGGTATCGGCATCCTCGAGTGGACAAAAGTGATGGCCGGCTCGCCGTTCCGGCCCTCGCCGAGATTCCGTCCATCTCGAGGAGCGGACATGAGCCAGCCCCTGCACCCGCAACCGACGAATCCGGGCCAGCCCTCATACGGGGCGACGTATTCCGATCAGCAGTACCCCGGGCAACCGTACCCGGGACAGCCTTACCCCGGTGGGCCTAACCCCGGCGAGCCCTTTTCGGGGCACCAGCCCTACCCAGGGCAATCCCGGACCGACCAGTTGCCCTATCCCACCCGACCCGACTCGCGGTATCCCGCCCCTCCCCCGTCTCAGGCCGCCGCGCCGCGGCCCCGGAAACGTCGGTTGGTGCTCAAGCTGGTGCTGCTCGCCATCGCCGGCCTCGTGATCGCGGCCGTGCTGGTCGGCCGGCAGCCGGAGCCCGTGCGGGTGCCGGACTCCGGCGCGATCGCCCAACCCGGCACGCTGTCGGTGTTCGATCTGCAGCCCGGCGACTGCTACAACACCACGCAGGCGCCGCCGCCACCAGGTGAGACGCAGCCGATCAGCTCGGTCGAGGCCGTCGCGTGCACGGTCCCGCACACCGACCAGGTCATCGCCAAGATCTCCTACTCGCCGGCCGAGGCCGCCTCCGGAGTGCCGGACACGAAGGCTGACGCCGACTGCAACAACGAGTTCCAGGCCAAACTCGACCCCAACGCGTTCGGGGATCCGACCCTGGCACCCGGCCGACTCTTCCCGGCCGACGCCGCGACGTGGGCCAGCAAGCCCGTCGTCGCCTGCATCGTGTTCAGCGACGCCCCCATCACGAGGTCCTTGCTCCGCTGAGCGGCAGTCCGCCGACGGTCACCTGGGGAAACCCGCTCCGCAAGGGGCGGGTTTTCCCTATGTCAGGCCGGGGGTCGCGGCCGCGAATCAGGGGAATACACCATGGTTCGGCGCCACTGCGACTGCGACTGTTGTTCGGTCGAAGAAAGAAACCCGACAGAGCAGGAGGCCCGGAATGTCTACCCACCGCGCCGATCCTTTCGAGAACCGTTCGGATGAGCGTCCAAATCTGGCCGGTCGACTGTGGCGGCGATTCAGCCCGACGGAAATCCGGGAGCGCACCCGGCAGCGGGAGCACTCCTTCGACGACGCCCAGCGCATCGGGAACATCAAGTGGCAGTGGCGCCAGGCCTGCGAGGTCAGCGGGCTCGGGCGGTTCGTCTACACCCCCACCGGACCGGCGATGTCGATCCCGATGATCGGCCGGGTCGAGCTGGGGCCGCCGACCACGTTCACCGTCCGGCTGCAGCCCGGCCAGCTGGCCAGCGACGTCGAGGCGGCCGGGCCCCGCATCGCCGAGGCGATGTCCGTGGCCGGGATCCGGGTGCAGCAGCTGCCCGCCGAGTGGGTCAGGGTCGTCCTGGTCGCCATGCCGACCTGGACCCGATCCGCCGACTCCCCCGACGTCATTTCGTTCGCGCCAGGGGGCCGGGCGCGGTACGAGCACAGCGACGACACCGTCGCCGCGTGACCGGCGGCCGGGTCCGCGTCACACTGGACCCGGCCGCTGCTCCGGTGGACGGAGTCGTTCCCACCGTCCGGCGCCGGCTCAGTCTTGGTCGAGCGGCGCCTGCCAGACCAGGGTGTGCAGCGGATCCGTGGCCGGCCGCGACACGCTGTTGTTGTGGCGCGGCTGGGCCCCTCGGCCCCACGCGTCGTCGCCGAACCAGGTCGGCAGCCCGTAGGGCAGATCACCGGCCGGGATCCGGGCGTAGTCGCGCTTCCGCGAGCTCCACTCCGTAGTTGGGCTCTGTCGGATCGCCGTCGGCATCAGGGGTGATCACGCCGCGGAGCGTCGTGATCGCGTCACCCCACTCAGCGGCCAGCCGCTCCGGATCACGACTGGACGGGTGCGGTATCTCGTGCAGCGGCACCGCGGGGCGACCTTCCCACAGCTCCACGGCCCGCTGGGCCTGGGCGCCGAACGCCACCACCGCCTGCAGGTCGGGGCCGATGGCCGCCTCCAGCACACCTGCCCACCACTGCCGGTGCTCGGGTTGTTCCAGCAACGGCCGGGCATCGCTCGCCATGGATGGCCGGAGGGCGTAGGCGAAGGCGTTGACAGCGAGGTAATGCCGGGTCAGCCCGAGCTTGCGCAGAAATCCCTGCACGCGTTGCCCGGCGTCGCCGACCAGCGTCCGGCAGGCGATGCGCTCGGTCGGGCCGGGATCGGACGCCACGCACAGCAGCCGAGCGCTGCCGTCCAGGCGGCCGCGGTACAGGACCGGCCCCCAGTCGTACCAGAACAGTTCACGGAACGCGGCGTAGCTGGGCATGGCGTCCAGGTGCGCCAGCACCGCGGGCGGCGGCCCGGGATCGAACTCTGACATGGTGCCCCTCCAAGGCGGTCAAGGTACGGCCGGCAGGTCGGCCAGCACGTCGGCGCAGAACGCCAGCAGGTCGCGGTTGCTCTCCAGGAGATCCCGCTCGGTCATGGCGTACCTGCTGGCGGGAGTCCCGCTCACGCCGAGGTCCTCGAGCGGGATCCCGTCGCCGAGACCGGACCGGATCGCCCGCCGGATGGCCAGCGTGAACGAGGCGCCGGCCGGCATCGGCCGCAGGCTGTACGCGGTGTCGGACAGCGCGTCCTGCAGCTGGTGGGCGGTCCACACGTTCGCACCACCCGCCCCGGTGGCCTGTCCGACGGTGATCAGCGGCCCGATGGCGTTGTCCACCCAGCCGGCCGCGAACAGGTCACCCGACGAGTACGTGTTCGGGTCGACCACCGCCACCGCCGGGCCGGGATAGCGCCGGCCGCGGTCTCGGCACGACTCCGGTGGGGTCAACGGTCGTGGCTGCGACCACAGCTCACCGGTGGCGGTGGCGTCCTCCAGCGACGGTCGCCATTCGGCCAGCTCCAGCTGGTTGAAGTCGCTGCGGGCCATCGCCCTGGTCAGCGGCGAGGCGAGCAGCGAGAATCGGGTCGGCACCACCGGTCGGCCGCCGAACAGCTGCAAGAGCTGCTCGGCCGCCCATACCTGTCCCCCCGGATTGCCGCGCAGGTCGACGATCAGCCCGGTCGGCGGCAGCAGGTCGAGCAGCCTGCTCACCTCGTCGAGGAAGCCGTCGACGTGGTGCACCCCGAACGACCAGATCCGCAGGTAGCCCAACCGGCGCCGACCGACCCTGACCACCCGGGCGGTCAGGAAGTCCTGCAGCGGGGTCTCGATCACGTCACCGGCCGGCTGGCCGGGGGCGGTCCGCGGGAGTACCGCCCTCGCCGCGGGGTCGGGCTCCCGGTCCGCCGCCCACATCCCCGCGGCGAACAGCAGCTTCTTGGCCCGGCGTACCGCCTCCGCGCCGGGGTCGACGGCCATCCGGCGGCCGGCCGCGACATCGGTGGACAGCTCCACCGCGTCGGCCGCGGCGCCCGGGGCGAGTACCCGCCACGGCAGCCGCAACTCACGCTGCGCCCGCCGCCGGGTCCGGTAGCCGAGGATCACCCACTGCTCGTCCGGTGGCGGCCCGTAGTCGAGCGCTCTGAAGGTCAGCGACTCCAGCGCCCGCGCCCGCCGGGCATCGGGGCGGCCCCCGGTCTCCCGGTCGGCGTAGATCTCCACGGCCCGGCCGAACGGCACCCCGTTCCACCACGTGGGCCGCACCCCGGGCACGAAGTCGGGGTCCAGCGCCGCGACGTCGGGCGCGACCTTGGTCACCAGGTAGCTCGGATCGGCCCCTGGTCCGTACTGCTCCACGAGGAAGGGCAGGGCGGCCACCTTCCCCCGCAACACCGACGGGCCGATGTACCGGGTGTGCGCATCACGCAGGCCGGTCACGATCCCCGTCACGGACAGGTGGAAGTCCGCGTCGCTCAGCCCGCCGGCCCGGCGGCGGAGCAGAACGAGCGCCTGCACCGGGTCCACGGCGTACGCCGCCCGCTTCGCCGGCAGGTGGGCGTAGGCACCACCGAGCACCTCGATCAGCACGTCGAGCACCTGCTGACGTTGCGATCCGTCCAGCTCCACCGGGCCGCCGTCGTCCCTGGCCGGTGCGACGAGAGCCGCCGACAGCGGAACTCCGCGCTGGGCCGCTGCCACCGCGGGTGCGCTGATCACGGCCGGTACCAGTGATCCAGGCCGGCCAGCAGGCCGTCGTGGAAACCGCCGGCGGCCACGGCGTCCAGCCACGCGTCGTCGTGGGTCAGGCTCGCGAGCGGCGGCACCACGACCTCGTCCAGATCCGTCGGCAACCCGGCGGTCGGTCCGACGCCGGTCGGCATGTCCAGCCGCAGCCGCAGCGGAGCGTCCGCCGCGTCCACCGGGCCGGCGAACGCGGCCGCCCGCTCCTGCGCCAGCGCGATCTCGCCGGCCGGATCGGCGCGGACCTGCTCCATCCGGGCCAGCACCTCGCTCCAGTCCCACCCGGCTGCCGCATCGTCCGGGCGGGGCAGCGCCAGCAGCCGCTCCCGCCCCGCCACGACCAGCGGGCTCACCCCGGCGGCGCCCGACTGCTCCATGCTCGCCGCCGCGCCGTAGCGCGGCACGCCCTCCACCAGCACCAGCTCGACGTCGGCCTCGGTCGCACCGACCACCGCCGCGAACGGATCGGCGCCCGCGGCGGCGCGCAGCACCAGCACGTCGGCGAGCGCACCGGGGACCAGCCTCCCGACCTGTCGCGGCCACGAGCGGGTCAACACGTCACCCGGGGTGCTCGTCACCATGCGCACCAGGTCGGCGTCGTCGAGCCCCCAGCCCTCGGCGTCGGCGACCAGCCGGGCCGCCTTGAGCTCACCGAGCACGTGTTTGGTGCCCGACGGCGCCCAGTCGGAGCCGAGGCAGACCCGGATGCCGTTCGCCCGTGCTGCCGGCACGTCGGTGGTCGCGCCGTAGAGCCAGAGGTTCGAGAACGGCGACCACACGACGGCTCCCGGCGACGCCCAGCCGGCGAACTCGGCCGCCCGGACCGCGTTGGCGTGCACCGCGACGAACCGCTCCTGCAGGCAGCCCGCCGCGCGAGCGGACGCGAACTCCGCGGTCACGACGCTGTCGCGAGCGCCCTCCGCGCAGTGGTAGATGAACGTCGACCCGTCGGTCATCGCGGTCGCCCGCTCGGCCAGCAACTGGTCGTCGAGTGTGAGCACCGATGCGAAGACGAACGCGGCTCCCCCGGGCAGCCCGAACGTCTCGTCCTCGGCGTTGCGCACCAGCCAGCCGTTGCGGGGCCGGTTCTTCGGCGGCGAGCCCTGGATGGTCGTGGTGCCTCCGACGAGCGCGGTGACCTCGACCCTGGCCAGCAGCTCCTGGGGACAGGCCGTGATGAACGCGTACGCAGGCCAGGTCACCTGCGGTGCGTAGTTGGCCGCCCGCGGCCAGCTGTTGTGGTGGCGGAACGGCTCGGTCCGGCCCGGCACCGTCCAGAGCGGCAACGTGTTGTAGGCGAGATGGTTGTGCAGGTCGATGAGCCCGGGCAGGACCAGGGAGTCGCCCACGTCGACGACCGGCGCACCGGCGAGTCCGGGCGGCGGCGCTTCGCCGTCCCGCGTCACCGCGGCGATGAACCCGTCCTCGTCGACCCACACCGTGCCGTCGACGACCGGATCCGGGCCGTCGTCGGCCATCGGCAGCAACCGACCCCTGATCGCGATCATCGTGACATCATGGCCGCGGTCATGGTCAAGAGAGGGAAGGCGCGCACTCGCTGATACATCGGCGTGGGCCGTCTCGTCCGCGCCTGCCGCGAATGCACTCGAGTCACTCCGATCGTCCGACAGCGGCCACCGGCGCGGCGTAATCTCCGGCCGATGAGCAATCTCGAACGCAGCCCCCAGGAAACGTCCTGTGGCGGACGGGCGTCGGTCGCCGTGGAGCCGGTCCGTGAGCTGCAGTTCGGGCACACCGTCGCGCTCGGCGGGCCGCGCGCGATGACCGTCACCCGTACCCTCCCCAACCGGGACCGGCGGATGGTCGGCCCCTGGTGCTTCCTCGACCTCTTCGGGCCGGCCGACGTCGTCGGGTCGGCCGGCATGCAGGTGCCGCCGCACCCGCACACCGGCCTGCAGACGGTCAGCTGGCTGGTCGCGGGCGAGGTGATGCACCGGGACAGCGTCGGCAGCCAGCAGCTGATCACACCGGGCCAGCTGAACCTGATGACCGCCGGACACGGCATCTCGCACTCCGAGGAGAGCCCAGCCGACCATTCACCGCTCCTGCACGGGGTGCAGCTGTGGACCGCGCTGCCGGACCGGGATCGCCGGATCGCGCCGCATTTCGAGCACCACGCGCGGCTGCCGGTGCTGACCGACACCGGACTCACCCTCACCGTGCTGATGGGCGACCTCGATGGGCTGCGCTCCCCCGCCCAGGTCTACAGCCCGATGGTCGGCGCCGAAGCGGTGCTCGCGAGCGGCGCGGACGTCCGACTGCCGCTGCAGGAGGGCTGGGAGTACGCCGCGCTGACACTGGCGGGCGAACCCGAGGTGGACGGCGTCGCGCTGGCCGCCGGCCCGTTGCTCTATCTCGGCACCGGTCGCTCCGATCTCACGCTGCGCGCCGACGGGCCGTCGCGGCTGCTGCTCATCGGCGGCGAACCGTTCGAGGAACACATCGTCATGTGGTGGAACTTCGTGGGCCGCGACCACGACGACATCGTGGGCGCCCGCGAGGAGTGGACGGTGGGCACCGGGCGGTTCGGCGAGGTCCACGGCTCCGCCGGTGATCCGCTGCCCGCACCGGCGCTGCCCGCCGTCCGGCTCCGGCCCCGCGGACGGCAGCGATAGGGGTTAAACCGGAACGGGTTCCGCGCGCCTCACCCGGTACCGGACGGCCAGGCGGCACGATCACCGCGAATGCCGTCGACCGGAGGGACGAGATGCTGCACACGCGGACGTCGTTGTGGCGCAAGGCGATCGTCGTCGTGGCGTTGACGGCGGCAGCGGCAGCCGGGGGTGTGTCGCCCGCGTGGGCGGCCGGCCCGGCGGCCGGCCCCGGACACGACGTCTCGCATCCGCAGTGCGGTGGCGTGCTGCCCGAGAGCAGCACGTTCGGCATCGTCGGGCTCAACCAGGGCCGGCCGTTCTCCACCAACCCCTGTCTGAACGCCCAGTACCAGTGGGCCGCCGGGCGACCCGCTGGCGCAGCGATCTACGTGAACACCGGCAATCCGGCCCCGAGCAGTGACTACTACTGGCCGCTCTCGGGCAGCAGCGACCCGGCCCTCTGCCGGGACAGCAGCTCCACGAAGGATCCCGGCTGCGCCTACGACTACGGCTGGCACGCCGCGAAGGACGCGTTGGCCACCGGAAGGAAACTCGGTCAGGGGGTGCTGGGACACACCTGGTGGCTGGATGTGGAAACCGCCAACACCTGGAACGGCGACGGCGTGTCCAACACCGCCCTCCTGCAGGGCATGTACGACTACCTGCGCAGCCACGGCGTGGGGAAGGTGGGCCTGTACTCCACCGGCTACCAGTGGAAGCGGATCACCGGCGGCTACGGTGCCTCGTCGGCCGCGACGTACGTCGCGGCGTGGCAGCCCCACGTCGTCCCGGATTTTCCGTTGCACGATGCGCCGCTGTGGATCGCGAGCGGCGGCGGAGCGACTAGCGGCAAGTGCACCACCAGCTTCACCGGCGGCCCGACGACCATGGTCCAGTTCGTCACGGACGGCTTCGATACCAACATCGTCTGCTGAACGGTGGTCGATCCGCCAGAATCGGGCTCGTGCCAGTTGACTCCACCATCCGCCGGCTGATCATCGGCTCCATCGCGATGATCGTCACCGCAGGCTGTGCCGGCCCCGCCCCGATCCGATCCGACGCTCCCCCGGTCGCTGCCCCGACGGCGGCGAGATCGGCGGAACTGGTGCCGAGCGTCGTCGCGGTCGCGCCTGATGCCGCCGCCGCGCCGTTCGACGTCACGCGCGAGGCGCTCATCCCTGCCGGCTGGACGATCTCGGTCTGGGCACGGGTGCCCAAGGCGCGCCTCGCCGCATGGACACCCGACGGGGCGCTGCTGGTCTCGCTGCCCGCCACCGGCCAGGTCGTGCGGCTCGCCCCGAACGGCGCGGGCGCGCCCACCAGCACGATCTTGCTGGACGGCCTCGAGCAACCCCACGGACTGGCCTTCGCCGGCTCCACGCTCTACGTCGCCGAGAGCGACCAGGTCGTGGCGTACGACTACGCCGCCGGAGCGGTGACCGGGCCACGCATCGTGGCAGGCGCGCTGCCGGACGCCAAGAGCGCCGACCTGGGAGGGGCCTACGCGCACGCCTTGAAGAGCGTGGCGGTCGGCGGCGACGGCGCGGTCTACTTCTCGATCGGGTCCACCGGCAACATCTCGGCCGAGGACCGCGACGCGACGCCGGAGCGGGCGTCCGTCCAGCGCGTTCCGCCGGGTGGTGGGCCGCCGCAGCTCTTCGCGCAGGGCGTGCGGAACGGCACCGGGCTCGCGGTTGCCCCCGACGGCTCGGTGTGGACCGCGGTCAACAACCGCGACAACATCGCCTACCCCTTCGACCGCCCCTACACCGGCGATGCCGGATCGTCGTTCGGTGAGGTGATCCCGGACTACGTCGACGACCATCCGGCGGAAGCCATGTCCCGGCTCACCCCCGGCCGGGATCTGGGCTGGCCCTACTGCGAGCCCGATCCCGACGTCGAGCCCGGAGTCGCCGGCAGCCGGCAGAACCTCACGCGTCCGCCCTTCGTGCGCGACGCCCAGACCAACGCCGACGGCCGCAAGCTCGACTGTGCGGCGCTGGCCCCGGTCGAGCAGAGTCTCGGTGCCCACTCCGCCCCGCTGGGGCTGAGCTTCGTCGACGGTACCGGCACCGGTGGTCTACCGGAGCCGTACACCCGAGGCGCGCTGGTCGGGGTCCACGGATCCTGGAACCGCAACCCACCGCGCCCACCCGAGGTGTCGTTCTTCCCGTTGGTCGACGGCGGTCTCGGCCCTCAGCAGACGCTGGTCGGCGGCTTCCAGCAACCGGACGGGTCCCGTTGGGGACGACCGGTGGCTGCCGTGCTCGGCCCCGATGGCTCGATCTACATCACCGACGACGCCGCCGGCGCCGTCTATCGCCTCACCCCGCCGGGGCGCTGAACCGGTACGGCTCGATCTCGATGTATCACGCTCGCCGCGGCGGAGTCACCAGTAGTACGAAATCCACCGCGACAGGAGACATCCATGATCACCCCACGTTCCCGGTCGTTCCGCCTGCGGCGATGGTTCGGCCGGACCCCGACACCCGACGAGAAGCTCCGCGCCGGGGAGATCAGGTGGCGATGGCGGCAAGCCTGCGAGGGCGCCGGCCTGAGTCGGCTGGTCTACCCGCCGAGCGGGCCGGCCAGGGCGGTGCCGCGGATCGGGCAGATCGACCTCGGCCCGCCCACCACGTTCACGGTCCGGCTGCTGTCGGGCCAGCTGCCGGCCGATGTCGAGGCCGCGGCCAAGCGGATCGCCGCGGCCATGGCGGTGCCCGACATCGGCGTGACGAGCCTGCCATCCGGGTGGGTGGCGATCGAGCTCATCACCCTCAGGCCGACCCTCGCCGTCGTGCCACCGTCGCGGCCGCGCCACGGAGCGGCCTGATCCGATCTGGTGATAGCTGGGCAACCGCTACCGATGCCCGGCATCTGCCGGCTCGGTTCCCATGAGGCTCGACACTGTCGACAAACCTCAGCGGAGGACACCATGGAAATCACGAACGGCGGCCGGTGCCGCGTCATCCGGGCAGGCGGGGGCTACGACGGGCAACAGGGCCTGTCGTACTCGGCCGGCGTGTCCGCCGAGAGCACCGGCGCGGGCGGGCTGTGCCTGCACACGGTGGTGATCCCGCCTGGACGCCGGGCCAAGGCCCACCTGCACGCGGCTCACGAGTCGGCGATCTACGTGATCCAGGGCGAGGGCGAGATGTGGTGGGGCGACGGGCTGGCCCAGCACGACGTGATCTCGGCAGGCGACTTCGTCTACATCCCCGCCGGGGTGCCACACCTGCCCGGGAACCGCAGCGACACCGTTCCGCTGACCGCCGTGATCGCCCGGACCGACCCGAACGAGCAGGAGAGCGTGGTGCTGCTGCCGCATCTCGACGATGTGGCCGCGCGGGATCTCAGCCCCGCGTGATGTCGGCCAGGCGGTGCAGCTGGTCGGTCGACGCGGCGCACGGGAACAGGATCAGCTCGTCGCAGCCCGCCTCGGTGAACTCACTGATCGCCGTGCGCACCGCGGTCTCCGTCGTGAGCGCGCTCGCCGCAACCTGGTCGGCGTACGGTCCGGCGAACGCGTAGTAGTCGCGCAGGTAGTCCGAGGCGAGAGCGTCCGCGTCCGGGCCGAGTGCGTAGTAACCGAGGGCAGCGAGCCGTGGGGCGCCGTCACGGCCCGCGTCGGCCCAGGCCTGCCGCACCCGCTCAGTGGCCTGCGCGAACATCGACGGCCCGCCGCCGCCTGCGATCCACCCGGCGCCGTAGGTCACGGTGCGCCTGATCGCCGCCGCGCCCATGCCGCCGATCAGCAACGGCGGCCCACCGGGCTGCACCGGACCAGGTCCGATCGCTCCCGCCGTGCCACGCGATGCACCTCCCCAGACCTCCCGGAACTCGGCGAGCTGGGCGTCGAAGACCGCGCCGCGGCCGTCGAAGTCGGAGCCGGTCGCGCTGAAGTCGTCCGGTCGACCGCCGACCGCGATGCCCACCGTGAGCCGACCGCCGGAGAAGCTGTCGATGGTGGCCAACTGCTTCGCCAGTAGCGTGCCGTTGCCGCGGAACGGCGCGATGAGGATCGCCGTGGTGAGCCGGATCCTGCTGGTCACGGCGGCCGCCGCGGCCAGGGTGGGAATGGTCTCGTGGTTGCCGAAGACCACGCGGTCCAGCGTGCCCAGGCTCGAGAATCCGGCTTCGTCCGCCGCGCCCGCCCAGCTGAGCACGTCGGATCCGGTGGCCGAGGGAATGGTCGAGGGGAGTCCGACACCAAGGTCCATGACCCGAACCCTATGACCGGTGCGGCAGGATGCGCTCGTGGAACCGGACGTGCAGATGATCCCCGCCGACGTGCTCACGGCGGCCGTGCGGGACGTCTTCGCCGCCGCGGGGTGTGCCGTCGAGGAGGCCGCACGGATCGCCTCCGACCTGGTCGACGCGAACCTGACCGGGCACGACAGCCACGGCGTGGTCCGTGTCCCCCGCTACATCGAGTGGTTGCAGGCCGGCTTCGTCCGCGCCGGACAGCATGCGAGCGTCGTCACCGACGGCGGCTCGTTCCTGGTGCTCGACGGGAATCGAGGCTTCGGGCAGACGGTCGCGGCGCAGGCCGTGAGCATGGGCGTCGAGCGAGCCTGCGAGCACGGCACGTGCGTGGTCGCGCTCCGGGACGCCGGACACATCGGACGGGTCGGCGCCTACGCCGAGACCGCCGTCGGCGCGGGCCTGATCTCGATCCATTTCGTCAACGTGGCCAACTCGCCGCTGGTCGCCCCGTTCGGCGCGGTCGAGCGGCGGTTCTCCACCGCGCCGGTCGCGATCGGAGTGCCGCTCCCGGGGCGGCCGATCGTGCTGGACTTCGCCACGTCGCTCGTCGCGGAGGGAAAGGTGCAGGTGGCCTCCTACGGCGGCGCGGCGCTGCCGCCGGACGCGCTGATCGGGCCCGACGCGCGCCGCACGGGCGACCCGCACGTGCTCTACGGGGACTACGGCGACCTCGATCCGCGGTCGCCGGCGAACGGCGACGGCGCCATGCGCGCGTTCGGGGAGCACAAGGGGTCGGGGCTCGCGCTGATGTGCGAGCTGCTCGCCGGGGCCCTCACCGGAGGCGGCTGCGCCGGCCCGGCCGACGGGGGCGGCTGGCTGACCAACGGCATGCTGTCGATCTACCTCTCCCCCGGCCACCTCGGGACCGCAGCCGCGTTCGAACGCCTCGGCCGCGACTACCTGGACTGGGTGCTGTCGGCGCGTCCGATCGACGCCGCCGACCCGGTGCTGGCCCCGGGAGATCCCGAGGCCAGGGTGCGGGCCGCTCGCACCGCCGGGGGCGTGCCGTTGCCGGCGAACACCTGGGCCGCGATCCGGGACACCGCCGCCGAGCTGGGCGTTCCGATCAGCGCTCTTCCTCGGTCGTAGGCGCAGGCGACGGCTCGCCGCCGAAGGAGCGAAGTCGAGCCCCGACATCGAACTGGTGAGCGTCCTCGAACAGAGCACTGGCGGCCTTCGATCGACCGCGGGCCTCCAGGTAGGCGCCGGCCTGGGCGAGCAGCCAGCCCACGTCGTCCGCAACGACGTCGAGCGGCCGGGCCGGGTCGGTCGCGGCGAGCAGGTGCGGCAGCAGTCGCCGCCAGGTCGGCCAGCCGGGCGGCTCGGCAGCCGGCCGGTCCGGCGCGGCGGCCCGCAGCAGGCGGACGGCGATCGCCGCCCATCCGCCCTCGCCGGCATGGTCCCGGCTCGTGCGGGCCATGAGCAGGGCGGCCGGCACCGGGTGCAGCAGCAGGTCGTCCCCCGTCACCCGGGCCAGGCCGCGGCGACGCAGTACGGCGGTGTGTTCGGCGAGCTCGGCCGGGTTCCGCGCCGCGGCACCGAGCGGCTCGGGGAGCTTGTGCGGGTTCTCGGTGACCAGGGAAAGGGGTAGCGGTGCGGGACCCAACCAGGCCACGAGGGTCAGCAGCGCCGTGGCCTGCGGGTCGTCGGCCGTGAGCCGGTCGAGGGTGACGGTCCATACGGCTTCCGCTTTTCCGCCGTCCGGGGCGTCGGCCGACCGGTCGGGCAGCAGGCTGCGGAAGGTGTCGAGGTCCATGCCGGTGTCGGAGAGCAACGCGGCCGCCGGGCCGACCGCCAGCGGCTCGTCGCCGAGGGTGGCGGCGATCTGCTCCGCAGGCTCGGTGGCCACATCCGGGCGCCGCGATCGCAGCAGGGACACCGATTCCGCGCGGGTGAATGCCGGTACCGTCACCGGGGTGGCAAGTACGCGCCACCCCGGGTCCGACGAGGCGATCAGAACGTCACCGGGTGCGCCGGGCAGGTACCGGGCCACCTCCCGCGGGCGCTGGGCGTCGTCGAAGACCAGCAGCCAGCGGTGCCGGCGCCGCAGCGCCTCGAGCAGCGTGGTGGTCGCCTGATCCGCCGTGTCGGTGGCGGTGGCCAGCTCGAGGGTCACGGCGAGCTCCGCCAACCGGTCCGGGATCAGGTCCGGGTCCAGAGCCGGGATCCACCAGGCGATGTCGTAGCGGTCGCGGTGCCGGTGCGCGAAATCGATCATCGCGGTGGTCGACCCCGAACCGGCTCCTTCGTCACGGGGCCGCAGCCATACCGGCCCGCCCACGTGCAGCGTTGCCTCGAGCTCCGCCTGCAACGCCTCGCGCTCGACCGATGGCTCCATCCGGTCCGGGATGCTCCAGATCTGGTCGGCAGGCGCCGGTCGGGCGTCCTCGTCGGGGGCACGCGGGACTCCGCGGTCGCGGCCGGCCCGCCTGCGGATCAGCGCGATCATGCTTGCCGCCCCGACGACGACGACCGCGATGATCGCCACCACGATCGGGGCGCTCGGGCCGCGGCCGGCGGGCGCCGGCGTCGCGGCCGCGATCGTGACATCGGTGGCCAGCGGTCCGCTGTCGGTCTCCACCCGCACCGCGACGGTGTTCGGAAACCGGGTGGGCATCGGGATCGTCAACAGGTAACGCGTGTCCAGCGCGGATGCCACCCGGTCGAACGCCCCGATGACGTCCGTGGGCTCGGTGGCCACGGCCACCCCGCCGGTGCCCGCGGCGACCGTCGCCCAGAACTCCGATGCCGCCTCTCCGGCCGGTGTGCCGGCGACCGTGTCGACCACCGCCAGCAGCACCCCTGCCGCGCGCAGCCGCTCGGCGATCGCCGGGGCCGGCTCGCCACCGACGTCGGGCGCACCGGTGTACAGCACGACGATCCGCGGATCCGTCGATTCGGCCGGCAGCTGGGCGACGGCCAGCTCGAGGGCGGCCGCTGTGCTGCGGTCCCCGCCGGACCGCACGGCACTGAGTCCACGCAGGATGTCCACTTGTCCGGACGGCCACGGCACCGCGACGGTGGGCGGCGTGCTGTCGGTGACGAGCGTGCTGCGGGCCGATGTCGGTGCCGCGAGCACCAGGTTCGCTGCACCGCTGAGGCCGGCCGACAGAACCGAGGCGCCACCGGCGGAGGCGTCGACGACGATCGCCATCGCCAGCCGGTCCGACAGCACGGGTTCGGCTCGAGCCGGTTGGGGCACGCCGTCCACCGACGCGGAGAAGGCCTCGGGCCGGATCGGTCCGACGATGCCATCGGGCACCTGCACGACCAGCCGCTCCTGCCCAGTCGCCGTTCCGGCCGGCACGGCCACCAGCGGCGGCTGCGCTCGGCACCGGGTGCTCCCCCCAGTGCCGGCCCCCACAGCGCCGGCCCCCACAGCGCCAGCGTCACCAGAACGAGCAGCGCCGCGGGCTGTGCCGGCCCGCTACGCCACCGGGTCGGCGGAGACGATGACATTGTCGCGATAACTCCCGGCTGCGTGGTCGAACGAGCCACCGCACGTCACGAGCCGCAGCGACGGCTGCAGGGTGGGCCCGTACACCGACTCGGTGGGGAACCCGGTCTTCGGGACACTCAGCACGCTGGTCACCCGGAACGACACGGTGCTGCCGTCTTCGCGATCCACCTGCACCTCGGCCCCCGGCGTCAGTCCGGCCAGCGGGAAGAAGACACCGGGGCCGCTCCGCGAGTCGACATGGCCGAGGAGCACCGCAGGCCCGGCCTGGCCGGGCCGCGGTCCGTCGGCGAACCAGCCCGCGACACCGAAATCGGACGGTACCTGGACGGTCTGGTCCGCGGCCCGGCCGAGCCGCAGCAGCGGGGTGTCGATCCGCACCGCCGGGATCCGCAGCCGGACCGGCGGCGCCACTTCGTGGTAGGTCCGCACCGACCGGAAGGGCACAGCGGCCGGTGGTGGCGGCGGCACCAGGACCGGTGCGGGCGGGGCAGCCGGTGCGGGTGGCGGCCCCGGCGCCGGTGCCGGTGCGGGTGGCGGCGCCGGTGCGGGTGGCGGGACCGGTGCGGGTGGCGGGGCGATGAGCGCGCCGGCCATCCCGCCGCCGCCGGTCTGGGCACCACCCCGGGGCATCTTGGCCTCGACCGTCGCTCCGAAGGCGTCGGCCATGTTCCGCGCGAGCCCGAACACCTGTGGATAGGTCTGGTTGGCCAGTTCCTGGGCCTGTTGGAAGTCCCGGGCCGCGAAAGCGTCCACCTGCCGCATGAGCAGGTCGTCGAGATCGCGCAGCGCCGAGGCGATATCGGGCGCAGCCGCCCTGCTGCCGGTGGCGGTGTCGATGAACATCGCGAAGCGCAGTTGCCAGTCGCGCAGCTCGCCCTGCACCGCGTCGCGGCGGTTCTCCTTCTTGGCTCCGACGTCGGCGGCATACGTCCCGAGCTGGTCGAGATGGTCGGCCCACAACGTCATGAACTGCGATGCGGCCGGTTCGCCGAACAGGCTGCCCACGGCCGCCGTGACGTCGGTCGTGTTGCCGTTGAGCGCGTCCACCGCCGCGGGGAAGTCGGGACTGTTGGTCGCGCCGGCCCGCAGGGCGCCCAGCGCCAGCCCCACGTGCTCACCGAGCAGCCTGGTCAGCTCCGAGCGCAACTTCCAGGCCGGGGTGTCCATCTCGGCCGCCTGATCGGGCGGAAGCAGGGTGGCGGCGAGCGTGTGCCCGAGCTCGAAGGTGTGCCGGTAGCTCTCGCGGTACGCGTCGTTGGCCCGCGCGTAGTCCTTCGCCGCGTACGCGTCGGCCTGCTGCAGCAGATGATCGACGTGGATGATCACCGCCGAGCGAGCCGCTCCCGGATCCAGCCGTCCCTGCGACGCGGCGGCGAAGAAGTCGGCCAGATCGGTCTCGAAGCCGATCAGCTTGGCCTTGGCCTCGTCCCGGACGGCGGTGTCGTTCGTGGCCAATCCGCGCGAGTAGTTGAACAGCGCGGTGACGTGATCCGCCCACAGGCTCTGGAACCGGCTCGCCGCTTCCGCGCCGAACAGCGTCCCGACCAGCTTGGCCAGTTCGTCGCTGTTCTGACCGACGGCCACGTTCGCCGCCTGCGCGAAGTCCTCGTCGTTGCGCAACCTGCCGCGCATCATGTCCACGGCCAGCACCGAGTGTTGGCCGAGCAGCGCCTCCAGCCGCAGCGCCGTGTCCGACGGCGACTCCGGCCCCGGGGTGGCGGCGCCGGGCTGGCCGGGGGCTCCCGGAGCAGGTGGCGAGGCCGGCGCTGCCCCCGGACCGGCACCGTCGGCCTGAGCAGCAGGCGGAGGCGGCGGAGCGGGCGACGAGCAGCCGGCCAGCCCCGGCAGTACGACCAGGAATATGACCAAGGCGATGCCCGATCCGCTGCGCGGTCGGACCCACCGCATCGTGCGCGCCATCCCTACGGCCTCCCAGCGAGCTCGTGCGGTGAGCGACGATCAGCCTGGTTCTTCACCCTGCCGAGAATGCGTTGCGACCCTACGCCCGAATGAGTGATATCCGGAACCCAGCGTGACCGACCGTGTGCCCGACACCCGGCCGACCCGCCGCGTGACGTTCACCGACGGGCAGGGTCTCTTCGTCTCAGCGGGCCGCAGCTCACCGGAGGACGAGCGGGCGTGACCTGTTCGTTGTCGTTCACGCGACACCGGTCACCGCAGCATCGGCCAGGTTGCGCGACTTCCCGTCACGGTTTGATTACCGTTCCCGTTGCTGGTCGGTGCTCCCCCGGACCGACCGGTGCCGGGTCGGCCGTCTCGTCCTGCCAGCCGACATTCCCCCCGGCGCCACCAGCATCGAAGGCAGGAGCGCGGTGTCCCCAGGCCGCGAAGGCGTGAGGACTACCTGTTATGGCCGAACATCGTTCGAGGCATCGCGCTGCAGACACCGGCTCCGTACGGGCGTCGGATCTCATCAGCCGCCTCACCAGCGGTCTCGATGCCGCCCGCCCGTCAGGACGCCGGCACGCCGCCATCCGCCCCGCGTTCGCCGTCCCGGCACTCGCGGGGGGCTCGCTTCCCGGATTCGCGCTGCCGGCACTGGCGATGCCGAGCATGCCGTCGGCGCAGTCCCGGCGCACGATGATCGCCGCGGTCTCGGCCGGGGCGCTCGGCGTGACAGCGGCTATCGCCGCCGCCGGTCCGATGGCGCAGCCGACCCCCGGACAGCCCGACGTCCAGCTGGCCACCGCTCCCGCCGCCGCGGCCGCCGCGTTCTCGCTGCCCGGCACGGATGAGGCGAACGTCGAGCCGCCCGCCGCGGTCACCGGCGCGGACCTGGCCGCCAGTGCCCTGTCCTCCCCCGTCGCCGCCCCGGTTCCGACGCCCGCCCCGGCCGCGTCCACGGCAACCGAGAGCGCGTCGGCCTCTGTCGCGCCCGAGGCGGCGACCGTTGCCGCCGCCGAGGAGGCAGAGAAGGCGGCGGCGAAGGCAGAAGCCGCAGCAGCAGCGAAGGCCGCAGCAGCGAACGAGGCCGCCGCAGCGAAGGAGGCCGCGAGAAGGAGGCGGCCGCGAAGGCCGCGAAGAAGGAGGCGGCCGCGAAGGCCGCCGCTGTCACGGGCACTGCCGCCGTCGGCAGCTCGAGCGGCGTCAAGGCGCTGGCGTTCGCCAAGGCCGCCATCGGCAAGCCCTACCGGTACGGCGCCGCGGGCCCCAACGCCTTCGACTGCTCCGGCTTGGTGATGTCGGCGTTCAAGAAGGCCGGCGTGAGCATGCCGCGCACCTCCGCGGCCCAGTCCAGGGTCGGCACCCCGGTGAGCCGTGGTGACCTGCGGCCGGGTGATCTGGTGTTCTTCTACAGCCCGGTCAGCCACGTCGGTATCTACATCGGCGACGGCAAGATCGTGCACGCGAGCACGTCCGGCGAGCCGGTGAAGATCAGCGACATGGGTCGCCGCCCGTTCCACAACGCCCGCCGCATCTGACCGGCCCGCATCGCGGGGCGCCGCTTGCGCGGATCCGGGTGCCGGCTCGCGGGCGCGGCCGGGTAGCAGCGGAGGTCTTCACGGGTTCGGGCGGCGTCGCGCGCAAGGACCGGCAGCGCGCGGTCCTCGGAGATCGCCCCTCCGCGGAGGGCTGACGACCGTTTCCTCCCCGTCTCCACCTTTCGGTGGATGTCCGGGCGGACCGGTGGCGCGACGGTGTGCATCTGAGCCCAGCACACCTTCATCGAGGCGATGATGCGGAGCCTGTCCGAGTCCCAGGCCCGCGCCCGCCAGCTGCCGATCCATACCCGGCTGAAGGTCCGCGCGCAGCGCCGGAAGGAGGAGGACGAGACCTACATGGACGAGCTGGTCGGCCGGCTCGTCGTCGAACGGCGCGCCCAGGGCGACGCCGCGGACAACACCGACCTGCTCGGCCGCATGCTCACCGGCGTCGACAAGAAGACCGGCGAGGGACTGCCGGACCACAACATCCGGCCAGGGCAAGCCACCCGAGCGGTCCACCCGACACCTCGAGATCATGCTGCCGGCAGGCGCGTCCTACCGGGCGGGTGATCACCTCGGGGTGCTGCCCCGCAACAGCATCGATCTCATCCGACGGGTCATGACCCGGTTCGGGCTCGACGCCGGGCAGTACGTCACGATCGTTCCCCACAGCGGCGCCCACACCCATCTGCCGATCGACGAGCCGGCCCCGCTGCTCGGGGTGCTGGGCAGTTGCGTGGAGCTGCAGGACGTCGCGACGCGCACCGACATCGCCACGATGGCCCGCTACACCGACGACACCGAGGGGCAGGCCGAACTGCGGGCGTTGGTCGGGGACGACGAGGCGTCGCAGGAGCGCTACCAGCGGGAGGTCTTCACGGCCCGCCGATCGGTGTTGGACCTGCTCGAGGCGTTCCCGGCGTGTGCGCTGCCCTTCGCGGAGTAGCGCTGCCGTCCCGAGTTGGCACCCTGTTCGTGTTCGTCCGCCCGCCCACCATCGCCTTCCGGCCGCCCGAGAACCCCCACCTCCCGATGATCATGGTGGGAGCGGGGACCGGGCTCGCACCGTTCCGCGGTTTCCTGCAGGAGCGGGCGGCGTTGCTTGGCCAGGGCGTGCCGATCGGCCCGTCGCTGCTGTTCTTCGGGTGCCGTACCCGCGACTCCGACCAGCTCTATTCCGACGAGCTGCGCGACTACCAGGAGCAGGGCGTGGTGCACGTGGAGACCGCGTTCTCCCGCGACCCCGAACTCTCCGGGCCGGATACGTGCAGGACGCCATGCTCGACCGGACCGGGGCCGGCGAGGCCGACGCCACGGCGTGGCTCAGCGGTCTGCGCACCGCCGACCGTTTCGTGGAGGACATCTGGGGCGGGTGAGCGCCCTCGTCAGCCGACCTCGAGCTCAGCGGCGAGGGTTGCGGAGAACTTGGGCGGGAAGCCGGTCGGGCTCACGACGAGGTACTTCCCCGGCTCGAGGGCGACGTTGGTGAGGGCGGTCGGGACCTGCTCAGTGGGCTGGGCGACCGCCACGACGTCGGCCACGGAGTCGAAGGCGATCGAGTCGTTGCGGATGCCCTCGAGGGTGTACCGGGCGCCGTCCTTCACCTTGGCGACCAACAGCACGAAGCCCGCGGGAGTGCCGGAGTTCGTGAACGAGATGCTCACCGGACCGGCGGCCATGGTCGCCGGAACGCCGGTGAGTTCGGTGCCCGTCGCGGTCACGTCGATTTTCGGGAACCCGCAGGTGGCATTCCCCCACCGGTCGACGGCGTCCAGCGCCAGGGTGATCTCGGAATCCTGGGAGTCGACGGCCTTGCCCTGCTGTGCGTCCTGCAGAGCGGTGCGCAGTGTCGAGATGGAGGCGTCCAGATCGGCCGGCACGTTGCCGGCGAGGTCGTCGAACGGCCCGATCGCGGTGTCCGCCCACCGCATGATGTCCGCCGCGCCGGCCGGCGGCGCACCCGGTTCCCCACCGGGGTACTCGACGAGCACGGTGTCGAACTCGGTCAACGCCATGCAGCCGGCCATCGCATCCCGTTCCGCCGGGGCGGGCGCCGCGGCGGATGTCGGGCTCGGTGCCACGGTGGGAGCGGGCGCCGATGAGCATCCGGCCAGCACCGCCAGCCCGATCACTGCCGATGCGACGAGAGTTGTCCGGCTGGATGCCATAACGATTGTCCTTCGGGTGACGCCGTAGGTGCGGATGGGGCCGCCGGATCGACCGGGAGCGAGCCGCGCTCAACGGGGTGTCGTGAGCTTTTCACCAATCGTTACCGAGTGCGACGAGCAGCTCGCCCAGCACCGCCTCCTCGTGCACCGCCGCCCCGTGGTGCCGCATCGCCGAACCGAGCTCGGCGTCCCAGACCGGCTCGACAGGCGCGCCTGTGATCGGTAGCCGGGCCTGGCCGAGCGCACCGAGATAGTCGTCCACCCCCATCCGCCACGGCACCACGCCCGTCTCGGCGACGAGCCGATTCGCGATCGTGATGCCGGGCCAGTCGAAGTCACCGTGATAACGCAGCTGCGCACCCGAGAGGCTGCGCAGAACATCGAGCACCACCAGCGCGGGTTGGCCGCTGGTACACACGGCGGCCATCCTGCCGGCGAAGCGCTCGGCCACCGCCTCCAGAACCCGAGGGTTCTCGCAGACGAGAACCGACGGCGGTGATCTCAGGACACAGCGACGCAGATCCCACTGCGTGAGGTGTATCGGGTCGCCCGCATCGGCAGCCAGGTCGAGGCGCTGGGCCGCCGCGCCGCCGGTGGCGCGCAGGCCGAGGGCGAGGCAGCTGGTCGAGATCAGATCGACCCGGACACCGAACCGCTCCCACAGATCGCGGCGCTCGGCGGTGCTGGCGGGCGGCGGCTCGCCCGACCGGGCCGCCAGTGCCCGCAGCACCAGCGCCGCGGCCGCCGTGCCGTCGTCCAACGCGTGTGCGTTCCCGCCGACGGCCGTGGCGAGCTCGGTGCGGGACGTCGGCGTGGGCAACCGGGCCAGCGCCGCGCACGCATGTCGGACCGCCGCGGCGGGATCGCTCGTGCGGGAGAGCACGCCGGAGCGACGGACGCCGTCGAGCCAGCCGTCCCACCAGATCTCGACGGCCGGCGTCGAGGCGGCCAGCAGCTCCCGCGCAAGGGCGAGGGGCGCCTCCCGCTCGGCCTCGCGCTGCGCCCGCAGCGCGTGCCGATCCTGCATCGGGGAGCCGGTGGCGGCTTCGATCACGGCGCCGAGGCCACCGATCCCGGAATGCGCAGCGAGCCAGCCGTCCAGATCGGCGAGGTCGATCGTCAGCCGCGACGCCGTGACCGGGCGGCCGACCAGCGCCGACGCCGCGTGCCGCTCCTCCCGGGTGAGCCCGGTGAGCACGACCCGACCCTGTGCACGCAGGCCACGGGCCTCGATCCGATCCCGCAGGACGCTCCAGATCCGCGTCAGAGCCGGATCCGCGAACCACATCATGCGGTGACGGCCTGCAAACGGTGACCGTCCCACGTGTGTCGGTACTGCGCGATGCCCCGCTCGTTCGGGTCGCGCAGCGCCTCGTAGATCGCGAGCGACGGCACGGTGGCATGGTCGCCCCACAGCCGCTCGCTGGTGATCACGAAATCGAGGTCGAGCTGCACGAGCAGTCCGAACAGCAGCGGGTGCGTGCGCACGTCGATCTTCGGGAAGGCGTCGTCGAGCAGCACGAAGCGCGGCGAATGCGGAGCGGCCCCGGCAAGCGAGCTGAAATGCGCGGCGGCCGCGGCGAACAACGGCAGGTAGCAGACGACCTTCTGCTCACCCTGGCTCAGCGGCGATCGGCGGTGCAGGTCGTGCCACTTGTCCGGGCTTTCGGGACGGGTGTAGCGGATCCGGAAGGCGAACCAACGGCGGTAGTCGAGCGCTCGTGCGAGGTGCTCGGAGTACGAATCCTCCGGGGCCGCCGCCCGCGACGCCTCGATCAGCCGGTGCAGGGCATCACGCAGGTCGCGGCGCTCGTCGGGCAACAGCGCTCCGACCGGCCGCCCGAGCAGGCCCACCGCCCGGCGCGCGTCGCCGTCGACATCGTCGCGCAGCGTCCAGAGCAACCTCACCTGGATGCCCTGGCTGGTGGTGACGCCCCGCAACAGCGAGTTCATCTCGGTGACCAGCTCCTCCGATTCCAGCCGCCGCGCCCTCAGCGACTCCCCGAGATCGCCCAGGATGTGCTCCTCGAACAGGCGCCGTTCGCGGTCGGTGAGCAGCTCCGCATCCCGAGCGACCGCAGCGGCCAACCGGCTGGCCAGCTCCCCGATCGGGTGCTCACCCGTATCGTCGCGACCGACCACGGCCAGCGCTCCCCCTTTCTCGAAGACGCGCGGATCGACATCGCCCGCGGGCCCGCTCGCGGCATCGCGCCACGCGCTGTAGACGGCCGTCTCGGTGCCACCACGGGCAGGAGCGGGAAGGTCGGCGAGCCGGCGGGCCAGCGCGAGCACCACTGCCGGCACCGGATGCCCGGCGGTGAATCCGGCGGCGAGGTCGAACACACCCGGTTCCACCATCCCGTCAGGCCGCATACCGGACGCGAGCAGGCCCGGCGTGGTGACGAGTTCTCCCAGCGCCGAAACCGCGCGGGCCAGCACGGGTTCGTGCTCCGCGAGCCGGGCGGCCGCATCGGTCGCCGCCTGCCCGGCAGCGCCCCCTTCCGAGAGCAGCCCGGCGATCCGCCGGGACACGACACCCTCACGTTCCTTGAGCTGCGTGTCGTGCTGCTCGGCCGCGACGATCCGGTTCTGGATCTCCCGCAGCGGAGCACCGATCGTCTGCTCCAGCTCATCGGTCGCCGCCTGGGCCGCCGCGGCGCGATCCTGGCTGTCGGCGGCAGCCCCGGCGGCCTGCTCGGCCTCGGCGAGATCCTGCTCGCAGGCGGCGGCGTCGTCCGCCCACCGGCGCAACCGGTCGCCCAGCGGCGGCGCCCGGTCGGCGTGGGCGCCGAGGGCGGCGTCGAGATCCCGGAGCGACTCGCGACGAGCGGCCAGCGGCCCGGCCTCCGTGGGCAGCCCGTGCGCGGTGGCCAGGCCATCGAGGGCGCGCCGCGCCGCGGCCTCCGCCTCGCGGCAGCGCGCCGCCACCGCCTCGGCTTCGGTGGCCACGCGGTCGGCCCGCTCCGTACTCCGTACCCGCTCGTCGAGGCGGGTCCACGCTTCCATCAGTTCGCCACTCGTCGGCACTGCCGCGAGCCACATCTCGATCGCACCTGCAGCGTCTCGAGCTGCTTGCTCCACCGCTGCCGCCTCGTCGCGCTCCGCGGTAGCGGCGGCGATCAGCTCCTCGAGCTCAGCCAGCCGTCGTCTGCGTTCCGCGGAACGCGCGGTGGCCCCGATGTACTGCGCATCCGGCTTGGCGGAACGGCCGGTGAGCGGGCCGAGCCGCCAGCTTCCGTCGGCACCGACGGCCGCCTCGGAATCGACGGCGGACCCCAGCGACACGCGGTGGAGCACACCACGGATCACCTCGGCGACCACCCGACTCTGCGCAGGCGGATCGGCGACGAGGACCTCGGCCAGCGTCGGCCCGCTCGGCACGGCCGGACCTGACGGGAGCACGACATCCCGCCGATCCGCCGTGAGCACGGCACCGTCCACCCGAATCCACGCGTCCAGCAGACCGGCGGCCTCCAGTGCCGCTTCCAACCCGGCCCGGGAGCTGTGGTCGACGGTGCCGTGGAAATCGACGAGCTGCCAGAGCGCCGCGCCATCGGCCACCTCGCGCCGGTCCCGATTCCAGTGCGGCTCGGGAGGCGCCGGATCACGCTCGGCCGCCACCTCCTCGCGGCGGCTCCTGGCCTCGTCGAGCTTGCGGGTGGCCGCGACGCGCCGGGCGCCCGCCTGCTTCTCCTCCTCCCGCCACGCCGACAGCACCGGCGCAGCGGCGGTGCGGGCGAGCGCCGCCACCGTGGGCACGGTGGTGGCCGACAGCTCACCCGGCGGGTCGAACGCGACCGCGTGCGGATCGGCCTGCCATGCCTCGAACGCCGCGCTGTACGCGGCCTCGGCCCGTTCGGCCCCGACCCGGGCATCGGCCAGGTGGCCGCGCTCCTCCTCGGCCCGTTGCTCCGCGGCGGCCGCATGTTCCTCGGCCAGCTTGCGCTTACCCGCTTCGGAGTCGAACTGCTCTCGAGCGCCCTCGACCACCTGGACCGCCGCCCGCAGCTCCCCCAGCACCGGAAGGGCGGCGCGCACCGCTGCCACGTGCTCGGCCAGCGCGTCGATCACGCCGGTGGCGTCGCCGGGACGGGTGAGCCGAGGCGCGTGCAGCGCGGACGGCACCGGCAGCGGGACGCGGGCCCCGACGCGTTCGAGGTGGGCTGCGCGGGTGTTCGCGGCCGCCCCGTAGCCGGTGAGGTCGGTGCAGAGCCCACCGGCGTCGCTGCGCACCCGACTACCGGACTGTTCCGCCCGCGCCATGGCCCGGTGGGCAACCAGGGCGGCATCGCCGGCGGCACGTGCTCGTTCCCCGGCCAGCGCTCGCCTGCTGACCAGCTCCCGCTGCGTCCGCAGCAGGGGGTCGGCGCGCAACTCGGTCAACCTGGCACCGAGAGCGGCGCGCTCTCCGGCGAGTGCCGAGCGCTCCGCCTCGGCCGACTCGGTTTCGGTGGCCAGCGCGGTGACCCGGGCCGAGCAGCGCTCGAGCTCGCGCGCCCGCCGGGTGCGCTCCGTGTGGTGTTCGGCCAGCTCACCGCCCCGGGCTCGGACGACATGTCGGGCGTAGTCGGCATACACGTCCGCAAATGCCGCCACGGCCTCGGCGCTGCGCTGTTGCCGGTCGAGCTGCTCTCCGAAGGCGGCCAGCTCGTCGAATGTGTCCCCCGCCGCGCGCACGGCGTCGTCGTCCAGCTGCGGCAGCGCCTGCATGAGCTGCTCGGCGAGCCGGGCCGGCTCGATGTCCTCGCCGACCTGGGGTTGACGCAGCCAGTAGAGCAGCCGCAGGAGCTCGTCGTACTGCGCCGGTTCCAGCCCGAACAGCAGGCGGCCGACGTGCTGCTTGTACGCACGGGCCGATTCGAAGACGTGTCCAGCCGGCTCCACCACCGCGCGGAGCCGCTCCTTGGCCAGCGGACCGGCATCGTCCTCCAGAACCAGGTCATCCCCGATCCGGCCGGGGTAGGTGAAGAACCACGCCGACGCGGCGCGAGCCGACTGGGAGGCCCGGATCCCGACGCCGCAGGTGACCGTTTCCACCCGCGCGGTGTCGTCGATGCGCTCGAACTCCACCCATAGGTAGCCGGCCCTGTTCTGCCCGGAGTACCCGTCGAGCATCAGCCACAGCAAGCTCGTGTGGTGCCGCCCGGACGCCGTCATCCGCGCCTTGTCCCCATCGAGCACGAACGGCAGCAGCATCTCCAACGTCTTCGACTTGCCCGCGCCGTTGGAGCCACGCAGCAGCAGCCGACCACCGGCGAACTCGAAGATCTGCTCGTCGTACTGCCAGACGTTCAGCACGCCCGCACGGGAGAGCCGGAAGCGCCCGGTCACGGGTCCAGCTCCTCGAACAGCGACGGTTGCCCTCCCGCGCCTGCCTCCGTGATCGACGCGCGCACGGTGTAGCGAGCACCGGCCGCGTGCACCAGCCAGGCACCGTCCTTCTCGACACGGACCAGCCCCATGGCCACCAGGACGGCACGGGCCTCGGTGAGCGCGGCGGCTGTGTCCTGCCGGTGGGACTTCTTGAACCCGGCTCCCCACTCCGCAAGTACCTCGGCGGACGCGGCGGCGACCAGCTCCGGTGCCGCCCGTCTCCAGACCCGATCCGCGGCGGCGCTCTCCCTGGCCGCCGGTCGCAGCGCCTCGGCGAGCCGTTCCATGAGCAACAACGCGAGCTGGCGTGCCGATCCACCACCGGGGAACTCCAGATCGCTCAGCTCACCCGCCGGATCGACGGCGACAGCGCCCTCGGCGCGCAGCTCCAGGTCGAGCCCGAGCCGCTCGGAGAACCAGTCACGCTCCCGGTTGCGGCCACGGCGCCACCATTCGGCCTGCTCCTCGGTGAGCTCGTCGATCGACAGCACCGGAGTTTCCACGAGCCGGCGCCGCACGGCCACGCGGGCGCCTCCGGCTGCGGAGGGCAGCGCGGCGACGTCGAGCAGTTCGTCGGCGCCGCGCACACCACCGAGGGACGCGGCGATGAGCAGCGCGAGCCGATCACGGCGGACGTCGAGCAGCGACGCGGTGCGTTGCTCGGCCCAGTGCTCGAGGTCGCCGTCGCGCTCGTGGAGCACGCCCACGTCGACCAGCGCCGAGAACGCCGCGTAGAGGGCCCGCCGGTCGGCGATGGCATCGAGGTCGACATCCAGGCCGGCGTCCACCGCGGCTGAGCGCACCTGCGCCACCAGCTCGTCGACGAGGAGCTGGCTCTTCCCCCGGCTCAGGGCGGCGATGGCGAGGCACAGGAGGGCGTAGCCACGTGGCGTGAACGCCCGGCTGTTGCGCCGCAGCAGGGGGCGAGTGGCGTCGCGCCCGAGCCCGGTCTTGAACAGTCGTGCCGCCCCTGGTTCGACGACGAGCCGGTACCCGAGACCGTCGGCGAACATCCGCTCCAGCTCGGCGCGATGCCGCCGCACCAGGCGGTAGTCGTCGGCGCCCGGCCCGTCGGCGTGCAGCAACGGTGAGCGCAACAGCGCCCGAGCGGCGCGCCTGCGCTCGGCCGTGGCGTGAATGTCCTCGGCCGGCGCCGGACGTTCGACGCGGTTCATCCTGTGGCCCTCCGCTCCTCGACGTCCTCGACCGCCAACGTGAGGTCCTGCAGCTCCAGCCGCCCGGCCGGGCTGTTGATCACGGTGCCGGTGCCAGGCGTGCGCCGCACCACCAGCCTCCAGACCGCCCCGCCGACCTCCACCTCGGCCACATCGCCGAGCCCGAGCGGGCGCCCGCGCCCTACCAGCGCCCGCGCGTAGAGATCCAGCAAGGCGGACCGGGCTTCGTCGGAGAGCCGGATCGCGCCCAGACTCCCGACGTGGCCGGCGATCTCGGCCAGCGCGGCGGTGCGCCGGCGCTCGGTCCGCTCCCGTTCGGCGAGCCGTGCCGCCTTGGCCTCGCTGTAGTCGTCGCGGCGCCCCGCGCGGCCGCGAATGGTGCGTGCCCCGTATCGCCGCAGCGCCACCGGCACTTCGGCGGACGGGGTGCGCCACCAGGACGCCGTGGGCGGCACCGGCTCGGCGTCGTCGTCGGCCGCGTAGCCCAGATGACGGCAGGAGTAGAGACCGAAGGCGGAGGCCCACAGGGCGTGCGCGGTGTCGTCGTCGGCCTCGGCGAACCACCGGGCGAGGGTGAGCAGATCGCTGTAGCGACTCTGTTCCCGGCGGCCGGTGGCGATCCGGCGCAGGTTGACCAGCAGCGCTCGCATCGCCTCGGTCGCCAACCGCCGCACGCCTGCCGCGTCGGAATCCCGGCCGGCGCCACCGACGAACCACGCATGCAGGCTGCCCCAGTCACTCGGATCGAGGCCCTGCGCGCGGCGGGCCGTCTCACCGTCGACTCCGAGCAGGCGTTGGCCGGAGTTGGCCCGCTCGCACAGGGCCGGAACCTGCGGGGCCACCCGCAGCAGCGCATCGGCGAGCTGCGGCATGTGGCGGGCGATCTCGTCGACGAACCGTTGCAGGTAGTCCAGCAGCGCCGTCTTGAACGCCTGGAACTCCGCGCGATCCAGGTCGTAGCGCACCAGCACCTGCGAGAGGTACGTATAGAAATCCCGCGTCGACGAGACGAGCCGCTCGAACTGGGCGAACAGGGTGCCGATATCGCGGGCCAGTTCATCGGGGTCAGCGGCGGCCACCGCAGCCTCGTCGATCCGGCCGAGCGCCAGGAGGCCCTCCAGGATGCCGCCGAGCATCTCGGTGGACACCTCGCGTGCCGATTCCGTATGGCCCAACAGCTCCTCGACGAACCGCTGCACCAGCTCCCCGCGCTGCGTGAGCTGATAGCGGGCGCGGTTCTGCAGGTACTCGCGCAGGCTGCGGGCCTCGGCCTCCCGAGGGCTGCGGGCGAGGTTGCCGTGCTCGACGAGATAGGACAACCGGTCGTCGACGGTGTCGGCGCTCAGCGCGAAACCCTGCTCCGCCAGGCGCCGCGCCACCTCCGCCGCCGACTGGTCCGACAGCAACCCCGCGATCTCCCCGGTGAAGATGCGCATGATGGCGATGTAGGTGGACGCCACCTCGCTCGCGGCATAGCGCAGCGCCTCCAGACGGATCCGCTCGGCGTGCGGCAGCTCGCTGTGCTGCAACTCGTCGTGTTGGGCGGCGGATTCGTCCACGCCGCGAGCGTATCGACGCGCACCGACAGTTCCGGACAGGCGGTGGCCTCAGCCGAAGGCCGAGATCCCGGTGACGTCGCGGCCCACGATCAGCGCCTGGATGCTGTCGGTGCCCTCGTAGGTGTGCACCACCTCCATGTCGGTGAGGTGGCGGGCGACGTGGTGCTCGATAAGCAACCCGTTGCCGCCCAGGATGTCGCGGGCGTCCAGGCAGACCTGGCGCGCCTTCTGGGCGTGGTTCATCTTGGCCAGCGACGCCATCGGCCCGGTGAACCGGTCCTGCTCCTGCAGCTGCGCCATCCGGAAGCAGAACAGCTGCATGGAGGTGATCTCGGCGAGCATCGTCGCGAGCTTGTGCTGCACGAGCTGGAAGCTCGCGATCGGCTTGCCGAACTGCACCCGTTCCCGGGCGTAGGCCAGCGCGATCTCGTAGGCGGCGACGGCGTGCCCGAGCGACTCCCAGGCCGCGCCGCCCCGGGTCGCGGTCAGCACCCGGCTGGCGTCGCGGAAGGAGTTCGCGCCGGCCAGCCGGTTGTCCAGCGGCACCCGCACGTCCCGCAGCACGACGTCCGGTTGCCACACGGCCCTTTTGCCCATCTTCCCGGTGATCAGCTTCGTCTCGTACCCCTCCGGGTGAGCACCGGAGACGTCTTTCTCCACGACGAACGCCTTCACCCGCCCGTCCTCGACGTCGCGGGCCCAGACCACCACCACGTCGGCGAAGCTCGCGTTGCCGATCCAGCGCTTGGCCCCGTTGAGGACCCAGTGGTCACCGTCGCGGCGCGCGCTTGTCTCCAGTCGGATGGAGTCCGAGCCGTGCTCGGGCTCGGTGAGCGCGAACGCGCCGACCAGATCGAGGGCGGCCATGCCGGGCAGCCACCGCTGCTTCTGCTCCTCGCTGCCCAGCAGCGCGATCGTGCCCATCGACAGCCCGGACTGCACGCCGATGAACGTGTTGACGCTGCCGTCGCCACGGGACATCTCCAGCGTCACCATCCCCGCGGCGAGCCGGCTCAGGCCAGGACAGCCGTATCCCTCGATGGTCGTGCCGACGATGCCCAGCTCGGCGATCTTCGGCACCAGCTCGAAGGGGAACTCCGCGGCGTCCCAGTAAGTGTTGATCACCGGCAACAGCTCGTGGTCGACGAAGGTGCGGACCCGATCACGCACCTCGCGGGCATCGTCGGTGAGCAGGTCGTCGAGCAGGTAGTAGTCGGTGCCTCGGGCGTCGGTGAGCGTCATGTCGGGTCCGTTCCCAGATCGGCAGGATCTGTCCGCGGTTGCTTGCGACCCTGGTCGTCGTAGCGGTAGAAGCCCTTGCCGCTCTTACGTCCGAGCTCGCCGCGCTCGACGAGGGCCGCGACGGTGGGGCTGGGCACGTCACGCGGATCCCCGGAGTCGGCGTGCCGGGCGAGCTTGGCGAAGTACCCGATGTCGATGCCGGTGAGGTCCATGAGCTCGAAGGGCCCCATCGGGTGGCCCAGTGCGGTGCGGCAGGCGAGATCGATGTCCTCGACCGACGACACCCCCTGCTCGAGCAGGAACAGCGCCTCGTCGCGGACCGCGTTCAGGATGCGGTTGGCGACGAACCCCGGGATCTCCTTGTGCAGCACGACCGGGTCCTTGCCCAGCCTGCGGGTGAGCTCGACGGTCGTCTCCACGGTCGCCCTCGACGTGTCCGGCCCGCCCACGACCTCGACGCAGCGCATCACCAGCGCCGGGTTGAAGAAGTGCATGTTCGCCACCCGGTCGGGCCGGGCCGTGGCCCCGGCGAGCTGCGAGGAGACGATGGTGGACGAGTTCGTCGCCAGGATCGTGTGCTCCGGCGTTACCGCATCGAGCCGGGCGAACACCTGCCGCTTGACGTCGAGCTTCTCCACCGCCGCCTCGATCACGAAGTCGGCGCGCGCCGCGGCGGCGTCCAGATCGGTGGTCAACGTCAGCCGGTCGAACGCGCTGTCGGCGTCGGCGCGCGACAACCGTCCCTTCTCGACGGTGCGCCCCACCCGCCTGCGCAGCTCGGCGTCGGCGCGGTCCAGCGCGTCCTGCGCGAGATCGGTGGCCGTGGACCGGTAGCCGGCCAGGGCGCAGACCATCGCGATCTGCGAACCCATCGCACCGGCCCCGACGACCAGGATCTCGTGCACGTCCTCGATGGTCATGTCCACCTCTCAGCGCCCCTGGAACGAGGGCGTGCGCTTGTCCAGGAACGCCGCCGCGCCCTCGGCCTTGTCCGCCGTGGTGTAGAGCAGGGCCTGGGCGAGGCGTTCCACAACCTGACCGGTGCGCTGGTCCGCGTCCATACCGGCACGCACGACGAGCTTGGCCAGCCGCACTGCGAGCGGGCCCTTTGCCATGATCGTCCCGGCGACCGCACGGACCGCGTCGAGCAACCGGTCCGGCTCGACCACCGAGGTGACCAGCCCGATCGCGTGCGCCTCGGCGGCGTCGACGAGCCGACCGGTGAGGATCAGCTCGATCGCCCGGCCCGTACCGACCAGTCGCGCCATCCGCTGCGTGCCACCCGCGCCGGGCAGCACCGACAGGGTCGTCTCGGGAAGGCCGAACCGCGCGTTGACCGCGGCGATGCGGATGTCGCAGGCCATGGCGAGCTCGCAGCCGCCGCCGAGGGCGAAGCCGTTGACCGCGGCGATCGTCGGCTTCGGGTACGACTCGATCTCGTCGAAGATCCGCTGCATCTCCGCGTCGAGGCCGGTCTGCAGGGTGTAGTCGCGCAGCTGGGAGATGTCCGCGCCCGCGACGAACGCCCTCTCGCCCGCCCCGGTGATGGCGACGGCCCCCACCTCGTCGCTGTCGCTCAGCTGCGCCAGCACGGTGCGCAGGTCGGCCAGCACCTGCCGGCTCAACGCATTGCGGACCTCGGGCCGGTCGATGGTCACGATCGCGAGCCGGTCGCCGCCGATCTCGACGGTGAGGGTCTCGAACTCCGCTGTCGATGCTGTGCTCACGGCCGGCTCCTCAGGTGAACGCGGCGATGCCGGTGAGGGCCCGCCCCATGATCAGGGTGTGGATCTCGTCGGTGCCCTCGTAGGTCCGCACGCTCTCCAGGTTGTTCGCGTGCCGCAGCGGCGAGTGGTCGAGCGTGATGCCGTTGCCGCCCAGGATGGTGCGGGCCTCCCGGCAGATGGTGATCGCCTCGCGGACGTTGTTGAGCTTGCCGAACGAGATCTGTTCCGGACGGAGCGTGCCGGCGTCCTTGAGCCGTCCCGTCTGCAGGGCGACGAGCACGCCCTTCTGGATCTCCAGCACCATGTCGACCAGCTTCTGCTGGGTGAGCTGGAACGACGCGATCGGCCGGTCGAACTGCTTGCGCTGCAAGCGCATACGCCAGTGCGGCCTCGTACGAGTCCCTGGCCGCGCCCATCGCGCCCCACATGATCCCGTAGCGGGCCTCGTTGAGGCAGGAGAACGGCCCCTTCAAGCCGGTGGCGCCGGGAAGCACGGCGTCGGCGGGCACCCGCACGCCGCTCAGCGTGATGTCGCACTGGATCGAGGCGCGCATCCCGAGCTTGGGCTCGATGGGAGTGGCGGTGAAACCCCCCGTCCCGGTCGGGACGACGAAACCGCGGATCCCCTCGTCGGTCTTCGCCCAGATGATCGCGACGTCGGCGATGGAGGCGAGCCCGATCCACCGCTTCGCGCCGTCGATCACCCAGTCGTCGCCGTCCCGGACGGCCGTGGTCACCATGCTCGCCGGGTCGCTGCCCGCGGTCGGCTCGGTGAGCCCGAAGCAGCCGATCAGGTCGCCGGCGGCCATGCCGGGAAGCCAGCGCTGCTTCTGCTCCTCGGAGCCGAACTTGCCGATCGCGCTCATCGCGAGCGAGCCCTGCACGCTCACGAACGTCCGCAGGCCTGAGTCACCGGCTTCGAGCTCCATGGCCGCGAGGCCGTACTCGACGGCGCTGCGGCCGGCGCACCCGTACCCCTTCAGGTGCATGCCGAGCAGGCCGAGCGCGCCCATCTCCTTGACGATCTCCCGCGGGAAGTGCGCCGCCTCGTACCAGCTCGCGATCTTCGGGCGGATCCGCTCGGCCACGAACGCCCGCACGCGGTCACGCAGGGCGAGCTCGTCGGCCGAGAACAGGGTGTCGAGGCCGAGATAGTCGTGCGCCAGCACCGTCGTGGTGTCGGTCATGTCGATGGTCCTCTCGTTTCAGGCGGCTTCGAGCAGCACCGAGATGCCCTGGCCCACTCCGATGCACATGGTGGCCACGGCCCGGCGAGCCGAGCGGGTCTGCAGTTCGAGCGCCGCGGTCAGCGCCAACCGTGCCCCGCTCGCGCCGAGCGGATGGCCGAGGGCGATCGCGCCGCCGTGCGGGTTGACGTGCTCGGCGTCGTCGACGGCGGCCCAGTCGACCGACGGCAACCGCGCGACGAGAGCGGCGATGGTGTGCGCGGCCAGGTCGTCGGGGCGGACCGGGGCGAGCGCGCCACCGTACCGACCGATCGGGGTCCGGGTGCCGGCCACCAGATACGCGGAGGTCATGATCCGGCTCCGAGTCGATCCCGGAGCTGGAACTTCTGGATCTTGCCGCTCGCCGTGCGGGGCAGCTCGTCGAACACCTCGAGCCGTTCCGGCCAGTACTGCTTGGCCACGCCCTTCTCGGCGAGGAACGCGCGCATCTCCTCGTGGGTGAAGGTCTCGACGCCGGGGGCGAGGGTGACGACGGCGCAGGCCCGTTCCTGCAGCCGCGGGTCGGGCACCCCGACGACCGCGACCGCGGCCAACGCGGGGTGCTCGTAGAGCACGTTCTCGACGTAGGCCACCGGGATGTTCTCGCCACCCCGGATGATCACGTCCTTCGTGCGGCCGGTGATGCTCAGGTAGCCATCGGCGTCGATCACGGCGACATCGCCGGTGTCGAACCACTCCCCGTCGAAGCAGGAGCGGGTCAGCTCCGGTCGTTCGAGGTAACCGACGAACAGGAACGGCCCGGTGACCTGCAGCCGTCCCTCTCGCTCGGCCGGCAACACGTTCCCCTCGTCGTCGACGACCCGGATCCGCATGCCGGGCCACGGGAAGCCGTCGCGCTCGACGATCTTCTCCTCCGGGTCGCCCGGGATGCCCAGGGTGACCAGCGCATTCTCGCTCTGTCCCCAGCCGCCCAGCACGGTCAGCTCCGGGAGCTTGCGCCTGGCTTCCCGCACGATCGCCCGCGGGATGGGCGCACCCATGCAGCAGAACCGTTGCAGTGACGAGAGATCGTGCTCGGCAAGGGACGGCACGTGCAGGGTGTCGTGCAGGAACGGCGTGGCCGCCGATGTGTAGGTGATGCGGTGCTGCTCGACGAGCTCGACGAAGCGTTGCGGGTCCCACACGTCCTGGTAGACCGCCGTCGCTCCGCCGACCTGCGCGGGCAGCCGCACGCCGTAGAGGAACCCGGTGAGGTGCGCGAACGTCGATGCCATGTGGATCACGCTCTGCGCGCCCACCCCGAGCCGCTCCGGCAGCGGGGCGTTGGCCGCGAGCAGCGTGTTGTGCGTGTGCATCACGCCCTTGGGCTCGCCGGTCGTGCCGGAGGTGAAGATCAGCAGCGTGACGTCGTCCGGGTCGGGACGCAGCGCGGCCAGCTCGGCCGGGTCGCGGCGCTCCTCCCACGGGGTGTCGATGAACTCCCGCCAGCTCGGCCCGTCGACGACGAGCACGTTCTCGCAGGCCGGCCAGTCCGGACGCAGCCGCTCGATCATCGCGGGGAAGTCGTAGCCCCTGAACTGCTGCGGCACCACGACGAGCTTCGACTTCGCCAGCCCCACCATGAACCCGACCTCGCGGTCGCGGTAGATCGGGATAAGCGGATTGTTGACGGCGCCGATGCGGCTCACGGCGTAGTGCAGGACGAGGAACTCGGTCCAGTTGGGCAGCTGGTAGGACACGACGTCGCCCGGTGCGATGCCGAGCTCCAGCAGCCCGAGGGCGGCGCGGTCCGAGAGCCTCTTCAGCTCGCCGTAGGTGATCCGGCCGCGGGAGTCGATCGCCGCCGGTTTGTCCGGGGTGGCCGTCGCCGCCTCGTCCAGGAAGTCGGTGATCAGGCGGTTCGCTCGGGGCCCTGTGCTTCCGGTGCGATCGACCTGCTCGCGGGTGAGGGTGGTGTCCATGCCGGCGTCCTTCTCAGCTCATGGTGAGGCCGCCGCTGACGCTGACGGTCTGTCCGGTGATGTAGGCGGCCTCGTCGGAGGCGAGGAAGGCGACCACGTTGGCCAGGTCGGCGGGTTGGGCGAGGCGGCGGAACGGGATCGCTTTGGTCAGCGCCTCCCGCAGCTTCGGGTTGTCGCCGCCCACGGAGGCGAACAGCGCGGTGTCGGTGGGGCCGGGGCAGACGCAGTTGGCGTTCACCTGGTGGCGGGCCATCTCCCGGGCCGTCGCCTTGGTGAACGCGATCACGCCGCCCTTCGCCGCGGAGTACACCGCCTCACCGGAGGAGCCCACCCGGCCGGCGTCCGAGGCGAGGTTCACCACCGACCCGTTGCCCTGCGCGGCCATGATCGGGAGCACCGCCTTGCACGTGTGCAGCACGCCGTAGAGGTTGATCGCGATCACGCGGTCCCAGTCGGCCGGATCGGAGTCGACGAACGGGCCGGCCTTGTCCCAGCCGGCGTTGTTCACCAGCACGTCGATCCGGCCGAACTGCTGGTGGACCTGCTCGACCATGGAGTCGACCGACTCGCGCGACGTCACGTCGGCCCGGATGCCGATCGCACCGCTCCCGATCGCGCCTGCGGTCTCCTTCGCCGTGGCCTCGTTGATGTCGGAGACCACCACGGTGGCTCCCTCGGCGGCGAGCTTCTCGGCGATCCCCCGACCGATGCCCTGACCGGCTCCGGTGACGATCGCGATCTTGCCGTCCAGCTTTCCCATGACGGTTTCCCTCTCTGCGGGGGTTACGGTGCGAGCTCGCGCCCGAGGTACTGGCGGGCGATCACGAGCTTCATGATCTGTGCGGTGCCGTCGCCGATCTGCAGACCGAGGACGTCGCGCATGCGCTGCTCGATCGGCAGCTCGGTGCGATAGCCGTACTGGCCGTGCAGCAGCAGGCACTGGGCGATCACGTCGTAGGCGGTCTTGGGCGCCCACCACTTGCACATCGCGGCCTGCGCGGTGTGCGGCTGGCCTGCGTCCTTGAGCCACAGCGTCTGATGGCAGAGCAGCCGGGCCGCCGAGAGCAGCGTCTCGGCCTCGGCGAGCGGGAACGCGACACCCTGGTTCTTGCTCAGCGGCCGGTCGAACGCCTCACGGGTGCCGACGTAGCGCCAGGTCTCGTCGACGGTCTGCTGGGCGGCGCCGATGCACTGCAGGCCGATCAGTGCCCGGCTGAAGTCGAAGCCCTGCATGACCTGCGTGAAACCGCGCCCTTCTTCGCCCAGCAGGTGGTCGGCAGGGATCCGGACCGCGCTCAGGTGCGCGGCGCCGCGCCCGACGGCTCTCGTGCCCATGTCCGAGTAGGGCTCCCTGCGCACCCCGGACAGGTCGAGCGGCACCAGGAACGCGCTGATGTCCTTGCCGCGCGACCGGGACGGACCGGTACGGGCGAAGACCACCACCGCGGCGGCATCGTTGGCGAACGACAGCGACTTGACGCCGTCGAGCACGTAGGAATCACCGTCGCGGACGGCGGTGAGCTTCGGCATCCCGGCGTCCGACCCGGCGTGCGGCTCGGTCAGCCCGATCCCGACGATCTCCTCGCCGCTGCAGATCTTCGGCACCCACTCCTGCGCTATGTCGGGTCGGGCGTTGCCGGCCAGGATCTGCCCGACCAGCGAGCCGACGACCTGCAGGTAGGCGACGTTGATGTCGCCGCGCCCGATCTCCTCGGCGACGATGCCGGAGGTGAGCCGGTCCACTCCCTGGCCGCCGAGCGCGACGGGGATCTCCGGGGCGATGAGCCCCAGCCCGCCGATCTCCCGGCGCAGCTCCGGCTCGATCTGCCCGGCCTGCTCGCGCTCGGCGTAACCGGGCAGGAGGCGCTTCTCGGCGACCATCCTGGCCCGATCGCGGTAGTCGCGCTGTATGTCGCTGAGGTCGAAATCCATCACGCGCTCCCGTAGCTCAGTGCGAGACGACGTGCGCGGCGAAGTCCGGGGTGCGCTTCTCGGCGAACGCCGCCGCGCCCTCCATGCCCTCGGGGGAGGCGGTGAACAGGTCCAGCGCCGACATCGCGAGGTTGGACAGGCCGGCCTGGTGGTCGGTGTCGGCGTTGAACGACTGCTTGAGGAACCGGATCGCGGTCGGGCTCTTCTCCCCGATCTCCGCGGCCCAGGCCTTGGCCTCGGTGAGCAGCTCGGCGGCCGGGACCACCTTGTTCACCAGGCCCCAGCGCTCGGCGGTCTGCGCGTCGTAGAGCCGGCACAGGTACCACATCTCGCGGGCGCGCTTCTCCCCGACGACGCGGGCCAGGTAGGCGGAGCCGAAGCCGGCGTCGAAGGAACCGACTCGCGGTCCGGCCTGGCCGAACCGGGCGGTGTCGGACGCGATGGAGATGTCGCACAGCACATGCAGCACGTGTCCACCGCCGACCGCGATGCCGTTGACCGCCGCGATCACCGGCTTGGGGATGTCCCTGATCAGCTTGTGCAGGTACCCGATCTCGAACATGCCGCTCTCGGTCGGCCCGTAGTCGCCGGTCTCCGCGCGCTGCTTGACGTCGCCGCCGGTGCAGAACGCCTTCTCCCCGGCGCCGGTGAGGATCACGGCCTGGACAGCGCGGTCGGCCCACGCCGTGCGGAACGCCTTGATCAACTCTTCGACGGTCCGGCCGCGGAAGGCGTTGTACCGCTGCGGGCGGTTGATCGTGATCACCGCCGTCGAACCCTCGACCTGGTACTCGACGTCCTCGTAGTCGCTCATGGAATGTCCTCCGCTCCGTTGCTCTCCCACTACGGTCACAAACTTTGACTCGTGAGTCAATACTCAGCCCATGGTTTAGTATGTGACGGAAGCGACGGTGGCGGAGGCGGGAGCGGGATGAGCACGCAGGCCGAGAGCGGGAACGCACCGGTGACCCTTAGCCGGGTCCAGCGCAAGCGGGGCGAGCGGATCGAGAAGATCCTGACCGCCGCAGCGGCCCTGTTCGGGGAGCGTGGCTACGACGCCGTGAGCCTGGAGGACGTGGCCGAGCGGCTCGACGTGACCAAGGGATCGCTGTACTACTACTTCGCCAGCAAGGACGAGCTGGGCACCGCGGCCATCGAGACGCTCGGCAACAACTGGACCGCCCGCCTGGAGCAGCTGCCGACCGCCCGACACGGCGCGCCGCGCGACCGGCTGCGGGCACTGATCCGCGAGCACATCACCATCGCCGTCCGCGAGTACCCCGCGGCGCTGCGCCTGTTCCTCGTGCCGCGGGAGTGGCCGGCCGCCCAGCAGGCCCGGATCAAGGCGCTGCGCCGCCAGCACGACGCGCTCTTCCGCGCCGTGATCGATGAGGGGGTGAGCACCGGGGTCTTCACCGTCACCACGGTCGACACGGTGCTGCAGTGCATGCACGCCGCGATGTCCCAGGCCTCGGTCTGGTGCGGCGACAGGGAGGGCACCGAGCTGGACCGGGCCATCGACGAGCTCGCCGACACCCTGATGATGCTCGTCGGCGAGCTCCCGCCACGATGAGGTCCGACGATCACCTTTCGTCCCGTTGTGAAACACGGGTGCCCCTCCATCGAGACGCCCTGTTGTTCTTCCGTGCCTAGGGTCGCCCGATCGGGAACAAGTGGGGGAACCTGCCGTGACGGTGGCAGCCGGAACCGAGTTCCGCGAAGGGACCTACGGCACGAAGGTGGTCGCGGTCGAGCCCGGCGGAGCGGGGTTCATCCCGCTCGACGAGCGCCACGGTCGTCCGCTCGGCCTGTTCTGGACGTGGATGTCGCCCTTCCTCCTGGTGATCTGCTACTGGATCGGACCGTGGCTGGGCGTCTACTTCACCGACTGGCTGCTGCGCGCCGGGAGGACCCGACACCGTTGCTGTACGACCACGGTGACAGCCCAGGGGCCGGGGTCGTGGCGATGGCCGTCGGGATGGTGGTGTCGATCGCGCTGTTCTGCAACCAGACCATCTACGTGGCCCCGGTTCGACCGCGGTGCCAGCGGTCGGCGACATCACGTTCGAGGTCGGCCTGCTGCTGGCCGCAAGCCTCTACGCGTTGCTGTTCCGGCGTTCGCGGCGGACGGCGCGGGCATCCGCCGTCCGAGACCGGACGCCTCAGCAGCTGGTGAATCCCCCGTCGATCGGCAACGACACCCCGGTGATCATGGAGGCACCGTCGCCGAGCAGGAACACGATCGGTGCGGCGATCTCGTCCTCCGTCGCCCACCGACCGAGCGGCATCTGCTCGAGGAACGGCCCACCGATGTCCTCGCGCCCCCAGTAGAACGCGGACATCTCGGTCATGACCACCGTCGGGTTCACGCTGTTGACCCGGATGTTGTACTTCCCGAGCTCCAGGGCCGAGACCCGGGTGATGTTGTCCAACGCCGCCTTCGACGACCCGTAGGAGATGTGGCCGCGCAGCGCGACCAGCGACGCCTGGCTCGACACGTTGACGATGGACCCGCCCCGGCCCACCCGGATCATCGACGCCGAGGCGTACTTGGTGACCAGCAACGCGCCGCGCGCATTGATGCTGATCACCTTGTCGAAGACGTCGATGTCGGTCTCCATCGGCGTAGCGATCTCACCGCCGAAGCCGCCGCAGTTGACCACCCCCCAGACGTCGAGGCCGTCGAGCGCGCCACGAACGCTGTCCTCGGACGTCAGGTCGAACGGGAGCGCCCGTGCTCCGGTCTCGGCGGCGAGCGCCTCCAGTCCCTCGTTCGAGCGCCCGCTGGCGATGACGTCGGCCCCCGCGGCCACGAGCTGCCGCACCGTTGCACCTCCGATCCCGCCGCTGGCTCCGGTCACGAGTACCGGCCGACCGTGGAAATCCGTCATCTGAGCAGGTCCCTTCGTCCGAGGTGGTGGTCGTGGCGAGCTACGCCGTGAGCATGGCGGCGGCCGCCGAGGTGTCGGTGATCAGCCGGTGCAGCAGGCCGGCGCGCACGGTCGCCACGACGGCCGCCGCCTTGTCCGCGCCACCGGCCAGCCCCACCACGTCGGGGACGGCGCGCAGCTGGTCGGTCGTGATCGCGACGCAGCGCGCCGGAACATCCTCACCGCCGACGACCGCGCCGGCGCCATCGAGCACGGTCGAGCAGATGTCCGCCACGGCGCCCCGGGCATCGAGGTCGCGAACAAGGTGCTCCGGGAGCGCAGCGCGCAATGTGGACCCGTGCGAATCGGAGCCGGACAGCGACCCCGCCGGCCGCCATGTCCCGATGCCGACCAGGGCACACGTGACGTCGGCGAACATCGCCAGCGTCCTCGCCACGTAGTCCACCGACCGGAGAGCGGCCGCCATCTCCGGCGAGTCCAGAACCATCGGCACGTGCAGCGCGTGGACCTTCCCGCCGGTGCTCTTCCCCAGCCGCCTGAGCAGCTCCAGAGAATTGATCTCGAGATCCGCGGTGGGCACGCTCCCGACCAGCTGCACGACGGAGGCACCGGGCAGCCGCGGCACCACCTCGGTCAACGCGTGCAGCGTCCGTCCCCACGAGACTCCGAGCACGTCGTCCGCGGACAGCTGTTGCGACAGCATGGCCGCACAGGCGCGCCCGAGCTGCCGTCGCATCGCATCCGGATCGCCCACCTCCCGATCATCGCCGGGGGATTTCAGGACCAGCGCCTGCCGCAACCCGAAGCGCTGCGCCACCCGCTCCGAGAGTTCGAGATCCACTTCCGGCGGCACGGTGACCTCGATGCGGACGATGCCGTCACGCATCGCCAGCTCGAGGATGCGGGCCACCTTGAACCGGGACATACCGAGCTCGTCGCCGATCTGGCTCTTCGACCGCCCCTCGAGGTAGAAGCGGCGCGCCACGAGGGCGGCGATGAGGTGTTCCACATCGTCTCCCTTCGACGGTCGGTGAACCGGCAGGGAACATAGCACTCACACGAGCTGTGGGCGCTCACTTGAGTAACGGGCGTGAGAAGAAGCCCCTTTCGACAGCAGCATGGTCGACAGGATTCACCCGATCGTGATCACCCCACGGTGTCGAGATGCGTCGCTGAACGCTGCCGCACGCCTACGCTCAGCGTTCCCAGTCGGCTCCCCGAACCCTTCACCACAGAACGGATGACGACCGTGCGTCTTGCACCGCTCCTGACCGTCACCGCAGTTGTGTTCGCCGCAGTCGCCGGGATCACGGCACCACCGGCCGCAGCGACCGAAGTCGCAGCCACCGAAGCCGCTGCTACCGAAGCCGCTGTGGCGACCGCGGCGACCGACACCGGCAGCGCCGGCGACGGCGCTTGGCGGTTGCGGGGTGACCTCGCGGCCCACGACCCGGCACTGGTGAAGGGCGGCGGCGGCAAGGACTGGTACGTCTTCGGCACCGGCGAACCGTCGAAGGGCGGCGGCACGATCCAGATCCGCAGTTCCAAGGACGGGCGGAACTGGACTTATGCCGGAACCGTCTGGGACAAGATTCCCAGCTGGATCACCGAGGCGGTGCCCGGGGCCAACAACCTGTGGGCGCCCGAGGTCTACCAGCACGACGGTACTTATTACCTCTACTACTCGGCGTCGACGTGGGGCCGCAACAACTCGGTGATCGCACTGGCCACCAACACCACTCTCGACCCGACCGATCCGGCCTACAACTGGGTCGACGCCGGACAGGTCATCCGCTCGGCGCCCGCGAGCAACTTCAACGCGATCGATCCGGGCATCGTCGAGGATGCCGACGGAACGCCGTGGATGGCATTCGGTTCGTACTGGAGCGGAATCCAGATGGTGCAGCTGGAGTGGCCGTCGGGGAAGCGATCCGCCGACAAGACCCGATTGCAGCTGGCGGACCGCGAGGTGGCGCCCAATGCCATCGAGGCGCCCTACATCGTGCCGCACGAAGGTTGGTACTACCTGTTCACGTCGTGGGGTCAGTGCTGCCAGGGCGCGAAGAGCGACTACAAGATCGTGGTAGGACGCTCCCGCAGCGTGAACGGCGGTTACGTCGACCGGGACGGACGCAACCTGCTCGACGGCGGGGGCACCGTCCTGCAGGCCTCGACGGGCAGCCACATCGGCCCGGGCGGCCAGTCGGTGTCGAAGGAGATCATCGCGTACCACTACTACGACGCCAAGGCCAAGGGAGCGCCCACGCTGGGGCTGCAGCGCGTGTCGTGGGCCGAGGACGGTTGGCCGGAGCTCAGCAGCAGCGCCGGCAAGGAGTAGATCCGGCTCGTCCCGACAGCAGTCGATCGCCCGGGGTTCCACCGACGGCCCGCCCGTCGGAGGAACCCCGGGCCTTTTCTTGATCAGGTCGACCCCGCGTCGACGCACCGCAGCACATTTGTCTTTTCGTCCATTCGCTTGCTCGACCGCTTGATCGACGATAAGACGCCATCGGAAATATCACTACCGTCAAATATCATCTCGAACGAACGTCCGCGGAGATCATTCATTGCTATCGCGCTGACTCACCATGGCGTCAAACTTGACAGAAGTCGAGATCACTCGATTGAATATGCGCCGCGCACCGGCTCGATCGGACGTGCACCTGATTCACATCGCACACCGAAGCCGATGTAGATCTTCAGCGCGTCGCTTGTTCGTGTCCTTGTCGAACGCTGCGCGAAGGCTTTCGATCACCCGCTCGTATCCCGGGTCGCTCCCCCACCCGTACACATTCCAGGAGACAACCATGAGAAGAGTGCTGGCCGTTCTGGCCGCTGCCACGGCTGCTGCCGCATCCCTGATGATCACTACCGTGGGCTCGGCTGCGGCCCAGCCCCCGGCCGCTGCGGCGTCCGTCGCAGGTGGACAGCAGGCCGGGATCGACCCCAACCGAGTCCCGAACTGGGTCGACGACAAGACGAACAAGATCGTGGCGACGATGCGCGGGACCGGCAAGCAGGTCTACGACTGCGCCGGCCGGCGCCCTACAAGCTCCGCGAGCCGGTGGCGGTGCTGACGAACCTGCGCGACGGCCAGGCCGGTATTCACGGCGCCGGTCCGTTCTGGGCGAGTTTCGACGGTTCCAGGGTCGTCGGAGATGGCGCCCCGAGCCCGTGCCCGTGCCCTGGCTCCACCGGACGGGCCGAGCAACGTCGCGTGGCTGAAGGTGACCGCCGACAGAGCAAGACTTCGGCACGGGCGGTGTGTTCAGCAACGTCAACTTCATCCAGCGCATCAACACCAAGGGCGGAGTCGCGCCCGCGAGTCTGCGGCGCGCCCACCGTGGCGGTCAACTACACCACCATCTACGTGTTCTGGGCACCCAAGTAAGCACCGTGATCACTGGTTGGGGGCAGGAGCGGCCACATACGGCCGCTCCTGCCCCCAACCGACGATCACCCGCCGTCCCACCTCGTCACAACCGCACCCGTGTCGCCCATCTGGACGTCGTCAGTGCTCCGGGCGTCACGTGGTCGGGACACGCGCGGACACGCCGTCGGCGTGCCGCGAAGAATTCCATCTTGTGGAACCTGTGTCCCGCTTTCGGCAGTTAGAGTGCGGCCGGTGACGGCACCCGCCCTCTTCGGGTGCCCGAAGAAGGGATGAGCATGGCCAGCGTTCCACCCACGGCCCGCGTCGTGGTGATCGGTGCCGGCATCGTCGGCAACAGTCTCGTCCACCACCTTGCCCGGCTCGGATGGCGCGACATCGTCCAGATCGACAAGGGCGCGCTGCCCAACCCGGGCGGATCGACCGGCCATGCCTCGAACTTCATCTTCCCGGTCGACCACTCGCGGGAGATGGCCGACCTGACGCTGGACTCGATGCGCCAGTACAAGGAGTTGGGCGTCTTCACCGAGTCCGGTGGATACGAGATCGCCCGCACCGAGGAGCGCATGGAGGAGCTGCGCCGCCGGATGTCGTCGGCGCGGGCGTGGGGTATCGAGGCCGAGCTGGTCAGCCCCGACCACGTCGTCGCCAAGGTGCCGTTCCTGGACAAGGACAAGATCCTCGGCGCCTTCTGGACACCGTCGGTCGGCGTCGTCGACTCGCTGCGCGCCGGCACGCTGATGCGCGAGAGCGCGCTGGCGCTCGGCGCGCTCACCGTCGTGCCCACCGTCGAGGTCACCGGCCTCGACGTGGAGGAGGGGCGAATCCGGCGGGTACGCACCACCGGTGGGGACATCGAGGCCGAGACGGTCGTGATCGCCTGTGGCGTGTGGAGCCCGAAGATCGCGAAGATGGCCGGCGCGGCGATCCCGCTGACCCCCGCGGTGCACCAGATGATCTCGGTCGGCCCGGTCCCGCAGCTGTCCGAGCGCGAGGGCGAGATCTCCTTCCCGATCATCCGCGACATGGACACCTTCTGCTACGAGCGCCAGCACGGCGCCGACATGGAGGTCGGCTCCTACGCGCACCGCGCGATCCTGCACAACCCCGAGGACATCCCCTCGATCGAGCAGGCCAGGCTGTCGCCCACCGAGATGCCGTTCACCGAGGACGACTTCGACCCGCAGCTGGAGCAGGCACTCGAGCTGATGCCGGACGCGCTGGGCGCCGACGGGGCCGAGATCCGCTACGCCATCAACGGGCTGCTCTCGCTCACCCCGGACGGGCTGCCGATCCTCGGCGAGACCCCCGAGGTCAAGGGCCTCTGGTCGGCTGCCGCGGTGTGGATCAAGGAAGGCCCGGGGACCGCCCGTGCGGTGGCCGAGTGGATGACCCATGGCCACTCCGAGATCGACGTCCACCACTCCGACATCGCGCGCTTCTACCCGCACCAGCGCACCCGCAACCACGTGCGTTCGCGCACGTCGGAGGCGTTCAACAAGACCTACGGCATCGTGCACCCTTCCGAGCAGTGGAACGGCGAGCGCAACAAGCGCCTGTCCCCCATGAACGCGGCGGAGCGGGAGGCCGGCGCCGTCTTCTTCGAGACCGCCGGCTGGGAACGTCCGATGTGGTACGCCAGCAACGAGGCGCTGCTCGGCGAGTACGGCGACGCGGTCATGCCGCGCGAGCACGAGTGGGACTCCCGCTGGTGGTCACCGATCATCAACGCCGAGCATCTCGCGATGCGGGAGCGCGCCGGCATCTTCGACCTGACGGCGTTCGCGATCTTCGACATCGTCGGTCCAGGAGCCAAGAACGCGGTGCAGAGCACCGTCGTGGCCCAGGCCGATGTCGCCGCCGGCCGGGTGATCTACACCCCGGTGCTCGACCCAGCGGGCGGCTTCCGCTCCGACCTCACGGTGATGCGGCTGGCCCACGACCGCTACCGGGTGGTCACCGGCGGGGCACACGGCATGGCCGACCTGAAGTGGTTCGCCGATCACCTGCCGGCCGACGGGAGCGCCCAGCTCGTCGACGTCACGTCGGCCTACACGACGATCGGACTGTGGGGCCCGCGGGCGCGCGACATCCTCGGCACGCTCACCGACGACGACATCAGCGACTCCGGCTTCGGCTTCCTGACCTGCCGCACCATCCAGGTCGACAGCCTGTCGGTACTCGCGTCGCGGATCTCCTACGTCGGCGAGCTCGGCTGGGAGCTGTACGTACCGATGGAGCAGGGTGCCCGGCTCTGGCAGCTGCTGCACGAGGCCGGCAGACCCCACGGCGCCGTCCCGGCCGGTATCGGTGTCTACGGCACGACCGGTCGCATCGAGAAGGGCTATCGCGCCTACGGGTTCGAGCTCGACGCCGAGCGGTCGATCGTCGAGGCCGGCATGATGCGGCCCAAGGTCAAGGCCGCCGACTTCGTCGGCCGCGAGGCCTACCTGGCCCAGCGTGAGACCGCGCCGCAGACGGTGCTGTGCACGCTGACCGTGGACAGCCACGACTCGACCGGCGGCGTGAAGCGCTACATGCTGGGCGGGGAGCCGATCCTGACCGCGAGCGGCGGGGTGCTCACCGACGGGCACGGCCACCACCCGTACGTCACGTCGGCCGGCTCCGCGCCGTCGCTCGGCAAGCACGTGCTGCTGGCCTACCTGCCGCCGGACGAGGCGGTGCTCGGCAACCAGCTCGCGGTGTCCTACATGGAGGAGCTCTACCCCGTGACGGTCGGATCCGTCGACGCCACCCCGCTGCTCGACCCGACGAACGACCGGATCAAGGGCTGATCGGCGATGACCAACGTGCTGGTGTGCGTGAAGCGGGTCCCGGACTCCTCCGGTGAGGTCCTGTTGACCGCCGACGAGCAATCCGTCGACGCGCGATTCGTCGGCTTCACCGTGAGCGCCCACGAGAGCTGCGCGGTGGAGCTGGCGGTGAAGATCGCCGAAGCGGGCGGTGGCACGGCAACCGTGCTGAGCCTTGGCCCCGCCGACGCCGTGGAACAGCTGCGCTCGGCGCTCGGCGTCGGGTGTTCGGCCGCGGTGCTGATCGAAGCGGACACGGTCGATTTCGGTCCGGCCGACGTGTCCAGGGAGATCGCGGCTGTCGTGGCCGACCACGAGGCGGCCGGCCGCACCTACGACCTGATCCTGCTCGGCAACGACGCCGCAGACACCGGGGACTTCCAGGTGGGGATCCGGCTGGCGTACGAGCTCGGCCGCCCGGTGGTGAACGGCATCAAGACCGTCGAGGTCACCGACGGGGTCGCCACCGCGCGCGGAGACAGCGCCGACGGCGGGGTCGAGACCTACCAGGTCCCGCTGCCTGCCGTCGCCACCGTGCTCGAAGGTGGTGTGGAGCCGCGCTACCCGACGATGTCGGGCCGGATCAAGGCCAAGAAAGTCAAGATCGAAACGGTGGAACCGCGCCAGGCACCCGGGGGTGCCCGGCGGCTGCGGCTCACGCTGCCACCCGCCCAACCGAGCACCGTCGAGGTGCTCGGTGAAGGCCCGGCTGCCGCCACCGCCGTCGCCGACCTGCTCCGCAGCCTGGGAGTGACCCGATGATCCTGGTGTTCGTCGAGACCGACAACGTCGGCGCCACCGAGGCGTCGCTGGAGACGATCACGTTCGCGCGTGACGTGGCCGGCCGCGAGAGTGGCGACGGTGACGTGCATGCCGTCGTCGTGGGGGCGTTGCCGGACGGCACCGTCGACCAGCTCGGCGCCCACGGGGTGAGCGACGTGCACCACGCCGTCGGAGACGCGTTCTCGGCGTACGGCGGTGCGGTCTGGGCCACCGCCATCGAGGCGGCGCAACGGGACACCGGTGCGGTCGCGGTGACCGCGTCCGGCAGCCCCCGGGGACTCGAGGTGCTGGCTCACCTCGCCGCCCGGCTCGGGGTGGCGATGGCCGCGAACGTGGTCGGCTGCCGCGAACCGTTCCTGGTCACCCGGCAGGTGGTCGGCGGAGCCGTGCTCGAGGAGATGCAGCTCGACGAACGTCCGGCCGTGTTCGGCGTCGCGGGCCACGCGGTGGAGGCCGCCCCCGCGGCCCACCCCACCACCGCGACCCTGCACGAGTTCTCGCCGCAGGTGGCCGACGCCGACCTGGTGGCGCGCGTGGTGTCGACGCAGCCGGGAGCGCCGGACAGGTCCGGCAGCCTCCGTTCGGCCCGTGTCGTCGTCGGCGCAGGGCGCGGGGCCGGGAGCGCGGACGGCTTCGACGGCGTCATCGAGCTGGCCGAGCTGCTCGACGGCGCTCTCGGCGTCTCCCGGGTGGTCACCAGCCTCGGGTGGCGGCCCCACCACGAGCAGGTCGGCCAGACCGGCAGCCGGATCTCGCCCGACGTCTACATCCCCTGCGGTATCAGCGGCGCCATCCAGCACTGGGCGGGCTGCGCGAGCTCCAAGACGATCGTGGCCATCAACACCGACCCGGACGCGCCGATGATGACCAGGGCAACGTATGCCGTGATCGGCGACATGCACGAGGTCGTGCCGGCGATCAACGAGGAGATCCGGCGCCGCCGCGGCTGAGCCGCACTCCGGCGGTGGGCCGAGCCGACGAACCCGTCCCACCGCCCCGCCCCGGTACGGGTCGCGACCATTGTCAGGTCAGCTGAGCAGCCGGTACACGAACACCGGCAAGGGCACCGGGCGCACCCGTTCAGCCGCGCCAGCACGCGCTGAGCTCCCGGCCAGGCACGGCGGTCACGCGCGGGTGACCTGCGGGAACACCGTGCCCAGCGCCGGCCGCTGCCCACGGCGGCGTACCGCGGAGGGGGGTAGGACGGGGGCCGCGCGCTGCGCCGACCGTTCACATCCGCGAGGCTGGTCGGGCGCAACCCGGGGAGGATTCGATGAGCGCCGGCGCCACGACCCGTTCCGTCCGCACCCGACGCCTGGGTACCGGCACCCGGCGCGCCGTCCTGATCACCCACATCGCCTCGGCAGGCTCCTGGCTCGGCGTCGACGTCGCGATGGCCGTCGTCATCGTCACCGTCCTGACCACCGACGACCCGGCCACCCGGGTGTTCTGCCTGCAGGCACTCGAGGTGTTCACGGTGTGGCCGCTGCTGGCGTGCGGGCTGCTCTGCCTGGCATCCGGGATCGTGCTGGGGGTGGGCAGCAAGTGGGGTCTCGTCCGCTACTGGTGGGTCACCGACAAGCTCGTGCTCAACCTGGTGCTGACCGCGCTGGTCCCCCTGGCACTGGCACCCGAGGTGACGCGGTTGGCCCAGCAGGCCCGGGAGTGGACGGTCGGCCAGCCGGTCACGTTCGACCTGTCCAACCTGATCTACCCGCCCACCGTGTCGCCGACCTTCCTGCTCATCGCGATGACGCTCTCGGTGGTCAAGCCGTGGGGCCGGATCCGCCGGCCGCAGGGTCTGCGATGAGCACGTGATCTGCCACCGGCTGCGGGACCTACGCCCCGTCTGCGCGGCGTCGTAGCGCACGGTTATCGACGAACAGCCGGGCCACCAGCTCCCCGCGGGAACCGGTTCCGGACTTGTCGAAGATCGCCTTCAGGTGGTCCTGCACCGTGTACGCCGACAGGTGCAGTCGCGAGGCGATCTCGCTCGTCGAGCAGCCCTGCGCCACCAGCTCGGTGACCAGCCGTTCGCGCTCGGAGAACCCGTAGGCGTCAACGATCAGCGGCGCGAGCTCCGGAGTACGGGCCGGCTCCAGCAGGACCGCCACCCGCACTCCGTCGGCCCCGCCACCGTCATCCCCGCCACCGTCATCTCCCGCCACCGTCATTCCCGCCACCGTCATTCCCACCGACGAGCAGCGAACCGCGCACGACCAGCCAACGCCCCGCCCGGGTACGGATGCGGGCCCAGGCCGAGTCGCCGGCACCCGACGCGGCCCGCCTCACCTGCCCGGCGATGGCCCGCACGACCAGCGGCAGGCGCGCACCACCACGGTCGGGCGTCCCGAGCTCGTCGAGCCAGTCCTCGGCCGCCCGGTTGGCCAGCTCGACGGAGCCGTCTGGCCCGAGCACCATAAGACCGGCCTCGCGCTGCGGCTCGTCGGCCGCGACCGCCCCGAGCAACGTGGCCCGCTGGAGGCCGTCGGCGAGCACCCCGGCCACGGACGCGACGAACCTCACCTCCGCCGGCGTGAAGTGTGGGCGCCTCGCCGTGCGCAGCAGCGTGAGCGCGCCCCAGGTGCCGGTCGGCCCGGTGAGCACGGACCGCAGCTCGTCCCCGAAACCGCTGGGACCACGGAGCTCGCGCTGGCGGAGACTCCGGTCGAGATCACCCCCGGTGACCTCACTCAGGCCGGCCGACGGTCGCGGTCCGCGAGCGAGGTCAGCGAACTTGTTGACATCCGGCTCGCGCAACTCGATCTCGATGAGCCGGACCGTCGCCGCGTCGGGCAGGCCGTCCTGCACGATCTCGGAGGTCGGCAGCAGGGTCGCGGGGTCGAGGGTCAGCAGGCAGGTCCCGTCGAACGGGACGGCCCGATGCAGGATGGGCGCAACGGCCCGCGCCAGGTCGGGCACGCCGAGGCCGCGGTGGACCTGCCGCAGGATCTCACCGCGAACACGTTCCCGGGTAGCGGTCACGACCACCACGAATCCGACCGTACCCGCCAGCCGGTCGTCCCCACCCAGGAATCTGGGATGGAACGCACCGCCCTCGTGCCACACCGTGGGAGAAACGCGTGCGACCCGGCAGCTGTCAAGTCAACACAGGAGGAACCATGCCCGCAGGGACACCGGAAGCCGTCCACGCCGCCCTCGAGGATGCCTTCAGACGCAGCGATCTCGACGCCTTCGCGGAGGTCTACGAGGAGGACGCCACGCTCGTCGTCCCCCCCGAGGGTCGGATCGTGCACGGTCGGCAGGAGATCCGGGCCGCTACCGCGCCGATGCTCGCCAACAGTGCCCGTCTGACGAGCCACGTCGTGAAGACGGTGGAGGCGGACGGGCTCGCGCTCACCCACGCCCGGTGGGAGCTCGCGGGCACGGACGCCGACGGGACGCGCATGGAGTTGAGGGGCCGGGGGACGATCGTGTCGCGGCGACGGCCGGATGGAACCTGGGGAATCCTGTTCGACGACCCGTTGAGCCCGGAATGAGAGCGTGCGAGCCGGCTACGGCTCGCCGCGCCCCACGACCCAGCTTCTCTCCAGCCGGACGCCACCCGGCGGCAACTGCCGTGATCGCCACGAGCGGGCATTGAAGCATGACCGAGAGTGCGTGAGCGCACGTTCGCGGCGATCACCGGTCTGCGGCACCCGGGCCCACGCGCAGGGACCGTTACGGCTCGTCCGCGTCCCGCGTCGCGGCGATCACCTCGCTGAGCACGCCGTGCAACCGTTCGAGGTCCGCCAACGGCATCCCGAGACGTTCCACGACCGCCGGCGGGATCTTCTCGGCCTCCGCCCGCAGCGCCCGTCCGCGCTCGGTCAGCGTCACCGCGAGCGTCCGCTCGTTGCCCGGTACCCGCCGTCGTTCCACGAGTCCGGCTTTCTCCAGCCGCTTGAGCAGCGGCGAGAGCGTGCCCGGGTCCAGGGCGAGCACCGAGCTGAGCCCGGTGACCGAACGCGGGGACAGCTCCCACAGCGCCAGCATCACCAAATACTGCGGGTGGGTCAGCCCCATCGGCTCGAGCAGCGGGCGGTACAGCGCCACCACGTTGCGGGCGGCCACCGACAACGCAAAGCACACCTGCCGGTCGAGCCGCAGGAGGTCGACGGGAGCAGGGAGGTCGACTGCATCACGTTGCTGGAGGTCGGTCACGACTACAGGGTAGCCTCTTGGTGTGCAAACCATTGGGGTGGCAATGATTGATAGCAGGGTCCGTCGGCCGAACCCGGCGCGCTGGTTGTTGTACGCCTACGGGGCCGGCCTGCCCGCGGTCCACCGCGAGTGGGTGCTCCACGACGTCACGACCCGGACCTGGCAGCTGCGGCACGTCGCCAGGACGACGGTCCAGCTCGCGCCGTTCGCGATCGCGCTCTACCTGCTGATCCCCGGCGCACCCCTGGTCCGCGCCGCCGCCGTGCTGGCCGGGCTGCTGCTCGGCTACTTCTACTCGACGGCCTACATGTACGAGACAGCCGAACACCGGGTGCTGAAGGCCGGCTACCCGCGCGGCACCGCCGCCGCCACCCGGGCCGCGGAGCACGCCGACGAGGATCGCGAGCGCGAGAAGCGCTACGAGCAGCGGTGGCGCGAATCCGGTTGATCAATACGGGTGTCGGTCGTCCGCAGCGTCGTCCGTCGGTGGTTGGATCGGGACCGGCCAACCGCGAGGGAACGGCATCATGAGCGTCCGGCACCACAGACAGGTCATCAGCTACGCGAAGAAGCTGCAGCGCTGAACGGCTCATGTACTCCACGGCTGGCAACATCTGGGTGCGGGTGCCGGGAGAACCGAAGCTGGTGGCCTGCACTCCGCGCGCCAGTCCTGCCCCCGCCGGGCCGGCAATTCACACCCGATGACGGGCCAAGAGGTATCAGCGGACGGGCTCGGAACGTCAGCTGTGCGGGAGCGGGCACATCCGGCGGGGCTCAGCACCACCCGGCGGCCGACCGTTCTCGCGGCGAACAGCCCACGCGGACGGACAGAGGAGTCGGAATGGCGCGGACCACTCCCCCGGTGACGGATATAGCGGCAGCGGTCGAGGCGGCCACGGAGGTGCGCCCTCCAGGCGCCGTCGAACAGCCGGCACGGTTCGCCCTGATCCTCGGCGACACCGAAGACCCGGTCACGCGTATGCGGGAGATCGGCGCGGCGCTGGCGCCGATCGGCGCGACGATCAGGCCGATGTCGACGCTCGACCCGCACGTGCTCGTCGCGGAGTTCCCCGATCGGGCCTTCGCGGGCCCTGACGGCACGGCATTCGCGGCGGCGCACCGGTTCCGGGAGGCCTTCGACCTGGAGGCCGCCGAACCCGACCTGCCGACCGACCTCTTCCCGGACGCCGGGTCTCCCGAGGAGGCCATCGAGGAGGACGTCGGGAACCTTCTCGGTTGCTTCGCGCCCGAAGAACCGGCCCTGCCGCCCGCGTGGGCGATCGACGCCATACGGGCCCCCGAGGCCTGGGCCTTCTCCGAGGCGAACCTGCGGCCGTCCCGGGGCAGCGGCACCGTACTGGCGCAGCCCGACACCGGCGTCACCGCCCACCCCGAACTCGCCGGCATCACCTCCGTCCCCGGGTTCGACGTGCTCGACGACGACACCGACCCCACCGACCCGCTCGACGGACAGAATCCGGGGCACGGCACCGGGACGGCCAGCGTTGTCGTGTCCGGCCCGGCCGGAACGGTGACCGGCAGCGCACCCGGCGCCTCGCACATGGCGATCCGTGCGGTCGAGAGCGTCGTGCGGATCACGCAGGTGTCCGTGGCCGAGGCGATCGACTGGGCCGTCGACCACGGCGCGCACGTGATCACCATGAGCCTGGGCGGCATCTTCTCGTTCAGCCTGCAACGCGCGGTGCGCCGCGCCGTCGACGCCGACGTCATCGTGCTCGCGGCGGCGGGCAACTGCGTCGGGTTGGTCGTGTGGCCCGCACGGTTCGACGAATGCATCGCCGTCGCCGGGGTCGATGCCCGGGGCGTGAAGTGGCGCGGCAGTTGCAGCGGCGCTGCGGTCGACATCTCGGCACCGGCGGAGAACGTGTGGCGGGCCGGGATCCCGAACGTCAGTCAGCAGGGCCAGGGCACCAGCTTCGCGGTGGCGCTGACCGCGGGCGTGGCCGCGCTGTGGTTGTCCCACCACGGCCGGGCGAACCTCATCGCCGCGGCCCGCGCCCGCGGCGAGACGCTGCAGGTCATGTTCCGCCGGCTGGCCGGCGCCACCGCGCAGCGACCGCCCGGGTGGGACTCCGCGGCGATGGGCGCCGGGATCGTCGACGCGCATGCCCTGCTGTCCGCCGCCGGCCTCGACGCCGACCGCGGCGACGACGACGTCCCGGCGCCGGCCGATCCTCGGGAGGCCGCCGAGTCGGGGGTCATGAGCCTCGCGGCCGAGGCGGTCGGGGCGGCGGCCGTGGCCCAGGATCCGCCCGACTGGTACCAGCACGGGCCGGAGATCAGTTGGTTGTTGTTGCAGGCCAGGCGGAATCGGCGCGCGGACGGCGGGTCGGTCCCGCAGGATCCAGCCGCCCGACCGGTGCCGTCCCGCGATCTCGACGACGCCGTCGGCAATCCACCGCTGCGGGGCGCGCTGGGTCTGGGGTTGCAACGCGAAGTGGGCGCGGGTGTCGATCGAGGCGAGCGGTGACCGACCGGTCAGGTAGCCCTTCGGGTGGACCCTGCTTGTCGCAGCCGGTCGGGTGTATCTCCTGGCGGCCGCCGCCCTCATCTTGATTGTGGAGCGGTATGAGGTGGTCGAGCTGCGGGTGCACGGTGTCTCCGGGACGCCGCCCCGCGAGCTGCTGGATCGAGCCGACGCCCGGCCCGTCGGCGAGCAGAGCGGGCCGACGGGCTTCTACCGGCCCGCGGTCGGGGAACCTGTGTTGGACCACAACGGGGACCAGAAGCCGGACGCGTACCTCGAAGCGTACGTCTGGGGTGGTCTGAACTCGGGCAGGCCGGGTAGGGCCTTCTGGCTCCTGTTGTTGCCGTTCGCGCTGGTCAATGCGGCCCCGCGGCTGCGCCCCTCCGGCGGGAGCGATTCGACGCGCGCGGTGTGGCTGATGTGGACGCTGTTCCGCCTTCTCGCGCTCGCGCTGACCGCGACCTTCACCGTTGCCGTCGCAGGGGTCGGGGTCGATCTGCTCGCCTGGCAGTGCGGCGGTGAAGCCGGTCGCTGCCCCGTTCTTCCGCAGGTCGACGCGCTGACCTCGTGGGCTCCCGGGCACCGGATCCTGCTCGGTCTCGTGCTGCCGATGTTCGCGTTGGGTCTGGCGTACGTGCTCAGCCGGACGACGGCAAGCCAGTACGAGCAAATCTGCGACCCCGGGTCCGAGAAGGCGGCAACCACCGGTCCGTCTCCCGACGACGTGGACCCCGACACCACCCATCCCTGGCTGTGGCGGGGCGACTACATGGTGCGCCGACAGCGTTCGGTGCACCTCCAGGTCGGCCTGCTCGCCGTCGTGGTGCTGCTGTGCGGGTCGCTCGCGGACCCCGGCTATCGCACCATCGCCCTCGCCGTCGCGCTCGCCTCGATCGCCGCGGGCACGCTGCTGCTGTGCTCTCCCCGGCTGGTCGGGCGGCGGGACCGGCCGCCGATGTGGTGGCTCCCCCGGCTGCTGTGGGTGTTCACCGCCGCGTCGATCGCCATGGTCCTGTGGCCACTGGCCACCAGCACCACGGCCGTGCGTCCCGACCGCGGTGGCGCGTTGCGCTCCTACGATCTCGTGATCACCTGGCTGTACGCCGTGCAGCTCGGACTCGTCGTGCTGATCGCGATCGTGGTTCTCCTCCTCCGCAGGCAGTCGTCCGCGGACGACCGCGCCCAGCACGCCATGAAGGGATTCGGCACGGTGCTGCTGGCGGCCGTGGCGTGTCTGCTCGGCGCGGTCTACTCGGCCGGGATGTACATATCGGCCGCGAACATGCTGACGTCCGGAAAGCCGCTTCCCGACCTCGAGGGGGCACCGCGCGGCCAGGGGCTCCTCCTGCCCCCGTCGCTGCAGATCACGGCGGTCGCGGCCCTGGCCGCGGCGGGGATCACCGCGGTGGCCGTGCTCATCGCGCTGCGCGACGCCCGTGACGGCTGGCGGCGCTCCAGACCCATCGCCGATCTGCTCGAGGTCTATCCGGAACGGGTCGCGAGCGGACCGCTCCCCGAGCGGGACGAGGAGATCAGGAAAGCCTTCTGGCAGGCCCGGCTCGTGGAGCGGGCGCCAAGGGTGCTCACCCCACTGCTCAGCATTCTGACGGTAGGGGCAGTGGCGGTGGCAGGGCTGGTCGCGCTGGCCCCGTTCAACTCCGCGGCCCACGCCGTCGTGGCCACCATCGCGGGCGCGGAACGGGTGGCCGCCTGGGGCGCCTACGTGATCGTCGCGTTGGTGCTCCTCGCCGCCGGCGCGGCCTTCACGGCGTTGCGCGACGAGCGCATCCGACGCAAGATCGGCATTCTCTGGGACCTGATGGCCTTCTGGCCGCGCGCGGTGCATCCCCTCGCCCCACCCTGCTACGCGGAACGAACGGTGCCCGAGCTGCTCACCCGGATCCGCACGCTCACCAAGGACTCCCCCGCCGGGTTCGACGCCGACGGCTATCCGACCGGCGCGCTGGTGTTGGCCGGGCACAGCCAGGGCAGCGTGATCGCCGCAGCCACCCTCCTGCAGCTCACCGGCTCCGCCGACGACCAGCGGGTGCTCCGCCGGGTGGCGCTGCTGACCTACGGCTGCGTCCTGCGGCGGCTCTACAGTCGCTACTTCCCCGCCTACTTCGGCGCGACCACGCTCAGCGCGCTGGGCCGCCGGATCGGCGCGGACTCCGATCGGCCGCGCTGGCGCAATCTGTGGCGGCTGAGCGACCAGATCGGCGGGCCCGTCGACTTCGACGTCGTCACCCTTGCCGCTGTCGAGCGAACCGGGGCGAGCAGCCGACGTGCTCCTGGTGGACCCGCAGTACCGCGCCAGCCGCCGGAACCCGCCCGTACGGCCACTCCGGCTTCACGAGCGATCCCGCGTTCCAGGAACACATCGGAGTGCTGGCCACCACCCTGCCTCCCACGCACGACGAACCACCCAACCCGCCGCACCAGCAACCGTTATCCGTGTAAGGAGAACCCATGTCCACCGAGACATCCGGATTCGATCTCGACCTGCCGGCCCGCATGTTCCGCAGCGGGGACGAGCCCGAATCAGCGAACGTGACGATGTGGCGGCGCATGACCGGCATCCACAACACACCGGTGTCCTTCACCGTCATCAACGGGTTGGCGATCACCGACGGCGACATCGTGCTCGGTACGGCCGAGGAGGTACGCACCCCACCCGCGGCCGGCGGTCGCGGGATCGGCGTCGTGGGCGAGGAGTTCCGCTGGCCGAACGGTGTGGTCGCGTTCGTCGCGACCAGCGAGGTCCGGGATCGTGTCGACGCCGCCGTGCAGCACTGGCAGAAGCACACGCCGTTCCGCTTCGTCGCCCGCAGCGACGAGGAGGACTTCATCTCGTTCGAGTCGCTCGGCGGCTGCTTCTCCAGCGTCGGCCGGCAGGGCGGCGAGCAGAAGATCTCGCTCGGCGCCGGGTGCACCGTCGGCTCCGCCATTCACGAGATCGGCCACGCACTCGGGCTGTGGCACGAACAGAGCCGCTCCGATCGAGACGGTTTCATCGAGATCGTCTTCGCGAACATCTCTCCCCAGCACCGACACAATTTCGACAAGCACATTCTCGACGGCACCGATCTGGGTGGCTACGACTTCGGCTCGATCATGCATTACCCGGCCACCGCTTTCAGCATCAACGGCGAGCCGACCATCCGCACCCGCAACGGCGAGTCCATCGGCCAGCGCAACGGGCTCAGTCCGAGCGACATCGCAGCCATCAAGCTGATGTACCCGGCACTCGACTGGAACGAGCTGGACACCTGATGATCCCGTCGCATGATGACGGTCGAACCGGGAGCGCAGGAGTCGGGTGCCGGCCCGTTGGTCACCGGCCAGGTCGTCATCGCCGCGAGCGGCCCGCCGCCTGCGGGCGCGACGATGCACATCAGCCTGTGCGACGTCAGCTACGCGGACGGGCCGGCGACGACGGTGGCCGAAGCGGTGATCCGGCCCGTCGACCGCGCCGCGGTCGGCGACACGACCATCGCCTTCGCGCTGCTGCCCTGCAGGCGATGCCCCACCGATCGACCCGCGGCACCACTACGCGGTCCAGGTCTGGGTGGACCGCGACGGTGACGGCCGGGCCGGGCCGGGGGACCTCTACAACGACCGCCGTTACCCGGTCCTGACCCGCGGCCACCCGAGCACGGTCACGATCACCCTCAGCTCCGGCTGAGCGTTACGTCGAAGGGAAGGTGCCGCGGCGGTGAACGACCAGGACTACGCGATCGTCGTGGGGATCAACCAGTATCCGCGGCTGCCCGTCCTCCATGCGGCGCTCGCGGACGCCACCCGGTTCGCCGAATGGCTCAAGCTGCCGACCGGTGGCGGGTTGCCCGAGGGCAACGTCAAGTTGATCTGCGGGCCGGAGATCCTGCCGCCGAACACCGACCTGGTGGGCCCGATCCAGGAGCAGATCGACGACCACCTGAGCCAGATCGGTGTCGAGCTCAACCAACGGATCGGGCGGCGTCTGTACTTCTACTTCGCCGGCCACGGCTTCGGACCGTCCTTCGACGAGGTCGGCATGCTGATGGCGCACGCGTCGCAGACGCTGCTCAAGCGCAACATCGGCCTGGCCCGGTACCGCCGCTACTTCCGCGAGCACGCCCTCTTCGACGAGGTGATCTTCATCGTCGACTGCTGCCGGGACCGGGCGGGCGGCATCGAAACCGCAGGGCCGGAGTTCACCCTCGCGGCCGACGGGCCCGTCGGCCGCGTGCTCGATCTGACGATCATGGCAGCGGCCTACGGAGAGAAGGCCTTCGAGGTGCGCAGCGACAACGGCACGGCCATCGAGCCGAGAGGACTGCTGACCACGGCCGTGCTCGAAGGGCTTCAGTCCCCCGACGCGGCCGACGGTGCGGGCCGCTTCACGTCGCTGTCCCTCGCGGCCTACGTCAAGCGGCGGGTCCCGGAGCTCGCCGTCGACGCGAAGATGCGTCAGGCGCCCGATGTGGACCCGCCGGACAGCGAGATCGTCTTCGGGATGGCCCCCATCGAGACGACGAAGGTACGCATCCTCGCACCGCCCGACCTGGCGGGTGATCTGGTGCTCCTGGACGACGCGATGGTCGAGATGGAGCGCCGCCCCGCCGCCGACGCCACCATCGACCGGCCGCCGTGGCTGGTCACCCTCGATCGCAACCGCTTCTACGTGGTCCGGCGCACTGCCGTCCCTCGCAACACGCGGCCGGACATCATCGAACCGCACAAGCTGGAAGGGCCCAACCATGTCTTCACGGTCACGCCCGGAGGGTGAGCCGAACGGGCGCGAGCCTGGGCGCGTGGAGGTCGAGGTCCCGCACTGGGCCGCCAGGGTGACGGTGTACGACCGGACGCTGAAACCGGTCGCCGAACTCGACACGGTCCGGGAGAGTCCGCGGGCACCAGGTGTCTACGAGGCGGCCGCTGACGTGCCACCCGGCATCTACGAGGTCGAGGTGACGCTGGTCGGACAGGGCCAGCGCGAGCTGGTCGCCGTCGCTGCCGGCGAGACCGTCCGCATCGAACGCGACGCCTGGAACCTGGGGTTCAGTTCGGTCGCGCCGCTCGCGGGCATCGCCGCGTCACCGGACGCCCAGAGCGCGGCGGCCGAGGCGTCGAGTCGCGAGCCGACGTGGATCCGACCGACCGGTGGGGACAGCCGGATGTTCCTGTTCGTGCGGACGAACGATCCGAAACGCAACCCGAGATTCTCCGAAGGACTGCATCTGCTCGACGCCGACCATCGGCCCGTCACCGATTTCGGGCAGGGTGTCCGGACGAGTGCCGACGAGGGCTGGCTGGCCTTCACCGCGGACCTTCCGGCTGGTTACTACATCCTCCGGCGTGGCCGTTCCGGTGTCCCGGTGCGCTATCAGCCGGTCTACCTGCACGCCGGCTGGGAGACCCACGTCTTCATGGCCGCCCGCTCCTTCCCGTCGCTGCGGCTGATGACCCTCGGCATGGCCCCACTCGGCACGGGTTTCCGGGCCGACGACGAGACGATGATGGCCGTCGAGACGATCCTGGCGACGCTGCTGAACCCGACCGGCACCAACCCGATCACCGCCAACGAGAAACTCACAGCCCTGTTGCAGGGCGGCCACGACAACCCCTGGCTCGACGTGCTGGCCGCCTATTCCCTGCTGGGTCGGCAGGACCGGCTGGCCGGTCAGTACCCCGGGGACGAGCTCGGATCGACGGCTGCGCTGTTGCGCACGCTCGTCGCCTCACTGGACCGCATCGACGCCCATCCCGACGCGCGGGCGGTGCGCATCGGGCACGACGACGCGCCGCCTGCGCCGTTCTGGAATCCGCCCCTGCTGCGAGTCGGCCTACTGCGCGTCCAGCGCGACTCCACCCGGCACGTCGACACGGTTCCCCTGGACAGCCTCACCGACTGCGTACTGGACAACCAGGTGACCAACGGGCCGTGGACCTCGTGGCACGCGTTCGACCGGACGCCGCGACCCGAGCACCCCGCGACCACCGGTAGAACCGCATCCCGGATGATCGACATCCGGCCGCCGTCCGACCCGCCTCCGGCCGAGGGTTTCGCTCGGACGGCATCCGACAGCCTGCTACTGGCGTCGGTCGTCCAGTCCGTTCAAACCATGATCGACACCGCTGGCCCGACCGCGCTGCCGGCGAAGGTGGAGCTCGATACGGCGAGGGTGCTCGACGAGCTGCTGACGCAGGTCCAACCGGAGGACTTCAGCGCGGCCAGCGGCCTGTCACTCCCCCGCGCGGAGGACGGTCTGCAGCAACTGCGTCGGCGGGCCGCCGAGCACGGGCCGTCCGGGGCCGACGATCCGGGATCGGCCTTGCCCCTCACCGAACAGGAGATACTGCGGTACGCCCTGAAGAAGACCAGGAAACCGGCCACGCCGCCAGCACCGGCCACGCCGCCGGCACCGACGGGGCGGTCTCGGACGCGACACCTGCCGGTGTCGCAACCGCGGTGACGGTGGACGCCGTGCTGGCTTCCCTGCGCACGGAGTCCGACCGGCTCAGCAGCCGCGCGAGCGATGAGAAATGGGCGTCGGACGGCGGGACCCCGGACACGGCCAGGGAGCTCGGCCGTCGGATCCGAGGGGTGTCCGACGAGTTGCTCAGGCGCGCTGACTTCATCGTGCTGACGGGTCCCGACGATCACCTGATCCACGGCAACGGGCCCTTCACCGAGCTGCTCGCGCAACCGGTCGACGAGCGGGCGGACAGCGAGCAGCGGCTCGACGACCTGCAGAGCAGCCGGCAGGCCTGGGAGCGCGCGATCGCCGGCGCTCCGCCCGGCCACAGCATGCTGAACAGCCCCGTCACCAACCGGATCGCGTCGGAATGGGAGCTCTGGCGAACGGTGATCGCGGATGCCACCGGCGGGCGGCCCTACGGTCATGTCACCGTGCTGCGTGGCAACGGCGTTCCCGACACGGCGGCGGGAACACTCGAGCGGGTCCAGTCGTCGATGTCGGCCCTGCGGCAGTACTCCTCGCTGCTCGCCTACGGATCCGCCGATAATCGCGACGAGTACACCCGGCGGCTGCAGGAGCTCACCGCTGATCTCGAGGCCGCGGTGGCCGGCGGATGAGCCGACCCGTGCCGACCCCCCGCGAGGAGTTCACGTTCCCGACGCGCAGCTACCCCTATCGCCGCCCGGCCGTGGCGGGTGATCCCGCCGTCGAGGCCGACGTCGATCCCGCGTCCGAGGTCGTGCTCGAACCCGGACGTCTGTACCGGTTCGTGCTCGGCTTCGATCCCGTTCCTCGGACCATGGACGACGCCGCAAGGCTGCGTGATCCGTTCGCCGAACTCCTACTGGCGCGCAACCGGTTCCCGCTGTCGCTGACGGCGCTGCTGGGTGCGCTCGACTCCGTCGCGGCCGAGCCGACCGGGCTGCCGGAACACCGATGCTTCCTCGTCGCCGACGGTGGACAGATCGCGTGGACGCAGGACACGGCCGGGCTCAACCGTCAGTTGCGCTTCGTGGTGGCCCGCGCCCGTGACGGCGACACCCAGCTGTTGATCAGTGGCAGTACGGCGGTCGACTCCACCACGCAGTTCCTCCAGCTGTTGGCCTGGGATCCGGTCAACGCCGTCTACAACTACTACGAGCGGCGGGCCGACACGTGGCTGTGGGCAGGCGACTCCCGCCACGCGCTCGCCCCGGAGACACGCGGGCGCGGCCCCTTCGACAGCCACGTGAACGGCTCGCTGGTCATGAAGGAGCTGCGGCAGCCATGGAACGGCTGGCACAGCATGAGCGCATCGATCCCGGACACCGTGCTCGCACCCGATGATCCGCTCCGCGACGAGCCGCTCTTCCGCGAGCGCCTCAGCGCCCATCTGCTGGAGACCGCCGTTGTCCGACCCGGTGTCGAACGCTGGAACCGGGCCCGGATGGCCGCCGCGTCGGCGTCCGGCGACGGCCGGTTCACCGATGTCGATCACTTCATGCGGCAGGTCCTCGAGACGACCACCGTCAACCTGGCCAGCTCGAGCCAGCAGAGCGACCAGCTCGACGACGGCTCCACCCTCGTCCTGCCCCCGACGTTCTTCCTGAACGTCGAAGCACTGCTGGACTCGATCGGGCTCGCGCCGAACATCGGCCCGATCGGCGTGCCGGGGCAGCTCTACCGGCGCAGCCTGCAGCGCTACGACTTCCGCCTCACCGACGGCACCTTCAGCCGGCCGGGCGACAGCTTCTTCGCCTTCCTCGTGCCGGAGCCCGCGTTCGAGGACCTCAACGTCCTTGCGCTCCTGCTGAAGGAACGGATCATCAGCAGGCGGTTCGCCGCGTGCCTGCTGATGGTGGACTTCCCGAACCCGGTCTTCTCCGAGCGGCGTCGCCGATTGCTGGCCTACGTGCCGCCCGCGGCGATGCGGGTCGACGGCGCCGCCGCGGCCGACCCGACGGACCTCGAGGCGCGCTTCGTCGCCGCTGTCGAGGCCTCGACTCCGGAACCCGGCAGCGCCGAGGACGAGTTCCTGGCCAACTGGAGCGTGCCGGCACCCACCTTCGAGCGCGCGTTCGAGTCCCGTATCGAAAGCTACTTCGCCCAGCTCGCAGCGCTGGCCGCCACCGAGGACGGATTCGACGGGTGGGTGCGGCTGGCGGAGTCACGGCGCCGGGAGTTCCGCCGCCGACCGCTGGCCGAGTTCCGCCTGACCCTGCCCACGACCTCCATCCCGCCGGACGCGCCGCCGCTGGCCATGCGCCCCGACGGGGCCGTCCACCTCCGACCACCGCACTAGGAGATCAGCGACATGTCACTGACACGGTTCGACCCGCCCGGCTTCCTGACCGACCTCGACGAGGGCCAGCAGCAGGCGTGGCACGAGTTCATCAGCGGGCGCATGGCCCAGGGAGCCGAAGGGTTTCCCGACGAATTCGACAACGACGCGCCCCGCGCCCAGTTCTTCGACCAGACCAAGGTCGACCTCGACGCCGACGCGCAGACGCTGGACATCACCTGGTCGGCGTTCCCCCGGACCGTCACCGTCAACACGATCGGCGACCGGCAACGCTGGCGTCAGGCCGACTCCAGCCGCGACGTCCAGGACGAGTACTGCGAGTGGAGCGTGCAGCGCGACCCCGAGACGGACAAGATCGTTCGGGTCACGTTCACCTGCGAGGCGCCGGAGTACTGGGCGTTCCTGGCCGGATCTGCTCCGGACCGCCTGCTTGCGCGGTACCGCCAGCACATCGACGACGGTGTGCAGCTGAGCGATCTGTTCCTGCCCAACGGCAGGTACAACCCCCGCAACAAGTGGAACGCGACGACCGTCAACGGCGCCATGCATCTCATCCAGGCCAGCAACACCCTCGGTGCCGAGATCGAGCTGGCTGCCGGATCCAGCGTGGTGCGGATGGTGGACGGTCGGCTGCTCACCGGCGAGCAGGAGCTGATCCGCTGCGGCCAGTACGGAGCCCCGTCGCGACACAGCGATCCGCACATCGGCGCGCAGGTCAACAGCCTGACCAGGCAGAAGGCCGACGTGACGCTGGCGAACCCGATCGGCCTCTACTTCGCCGGCCTGGACACCGCAGGCTGGCAGGCGCCGGACGGATCCGACCCGGGTTCGTTCTGGTCCTACGAACGCGGCACCAGCGACAAGCCGGTGCGGGCCGTGTTCGTCGTGCCCCCTGACCGGGGCTTCGTGGTCGGCGACATCACCATCGCGGACCGCACGATCGAGTTCGGTGGCCAGATCGCCGACCACATCAGCATGAAGCTGACCGGTGTCGCCACCAGGTTCGGCGCCAGCACCGTCGAGCCGATGAAGGCCTGCCGACGCCCGAAGGAAGCCGACGCCGCGGACGCTCCCGAGACGCTGCGGGTGGAGGATCTGCTCGAGCCCACTTCGATCAGGACGCGCTGACGCTCGCTCGCCGCACATCCCGCCGGCGGCGTGACCGCACATATCGCGTGGACAGGGCACACAACGCCGGCCTAGTGGCTGTGCGGTGTCCGCGCGGTGTGTGCCGTGGCCAGTGGCGCCGCCGCCACGCACTCGCCGACGTCAGTGCCCGCTGTTGAGCGCGGCTTGCGAGGTGGCGACGTTGAAGTTGTCGTGGTGCACGATGCCGGTGCCGGTGACGGCCTCCTCGCGGTAGTACGTCACCATCGAACGGTTCCCCGCATCGCCGGGGTAGATGTTGCGAAGGTGACAGACCTGCTGCCCGAGACAGGGCGTTCCATTGCCCTGAACCGCGGCGGGGTTACCGGTGAAGGATTTCTTGACCCCGTTCTTCCAGATCTCGACGGTACCGATGCCCGCGTTGGCCGACCACTTGATGTGCAATTTCACGTCGACCCATTGGCCTTTGACAAAAGGTTCGGCCCAGATATTGGCGCCCTCGTTCCCCGGCGCATTCGCCTGCGGTCGGGTCTGCAGCACCACATTGTTGTTCTCGGTGTAGAAACCCAGCGGCGGGGCGCCGTCCATGTCCGAGTGCCACTGCATCAGCACCTGCCAGTCCGGCGTGATCGGGTACTGCTGGTCGATCATGAAACTCCAGTCGTACCAGAGGTCTTTGCCCTCCGCCTCGACGGGCTGGGCGGTCTCGTTCACGACCTGCGCGCGCTCACCACAGCAGAACGGCATGTCACCGTCGCGGACCTCGAAGCGCCCGGCGTAGCTGCCCTGGTGGCCGGGCTCGATCGACAGCGAATAGCTGGGGGCCATGCCGGCACACGGGCCGTTGTAGAGCATCCGCTGGCAGAGCGGCCACTGGTTGAAGTTGCCGGTCTCGAAGTCGCCGTTGAAGATCTGCTGCCCCGGCGGCACGACGATCGGCGAGCGGACGTCGTGCTGCGTGATCTGCACCGTGGACGCACCAGCGCTGTTGATCACGTTGACCTGGCTGCGGCCGGTCGCGGCGTTGGCCGGAGGCGTGGCGGTGACGAAGGTGCGGGTCCAGTTCGCGCTGCCGAGCGGGACGAAGGTGCCCTCGTTGTAGCTGATGAACGCGCCGGCCGCCGTGAGCCATTCGACGGTGAGCGACGCCATCGCGCCGGCCTTGCTGGCCTTGACGTCGGCGGCGTAGGTCCATGCCTGGCCCTGGCTGGTGACGGCCTCGCTCGGGAGCCGCACCCGGGTGGTCGTGGCGGTCGAGATCGTCTTCGCGGCCTTCGCGGCGGCGATGTGGTCGGTCACGGAGACGCGGGAGACGCTGGAACCGCCCTGCACGACAGACCAGCCGGTCGCGTTGCTCGCGAGGACCGGGTTGTTGGAGAGGTTCTGGGGACTGGCCGGGGAGCCCGTCGCGGCGAGGGCGGGTGTGGCGCCGGCCACGACAGCCACGCCCGCGAGAACCAACGCCGTGCCGAAAATGGCAAAACGATGACCCGGATGGCGCTTTCGCATTAGATTGTACTCCGTTTACGACTGGGGGTGCAGAAATTCCGATTCATTACCTTGTCGTCGGAATTTCACCGGTGCTACCGGCCCGCAGTCCAGTTCATCAAAAAGGGCGAACACGGCGGCGGCGGTCGTCGCGGCGTGGGACACTGGTACGCGCCGCGCGGAGCGTAGTTTGCAAATGAGCTGTTCCGGGTGAACGGCGGGTGCGGCTCGGATGGGATCAGAGAGCGCGCTCCAGCCGGGCGGCCAGAATCGACACGAACCGCGCGGGGTTGCTCAGCTCGCCGCCCTCGGCGAGCAACGCCATGTCGTGCAGGAGTCGGGCGGTTCCGGGCAGCTCCTCGTCGTCGGGTCGCTGCTCGTGCGCCGCCCGCAGCCCGACCACGAGCGGGTGTTCGGGGTTGAGCTCGAGAATCCGCTTGATCGTCGGGAGGTCCTGGCCCATCGCCCGGTACATCTTCTCCAGGGTCGGGGTCATGTCCTGGCTGTCGCCGACCAGGCATGCCGGCGACGTCGTCAGCCGGGAGGTCAGCCGAACCTCCCGAACGTCGTCCTCGAGCGTGGTGCCCAGCCAGGTCAGCAGGCCCGCGAACCGATCCTTCTCGTCGTCGGCGATGCCACCCTTGTCGTCCAGCTCCACCTGGCCCTTCCCGATCGACGTCATCGGGGTGCCGTCGAACTCCGGAACCGAATCGACCCACACCTCGTCGATCGGGTCGGTGAGCAGCAGTACCTCGTAGTTCTTCGCGCGAAGGGCCTCCATGTGCGGGGAGTTCTCGATCGCCGTCCGCGATTCCCCTGTCATGTAGTAGATCTGCTCCTGACCTTCCGGCATGCGGTCCTTGTAGGCCTTCAGCGTGGTCGGTTCGGTGGCGTCGTGGGTCGTGGGGAACGAGCAGATCTCCAGGATCTGCGTGCGGTTTTCCGGGTCCTCGAGCAGGCCCTCCTTGACCGCGCGGCCCATCTCCTTCCAGAACGTGGCGTACCGCTCGGGGTGCTCGGACTGCATCGACTTGATCGTCGACAGCACCTTGCGGATCAGGCGCTTGCGGATCAGCTGGATCTGGCGGTCCTGCTGGAGGATCTCCCGGGACACGTTCAACGACAGATCGGCCGCGTCGACGACACCCTTGACGAAGCGCAGGTACTCCGGGACGAGCGCCTCGCAGTCGTCCATGATGAACACCCGGCGCACGTAGAGCTGCACACCACGGCGCCGCTCGCGCATGAACAGGTCCATCGGCGCGCGTGCGGGCAGGAACAGCAGCGCCTGGTACTCGAAGGTGCCCTCGGCCTGCAGCCGGATGGTCTCCAGTGGCTCCTGCCAGTCGTGGCTGACATGCCGGTAGAACTCGGCGTACTCGGTCTCGCTGACCTCGCTCTTGGGCCGGGACCACAGCGCCTTCATGCGGTTGAGGACCTCCGGCTCGGCCGGGGCGTCCTCGTCGCCCGCTTTCCGGGGCGCGGCCATCCGGATCGGCCAGGTGATGAAGTCGGAATACCGCTTGACGACGCGCCGAATCGTGGCCGGATCCGTGTAGTCGGGCATCTGGGCGTCGGCGTCGGCCGGCTTGAGCGTCACAGTCACGGCGGTGCCCTGTGGGGCGTCCGGCGCGTCCTCGATCGTGTACGTGCCCTCCCCCGTTGACGCCCAGCGCACGCCGGCGGGCGCGCCGGCGCGGCGGGTGACCAGCGTGACCCTGTCGGCCACCATGAAGGTCGAGTAGAAGCCGACACCGAACTTCCCGATCAGCTCCTGCGCGGCGCTGCTCTCCTGCGCGGAACCCTGGCCGGCCGCACGCAGCGAGCTCAGCAGCTCGGCGGTGCCGGACTTCGCGATCGTGCCGATCAGCGCCACGACCTCGTCGCGGGACATCCCGATCCCGTTGTCGCGCACCGCGAGCGTGCGCTGCTGGGGATCGGCCTCGACGTCGATGTGCAGGTCGGAGACATCGGCCTGCAGGTCCTTGTCGCGATAGGTCTCCAACCGCAGCTTGTCCAGCGCGTCGGAGGCGTTGGAGATCAGCTCCCGGAGGAAGACGTCCTTGTTCGAATAGATCGAGTGGACCATCAGCTGCAGCAGCTGGCGGGCTTCGGCCTGGAACTCGATCGTCTCGGCGGTCATGTACTGGATGTCCTTCCCGATGCGTCAACTCGCCGGAAACTCTAGCGGCGCTGTCGGCGCGGTCACCGCCGCACCGACATCGGCGATGAGCTCGCCGGAAGCAGGGGTGTCAATGCGTAGAGCTGCGTACTGCGCCGCCGATCACCCGCGCCCTACGCTCCGAGTGGGCAGGCGCACGCAGCCGCCCCAACTGCTGAATCCGATCGACCGATTCCGGACGGGAGTCGACGATTCATCCCCGGAGGGGTCATGACGGACAACGAACACCAGTTCTGCATGGAGCTCGGCCCGGTCGCCGCGGAGCGCAGAACCCGCGCCGCGGTCGTCAAGGAGCTGAAGTGGGAGCCCGGCGAGCAGATCAGGATCCGCTTCATGAGTGGCGCCGCCGAGCTGCGGGCGCGGGTCCGCAAAGTCGCCGAGGAATGGGTGCAGCTCGACCTGGCCAATCTGGAGTTCACGTTCGTCGACAGCGGCCCGGCCGACGTACGCATCGCGTTCGTCGCCGGCAACGGTTCCTGGTCGTACCTGGGTACCGTCTGCCGCCAGATCGATCCGTCCGAGCCGACGATGAACTACGGCTGGCTCACGCCGAGCTCGTCGGAGACGGAGCTGCGCAGGGTGGTGCTGCACGAGTTCGGGCATTTGCTCGGGCTCATCCACGAGCATCAGAATCCGCAGCGTCCGATCTCCTGGAACAAGGCGGCGGTGATCGCGGACCTGTCCGGTCCCCCGAACAACTGGGACCGGGCCACGATCGAGAACAACATGTTCAAGAAGTACGAGCCGGCAGCCGTGGAAGCCACGGACACGGATCCAAAATCGATCATGATGTACCCCGTGCCGAAGGCGTGGACGACCGATGGATTCTCGGTGGGCCTCAACGGAGAGCTCTCGGCGACCGACCGAGAGCTCATCCGTGCCGCCTATCCGCGTGACTAGGGTTCACGAATTCGCTCTCACCGACTGGCTCTCCCTCTCGTTCCAGCGTTATCCGTATCCACCTGCGGGATCGTTCGGAGCATTGCCGCCCAGTTGCGGCGCGCTGCCGATCGTGGTGCGGCCGGAGGGAGAGCTGACGGTCCCGTGCCCCGCAGGGGAAGCGTTCTGGATCGGGCTGGTCCACTCCCAGGTCGAGCGCCAGGCTTGCACCATGTGGGTCGTGACGGCGGTCGGGGCAACCGATCCGATCGACGTCCCACCGCATTACGCCTTCGGGGGCGCACCACGAGCAGACGGGACGACGTGGGCGCTGGCCCGGGAGGCACCGGCCGAAGGAGCGACGCCGTGCGACAGTCTCCTGGTGGAGGTCGCGTCGGCCGCCGGAGAACGAGCGTCGGCAAGGGTGCTGCTGGTCGACGTCGAGGAGTTCGAAGCCCTGAGTGGGTACCGGCTCCCACCGCTCGAGGAGGATGCCGCATACGGGGGCTGGCGACTGCCATGACGAGCCGAGGACGGAGGAGCCGGTGGGCGCGCTAGCGGGTCTCGACGACATCCGGTTCCTGCTCGACATCGCGGACACCGATCCGGACGCGCGAGTTCGACATGAAGCTGCCCGCGCGTTGTCACTGCTCCCCCTCGACCCGGGTGCCGCCCGCGCGGTGTTGAGCCGCTCCTCCATCCACGAATGGGATCCACAGACCGAAGGTCGCCTGCAGGTCCGATCCCGCGTCGCCGAGGCAGGTCCGTCAGAGCCGGATCCGGTCGCTTCGAGCGCGACGGCACGTGCGGCTGCGCTGGAGCTCCGGACGTCGCTTTTCGTCGCCGACACCCTGCCTGCCGGTGTCGCGCTGCTCGGGCAACTGTCCGCCGGCATCGCCTCCGCGGTGTTGACCGATCTCGTGCATCGGTTGCTGGCGGGGAACTGGACGTCCGAGGTCGAGCGGCGGCGCGCCACGAAGCGACTTGACGAGGCCTACCGCGCGCTCAGCCGGGACGGGACCCGCGATGTCGTCGCCGATCTGCCCACGCTGTCGGCAGTCACGGTCGATCCGCCGCTGCAGGCCTGGGTGGGAAGGCTGCTGCGGCACGTCGACACCGGGCAGATCCTGGCGCTCGCGCGGCAGTTGTCCGCCGACGTCGCCCCGAGGCTCCACGTCCTTCGACAGTTGGCGGCCGTGGCACCGTGGCTCGGCGCTCTCCCGTTCCCTCGCCGCGCCGACGAGCGAGCACGACTTGGTCGATCTCCAGCAGTTCGTCCAGATCGGACTGACGGCGACCGAGCCGGATGTCGTGCGAGGACCGTCTCGTTCCGTGGACCTCGAGGAGGGCATGCAGTTCGGTGCGTACTACGACGACGGCTGGGGGCCGTACGAGCAGGCCACCCGCGGGCTGGAAGCTCTGCCACCGGATCTCGAGCCCGGCTCGGCTGAAACCGAGGACCCCACTCCGCCACCCGTCTCCGGCGGTATCCCGGATTCGGCACCCCCCAGGACACGCACTGCTTACGCCCTGCTGGACGGGCCGGATCGGGTCGACCCGGGGGCGGCTTTCGAACTACGGGTCGGTCTCGGATCCGCAGCCGGCCACGGGGTGACCACACCCAGCCCGCTCACCGTTCCCCTCGCCCCGTTCGAGCTGACCGTCACCGTGGTCGCCGACGGATTCGTGGTTCTCGGCGGCGCCGGCCTGACCATGGTCATCCCGGTGCATCCCGACGACCCGTACCCGTACGCCGTGCTCCGGCTGCGCGCTGTCGCGGATCCGGCGTTCTCGCCTGCGCGCACGATCCTCGCGACGTACTCGATCAACGAGCGATGGATCGGCGTTGCCAGCCGTTCGGTGCTGGTGGAGCCGGCCGACGGCCGGCACGACAACACCATGTCGGGGCAACCGCCGGTGCCGCAGGCACACCGACAGCAGTCGAACGTGGACTGGGTGCTGTCTGCCGAGCCGGGCGTCCGGCCCGACCTCGAGCTGCTCGTCGCACCCGGCAACGACGCCGGTGACGTCCGACGGCTGTTCTGGGCGTTCCGGTCACCCCATCCCTCCGTGGGAGAAGGCCATTCCATCGAGGCCGAGCTGCCCGCCGAGGTGGCCACGCAGGTGAAGCAGCTCCTCGCCGGGGTCGAGGCGCGGCCGGGAGCGGTGGATCTGGGCCACTACATCCGCGGCGTGGGGAGGCTCGTTGCCCGAGCGGTCCCGGACGTGGTGTGGACGGCGCTCGCGGCCGCTGCCGCTGCGGTGGACGGCCCGCCGAGCGTGCTGTTCGCGACCTGGGACCCGTACGTGCCGTGGGAGCTGGCGCGGGTTCCGCAGCCATGGCGCGCCGGTGAGCCGACCTTCCTGGGCGCCCAGGCGATCATCGGGCGGTGGCCCTATCTCACCCATTCCCGCAGCCCCGCCCCGCCCGCCCGGATCGAGCTCTCGACGATGGCCGTCGTCTCCGGGATGTACGCGGAGGGCGAGCGCCTACCGGAGGCGGAGCAGGAGGCGGCCGACCTGCGCGGGCGCTACGCCGCGCACGACGTCGCGGCTCAGCTGGGCGACGTCCTGGACTGCCTCGGTGGGCAGCCGACGAGCGACCTGGTGCATTTCTCGGTGCATGGAGCCTTCACCGGCACCGGGGCCCGTGAGGGCATCTACATGATCGACGGGAAGTTCCTGGATCCGGTGTCCGTGGCGGGTGTGGAGAGCAGCCCGGTGCGGTTCGTCTTCCTCAACGCGTGTCAGCTCGGCCAGGCACGGCAGATCTTCGGCGACTACGCCGGTATGGCCGCGGAGCTGTTGAACATCGGAGCACACGCTGTCGTCGCGCCGCTGTGGGAGGTCGACGACGTGGTGGCGCGCAACATGGCGGAGGGTTTCTATCCCGCCGTTCTCGCCAAGGACGAACCGGTGTCACCGGCGAGCTTCCTGCGCACCCAGCGCAGTTCGACCGGCCTCGGTGGGGAGAACACCCCGGCCGGGACGAAGCTCGCGTACGTCTACTACGGCCATCCCCTGCTGCAGGTCACGTGGAACGGGACGACGAACGGCTGATCGATGATCAACGCACCGGCGGCGCCCCGGCGACCGTGCTGGTTCCGCAAACCGCGACGGTCACCACGTCCGGACTCACCGGCCTGGCCGCCGGTGCCCCTGTGACCGTGGAGGGCACCAGGGGTGCCGACGGAACCGTCACCGCGACGGCGGTCACCAGCCGCTAGACACGTGTCAGGACATGGCCAGGATCCGCTCCACGTTGGCCCGGTCGAAGGACTCGGCCGGAACGTTCTCCGGCCCGAGTTGTGAGATGAGGCGAGGCCCGCCGAGCACCGGGTCCGCGCGGAAGGCGGCGTTGTAGGCCCGGCGGCGAGCGGCCCCGGCAGGGGTGAAGGTCGCGGACAGGTCGGTGATGATCCGCGCCGCAACCCGCAGCCGTCGCATCCGCTCCCGGCGCTCGACGGCGTAGGGCTCGAACAGCGAGGTCGGCCAGCTGTCCTCGGCCGTCAGGAGGTCGCCGACGATGCGGGCGTCGCGCAACGCGATCGACAGGCCCTGCCCGATGATCGGATCGTTCCATCCTGCGGCGTCGCCGACGAGCACCGCTCCGGGTGCGAACGGCTGGTCGATCCAGCTGTCGTTCATCGGGTAGAAGGCGCACGGCCCGGCGGGCCGCGCCGCAGCGAACATCTCGCTGCTGCCCGGGATGCAGGCCAGACCTCGATAGGCGCCCAGGAACGCCTGCTCACGGTCCGCACCGGCGAACCGGCCGCGCTGGGCCACGTCGTGCATCAGGTACAGCCGGACCCGCCCGGCCGCCCGCGGGAACATGAGGTAGAGCAGCTCACCCTCCGTGCCGAGCGAGATCTGGTCGGCCGGCCAGGCGTCCAGGCCATCGACCAGCATCCCGCCGCCGAGGGTGCGTGGCGTGCTGTGCCGCAGCTCGATGCCCATCCTGCGGCGGACGGTGGAGGTCCGGCCGTCCGCGCCGACCACCAGCCGGCAACGCACCACGTGCTCGGTTCCGTCGAGGTGATAGCGGGCCGTCGGCCTCGGGCCCAGTTGGACGGCGAGCCGGTCAATGCCGCGCAGCACCCTCGCCCCGGCCGCCGCGGCGGCCTGGGTCAACCACTCGCAGGCCTGCGGGTGCCCGACGTCCATCGCGCCCGGGACGCCCGGCAGGAGTCGGTCGAGCGGCGTCGCTGCCGCCTCGGCGTGGGCCGGGTCGGTCACCTCGTCGTAGGGAACGACGCGGGTGGCGTAGTGGCCACCAGCATCGATCAGCGCCTTCTCCAGATCGAGCCGCAGCAGCTCGGCGACACCCCAGCAGCCCAGCACCTCGCCGCGCACCCGGTCCCGGTAGACGGTCTGCCGCTCCAGCACGACGACGTCAAGGCCGCGCCGGGCGAGCACCGTGGCCAGAGCCGAGCCGGCGATGCCGCCGCCGACCACGACCACATCAGCTGATCGCTCCATACGTCCGTCGCCTCCCTCGCAGAAGGCCCGATGGTCGTGCGCGAGACACGGCCTTCGCATCGGTGGCCACTACCGAGAAATCGGGACGTCCCTGGTCGAGGCCGAGTCCGCGACGATCACCTGGTTCGCGATCGGGGTTCGGCTGGCGCGGGATGGCGACGGATCCGGCGCATCGGCGAGCAGGCGACTACCCCTGAGCGGCAGCAGGGAGTAGCGTCACACACACTCTGAGCGAGAAGAGGATTCATGGCCGGTCGCGGACTGGACCGTGTCGTGATCAGCGTGCTGGAGGGCTGCTGCCGGCAGCTGTGGGGGTTCTCACCCCGGATGATCGGCGGCATCATCGGTGACAAGGGCGCTCTGCGAGGGTTCGTCTGGGTCGTCGCGAACCTACCCAGGTACCTCATCACGATGCGCGTGCTCGGCCCTGTCCGGACCCACCTGGCGTGCGCGACGATCTCCCTCTACAACAGCTGTGTCTACTGCGCATTCGGCCAGGCATATGCCCTCGAACTGATCTACCTCCGGGACACCGGACGACTGTTCCCGCTGGATACGAGGCTGCTCGAGGACTGGTTACACCTCGAGCCCCGGCATCTCGGTGCCCGGATGCGCGGAGTCCTGCAGGAAGCCGGCCTGCACACCGAGGCGGTCTGGGTTGATATCACCCTCGGGTTCGTCGCCGGGGAGCAGCGGCCGATCGACGAGGCCGAGGCTCGGGTGGCCCACCTTGTCCGCATGGTCAGCGAGCTGAACCGGATCGCGAATGCCACCGGGGCCCTGCCGGACGGCGCCCAGGACTCCATCAACAAGGACAAGGCACTGAAGGCCACCCACGCAGCGCTGCGACTTGCGAACTAGCGAACCCCGTACGCGGACCTGGGGTGCCGTCATCGTCGAGGTCGGCGTCAATCCCGGCGGGCCGCCACGTGCCCGCATCCCGCCCGCGTGAGCTCAGCTCCCGTCCGTTGGATCATCGCAGCCGGGTCTGGCGGGAAGGACGGCTGATCAGGCGCATCGGTCTGGGCACCACGGTGAGCTCCGAGGGACGATCGAGCCGGAGCTCGAGGCGGCCGCGGCCGATTCGCTCGAGCGTGACTCCGCAACGGAGGTCGGCCAGGCGTCGGCGCAGCACCAGGAGCCGCGTTTCGAGGTTGTCGTTGCCCACCGGCAGCTCGAGCGACTCGTCCAGACGGATCTCGCGATTGGTGAACAGGGTCCGCCCGGTCGCCGCGTTTGCCTCGAGCATGCTCCACAGGATGCGACCGGGCGCACCTTTGACGATGTAGGTCGAGTCACACAGGACGGTGTCGTCAGCCCGGTAGTGGACGAGCTCCAGCGGCGGCGAACCGTCCGGCGCCGCGATGCTGGCCGTCGCCCGTCGCGTGCCGGTGGTCGGTGCACCTCGGGCGGCCATGGCCGCTGCGGTGTGCGCACCGATGATCCGGAGCAGCGTCTCGACCGGCCCGCCGAACGCGTACGGATGCGCGCTCTCGAGGTAGATCACACCGAGCAGGTCGCGGCCCACTACGAGGGGCACGGCCGCCACGCTGCTCGATCTCGACAGTCCGGACACCGGTATCCCGGCCCCGGCATCCTCCTCCGCGTCGCCCACCATCGCCCGCACCCTGGCCACATTGCTGATCAAGACTAGGCGCCGCCGGCTGGCCGCGGTGCCGATCAGCCCGGTCGCCGGGTCGGCGTCCGCGCCCAGCATGGCGCGGGCCTCACCCGAGGCGACAGTCGCGACGAGCCGCCCGGTGACCGCATCCGGGACGAACAGCACGGCGAACCGGAAGCCGAAGAGGTCCTCGAGCGTGTCGAGAGCCTGACGCTGCACCTCCTCCGGGCCGGTGGCGCCCTCGAGACGGTGGGTCAACCGCTCGAGCGCCATCAGCGGATCGGGAGCATCCGTGGCCTGCGATGCGCGCAACAGGCGCGGTACCTGCGCGCACCGCAGAACACTGTGGACGTCCATCCCGCGCAGCCGGAAGGAGGTACCCGTGCCGGTCTCCGCCGCGATCGCGTCGAGGGTCGCGCGCATCACGTCGAACTCCTCGCCCTCGGTGACCGTGTGCAGGTAGCGCAGGTCCAACCGGAACTCCTCGCCGGTGGCGGGCCGCATGACGAACGCCTGGGACAGCGAGTTGGCGCCGAGATGCGCGAGCCCACGGTTGAACGACTGCCTCGAGGTGGCGACCCGCTCGCTGTCGAGGTACCGCACGCACGAGATGAAGTTGAGGTGGGGGGTTCCATCCGGCCCGCAGGTCGCCAACGGCGATGGCATGCCGGCGAGCAGACAGTCGCGGATCGCGCTGAGGGCGACGTCCCCGCTCACCGCGACCGACCCACGCCGGTTCCGGGGGTCTCCGTCACCTGCTCAGCCACCTCGATGGTCACGCAGAGCAGGTGCGGCCCGACCAAGCCGCGCGCGATCGACTCGGCGGCCCCCACGGCCGCCATCTCCGCCACGAACGCTTCGACATGTCCAGCGACGGCGTCCACGCGGTCCGGATCAGGCTCGGCGACAGCGACGACGGGGCCTCGGAGCGTCACGGTCGCGGCCGACGTCAGCCGCGTGATCGTTGCCGCCACCGGCGCGCCGACCGCGAGGTTGCGCGCCATCGCCGAGCCCGGCGGAGCCTCGACGCAGATGGTCAGCTGCCCTCGGTCGGCGCTGAGGTCCGGCCCCCAGGCCCGGCCGAGCTCCGGCCGCATCGCCTCGTCACTCGTCGCGACGATCACGGCGACCCCCCGACGCACCAGGTCGCCGAGGTCGATCTCGATCACGGCCGAAGGCTACTCACCCGGATAGGGAATTCCTAGGGTTTGGCGAATGCCCGACCAAGAGACACAGCTACCCCATCCTGGGTAACTTCGGCACCCCCGATCGATGGCACCCGCTACGAGGAGAGCACCGATGGCGTACGCAGTCGTTCACCATTTCGCCGGCGGAACACAGGATCAGTACGAGCGGACACTCGCCGCCGTGCACCCCTCCGGCGGCCTGCCGGACGGGCAGATCTACCACGCCGCGGGCCCTTCGGAGGGCGGATGGACGATTGTCGCCATCCACGACTCGCGGTCGAGCTGGGAGCAGTTCCGCGACGGCACGCTGCTGCCGACGCTCGCCGCAGGGGTCGACGGCGGATTCCCGGAGCCGCCGCAGGAGACGTCCTTCGAGGTGGTGACCGAGACGTCCGCGTCGTCGGCGCAGGCCTGAGACCTACACAGGAGGAGAACCGTGGCCACCTATCTGATCACCCACGATGTCGACGACGTCGACCACTTGTGGACTCCCCGAAGCGCGCGACGAGGTGTAGGCGACGAGCGCAATGACCGAGTCTGCGCTCCTCTCGCCGTTGGCGCCGACACTGGAGCGGTTCTTCGACATCAAATCCGCTCGCGACGTCGACCGCACCATGTCCTACTTCTCGCCGACCCTCGCCTCCTACATCGACGCGACCCTCGGTTGGGACCTCGACGGCTACGACAAGCTCAAGGGCGTGTTCGCCCAGTTCATGCCGAACTGGGGACCGACAGCCCGGTCGTACGCCACGAAGATCCTCTCCAACGAGGTCAGCGCGCTCGTGCGCATGGTCGATACCCCGGAGCTCTTCGGCGGCGAGCTGCGGATACTCGCAGCGATCGACCTCATCGACGGCAAGATCGTGCGCTGGGTGGACTACTGGGACAGCTCCGCATACAACGGCGACCTCTACGCCCAGTTCCGCACCCCGACGGACAGCTTTCCGACCGACCTCAAAGACGATGAGGTGCCGACCCAGGCGGCGCTCGAACTCGTCGACACCTGCACGACACTGCAGCGGGCGTTCGCCCTCGGGGACTCCTCCGCCGTGCACGACCTCCTGCACACCGACGTGGTCCTCTGCGACATGGCACTGCGCACGCAGCTGATCGGCCGCATCGAGACCGTCGCCTACTTCGACCGCATCCTGAGCGACGTCCCGTACGGTCGGTCCAGCTCGCTACGCCACGTCGTCGGCGGTGCGAGCGGTGGTGGCTTCGAATGGACGGCGGGCGACGGACTGGTCGGGATCACCGAGATCGAGTGCGACGCGGAGGGCCTCATCATCGGCATCAACTCGGTCTACGACTCGCGCCAGCTCGAACCCGACCGGAAGACCGCACTCGTCGCCGCTGCATTCGGGCCGTAGCCAGGAGGATGAGCGCGGCCTTGGTCCAACCCGACCGCAGGTCAAGGTCGACAGCCGGGTGCCTGGCCGTGAAAGGCAGACGAGTGGCCACTGAGAGTCACGGATTATGACCTGGTAGTGTTCATCGCGACTTCTGAGGGAACATCCGACCGTCCCAGACTCCGGCGGCTCGGACTCGGAGGCAACGTCGCAGAGGCATCAAAGATGGACTACATCAATATCAATGATCTTCCGCCGGCGGTACAGGACAGCCTCCCCGAGGGCCCGTCCCTGACCGACTGGCTCCTCGCGGAGTTGGACCGCGAGCATGCCGCAGCCGCCGGAGTGCACGCGATCGGGTGCGAGGCCACCTGTCGAGGGCCCGGGGACGTCCTCGCGTGGCTCAAGCTGACGCGAGCGCTCGTACTCAAGCACCGGGCCGTACCCACCTACGTCACCAACGTGTTCGACCCGACCGGGCCAGACGTGCGTAAAGGGTGGCACTGCCAGGAGTGCGGGCTGGACCGGGACGGATCCACCGATGACTGGCCCTGCGAGGTGCTCGTCATGGTCGCGACGACCCTCTGGCACGCGCAGCGGCCGAGCCAGCCGGTGGCGTGGGCTTGGACCGCAACCGAGGATCAGCTCATCTGGCGTCGAGGTAACGCCGGCGCGCAAGCAACCGGGGCCAGGCGCGACCCCGGTCCGGGCGGAGGTCACCTGCGGCGGCGCGGACCCCGACGATGACTGGTCTATCGGGGTCTCGTCTTCCGGGCAACGACACATGACTGTCACGCGCATCGGAGGAAGGGATCCGCGATGACCACCACGGGAAGTGGCCGTGAGACGCTGCTGATCGAGGCGTTCGTGGCGTTGGCCGACACGCTGGTCGCCGACTACGACATCATCGACCTGCTCGACCGCTTGGTCGTCTACAGCATGGAACTGCTCGCCGCCGACGCGGCCGGAATCCTGCTGTCCGACGTTGGGGGCAATCTCCGCGTTGTCGCCTCCAGCAGCGAGAAGTCCGACTGGATGGAACTGATGCAGCTACAAGCCCACGAGGGTCCGTGCGTGGACTGCGTCCGCACCGGCACCCCGGTCAGCATCTCTGACATGGCCGACGCGGCCGAGCGGTGGCCGCGGTTCGTCGCGGCGATCCAGGAACGCGGAGCCTACCGCTCGGTACACGCACTGCCTCTGCGACTGCGCGGCGAAGCGGTCGGCACCCTGAACCTGTTCCACCAGCTCCCGGGCCCATTGCCCGCCGCCGATGTCGCCCTGGGCCAAGCGTTGGCCGACGTAGCAACGATCGGGATCCTGTCCGAACGCGCCATCCGACGCGGCGAGGTCGTCAACGAACAACTCCAGCTCGCGCTCAACAGCCGCGTCATCATCGAACAGGCCAAGGGTGTCCTGTCCCAGCACGGGAGCCTCACCATGGACGCCGCCTTCGACCGGCTACGCCGCTACGCCCGCCACAACGGCCTGCGGCTCAGCGACGTGGCCCGCCGGGTCGTCGACACCGACCTCGCCACCGACGTGCTCGCCGTGCAATGCCCGGCCAACCAGCCTGACCTGAACGCTCTGCGCGTAGTCGGCCCGCGCGACCGAGCAAGGCCAACCAGGAGTAACGGCAATCAACCCGCCTCAGCAACGGCGCATGGCGGCATGTGTTCGAGCCCGCAAACCGAGCATGCCCATGACCGCACGGGTGGGCGGCGGGTTCACCGTCTACATCACCCGGATCGGGCAGCCCGCGAAGGACATTTGGGGTTCCAGCAGTCAGCCTGAGCTCGTGAGATGTTCTCGCATCTGCGACAAGGCTTGGAGTCGTCGGCAGCGGGTACAACTCCTACGTGATGGCCTCCAGGAGCTTCGGCCGATGAGGTCCCGTCGACGAGGTCTATGGCTGGCAACGGCAATCGTGCTTCTGGTTCTCGTCGCACGGTCAGCCTGATCATGGTCGCGATCGCCGGACCGATCCTCCTCGTCGTCACACTGGCAACGATCGCCCTCGTAGCCGGGCTCGCCTCCCGACGCAGGCCACCGTCGCTGACGACAGACCGGAGAGGGCCGCGCCTCCGACCGCAGGATGACGAACCCGACCTGGACCGGGAGCATCGGGACGGCAGCGCCGGATCGCGATGGGTCATGCAGTGGGAGTCGCGCCCCCCGGCGAGCGCGGTGCCCTTCGCCCGCGATCAGCTGACGCGGGTGCTGGCCGAATGGGGCCTGGTCGGCGAGGCGGGTGAGCCCACCCAGCTGGTGGTCACCGAGTTGGTGTCCAACGCGATCGATCACGCGCACCCGCCGATTCAGCTCACCGTCAGCTTTCCCGGCGAGTCGGTGCGGGTCGAGGTGCACGACGCCTCGGCCGAGCCGCCACGACACCAATCGCACGACCCCTGGCGGGCGCGAGGCCGAGGACTGCAGATGGTCGATGCCCTCTCCTCGCAATGGGGCTGGACGAACGACGACACCGGCAAGACCGTCTGGGCGGACGTATCGATCGGATGGCCCCCTGATTAGCGCGCGCTCAGCGCAGGCTCGTCGCTACGCTGGTCTTTCCACATAGCGGCAGGCACGACAATCGACGCTGGGGCTGTGAACCGTGACTGACTACAAGCGGTCCGACGAGCTGCAGCCTTTGACAATGACCGCGAGCTGGCCGCGCCCCCACATATGCGTCGTGGAACTGGCTGGTGAGCTCGACGTCGCCACCGCGCCCGCGCTCGCGGAATACCTGCGGAGCCAGACCGCCGCCGCCCCCACCTACCTGCTGCTGGATCTCACCGCGGTGACGTTCCTCGCCGCCGCCGGCGTCACCCTGATCGTGAATGCGCTGCGCAGCGACCAGGGAATCCACGGCCAGCTGCACCTGATCGGCACGACCGACAATCGCTCGGTCGAGCGCGTGCTCCACCTGACCGGCGTGCACGCCATACTCCCCGACCACCACGACGTCGAACACGCGCTGCGCCAGATCGACGACATCCATCGGAACTGACCAGGCGAAACTGCACCCATACCTACGGTCGCAGGATCACAACGTGTCGTCAGACCTCCACCTGTCCGTGCCGGCAGCCACCGAAGGGGGTCAAGGCTGGGCACTGAGAGTTACGGACTGTGACCTGGTAGTGTTCGTCAGGACTTCTGAGGAACATCCAGCCGTCCCAGACCCCGGCGGCTCGGACTCGGAGGCGAACGTCGCAGAGGCATCGAACGATGGACTACATCAACGACCTTCCACCAGCCATCCAGGACAGGCTCCCCGAGGGGCCGTCCCTGACCGACTGGCTCCTCGCGGCGTTGGACCGCGAGGAGGCCGCGACCGTCCGAGTGCACGCGATCGGGTGCGAGGCCACCTGTCGAGGCCCCGCGGACACCCTCGCGTGGCTCAAGCTGACGCGAGCGTTCGTACTCAAGCACCGGGCCGTACCCACCTACGTCACCAACGTGTTCGACCCGACCGGGCCGGACGTGCGTGAAGGGTGGCACTGCCAGGAGTGCGGGCTGGACCGGGACGGATCCACCGATGACTGGCCCTGCGAGGTGCTCGTCATGGTCGCGACGACCCTCTGGCACGCGCAGCGGCCGAACCAGCCGCTGGCATGGGCTTGGACCGCTCCGGAGGATCAGCTCATCTGGCGCCGAGGCAACACCGGCGCGCAACAACCGGGGCCAGGCGCGACGCCCGATCCAGGCGGAGTTCACAACGTATGACGGCGCGGACCCCGACGAAAACGTCACGTCGTGGGGATGAACATCGCGGCGGCACCGGAGCGAGGGCAGTAGGTGATGGTTGTGGCTGGGCCGCGCTGATTCCTGATACGGCCAGGAAACGGGTAGCGCGCACCCTTCGCTCAATTCACACTGAATGTTGAGTCGGGGCGACGCTGGTGGCCCGGCACGGGCTGCGATTTAGGGCTACCGGGTGGCGATGACGGCCTCAGTGCCCTCGTCGAAACGCCAGGCGATGTCGCGCCCGCGCAAATGCACGCCGCCGATCCAGCGGTCGATCCCGTTGTCGGTGATGTGGTCCCGTTCGCCGGCGAGGACCTGAGCGCCCACGTCGGTCAGCCGGAGTCGACTACGGGATCCGACCGGGACTGGTGGGCAGGCTCGCTCGCCAAGAGCGGCTCGGGGGCCTGGATCATCCGCTCCATCGTGGCGAAACACCAGGTGTCGCCGAGGTACGGGCGGAACTCCCGCGCAGCAGCGTGCGCGAACACCTCGCCCGCGCTGCGCCGGCCGTCGACCGCGGCCAGGATCCGCCGTTCGGTCAACGACAAGCCCTCTCGGGTGGAGGGGTACTCGCGGCTGAGGCGGTCGAAGGCCTCCCCGAGGAAGCGCAGCTCCGGCGAGCGCACCGCTGCGATCTCGTCGAGGCCCCCGGGTCGGGCTGGCGCAGGGCCGTCCACGCTCGGGTGGCCAGCTCGAGTGCTGCCGGGGTCAGCGTCGCGCTGGCGCCGGTCGTGGGCAGCGCGCGCAGCTGGCTCGCGGTGAGCTCACCCAGACCGCCGAAACGTGGGATGCCCGGATACTCGCCGATGCAGATCAAGGTGATCCGTTCCGCCGAGACGCCGAGCGCGGCGAGGCGGGCGAGGATCTGCACGATCTGCAGCTGGTCGTAGAGATCCGCCTCGAACCACAGCACATAGTTTCCATCCCGGTAGGAGGCGAGGGTCTCGTCTCGATCCCGGAACCGGTCCTCGACGAACTCGCGAGTTCCGGCGGGATCGGCCTTGGTCAGGTGCGCAGCTCGGATCCGACGGAACTCCTCATCAGCGACGGCGGGGACCGGCCCTTCATGCAGCACGTCGAACCACACCAGGACGCGGTGAGCGAGCCCGGTGCCCTGCAGGTCGGTGCAGTCGCCGTTGGTCACGTGCAGGGCTGCCGCCATCGACCCCGGTTCCGCGGCCGGGGACGCGCGCTGACGACGTCCGGGATGCAGCCGACCGCGGGCGACGCTGTCGAACCAACCGGTCCTGGTCATGTGGGCGCGAGGCGTTGCTTGACGTGCGATTGTCTGATCATGGTCACCTCTCGTCGGCCACGCTGCGATCCTCCAGTGACGGTCCAGGAGGAGCGCGCACGGTCGACGACGATGCTCCACCCGAGAGTCCGCCTCGCTCTACAAGCATGACGGCACGTCTGCCCACACCGATCGCTACGTCAGCGGCCGCCCGCAGGCCGCACTCCCCCACCAGCCACAGCGATCGTGGACCGCTCCGGACGGATCGCCTCGGTGGACTCGTTCTGTACCTGCGCGACGCATGACGTGACAGGGTTCTCGACACCCACACGCGCCTGGACCGGGCCGGACGAGCCGAGGTCGCCGCGCCCGCGGTGCCCAGGTGACCGCTGTGCGTCAAGCGCCTCGGCGGTCATGGGGCGTGTGATGTGGTAGCCCTGGGCGATGTCGCAGTTCAGGGCGGCGAGCGCGGTGAGGGTCTGCGCGTCCTCCACCCCCTCGGCCACTATCGAGAGCCCGAGGTTGTGACCGAGGTCGATCACGCTCTGCACGATCAGGGCGTTGCGACCGTCCTTGGTCATCGTGGTCACGAACGACCGGTCGATCTTGAGCTCGCTGACCGGCAGCGTCTTGAGCTGGCCGAGACTCGTGTAGCCGGCGCCGAAGTCGTCGATGGAGATGCGGATGCCCAGCGCTGAGAGCCGCATGAGCAGCTGCTGCGCCCGCAGCGGCTCGGTCACGACCGCGGTCTCCGTCACTTCGAGCACGAGCAGTTCAGGCGCGACGTCGTGCACCGCGAGCAGCTCGGCGACCTGGTCGGGCAGGTGCTCGTCGAGCAGGTTGCGGGCCGAGAGGTTCACCGCGACGGTGAGCGGGCGGCCCTGCTCGCACCACGCCCGTGCCTGGGTGAGCGCCTCGTTGAGGATGTATCGGGTGAGCGGGCCGATCAGCCCGGTGTGCTCCGCGAACGGCATGAACGCGTCGGGCATCACGAGGCCGTGCTGCGGGCGGTGCCAGCGCACCAGGGCCTCGGCGCCGACGACGTCACCCGTGCTGATGCTGACCTTGGGCTGGTAGTGCAGCACCAGCTCGCTACGCTGCAGGGCGCGGCGCAGGTCGCCGAGCACCGCGAGCTTCGCGGGGCTGTGTCGGTCCGCGGCCGGGTCGTAGACGAAGATCCCCCGGCTCTGGTCCTTGGCGACGTACATGGCGATGTCGGCACGCTGCAGCAGGGTGACGGCGTCCTGGCCGTGGTGGCCGGAGACCGCCACACCTACGCTGGCCTCCACGTCGAGGTCGACGCCGTCCACGGGAAAGGGCGCGGTGAGGGCGGCGCGCAGCGTCGTGGCGGTCTCGACGGCGCCCTCCACCGACTGCACGTCGGGCAGCAGCACGCCGAACTCGTCGCCACCCAGGCGGGCCACGCTGTCCATGCCGCTGACCACACCGCTCAATCGCTCGCCGACCTGCACGATCAGCTCGTCGCCGCACTGATGGCCGAACGTGTCGTTGATCTCCTTGAACCGGTCGAGGTCGATGAGCAACAACGCCACTCCCGCGTCGGTGCCGGCACACGCCACGAGCGCCTGCTCGACACGCTCGGCGAACAGGTTGCGGTTGGGCAGCCCGGTGAGCGCGTCGTGATCCGCGTCGTGGAGCGCGCGCTCGCGTTCGATCAGCAGCAGGCGCCGGTGGCCCCGGGTGATCGAGGCGAGCAGCCCGGCGAGGAGCAGCCCCGCCAGGAACACTACCGGGGTCAGGACGCGGGTCACCGACTTGAGGTCCTGCAGCTCCTGCAGCGCCACCAGCGCCCGGTCGTGCTTCCCGGCGGCCGCGTCGAGAACCGCCGCCTCCATCACGTCGAATGCCGGCTCGGTCTCATCGGCGTCGATCCGCAGCGCTGCGGCGGTGTCGCCGCGGTCGATCGCGTCGAAGAGCCGGTCGGTCGCCTCGAGAAATACGCCGTGCTGCTCCGTCACCTGGTGCACCAGCGCCCGGTCCGAGGCATCCCCGTCGCGCTGAACCTCGCCCAATGCCGCGATGAGCTCGGCCACGGACTGGTCGAAGCGAACCCGTACGGCTTCTCCCGGTTCGAGCCGGTACTTGCGTTCGAGCGACTCCTCCGCGGCCACGGCCGTGGCCGCCCGCCAGTAATCTCCGACACCGTGCTCGCGGCCACGGCTTCCTCCGCGGCCACGGCGGTCAGCTGGGACTCGACCACGGCGAACACGCTGACGGCGAGCAGCACGAGCACCAACCCCACACTGGCCACCTGGCTGCGCCGGGCCGCCCGCACGTCCGAACGCGTGCTCGCAGCGGCGGTCCTACTCGCCCTGCCCGCCCCGGTCCCCGACGCCGTGCTGGTCATCCTGGTCCTCACCGTGGCCGACCTAACGACGGATGTCGGTAGCTCCTCATCATCAGCTGGAGCCCTCGCGCAATCGAATGGGAGCGGATCATCTACCTGATCGTGTCGACGGACATGTTCGGACGAGCGAACCGACTACGAGGAGTGGCGGGCGTACCCCGTACGTTCGCCGATCTGACCCTCCGCGCAAGCTGGAGGCGGGTGCTCGATGACGCCGGCACGCAACCTCGACGTCCTCAGTGGGACGGTGAGATCAGAGCACGGCGACCTCGTGACGCTTTCGGCTGTGTCACGCGGCGGTGATGAGACCGATCGTCAGCATGCTCACGGCGGCCAACCAGCCGAATTCACCGAGGAGGTAACGCTGCCGGTGAACACACGACTGTGCGGATCGCCTCCCGATGCGCTGAAGTACAGCGCCACGAGGCCGTTCCACGCACCATGGGCCAGCACGCTGGGCCACACAGAGCGTGAGCGGTCGGTGAGCACACCGACGAACAGCACGAACCCGACCAGGCCCACCGTGAAGGCCGGGAGACCACCGAGGAAGCCGTACCAACCGGACCAGACGAGAAGGGCGTGGTAGAGCCACCAGATGACGCCCATGACGGCGGCGCTGGCGTAGAAGGACGGCGCGCGGCAGCAGCGCCAGCCGCTCGGGCACGGTGTGCTCGCCGGCGCGGACCAGCTCCCATGTAGCGGGTGAGGTCGCGGATCGGCATCCCCGGTCATATCCGCATCCGGTCCGGGGCTCGTTCGGTCACCGAAGCAGTCATGGCTGCGACGCCAGAGCTTCGAGCCCGGTCGCCGATGGCACCTTTTCCGCGGACCCGGCCGTCAAGGCAAACCGCGGCCGAGGCTGCCCGAAAGGGTGCTCTCATGGCGGTACAGGTCGGCCGGCGAGCAAATCAGGATTGTCGAGGTGACCACTTTGCCATCCTCCGTCGCAGCGGGGTGAGCAACGTGCGCGGGCGGCGGAAGCCGCTGCTGACGGCCGAAGCGGACAGTCCCCGATCGCGGGCCTCTGGTGCCGTTGAAGCCGCCGCGCCGACGGCTGTTGCCGGCTCTGCACGGCACGGGTCTCCGGCGTGGGATCCGGCGTTGCTCGTCGCACTCCAGCGCGCTGCGGGCAACTCCGCGGTGAGTTCCGTGCTGCGGACCACGGGGTCGCGTTCGGTCGTGCAGCGTGACGGGCCGAGAGCAGCACCGCGGCTTGGTCGTGGTGGTCTGCCGCCTGACCCCTTGCTGGGCGATGAGAACGTTGTGCAGGTTCTGCACTTCAGCGATACCGGGAAGCCGCTGACCACGGCCAGTTTGGTGGCGTGGGCGCTGAGAGCAGTCATCGACGAGCACGGCGTGACGCTGGCGACGCTGAAGACGAGGCTGCTGCATTCTCACGAGTTCACCGGCAGCGATGACGACCGTCACCGTGCCGTCGAAGCGTTGATGCTGGCCCAACGGGATGACCCGAAGCTCCACTACGAGTGGGCGCGCGAGGGGCGGCACTGGGAAGACGCGGCCCGCACGCTCAAGGTGCTGACCGACGACGACGTCCTCGCCCGAATCAACAGGTTGCCAAAGCCTGATCTGGCATCCCTGGCCAAGGCGTCCGAACGTGTTCACGGACCGGTCGGCCGGTTGGCCGTCGCTGCGGAATACCGAAGTCTGATCGGCAAGAGCATGAAGTGGAGCCCTTATGGACCCGACTTCCCCGTGACCACGTTCAGCGACTGGGCCAGGGCGTCGAGCGAACCGCCGCCGCTACCGATCTCGGCCGAAACCAGCTTCAATTGTTGGGAGGCAATACTCTTCGCGGGCCACCGGTCGGGTGTGCTGAGCTGGGCCCGGATTCACTCCGTCTACGCGGGTTCGGAAGAAGGCTGGGAGACTCGAATGATGGCCCTCCTCGGCGGAGCCGCGCAGGCCTACGGGACCGGCGATCCACGGACACCGCGTCCCACCCTGGGTAATGTGGTCCTGTTCGACGGGCTACTGCACGTCGCCCTGGCCACCGGGCGCGTGGATTCCCGTGGCCGTTCCGAGGTGATCAGCTTTTGGCCGCCGCCGAACAAGGCCTTCGATCGTGGCGGACCGACCGTCGACAAGGTGAAGCTCACGACGATCGAGGAACTGAATGATTTCTGGGTGAGGAATCGCCAACCGCCGTTCCGCGTGACCTTCGGGCCACCGGGATGGTGAGTGCCGCCGGCGTTCGGCTCAGCCTGCAGACCACGGTGACCTGGGACAGCCTGGGCGGACTGCAACCCGGCACGACGACGGCGCCGATGTCGGGCATCGCCTCCCGCCGGCCATCAGCCATGGTGCGTGTGCCGATCCGCATCCGACCGTCCACCGACGGGATTGATCTACTGATCCGGGAGCCCATGCCCGGTCAGGAATCAACAGCGGTGATCGCTCGCTCGGCCGGCGATGGCGGGCTTGATACCGCCATCACTGTGCTCCCCCCGCTGGCGGGCGCCACGTGCTGGCGGATCGTCGATTTCGTCGGTGATCGCGAGTTCCTCTTCCTCCTCGAAACAGTCCGGAATCGGACGTCCCTGCGGAAGATCAACCGGGTGGGTGACGTGCAGTGGACCCGTTGGATAGGGACGCCGACCTTCCCGGACGCGGAAACGGGTTTCGACAGTGCGCCGGACCAGCTCTTTTCGGGTGGCCTGTCGAGCGTCCTCCTCGCGGCCGGCTCGGGGTCCAGCCGGGTGGTCGCCATCGCCGATGACGGGTCGTTGCGTCGGTACGCCGAATGGACCGATCAGGACGGCCCGATCTTGATGGATCGGCGCGGACACCTGCACGCAGTGCGATATCTGCCGGAGGCCCGACGCCGCGCCTGGGCGTCCTACGATCCGCGCAGTCGGCAGGAGACCGTCACGGTTGGCAGCGTGGCCAGCTACCCGGCGCTGGCGAACCCGCTGGGTGCCGGCCCGGACGGGGAGGCCTATGCCGTCGATGGCTGGACGCTCACGGTGCTGCACGTGAATGGTGAAACGCATTGGACCAAGCGGCTGGACAACATCGTCGTGACCCCGGACGGCACCCTTTATGTCAGCGCCGAGCTACAGCCGGGGGTCGTGTCCGTTGAACGGTGGACCCCGTCCGGCGAATTGCAGGAGACGATTCCACTTCGGATCCCGGCGGAGTTCCGCGACCGGAACTCGACGTGGCGAGTGATCGATGTCGATCAGCACTTCACAGTCCTGGGCGGCGCCACCAACACCCTGGAATCGGTCATCGTCCGATACCTGGCCGATGGAACGCTGGTGCGGCATGACCGTGCGCCTGCCGACTTGCGCGACATCGAGTATCAACTACAGGGGCCTGCCACCTGGGTCGTCGACCAGCACGGCACAACCCTCCTTCCCGTCCTGGGACCCAGGGGCGTATCCATCGTCGGGGTACGGCGCGACAACACCGGGTGACGCGGGCCGACGTCACGTCCACCGCGGATCGGCCACGAGCACGGCGTGTGGGGAGGCCGGGACATGGCTGAGCGCCGGCCATGCAGGCCCGGCAGATCCGCCGGGCCAAGGCCCGATCGTCGATGCCGTGCCGCTCGATGGCCAACAGCGCTGCCGTGGCCGTTCCGGCATCAGCCACCCGAGCCGCCGTATCGGGCGACCGGTATCGCTGCGTGCCTCGGTGTCCCTGCGTACGTCGATGAGGGTGACCGCGCCGTGGTCATGCCGCCGGTCAGGGGTCCGGTGTCGGCCCGCGCGAACGACGACGGTGCCCCGCGGGAGTGAAATCCACACCGATCACGACGGGACGCACATCATCACCCCCGATCCGTGACGCTTCGGTCTGGGCGGTCTCGGTCTGGGCGGTCTCGGTCTGGGCGGCGTGGGCGCGGATCAACCTGCGGCGTTCCTCCACCGTCAAACCGCCCCAAACCCCGTAGGCCTCGTGCACCGCCAGCGCGTGATCGCGGCACCGCGCCAACACTGGGCAGCCGCGACACACCATCTTGGCCCGCGCCTCTCGGGCCGCTCGGGCGGGCCCGCGTTCCCGTTCCGGATGAAAGAACAGATCGCTGCTCAAACCGCGGCACGAACCGCGCATCTGCCAGTCCCAGATGTCCGTGACCGGTGCCGGGAGCCTGTGAATGTCGGCCATCTCGACCCTCTACAGCTTGACGATACAGGACGCGTCGCCGAGGGTCTGGAGCGACTTCGTTCAAGTTACCCGCAGTGCAGAACGGTGAAACGCTTGTGAAGCGCCTTTCTCGCGTGCACGCTCGGCGCAATCGCCGGTGTCCGGAACTCCAACGGATCGGCAACAACAGAGGAGAAATCGCGACGCCACGACGTCAGGAAGCAGGCGCGACGTAGTCGTGAGGCACAGCGCGGCGCCCAGTGCGTGCAAGTTGAGGCATGCGGCTCGTGGTCCGGTGATCGTGCACAGACGGTGGCCGACACCGCCTCGTCCACGTTGCTGCGCTCGCTGGCCGCCCGACCTCGCCTCGTGATCACCGCCACGGGATGCGCAGCTCAGAGGCCATATCGTACGCATTGCGAAGAGACCGGATCGTGCGCGGCACCGAGGTGGAGAGCACGCCCTCGGCCGCGTTCACCGTCGCCGTCGCCTGGAAATCCTGGTCGAGTTGAACGGGGTGGCGCACACTCGCGCCGCGTTCGTCGAGGGTGAGCCCGCCCCACGCCGTAGGGTTCCCGCACAGCCAGGGCGAGGCGGCAACAGGCGTCGATCACACTCTGGCCGTTGGACGTCTTGCATGTCGACTGCGCGATCACCTGAAGCCTTCTCGTGCCAGCCAGTGCTGACCGATCCTCGCGGACGTCGGCAAGCGGCTGGCGCTGGAACGCCTCTCTCCGGCCGCCGCCACGTCGCCATGTCCCCGGCGGCCTGTCGTCACCGGGAGGTGGGCCATCGCCGATCAAGTGATCAGCGCACCTTCTCTTCTGCCCGAGTCTGAGGGTCGGCCGACAGTCCAGCAACGGGACGCTCGTTTCTGATGTTCATCCTTGGATCATGAGCCCGCGTGATTTATTGCACGTATTCCGGGCGGTGGGGTTCCGATCTCCGACCATCCGCTGCTAGCGTAAACCACGCATGGATACGGTGATCCAGAGCCGGATTGGGTTCCGAGCGGCTCGCTCCGGTGCCATGCACCGGCGCGCTTTCCTCGACCGTCCGATGCGGCACTGCGAACGGTCGGTCTCCCCCGTAATGACCAATTCCCAAGATTTGGCGTCGATCCCCGGGGTCACGCCGGACTCGCGCGCAAATCAATCCCGCGTCAGAGAAGAGGAAACGATATGGGCTCGTATCCTTCCGACTTTCCGGCACCACCCGACCAGGGCGGCCCCGGCGCGGGTCAGCCGGTGGGCGGGTTCGGTGGCAACCCGGTGGCCGTGCGTGAGGACCACCGGGAGGTGGTGCAGCGCATCGGGAAGGCCCCCGTCCTGCTGGTCCACGGCAACGGTGGGGCCGCCGACACCGGCCGGTGGGACATGCTCGATCTGCGACGCATGCTGCTGGGGGCCGGGTACACCGACGAGTTGATCTGGGCGCCCAGCTACCTGGGGCCGGGCACCGTCGACCTGCTGACCCCGCACACCGACAACGTCGGCGAACTCCGCGACTTCCTCGACTCCGTGTGCGCCTACCTCGACGTCGACGTGGTCGACGTGATCGCCCACTCGCTGGGCTGCTCGCTGATGTACGCGGTATGTCGCGGTTTGGAGCGGCGCACCGCACCGATCGACTGGGGCCAACCGAAGAAGTGGCAGCGACTGGGCACCTTCGTCGCTCTGGCCGGCGCCTTCCACGGCCTGGGCAGCGGCGGACTCGGTGAATGGCGGACCGGGGGCGAGTTCATGACCGAGCTGCTGTCCGAAACCCTCGGCGGCGGTGGTGAGGACCCATTCGGCACGGGCAAATCGCAGACCGCCCCGCCGACCCCGCACAACATCACCTACTTCTGCGGGGTCGCGCGGGGCGACTTCATCGACGCCCAAAACCCCGGCACCGGCCTACTGGCCGGCGCGGTCAACAAGAACTACGACCTCGGCTCCGGCCTCGACGGACACGAGAAGATCAAGGAAAGCCCGCTGGTCTTCACCGACTTCCTGCCCCTGCTCAACCGGGTACCCCCGGCACCCGCGGTGAAGCTCACCGTGGACCGGGACAGCGGCGCCTACCCCGCCCCCATGACCGTCACCCCGGCCGTGGAACCGGCCACCCTCGTCGTCACCGTCACGGCCACCCGACTCACCAAAGAGTTCGTCAACGGCTTCATCGTCGACAAGATCCTGGAGAACCGGCAGGACACCCTCGCCCACGGCCAGACCCTCACCCTGGCCACCGCCGGCATGTGGCAGCTGACCTTCAGCGCCGCCGGCGCCACCGACGACCTGACCCGCACCTACTGGGTCGGGGTGCCCGCGGTGACCACAACCATCGCCGAGCCCGACGAACCGTTCACCGCGAGCCTGCTCGTCACCGCCCGCACCTCCGATCCGACCGCCCGACTCTTCCACTCCCTCGACGGCGTCGCCTGGACCGAGGGCGCCACCGTCACCATCACCCAGGACGCCGCGGTCTCCTTCATCGCCATCAACCCCAGCGGTATCGCCTCCCCCATCACGACCCGCTCGTTCACCAAGACCCACCCGCCGGACGACACCGCCACCGCCGATGTCCTGCAGCACTTCCTGGCCGGCCGGATCGACGCCACCGAGTTCGTCAGCCTCTCCCAGCAGTTCGGCTTCTTCACCCCGTTCGCCCTCTTCCTGGTGGACGGCGACTGGGTGCTCGACCCGAACCGGCCGGCCCGGCAACGCCCCCAACCCGCCCCGGCCGCGCCACGTCGACGAGGCGGCTACCGACAGCGGTCGACCCCTCATCCAGGTGCGCGCAGGCGATCCACAACCCGGGCCGCACCCCGGCCCGATCACCGTCACCATCGAAGCGTCCGACACCGACGAGCCGGTCACCGTCTACTACACCCGCGACGGATCCCTGCCCACCCGGGGATCCGCCAGCTTCACGGGACACGGCCAATTCGACATGGCCGAACCCGGCAACCACGTCATCGCCTGCTACGCCACCGACCGCGACGGCCACCAGCACTACCAGGCCTTCCACTACACACTCGCCCAATAACCGGACCGACGACCCGCAGCGCAAGGGACGCTGCTCGCGCATCCGCCGGACGCTGAGGCTGAGCGTGCCGGGAGTTCCAGGCCTTGCGGATGCCGAGAAGGACCTCACAGCACCCGTTCGGAAGCGGGGGAAGATCATGCCATGGACTCGGGCACGGCTGCGCTGCGCGGGCATCGCGCTCGCCGCAGCGCTCCTCGCCGGCTGCACCGACGACGGCAACGAGCCACCGCCCGACGCGAAGCCGGCGAATGTCGGCGCGATCACCAAGATCTCCTACGACGGCGTGAGCGACGACCTGCTCACGGCCGGGCTCGGCAGGACCGGCCTGGGCGGGACGGCGCCGATCCCCGCCAACCCGGCGTCACCCACGGCAGCGGAGCTGCGAAAACTCGCGATCTTCTCCAACTACACGGCGCTGGTCGACGTCAACCCGAAAGGCGGCTACGGCACCCTGTTCGGCCCGAACATCGACGCCACCGGCGCGGACACCCTCGGCGAGGGCAAGATCGCGGGCAACGAGTACCTCGCCTACCTCGACGACGGCACCGGGCGCAGGAACGTGACGCTGATGGTGCAGATACCGTCGACCTGGAACCGCGAGCGGCCCTGCATCGTCACGGCCACGTCCTCCGGCTCACGGGGCATCTACGGCGCGATCGGCACCGCCGGCGAGTGGGGGCTCAAGCGCGGCTGCGCGGTCGCCTACACCGACAAGGGCACCGGCTCCGGTGTGCACGACCTCGCCACCAACACCGTCAACACGCAGAACGGCGTGCGGGCGGACGCGACCGCCGCCGGCGCGAACTCGAACTTCACCGCGGCGCTGCCGGCACCGGAGCTGACGGCGTTCAACTCCGCGTTCCCCGACCGGATCGCCGTCAAGCACGCGCATTCGCAGCAGAATCCCGAGAAGGACTGGGGCAGCAACACGCTGCGACGCCGTCCGGCTCGCGATCTACCTGCTGAACCAGGAACGCGGCGAGACGGCGAACAGCTCCACCGCGCGCGGCTACGGCACCGACAACACCATCGTCATCGCCTCGTCGGTGTCCAACGGCGGGGCCGCGGCCGTCGCGGCCGCGGAACAGGACAGCGAGAACCTGATCGACGGCGTCGCGGTCGCCGAACCGGTGCTCGAGCTCGGCCCGGTCCCGGGGCTGACCATCCGTCGCGGCTCCACCGTGCAGGGCAGCGGCCGCCCGCTGTACGACTACTTCACGCTGGCGAACCTCTACCAGCCGTGCGCCGCGCAGGCGACCCGCGCCGCCGGCTCGTACGGCATCCCCGCCTTGCTGCCCGTGCCGGCGATCGCCACCAGCCGCTGCGCGGCGTTGCGGGCCCGCGGCCTGCTCACCACCACCACGCCCGCGGAGCAGGCCGAGGAGTCGCTCGACATCCTGATCGCCGCGGGCTTCGAGCCGGAGTCGAACCTGATTCAGGCGACGCACTTCATACTGGCGGTACCGCCGGTGACGTTCGCCTACGCCAACGCCTACGGCCGCTTCACCGTCCAGGACAACCTCTGCGGCCTGTCGTACGCGGGCATCGACGCGGCCGGCGCCCCGGCCCCGCTCGCCGGCCGCCGCGCTGGCGCAGATCTTCGGCACCGGCAACGGCGTGCCGCCCACGGGCGGCATCCAGATCATCAACAACGTCAGCGTCGGGCGGCCCGATCGAGAACGTGAGATCCGTCACGCCGTCGACCGGTGTGCAGGACTACAACGTCGACGCCGCCCTCTGCCTGCGCAACCTGTGGACCGGCGCAGACGCCAACGCGATGCGGGTGCGCGACGGCGTGCAGCAGGTGCTGCGCACCGGCGACCTGCGCGGCAAGCCGGCGATCATCGTGGCCGGCCGCGCCGACGCGCTGATCCCGGTCAACTTCAACGCGCGTCCCTACTTCGGGCTGAACAAGGTGACCGAAGGCGCGGCGAGCAAGCTGTCGTACATCGAGGTGACCAACGCCCAGCACTTCGACGCGTTCATCGACAATCCCGCCCTGCCCGGCTACGACACCGCGTTCGTTCCGCTGCACCACTACTTCATCCAGGCCATGGACCGCATGTGGGCGACACTGACAGCGAACGCGCCGCTGCCGCCCTCGCAGCTCGTGCGCACCACACCCCGCGGCGGCGCACCAGGACAGGCGCCCCCGATCACCCCGGCAAACCTGCCACCGATCTCGCCGACGCCCGGCGCGGCCGACCTCATCACCTTCGATGACAACACCGTCCAGGTC
>CAWJFD010000022.1:0-40626 GCA_963841985.1 uncultured Actinomycetota bacterium
AGCAGGGTGGTCTGGGTCCAGGCGATCAGGTCGGCGGTGAGGCCGGCAATGGGGGGTTGGGGCGCCTCTCCTGGTCGATCCTGCCTCCCCCGGGGGTCCTACAGCCGACCGGGGTTCGGCTCACGGGTCAGCGGGCCGGGTCGCGTCGAACAGCCTCCGCTTCACCGGTGGTAGTGCTCTGCCACGCGCAGCACGGTGCGGAAGGCCAGCCGGGGTAGGCGCGCCGCGGCGGCAGCGTTGCGGGCGTTGCGGGTGGACAGTGCGAGCGCCTGGTTGGCGTACTTACGCATCTGCCTCTCGTAGTGCCCGATCCGCTCGACGAGGGAGCCGGGGCCGACAGCGCCACCCCGTCCGGCCCGACACCCATCCCCGCCGCCCGCACCTGCACGGCAGCCACCGGACGAACCCGCTCGTGACCACCCTCACCTCGACACCACCGGGCTGACCACCCTGATCCGATTCTTCACTGTCGCGCTACAGCGTCGGCGCGAGCTCCTCGACCTCGCGGATTCGGGGATCCGCGAGCCCGCAGTCAGGGTCGCCGCCATCGCGAGCGTCCGGCAGGTGGTCCTGCAGTCGCCCATGTCGCCGTCGCCTCGGGCCCGTCCGACCCAGCGGCCCTGGACGGTGACCATGTTCGCCCCGGTCGCGGCCACCGCCGCGGGTGCTGTTGGCCGCGGAGGATCTGGAGTCGATCGAGGCGACCCTGGAACTGCTGTCGGATCCTGCGGCGCAGGAGCGGATCCGACGTTCTCAGGATGAGGTCGAGCGTGGCGACGTGCTTGACGAGGACGAGGTGCGGGCGATGCTCGCGCGGCGGCGGGAATCCGACGGGTGAGCTACCGCGTTCGGGTCACGCGGACGGCCGCCCGTCAGCGTGCCGAGACGCTTCCTGAGTCGGTGGCCGCCGCGTGTGTCGAGTTCGTGTACGGGCCGCTGGCGGAGAATCCGCACCGTGTCGGGGCGCCGCTGCGTAAGCCGTTCGAGGGGCACTGGCGGGCGCGCCGCGGCGAGTACCGCGTCCGCTACACGATCGACGACGCGCGTACGGAGGTCGTCGTGTTGGACGTCAGCCACCGGCGCGAGGCCTATCGCTGATCCTCGAACGATATCGACACCTTGAGCACGCCGTCCTCGCACGCGTCGGCCAGCCGGAACGCGTGGTCGATCTCCTCGACCGGCACCACGTGCGACAGCAGCGGTCGTACGTCGATCTCGCCCCGGCGGATGTGTTGCAACGCCGTTCGGAACGAGACCAGTCCCGGCTCGCTCTGCGCGCCGTAGGTGGAGAAGGCGGTCAACTTGCGGCGGAAGAACAGCCGGAAGTCGATCGGTACCGGATCGTTGGTGTCCGGCAGGCCGAACCAGCACAGTTGCCCGCCCAGCCGGCACAGTCGGATCGACTGCAGCAGCGTTTCCCGCCGACCGACCGCCTCGACCACGCCGTCGGCACCCTCTCCGGAGGTCAGGTCCATCACCGCGTCGGTGAGGTCGTCCGTGCGGACGTCGACCATCACGTCTGCGCCGAAGCCGGCCGAGGCGGCCAGGCGGGACGGGGAGCGGTCGGCGACGATCACTCGAGCCGCGCCGGCGCGCTTCAGCGACCACGCCCAGAACAGTCCGGCCGATCCCTGGCCGATGACGGCGACCGTTCGGCCGGCCACATCCCAGGGATGCTGGCGGGCCGCGTAGACGACCGTGCCCAGTTGCTGAGCCATCAGCAGCTGCTCGATCGGCGGCAACGGACCCTGCAGCTTGACCACCGACGTGGCGCGCACCCGCTGGTGCTCGGCGAAGCAACGGGCTTCCGGTACCGGTGGAACCACCAGCACGGGGTCGCCGGGCGCGAAGCCGGCCGCTCGCGACTCGGCCACCTCGCCCACCCCTTCGTGCCCGGGGTAGCCGGGAGCCCACAGGTGCGGCTCGGTCTCCACACCGTGGTTGACGACGTGCAGGTCGGAGCCGCAGATCGAGGAGTAGCGCGTGTGCACCAGCAGGTCGCCGTCCCGCAGCGGCTCGACGGGTGTTTCGACGAAGGCCATCCGCCCCGGCTCGACCAGCTGCCCCGCTCTCGTGGTGCCCATTCCCTGCTCCCTCCGTGCCCGAGACTACCGATGGTCGCCCGGCTGATCGGTGAGCGAGCTCCCGGGTCACCGTCGGCCCGAGAGGGGCGGAGAGCGCCGCGGGCGCGGATGACCAGGCAGCGAGAGCGTCTCGTCGCGACGGCGGAGGCGGACCACGGATCAGTCGGCGCCCGCCGATCGCGACACGATTGTGTCTCAAGAGGCCAGTGGGACTGGTGTGACTCGATTACTCTGAATGTCCTCCGTCAGCTCCCCGAACCTCCCCTCGAACGGAGGACGACCGTGCGCCGAGCACTGCTACTGACCGTCACTGCTGCGCTCCTGGCCCTGGCTGGAGTGATCACGGCGCCGACAGCCGCCGCCGCGCCGGACACCGGGCAGCTGCGCGGCGATCTCTCCATGCACGACCCGGCGCTGATCCGGGGCACCCATGGCCAGGACTGGTACGTCTTCTCGACCGGCAAGCCGCAGTCGGCGGGGCACCATCGAGATCCGCAGCTCGAAGGACGGCCGGACTGGAAGTACGTCGGAACGATATGGGACAAGATCCCGTCCTGGCTGACCGACACCGTGCCGGGGGCGAACACCATGTGGGCGCCCGACATCCATGAGCACGACGGGACCTACTACCTCTACTACGCAGTGTCGACCCTGGGAAGAACAACTCCGTCATCGCGCTGGCGACCAACACCACGCTCGACCCGACCGACCCGAACTACCGCTGGGTGGACCAGGGCAAGGTCGTCCGGTCGGTGCCGGCGAGCAACTTCAACGCCATCGATCCGGGGGTCGTCGAGGACGCCGCCGGGACCCCGTGGCTGGTGTTCGGCTCGTACTGGAGCGGGATCCAGATGGTCCAGCTGGAATGGCCGACCGGCAAGCGGTCCTCCGACCCTGCCCGGCTGCACCTGGCCGACCGCAAGCTCGCGCCCAACGCGATCGAGGCCCCATCCATCGTGCTCCCAGGACGGCTGGTACTACCTGTTCATCTCGTGGGACCGGTGCTGCCAGGGCACGGACAGCACCTACAAGATCGTCGTGGGGCGTTCCCGCAGGTCACCGGCCCCTACGTCGACCGCGACGGGCGCGCGCTGCTCGACGGCGGCGGCACCCTGATCAAGTCCTCGTCCGGTGCGACACGTCGGGCCGGGAGGCCAGTCGGTCTCCGGCGAGTTCATCGCCTACCACTACTACGACGCCACCGCGGACGGCGCGCAGACGCTGGGCCTGCAGCGGCTGTCGTGGACGAAGGACGGCTGGCCCGCGCTCTCCGAGGGCAAGGACTGAGGGCCTCGAGATCAGGATGACGTGGACCGGTGGAACTCGGCCGGCACCGGTCCGCGGCCGACCTGTCGGACTGGGTGATCACGAAGTCGACCGGATCTATGGGTCGACGGTTACCCACCGCACCTGATGATGGGCAACTGGATGCTCGGATGCGTCACCCTCTGGCAGGGCCAGTTCGTCGAGGCGCGACGGCGTCTGGAAACGGCTCTCCAGCTCTACGACCCGGCCGTCCAGCGGCGCGAAACGCTCGACCGCCATGCCCCACCTCGCATGGACGCTGTGGTTCCTCGGCCACCCCGACCAGGCGACCGCGCGGGCCGGCCAAGCGATCGCGCCCGCGCGGGCTCGGGCAGCCGTTCGCCCTCGCGATGGCCCTCTTTGCGGCCGTGCGCCACGCGCGTCTGTTGCGGCGATCATGCTGAGGCCGAGGTTCTACATGGGTGCCGCGTGCACGGTGCTGGAGGGCCACACGGCCGTCGCACGGGGCGACACCGCTGTCGGGATCGAGCGCATGCGGGCACAACGAGCTGGCCAGGTGCTGGTCGAGGCCGGCACGAAAACCGAGGCGGCCGCGGCACACGAGCGGGCCATCGACATCACCGACAGTCCATCGCTACGGGCGCGCTTCCGCGCCGAGTACGGTCGCAGCCTCGAACTGGTGGGGCGCATCGCCGACGCGGGGGCCAGCGCCCAGCGAGGGCTCCGGGAGGATCCCGGGAACGTGCACTGCCTCACTCTGCTCGATGACGTACGCCGGCGGGAGGCGCAGGCGTGAGGGAACGGCTGCCGGCTTGTCGCCAACGGTCTTCGCCGCGGTCGGGCCGAAGCCGATGATCCTCGGCATCGGCGACGATCGCCTCGGCTCGGACGCGAGAGGGCTCGACAGTGCAGCGCCCGGGGCGCACACGGGCCGACGGTGCGGGCAGGATGGCGCGATGACCCGCGAGATCCAGGTGACCTTCGACGCCGCCGACCCCGGCGCACTGTGCGCGTTCTGGTGCGAGGTCCTCGGCTACGAGCTCGACGCTCCGCCGCCCGGCTTCGAGACATGGGACGCAGCCCTTGAGTCGTTCGGGATTCCGCCCGAGCGCCGCAACGACGCCTCCGCCGCGCACCACCCCGACGGCGCCGGCCCTCGCTTGTTCTTCCAGAAGGTTCCCGAGCCCAAGACGGCCAAGAACCGGGTGCACCTCGACGTCCGGGCGGCCCCCGGTCTGGAGGGCGAGGAGCGGATGGCGGCGCTCGAGGCCGAGTGCGAGCGCCTGGTCGCCCTCGGCGGCGTCCGGCTCGAGCGCCACGAGCCCGCTCCTCCGCTCAGTCACGGCTTCATCGTGATGGCCGACCCCGAGGGCAACGAGTTCTGCCTCGACTGACCTGATTCCTCGCTCGTGTTCTGCCGCGGATCGGCGCGCTTCATGGCGCGGGCCGCCGGGGCCGCAGCCCAGCCGGTCACGGGGTCGCGGGCTCGGCGTGGTCGGTGATGTTGGCCTGCATGCGGGTCAGGACGTCGCGCAGCTGGTCGAGCTCGTGCTCGGCGAGGCCGGCCCGAAGGCGGCGGTCATGATCGACGGCGACGACACGCAACCGGTGGAACGCGGCTTCGCCGTTCTCGGTGAGTTCGACCAGGTGCACCCGCCGGTTGTTCGGGTCGCGGCGGCGGGTCAGCAGGCCGTCGGACTCCATGGCGTTGAGGTGGTGGGTCAGGGTTGCGCCCTGGATGCCGACCGCGGCGGCCAGCTCTCGTTGGTTGGTGGTGGCACGGGTCTTCAGCGACAGCAGAACCAGCCAGGTCGGCAGCGATCCGTCCTGGGCGGCCAGCGCCGCGTCGAAAGCCCGGCCGACCGCACGCGCCGTGCTGGTCAGCTGCAAGCCGATCGGTACCTGAGTGGAACGCGGCGACATGACGCCCACCCTACTAGACCGTTAGCCATCGTAGCGATTGACATCGAACCATTCGATATCTATCGTTATTTCGTGGAGACCACATCGTGAAGGGAGCAACGTCATGACCATCGAGCTCAACCACACCATCGTCCGCGCTCGCGACAAGCACGCCTCGGCGACGTTCCTGGCCGGGATCCTCGACATCGACGTCCAGCCGCAGTGGGGCCCGTTCCTGCCCGTCGAGCTCGGCAACGGCGTCGTCCTCGAGTACCTCGAGGTCGGCGACCAGCCGGTGCAGCCACAGCACTACGCATTCCTGGTCAGCGACGACGTGTTCGACTCGGCGTCCGCCCGGATCCGGGCGGACGGACTGGCCCACTGGGCCGATCCGTTCCACGAGCATCCCGACCGGATCAACCACGACCACGGCGGCCGCGGCGTCTATTTCGACGACCCGGACGGCCACAGCATGGAACTGCTGACGTCGCCCTACGGCGCCGGCTGACGAACCGGCGACGCGCACCGGCGCGCTGGATGCGCCGGCCTGGCCGAGCGCCGGCGCACACCCGCCTGACCACGACGAGGCCTGACCGCGAAGGGGACAGCAATGCGTCTCAGCTTGACGATCACCGACTACAGCTGGCCCGACGGGCCCGACACCATCGCCGCCCACCTCGGCGAGGTCGTCGCGGCGGCGGACGAGGCCGGTCTGGACACCGTCTGGATCCCCGACCACCTCCTTCAGGGTGCGCCGGGCACATCCGTCACCGACGCGATGCTGGAGGCCTACACCACGCTCGGGTACCTCGCCGCGCATTCCACCAGCGTCCGCCTCGGTACCGCCGTGACCGCGGTGACCTTCCGCCCGCCGAGCCTTCTGATCAAGGCCGTGACGACGCTCGACGTGCTCTCCGGAGGGCGGGCCTGGCTCGGGGTCGGCGCCGGCTACCACCTCGACGAGGCCCGCGCCATGGGCCTGCCGCTTCCCGGGACCAGGATGCGTTTCGAGCACCTCGAGGACACGCTGCGGCTCGCGCTGCAGATGTGGTCCGGTGACGACTCGGCGTTCACCGGAACGCATCACCGGCTCGAGCGGCCCGTGAACAGCCCCAACTCCCTGCGGCGGCCCCATCCGCCGATCCTGATCGGTGGCACCGGCGAGCAGCGGACGCTCAAGCTGGTCGCGCGCTACGCCGACGCCTGCAACCTGTTCGACATCCCGGACGGCGGCGCGACCATCACCCGCAAGCTCGCCGTGCTGGCCGGTCATTGCGACGAGATCGGGCGTCCCTCCGCCGAGATCGAGAAGACCGTGAGCACCCGGCTCGGCCACGGCGAGACATCCGACGAGTTCGTCTCACGGTGCACCGACCTCGCCGCGCTGGGAATCGACCATGCCGTGGTCCTCACCGACGGTCCATGGACGGCGGACACCCTCGCCACCCTGGCGGCTGCCCGGCCGGCGTTGGAGCCGGTCTGAGCTGAGCGGACGCGACGGGCCGCCACCCCTCCCACGCGCATTGCTGAGCACGGCGCGCACCGGGTGTACGCCGCGCGCACGGCCGGACATGCGCGTGGGGTACTCAACGTGCGCATCGCGACCGCTACGCGATCCGCGTGTGGCTCATCCGGTAGACGCGGACCACCCCACGCGAGTCGAAGTAGTGCTGGGTGAAGGCGCCGGTGGTGGCGTCGCGGGCGATCATCGAGATGCTGCTCGGGAACGCGGACTTCGGGATGTCCGAGCGCTGTACGAGGAAGGCGCGGTCCAGAGCCCACTCGAAGACGACCCGTCCCGGTGGCACCTCCGGGATGTCGGACTGCACGGTCCACTCACCCGTCAGCACGTCAAGGGCGTCACGGTCGGATCGATCGGTCGGCATGGCTCCTCCTGATCTGGGACTTCCCGGGATGGGATGAGACCCCGGCGGCGCCGCGGAATCATCTCCGAACGCTGCTGTGCTCGCCGATGGGCGGGTGCACCGGAGGCTGTGCAGCGGCTGCGGGGAGCCGGGATCGTCTCGGCCCTTTGTCGTGATTCCGGTCATTTCACCGGCAGCGTGCGGGCGTAGGCGACACCTCGGGCGATCCAGCGGCTCAGCTCGTCGTCGCCGAGTGCCTGCGCGTCGATGCGGAGCCAGCCGTCCATCGGTCGACCCCGCATGACGGCACGGTGGGCGTGTGGCTCGGCGACCAGTGCGTCGGTTTCGGCCGGGTTCACCCGCAGCAGCAGATCGCCATGGCCGCTCGCCGCCGCGGCCATGTTGCCACCGAGCAGGAACGCCATGCCGCCGAACATCCGCTTCTCGGTCGCACCGGCCTGGCCCGCGAGGATCTCGCGTATCCGGGCGGCCAACCCCTCGTCGTAGGCCATGGCCAGGAGTATTCACGTGCCGTCCTCGATCGGCCGGGACGGCGATGAAACCAGCGTTTCCGCCATTCACCGTGGATTCTGGCTAGCGTGTCTCGGAGCGACCCGGGAGGCGGCATGGGAACACATCACGGCGGCGGAATCCTGTGGGACGGCTGGGTGCTGATGCTTCCCGGCGTGTTCGTGGCGGCCGTGCTGGCCACCGCCCTCGCACTCAACGGGCCGGGTGAGGCGTTGTGGATCTGGGTGCGGGCCCAGCTGGCCCCCGACCCGTGGCGGGCCCGCTGGGACGACGCCGTCGAGCGCCACCGCGCCACCGCGCAGGCCTTCGGCGAGTTCGAATGCGACGTGCTCGCGCTGCTGCGGCTGCCGGCTCTGGCCGATGTCGAGCAGCCAGCCACGGCCAGGTTCGTCGACGCGTTCGCGGAGGCGAATGCGCTGCGCACCGAACAGTTCCCCGGAACCGAGTACGCACAACGCTTCGTCGGCGCGGTCGAACACGCCGAGCAGGCATGGGCGGCGGCGGTGGAGGCGGCCGAACGCAAGCGCGACACCGGGTTCGACCCGGGCGAGCGGCGGCTGATCGCCCAGGTCGAGACGCTGCTGGGGGTGGCTGCCTCGTCGCGGTACGAGTCGGAGCGCCGGGCCGCCTACCAGCAGGCCCAGCGCCGGCTCGCCGAGCTCGAGCGGCGCACCGGGTGGCGGCTCCCGCGCCGCGCAGCCACCGCTCTGGAGTACCGGGCGCGCCGAATGCTGTCGGCGCCGACGATCACGGCGACGGCGAGCTAGGCCGGGCCTAGCGGCATCCGGGCGCAGGCCGGGGGCCAATCGCTTCGGCCGAAGGGCGAAAGGATCTCGATAGGATCGCCTGCGTGACACCGACGCAGTTGCGCGCGTTCTCCGCGGTGGTGCGACTCGGTTCGGTGCGGGCGGCCGCGCTCGAGCTCCGGGTGACGGAGGCTGCGATCTCCTTCAACGTCGCGCAGCTGCGGAAGGAGCTGGAGGATCGGCTCTTCACCCGCACCTCGTCGGGGCTCGCCTTCACCCCGGGAGGGCTGCGCCTGGCGAGCCGGGCCGCCGAGATGCTGGGTTTGGCGGACCGCACGGTGATCGAGGTGAGTCAGGCCGGGCGCGGCCGCCGGATGCTGCGGATCGGCGCCTCCAGCCTGTTCGCCGAACACGCGGCGCCCGGTTTGATCGAGCTGTTCACCGGGCGTGCGGACGACCTGGACGTCGAGCTGAGCGTCCATCCACCCGGCCGTTTCGAGTCGCTCCTGCGCACCCGGGCGATCGATGTGGCCATCGGCCCGAAGACCCAGCAGCCCGTCGCCGACATCGAGGCGACGCCCGTCCTCAACTTCCGCATGAACCTCGTCGCCGGCCCGGACAACCCGCTGGTGGGGACCCAGCCCACGGCCGCGCAGCTGCGTGAGCAGACCTGGTTGCTCGGGCCGTCGGCCGTGCATGCCGACGGGATCGTGTCCGAGACCTTGCGACGATTCGGGGTGCCAGAGGAGCGCATGCGGATCTTCCAGAGCCAGGCAGCCGCGATGGAGGAGGCCCGACGGCACCGGGGAGTCGCGCTCGCCGTCTCCTTCGCGGCGGCCGACGATCTCCGGACCGGTCGGCTGGTGGAGCTGCACGGACCGGGAACAACGGCCCAGGGCAGGTGGGTGGCCTACGCCCAGGCGCAGCACAGCCGGACGCCGGTCACCTCGGAGCTGCTCCGCTTCATCACCACGCCCCGCGCCACGCAGGCGATGCTGCGCGGTCCGGGGTCAACCTCGGGCACTTCCGCCCGTCGATCCACGTGACGCTCTGGAGCTGAGTCGCTCAGCCGGCCCGAGTGATCGCGGAGACGACCTCGATGAGCGTTCGCAGGCTGTGCCCGGACAGCAGCTCGTCGCAGTGGGGGAGCGCCGCCGCCATGCCGCCGACCACGGGCTCGTATCCCGGTGCGGCCACCCGCGGGTTGACCCAGATGACCGCGTGCGCGCGCCGCCGGAGCCGCTGCATCGCCCGGTCCATGGCCTCCGGCGGGTCGGTGTCCCAGCCGTCGGAGGCGATCACCACGGTGGCCCCCCTGAGCGCGGCGCCGTGCCGGGACCGCAGCAGCGCGTCGACCGTGGTCGCGATCCTGGTGCCGCCGAAACGATCATCCACAGTGGCCGTTGCCAGCTCGATGGCGCGCTCGTGCCGACCGGTGCGACAGTACCGCGGTCAGCCGCGTGAACCGGGTGGAGAACGCGAACACCTCGGTCGGGGTGCGCAGTGCCGCCGCGCGCATCAGGTGCAGGTAGGCGGTGGTCGTGGCCTGCATGGACCGGCTGACGTCGCACAGCATCACCACCCGGCGGCGGCGGGTCGACACCCGCGTACGCACGAGCTCGACCGGCTCGAAGCCGGTGCGCCGCGCGCGGTGCAGGGTGGCCCGCAGCGCCGTCCGGTTCCCGGCCGGATGCACCCGCCTGCGGCGGCCGCGGCGCTGCGGCCAGTGCGCCAGTGCGGCCTCGATCCACTCGCCGACCGCAGCCAGCTGCCGGGCGTCGAGCTCCTCGAACGGCGCGTCCGCCACCGCCTCCATGGCACTCGGGAGGCGCTCCGGGACGAGCTGCCCGCCGGGGTCCGGCTCGTCGCCCGCGCCGGTCACGGCGGGCCGGGTGATCCACGGCAACCCGTTCCCGGCCTGCTCCACGCCGGACGACGCCGGGCGCCCGCCCACGCGTCGTCGGAATCGTTCCGGATCGGCTGGTGCGTTCCGCCGAGCAGCCGGCTCCACAATGGACGCGGCGCCGAACACCGCAGCGAACACGGCGTCGAAGATCTCCAGCTCGGCCCGCCGGCGTACCAGGGTCGTTCGCGCCACCCAGTACAGCTGCGCGGGGGTGCGGACCTGCGCCGCTCCGAGCGCCACGGTGAACGCCTCGATCGCGGTGAGTCCCACCGGCATCCCGGCAGCTCGCAGCCGGATGGCCAACGAGACGGTGAACGCGCCACGGTCCACCCCGCGCAGCACCACCGGGACGGGGCTCAGCATGGCCGGTTCAGGTCCGCGCCGGTCCGACGGTGAGTCGGCCGTCGGCGCCGAGGGAGCTGAGCAGCAGCTCGCGGTCGTCGGGCGTCTTGGCCAGCGCCCCGAGCGTTCGCTCGATGTCGGCGCGCACCAGCTCGGAGGCGCCCAGCACGGAGAGGGCGGCCACCCAGTTGATCGCCTCGGCCATCCCGGGGACCTTGTCGAGGTCGAGGCGGCGCGCGGTGCCCACGAAGTCGGCGGCCGAGGTGATCAGGCCCTCGGTCGCGCCGGGGACGCGGCGGCGGAGGATGTCGACGGCCCGCGTCGGCGACGGGAAAGCGATCCAGTGGTAGAGACACCGGCGGCGCAGGGCGTCGTGCAGGTCGCGGCTGCGGTTCGACGTCAGGACGACGATCGGTGGCCGCACCGCCGTGAAGGTGCCGAGCTCGGGCACGGTGACCGACCCCTCGCCGAGGAACTCGAACAGCAGCGCCTCGAACTCGTCGTCGGCCCGGTCGATCTCGTCGATGAGCAGCACCGGCGGCGTCGGGCCGCGATGCCGCACGCAGCGCAGGATCGCACGCTCCTGCAGGAACTCCTCGGTGAACAGGTCGGCGTCGGCCAGCCGGTCACCGCGGGACTCGGCGAGCCGGATGGCGAGCAGCTGGCGCTGGTAGTTCCACTCGTACACGGCCTCGCCGACGGTCAGCCCCTCGTAGCACTGCAGCCGGACCAGCGGCGAGGACAGGATCTGGGCCAGCGCCTTCGCGGCGCTCGTCTTGCCCACCCCGGGTTCGCCTTCCAGCAGCAGCGGGAGTCCGAGGACGAGCGAGAGGTGGACGGCGGTCGCGAGGCCGTCGTCGGTGAGGTAGTCGGCGTCGTCGAAGCGCCGCCGGACCTCGTCGGGATCGGAGAAGGGAGCCGTCACGGGTCGAGGGTTCGCGCCCGGTCGGCGGCGTAGCGGTCACGACAGCCCGGGCCGCAGAACCAGACGGTCTCGTCGCCGACGTGCAGCGACAGGGCACCCGGCCCGACGCCCATGCCGCAGACCGGATCGGTGGCGGTCGTGGGGGCGGGGGTCGCCAGCGGCGCCTCCACGCCGTCGAGCCGCCGGGCCGCCACGATCTCGGCGAGGATCGACAGCGCGATCTCGGGCGCGTTGCGGGCCCCGATGTCCAGGCCGACCGGCGTGTGGATGCGTGCCCGCTCGTCGGCGGTCGGGTCGACGGCGGTCAGCACGGCCGATCCGCGCCGCGGGCTCGCCACCAGCCCGACGTACGGGACGCCGGCGTCGAGCGCGGCCCGGATGGCGCCCGCCTCGTCCCCACCGAGCGTGGCGACGATCACGGCGAGAGCTCCCGCCACACCCGGCCCGCTGTCGGCCAGCTCGACCACGTAGCCCAGCGGACCGCCCAGCTCCTGGATGGACCGGGCGATCGGGCCGCGACCGATCACAGTGATCCGCGCCGGCGGCAGCAGCGGCTCCAGGAAGATCTCCAGTGCACCGCCGGACAGGCACGGGTTCACCACCACGTGCGCACCTGGGGTCTCCGGGAACGGCACCCCGTCACCGGGCAGCACCCGCAGCAGCATCGTCTCCCCGGCCCGCAGTGCCTCCAGGGCGGCCGCCCGCACCGACATCTCGGCGCACTGGCCGCCGACGAAGCCCTCGATCGACCCGTCGGCGTGGACGATCGCCGCGTCGCCGGGGTGCGCCGACGACGGTTGCTGCGCGCGCACCACGGTGGCCCGCACGAACGGTGTGCGCTCCGTGCGCAACACCTCCATGCGCCGCACCAGCCCGGACGTCACCGGCCCGCCTCAGATGGGAGGTGTCGGGGCGCCACGCATGGCGTCCCACACCCGCGACGGGGTCAGCGGCATGTCCGCGTGCCGGACGCCGAACGGCGCGAGCGCGTCGACCACGGCGTTGACGATGGCCGGCGGCGACCCGACGGTCGCCGACTCGCCCACGCCCTTGGCGCCGATCGGGTGGTGCGGGGACGGGGTGACGGTGAAGCCGGTCTCCCAGTCCGGTACCTCCAGCGCGGTCGGGATCAGGTAGTCCATCAGCGAGGCGCCGAGGCAGTTGCCGTCCTCGTCGAACGCGATGATCTCCATCAGGGCCATCCCGACGCCGTCGGCGAGGCCGCCGTGCACCTGCCCCTCGATGATCATCGGATTGATCCGGGTGCCGCAGTCGTCCACCGCGATGAACCGGCGGACCTTCACCTCGGCCGTGCCCGGATCGATGTCGACCACGCAGATGTACGCCCCGAACGGGTAGGTCAGGTTCTCCGGGTTGTAGCAGATCTGCGCCTCGAGGCCGCCCTCGACGCCCTCGGGCAGGTCACCGGCGCCGTGCGCCCGCATCGCGATCTGCTGGATGGTGACCGACGACGTCGGGTCGCCCTTGACCTGGAATTTGCCCCCAGTAGTGTCGCGAGTCCACTCCAGGTCGGCCACCGACACCTCGAGCATGCCCGAGGCGATCAGCTGGGCCTTGTCGCGGACCTTGCGGGCGACGAGTGCGGCCGCGGCCCCGGACACCGGGGTGGACCGGCTGCCGTAGGTCCCGAGCCCGAACGGGGTGTTGTCGGTGTCGCCGTGCACGACGTCGATGTCGTCGGGCGGGATGCCGATCTCCTCCGCGACGATCTGCGCGAACGTCGTCTCGTGCCCCTGGCCCTGGCTCTGCACCGAGAGCCGCACCACGGCCTTGCCGGTGGGGTGCACCCGCAGCTCGCAGCCGTCGGCCATGCCGAGGCCGAGGATGTCCATGTCCTTGCGCGGCCCGGCGCCGACGGCCTCGGTGAAGAAGGCGACCCCGATACCCATCAGCTCGCCGCGCTCGCGCTTCTGCGCCTGCTCGCGGCGCAGCTCGTCGTAGCCGGCCATCTCCATGGCCTTGCGCATGGTCGGCTCGTAGTCGCCGGAGTCGTACACCCAGCCCGTCCGGGTCGTGTACGGGAACTGGTCGGGTCGGATGAAGTTGCGCAGCCGCAGCTGCGCCGGGTCCATCTTCAGCTCGTACGCGAGGCAGTCGACGATGCGTTCGACCAGGTAGACGGCCTCGGTGATGCGGAAAGAGCAGGCGTACGCGACCCCGCCGGGCGCCTTGTTCGTGTAGACGGCCGTCATGTGGCAGTACGCCGCCTCCAGGTCGTAGCTGCCGGTGAAGACGCCGAAGAAGCCGGCCGGGTACTTCACCGGGGCCGCCGTACCGTTGAAGGCGCCGTGGTCGGCGAGCACGTTGGTGCGGATGGCGAGGATCTTGCCGTCCTTCGTCGCCGCGATCTCGCCGCGCATGATGTAGTCCCGCGCGAACCCGGTGCTGATCAGGTTCTCGGACCGGTCCTCCATCCACTTGACCGGCTTCCCGGTGACGATCGACGCGACGATCGCGCACACGTAGCCGGGGTAGATCGGCACCTTGTTGCCGAACCCGCCGCCGATGTCAGGGGAGATCACGCGGATCTTGTGTTCCGGGATCCCGGCCACGATCGCGTAGAGCGTGCGGTGGGCGTGCGGGGCCTGGGTGGTCGACCAGAGCGTGAGCTTGCCGCTCACGCGGTCGAAGTCGGCGACGGCACCGCAGGTCTCCATGGGCGCGGGGTGCACCCGCGGGTAGACGACGTCCTCGGTGACGACGACGTCGGCCCGCGCGAACACGGCGGCGGTCGCGTCCGCGTCGCCGGTCTCCCAGTCGAAGCAGTGGTTGTCGGTCTTGTCCTTCAGGTCGTCGCGGATCACCGGCGCGTCCGGGTCGAGCGCGGTGCGGGCGTCCACCACCGCCGGCAGGATGTCGTACTCGACGTCGATCAGTTCGAGGGCGTCGCGGGCCGAGTAGCGGTCCTCGGCCACCACGAACGCCACCTCCTGGCCCTGGAAGCGCACTTTGTCGGTGGCCAGCACCGCCTGCACGTCGTTGGACAGTGTGGGCATCCAGGCCAGTCCCTGCGCGGCGAGCGCAGCGCCGGTGACCACGGCCTTGACCTTCGGGAGTGCCTCGGCCGCACTGGTGTCGATGGACGTGATCCGGGCGTGCGCGACCGGGGAACGCAGGACGGCCAGGTGCAGCATCCCCGGCAGTTGTACGTCGTCGCAGAACCGGCCGAGGCCGCGGACGAACCGCGGGTCCTCCTTGCGCAGCATGCGGCCGTGGCCCAGCGGTTTGTGGTCGTTGATGTTGTCGGTGACCGTCGGCCGGTCCTCGGTGGTGGTCATGACACCCGCTCCGGCTGCGGTGTGCTCGCGGTCCGCTGCTGGGGGATCGACACCGGTTCGGTGGCGGCCGCCTGCACGTTCTGCGCCGCCCATCGCACGGAGCGGACGATCGTCGAGTATCCGGTGCAGCGGCAGATCTGCCCGGAGATCGCCTCCCGGATCGTCGCCTCCGACGGATCGGGATCCCGGTCGAGCAGGGCGCGAGCGGTCAACATCATGCCGGGGGTGCAGAACCCGCACTGCAGGCCGTGACACTGGATGAACCCCTGCTGGACGGGATCGAGCACACCGTCGACCTCCAGCCCCTCGACCGTGCGGATCTCGTGCCCGCCGGCCATCGCCGCCAGAACGGTGCAGGACTTCACCGGCTCGCCGTCCATCAGGACGACGCAGGTGCCGCAGTTGCTGGTGTCGCAGCCCCAGTGGGTGCCGGTCAGCCCCAGCACGTCGCGCAGGAAGTGCACGAGCAGGAGTCGACCTTCGACCTCCCGGGTCACCTCGGCACCGTTGACGGTCATCGAGACCTGCATGGTCACGCTCCACTCCCCGTGGTGTGGTTCCCGGTGCTGTCCTTCTGAGCGATGCGTTCGACGGCCCGGCGCAGCACCCGCCGGGTGAGCTCGTCGGCGAGGTGCCGCTTGTAGTCGGCGCTTCCGCGCTGGTCCGTGGTGGGGCTCGCGGCGGCGGCGGCGATCGCGCCGGCCTCGGCGTAGAGCTGCTCCGAGGGGGACTGCCCGCGGAGGGCGTCGGAGATGGCCGGCAGGCCCGTCGTGTTGGGCCCGACGGCGGCGAGGCCCACCCGCGCATCGGTGATCACGCCGTCGGCCATCCATACCGCGCCGCCGCAGGACACGACGGCCCAGTCCCCGGCCCGGCGTTCGACCTTCGCGTACGCGCTGGACCCGCCGGCGCGCAGCGGGATGCGGACCTCGGTGAGGATCTCGTTGTCGGCCACCGCGGTCTCGTACGGTCCGCGATGGAACTCCTCCATGGTGACCACCCGCTCGCCGTCCCGGCCGCGGATCACGCAGCTGGCGTTGATCGCCGTGCAGACCGCAGACAGGTCTTCCGACGGGTCCGCCTGGCACAGCGAGCCGCCGATCGTGCCCCGGTTCCGCACGGCCGGGTCGGCAATCACCTTCTCGGCGTCGCGGAAGATCGGAAACGCGGCCGCGAGCTCGTCCGATTCGAGCAGCTCCCGATGCCGGGTCAGCGCGCCGATCCGGATCTGCTCGGCCTCGACCGTGATGTAGCCGAGCTCGCCGTGCAGGTCGTTGATGTCGATCAGGTACTCGAAGTTGGCCAGCCGCAGCTTCATCATCGGCAACAGGCTGTGACCGCCCGCCACCAGCCGGGCCGAGCCGCCGAGGCGATCCAGCAGTCCGATCGCGTGATCCACGCTCTCGGCGCGTTCGTAGTCGAACGGGGCGGGGACCTGCATGGTGCACCTCGATCCATGGCCTGCGCGGAGTGTGCGCCGGTAAGGAGCGAGTTAGGCAAGACTGAGTTAAGGGATCCCTTGTGCGCCGAGTGAATCGCTGTATGCGATCAACGGTCCGCGGTGGAGGATCAACGGCATCGGGCGACCGGTCGTCGCTCTCTGCGACGGGAACGCCTGCGGTCTGATCACGGTGCTCTCGTGGGACTGGTGGGGATCTCGTCCAGACCGAGGACCCGGTCGATCAGCCGGAAGCGGTACGCGGCGCTCAGCGCACCGAACCACAGCACCAGCGCCGGCAGTACGGTGGTGAACACCGGCCTGGCCGGGCCGGTCAGCCCGAAGTAGGTCGACAGGGCCGGGACGAACAGCACGCCGGCGAACACCACGACCAGCACACCGACCAGCACGGCCGGCCGCCGGTCGGCGATGGGCCGGGTCCACGCGGCGAAGAACCGCGCCGGTGGGGCGAGGAACAGGATGAGCACGAACGAGGCCAGGCTCACGAAGGTCGACAGGCCGGTCTGGGCGCCGATGGTCGCCGACGCGGTGGTGAACTCGCTGTCGGTGTAGGTCAGCCCGGTGTAGCTCTCGAACTGGCTGATCACCTGGGCCGGCGTGCGTCCGGAGGTGACGCCCGCAGTGACGCGCTGGTAGAGGTAGGCGTAGACGGCGGCGCCGAACCCGCCGGTGATCAGTGCGGCGGGGATGACGAAGCGGGCGAGGTTGCCCAGCAGGTGCTCGTCGGGCGGCTCCGGCCGGGCCCAGAAGGTCAGGAACAGCGTGGGCACACCGACCGTGAGCAGGGTCAGCCCGACCTGGGTCGGTGAGTAGGGAAAGCCAAGGCCGAGCATGGTGACCGTCAGGATCACCACACCCTGGGTGGCGACCCTCGCCAGGAAGACGTACATCGACATGGCGATGCCGTTGATGATGCGCCGGCCTTCGCGCTGGGCGGGCAGCAGCGCGGCGAACGAGTCGTCGACGAGCACGATGTCGGCGACGTCGCGGGTGACCCCGCTGCCGCTGCGCATGGCCACCCCGACGTGGGCGCCCTTGAGCGCGCGGGCGTCGTTCACCCCGTCGCCGATCATCGCCACGTAGCGGCCCTGGCGGCGCAGCGAGGCGACGATCCGTTCCTTCTGCTCGGGGGCGACGCGACCGAACACGGCGGTGCGGGCGACCAGGCGGTCCAGGCCCGCCTCGTCGAGGTCGTCGAGCTCAGGACCCGATACCGGCTCACCCACGTCCAAGCCGGCGCGGGTCGCGAGCGCGGCAACGGTGCGCGGGTCGTCGCCGGAGAGGACCTTGAGTGCTGTCCCGTCGGCGCGGAAGCGGCTGATGGTCTCGGCGACCTCCGGGCGCAGCTCGTCGGCCAGTGCGACGAGCGCCATCGGCTCGAGCGTCGGAAGGTCCGGGCGACCCCCCGCGTCGCGCAGCAGGGCACCGTGACTCTGAGCAGCACGAGGATCGACGGCACGGGCCAGCAGCAGGATGCGCAGCCCACGGCCGGCCGGCTCGGCCACCGCGTTCTCCGGCACCGGCTCGCTCAGATGGGCGGCGAGCGCGTCCGGGGCCCCCAGCACCCACGTGCCCTCGTCGGTCCTGATCCCCGACCAGCGCAGCGAGGAGGCGAAGGGCACCTCGTCGCGCACCGTCCACGCGGAGCCCGGCAGGCTCGCGGCCAACGCGACGGTGGTGAGGTTCGGGCTGGTGGCGGTGCGAGCCATTGCTCCGAGCGTGGCCTCGAGCTCGGCGGTCTCGTACCCGCCAAGAGGACGGATCTCGGCGAGCGTGAGCCGCCCGGTGGTGAGCGTGCCCGTCTTGTCGGTGCACACGACGTCGACGTTGCTGACCGACTCGACGGCGTTGACCTGCTGCACGAGCGCACCGCGGTCGGCGATCCGGGCGGCACCGGCGGTGTAGGCGACGGCGATGAGGAAGAACAGGCCGTAGGGCACCAGCCCCGACAGCACCGCCGTGATCTGGACGACCCGCACCAGGCTGAAACCCTCCAGCGCGGCCTGCGCCAGTATGGCGCCGCTCATCAACACGGTCAGCGCCATGACCAACCGGACCACGAACTCGATGCGCCGCTGCAGTGGCGTCTTGTCCGTCGTGATCCGGCGGGCCTCGGCGGTGAGCCGCCCCGCGTAGCTGTGCGCCCCGACGTCGCGGGCGAGCTGGAAACCCCCGCCGGCCACGCAGAGGCTGCCCGAGCGCAGGTCGTCGCCGGGATTCTTGACCACGGGGTCGGACTCGCCGGTGAGCAGGGACTCGTCGGCCTCGACCCGGCCGCCGTCGAACCCGTCGCGCTGGGATCGGTCGAGCTGGGATCCGTCGAGAAGGAGCCCGTCGAGAAGGGGCCCGTCGACCACGATCTGGTCGCCGGGCCGCACCCGCAGTACGTCGCCGCGCACCACGGCGTCCGGAGCGACCTCGATCTCCCGGCCGTCGCGGACGAGGAGAACCGGCGCCCGGTCGAGCAGCTGGAGCCGGTCGAGCTTGCGCTTGGCCCGGATCTCCTGCGCGGCGCTGATCACGGCGTTGAGCAGTCCGAGCCCGACGCTGATCAGCGCATCGCTGTAGCGACCCAGCGCGAGCAGCGCGGCTCCGATCACGAACAGGATCGAGTTGTAGAAGGAGAAGACGTTGGTCCGCAGGATCGTCGCGTAGGTGCGCGAGCTCCCGCTCACCGCGGTGTTCGCCTCGCCGCCGCGGCGACGGGCCTCGGCCTCCGCCGCCGTCAGCCCGACGGGCGGCATCACCCCTGCCGCGGTCGAGCCCGTGGTCCTCGCGTCCATGTGCTCCCAGTTCGGTCGGCGGCGGCCGATGCACCATTTGCCGCCCGTCAGCTTAGGGAGCGGCCGCCGGCGTCGGCGGCACGGCCGGCCGGAGCGGGTTCTACCCGTATGGATGCTTCCGCGCGGCGCGACCCCTTCTGCGCGCTTCCAGCATGTGGGAGCGATGTTGCAGTGGGTGGACGCCGGCGCGCACGATCGACCCGTGCGAGCCGACCGGGAGACCTACACGCACGGCCACGCCGAGAGCGTGCTGCGTTCGCACGCGAGGAGGACGGTCGCCGACTCGGCCGCGTATGTCGCCGACCGCCTGGTGCCCGGCGCGCAGGTCCTGGACGTCGGTTGCGGGCCGGGCACGATCAGCGTCGACATGGCCGCGCGGGTGGCCCCCGGCCGGGTGCTCGCGGTGGATCAGGCAGCCGAGCCGCTGGTGTCGGCGCGCGAACTGGCCGCGGCAGCAGGCCTGGACACGATCACGTTCAGCACCGGCGACGTCTACGCCATCGACGCTCCCGACGACACGTTCGACGTCGTGCACGCCCACCAGGTCCTGCAGCACCTGGGCGATCCGGTGGCGGCGCTGCGCGAGATGCTGCGGGTCTGCCGTTCCGGCGGGGTCGTCGCCGCGCGGGATGCCGACTACTCGGCCATGACGTGGTACCCGTCCGACCAGCGGCTCGACCGCTGGCAGGCGATCTACCGGGCGGTCGCGCACGGCAACGGGGCCGAGCCCGATGCGGCGCGGCACCTTCTGGCCTGGGCCAACGCGGCCGGTGCCGGCACGGTCGTGCCGAGCGCCTCGGTCTGGTGCTACGCCACGCCGGACGACCGGGGCTGGTGGGGAGGGATGTGGGCGGATCGGATCATCGGGTCCGCGATCGCCGGGCAGGCCGTCGACGGGGGCCATGCCGATGCGGCCGAGCTGCGCGAGATCTCCGCGGCCTGGCGGGAGTGGGCCGAGCATCCCGACGGCTGGTTCGCCATCGTGCACGGTGAGATCGTGTGCACCCCGTGAGTGCGGAGCCCGATCCGCGACCGCGCCCAGCCCGACTGCGATGCCCTGCGGTGGAGCAGTGGGTGTTTCACTGTGGGATGGAGTCGTAGCGAGCCGAGACCGCGGCCCGCACGGCCGGGTCGCGCAGGCTGTCGGCGCCCAGGTCGCCGAGCTCGAAGAACATGCCTTCGAGGCCGCCGGGGACCATCAGGACCAGGACCCGGCTGCCGGGCGTCTCGGCGGCGAACGTGTGGCTCGTGCCGCGGGGAACGAGGACGTAGGACCCGGGGCCGGCCGGGATCGCCTTGTCACCGAGGGTGAACGTGAACTCGCCGTTGACGATGAAGAACGATTCGTCCATCGCCCGGTGCAGGTGCGGAACGGTCCACGGACCCGCGCCGCCGGTGCAGTCGAAGAGGGTGAACGCCCCGCCGGTCGTCTCCTCGCCGGCCGCGAGCACCCGCATCCGCATGACGCCCAGATCGACGATCCGGCCGTCGTTCGCGCCCAGTGTGTGGGCCTGCCCGGCAAGGAGCATTTCGTCACCGCCTTCGACTGAGGGGACTTCCGTGTGAACGGTCCCGCCCGGCGCCGCGGCCGGCAATCTCAGAAACTGAAGTTGGCAGGAGTCGGGTCGCGGGCCACGCTTGCCCGGTGCGCACCTACGGCCAGTACTGCCCGGTGGCCCGGACGTCGGAACTGATCGCGGAGCGGTGGACGCCGATCATCGTGCGGAACCTGCTCAACGGCTGCCGCACGTTCACCGAGATCCGTCAGGGCGCCCCCGGGATCTCGACCGCGCTGCTCAGCCTCCGCCTGGAGACCCTGGAACGGCACGGCATCGTCGAGACCGAGCCGAACCCGTCCGGCCGGGGCCGCTGGTACCGGCTCACCGAGAAGGGCCGCGAACTCAAGGCCGTGTGCGACGCCATGGGCCAGTGGGGAGCACGGTGGCTCGAGATCGAGCCGCACCACCTCGAACCCGCTTACGTGCTGTGGGCCACGACGAAGCTGGTCGACGCGGCGAAGCTGCCGGACCGGACCGTGGTCGTCCGGTTCGACATGCAGGATCGCCCGGACGAGCACTACTGGCTGCTGCTGCGCAAGCCGCATCCAGAGCTGTGCACGCGAGGCATCGGCTACGTCGAGGACGTGGTCGCCCGTACCGACTCGGCCTGCCTCGTCGACATCCACCTCGGCCGGACGACCTACGCCGACGCGACCAGGTCGGGCCGCCTGGCCTTCGACGGGCCACCGGCGATCGCGCAGGCCTTCATCACCTGGATCCGCCCGAGTCCGTACGCGGGGATTCCCCGCGGCCTCGTGCCGGCGCCTGCACCCTGAGCCTTTATTCCTTGCGCGGAATATGCTTCGAATGGCATAGTGCGGGGGTGTTCACGGCGTTCGAGGTGCTGGCGCAGCCGATCCGCAGGTCCATCCTGGACCGGTTGCGGGAACGGCCACGGCTCGTCGGAGAGCTGAGCGAGGAGCTCGATCTCAACCAGCCGTCGACATCCAAGCACCTTCGGGTGCTGCGCGACGCCGGGTTCGTGACGGTGCGGATCGACGGTCCGCGACGCTGGTATGCGCTGCGGACCGAGCCGCTGGCCGAGCTCGACGAGTGGCTGGCGCCCTACCGCTGGATGTGGGAGTCGCGTCTCGACCGCCTCGGCGCCCACCTGGACGCCATGCCCGACGAAGGAGACCCCGATGGCCACTGACCAGTTCTTCGCGCACGGCGGGCGGCCGACCGTGCGCATCGAGAGGCACTACCCGCACCCGATCGACAAGGTGTGGCGTGCCGTCACGACCCCGGAGCATCTCGGCTCCTGGTTCCCGTCCCCGGTGGAGATCGACCTTCGGGTCGGCGGCGCGATGCGTTTCAGCGCGTTCGACGACAGCGGCGCGGGGAAAGGCACGGTCGAGGCCGTCGACCCGCCCCGCCTGCTCGAGTTCACCTGGGGCACGGACCGGCTGACCTTCGAGTTGGCGCCTGCGGCCGACGGCACGTCGTTCGCGCTGACCCACTCGTTCGACGACCGGGCCGGGGCGGCGAGCTTCGCGACCGGGTGGGAGATGTGCCTCGGCGGGCTGCGCCACGTGCTGGCCGGTGAGCAGGTGCCCGCGCCCGACCGCGGGGTGGCGCGCCACGAGGAGCTGGTCGGTGAGTTCGGGCTCGACCGGCCCGAGATCTCCGAGGACGGCGGCGCGATGGAACGTCCGCTACGAGCGCCAGCTGACCTGCCCGGCCCAGGTCGCGTGGGACCTGTGGTTCGGCATCGACCAGGTGACGGGCGAGCAGCGGCTGGCGCCGGCTGTCGGTGCCCCGCTGACGCCCTACATGGCGCCGGACCTCGTGATCGGCACGATGACCGAGGTCGACGAACCGCGGCTGCTGGCCTTCGACGTCGCGCCGACGGGCGGGCCGGGGGAGCACGTGCGGGTCGAGCTGAACGAGGGCACGGGCCACGGCGCCCGGCTCGTGCTCACCGTGACCGGTTCGGACCCGGCCGAACGCGACGCGGCGATCGACCAGTGGGGGACCGGCGCCGTCGGCCACCTCGCCCGCGAGGCGGCGCGCTGGGCTCTGTCCCAGTCCGCCCCGGCGACCGCCTGACGCGGGGGTCGGCCCCTCCGGCCCGGCTGGTTGTGCGAAGGGGCCGTTCACCCGGGGACTCCCGGCGGACCGGGGCCAAGGGCCGAGCCCGAGCGGCGCGGGGTTGCGGTTACTCGGCTGCGGCGCTGGAACTGCTGCTGGTCTGGGCCGTCGGCGTGGCGGCGGTGGGCGCCGCGGCGCCGGGGGAGGCGCCCGTGAGGATGGCGATGATCATGGCGATGAAGGCAGCACAGGCAGCCACGTTCTTCAGTCCCTTCTCCGCTCGAGCGACCGCCTGCCGTGATCCGGCGGTGCCGGGAACGGCCCCGACCAGGATGTCGCTCAAGGTCCACCATCCTATGCCCATGCGACGGGTTCAGGCGGTGTTCAGGCCCGGCCTCCGGAACTCGCGGGCCCGACGTCGCGCGGGTCGCGAAGGTGCGCCGTGTTCCGACACGGCGCAGCACTCACGACCCTGCGGAGGGTTTGTGCCTGCTCGGGTGATGTGGGAGCACGGCAGCGTCCTCCCCGATCCTCCGGCACCTGGGGGCAGCGGCCCCCGTGTGCCGTGCTTTAGCTATGGTGATGCCATAGTGAAGCCCGTCACCGAGCGCCCGACGCCCCGCGCCTACCGGTCGAGCCGCCGCGAGGAGGCGGCCCGCCGGACCCGCCGGCGGGTCTCGAGGCGGCCGCCGCGGTGTTCCTGGAGCGCGGGTACGCGGGAGCGACCGATGCGGGCGATCGCGGTCGAGGCCGGCGTGTCCGTGCCGACGGTGGAGCTGCTGTTCGGCGCCAAGGCGCGCCTCCTCAAGGCCGCGATCGACGTCGCGATCGCGGGCGACGACGAGGCCGTGCCCGTGCTCGATCGGAGCTGGGCCGGTGCGGCGCAGCGGGCGCGGACCGCCGAGGAGTTCCTCTCGATCGCGGCGCGGGTGCTCGCGACGCGCAGGCCCGATCGGCCGGTCTGGTGCTGGCGGTGTTCGAGGGTTCGTCCGGCCGACCCCGCGCTCGCCGAGCTGTCGGCGCAGATGAGCGCGCAGCGCGCCGCGACGGCCGAATGGCTGGTCGACGCGCTGGTCCGGACGGCCCCCCTGCGGCCGGGGTGCGCCCGGCAGGAAGCCGTCGACACGCTGTGGGTGCTGATGGACCCGCGCGTGTTCGACCGGCTCGATCCGCCGCCGCCAGCTGGACCGTCGAGCAGCTACCGGGGCTGGTTCGCCCGCGCGGCCGGCCGGCTGCTGATCGCCGACTCGTCGACCCGCCACCCGACCAGGAGGAGACCCGACATGAGCCGAGACGGAGATCGCGGCACGGGACCGCACCGCACGGTCAGATCGGGTACCTGCAGCTTCCGGCGCTCGACATCGCCCGGTCGGCCGCCTTCTACGAGCGGTCTTCGGCTGGTCGGTCGAGCTCAACCACGGAAGCTTCGAGGCGCCCGGGATGATCGGCCAGTGGACGACCGAGCGAGCGCCGGCCGCCGGCGGCGGGCCGGTGCTGTGGATCTGCGCCGACGAGCTCTGGCCCACTCTCGACCGGGTCGCCGCCCACGGCGGCACGGTGCGCGGGCCGTCCGCAGCTCGACGGCGGCGAGCGCTGGCTGGCCGAGATCGACGACCCCGCCGGCAACCGCATCGGCGTCGTCGTCGCCGGTCCGCCCCGCACAGTCCCAGACCATGATCGCGGTGCGCGACGTCGAGGCCTCCAGCCGCTGGTACCAGCAGCTCCTCGGCCTGCGCAGCGACCACGGCGGCCCGGAGTACGAGCGGCTGCTCGCCGGCGACGATCCTCGTGCTCCAGCTGCACCACCGCGAGGTCGAACACCACCACGGACGCATCGGCGACCCGGCAGCGGAGGTCGGCAACGGTGTCCTCCTGTGGTTCGGCGAGGTCGCCGATTTCGATCACGCCGTCGCGCGCGCCGAGGAGCTGGAGGCCACCGTTGTCCGACCGCCGCACCGCAACCCGCCCGAGGGCCAGGGCAACGGTCCGGGTCACCGCGAGATCTGGATCAAGGATCCGGACGGCTACACCGTCGTCGTCGCCAGCTGCGACGGCGAGGCCTACGAGCCGGCCTGACCCGGGAGGGAGCCACCTGCGCGCTGATCGCCGTTTCGGGGCAGAGCCGGCCGGATATGACCGCTCGTACCCCCAACGGGCGATCATGACGCTGACACCTACGTGGTTCGCCCCGGTTGTCGTGCAGCCCGGTTCGCGATCCGGATCGCGACCCAGCTGGCCACCACGCCGATCACCAAGGCGCCCGTGGCCACCAACAACGCCGTGGACCGGACATCCGGCGCCGGGGAGAGACCCCAGACCACGGTGGCCAGCAGCGCACTGACGATGGCCCCGAACCAGACGGCGGTGGCCCGCGAAGCGCGCAGCACCCTGCGCAGCAACGGCACGCCGCGCCGCCCCAGGTTGCGGAAGGAGAACCAGGTCCAGCAGGCCAGGCCGGCGGTTCCGACGGCGACCACCGCGACCGACGGCCAGCTCAGACCCGGCCGCCTGGCGTCGCCCAGCAGGCGTGTGAGCTGCAACATCACGAACAGCCCGATGTGGGTGGTCCACAGCCACCGACGGAAGAGGGCATCGAAGGCGATCCACAGCTCGGGTGCCTGCGGGTCGGACGGGCGGACACCGACAACCCGGCCAGACCTCCGGCGATGTCTCCGCGATCCACCTTCAGCAGCGCCAGGTTGTGGTGCGCCGTGGCGTTGTGCGGATCGATCCGCAGCGCCTCGCCGAGGGCACGGCGGGCCTCGGCCCTGCGCCCGGTGCGCATGGCCACGACGCCGAGGATCCCGTGCGCGTCCGCCTCGCCGGGGGCCAGGCCGACGGTCCAGCGCGCGGCGTCCCGAGCCACCTTCCGGTACGCCGGTGACCGGTCCGCCAGCTCGACCGCGGCCGCCGCCACCTGGTGGTGGGCGAGCCACAGATCGGGGAAACGGCGCGTCGCCTCGACGGCTGCCGTGTACGCGTCGAGGTGGCGCCCCAACATGCGCAGGGCGTCCGATGCGAGCACGTGTGCCGAGACGTTGTCCGGATCGAGTCGGAGCGCGTTGCGGGCCGCATCCAGCCCCTGCTGGTTCTCCTGCAGGCAGATGTGTGCTCGGGCGGCCAGCGCCCACAGCGCCGCGGTCTCCTGCCCACCGGCGATCTGCCCGTGCACCAGCGCCAGCGCTTCTCGGTAGCGCTTGGCGTCGACGAGCAGCTCGGTCCGCTCGGCGATCTGCCCGGCCGCGACGCCGTTCACAGCATCTTCCGCTTCTTCATCCACGCCCGCAGGTCGGCATAGCTGCCGTCGTCGTCGGCGAACATCACCACGTTGCGCGCCATGTCGAACCAGCCGCGGGTCGAGGGCTGGACCTGGCCGAAGGCCCACTCCAGGTCCGCCATCCCGATCATCCGGGTCTGGCCGGTGCGCGCCGCAGCCAGCAGTGCCCGCTCAGCCGCCGCCTCGCAGACGTAGGCGAGATCAGCACCGGAGTACCCGTCGCCCGCCTTCGCCAGCCGAGCCAGATCGATGCCCTCGACCGGCCGATCCCGGAGGTGACGGCGCAGGATGGCCATCGCGGGCCGGCTCATCGGGGGGCAGCACGAGCAGGGTCCGGTCGAGCCGCCCTGGGCGCCGCAGAGCCGGGTCGATGTCCCACGGTTGGTTCGTGGCGGCCAGCACGTACACGCCCTCGTTGTCGGCTGTCCACCCCGTCGAGCTCGGCCAGCAGCTGGTTGACCGTGCCGCGCATGGCGCCGGCCCTGGTCTGGGACCGCTTCTGCCCGAGGGCGTCGATCTCGTCGATGAACAGCACGACCGGTGCCTCGCGCCGCGCCAGCATGAACAGCTCGTGCACGTTCCGCTCGCTGCTCCCGAGCCACATGTCCAGGACGTCGGACAGGCCGACGGAGATGAACTTCGCCCCCATCTCGCCGGCGACCGCCCGCGCCACGAACGTCTTGCCGCACCCCGGCGGGCCGTAGAGCAACAGGCCCCCGCGCAGCGACTTGGCGAAGAGGCGACGCAGCTCGGGGTTGCGGAGCGGAGCGAGGAACGCGGCTTCCAACCGTTCCTTGACCTCGGTCAGGCCGCCCACGTCCGCCAGCGTGACGCCGGCCCGCTGGACCTCCCACGCGCCGACGGACGGCTCGGGTCCACCCGCGGGATCGACGAACATCGGGGCGGCGATGTCGCCCAGCTGCTCCTCGGCGACACGCCAGTCGAAGCCGTCGCCGTGGGTGGTTCCCGGCTCTGCGGCCGGTGCCGGCTGCGCGGCCGGCTCCGGTGTCGGCGCGGCGAGCATCCGACCCATCAGGTCGCGAGCCGAGGAGTTGCCGGGATCATGCTGCAGCACGATGGCGCACTCGCCCACCGCCTCGTCCCGCCGGCCCGCCGCGACTAGCATGTGCGCCAGGTGCAGCCGCAGCGCGGTGTCGTCCGGGACGACGGCCACGGCTCGGCGCACCGCGTCGATCGTGCTGTCGTCCACCGGTCGGTCGTCGGTCATGGCGCCCCCCAGGTCGCGTTCTGCCTGGAACACGGACAGATCGAGCGCCGAGTTCGACGTCGGCGGGCCCCTGGGCCGGCCGCTGTCGTCGGTCCGGCCGACGTGTCGTGATCGACGGTGAATTCTGTTCTCGACAATTGGCCCATTCACCCACTGAGATGATCGCTGTGGACAGGACGCTCCGGTGATGGCAACGAGTCCGCCGGTCACCCGCACCCGCACCTCGCCCGCGTTGACGGCGCAGGTGGTGCTCGGTGGCGTCGTGCTGGCGAACCTCGCGATCGTGGAGTTCTTCTACTTCACCGAGGGAACGGGCAAGAACCCGACACTCACCGTCGCCAAGTTCTTCGGCCTGCATGCGGCGCTGATCCTGATGCTGCAGCTGGTGCTGGTGTCGCGGCTGCCGTGGCTGGACCGCCGCATCGGCATGGACCGGCTCACGGCCTGGCACCGCTGGGTCGGCTTCACCCTGCTCTGGACGGTCCTCACGCACGCGACGCTGGTGGTGCTCGGCTACGCGCGGCTCGACCAGGCACCCGTGTTCCGGACCTTCCTGGCGCTGGCGGGTGTGGTCGCGTCGCTGCTCGGGATGTGCGCCGCCACCATTTTCGTCGCGGTGGCGGTCTCCTCGATGCGCTACGCCCGCAGGCGGATGCGGTACGAGACCTGGCACGCGTTCCACATGGCCCTGTACCTGGCCCTGGTTCTCGCCCTCGTCCACCAGCTGCTCGAGGGGACGACGTTCGCGTCGTCGGCGTTGGCGGCCGCCTACTGGTGGACGCTGTGGGCTTTCGTCGTCAGCGCGCTGGTGATCGGCCGGGTGGTGATGCCCTTGCGGCGCAACGCCTATCACCAGTTCCGGGTGGCCGCGGTGGTACCGGAGGCGCACAACGTGGTGTCGGTCTACGTCACCGGGCGCCACCTCGAACGGCTGCCGGCCAGGGCCGGCCAGTTCTTCATCTGGCGATTCCCCGGTCACAACCACTGGTGGCAGGCAAACCCGTTCTCGCTGTCGGCGGCACCCGACGGGCGTTCGCTGCGCCTGACGGCCAAGGCCGTGGGGGAGACCAGCGCCGGGCTGCGCGGCCTTGCCGTCGGGACGCGGGTCTTCGCCGAGGGTCCCTACGGAGCGTTCACCAGACTGCAGCAGGTCACCGACGCCACCCTGCTGATCGCGGGGGGCGTGGGCGTCACGCCGATCCGCGCGCTGCTCGAGGAGTCGACGGGCCCCACCATCGTGCTGTACCGGGTGCACACCATCGCCGACGCCGTGCTGCTTCCCGAGTTGCAGGCGCTGGCCAAGCAACGCGGTGCCCGGCTGCACGTGTTGACGGGCCGGACCGGGGCCGGAACACCGCCCAACTCCCCGTTCGACCCCGAGCGGCTCGCTGCCGCGATACCCGACATCCTGCATCGGGACGTGTTCGTCTGCGGCCCGCCGGCGATGACGGAGGCCGTGCTGCGCAGCCTCCGCGTCCTGAACGTGCCCCGCGCCCAGGTGCACGCCGAGCGGTTCAGCCTGGCCTGATCGTCCGTCTCCCGCCTGTGTGAGATCGATGGCACCGCTGACGTGCGCACGGTTCGGGATGCGGCGTTCGACGTGTTCCGGCAGTTCGGCCTGACCACGATCTTCGCCAACCCCGGGTCCACCGGCCTGCCCGACGATCTCGCCTTCGTGCTCGCACTGCACGAGGGATCGGCGCGGCCCGGCCCTCGCCATCGTGCCGAGCGACGACTGGGCCGCGCCGGCCCGAGGCCACGTTCCAGCCGTGATCCCGTGACGGAGTCGCTGTTTTAACGCCGTTTGTCGGTGTCGCGGCGTAGCGTGCGACGCTATGCGACCGGTCGTGTCTACGCCTGCGGTCGACGAGCCGGAGGCGGTACCGGCGGGAGCGCCTCGATGGCGCCGCAGGCGTGTGCTCGCCGGCTGCGCCGCCGCTGCCGTCATGCTGCTCGTGCTCGCCCTGTGGTGGGCCAACTCCGCCGGCCCGGCCCCGCTGACCCCGGCCGACGTCGACCAGGCGGTGCAGCGCGGCCTCGAGCAGGCCGCAGCAGGAGCAGCGCGACACGCCGCCGGACGCCGCGACCGCCTACCGGGCGATCGCTCCCTCGCTCGTCACGGTGACGACCGAGCGCGTCCGGACGGCGGGGCTGGTGCGGGCGTCGCCGACACCGGTCTCGGCAGCGGTGTGGTCATCAACGCGCGAGGGCGCCGTCCTCACCGCCCTGCACGTCGTCGACGGAGCCGGGCAGATCCAGGTCCGGTTCGCCGACGGCACGCAGGCGTCCGCCGCGCGCGTGGCGGCCAGCCAGCCGGAGAACGACATCGCCGTGCTGGCCGTCGACCGGCTCCCCGAAGTCGTCGTGCCCGCGGTGCTGGGCGGGCCGCCGCCGGTCGGTGACGCCGTCTTCGCGGTCGGCAACCCGCTCGGGCTGCAGCGGCAGCCTGACCGCCGGCGTGGTGTCGGCGACCGACCGCGCCATCCGCACCGACGGGGCCGCACCCTCGACGGGCTCATCCAGTTCGACGCCGCCGTGAACCCGGGCAACAGCGGCGGCCCGCTGCTCAACCGGGCCGGGCAGGTGGTCGGCATCGTGACCGGCCTGGCCAACCCGGCCAAGCAGGGCTACTTCGTCGGGATCGGGTTCGCCGTCCCGATCGCCACCGCCGGCGGCGTGGCCGGCGGGCCGCAGCAGTGATCGAGCCGTAGCGACCCGCGTACCGACCTGAGAACCGGGAGAGCCATGGAACGCGAGACCAGGACCCGCACAGCCAGCACCCGCTCGAGCAGACCCTCTACCAGGTCAAGAAGACGATCGTGGGCCAGGACGAGCTGCTGGAGCGGATGCTCGTCGCGCTGCTGGCCCGCGGCCACCTGCTCGTCGAGGGCGTTCCCGGGCTGGCCAAGACGATGGCGATCAAGACGCTGGCGCAGGCGATCGGCGGCGAGTTCCAGCGGATCCAGTTCACCCCCGACCTGGTGCCCGCCGACGTCGTCGGCACCCGCATCTACAACCAGCGCGCAGGGGAGTTCCAGGTCTCGCTCGGGCCGGTCTTCGCCAACCTGCTGCTGGCCGACGAGATCAACCGGGCGCCGGCCAAGGTGCAGAGCGCGCTGCTCGAGGTGATGCAGGAGCGGCAGGTGACGATCGGCCGCGAGACCTACCCGGCGCCGGACCCGTTCCTGGTGATGGCCACGCAGAACCCGATCGAGTCCGAGGGCACCTACCCGCTGCCGGAGGCGCAGCTCGACCGGTTCATGCTCAAGGTCCTCGTCGGCTACCCCACGGCCGACCGAGGAGTACGTCGTCGTCGAGCGGATGACCTCCGCACGCCGAGACCACCGGCGCCGGTCATCGACACCGACACGCTGCTGGAGCTACCAGCGCGCGGCGGACGCGGTCTACGTCGACCCGCAGATCATCGAGTACGCCGTCCGGCTCAGCACCGCGACCCGCGACCTCGCCGCGGCCGGCCTGCCCGAGCTGGCCCGGTACGTGTCCTTCGGCGCCAGCCCGCGGGCGTCGATCAACATGGTGCTCGGCGCCAAGGCGCTCGCCTTCCTGCGCGGTCGCGACTACGCGCTGCCCACCGACGCCCGCGAGCTGGCCCGGGACGTGCTGCGCCACCGCATCGTCCTGTCCTACGAGGCACTCGCCGACGACGTCTCGCCCGACGACCTGCTCGGTCCGGTGCTCGCCGCCGTCCCGCTGCCCGAGATCGCGCTGGCCCGAGCGCGGCGCGCTCGCCGCGCGCACGGCCATGGACCCGCACCGCGGCGCTGACGCCCGAGCGCGTCCTGCGCCGGCTCGAGTGGCGGGTCCTCCGCCGCCTGGACGGGCGGCTGCAGGGCGACTACCGGACCGTGTTCCGCGGGACCGGCATCGACGTCGCCGACCTGCGCGAGTACCAGCCCGGCGACGACCTGCGCCACGTCGACTGGAACGTCACCGCGCGCACGGACATCACCGCACGTCCGCGAGTACCTCGAGGACCGCGAGGTCACGGCGTGGCTGCTGCTCGACTGCTCGGCGTCGATGGACTTCGGGCCCGTCGAGCGGCGCAAGCACGTCGTGCTGACCGAGGTCGCCGCCACGGTGGCGCAGCTGCTGTCCCGCGGCGGGAACCGGGTCGGCGCGGTGCTCTTCGACTCCGGCGTCCGGGAGACGATCCCGCCCGGTCACGGCCGCAACCAGGTGCTGCGCATCCTCGCCCGGCTGATGCGCGCCGCCGGACGCCGACCGCGCGGCCACGGCGCCGGGACCACCGACCTGGCGGTGGCGCTGCGGGCCGCGCTCGGCATCCTGCGGCGCCGGTCGCTGGTCGTGATCGTCTCGGACTTCCTCAGCCGAGCCGGGCTGGCAGGGCCTGCTCGGCCAGCTCGCCCGCCGCCACGACGTGGTGGCCATCCAGGTGGTCGACCGTCGCGAGTTCGAGCTCCCGGCCGCCGGGATGATCTACGTCGAGGACGCCGAGACCGGCGAAGAGATCTTCGTCGACACCGACGACCCCGGGTTCCAGCGGCGGCTGCGCGCCGTGGCCGACGAGCGGCAGGCCACCCTGGTCGCGGATCTCCGGTCGGCCGGGCTGGACCTGTTCACGGTGTCCACCGACGAGGACCTGGTGCGGGCGCTGTTCCGCATCGCCGAGCTGCGCAGGCGACGGCGATGAGCTTCGGCTGGCCGTGGATGCTGCTCGGCCTCGTCGCCGTTCCGCTGCTGGTGCTGGTGGTACCGGCGGCTGCTGCGGCGCCCGGGCGGCGCGGCGCGCCGAGCTGGCCGCGCTCGGCCTGGTCGCGCCGGGCGCGGCGACCGCCGGATGGCGCCGGCACCTGCCGCCGGCGCTGCTTCTGGCCGCGCTGGTGCTGCTGCTGACGGCGCTGGCCCGGCCCGAGGCGACCGTGCCCCAACCCCGTCGGGAGGGCACGGTGGTCCTCGCCTTCGACGTGTCGGCCAGCATGGCCGCGACGGACCTCGCCCCGACCCGGATCGAGGCCGCGAAGGCGGCGGCCCGGGCCTTCGTCGAGCGGCAGCCGGCGACCGTCCGGGTCGGCGTGGTGGCCTTCGGCGGGAGCGGGCTGGTCACCCAGGAGCCGACCGCCGACCGGGCGCGGGTGCTCGCCGCGATCGACCGCCTGCGACCGGAGGGCGGCACGGCCCTCGCGCGCGGCCTGCAGACCTCGCTCGAGCGCCATCGTCGGACAGACGGTGCTGCTGGACGCGCCGAGCGACGCACCTCCGGGGTCGAGCCGCAGGGGCCGGACCTGGGCTACCACGGCTCGGCGGCGATCGTCCTGCTCTCGGACGGTGAGAACACCGACGAGCCGGACCCGATCGACGTGGCCGAGCTCGCGTCGAGCGCGGGCGTGCGGGTCTACCCGATCGGGCTCGGCAGCCCCGAGGGCACGGTGCTCGAGATCGACGGCTTCCAGGTCGCGACCGCCCTGGACGAGCCGCTGCTGCGCGAGATCGCGTCGCGGACCGACGGCCGGTACTTCGCGGCCGCCGACGAGCAGGCGCTGGCGGGCGTCTACGACTCCATCGACCTGGCGTGGACGGTCGAGGCCGAGCACATCGAGCTGACCGCCCTGCTCGCCGCCGCGGCGGCGCTGCTCCTGCTCGTCGGCGCCGGGCTGTCGCTGGCGTGGTTCGGGCGGGCGGTGTAGCGATGGGCGTCGAGTGGCCGCTCGTCCTGCTGTCGCTGCTCGTCCTGCCGCTGCTGGTCGGCGGCGTACGTCCGGCAGCTCCGGCGACGCCGCCGCTCGGCGGTGCGGTACTCGAGCGTCGCGCTGATCCGGGCGGCGGCCCCGCCGCGCTCGGCGTGGCGGCGGCACGTGCCCTTCGCGCTGCTGCTGGGCGCCCTCGGCCTGCCTCGGCGTGGCGGCGGCGCGCCCCCACGTCAGCACGGACGTGCCGGTCTCGGAGTCGGCGCTGATCCTGGCGCTCGACGTGTCGGGCTCGATGTGCGCGACCGACGTGGAGCCCAACCGGCTCACCGCCGCCCAGGCGGCGGTGCGCAACTTCGTGCAGGCCCAGGACTCCGGCACCAGCATCGGGCTCGTCCTGTTCTCCGGCTTCGCCCAGGTCGCCGTGGCGCCGACCACGGACCGGGAGCCGCTGCTGCGGGCCATCGACTCGCTGACCACCGGACGGGGCACCACCATCGGCGCCGCCATCCTCAAGTCGGTGGACGCGATCGCCGAGATCAACCCGGACGTGGCGCCCGCGGAGCCCCGGCCCGGGTCCGCGGCTCGGGACGGTCGACGGGCCCCGGACGGCCGCCCGGCCGCCAGCCGCGCCCCGGCACCGGGAACGTTCGCGCCGGAGATCGTCGTGCTGCTCACCGACGGCCGCAACACCCGCGGCATCGAGCCGGTGGAGGCCGCCGCCATCGCCGCCGAGCGCGGCGTGCGGGTCTACCCGATCGGGTTCGGGACCCGCAACCCGACGTCGATGGTGTGCACGGCGGCGCAGCTGGGCGGTCGGAGCTTACTCCGGTCCCGGCGGTCGGCGCCGGTGGCGGCGGGCGGCGGTACTTCCTCGTCGCCGACGAGGCGACGCTGCGTGAGGTGGCCACTGATCACCGGCGGGGAGTACTTCGCGGCCGCCGACGCGGACCGGCTGCAGACCGTCCTGGAGGACCTGCCCCAGAACGGTGCAGAGCCAGCAGCGCGAGGTCGAGGTGAGCGTCGGCCTCGTGGGTCTCGGCCGCGGTGCTGATGCTGTCGAGTCTGTGGGCGGCGGCCCGATGGACGGCGTTCCCGGGCTGAGTCGACCCAGTCCGGTCGACCCGCCCGGTCGACCCAGTCCGGTCGACACGGGACACCCGGCAACGTCACACCATCAGGCGCTCGCACACCGAGTGACGCCCCGACGTCGGCCGCCAGCACGATTCGTACAGCCGCCGGTGCCGCTCGAGCCCCTTCAGCCGGCGAGCGGAGCTGTGCTTCCCGGCGCAGGTTGGTGGCCAGTAGAGCTCGAGCTGCAGCAGGACGGGCTCGTAGACACGCAGCAGGTGCTGGTGTCCCGCCAGCGCGACCAGGGCCAGGTGGAACTCCCGGTGCGCCGAGGGCTGGGCGAGCAGGCCCGGCCCCGTCGATCGCCAGCTCCATCGCTCCAGGGGCGCCCGCTCGCGCCGCGGCTCGGGCGAGCGGCGTCGGCGGACGCTACGTCCGGGCTCGCCGGGCATCCGAGCGGCGGCTCAGGCTGAAGGATGCTGCGCCGCGCCAGCTTGCGGACCGCGAGCTCGACCAGGCTCGTCGACTCTCGAGCCCCGTCCTCGGCAGCCGTCACGTCGGTTCCTCCCGCGAGGGCGACCGTCGGCCCGCAATGCCGCCGATCGCCCGGTTCGGGGTTCAGCGTGGCAGATGGCCGGCCGCGGCGTAGGTTCGCCGTGGGGACAGATACGAGGGGGGACCGTTGGCCGAGGGCGTCGACTCGGTACCTGCCGTCCATGTTCCGGACCGGCTCCCGCGTCAGATCTGGGTGCTGTGCGGCGCTTCCTTCATGATCGCGATCGGCTACGGGATCGTCGCACCGACGTTGCCGGTCTTCGTGCGCAGCTTCGACGTGGGGATCACCGCCGCCTCGCTGGTGATCAGCGTGTTCGCGCTGTCCCGGCTGCTCTTCGCGCCGGTCAGCGGCCGGATCGTGGGCCGCTTCGGTGAGCTCCCGGCGTATCTGTGCGGGCTGGGCATCGTGGCCGTCACGACGGGTTCGTGCGCGTTCGCCACCGCCTACTGGCAGCTGCTCGCGCTGCGACTGCTCGGCGGCGTCGGCTCCACGATGTTCACGGTGTCGGCACTGTCACTGCTGATCCGGCTGTCCCCGCCGAGCATGCGCGGGCGGGCGTCGAGCATGTGGGCCACCGGATTCCTGCTCGGCAACATCGTGGGCCCGCTCGTCGGTGGCGGTCTGGTCGTGATCAGCTTGCGGGCGCCGTTCCTGGTCTACGCGGTGGTGCTGGTCCTCGTCGTCGGGATCACCGGAATGCTGCTGCGCGACCGGTCCCCGGCGGGCGCGGCCGTGGTTGCTCCGGCGCCGCCCGCGGAGTTCCGGGTCGCCTTGCGCCATCCCGCCTACCGGGCCGCGCTGGTGGCCGGTTTCGCCAACGGCTGGACCGTGTTCGGGGTGCGGGTGGCGCTGGTGCCGCTGCTCGTCGTGGAGGTGCTGCGCCAACCGGAGGCGTGGAGCGGCGTGGCGCTGGCGGTGTTCGCGGTGGGCAACGCGTGCACGCTCGTGGTGACCGGGAGGATCACGGACCGGATCGGTCGCAGGCGCCCGATCCTGCTCGGCCTCGCGGTGGCCGCCGTGGCGACCGGCGCACTGGGGTTCGTCACCTCTCCGCCGTGGTTCCTCGCGGTGAGCCTGGTCGCCGGGATGGGCAGCGGCATGGTGAACCCACCGCTGAATGCCTCCGTCGCCGACGTCATCGGGTCGAACGCCCGTGGCGGCACCGTGCTCGCCGGGTTCCAGATGGCCGCCGACAGCGGCGCCATCATCGGACCGGTGCTGGCCGGCGCGCTGGCCGAGTCGGTCGGCTTCCCGTCCGCTTTCGCGCTGACCGCGGTCGTGTCCCTGGTGGCGCTGGTCTTCTGGGCGCGCGCTCCCGAGACGCTGGCGAGCTCCTCGCACGCAGGCGCCGAAGCGGTGGCCGAGTGCGCGCCGTGCGAGCGTGGCTGACGGGCGCCGCACCGGCGGCCGACCGCCTGCTGGGTCTGCGAGACCCCGGATCTGGGTTGTGGCCGGACCGAGGATGCCGCCCGGTCCCACCGTTCACGGTTTGCGGCCCCATGCCGAGATCATGGGTGAGGTGGCGAGGTCGGGGAGCCGGCCGGTTGCGATGTTGTCGAGGTGCTGGTCGATCTCGGCCGCGGTGGCGATCCCGGCGCTGATCAGCCGGTCGCGGATCTGCTCGACGGTGGCGCGTTCGAGTGTCGTGCATGCCGGCGCGGTGATCGGGAAGTAGGCGTCGGCGGCGACGTCGATCAGTCCGTGGTCGCGCAGCAGTCGGGGCAGGGTGCGGCCATAGGCGAGGTCGGCCTCGCGTCCGGCCATCAAGGTCCGGAAGCCGTGGCGGAGCCGGTTCGCCAGGTGTTGCGGCGGGCTGTGGTCGTCGGGGCAGATGAGCGGTTGGAGGCCGGGATCTGCCTCCTCGATCAGGAGCCGGCCACCGGGACGCAGCGCGGCGACCATGGACGTGAGCGCGGTGTCGCGTTGCGGGACATGCGTCAGGACCAGGCGGACGTGCACGAGGTCCAGATCGGTGACGGGTGGATCCTCGGCGCCGACGTCGTGGCGGAGGATGTGCACGTGGTCGAGGCCGGCCGCGGCGGTGTCGGCCAGCCACGAGGTGTCGATGTCGGTGGCCATGACCAGACCGGTGGGGCCGACCTGTGCGGCGAGCCAGTGCGGGACGGACATGCCGCCGGCGCCGACTTCCCAGCACCGCCATCCGGGACCGACGCCGATCTCGCGGAGGTGGCGGAAGGTGGAGGGATCGAACAGCGTCGCCAACGCCTCGAACCGCGATCCGGCTTGGATCTGCTGGTTGGCCAGCAGGTAGCCCTCGTCTGCATCCACGAGCACAGTGTGGCCGTGTCCGTCCGTGGGCGACACCGTCGTGCCGAGCCGATGACCCGACAGCACCGGATGACCCGACAGCACCGGATGACAGGGACCGCGACGCTGCCCGCTGTCGTCGCGCTATCCGCCGACGTTGACCCCGATCAGCCAGCCGACCAGATACGTGGCGCCCGCGGCGACCACCCCGAACATCAGTTGCCGCAGCCCCGCCGACCACCACGGACGAGTGGTGAAAAGGGAGGTCAACGCACCCACGGTGACGAGCCCGAGCGCGCCGACCAGCAGCCCGAGCGCCAGCGAGGCGGAGCCGAGCAGGAACGGGATCAACGGGATGATACCGCCAACCGCGAAGCAGCCGAACGAGGAGAACGCCGCGGTCCACGGTGAGGGCTGCTCGTCCGGATCGACACCCAGCTCCTGCGTGATGTGCACCTTCACCGCGAGCTCCGGATCGGCGTGCACCTCACGCGCCACGGCCTCCGCGGTGTTTCGGCTGAGGCCCATCTCCTGGTACATGTCGACGAGCTCGGCCTGCTCGGCCCGGGGATGCTGGAGGATCTCGTCGCGCTCGACCGCGACCTCGTGCTCCACCGCCTCGTTCTGGGTGCCGACCGAGGCGAACTCGCCCAGCGCCATCGAGAACGCGCCGGCCACCAGCCCGGCCATCCCGGTCAGGATGATCATCTCGCGGTTCGCGCCGCCGCCACCCACTCCGGCGATCAGCGCGATGTCCGTCACCAGCCCGTCCATCGCGCCGAACACGGCCGCTCGCAACCAGCCGCCGGAGACGTCTCCGTGATGATGACCGCCCTGGTGAGCCGCATACTCCGCCGGTCCGGGCTGCTTCATGAGGTCGAGGGTAGCTCCGCAGAACCGTCCACGTTGGACATTGGCCAGCCTCGCCTCAGGTCGCGACAGGCACTCCTCACCGGGACACTCGTCGAGATGGACGGTCACGACGACTCCCCGCTCTGGCTGTTCGGCGACCAGCTGGGCCCGCACGTGCACGGGACCGCGGAGCACCGACACCGCGAGGTCGTGCTGGTCGAGTCGAACCGGGTGTTCCGGCGGCGCCGGTTCCACCGGCAGAAGCTGCACCTGGTGTTGTCCGGCATGCGGCACCTGGCCGCTGAGCTCGGCGACCGCGCCCGCCACCTGCGTACCGAGACCTACCGCGAGGCGCTGGAGCAGGTCGGGCGACCGGTGCTCGTCCACGAGCCGACGTCGTTCGCGGCGGCGGAGCTGGTCGAGCGGTTGCGCAAGGAGGGGCTGGTCGCCGATGTGCTGCCGACCCCGACCTTCGCGCTGTCGCGCGCCGCGTTCGACGAATGGGCGGGCGATCGTGAGAGCTTCCGGATGGAGGATTTCTACCGCTTCCAACGCCGGCGGTTCGACGTGTTGATGGAGGCGGGCGAACCGGCCGGCGGCAAGTGGAACTACGACCACGACAACCGCGAGCCGCCGCGAAGGGGTGCCGCCACGCTCGACGTGCCAGGGCCGTGGCAGCCGCCAGAGGACGAGATCGACGCGCAGGTCCGGGCCGACCTCGACGCGATGCAGCTGGCGACGATCGGGCGTGACGGGCCGCGGTGGTTCGCGGTGACCAGCGCCGAGGCCCGTCGTGCGCTCGCGCATTTCGTCGAACAGCGGCTACCGCATTTCGGCCCACCCGAGGACGCGATGCTCACCGCGGACTGGGCGATGGCGCATTCGCTGCTGTCGGTGCCGCTCAACCTCGGCGTGCTGCACCCACTGGACGTGGTGGCGGAAGCCGAGGCCGCGTATCGCTCCGGTGCCGTTCCGCTGGCGTCGGCAGAAGGCTTCATCCGACAGGTGCTGGGGTGGCGGGAGTACGTCTGGCAGCTCTACTGGCGGTTCGGGAAGGGCTATGTGCGACGCAATGCGCTGGGCGCACGCACGCCGTTGCCGAAGTGGTGGGAGGACCTGGATGCCGACATGGTGACCGCTCGGTGCCTGAAGACGGCCCTGGAGGGGGTGCGCGACCGCGGCTGGACCCACCACATCCAGCGCCTCATGGTGCTCGGCAACCATGCGTTGCAGCGCGGCTACCGGCCCCGCGAGCTGTCGGACTGGTATCGCGAGGCGTTCGTCGACGGATTCGAGTGGGTGATGCCGCCGAACGTGATCGGGATGAGCCAGCACGCCGACGGCGGCATGCTCGCCACGAAGCCGTACAGCTCCGGCGGCGCCTACATCAACCGGATGTCCGACCACTGCCACGGCTGCGCCTTCGACCCGAAGAAGCGGCTGGGGGATGACGCCTGCCCGTTCACCGCCGGTTACTGGGCATGGGTGCACCGGCACCGCGATCTGCTGGCCGCCAACAACCGCACGAGCCGAGCCGTGGCCTCGATGAACCGGCTCGCCGACCTCGATGCGGTGCTGGAGCAGGAGGCCGCCCGCGAGCACTTCTGATCAGCCGGTCGCTACGCTGAGTGTGTGAAGCGGGACCGTGCGCTCGACCTCGTCGGGACGCTGGCGCGGCTCGGCCTCGCCGCGATCTTTCTCGTCTCCGGTGGGCTGAAAGCACTGGACCCCGACCAGACCTACGTCGCTGTGCGCGCCTACGACGTGCTGCCGACGGCCGGGGTCGAGGTGGTGGCGACGGTGCTGCCCTGGGCCGAGATCGCAGTGGGCCTGTTGCTGCTGCTCGGTGTCGGGACCCGGGTGGTGGCCGCGCTCTCGGTGTTGCTGCTGCTGGGCTTCATCGCCGGCGTGACCCAAGCCTGGGCGCGTGGGCTGTCGATCGACTGCGGCTGCTTCGGCGGAGGCGGTGCCGTCGCGCCAGGGGAGACGGCTTACCTTGAGGAACTGTTGCGGGACACCGGCTTCATCGCGCTGGCGGTGTGGTTGATCGTGCGTCCTCGCACGCTGTTCACGCTGGACCCGCGCCTGAACGACGCGCGGCCCTCCGGCCCGGGAAGAAGGAGCTGACATGGGCGGAGCGTCCCGGAACGAGAAGAAGCGTCGGCAGGAAGCGGCGGCCCAACGGCTGGCCGCCGCAGGCATCCAGGTACCCCCGAAGAAGGCTCCGAACCGCACGGCGATCATCGTCGCGGCCGTGCTCGCGGTCGTGCTGGTCGCCGGGGTGGCGGTGTGGTATCTCCGCAGCTCCGGGACGACGGCGACCCCGACGTACACCGCCTCACAGTCCGGCGCGGTGGTCACGGTCGGCTCCGGCCCGGTGGTTGTCGACGTGTACGAGGACTACCTCTGCCCGATCTGCGAGCGATTCGAGGAGCGCTACGGATCCGACCTGACCACGGCGCTCAACGCCAACCAGATCACCGTGCGTTACCACGGCATCGCGATCCTGGACGAGCGCACGACGCCCAAGGGCTACTCGACCCGCGCGGCGAACGCGGCACTCTGCTCGGTGCCGGCCGGCATCTTCCCGGCGTACCACAAGAAGCTCTTCGACTCGCAGCCCGCCGAGGGCAGCGCCGGCCTGACCAACGACGAGCTCATCGCCTTCGGCACCGACCTGAAGGCCCAAGGCGACTTCGCCGCGTGCGTGAACGGCTCCACCAACGCAGGCTCCGTGACCGCGGAGACGGAGAAGGCCACCTCCGACACAGCGCTGCAGACCAACGGCCAGTTCGGTACCCCGACCGTCGCGATCGGTGGGAAGAAGATCGATCTGAACAACTCGAGCTGGCTGAAGGACGCCATCGCGGGATAGAGCTGGGTGAGGTCCCGTGCACGGCTTGGCGGTGGGTCGTGTAACTTCGTCGGAGCAAGGGGCTGTGGCGCAGCTGGTAGCGCACTTGACTGGCAGTCAAGGGGTCAGGGGTTCGAATCCCCTCAGCTCCACCCA
>CAWJFD010000023.1:0-189479 GCA_963841985.1 uncultured Actinomycetota bacterium
GCGTGGTCGACACCCGGTCGGCCCGTCCGTCCCGGGGAGGGTCGACGGCCCCGGCATCCGGGGCTTGGTCGGCTGCGGCGTGCAGGACCGTTGCGGTCTCGCTGTTGCCGAGGCGATGCAGCAGGTCGGCGAGGTCACGCAAGGTCGCCACAGATGGGTCCAGTTGCGGTGCGCGCGAAGTAGCCGATGATGTCGCGGCAGCCGCGTAGCGCGTCGTGGACCGGCCCGCGTCGCCGAGCACGGAAAGCAGGTCACGGTCGCGAGTTCCCCAGCTCAGCGCCCAGATGCAGGTCTGCTTTCTCGGGCGAAGTAAATAGGAGAACACCTCATCGGGCCAGCGACACCGCGCCGGCCGGGCCACCCCGCTCGCCCCCACCGACCAGGGCAACCAGCGAAGCAGCCACCGTTGCTTTCCCCTCTAGTGCACGAAGACGAGCCGCTGCTGTCCGTCTCGCCGGGGCTCGTTCCCCCGCCGAAACAGTCTGCTAGATCAGCGGGAAGGGCCTCGCAGGTCCAGGAGAGATGTTGATAATGATGCACTTGCCTGGTGCGAATCCATCACGTGAAACCGTGCGAACACGGCGGCGAAACCAAGCTGTCGAACGAAACGTTTGTTGGTAATGTGTCCGCTGCTTTCCGACGCATTATCTGTGCTGCCGCCGCGACCCCTCTCCGTACGCGGATCGGGAGAAACGCGAGCGTGTAGTAGTACGTGACACCGTACTTCTCGCAGCACAGCCCGCCAGCGTTGGTGCCGACATGGCCGTTTGATCGTCGACCAGGCGCGCGACGGCCCCCGGCGGATACCAAAAATCAAATCCGTGCTCTGCGGCTGCGTGGAGGCCATCGTTACCACAGGGTTGGATGACCGCGAGCTGCTCGCCGGGCCTTTGTCCTGCCAGGGGCATCGTGCCGAGACGTGGCTGACCAGGAGAGATTCAAAGGGGCATGATCGGCAGCAAGCGGAGCATTCGAAGCGGCGGACAGCGTGGCTGTTGAGGCTCGCTCAGCTCAAGCAGGAGTCCTCGTAGGCGAGATCCGGGATGTAACGGCCCCCCTCATCGGTGCTGAGGCCGCGACCGGTGAGCAAGCAGGCCTGCTCGAGCGGATCCGATCGAAGCGCGTCCAGGCCGCCAAGGTCCCACAGCTGGACGTTTCGATCCCAGGTGGCGGTGGCAAGCGTGGGACGCCCGGCCGGGGCGAACGCCACCGCGGTCACTCCGTCCGTGTGGGCGGTACTACAACTGTCTTGTCGGCGCTGGCGGTGGCCATGGTGTGTCCGTCGGGGGCGAACGCCACCGACATGACGGGGCCGGTGTGATCGGTGAGTGGGTCGCCAAGACGGCGGGGCCGGGTCGGGTCGGTGATGTCCCACAGCAGGACCGTACTGTCGGCCCCGGCGGTGGCCAGGGTGCGACCATCCGGAGAGAACGCCACCGACCGCGCCGGTGTGGCCGGCGAGTGCGTCGCCAAGGCGCCGGGGGTGGGTCGGGTCGCTGACATCCCACAGCAGCACCGCCGTGTCGGCACTTGCGGTAGCCAGGGTCCGACCGTCCGGGGCAAACGTCACGGACCACACCGTGTCCGTGTGGCCGGTGAGTGGGTCGCCGAGACGGCGGGGCCGGGCGGGGTCCGTGATGTCCCACAGCAACACCGTCTTGTCACCGCTGGCGCCGGCAGTGGCCAGGGTGCGGCCATCCGGGGCGAACGCCACCGCAGTCACCGCGTCGGTGTGGTCCGCGAGCGGGCCGCCGAGGCGGCGGCGGGGCCAGCCTGGCTCAGGAAGGTTCCACAGCAGCACCGTCTTGTCGGTACCAGCGGTGGCTAGAGTGTGCCCGTCCGGGGCGAATGCCACCGACCACACCGGTCCAGTGTGGCCGGTGAGCGGGTCGCCGAGGCGGCGCGGTCGGGTCGGGTCGCTGACGTCCCACAGTGAAGTCTGTGACACTGTCTTGTCGGTGCTGGCAGGGCGTCCAGCCAGGCGAGCGCGTACTTCCCGAACGGTGCTAGACGCGCCTCGCGGCCGACGAAGCGGTCGAGCGCGCCGTTGTAGAGATCACCTACAGGCGCACGGGAGCTTCTTGCCATTGGCGTAGACGTACCCCTGGCCGAGGCAGATCTGACAGACGGAAGCCATGATCGATCGCATCATGATTGGATCTTCTTTCTCGTGGGGAGCGAGGCCGTTATCGTACCGAGATGCGGTTTCGTCAAGTCGCCGGGGTCGCACACCCCGCCTAACCTGCGCGTTCGCCCTAAAGATCTTTGCGAATCAATCACGTAGTGATCTTTGATAGACCGACGAGAGCAGGTGTAGCGAGCGGGGGTCGCGGCGTCCTGGCGGCAAGGAGGGAGAGCGTGCGGTGCTACACGCAAAGATCGACCCGCCGGCGTCCGGGTCGTTGTCGTGGATGCGGCGGTGACCGGCCCTACGGCTACCGGTTATGCGATCTGCTCGCCATGAGCGTTGCTCGCCGGTGGACGCACTCGTAATGTATCTGCAACGCCGCGTTCCTCTGCTGACGCTTACACAGTTGCTAGGGCAAAGGCTATCGCGGGCCGGGGTTGCCCTGGCCGGCCTGAGAGAGGCTGATCATCTCGGTAACAGCCCACGCTCCGAGGCCCCTCGCGGTGCGGTCACCGGGGTGCTTGCGATGCCGTTCATGCTCGGCACCGGGATGCCCACAAGGAAATCCCGGGTCGGGTTTCCGGTGTTGGTGCGCACCGACGCCGCCGGCGAGGTGGTGCTCGAGCAGGTCGAGCACGAAGGTGCCGTGCTCCCGGACGTGCGGACCGTCGCGCTCGACGAGCCGGGGTGCGAGCCGCCGCTCGTGGAGCAGCGCGGTGTGCACGACGATCATGTCCCGGGTGTCGACCATCGTGTCGGTGGTCATCGTGCCTTCTCGTTCGACGGACGCTCCGAAGTACGCGGTCGAGGACGTGAACCGTTTCTCCCACCTCGCGCGGCGGCGGGTTCCGGTCGGGTGGCTCGACGCGGACCGCCCTATGCCTCGTCGAGAGGCCGGGGGGCACTGCGCGCTTGTCGCGGGAATGACTGGTTCCGCTGCGCCCACGGCAGCAGCAGGACCACTCCGACAACCAGGGCTATCGCGCCGGTGGTGAGAAGGAGAGCGGACAGGCCAAGCGTCCCGACCAAGGCCCCGACCACAACTGGTACAGCGATCGAGGTCATCGCCCCCACGATCAGCGCCACGGTGAAGCCGGCCGTCGCGCGGCCCGGGGCCAGCTGGGCGGTCCAGATCGCCAACACCGCGCTGCCCGCCATATAACCGACACCGAAGATCAACGCCGAGATCAGTACCGCGATCAGGGAGCTGCTTCCGATACCGAGAAGCACCAGGGACACTATGAGGCACGCTGCGCAGCTGGCCGCGCCCGTCGCGGGCCCGAACCGGGAAACCGCCCGGCCGGTGATCAGCGCGGACAGGCCACTGACTCCGATTCCGATGAACAGGATCGGCCCGGCCGCGGCCCCCAAACCGCCCGCCCGGGCCGCGTCGCTGACGTAAGTGAAGTAGATGGTCGTCGCGGCGAAGAATACCACTGTGTAGATCAGTGGAGCGATCAACCCCCGGTGCGCCAGAGACGAACACCCAGCCGGCTGTTCCCGCCCGCGCGCCCCGGTCCGAGGTACCCACATCACGTTGATCACCGCCGCGGTCGCGGCAGCTACGCCAATACCGGCCCACACGAACCTCCACGACGAGGCGGCCAGAGCGACAAGCCCCAGCAGGATCAGACCTCCACTGGTCCCCGTGCTGATCATCGCGAGCAGTCGCGGCCCCTGCTCGGCCGGCGCGATAGCCGCGACGATGTCCGAGTACGGAGCCCAGACCCACCCCGCGGCGCTTCCCGCCAGGACCGCACCCACAGCCAACAGTCCGGCTGATGGAGCAATCGCGACGAGGACGGCGCCAAGACATCCGCACACCCCACCCACGTCGGTCGGGGCCCGCGAGCCCGCCACCAACGCCAAGGGCGCGGCAAGCAATACCCCCACCAGAAAGCCGGCGAACGTGCCCCCCGCGATCAGGCCCAGCAGCACGTCGGAGAGCCCGAGCTCACTGCGCACATCGGGCAGCGTCAGCCCGAAGGCGAACCTGGCCATACCAAAGGCCACACCCACCACAGCTGCGCCTGCAGCCCCCACCCGCATCGCGTCACGGAGGGCAAATCGCGTCCAGTCACCAGCCACCCGACCACCCTCGCAGCGCCGATCCGCACCGCGCACGTGATCGTTCGCTCATCCTCGTGCCGAATACGTGCCGAAGTCGAGCGACCCGAGCGGACTCGGACGCCCCCATGGCAGGTCAGAGGCACTGTATGGCGTCCGCACACGCACCCCGGCTGCCAGGAACGGCAAGTGCTGCCAGGGTGTACTCCTGGCGGTCGGGGCTCGTCCGGATCCGCGCTCGTACGTCCGTGCTCTTATTCGCGAACGGGTTCTCGCACGGCTGAGCCGGAGGCCCCCGGTGAGAGCGGGGTCCCCGGCTCGGCGAGTGGGGCGCGGTCAAGCGGGCGAGACGACGATGTGCTTGACCTCCGCCATGTAGCGTCCGGCGACCGCCGACGCGTCCTCCGGCGTGGAGCCGGCCTGGCGAGCGTCCATGTACGCCGCGTACCAGTCCCACCAGTCGTGGGGCGGGGCGACGGCCTCGAAGGCGCCGTGGCGCACAGCGGTCTCCTGCAGGAGCTGCGCGAGAGCCGTGACGTCCATGCCTAGACCCTCCCCGGGATTCGCTCGGTGACTTCCTGCAGGACCCACTGGTTGCCGTCGGGGTCGGAGAAGGAGGCGTGGCTGACGTACGAGCGGCCCTCCGGGTCGCGGCCGGGCTCGGGGGGCTGGCCCGGCGCGCTGTGCCAGATCTCGCTGACGTCGATGCCGCGGTCGACCAGCTCCGCGCGGGCCGCCTCGATGTCCTCGACGACCAGCAGCAGGCGCTGCAGGGGCCCCGCGCCGGCCGGGCCGAACTGGATCGAGGCCGGCGAGCCGGGCGGGGTGAACTGCACGCCGCGGATCTGCTCGGTGAACTGGAGGTCGATGTCGAGACGCCATCCGAGGCGCTGGTAGAAGGCCTTCGCGCGGTCGAAATCGGTGACCGGGATCGGCGTGACCTCGAACTTCATCGGGACGGTCGCGAGGTCCTGACCCTCGGGCGGGGAGGGGATGGTCATCTGGGTGACTCCTTTGGTGTGGTCGGTTGGCAGAGCTCAGTCCCGCGCTGGCCGCCGAACAGATCCAGGGCCAGCAGAAAGACGTTAAAGATGTCGTGGAAGATCCGGGCCGCGATGGGCACCGCGGCGTCGGGGGTGCTGCGGCGCAGCCGGTTGAAGTCGAAGATCGTGAAGGCGCCGAAGATCCCGAGGCCGGCGACGGCGTAGATGATGTTCTCGTCGGGGATCGAGGCGAAGATCACGACGATCCCGAACACGATCAGGCCGAGCAGCGTCCGGAAGAGCGTGCGGGCCCACGAGCTGAGGTATCGGCGGGTGGCGTGGCCGTACGCGCCGTGGGCGGCGACGAACGCCGCGGTGGCGCCGGCCGGCTGCGCAGAGCGGACGGGTCGGCGCTGGCATGTCGGCGATGGCGGGGGCGGCCGCGAGGCCGAGCCCGAACAGGAGCCCGATCGCGGTTGCTCTCGGCCCCGAGCGGCGGCGATGTGGAGTGCGAGGACGAGCGGGATGGTGGCGATGAACAGCACGAGCCCAGTCGCGCCGCTCAGGTCGCGGCCGAGGTAGGCGCCGAGCGCGGTGAAGCCGACGGTGACGGCGACGTAGCCCATGACCTGGCCGAGCAGCTCCCAAGCGCGGTCGTGCGCGATCGCGTCTCCGCAGAGGGCCGGGTCGTCGTAGGTGGTCTTGAAGGTGTTCATGGTGCTTGTTCACTTATGCGTCGAGGTGCGGCTCCTCACCACTACCAGGTTGCCGGCTCGCGGCGATAGTCCGCTCGGCGCCGTCATTGAGCCGGTGGTCCTGGTGTCCGCGACGATGTGCCGGCAAAGCCGAGGCGCAGCCCGAGTCCGCCGACGGGGGCACATCCGGTGGAGCACTCGCAATGTATCTGCAACCTGGTGATGATGTGGGTGCATCATCGGGAGAGGCACTCCTCGGAGCTCCTCGGAGCTCCTCGGAGTGGATCGTCAGGATCGCTCCGGACGGCCTTCCCGAGTTCTACCCGCCGGCGTGGATAGACCCGGAGCAACGTGCCCGACGCAAACCCCTCCCGCACCTACCCGGCGGGGTTCGACCGGCACATGCGCGATCGTGCCAGCCACGCCGACGCGCTCTTGATCAGCTGGTACCCCGGCCTGAACCCTCGGGATGAGCATCACGCCCTCTCCTCCTTCGGAAAGGCGAAACCCCAACGCACTTTCGTCCCTGCTGAACGCGAGGTAGACGATCCGCCCGACGCGGAACTTCACCCACCCTGTCGCGGATCAGATGCTCCTCCGTGCGGGGCAACGACATCGCCACCCGCCGCACATCCGCCAGCTCGATCACGCCACCATCATCGGCCATGCCGTCGCCGTCGTCCCGCGATTCGAGCCTGAGCATCAGCCCGGGACGGGTTGCGTTGCGGCGCTCGCCGAGCGGGACAACCGGGCCGGGCCGGTGGCCAGCACCACTGCCGTCGCCAGCACGCAATGGAGACCGATGGAGATCACGGTCGGCCGGACATCGCCGACCGCCGCCGGCAGTATCGGCAGGAACACGACCGAGGTGTTCACGGACGCGTGGAACAGGGTGACCGACAGCAGGCTGCTCCCGGTGCTGTTGTAGATCCAGGTGAACAGGATTGCCTTTGCGATGGTGTCGACCACGTAGAGCCAGAACGAATAGTCCTGCGCGCTTCCTTCGGTCAGGAACTTGGGCACGTGCCAGAAGGCCCAGACCACGCCGATGATCACGCTGGCCACCAACGCGCCGTGGCGATCCTGCAGCTTCGGCAGGGCGTAGCCGCGCCAGCCGATTTCCTCACCGTTCGTGAGGACACCGAACAGGAAGAACAGTGGCAACGCTGCCCAGAGGCTGGCCGATGGCCCCACCAACTGTCGAGCGAACGGTTGCGAGAAATCCGGTAGGTCCGCGCCCAGCAGGACATGGATGGCTATCGCGGCGAGATCCATGAGTGCGGGGGACAACAGAATGATCGCGTACCACAGCACGCCGAAGCGCCACACCAGGAACTGGCTCAGCAAGGCGCGGATCCCGCACCGGCCAGCGATGAGTCCGGTCATGATGAGCGAGGCGGCAACGAAGCCGTACCCGACCAGCAACGGCAGCAGCGGGGGCGGTGGGAAGGAAACCCATCCGTGCGAGTTCGCCGCAGCCCAAAGGTCGATCGGCCAGGTGAACGCGAACATCAGCACGAACCCCGCCAGCACCGGGAAGCGCTTCAGCCACATCAGCATCGGATTCGCCGTTCCGTCGATTCTGCAACGGGTAGGACCTCGGGCGATGTCCATCCTGCGAGGACGGGCAGGCCGCCGGTAGCGGGCTGGCCGCCAGCGCTCAGCAGGGCTGACCCTGTATCGAGGAGTCGACCGGCCACGTCCCGCAACCGCACCCGGACCCAGGAAGCAGACGAGGCACACTGGGCGAACAGATTCGCACGGTACCGGTGAGAACTGTCCGGCTTTCCCACAGACCGCGGCACCGCCGGAGGACAGGAGCGCTCGATGGACAGCACCGACGCCTACCTCGGCGCCCGCATCTCGCTGACTGCGGCCGGCGTCGGCATCCTGATCGACGCGGCCGATGGACAGCTTCCCGCGATCGTCGGCTGGGGGGCGCAGCTGCCGGCCCTGGACGCGGAGCAGGCGGAGCGGCTCTGCGCAGCCCAGGTTCCGGTGATCGGCTCCAACAACGCCGATGTCGCACTGCGCGTCGCGATCCTGCCCGAGCATCACGCGGGATGGATCGGGCGCCCCGGGCTCAGCGGCTCCCGGTCGGGCCGGTCGTGGTCCCCGCGGTTCACCGTCACCTCGGTGCGGGTCGACGGCCGGCCGGTCACCGGTTTCCTGGCGACCGGGCCCGCGCGGGTGGAGGTCGATGCGGAGGACGTCGAGGCCGCGCTGAGCCTGCTGATCACGATCGAGCTGCTGCCCAGCGGCGTGCTCCGCTCGCGGGCCGAGCTCACCAACGGGTCCCCCGAGACCTACCAGGTCGACGACCTCGTGCTGGCCTACCCGGTACCGGCCGAGGCCACCGAGCTGCTGGACTTCGGCGGCCGGCACAACCGGGAACGGATCCCGCAGCGGCGGCCGTTCGTGGTCGGGACGCATCTGCGGGAGAACCGCAAAGGGCGCACCGGAGCCGACAGCGCCTACCTGCTGCACGCCGGTACGCCGGGCTTCGGCTTCGCCACCGGCGAGATCCACGCCGTGCACGTCGGGTTCAGCGGCAACCACACCCACTACGCGGAGCGGGTGTTCACCGGCGAACGCGTGCTGGGCGGCGGCGAGTTGCTGTTGCCCGGGGAGATCCGCCTGGCCGAGGGCGAGTCCTACCGCAGTCCGTGGCTCTACGGGTCGTTCGGTCATGGGCTGGACGAGGTGGCCCACCGCTTCCACCGCCACCTCCGCGACCGCGCCGAGCCGGTGTCGGCCGACCGCCCGGTGACCCTGAACGTCTGGGAGGCGGTGTACTTCAGCCACGACCAGGAGCGGCTGCTGGACCTCGCGGAGCGCGCGGCCGCGATCGGCGTCGAGCGGTACGTGCTGGACGACGGCTGGTTCGGCGCCCGCCGCGACGACCGGGCCGGGCTCGGCGACTGGGTCGTGTCGGCCGAGGTGTGGCCCGACGGGCTGCATCCGCTGGTCGACCAGGTGCGCAAGCTGGGCATGGAGTTCGGGCTGTGGTTCGAGCCGGAGATGGTGAACGCCGATTCGGACGTCGCCAGGGCCCACCCGGAGTGGATCATGGCTGCGCGCAGGGAACGGCCGATCGAGTCGCGCAGCCAGCAGGTGCTGAACCTGGGGATCCCGGAGGCCTACAAGCACGTCAAAGGGCAGATGCTGGCCCTGCTCGACGAGTACGACATCGGCTACATCAAGTGGGACCACAACCGCGACCTCATCGAGGCCGGCGACCGGACCGACGGCGGCCGACCCGGCGTGCACGCCCAGACCCAGGCCTTCTACCGGCTCATCGACGAGCTCAAGGCGGCGCATCCCGGGCTGGAGATCGAGTCCTGCTCGTCGGGCGGGGCCCGCGTGGATCTCGGCGTGCTGGAGCGGACCGAGCGGGTCTGGGTGTCGGACTGCATCGACCCGCACGAGCGCCAGGACATGCTGCGCTGGACCGCCCAGCTGATCCCGCCGGAGTACATGGGCTCCCACATCGCCTCCGGGCGGTCCCACACCACCGGCCGGGTGCACGACCTCGGGTTCCGGGCCGGCACCGCGGTGTTCGGCCACCTCGGCATCGAGTGGGACCTGGCCACCGCGACTGCGGACGAGCTCGCCGAGCTGCAGGAATGGATCAGCTTCTACAAGGAGCACCGCGGCCTGCTGCTGGCCGGGGACCTCGTGCGGATGGACGTCGCGTCGGATGAGCTGATGGTGCACGGAGTGGTCGCCCCCGACCGGTCCCGCGCGATCTTCGCGATGGTCACCATGGACAGCAGCACCGCGGCGGTCAGCCCGCCGCTGCGGCTGCGCGGCCTGGACCCGGACCGTCGCTACCATCTCAAGCCGATCATCGTCGGGACCGCCCCGTCGGGACTGGCGCCGCCGGCGTGGTGGGGCGGCGACTTCCCCGTGCACGACCCGGCCCAATCCGATGCGGCGCAGTCCGACGCGGCCGGCGTCGGTGAGCGGCCCCGCGGCGTCGGCTTTCCCGGATCCGTGTTCACCGGAGCCGTCCTCGCCCGGGTCGGGGTGGCTGCGCCGATCCTGCACCCCGACCAGGCGGTGCTGTTCCGTGCCGATGGGATCGACGACCGGCCCGGCTGACGGAGTTCCTGCAGCGTGATCGAACTCCAAGGGAAGGATCCGATGCAGGTTCTCGTCACCGGAGGCGCAGGCTACGTCGGCAGTGTGGTCAGCGCGCAGCTGGCCGCCGCCGGGCACGACGTCACCGTCCTGGACAACTTCGCGCGCGGGCACCGCGACGCGGTTCCCCCGGGCATCGCGCTGTGCGACGTCGACCTGGGCAACGCCGACGAGGTCACCGCCGTACTGGCGAACGGTGCCCTCGACGCCGTCGTCCATCTCGCGGCGCTGTCCCTCGTCGGCGAATCCGTCGCCGACCCGGCGCGCTACTTCCGGGGCAACATCGGCGCCGCGCTGAACCTGCTCGACGCCATGCGCTCGGCCGGGGTGACCCGCATCGTCTTCTCCTCGACCGCGGCCGTCTACGGCCAGCCGGACGGGGTACCGATCACCGAGACCGCGCCGCCGCGGCCCACCAACCCGTACGGCGCGTCCAAGCCGGCCGTCGATCAGCTGCTCGGCTTCGAAGCCGCCGCGCACGGGCTGGCGGCGGTGAGCCTGCGCTACTTCAACGTGGCCGGGGCCAGCGACGGACGCGGTGAGCGACACGACCCGGAGACGCACCTGATCCCGCTCGTACTCGACGTCGCGGCCGGACGCCGGGAATCGGTGCAGGTCTACGGCACCGACTACGCCACCCCGGACGGCACCGCGGTGCGCGACTACATCCACGTCGCCGACCTCGCGGCCGCTACGTGCTCGCAGTGGGCTCCGCCACCGCCGGCCGGCACGACGTCTACAACCTCGGCAACGGGGCGGGCTTCTCCGTGCGGGAGGTCGTCCAGACCGCCGAGCAGGTCACCGGACGGTCGATCCGACGATCGACTCGGCCCGCCGGGCGGGCGACCCGCCGGTTCTCGTGGCGTCAGCGACCGCATCGCGGCCGACCTCGGCTGGCGTCCGCGCACTCCCGAGCTCGCCGACATCATCTCCGACGCGTGGGCGTTCGCCCGCGCCGACCGGTCCGCAGTGCGGTCCTAGCGGGAGGCGCGGTAGAAGGTGTACCCGCCCAGCAGCGAGGTCCCGTGGCCGGCCACGGCGGCGTCCACGAAGCCCGCCTCACCCAACTGCGCGAGTACGGACTGCGGGTCGTCCCTGGCGAGGATGTGCCCGTGGTGGCCCGCTCCGTGCGAGTGGCCGCGGCTGAGGAACCGCGCAACGGGGCTTGCCGCTGCGGGGTGGTGATCGAAGTCGAGCAGGTGCAGGCGCCCGCCGGGGACGAGCACCCTCCGGACCTCGCGCAGCGTTGTCGCCTTCTCGGTCGCCGGTAGGTGATGGAACATGAGCGAGGAGAGGACCCGGTCGATGCTCCCGTCGGGATAGGGCAGCCGGTCGGCGTAGCCGCGGTCGAGCTGGACGTCGAGCCCCGCGCCGGAGGCCTTGCGCGCGGCGATCGCGAGAGCAGCGGCGTCCGGGTCGAGACCGATCACCCTGGCCTCCGGTACGGCGCGTTTGACCAGCAGCAGGACGTTCCCCGTCCCCGTGCCGATCTCCAGCACGGTGGCACCGGGCTCGATGGCGGCCTGGGCGATGAGCTGCCAGTGCATGTCCCGGGCGCGGATCAACCGGCTGAGCGGATCGTAGAACCGCAACAACGAGGACCGGGGGAGCGCGGGCAGAAAGTCACGGTCCTCGGTGGTGCTCACGGTGTTCTCCCTGCAGGAACGAAGTTCGGTGATCAGTTGCTAGCCTGCAGGGGCGTTGACCGGGGCACAAGAGACGAAGCGTGGTTGCTATGGGACATTCTTTCGGTACTTCGATTCGGCGCAACGCCCAGGGTGTCGCCCTCGTCGACTACGTCCGGACCGTGGGGCTCCCCGCTGTCTCGGTCGAGCGCTGGGCCGGGCCGCATCGACGGGAACGCTCCCCTACGCCGGGGGCTCACGCCCACGACTTCCTCGTGCTCCTCTACGTCGAGCACGGCGACGATGTCCTGCGCGTCGACGATCGGGACTGGGCGCTCACGGCAGGCGACGCGTTCGTGATCGCCCCGGGTGCGGTCGTCGTCGCGCGGGACCGCCACGGCAACGAGGACGGAGTGACCTGGGCCGTTCTGTTCCCGCCCGATGCGGTGGATCCGGCGGCCGCGGCATCCCTGGCCTCCTGGAGCACACATCCGCTGCTCTCACCCTTCATCGGGAACCACCGCGGCGGCGGGCAGCGCCTGCGCGTCCCGAGCGCGGAGCGGGCGGCCTGGCTCACACACCTCACCGACCTCGACACCGAGCTGCGAGGCAGGCGTGACGGTTACGCCGACGCCGCCCGCGCCCACCTGACGCTGCTGCTGGTGCGCCTCGGTCGGCTCCAGCTCGACGTGTCCGGCGCGCTCGATGTCGAACCGCTGCTCGCGGCCGTCTTCGACGTCGTCGAGGCCAGATACCACGAGCCGATCTCACTGAGCGACGTCGCCGACGCGCTCGGTCTCACGCCGGGGCACCTCACCACCGTCATCGGCCGACGCACGGGACGCACGGTCCAACAGTGGATCACCGAGCGCCGGATGCGGGAGGCACGGCGCCTGCTCGCCGACACCGATCTCACCGTCTCCGAGATCGCGCACCGGGTCGGCTACCGCGACGCGGGCTACTTCGTCCGCCGCTTCCGCACGGCGCACGCGGTGACACCCGCGGTGTGGCGTCGGGCTGGAAGCCGGTAGTGCTGGCGGGGATGTCGGCCCGCCGTCGGGGCGGCACGGAGGGCAGGATGGACGACGATGACGCTGCGCTGCGCTGTACTCGACGACTACCAGGGCGTCGCGCTCGTGATGGCCGACTGGTCGACCATCGCCGGCTCGGTGGACGTCACCACGTTCCGCGAGCACCACCCCGACGAGGACCAGCTCGTCGCCGCGCTCGCGGAGTTCGACATCGTGGTCGTGATGCGGGAGCGCACCCCGCTGGGCCCGTCGGCGTTCGACCGGCTCCCCCGGCTCCGGCTCGTCATCACCACCGGGATGCGCAACGCGGCCATCGACCTCGCGGCCGCCGCCGCGCACGGGGTGGTCGTCTGCGGGACGGCCAGCTCGGCCGTCCCGCCCACCGAGCTCACCTGGGCCCTGATCCTCGGTCTCGCCCGCAACGTGGCCCAGGAGAACGCCGCCTTCCGTGCCGGCGGCCCCTGGCAGAGCACGGTCGGCACCGAGCTCGCCGGACACCGGCTCGGGTTGCTCGGGCTGGGCCGGATCGGCAGCCGGGTGGCGCGCATCGGATCAGCGTTCGGGATGGACGTCTGCGCCTGGAGCCAGAACCTGACGCTGGAGCGGACCGACGACCTCGGCGTCGAGCTGGCACCGAGCCTGGCGGCCCTGCTCGAGTCCAGCGACGTCGTCTCCGTGCACCTTGCCCTCGGCGACCGCACCCGCGGCCTCCTCGGCTCCGACGAGATCTCTCTCATGCGGCGCACGGCGTTCCTGGTGAACACGTCACGATGGGCGATCGTGGACGGAACCGCACTGGTCGATGCGCTGGTGCACGGCCGGATCGCGGGCGCCGGGCTCGACGTGTTCGACCGCGAGCCGCTGCCGATCGACGACGTGCTGCGCACGCTGCCGAACGTGCTGGCCACGCCGCACCTCGGCTACGTCGCGCAGGACAACTACCGGACCTACTTCCGGGACGCGGTGGAGGACATCGCCGCCTTCGTCGCGGGGAACCCGATCCGCACGCTGTCGCCGTGATCGTCGGATCGGGCATCGTCTTGCCTCGACCTCACGATCCGCGGAGGCTGAGCCCGGCCGGCAGGACGGGCGATCGGGAGGTCTGACGGTGAGGAACGCGACCAGCGGTCTGGCCGGCGACGTGCTTCACCCCGGCGACCCCGACTACGACGCCGCGCGGTCCGTGTTCAACGCGATGATCGACAGGAGGCCGGCGGCCATCGTCCGGTGCCGTGAGGCCGCCGACGTCGCCGGCGGCATCGCCTGTGCGCGGCAGCACGACCTCGTCGTATCGGTCCGCGGCGGCGGCCACAACGTGGCCGGGAGCGCCGTCTGCGACGGCGGGATCATGCTGGACCTGTCGCCCATGAAGGACGTGCAGGTCGATCCGGCCGCACGCACGGCGCGGGCGGGGGCCGGGCTGTTGCTCGGTGACCTCGACCGGGCCACCCAGCAGCACGGCCTGGCCACGCCGCTCGGGGTGGTGTCCGCGACCGGCATCGCCGGCCTCACGCTCGGCGGCGGCCTCGGCTGGCTCAACGGCCGGTACGGCCTGGCCTGCGACAACCTGATCGGCGCCGACGTCGTGACGGCCGAAGGGGACCTGCTGAGGGTCGGGCCGGACGAGAACGCCGATCTTCTGTGGGGGCTGCGCGGCGGTGGCGGCAACCTCGGGGTGGTCACCTCCTTCACCTACCGCCTCCATCCGGTGGGCCCGGTGCTCGCGGGCGGGCTGATGTATCCGTGGGCGGCGGCACACGACGTCCTGCGGTGGCACGACGAGTTCATGGCGACGGCGCCGGACGAGCTGGCGACGGCCGTCTCGCTCTCCCTCGATCCGGCCGGCGGACCCGTGCTGTCGATCGGAGTGTGCTGGTGCGGACCGCCGGAGGAGGGCGAGCGGGTACTGCGCCCGCTCCGCAGCGTCGGCCCGCCGCTGGCGGACGGGATCACGGTCATGCCGTACACCGCGTTGCAGTGCGGCCCCGACGCCGGATTCCCCCGCGGCATGCAGCACTACTGGAAGTCGGGATACCTGCGGACACTCACCGACGACGCCGTCGCGACACTGCTCGAGATCGGCCCCGGCCTGCCGTCGGCACAGAGCGGTATCGGCATGCAGGGTCTGCGGGGTGCCGCGAGCCGGGTGGCCGTCGACGCGACGGCGTTCCCCCACCGCGCCCGGCAGTACGACCTGCTGTTCCTGTCCCAGTGGGCCGATCCACGGGACTCGGCCCGCAACATCGGATGGACCCGCGACGCGTTCGACGCCATGCGCCCCCACCTGGAGGACGCCGTGTACGTCAACAACCTGGGCGTCGAGGGCCCGGACCGGGTCCGCGCGGCCTACGGCCCCAACCACTCGCGGCTGGCCGAGCTCAAACTCGCCTACGACCCGGACAACGTGTTCCGCCTGAACCAGAACGTCGCGCCGAGCACGAGCCCGCGCTGACGACCCTCTGCGCTGACAACCCTCCGCGCTGACAACGGCGCATCGGCGTAGCAGTGATCGGGCGGCTCTATCGATCACGGCTGGTAGGGCGGCGCGACACCCCAACCCCACCGCGGCACGGGGGCGTGGGGCACGACGACGGCATCGGGCTGGGAGTTGTGCAGCGCCAGCCTCGTGCCCCACTCGAGATAACCCAGCAGGGCGGCACGGAACTCGGGATCGTCGGGCAGTCCCGCGTCGTCCGCGGCCCGGCTCATGAGCTCGACGAACCGCAGGCGCTGCTCACCGGTGATCCCCAGCCCGCGGTGGTGGGCCAGCATGCGGTCGTAGCCGCCCATCCGCGTGGTGTAGTCGGCCGGCCCCCCGAACACCTCGATCCACCACAGCGTGACGTGGGCGCGATGGTTCTCGCTGACCCCGCCCGGGAACAGGACGCTGAGCAGCTCGTCGCGCTCGACCCGGTCGTAGAACGCGTCGATCAGCCGGCGGAACGCGGCGCTGCCACCGGCCCATTCGTACAGCGACGGCGGATCCGGCTCAGACTCCGTACTCATGCTTGCAGCGTAATCATTCCGGTGCCGACCGGTCGTTCACCGGCTGAGCTTGACCCCGTACCACGGACACCCACCGTGTGGGGTCAAGCTCACGGCACACACTGCGGGGACACGGCGCACATGGCCGGCGATGTGTGCGGTGTCCGGGGGATGTGTGCGGTCGGGCGGCTTGTGATCGGGGCCGGGACGGTGGCCGCGGCACATAGCGCAGGGACAGGGCACACACGGCCGGGCCGACGGTGGGCCACGTGTGCGGTGTACCTCCGGTGTATCGATGTGTGCGGTGTATCGATGTGCCCGGCCGCCCGCCGATCGCCCGGAAACCCCGCCGCACATACGTGCGGTACACCGCAACAACACGGTGGCGACGCCGCACACACGGGCGGCCCACCGCACCAAAGGCTGACCATGTGTGCCGTATACCGGCCGTGTGTGCGGTGGATTCCTCATCCTGATCGCGCCGAGAGGCCGCCGTCGACGGGCAGGCACACGCCGTTGATGTAGGCGGCGTCGTCGGAGGCGAGGAACACCGCCGCGTTGGCGACGTCCCACGGGCTGCCCATCCGCCCCGTCGGGCTGGCCTCGTCGCGCTGTGCTCGGGCGGCCGCGCGCCCGTCGGGGTCGTCCAGCAGCTGGTTCGCCACGAGGGGGGTGTCGATGAGGCCGGGTAGCACCGCGTTCACGCGGATCCCCTGCCGGGCGTGGGTCAGGGCGAGTGCGACGGTGAGCTGGTTGACCGCGGCCTTCGCGGCCATGTAGGCGGGGTAGTCGTAGCCGACGTACCGGATGCCGGCGATCGAGGAGACGTTGACGATCGCGCCGCCGCCGGCGGCGAGCATGTGCGGCACGGTGTGCTTGCAGGCCAGGAACACCCCCGTCACGTTGATCGCCATGGCCCGGTCCCATGTGGCCCGATCCATCCCGGCGACGCCGCCGATCTGCGCCGACCCGACGTTGTTGTGGAGCAGGGTGGGGACGCCCAGCTCAGTGGTGGCCCTCGCCACCGCCTCCCTCACCTCTCGCTCGTCGGTGACATCGGCCGCAAGGGCCAGCGCGCTCCCCCCGTTTCCGGTGATCTCCTTCGCCGTGCGTTCGGCGCTGGCGAGGTTGATGTCGATGGCCGCGACCACGGCTCCCTCGCGGGCGTAGGCGAGCGCGGCGGCCCGCCCGTTGCTCAGCGCGTTCCCGCTCGATCCGGCACCGAAGATCAACGCCACCCGGCCGGCCAGTCGCTGCGTCATGACGTCCATGGTGGGTTTCGGACCGCTCCGGCCGACACCACAGGGCGTCGGGACCTTGTGCTGCGCTTTCCTCGTTCTGTAGAAAGCTCCGCAACGGTGCTGCGTCAGGGAAGTCGGTGATGGCGTGTCCGACGCGGCTCCGCACAGCAGCGACGAGCTCCAGCTGATGGTCGACGAGCTGGCCGAGGAAATCGGGCGCTCCGTCGTGGTCAACGATCCCGTCGTGCGGCTCATCTGCTCGAGCCGGCATTTCGGCGACGAGGACGGCCTCCGTATCCGCGCCGTTCTGCAGCGCGATGCGGGGGCCGAGGCCAGCGGTTTCGTGTTGTCCCAAGGAGTCGCCCGCTGGGTGCGACCCGGGATGCTGGCCGGACGCGACGACCTCGAGATGCTGCCCCGACTCTGCGTTCCGCTGCGCGAACGCGGTGAGCTCCTCGGCCTGCTCATGGTCATCGACGCGGACGGTTCCCTGGCCACGCACGAGATCGACCGCATCAGCGAGGTGAGCCACGGCATCACCGCGGTGCTGTTCCGCGACCGGCTCGCGGCCGACGGCGAACGGCGGGCCCGCGAGGGTGCACTGCGGGGGCTGCTCGACAGCGATGCCCCGCTGCGGCGGAGCGCACTGGCCACCAGCCTGACGAAACGCTGGCTGACCGAGGCGCCCCACCTCGTCGTCACCGTGTTCGAGGTGGGCGAATGCGGCGAGCCGGCCGCACAGGTGGAAGTCGCCCTTCGCACCGTCCTGGATTCCGCTGCGCGTGGTCACGCCCGCCGCGTCGGCACCGCCGTCAACGGCGACCGGGCCGTTGCGCTGCACGGGATGTCCCATCCGGACCGCGACGGGCTGCGGGCCGGCACCCGGCGGATGGTGGCCGAGCTCGACCAGCTGCTCGGCCGGAAGGGGGCCGCCGTCGCGGGCATCGGCGGCGAGGTCGGCGGACTCGACTCCGCCTGGATCTCGCATTCCCAGGCGACGACCGCGGCCACCGGTGCGCGACTCCTGCCGCAGCTCGACGGCGTGGCCTCATGGGACGAGCTGGGCATCCTCGCCGTGCTGCTGCAGCTCCCGGCGACCGCGCTGACCCCGGCGCTGGTGCCGGACGCGGTGCGCGCTCTGCTCGATCACCCCAGAGGCACGCGCCTGGTCGAGACGCTGCGTACGTTCCTCGATCTGGCCGGTTCGATTCCGCGAACGGCAGCGGCCCTGCACCTCCACCGGACGTCGCTGTACTACCGGCTCCAGCAGATCCGGGACATCACCGGCCTCGACCTCGACGACGGCGAGGACCGGCTGCAGCTGCACCTCGGCCTCCGGATCGCCGATCTGGTCTTTCCGTCCAGTGACGACCGGCGCCCGCGGGGCGAGCGATGAACCACCCAGCGCGTCGAGGTGCCGTTCCTACAGACCGAGGAAAGCAGGGGCTGATGTCGCTACACCGCGCGGTGGTGGCGACCCTCCCCCGCCCTCGACGATGTCGACACCAAAACCCCCGGACAACGAGGAAAGGGAGTGGCCGGCGTGGGCACGTTCACGACGAACGACGGTGTCGAGCTGAGCTACCACGACGGTGGGGGTGACGGGGCGCCACTGGTGATGCTGCACGGCTGGGGTCAGACCCAGGAGATGTTCCACCATCAGGTGCGCGGGCTGTCCCCCGCGCGCCGCGTGATCACGCTGGATCAGCGCGGCCACGGCGTGTCCGACAAACCCCACCACGGCTACCGCATCGCCCGACTGGCTCACGACGTGCTGGAATTGCTCGACCACCTCCGGCTCGATCGGGTCGACGCACTGGGCTGGTCCATGGGCGTTTCGGTGTGGTGGAGCTTCATCGATCAGTACGGCACCGGCCGGATCCGGCGGTTCGTCGCCGTCGACCAGCCCTCGGCCGTCGCCGCCGTGCCCTGGATGGACGCCGAGGAGCAGGCTCAGTGCGGCGCGATCTTCGGTGTCGACGGGCTCCTCCAGCTGGGCGCGGCGCTGAACGGAACCGAGAAGCGCGAAGGTGTGCGCCGACTTCGTGCACAGCATGTTCTCCGGCGACACCGACCCCGAGATCCTCGCGTTCGTCGACGCGCAGATCACGGCAACCCCGCCCTACGCCGGCGTGCCCCTGCTGTTCGACCACTGCGCCCAGGACTGGCGCGACGTCCTGCCCCGGATCGACGTGCCCACGCTCGTCCTCGGCTGCGACGGCAGCCACGTCAGCCCGAGCTCGCAGCGCTACATCGCCGAGAAGATCCCCGGTGCGCAGCTGCACATCTTCCCGGTCGACGTCGCCAGCTCGCACTTCCCGTTCCTCGAGAACCCGGCCGCCTTCAACGCCGTGGTCGAGAAGTTCCTCGTGTCGCGCGACTGACCGGACGGCCCGAGCGCGGGCGGCAGGTTCTCGGGGGTCTACCGGGACCACTGGTGCCGCTGCTGGGCCGGCGAACGCGCCAGGACCAGCACCCCGGCGGTCGCGAGCAGCAGCCCGGCCCCGAAGGCCCCTCCCCAACCCGGCCGAACGCGGTCGCCGAGCAGGGCGATCCCCAGCAACCCGGGAACGATCGACTCGGTGATCGTGAAGACCGCCGTCACCGTGGAGAGTTCGCCGCGTCCCAGTGAGCGGGAGTAGCTGACCATGCCGATCAGCCAGAACCCGATCACCAGATACGCGCTCGGTTGCCTCAGCACCGCCAGGAGATCGGCCTCGGCACCCAGGCCGAGGTGGACCGCGTGCACGGCGAGCGAGGTCCCCCCGAACGCCAGGCCGGCGACGAGCGCGAGTGGCCACGCCGACCGGACGTTGCGCAGCCCCAACAGTGCGACCGCCAGCCCGACCAGGACGGCGGTCAGGACGACGTCGGCCAGCAGCCCGACAGCAGCACCACCGACGTCGGCTGCGCTGGCGGCCACCAGTCCCAGCCCCACCATGCAGGCCCCGACGGCCAGCCGATCGATCGCACGGAGCTGCACGCCCCACATCAACCGCGCCGCCAGCGCGGTCACGGCGATCGCGCCACCGAGGACGGCCTGCACCGCGAAGACCGGCAGGCTCCGCAAGGCTACGACGGTGCACACCCATCCCAGCCCGTCGAAGACCAGACCGGACAGGTAGCGCGGCTGGACGATCAGCGGGCGGTGGCGGGTCGTCCGCGTGGTCGCGTCCGATTGCAGCAGCGCAGCCACGCTGTTGAGGATCACCGCTCCCAGCGCGAACAGCAGCGCGATCAGCACCTCAGCCCTCCGCCGGCCACGATGCCCCGACGCCGGCCACGATGCATGGTGCGCCGTCGACGAACATGCTGTCCATGGTGCGCGGACGGGCGGGCCGCCCCACCCCCACGATCAGGCGACCTGCAACGAACGCTTGGACAGGCCCATCCAGAACCCCTCGATTCTCGACCGCCGGGGAGCTTCCTGGTCCACGGCGGCGCCGAGCGTCACGAACAGCGGCACGAAGTGCTCGACCGTGGGGTGCGCATACGGCATTCCCGGCGCCCGGTTCCGGTAGTCGGCGAGCTCGTCGACATCGCCGCGGGCCAATGCCTCACCGGCCCAGTCGTCGAAGTCGCGCGACCACCCCGGCGTGGTCCGGCCCAGGAAATCGCTCCGGGACAGGAAGCGCAGCCCGTGGGTGGTGAAACCCGATCCGATCACGAGCACCCCCTCCTCCCGCAGCGCCCGCAGCCGGGCGCCGAGCGCCAGCAGCCGGCTCGGGTCCGATGTCGGCAGGCTCAGCTGCAACACGGGGATGTCGGCGTCCGGGTACATGATCTTCAGCGGCACCCAGGCGCCGTGGTCCAGGCCCCGGTCCGGCTGCGGTGGACGTTCTCGCCGTCGCCGAGTGCGCCCAGCACCCGGGTGGCGAGCGCACTCGCGTCCGGGGTGTCGTAGCGCATCCGGTAGTACATCGGATCGAAACCGCCGAAGTCGTAGACCGGCGTCACGTGCGCGTCGCTGCTCGACAGGCTCAGCGGAGCTGCTTCCCAGTGCGCGGAGACGATCAGCACCGCCTTCGGCTTCGGCATCGAGCGGGCCCAGGCGAACAGCTCAGCCATCCAGGTCGGGTCCTCGAACAGCGGCGGCGCGCCGTGGCTGAGGTACAACGCCGGCAACGGGCCGTCAGCCGGCGTCCAGGCGGGATGCTCGCCGGCCTTGCCGGCGGCGGCCAGGTGCAGGTCGAAGGGGTGGGTCGCCATGTCGTGCTCCTCAAGGGGTCGGCGGTCGGAGAGAGCGGAGCGGTCAGAGAGCGGCGCGGACGACGTCCGCCAGCGGGGTCGTCGGCCGGCCGATGAGGCGGGTGAGCTCGGTGCTGGTGGTGTCCAGCTCGCCGCGCGCGGTGGCCTCGTCGAGCGCCGCGACGAAGCCTGCGGTGCCCGCGTCGAGCCCGGCGCCCTGCAGGATCGAGGTCAGCTCGGCGACGGTGACGTCCTGGTAGACGACGTCGGTGCCGCTGAGTTCGGCGATCTCCGCGGCCAGCTCCTTCAGGGTGAAGGCGGTGCCGCCCAGCTCGTAGATCGCACCGTCGTGGCCGTCCTCGGTCATGACGGTCGCGGCGGCCGCGGCGTAGTCCGCCCGCGCGGCCGCGGCGATGCGTCCGTCGCCGGCAGCGCCGACGATCGCACCCCTGGCGAGGTAGTCGCCGATCTGCGCGGTGTAGTTCTCGATGTACCAGCCGTTGCGCAGGATCGTGTGGGCCACGCCGGACGAGCGGAGGAGCTCCTCGGTGGCCTTGTGCTCGGGCGCGAGCACGATCTGCGAGGTGTCGGCGCGCAGCAGGCTGGTGTAGACGATGCGGGCGACGCCTGCGGCCTTCGCCGCCGCGATGACGGCGGCGTGCTGAGGCGACCCGCTGGCCGGCCTCGCTGCTGGAGACCAGCAGCAGGACATCGACCTTCGCCAGTGCGGCTGGCAGGGTTTCGGGTCGCGAGTAGTCACCCGCTCGCACGGTGATCCCGGCGGCCGCGAGGTGCGCCGCCCTGGCGGGGGTTCGGGCGATCGCGACGACGTCGGCGGCCGGGACGCCACGCTCGAGAAGGGCGTCGATCGCGAGGGCTCCGAGGTGGCCGGTGGCTCCGGTGACGGCGTAGACGGTCATGTTCGCTCCTATGCAGTGCTTCCCGATGGATTGCACTAACTATTGCATAGTGCTTCCTAGTTGCCCAGTGCTGTATGCTGAGACCATGAGCACAGAGGCCGCCGCGGACGTCGCTACCGGCGATCCCACGGACGAGCTGGTCACCACGGTGTTCGCGCGCAACTGCCCGTCGCGGGCCGCGCTGGAGGACGTCGGGAGCAAGTGGGGGATCCTGGCGCTGCTGGCCCTCGGCGAGGGCAGCTACCGCTTCAACGCACTCCGGCGGCGGGTCGACGGCGTCAGCGAGAAGATGCTGTCGCAGACGCTGCAGACCCTCGAACGTGACGGCCTGGTCACCCGCGACGTGAAGTCCACGATCCCGCCACGCGTCGAGTACTCCCTCACGGAGCTGGGCGGGAAGATCGCCACCCGGCTGCGCGAGCTGGCCGACCTGCTGGAAGCGTCGGTCGACGAGGTGGCGGAAGCCCGGCAGGTCTACGACGCGCGGCAGGGTTGAGCGACCGATCCGACCCGACGGCCGGCAGGCGCAGCGACACCGAGCACCGGTGCCTCTCGTGGGCGGGCAGGCCGGGTCAGCTGTCCGACAACGCACCCCATTCGTCCGGGGAGGTGTAGTTCAGGATGTTGGCCAGGCGCTTCTGTACCGTCGAGATCTCGCGCACCGACTGGGCCACCAGGCTCCGATCGAGCGGCGGGAGACGTGGCATCCAGACCACATCGGACACCCGGTCGCCGCGGTCGAACTGAGCCAGCTGCTGGCGCAGGCGGATCCGCTGCAGCACCTCGAACACATCGATCAGGGTCTGGGCCTGGTCGGTGGGCAACAGCGTCGAACCCGAGGCGGCCGCCAGCCTGGCCTTCGTCGACAGCTCGGGCGAGCGCACCGCCAGCGCTGCCCAGCGGGCGATCTCGACCACGGGGCGCAGCGCGTGGGTCTTGAGGTTGAAGGTGTCGCCCCGTCCGGCCAGCACGTCGCGGACCGACCGGAGCCGGGCGCGGTGCGACAGCGATTCCTGGATCAGCAGCCGCATCGTCCCTGGGTGGTTCCGCGCATCGGCGAACACCTCGTGCACCACCGACTCGCCCGGATCACCCTGGATCGGGCGCCCGTCCAGCAGCAGCGACGCCATCAACATGCCCTGATTCTCCAACGGACTGCCGAGCCACTGCTGAGCGGCGCGGCGCCACTGCGACCGGGTGCGGGCGAACTCGGGCATGCTCGGGGTGGCGCCGTGCTCGTCGACCTGCAGACCCCCGCGGCGCAGTACGTCGGCCACCTCGGCGAACGCGCTGCGGTAGGCGGCGGCGCGGGCCGGGGTGTCCACGGATTCCGCGAACACCACCGCCGAGTCGATGTCCGACCCGAGCATCGGCTCCCGGCGGGCGTTGCTGCCCAGCAGCATCCAGGTCACCTCGGCCTCGTCGAGGTCCGGCCGCGAGCTCAGCACCAGCGACAGCACGCGACGCTGGACCGTGTCCACGACGGTCGAGTAGACCAACGTGGATTCGGAGGCCTCCCGCCGCTGGCGGACCAGATCACCGAGCAGCACGGGCAGCCGGCGCGCGAGAGCCACGACGTGATCGAGATCTTCGGCCCGCTGCAGCTGCTCGCGCAGCAGCATGCCGGCCGCCGACGGCGACGCCAGGAAGTTCTGCGGCTCGACGGCTCCGCGGAGCCCGCCGGCCGGATCGGTGACCAACAGATGGTCCAGCTGACGTTCGGTGAGCTCCATCAGCACGTCGGCGGTGGGAGTGCCGGTACGGACCGTCACCGGCTTCCGGATCATGACGTCCTGAACCGCAACGTCCGAGGGCAGGCCGGCCGCCACCACGTGCTCGCGCAACACCGCATCGGTGATCAGCCCGAACTCGCCCGCCTGACCCGGAATGACCACGTAGCTGCTGGATCGCTCGCTCATCAGGCATGCCGCCTCACGCACTGTCATCCCGAGCTTGCCCACGACCGGGGCGGAGACGACCAGCTCGTCGACGGTGTGGAACGGCGGAGTCACCCGGGACCGCGCACCGGCGGTCGCCATCAGATGGGAGCCGAGAAAGCGCACCCCCGCCGGCGAGGAGAACACCGCAGCGACGGCCTTGCAGGGAATCTGCACCAACCGGACGGGGCCGAGGGCGGCGACCCGTGGACCGACGGCCGCCCGGCTCAGCACGGAGGAGTAGCCGAAGACGCTGCCGCGGCCGAGGATCTCGTCGGCCGGGCCGTCGTAGGCACCCTCGGTCGTCCACAACTCGACCTGGCCGGACAGCACGACCGACAGATCGTCCACAACCGTCACGAACGCGTCCTGGATCTCCGCGCCCGCCGGGAAGTCGACGATCCTGGCCGCGTCCGCGACGCGCTGCAGCTCCGACTCCGACAGTGCGTCGAACGGCGTGTTCTCGGCGAGGAATGTTGCGAGATCGCTCACGCGCACATCGTTTCAGGCATCGGTCGGGTTTCGGGCACCGGTCGGCGAGCGGAACCGCGTGTATCTCCGAGCACCTCGTGCCTCTCATCCCGCACGAGGCAGCGGTGTCTTCGGAAGGAGGTCACGTGCGCCACCTGATCGTCTGCTGCGACGGGACATGGCAGACCACCATCAGTGACAGCAACGTCGTCCGGCTGCGGAGAGCCCTGCTGGGCCGGACCGTCGACGGGGTCGAGCAGCTCCACACGTACATGCCGGGGGTCGGCACCACCGGATTGGCGTTGGCCCGGCTGACCGGCGGCGCGACCGGGTGGGGCCTGTCGGCCACCGTGCTGGAGGGCTACCGGTGGTTGGCGGAGACCTACCGGGCCGGCGACGTCGTGGCACTGTTCGGCTTCAGCCGCGGCGCCTACACCGCGCGCAGCCTGGCCGGGCTGGTGGGTCGTGCGGCCTGCTCGACCTGAGGGGCGCCGAGGACGTCGATGGCCAGCTCGCCACGGTCTACCGGCGGTACCGCACGTGGGCGCAGGCGCCGGAGGATCGCAGCTGGGCGGGCGGCCTGTCCTTCCACGTCGACGAGCGCGCCGACGACCTTCCGATCCGGTTCATCGGGGTGTGGGACACGGTCGGGTCGCTCGGCATCCCGGACCACCTGCGGGTGGGGACGCTGTTCGACGCCGCCGACCACCGGTTCCACGACGTCCGGCTCGACCCGCGGATCGAGCACGCCCGGCACGCGATCGCGCTCGACGAGCAGCGTGGCCCGTTCTCGCCGACGCGCTGGTACGACCCGTTGCCGGGGCAGGACGTCAAGGAGGTCTGGTTTCCCGGGACACACCTGGACGTCGGCGGCGGCGGTTTCGGCCGCGGGCTCAGCGACGGGGCGCTGCGGTGGATGATGGACGAGGCCGAATCCGCCATCGGTCTGGAGTTCGATCCCGATGTGCGTGGCCGCTACCGCCCGGACCCGCTGGCGGTCGCGAACCCGCTGCTGCGCTTCGCCGACCAGGTCCAGCACGAGTTCACCGACGTGCTGCTCACGCCCTCGCCGCGGGCGATCCCGCGCATCGACGCCGCCGACCGCACGCCGGACGTGCACGAGTCGGCCTACCGCCGGCAGGCGGCCCCGGAGCTGGCCGGTGGCCGGTACCGGCCGACGGCGACGCCGGGCCCCGGTGGATCGGCGACGGTTGCCGTCCCCGCGAACGACGGATGGGTGGCGACCGGTCTGTGGTTGGAGCCCGGTGAGTACTCGTTCGCCGCAACCGGCGGTTGGCGCAGCGTCGTCACGTCGGTCGACCCGGCCGGCAACGCCGGCCGGGGATCGATCGGCCGGCTGGTCGGCTCGACGATCGATCGGTTCGCCGGGTTGTTCCGCCGGGTGGTGCAGAATCCGGTGGCGACCGTGATCGGCGCGCGCCGGGAGCCGGACCTGCCGTGGATGTCGCTGGTCGGGTACGTCGCCAACGAGACCCGCAACGCGGACGGCACGATCGACGAGGCGCACGAGCGCATCGCGATCGGCGCCGGGACGTCACACGCGGTGCAGCGGCCCGGCTACCTCTACGCGTTCGCCAACGCCGCATGGGGTGGCTACCCCGCCAACAGCGGAGCGGTCGAGCTCGCGGTCCGGCGGTCGGGCGGTCGGGCGGACGTGGACGCGGCGCCGAATGCCGCCGCGAGCCCCACGCACGGATGACCACTCACGGCGGGTCGAGCTGCAACGCCATACGCGGGCCGTCGCGGGCGGAACCCGGCCATGCTGAGGTGCCGGCCGCTCCTCAGCGCGCGGTGCGCAGCAGGCGGCGGCCGAGCACGCGCACCGTGCGCGAAACGACCGAGCCCACCAGCAGGCCCGTGGCGATGGCCAGGACCACGGCGAGCACGTCGAAGCCCACCGTCGTGCCCTGCCCCGGCAGGATCGCGACCTCGCTGACCCCGATCAGTCCGAGGCTGCCGGGGACCAGCAGCCAGAACGACGGCAGGAACACGACCAGCCGCGGCAGCCGGCGGTGCACCAGCTCGGCGGTCGACGCTCCGAGGCTCGCGGCGATGGCACCGAGGAAGCTCCCCAGCGCCGCCCCGCCCAGCTGCTGGCCTCCGAGCTGCGCGAGGAACGTCACGACCAGCACCCCGAGCACCCACGGCACCAGCCGCACGGGCACGCTCTCCATCAGCCCGATCCCGGCGCCGATGACCACCAGCCCGAGCGGCGCCGCCCACCAGCCCAGCTCGTCCACCCGGACGTTGCCGAGCAGCCCCGTCGGTGTGCGCAGCAGAGCCGCCGCGGCGGCGATGCCCAGAGCGAACAGCAGCAGCTGGACCGTGCCGTACAGCAGTCGCGACGACCCCGCGACCATCGCTCCGGCGGCCAGCTCCGACAATCCGGTGACCATCAGCGCGCCCGGTAGCAGCACCGCGAGCGGCGGCAGCACCGTGCGCAGCGCACCGTCGAGCAGGCCGGCGTCGGCGGCCGCGAACACCAGGCACGACACCACGAAACCGGCGACCGTCGGCAGGAGCGGGAGCAGGGAGGGGTGCCGGCGCGCGAACCCGGACAGCACGACCACGACGGCCCCGCCGACCGCCGCCGCCACGAGGTTGGCCGCGCCCGGCTGCAGGATGAGGCAGATCCCCACGGCGACGGCGACGAAGCCCAGTTCGGCAAGCCAACGGGGATAGCGGGCGGGCTTCTTCCGCAGCTCCAGCAGCCGGTCGATGGCCTGCTCGGCGTCGATCTGCTCGGAGACCAGCAGATGCCGGATCAGCCGCACGTCCGAGGCCTGGTCGAGCCGCAACCCGCCGACGACCGACTCGTAGGCGATCGGATCACCGCTGGCCAGGCCGACATGCACGCCGGTCGGACCGGCGGCGACCTGCACGTCCGGCGCGCCGAGGCGGCGGCCGACCTCCCGCAGCTCGTCCTCGATCTCGTCGACCGGCTGGCCGGTCGCGATCATCGCCGCGCCCAGGACCACGAGCAGTCTTCGGGTGGTGCGGTCGCGGTCTGCGGCGCTCACGAGCACTCGGTCGGGGCGCGGTCCCGCTCCACGTCCCCGGTCACCGTCACGCAGCACCGGCCCGGAGCGGGGTCCAGCCCGGCCCGGACCGCACGCTGCCCGAGCTCGTCGAGCATCGCGTTGATCAGGTGCAGGTTCATGCCGCAGACCAGCGCGGTGTGCTCGCGGGCCAGGGCATGGAACGGGCAGTTGGCCAGCACGACGCGCCGTCCTGCGACGCGCGGCTCGTAGCCGTGCGCGGCGAGCACCGCGGAAACGGACTCGAACGCGGCCCGGCGGCCACGCCGTCGCGCCGGCCGCGGCGGCGCCGAGGCGGCGGCCGGCCGTCGGCCGCCGCCCGCTCGACCGCGCCGAGAACGGGCGAGCCACTGCGGTGCGGCGTCCTCGACGGCGGCCGGCCAGGATCGCGCCGGCCAGGTCGTAGTGGCGCGGCGGCAGGGTGACCGCGAGCTGCCGATCCGATCGCCGGTACAGCTTCGTCGGGCGGCCGGCGCCCGGACCGCGCCGCCCGGACAGCCGCCGGAACTCGGTGTCGAGCAGCCCTTCCTCGACCAGCTTGTCCAGGTGGAACTTCGCGGCGTGCCGGGGCAGCCCCGCGCCCTCGGCCGCCTGGTCCCGGCTCACCGGCTCCGGCTGCGCCACGACGTAGAGGTACAGGGCCCGCCGGGTCGGTTCGGCGAGCGTGCCCACGCCGTTGACCTGCGCCGCGAACTCGTCCACCGGCACCCCCGATCTTCTAAAGGACATGACCGTTGACTTAACAGCGTCGCAGGTTCTAACGTCCACCTTATCGTCCTTAAGAACGTGGAGGAACCGTGACCACCCACCCCGACGTCCCGCACCGACCCGCGACCGAGGCCATTCCCGGCCCGGCAGCCCGGCAGGCGTTCCTGCTGCTGCGCACCGTGTTCACCGTCGCGCCCGTGCTGTTCGGGCTGGACAAGTTCGTCGGCCTGCTCACCGACTGGGACCGCTACCTGGCCCCGCAGCTGGACGCACCTGATCCCCGGCAACGCGCACCAGGCCATGCTGGCCGTCGGCGTCGTGGAGATCCTCGCCGGGCTCCTGGTCGCGCTGCTCCCCCGCATCGGCGGCGTACGTGGTGGCCGCGTGGCTGGCCGGCATCATCGTCAACCTGCTGCTCATCGGCGACTACTACGACATCGCCCTGCGTGACTTCGGGCTGCTCGTGGCCGCCCTCGCCCTCGCCCGGCTCAGCACCGCCTTCGAGCGGCCCGGCCGCCGGGCGCGGTCGTGACGGCGGCGGCGGTCCCGGCCTCCCGGCCGGCCGTCCCGCTGCGCGTCGTGTCCCCCGCGCCGGGCATCGACCTCGCGGAGGCGGAACGGGCGGCCGGCGCGTTCCTCGCCGCGCTCGGCGTGGCCACCGACTCCCCGGCGACGGCCCGGACACCCGCGGCGGATGGCCGCCGCCTACGCCGAGATGCTCAGCCCGCGCTCGTTCGACCTCACCACCTTCGACAACGACGAGGGCTACGACGAGCTGGTGCTGGCCCGCGCGATCCCGGTGCACTCGGTCTGCGAGCACCACATGCTTCCGTTCCTCGGCGTCGCCCACGTCGGCTACCTGCCCGGTGAACGCATACTCGGCCTGTCCAAGCTCGCCAGGGTCGTCGAGCTGTTCGCCCGCCGCCCCCAGGTGCAGGAACGGCTGACCACACAGATCGCCGACTGGTTGCAGACCCAGCTGCGGCCGCGCGGGGTCGGGGTCGTCGTCGACGCCGAGCACCTGTGCATGACCGTGCGGGGGGTGCAGGCCGCGGGCGCGCGCACCATCACCTCCAGCCTGCTCGGCACCCTGCGCGAGGACCCCCGCTCCCGCGCCGAGTTCCTGGCTCTCACCACCGCCGCACCCGTGCCGACGAAGGGCTGACCGCCGATGAGTGACCACGTACGCACCGTCGCCGTCGTCGGGGCCGGCCTGGCCGGCGCCAAGGCCGCCGAGGCCCTGCGCACCGAGGGCTTCGACGGAAGGATCGTCCTGCTCGGGGCCGAACCGCACCGGCCATACGAGCGCCCACCGCTGTCCAAGGGCTACCTGCAGGGCACGCGCCGCGGCCGACTCCGTCTTCGTGCACCCGCCCGGGTGGTACGCCGAGCACGAGATCGACCTCCGGCTCGCCACCGCGGTCACCGGCGATCGACCGGCACGGCGCGCACGGTCGCCACCGCCGACGGGAGCCGGCTGCCCTACGACAAGCTGTTGCTCTGCACCGGGGCGACCCCCGGCGGCTGCCCGTGCCCGGCGCGGATCACCCGGCGGTGCACTACCTGCGCAGCATCGACGACAGCGACCGCCTGCGCGCCCGGCTCCGGCCCGGCACCCGGCTCGTGATCATCGGCGGCGGCTGGATCGGCCTGGAGACCGCGGCGGCCGCCCGCGCTGCGGGCGCCGAGGTCACCGTGCTCGAGCACGCCGAGCTGCCCCTGCTGCCGGTGCTCGGGCGCAGGATCGCGCGGGTCTTCGCCGAGCTGCACACCGAGCACGGAGTCGACCTGCGCTGCGGGGTCACCGTTGCCGCCGTCCAGGCCCGCGGCTCCGACGGCGTGACGGTGCTTCTCGACGGCGACACGCGGATCGACGCCGACGCGGTCGTCGTCGGGATCGGGGCCGTCCCGAACGACGGGCTCGCCCCGCTCCTGCGCGTGGTGGCCGCGATGAACGTCAACGTGTGGGAGGTGGCCGAGCCCGTCCGGCAGCTGATCCGCTCCGGCCACCCGGTCGACGCCGCCCGCCTCGCAGATCCCGACGTCCCGCTGGAGCAGCTCGCCTGAGTCCGCGGAGCGGCGGTGATCGGCCCGGTCGGTGGGTCTCAGGCGGGATGGGCTCTCACGTCGGGCGGGTGCCGGGCATCGGCGTCCGGATCAGGCCGGTCTCGGCGACCGCGGCCGCGATGTCAGAGCGGGACGCGGCCTTCGGTTCTCGCCCGCAGGTCGTTCCTCGCCTGGTCGGAGTGCCACAGTCGCAGCTCGTAGCGCATCTTCGCGGATGCAGCAGGTAGCGGGCGAGCGGCGTCGACTTCTGGTCGCCGCGGGTCCACGTCCAGGCGCTCAGCTGCGGATCCCCGTCGTGCGCGGCCACCACGACGATCCGCCGGTCGGCCCGCCCGTCCCGGTCGGCCTGAGCTGCCGCCGGCTCCGCCTGCGGCTCCGCGATGACGAACGTCCCATGCGTCGTGCGACCCCGTCGCGGACCGGTCGTCCACCATGGGTGAGACCCCAGGACACGGCCTGGGCCGCCAGTGGTCGCGGGATCACCGCCCGTCACGGAGCCGACCCGCGGGTCCGAGGGCCGAGAGCCGACCCGGACGTCACGCCACCAGGTGCGCCGCGAGGAAGGATTCCGCCGCCGCACGTCGAGAACGCCCGGCCTGCTCCGTCTCTCCCATGAGCGCGCCACGATGGGGCGCGACGGAGGAGAAATGGCGGACGATCATGAATCCGGACGACATCGCGGCCGTGCTCGCGAAACCGATCTCACAGGAGCTGCTCGGATCGTCGATCCCGGCACGGTTCGCCTACACCGGTATCGACGGTGATCCGCGGGTGGTCCCGCTCGGATTCCACTGGAACGGTGCACAGCTGATCATCTGTACCGTGCCGACGTCGGCCAAGGTGCGGGCGCTGCAGCAGAACCCGAGGGTGGCCATCACGATCGACACGCAGGCATTCCCACCCCGGGTGCTGCTCATCCGGGGCGCCGCGACCCTGGAGCTGGTCGACGGCGTGCCGGCCGACTACCTGGACGCGTCCAGGAAGCTCGTCCCGGCCGACCAGTTCGAGGGGTGGGAGGCCGGCGTACGCGGACTGTACGAGCGGATGACCCGCATCACGGTCGTGCCGGACTGGGCGAAGCTGTTGGACTTCGAGACCACGCTTCCGAAGTCCGTCGAGGACCTGATCAGCGCGAAGCAGTGAGCGGGCCGGTCAGGCCTTCACGACCAGCGTGTTCGACCACTTGTCGTGCAGCGCTCGACGCAGCGGGACGTCGGTCAGCACCGGGATGCCGTCCGCCAGCGAGAACGCCAGTATGCCCAGCATCATCAGCACCGATCCGCCGAGCGGGAGGAACGTGAACAGGCCGGCAACGGCACAGATGCCCGGATAGATGGCCGACCGCTTCATCAGCGCGTTCTGATCCGCCGGACCCCCGGTGGGGCTCACGACGCGGATCTTCATGATCATCTTGCCTACGGTCTGGCCGTTGCGCGAATGCATGAGGTAGTCGTAGCCGGCGTACAGGAGGGCGCAGACGACGTTGACCAACCCCAGCACGATGAAGAGCGTGCCCAGGCCGCGCCCGATGTTGCCGTTGAGCACATCCGCGGTGGTCGGGACGAAGAACGCTCCCACGATCGAGGTGAGGATGCTCGAGACGACGACGAACAGGATGTTGTCGATGATCCGGGCGACCAGCCGCTCCCACCACTCGGGGATCGGAGCCGGCGCGCCGGCCGGGACCGGTCGCTGCCCGCCCGTCGGCTGGTAGCCGTGCTGCGGCGGGTACCCGTACTGGCCATCGGGACCACCCGCGGGTTGGCCGTATCCCGGCGGCGGGCCATACCCGGGCGGCGGCTGCTGGTAGCCCGGCTGCGGGTAGCCCGGCTGCTGGACCGGCTGCTGCCCCTGAGCCGGCCCGTAGCCGCCCTGCTGGTGACCGGCCCAACCCTGCTGGGGCTGACCGTAGCCGGGTGGGGGGCCGTACCCGGCCGGCTGGCCGTATCCGCCCTGGTTCGGCTGGCCGGGCTGATCCGTCGGCTGTTGCCCGTGCCGCGGATCCGAGGGTGTCGACATGGACGACAAAATAGGGCAGCCCGAAGTGGAGGTCGCCAGCGGCCCATGTGGACCAGCCAGCACCCTCCGGAGCCGGCCGACTGCGGACCGGCTCGGGGGCTGTGTTGTGCGGACGGACGGGCTGCCGCGCGAGCGGGTGATCTCAGCCGTTGGGCCATCCGGTATACGCTTCCGCAAGATAGGCGGAACCGTGCCGGGACTGGACGACGGCATCCAGCTCACCGAGCTGACGTTTGCGCTCGAAAGGATTCGTGCCGGGCCGTTCGTGCAGCATGGACGTCATCCAGTAGGAGAAGTTCTGCGCCTTCCAGATCCGCTGCAGTGCCCGATCGCTGTATTTGTCGAGCAGCTCGCGTGATCCGGTCGAGGCATACGATTCGATGCCCTCGAACAACACCCGGACGTCCGCGAGCGCGAGGTTGAGGCCTTTCGCTCCCGTCGGCGGAACCGTGTGGCCGGCGTCGCCCGCGAGGAAGAGGTTCCCGTACCGCAGTGGTTCGCACACGTAGCTGCGGAATCGCAGCACCGTCTTGTCGAAGATGTGCCCGCGGATGAGCTGGAATCCGTCCGGCCCGTCGACGCGGCGTTGCAGTTCGGTCCAGATCATCTCCTCGGACCAGCCGGACACGTCCTCGTCCGAAGGGCACTGGAAGTACATTCGCTGTATGCGGTCGTCCCGCTGGCTGATCAGGGCGAACCCGTGCTCGGAGTTGCAGTAGATCAGTTCCTCGGAGCTCGGCGGCGCTTCGCACAGGATGCCGAACCAGGCGAAGGGATACTCGACGAAGTTGTCGGACCGGTGTTCCTGCGGGATGGACCACTTGCAGATCCCGGCCGACCCGTCGGCGCCGACGACGATCTCGGCCCTGATCTCCTTGGCCGCGCCGGTGACGTCGGTGAAGCGGATCTTCGGTGTGTCCTCGGCCAGGTCAAGCACCTCGGTGTCCGACACCGAGTAGTGGACTTCACCGCCGTCCCGCTCCCGGGCCGCGGCGAGGTCGACGAACACCTCGTTCTGCGGATACAGCCAGACCGCTTCCCCGACCAGATCATTGAAATCGATCCGGTGGCTGACCCCACCGAACCGCAGATCGATGCCCTCGTGCTTGTAGCCTTCCTTCAGCACGCGATCCGACACACCCGAGTCCACGAGCATGGCCACGCTGCCGTGCTCCAGGATCCCCGCCCGGTGGGTGGTCCTGATCGTCTCGTGGTCCCGCTTCTCGACCACGACGTTGTCGACACCGGCCTGAGCCAACAGGTGGGAGAGCATCAGACCCGCCGGACCGCCCCCGACGATGCCGACTCGCGTATTGATCACATCAGGACTGGACACGGTAGAGCTCCTCACGGTGGACGAGAGATTTCCGAGGCTTCAGTACTTGATCATCACGTTGCGCAGCTCGGTGTAGAACTCGAGGGAGTGCAGCCCGCCCTCACGGCCGATGCCGGAGGCCTTCGATCCGCCGAACGCGGTGCGGAGATCGCGGAGGAACCAGCTGTTGATCCAGCACAGACCGACCTCGATCTTCGTGGCCAGCCTGCTGGCCCGACTGATGTCCTGGGTGTAGATCGACGTCGCCAGGCCGTACCGCGTGTCGTTCGCCATGGCCACTGCCTCCTGCTCGGTGTCGAACGGAGCGATGTGCAAGCACGGACCGAAGATCTCGTCCTGGATCACCGCCGCGGTCTCGGGCAGACCGGTCCAGATCGTCGGCTCCACCCAGCAGCCGTCCTTGAGCTCGTCGGCCATGTCGGGGATCCCACCGCCGACGACGACGGTGGCGCCCTCGTCCTTCGCCTTCCGGTAGTACGAGAGCACCTTCTCCTGGTGCTCCTTGCTGATCAGGGGCCCGATCCTGGTTTCCGGATCGTCGGGACGACCCGGCTTCATGCCCTCCGCCTCGACCTTCATCGCTGCGACGAACCTGTCGAAGATCGGCCGTTCCACGTACACGCGTTCGGTGCCGAGGCAGACCTGGCCGCAGTTCTCGAACGAGGAGCGGGTCACGGTCGCGACGGCGACGTCGAACTCGCAGTCGGCGAACACGAGTGCGGCGTTCTTGCCGCCGAGCTCGAGGGAGACCGGCCGGATTCCCTCCGCCGCCGCCTTCATGATCGCTTCACCGGTGCGCGTCTCACCGGTGAACGTGATCCCGTCGACGCCCGGGTGGCCGGTCAGGAACGCGCCGGCCGAATCGGGACCGAAACCGTGCACGACGTTGTAGACGCCCTTCGGCACGCCAACCTTGTTCATGACCTCGCCGAGCAGGGTCGCGGTGCTCGGCGTCTCCTCCGACGGCTTCACCACCACGGTGTTGCCGCAGGCCAGCGCCGGCCCCACCTTCCAGGTCATCAGCAGCAGCGGCAGGTTCCACGGGCAGACCACGGCGATCACCCCGCGCGGTGAGCGCACGGTGTAGCTGCGTGCCGTCCTCCGGTCGGGTGTGATCATCTCGAAGGACTCGGTCGAAGCGTTCTTGATCGTGTCGGCGAAGGCCCTGAAGTTGGCCGCGCCGCGAGGGATGTCCACGTGCGCGGCGAGGATGTGCGGTTTGCCGGTGTCGGCCACCTCGGCCTCCAGGAAGTCCTGGAACCTGTTGTTGATCTCGCCTGCCACCGCGTCCAGCAGGGCGACGCGCTCGGTGACCGGCAGCGAGCCCCACTCCCCGGCGAGCGCGGCGCGGGCAGCCGCGACCGCGGCGTCGACCTCGGGCCGGCCGGCCTCGTACACCACACCGACCACTGAATTGTCGATCGGCGTGCGCTTCTCGAAGGTCCGCCCGTCCGAGTTCCGGACGAATTCGCCGTCGATGAAGTTGAGGATGTCCCTACCCATTGCCGGATCCCCCTCGTATGGGCCTGTGGAGTGCCGTCATCGGTGGGCCGCGGCCACGGCAGCGAGCCGGTCGAGGGATCGCATCGTGTCGGCTTCGCCGAGTGTGTCGAGCATCAGCGTGACCTCGTCGACTTCCGCCTCGGCGTAGCCGGCCAATTCGGCGTCATCGGTTCCGGCCGCGAAGATGGTGAACGGGACGTTCTCGCGGCCCTGCTCGATCAACCAACTCCGAACCCGCCGGAGCTCGGCCGGTGCGGTTCCGACGCGAGGAAGCCACGCGTCACCATGGGCGGCGAGCCTGCGCAACGCAGCCTTGCTCTCGCCACCCAGAAAGATCGGCGGATGCGGCTGCTGGACGGGCTTGGGCCAGGCGAAGATCGGGTCGAAATCGACGTGCTTGCCGTGGAACTCGGCCTGCTCCCGCGTCCAGATCTGCTTCAACGCCGCGAGCTGCTCGTCGATTCGCGCCCCGCGGGTGGTGGGATCGGTGCCGTGGTTGCGCATCTCCTCGCGGTTCCACCCCACCCCGACCCCGAACGCCACTCGCCCCTCTGACACGAGATCGAGGCTGGCCACCTGTTTCGCGGTGTGGATGACGTCGCGCTGGGGCAACAGCGCGATCCCGGTCCCGAGCACGAGCCGTGAGGTGGCGACGGCGGCCGCGGTCAGCGCGACGAACGGATCCAGCGTGCGGTAGTACCTGCGCGGCAGCTCGCCGCCGGAGGGATAGGGCGAGTCCCGGCTGACCGGGATGTGCGAGTGCTCGGCGATGAACAGCGAGCTGAAACCTCGCTCCTCGAGGGCGGTCCCCAGCGTGTCAGGCCTGATGCCCTCGTCGGTGATGAACGTGGCGATCCCGAACCTCATCGCCCAGTCCTACCCGACCTGGGGGCCGAAGCGCATCACGTGGCCGCCGAGATGTCGCATCCGCGCACGTTCGATCCTGCCGTGACCGCGCGCGTTCACGACGATCGGCGGCGGCTCCCGTACGGGGTGCGCGGCCCCTCGACAGCGGTGGGTCACCCACGAACGGCACGGCCGGTGTAACGGCGGAATGAATGGGTCATGAAATGCTCCGATCGGGCCGGATATCACCCGCAGTAATCACCGAAATTGCCGTCGGAGCCCATTGGTGGGACCTGGGTAACATTCGTCGAGCCGGTTCCGAATACTGCCGAAGGGTGCACTGAACGGCCGGTTGTACACATTCCGTGACCGACTCGGCCGATATCACTCAGCGTTACTCGGGCGCGGCCGGAAGTCCTGCGCGGACACGTTCGGATCGCGGCCGACGGACCGATCGTCAGTGCTCGAGAAGGGACAGGTGCGGTGGTGAGATCCTGCACGAGTTGGGCCACCACCTTCTTCGGCGCTACCGCGTTGGCCATGACGCTGATGGTCGGGTGTCCCACTGCTCAGGCATCGGCTGCCGGATCGGGGAGCACGGCGCAGAACGAGCCGGCGAGTCCGGAATCGAGATCGGCTGCTCCGGCGCAGCAGGCGCGAAACGCCGCGGCCGAGCAGGCCCGCGAGCGGGCGGCCACGCAGCAGCGGGCCAGCAACGCAGCCGCCGAGCAGGCCCGCGAGCGGGCGGCCACGCAGCAGCGGGCCAGAAACGCGGCCGCCGAGCAGCAGGCCCGCGCCAGGGCCAGGGCTCAGAAGCGGGCCGCACAGCTCGCGGCCGCCGCCCAACGGGCCGCCGCGTCATGGGAGAGTCGCGGCAGGCCGAACAAGCTGATCGTCGTCAGGGAGCGCTCGATCGACCTGGTGCAGGACGGGCGGCTGCTCCGCCAGGTTCCTCGCGCGGGCGGGGCCTTGACCCTCGCCACCCTGGACCGGTTCGCGCCCGCCGGCTGGCTGACCATCGACAACGGCACGGCCGATGTGTTCGCCACGATCGTGCTGACCCCGCTCCAGCGACTGACCCTCGGTGGCGACGTGCACACCGTCCGGCTGGCCGGCGGCCCGACGCCGTCCGACGCGGCCTCGCTCTACACCGGCCGTGGACGGCTCGTCCTGCGCGGCGTCACCGTCGGCTCGTTCGACCCGACCACCGGGCAGCCCCTGCCCGCCGGACCGGGGCGCCCGTTCATCGCGGTGTCCGGCGGCGGCCGGATCGAGGCCGTCGACTCGGCCATCAACGACCTGGGCAACGCGCCGACCGACACTGTGGTCCGAGCCGGCCTGGCGCTCGGTGAGACCACGACGGGCTCACTGGTACGCACCTCGCTGGCCCGCAACACGATCGGCCTCAAGCTCGACCACACCGACGCGGTCCATCTCGAGGGTGTGACGGTGTCCGACTCGGTCACCGACGGCATCGTGCTGCGCGGGGACCGGGGCACCACCCTGACCGGGATCAAGACCGACGGCAACGGCGGCAACGGGGTGCTGGTCGTCGGACCCAGTTCGGAGCGACCCATCAGCGGCATCTCGGCCTCGGGCAACAAGCTCTTCGGCATCGCGATGACGGGACAGATCAAGTCGCAGGTCCACGGAATCGCCACCGCTGACAACACGGTCGGCGGGATGCGGGTCAGCTCGTCCAGCGAGGTCGCCATCAGCGACTACGTCTCCACGAACGACCCCATGGGCGTCTACACCCACGTCAGCAGCGAGCAGATCGTCATCGATCGGGCGCAGATCACCGGCGCCCGCCGCGGCCTGCAGATCGAGAAGACCACGCGGGGCGTCACGATGAACGCCAGCACGATCGCCGGCGCCTCGATCACCGGCGTCTCGATCGGCGGCCACCAGGTCGCGTTGAACCAGGTCACGATCGCCGATTCGGCCACCGCCATCCGGGTGGAGCGCGGTGCGGGCGACATCGCCGCCGATGGACTGACGATGTCCGGTGGGCAGGACGGCCTGGTCGCGCTCTCGGCGACGAAGAACGTGGTGTTGCGGAACGTGGTCGCCGACGGCGTGTCCCGCACGGCCATCCGCACCTCCAGCTCGGATCTCCAGATCATCGGCGGCCGCATCACCGGAAGCGCCACCGGAATCGACGCCGGAGCCGCCACGACGATCACCGGCGCCACTATCGGCGAGGTCGGCGAAGGGATCCGCACCCGGTCCCACGCCCTCGTCGATGTCGACGACGCCCAGGTCTCCGCGCTGATGGTGGGCATCAACGTCGCCCCGGGCAGCCCCGTCACGCTCACCAGCTCCCGCATCGACGCGCTCGAAGCGGTCCGCGGGAACCTGAACCAACAGGGGAGCAACGAGCTGAGCCTGCCGCCGGTCAACCTGCTGGGCGCGATCGGCGTGCCGCTCGTCCTGCTGGCCCTGGCCCTGGAACAGGTGCAGGTCTTCCGGCAACGAGGCTCCGGCCGGGGTGAACGGCGGCTGCCACCCCCGGTTCCCGCAAGGACCGCGTAGGGTCTGACCCCGCCGGCGCGAGGGTTCATGATCGACAAAGTGCCGAGCCGAGGTGTGGCCGTCAGCGACGAAGCCGACCTGAGCATCCATGCCTCCAGCCCGGCAGCGGGTTCCTCGGCGCCCTGATAGGCCGCTGACCAGGCCATGTACGGGCAGAAGCGGCAGCAACGCGGCCTCGGCTGACCGCTGCCACGGCCGAACCGGTGCCGGCGGCCCGCGCTCGACGGCTGTGTTGCCGCGTCGGGTTCGACGAGCGGTGACGTACAAATGTGTGGTCGGATGCTTGTCAACGGGCTGGACCGCCGCGGTTGCCACCAAGAGTGATCCGCCGATGAGGAGAGGCCGTTCATGAGTGGCAGCGCGACCTACCGCTACCGCGATGTGTCGATTCTGTCTGTGTGCGCGGTGGATGCTCCGCACATCGTCACCTCCGACGAGTTCGATGCCCGGCTGGCGGAGACCTACCTGCGGGTGGGACTGCGGCCCGGCCTCCTGCAGGGTCTCGCCGGCATCACCGAACGACGCTGGTGGCCGACGGACGTGACCTTCTCCGACAGCGCGGCGATGGCTGGCGCGAAGGCGCTGGCCGAGGCCGGCGTGGACCCCGCCGCGGTCGGTCTGCTCATCGACACCTCGGTGAGCCGCGCACACCTCGAGCCGTCGTCGGCTGTCGCCGTGCACTCGATGCTCGACCTGCCCTCGAACTGCATGAACTTCGATCTCGCCAACGCCTGCCTCGGGTTCCTCAACGGGATGCAGCTGGCGGCCACCATGATCGATGCGGGCCGGATCGACTACGCCCTCGTCGTGGACGGGGAAGGCACGCGGCACATCCACGAGGTCACCCTCGACCGGTTGTCCCGGCCCGAGGCCACACGGGCGGACGTGCTCGACCAGTTCGCCACGCTCACCCTCGGCTCCGGAGCGGCGGCGATGGTGCTGGGCCGGGCCACCACCCACCCTGACGGTCACCGCTTCCTCGGCGGGATGATGCGCGCCGCCACCGAGCACCACCGGTTGTGCATCGGCGACCTGGAATCCATGCGCACCGACTCCAAGGGGCTGCTCGACGCCGGGGTCGCCCTCGGGCGGGCGTTGTGGGAGGACGCCCGGTCGGAGTTCGACTGGTCGGACATGGACCGCTACATCGCGCACCAGGTCTCCCAGGTCCACACCCGCGCGATGTGCCGGGCGCTGGAGCTCGACCCGCAGCGGGTGCCGCTGACGTTCGCCACCAGGGGAAACATGGGCCCGGCCGCGGTGCCGTTCACGCTCGCGACGCAGGTCGACTCGCTGCAGGCGGGTGAACGGGTGCTTCTTCTCGGCATCGGTTCCGGCCTGAACGCGAGCTTCGCGGAGCTGCTCTGGTGACCGCCGACGCACTCCCCTCCGCGGAGGCGGCATCATGATCGTCGCGACCCTGCCGCCTGCGCTGCCGGAACTCGATCCCGCATGGTCGCGGCTGGTCACCGCGGAGGACGCGGCCGGCGTGCCGCGCACCTGGCACGTGCTCGACAACGGCGTGGACCCGGTGCACGGGACGCTGCTGTGCGTGCACGGCAACCCGACCTGGTCCTTCCTGTGGCGCCGGTTCCTGGCGCAGGCGGCTCCCGGCTGGCGGGTGGTCGCGGTCGACCAGCTCGGCATGGGCTTCTCCGAGCGCACCGCCGAGCCGCGCACGCTCGCCCAGCGCGTGGACGATCTCGGCGTCCTCACCGCGGAGCTCGGCATCAGCGGCGCGGTGGTCACCATCGGGCACGACTGGGGCGGGCCGATCTCCCTGGGCTGGGCGCTGGCCCACCGGGACCAGCTGCGCGCCGTGGTGCTCACCAACACGGCCGTGCACCAGCCCGGCGGGGCCCAGGCCCCGTGGTTGATCCGCGTGGCCCGCACTCCGCTGCTCCGACGCACGGTCTGCGCCGCGACGCCGCTCTTCGTGCGGGCCACGAGCGCGCTGTCCCGCCCCGCCCTGCCCGCCGCAGTCCGCGACGCGCTCGCCGCCCCCTACCGGAGCGCGGCGCGGCGCGGGGCCGTGGACGACTTCGTCGCCGACATCCCGCTCGATTCCCGGCACCGCAGCCGCGCCACGCTCGACGGCATCGCCACCGGGCTGGGCGAGCTGCACGACGTGCCGGTACTGGCGCTGTGGGGTCCACGTGACCCGGTGTTCTCCGACCGGTACCTGCGTGACCTGCTCCACCGGCTCCCGCACACCCAGCTGCACCGCTACGAGAGCGCGTCCCACCTCGTCACCGAGGACGCTCCGCAGACCGCCCGGCACACCTGGCAGTGGATCGACGCCCTCCCGTCGCCCGTTGCCGACACGCCGGAATCCGCTCGGCCGACATCCGCGCGGCCGGCGTCGCCGCCGCTGTGGGCCGCGCTGGACGAACGGGCCGGCGATCCCGCCCCGGCCGTGGCCGAGCTGTCCGGCCGCCGCACCCGCACCGTCTCGTTCGGGCTCCTGCGACGGCGGGTGAGCGAGCTCGCTGCGGGGCTCGCCGCGCACGGGCTGCGACCAGGGGACCGGGTCGCGCTGCTGGTGCCGCCGGGTGCCGATCTCACCGCCGCGGTCTACGCGTGCTGGCGGGCGGGGGCGGTCATCGTCGTCGCCGACGCCGGGCTCGGCCCGCGTGGCCTCGCCAGTGCCCTGCGAGCGGCGGGTCCCGACCACGTCATCGGCATCCCGCGCGGGCTCGTGCTGGCCAAGGCGCTCGGGGTGCCGGGCCGACGCATCGTCGCCGGACCGGTCACCCCCGCGCTGCGCCGCCTGCTCGGTGCCACGAGCGGGTTGGCCGACCTCGCCCGGCTCGGTCGCGGGCACGAGCTGCCGCCCGAGCCCGGCGCGGACGCCGAGTGCGCAGTGGTCTTCACCTCGGGATCGACCGGGCCGGCGAAGGGCGTGCTGTACCGGCACCGGCAGGCCTGCGCCCAACGCGACGCCCTCCGCAGCGCTTTCGGGCTCACCGCCGACGACCGCCTGGTCGCCGCCTTCCCCCCGTTCGCCCTCTACGGGCCGGCCTTGGGCATCGCCACGTCGGTGCCCGAGGAACAGGTGCCGGGCCGGCTCACCGCTCGCGGGCTCGCCGACGCGGCGGCGGCGGTCGCGGCCACGGTCGTGTTCGCCTCACCCGCCGCGCTGCGGAGCGTCGTCGCCTGCGCCGACGAGCTCGACGCCGCTGCGCGGGCCGCGCTCGCCCGGGTGCGTCTCGTGGTCTCGGCCGGCGCGCCGGTCCCCGCCACCCTGTTGCACGAGCTGCGCTCGGTGCTCCCGGCGGCCGAAGCGCACACCCCGTACGGCATGACCGAGGCACTACCCGTCACCGACATCACCCTGAACGGGATCGAGGCCGCCGGCCATGGCGAGGGGATATGTGTGGGCCGGCCGCTGACCGGGGTCGAGGTCCGCGCTGAGCCCGCTCGAGCCGGACGGCACCGCGACCGCACCGCCGGTCGGCACCGCCCGGATCACCGGTGAGGTCTGCGTCCGCGGACCGCACGTCAAGGACCGCTACGACCGCTTGTGGGCCACCGAGCTCGACAGCTCACGGAATCGGGGCTGGCACCGCACCGGCGATGTCGGCCATCTCGACGACGAGGGCCGGCTGTGGGTGGAGGGTCGGCTGGTGCACGTCATCACGACCGCCTCCGGGCCGGTGACCCCGGTGGGCATCGAGCAGCGGGTGCAGGACGTGAAGGAGGTGACGGCCGCCGCGGCGGTCGGCGTCGGACCTCCGGGTATCCAGCAGGTCGTCGTCGTGGTGGCCAGGCAGGAGCGGACGGGCCGTGCCACGACCTCGGTGCTGGCGCCTGCGCCGTTGGCGGCTGCGGTGCGTGAGGCGGCCGGCGTCGACATCGCGGCGGTGCTGGTCACCGACAGGCTGCCGGTGGACATCCGGCACGCGTCGAAGATCGACCGGCTGCGGGTCGCCGCATGGGCCGGGCGGGCTCTGTCGGGACGATCGACGGGACGGCGGCCGTGAGGACCGGGCGGCGGTGAGGGTACTGGTCACCGGGGCCAGCGGGATGCTCGGCGGCGCCGTCGCCGACGCGCTGGCCGCCCGCGGCGACGCGGTGACGCTGTTGCAGCGCAGGCCGTCCGGGCGGCCGTACCGCGAGGTGCTCGCCGACATCGCCGACGCGGCCGCGGTGCGCGCCGCCGTGGCCGGGCAGGACGCCGTGGTCCACCTGGCCGCCAAGGTCGACCTCTCCGGGCGCCGCCGCGACTACGCGCGGACCAACATCACCGGCACCCGCACGGTGCTCGCGGCATGCCGCGCTGCCGGCGTCCGGCGGCTCGTGCACGTCTCGTCGCCGTCGGTCGCGCACATCGGAGCGGCGCTGGTGGGGGCGCCGGCCGGCCCGGCCGACCCGGCCGGCGCGCGTGGCCACTACGCCCGCAGCAAGGCGGTGGCCGAGCTGCTGGTGCTGGGCGACGCGAGGGCACCAGGCGGTCCCGCGGCCGTCGCCGTGCGCCCGCACCTCGTGTGGGGTCCCGGCGACACGCAACTGGTCGGCCGGGTGGTCGAACGGGCCAGGGCCGGTCGCCTGTTCACCATCGGATCCGGGGCTGCGCTGATCGACACCACCTACGTGAGCAACGCGGCGGACGCGCTGCTCGCCGCGGTGGACCGCTGCGAACAGCTCGCCGGCCAGTCGCTGGTGGTGTCCAACGGCGAGCCGCGCCCCGTCGCCGAGCTGCTGGCGGCGATCTGCCGGGCGGCCGGCGTTCCCCCACCCCGGCTCTCGGTGCCACCGGTCGTGGCGCGGGCGGCCGGTTCCCTCGTCGACGCCGCGTGGGCCGCGCTGCCCGTCCTGCGACGGACGGGCGAGCCGCCGATCACCCGCTTCCTCGCCGAACAGCTCTCGACCGCACACTGGTTCGACCAGCGGCACACCCGTCGCGCCTTGGCCTGGACACCACGCGTCACGCTGGACGCTGCGCTCGCGGCCCTGGCGGCCAGTTACGCCGGGCCCGGGCACGCCGCTCGCACCTAGAACTGCCCTGAAAAGGGCGCGCGGCGTACACCCGGTGCGCGCCGTGCTCAGCACGGGCCGCGCCCACGGTCAGCGTCCCGAGATGGCAGACGCGACGCGCACGTTGCGTACGCCGCGCGCATGTCCGGACGTGCGCGCGGCGTACACCCGGTGCGCGCCGTGCTCAGCACGGGCCGCGCCCACGGTCAGCGTCCCGCGATAGCGGACGCGACGCGCACGTTGCGTACGCCGCGCGCATGTCCGGGGGGTGCGAGCGGTTCGCGGTGGGTGCGGGCCTCAGACGTTGACCCCGTAGTCGCGCGCGATTCCGGCGAGTCCCGACGCGTAGCCCTGGCCGACGGCCCGGAACTTCCAGTCGCCACCGTGGCGGTACAGCTCGCCGAACACCATCGCCGTCTCGGTGGACGCGTCCTCGCTGAGGTCGAACCGGGCGATCTCCCGATCGTCGGCCGCGTTGACGACGCGGATGAACGCGTTGGTGACCTGCCCGAAGTTCTGCCTGCGGGTGTCGGCCTCGTAGATGCTCACCGGGAAGACGATCTTGGCGACCTCGGGGGCCATGGCCGCGAGATTGACCTTGATCGCCTCGTCGTCGCCCTCGCCCTCACCCGTGAGGTTGTCGCCGGTGTGCTCGACGGTGCCGTCCGGACTGGTGAGGTTGTTGAAGAAGACGAAGTGCCTGTCCGAGATGACCTTGCCGTTGGCGTTCAGCAGGATCGCCGAGGCGTCCAGGTCGTGGTCGGCGCCGGTGGTCGTGCGCACGTCCCAGCCGAGCCCGACCAGGACGTTGGTGAGGCCCGGCGCCTCCTTGGTGAGACTGACGTTCCCGCCCTTGACCAGGGTGACTCCCACGTGCCGCTCCTCTTCGCCATCGGATGACAACAACCGCTCGCACTCGCTCCGACCACCCTAGCGAGGGCGCGGAGCGGCCTCCGGAGCCTCCGTCGCGGGTCGCACACCGGACCGGAGCCATGTGATGATCCTGACGCCTCGGACGGTGCGGCGGGGTGGCCTCGGCGAACCGGACGATCGGGGGTGGCGCGCCGCGTGGACGAGCAGCGCCCGCGCATCGGCCCGCGGCAGGTGCTGCGCCGGCGCGACTTCCGGTGGCTGCTGCTGTCGTTCGGGATCTCGCGGCTCGGCGATTTCCTCTACACCGTCGCGCTGGTCGTCTACATCTACGACCGCACCGGGTCGGCGGCCTGGGTGGCCGCGGCGACGCTCGCCCGCTTCGTGCCCTACGTCGTGGTCTCGCCGCTCGGCGGGCTGATCGCCGACCGCTACCACCGGCGCACCGTGATGATGGCCAGCGAGCTGATCTCGATGGCCACGATGGCGGCGATCACGGTGACGGCGGCGCTGGCGGGACCGGCCGTGGTCGTGATCGCGCTGGTCGCGGTGGCGGCCTGCGCGGCCACGCTCTACCAGGCCTGCGGAACCGCGATGGTGCAGGACGTCCTGCCGGAGAACGAGCTGGCCGCCGGCAATTCGCTGTTCTCCACCGTGGACAACATCGCCTTCGTGGCCGGCCCGGCAGGCGGCGCGCTGTTGCTGCTGCTCGGCGCACCCGCCATCGCCTTCGGGGTCAACGCCGCCACCTTCGTGCTCTCGGCACTGTTCCTGAGCCGGGTCCGCGCCCGTAGCGACGACATCGGCGAGCGGCCCGGCGCCGCGCACGCGCTGCGCGCCGGGCTGCATGCGTTCCTGGGCAACCGGGCGGTGCCGGTGCTGGTCGGCTGCCTGGTCGCGGGCAACGTGGTCTACGGCCTCGAGCTCGTGGTCCTGGTGCTGGTCAGCTCCGAGCTGTTGGGCACCGGGGCCGAAGGCCTGGGCTGGCTGCTCGCCGCGTCCGGGATCGGCGGCGTCGCCGGAGCCGCGGTCAGCGCGCGGCTGGCCACCAGCTCCCGGACCCGGACCACCGCGGCGGTGCTCGTGCTCCTCACCGGGTTCCCGCTGGCGTCGCTGGCCGCGGCCCGGCTGCCGGTGATCGCCTACGCGGTGCTGGTCGTGGAGGGCATCGCGATCATCTGCCTCGACGTACTGGTCAACACGGCCATTCAGCGACTCGTCGCCCCGCCGTTGTTGGGCCGGGTGGCCGGGCTGACGTTGTCGTTGACCTCCGTCGGCACCGCGACCGGCACGCTGCTCGCGCCGGTGCTCGTCGACCTGCTCGGCCTGATACCGACGCTGGTGATCGTCGGTATCGTACCGGTGACCATCGCGGCCGCGGCACTCGCTCTGGTGCCGGGCCTGAACGCCCAGCTCGATCGCATCCGCCGCTCGCTGGCTCCGCGAGTGGCGCTGTTGCGGGGGCTGCAGCTGCTCAGCGGCGCCGACGACACCGGCCTGGAACGGCTCGCGGCCCTCGCGCAGCCGGAGCGGGCGGCCGCCGGCTCCGTGCTGCTGCGCCAGGGCGACCCGGCCGACGACCTGTTCGTCCTCGTCGAGGGCCGCGCTGCGGTGGATCACGAAGCGGCCGGCACGATCCGGCGGGTCAACGACCTCGTCGCGCCGGACTACTTCGGGGAGATCGGCATCGTGCACCACACCACGCGCAACGCGACCGTGACGGCCGAATCCGACGTCCTGCTCTGGCGGATACCGGGACCGGTGTTCCTGGACGCCGTCAGCCGCAACGCGTCCGCCGCCCTGCTCGGTGGAATCGCCGGCCGCCTCGCCCGCATCACGGCCTGAACCGCATCCGACCCGGGATCAGCCCATCGTCGCGTGCATCTCCCACACCAGGATCTCCGCCGGCTCCGCGGCGGTCACCCGCTGACCACCGGTCGCCGTGAACCGCACCGCGTCACCCGCGACCAGCGTCCCGGCCCCCTCGAGCACAACCTCGCCCCTCGGCACGAACAGGTGCAGGAACGGCGCCTCCGGCAGCTCGACGCTCTGCCCTGGCTGCAACCGCGCCGCGTGCAGGGCCGCGTAGCGGTTGGCGATCCGGATCGCGGTCGCCCCGTCGTGACGCTCCATACCGGAAGCCACCGGAACCAGGGCGCCGGACAGCAGGTCGGCGTCGATCTCGCGCTGCTCGTAACCCGGGGTGATCCCGGACTCGTCGGGCACGACCCACATCTGCACGAAATGCACCGGGTCGGAGTGGCTGTCGCCGCCCTGCAGCCGCCAGGAGTCGTTCTTCTCCGAGTGCAGGATCCCGCGGCCGGCGCTCATCCGCTGCGCGAGGCCCGGGTAGATCACCCCGGAGTGCCCGGTCGAGTCCTGGTGCACCAGCGACCCTTGCAGCACCCAGGTCACGATCTCCATGTCCCGGTGCGGGTGGGTGTCGAACCCGGTGCCCGGCGACACGATGTCGTCGTTGTTCACCAGCAGGAGCCCGTGGTGGGTGTTGTTCGGGTCGTAGTGCTGGCCGAACGAGAAGGAGTGGTGCGAATCCAGCCAGGGGATCCGGGTGGCGTACCGGTCGTCGGCCCGCCGCACGTCGATCTTCGGAGCCACTGTCGTCCCTGTCATCCCGACACCTCCAAGTAGTTGTAGGCACAACAAGCGGCGGAGCGCCTCCAGTATTCCGCTCCCCCTTGATACCGGCCTCTATCCGAGCGCGCCGATCGCCCGCGATACGACGATCAACGACGTGAGCAGCGCGGCCGTTGCCTCGATGCCCATGAGCGCCTTGGCCCGATTGCTGAGCGGCATTCGGCCACCTCGACGACGGTGTCGTGGTCCTCGTCGTGGGTGAACCGGAGGTCCGCAAGCGGGAGGTCCGTCCGCGCGAGCTGGGTGCGGGCCACCGGGCCACCGCGCTCGAGCTCCCAGAAGATCAACGCAAAGGCGATGACGTTGGTCGCCCACACAACCGGTGCGGCAGCAGTGCGGGCGTTTTCCCACCTCGCCGAGTCGGGTTTTCACCCACCTTCGCGGGTGCCACCACCATCGCCTCGTCGCCGGATTCGATCCACCCTGTGTGACCACGACAGCGCAATCCTTCCGAGGTCGCACCGGAGATCGCATGAAACGGATCCGCTCCACCACCGCCATCACGTCCGATGCGTCGGGCTCCACGAGGAGATCGCCCGATCCGCCCGCCGACCCGGGCGAGGCCACCGATATCGGGGTGCTGGTCGCCGACGCCCTCCGTGGCGAACGCCGGGCATGGGCCGGGCTCGTCAGCCGGTACCTGCCGTACGTCCGCGCGATCGCGCGGAGCTACCGGCTCAACGACGCGGACGTCGAGGATGTCGGCCAGACGGTCTGCCTGCGGCTCGTCGAACACCTCGGCCGCATCCGCGAACCCAGGGCCCTACCCGCATGGATCGGCGCTACGGCCCGGCACGAGAGTCTGCGGCTGGCCAGCAACCAACGCCGGACAGATCCGGTCGATCCCCTCGACCACTCGAACTTCGACAGCAGCATCGACGACCACGTCGAGGTCGACGCCCAGCTGCTGGGCGCCGAGCAGGCACGGGTGCTGCGAGACGGTCTGGCGCACCTGCCCCGGACCCATCGCGATCTGCTGTTGCTCCTCACCGGCGATCAGCGACGGAACTACTACGAGATCGGCGAGCTGCTCGCGATGCCCGTCGGCAGTATCGGTCCGACCAGGGCCCGCGCTCTCGCCCGTTTACGGACCGCCCCGGCGATTCAGGAGTATCTCGCGACGGACACCGAGGGTCCGCTCCGCCGTTCGGCCTGAATCGCGGGGGTCATCGAATTCGCATTCACCGCCGGCCGGGTCGGGTCTCGATGGGGGCATCATCCCGCTGACGGCGTATGCGGACGCCCACAACGGGACTACGCTGGCAGATCCGATACCGCGCACGATCTCGGATCAGACGGTGACGACATGCAGAGAGTTGTGGGATTCCTCGCGCTGGCACTGGTCATCTTCTACATCATCACCCAGCCGACGTCAGCCGCCCACGCCGTGCAGAGCCTTGGTCACGTCCTCCGCGACGCCGCTGAATCGATCACGCTGTTCTTCCGCGAGCTCACGTAGAGACGCCGGCTCGACGGCGGTCGCGCGTTCGAGGGCACGGTAGCTGCGGCGGTGGCGGACCTTCCCCTCCGCCGATGACCCGTCCACGAGCCGCATCAGAAGATCCCTCTCCATCCCGGGCGCGAGCACCGGGCGCGCGTGCTCGGCGACCGCGATGGCGGACGGCCGTGGCGAAAGTTCGACGGAGCGAATTCCGGCGTCGGGCGATCACCGACGGTTACCGCTCGACCGTCCAGTTCCACGGCCGACCGCAGGCCATGGTGGAGTCGACGAGGAACGCCGGCTCCGCCGCTCGGCACGCCCGGGACGCGCTCCCGGCACGCGCCCGCACGGCCTCGGACGTCGGGTGACGGACGGCGAAGTGATCTACGACGGGCCGCACGGCATCGAGCTCCGGTAACGCTCCATACCGTATTCGCCCGTAGATGTTTCCCTGAAGGCAACTCTTGAGTAACAATGCGGCAATGCTCGACGCACGGTCACGGCCGGCGCTGAGAAAAGGGGTGCCCGATGAACCGGACAAACCTGCGGTCCATGGCGGACGTCGCACAGCGGCGGACCGTGGACTTGCCTGGTCGGGGACGTTTCGTCGTATGGGACGCGGCCGGCCCTCCCGGTGCGCCGACGCTGGTCCTGCTGCACGGCGCGACGCTGAACGCCGAGCTCAACTGGTCCGGCGTGACCGAGATCCTCGCGGAGCGCTACCGCGTCGTCTGCTTCGACATGCGCGGACACGGCGAGGGCCCGCGCAGCTCCCGCTTCGAGCTCGAGGACTGCGCGGACGACGTGGCGGCAGTGAGCGACGCGCTCGGCCTCGACCACATCATCCCGGTCGGCTACTCGATGGGCGGGTTCGTCGCCCAGCTGGTGTGGCAGCGGCACGGGGACCTGGTCTCCGGCCTGGTGCTGTGTTCCACGGCGCGCAACGTCTGCGGGTCGCCGTGGGAACGGACGGTCGCGATTTTGCTGCCCGGCGCCGCCGTCGCGATCGGGTGGTCGCCCACCTTCTACCCGCTCGGGGCCGACCTGCTCGGCGCCGGACTGCTGGACCATGACGTCGACGCGGCCGGCCGCGCGTGGGCGCTCGCGCAGATGCGCCGCACGACGCTGCTCGACGCGCTGGCCGCCGCGCAAGCCGGATACCGGTTCTCCTCCCACGACTGGGCCGGCACGATCGATGTCCCCACCGCGTCGGTCATCACCATGCGCGACCAGGTGGTCCCGCCACGGCGCCAGTACAGGCTCGCCACCGCACTGCCGGACAACACGGTGATCGAGATCGACGCCGACCACGGCGCCTTCGTCAGCGCACCAGGCCGGTTCGGCACGGCCTTGCTGGCCGCCTGCGACGTGGTGACGGGGACGACCGAACGGTTCGGCGAGGAGCCGATGACCACCGCTTCCTGAGTAGGTCTTGCCAAGCTAACGGCGTTGGCCCATCATCGGCTAACACTGTTAGCTTGGAGCCGCCATGAGCAAGCAACTCGCCAGCACCATCGACATCGACGCCCGCCCGGAGCAGGTGTGGCAGGTCCTCACCGATTTCTCCGCCTATCCGGAGTGGAACCCGTTCATCGTCCGCGCCGACGGTCCCGCCGAGGTGGGCGGCAGGCTCACCGTCCGGATGCAGCCGGTCGGTGCACGTGCGGTGACGCTCACGCCCACCGTGCTCGAGGTGAGCCGGGACCATCGGCTGCGCTGGCTCGGCCGGATCGCGGTCCCCGGCATCCTCGACGCCGAGCACGAGTTCCTCCTCGAGGCCCGCGTCGGTGGCGGAACCCGATTTCGGCAGAACGAACAGTTCCGGGGGTTGCTCGCGCCGCTGATGGCCCGCTCGCTTGACCGCCACACGCTGCCGGCCTTCGTCGCCATGAACGAAGCACTCAAGCGCCGTGCCGAACACGCCGCCCAAAACGCCGCCGAAAACGCCGCCGTCACCCGACGTGGCTGAATCCCTCAGCACACGGGCCCTGGAGATCGTCACCGTTGCCCGTGAGCTGCTGGAGTCCGAGGGCGCGGACGCCCTGACCATGCGCCGACTCGCCGACGCACTGGGCATCCGCGCCCCCTCGCTCTACAAGCACCTGCCGCACAAGACCGCTCTCGAGACCGCGATCATCATCGACGGCTTCGAGCAGGCTGCGTCCGCGTTCGAGGCCGCGACCCACGACGCCGCCGACCCGATGGGCGCGTTCGTCGAGGCCTATCGCAGGTTTGCCACGGCCCATCGCCACGTCTACCGGCTGATGACCGAACGCCCGCTACCCCGCGAAAGCCTGCCACCAGGGCTCGAGGCACGCACCGCCGCTCCCCTGCTGCGCGCTACCGGCAGCCCCGCCCGTGCCCGCGCCGCCTGGGCGTTCATCCACGGCATGATCATGCTCGAACTCAACGGACGGTTCCCGGCCGACGGCCTGACCGAACTCGCGTGGCACAGCGGCCTCGCAGCGTTCCGCACCTCGCCGTGATCCGGTCCTAAGCGCCCTCGCCCATGAAGAACCGGATCATCTCGGCGGAGGCGTCCGGCCCCATCGGGTCGGTGTAGGACCCGACCGGGCTGCCGCCGAACCACGCGTGCCCGCCGCCGTGCACCGTCCAGGATTCGACCAGCACGCTGCCGTCCGCGTCGGTGTGCACGGTTCGGGTGCAGCGGTGACCGGCGCTCACGTCGAGCTCGGCGCTGGCCGACACCGTGGTCTCGGCGCTCACGAGCCGGGCGCTGACGAGCTTGTCCGCGTTCACCGGCGCCACGATGCCGTCCTGGTCGCCGTGGAAGACGATCAGCGGTAGCCGCCCGCCCGCCGCAGGCGAACCGCCGCTACGCATGGCCGCGAACGCCGACCCGATGTCGTGGGCGCAGCCGTAGGCCAGCCCGGAATGCACGCCCACTCCGGCGAACAGATCCGGGTAGGTCGCGGCCATCACCGCCGCCATCGCGCCCCCGGCCGAGAGCCCCGCCACGTAGACGCGCGTGCCGTCGACGGCGTTGTCGGCCATCACGGCCCGGGTGATACCCGCGAGGATCGCCGGCTCACCGGAGCCGGCGTGCTGGTCGGCGGCGGAGTACCAGTTCCAGTAGCCGCCCTGGTTGGCGGCGGTCGACTGCTCCGGGTACGCGACGAGGAACGTGTGCTGCTCGGCGAGGTCGTTCATCCGGGTGCCCGCGGCGAAGTCGGTGGCGTCCTGCTTGCCACCGTGCAGCATCACGACCAGCGGGATCGGCTGGCCGGTGTACCCGGTGGGGACGTAGAGGTCGTAGCTGCGTGTCCCCGCGGCCTCCGTGTGTGTGAGGTGCCGGATCTCACCCCCTGGCGCCGCGGCAGCCGCCGCGGCGCCGGGATGCCCCGCCTTGGGGCCGGCTGCCGGCAGATCGGCGAGCAGCCCGGACAGGCTCGACGGCAGATCGGCGAGCAGCCCGGACACGCCCGACGGCAGGTCGGCGAGCAGCCCGGACAGCCCGGCCGGGAGCTTGTCGCGAAGGAATGCGCCAGCGGCCGAGCCGCTCCCCCCGCCGTGTGCTGGCGCGGTGGGCGGGGTCGTCGGTGTGGTCCCCAGCGTGCGCTGGAGGTGCGCGAACGCTTCGGTGAGCTGCCCCGCGCGGGTCAGTCTCAGTGCTTCGGACATGCCGGCAGCGTGATCGTGGTCCATGAGGAAGTCCTCTTCTGATGTGCGCGGTCGGCGCCGGCTCAGCTGGTCGGCGCCGCGGAGTGGGCTCTGGTCGGAGACTGCTTTCCGTTTCCCATCCGTGAACCATCCTAACACCATCTTGTGGGATGGTGCGAGGAACTTGGGGGCCGCCGGCCTGCCATCGACCAGGATGGCTGCACATTTCGTCCGCCCGAGGAGGAACGCCATGCCCGACGGTGTGCTTGCCGCGATCGGGAACACCCCCATCGCCCGGTTGACGCGGCTCGTCGATCCCGATCTGGCCGAGGTGTGGGTGAAGCTGGAAGGCGCGAATCCGACCGGCTCCTACAAGGACCGGATGGCCCTGGCCATGATCGAGGGCGCCGAGCGGGCCGGCAGGCTGCGACCCGGCCAGGCCGTGGTCGAGTACACCGGCGGTAGCACGGGCAGCTCACTGGCCTTCGTCTGCGCCGTCAGCGGGCACCCGCTGCACATCGTCACCTCCGACGCCTTCGCGGAGGAGAAACGTCGCACCATGCAGGCCTTCGGCGCCCACGTCGAGATCATCCCCAGCCCTGAGGGCGTGACCCCGGAGCTCATTCCGCGGATGCGGGCCCGGGCCGCAGAACTGGCCGAATCGCTGGACGCCTACCGGACCGACCAGTTCACCAACACCGACATGGTGGCCGGCTACCTCGCCCTCGGCGAGGAGGCCGCCGGGCAGATCCCCGGCCCCGTCGACGCGTTGTGTCTCTACGTCGGTACCGCCGGCTGCCTGCTCGGGGTCAGCACGGCACTGCGGCGGCACTACCCCACGATGATCCGAGTGGCCGTGGAGCCCGCCGAGTCAGCCGTGCTGTCGGGCGGATCCGCCGGCACCCACCGCATCGAGGGCGGCGGCGTCGGGTTCCGCCCCGATCTGCTGGGCCCCGAGGACGTCGACGAGGTCATGAGTGTGTCGACGGCCGACGCCTTCGCGATGGCGCGCAGCGCCACCCGGATCGAGGGGCTCTTCTCCGGACCGTCCACGGGCGCCAACCTGGTGGCCGCGCTCAGCCTCGCCCGCCGCCTGGGCCGGGGCAGGCGGGTCCTCACCGCTCAGGTCGACTCCGGACTCAAGTACCTCGACGGGCCGCTCTTCCAGGAGCCCTGATCATCTACGGGAGAGCCACCGGCGGACGAGCAGGATCGCCACGAGCACGACGGCGAGGCCGGCGAACACGTCGGGTCGCCGCTGCACGGTGCCCGTCGCGGCCGCGACCTTCTCCGGCACCGCCGCGCGCACCCGTTCGATGCGGCCCTGTCCGGTGCCGGTCGGCGACGCCGGGCCGGTCCGGCCGGGCGTCCCGGCGGCCTGGTCCCGGCCGGCAGGCGCAGCGGAACCCGCCTCGATCCTGGTGACGAGCTCACCGACGGTCTCGCCGTCGTGCTCGCGCCGCTCCTCGGCATGCCTGCTGTCCTCGTCGAGCAGCCGCTGCATCTCTGCGCGGATCTCCTCCGAGGACTTCGCGGTGCCGTCGACCACGGGACGGTCCGGGGCCAACGGCGTCGACGGGGGTGTGGCGACGTCGGTGACAGCCTCCGACCCAGCATCGTCATCCATGGGCTGCACGCTAATCGGCGGGACGCGGGCCTGGGTAGAGCGCAAGAGGACGACAGGCCGGACATGCGACGACCCCGCTCGGATTTCCCGGGCGAGGTCGTCGGTGGGTGTGCGCTGCGGTGGTGTGCGCACCGCCGTCCTGGAGGGCGTCAGGCCCTGACGCTGCCGTTGGTCGCGTGCTCGAGTACGGACTTCGTCTGCTCGCTGACGGCCTCGCCCGCCTTCAGCGCGGCCCTGATCCACTGGTGGCTGAGGTCACGCTGGCTGGAGAGCAGCTTCTCGACGATGTCGAAGTAGCTGTCGAAATAGCCCTGCACATCCGGCAGCTTCGTCTCGCTCGACGCGACATTGCCGGCAAGCGCCTGCACTGAATCGACCCATGTGCGGGCCGCGGTAGCGAACGCCTCCTGGCTGCGCTTGGCGATGTCGACGAACTGATCAGTGGGCGCGGTCATTGATCGGATTCCTCCCATGAATTGATCTCGTACCTGCGACAGGCTACGCAGAGGTACTGACCACATGCTCTCGCATGTGATGCGGCTCGCGGGGGCCGTTCTCATGATTTTTGTCGTGGTGCCGTCCGGCAGATGTCGTATTCGAGACCATCGGCACGATCGACGGCGGCGCGGTGCCAGGAGCGCGCTAGGCCGGCAGCTCGCCGCCGCGGTCGCGGGCCGCGGCGAGACGGGCCAGCCGTCGAGGTGTCGGCCAGCGCACGTCGTAGGCCCAGCCGAACCGCTCGAAGATCGCGATGACGGCCGCGGACATGTCGATCTGTCCGCGGGCGACGCCGTGACGGGCGCACGTCGGATCGGCGTGATGCAGGTTGTGCCAGGACTCGCCCATGGTCACGATGGCCAGCGGCCAGAAGTTGGTGGAGCGGTCCCGCAGCGTCCAGGGCCGGGTACCGATCATGTGGCAGATGGAGTTCACCGACCACGAGACGTGGTGGAGCACCCCGATCCGTACCAGCCCGGCCCAGAAGAAGGCGGTCAACAGGCCCCACCACGACCAGCTGATCACACCGCCGATAAGTGCGGGCGCGGCCAGGCTGAGCACCGTCCACCACGGAAACAGCCGATTGACGGCCACGACGTCGCGGTCGGCGAGCAGATCGGGGGCGAAGCGCGCCGGGTTCGTTCGTTCGTGATGCAACAACCACCCGAAATGCGAGTGCCAGAAGCCGCGGGCGACCGCCGCACATGTGGTGCCGAACAACCACGGTGAATGCGGGTCACCTTCCTTGTCGGTGAAAGCGTGGTGCCGGCGGTGGTCCGCGACCCAGGTGATGATCGGCCCCTGGAAGGCCATGCTGCCCACGATCGCCAGACCGACGCGCAGCGGTCGACCCGTCTTGAATGAACGGTGGGTGAAGTAACGATGGAATCCGACGGTCGTACCGGCCAGTGTGAAGAAATAGAAGAACACGGCCAACACGATGTCGATCCAGGTCAGCCCCCATCCCCAGGCCACGGGCACGGCGGCGAGCAGGGCCAGGAACGGGACGACGACGAACAGCTTCACCACCGTGTTCCGCCCCGCGGACCGGGGTGGAAGGACCATCCGCGACGGCTCGGTGCCCGCGCCCGCCGGACGTTCAGGTGTACTTGCGGATGTCACCAGCAGCTCTCCTCGACGTCGAGATCCCACCGCGGGGTGGAAACCTTCGACATTCTGGCATTTCCAGCAGGCGGTTCAGCCGTTTTCGTCGAGGATGTGCACATGGACACGCTCACCGCGGCACTCTGGGCCGCCAACCTCGAACCACCCACGACGTCTCTCGCCGAGTGGGTGGGCATCGTGGAGGCCCGGATGGCGGAGGCGCAGGCCGCAGGCGCGCGGCTGCTCGTCCTCCCGGAGTTCGCCTGCGCCCAGTGGCTCGGCTTCGCGCCTGTGGGCCTGCCGCTGCCCCAGCAGATCCCCTGGCTGGCCTCGCTCACCGAGCAGGCGCTGGCCGCCGTGGCACCGCTACCCGCACGCTACGACGTCGCCCTGCTCCCTGGCACCATGCCGTACGCGGTCGCGGGCGGGGTCGACGGCGCCGTGCAGCACGTCAACCGCGCCTGGCTGCTGCTGCCCGACGGCGGGGTCTTCACCCAGGACAAGCTGTGCCTCACACCCAGCGAGGAGAACCCGGACGGCTGGCTGCTCGTCCCGGGCGACACCATCACCGTCATCCCGTGGGAGGGCCTGCGGATCGCCATCGTCGTCTGCCTGGACGTCGAGCTCACCGCGCTGTGGGCCCGCCTGGCCACACTCGACCTCGACCTCGTCATCGTCCCGGCCAAGACCGACATGTCGTCGGGCTACTACCGCGTCTTCGGCTGCGCCAAGGCGCGGGCCATCGAGCTGCAGACCGTCGTCTGCGCCGTCGGCGCCGTGGGCTCACCCCTCGGCCATCCCGTCACCGATACCGTGGTCGGCGGCGCCGCCGCCTTCATCCCCTGCGAAGCCACACTCGGCGTGACCGGGGTCGTGGCCGCTCTCGAGCCACACACCGCGGCCAGCGGACTGAGCCCCCTCCTCATCGCCCCGCAGCTGCCTGTCGGCCTGTGCCGACGCCTCCGCCACGGAGCGGCGGAAGCGGAGGTGTGGCCCGGTTCCTGGGCCGCCGACCACGTCATGATCGACGATCCTGCCGTACAGGGCTGACCCTGCGCTCGAACCGGGTCGACCCGCTGCCGGGCGGCCGCCGGATGGCCGAGGATCGTCGACATCCCCGGAACCGCGGAGGTGCATCGATGAACGCGTGGCTGATCGACGTGGCCTCGTGGGCCCGGGACCGTCGGCGGCCGACCGCGGCCGGGCTGCTTCGCGGTCGCTTTCCCTACGTGCGGATCGGGGCGGGTCCGGAGCCACTCGTCGTCCTGCCGGGCATGGCGCTGGACAGCACGGTACCCAGCGGCCTGGTCGTCGCCGCCTACACGCACGGGTTCAGCGCACTGCTCCCCCGACACACCGTCTACGTGGTGCAACGCCCGCGGGGTATGGCAGCGGGCGCGAGCACCCGGGACATCGCGGCCGAGTACGGATCCGTGCTGGGCGCCGAACTCGGTCGGTTCCGGTTGCTCGGCCTGTCGACCGGCGGGCTCGTTGCCCAGCACCTTGCACTGGACCACCCGAACACCGTCGAGCGCCTCGCGCTCGTCGTCACCGGCGCCCGGATCGCCGCCCGCGGCCGGGAGCTCTGCACCCGCTGGCTCGAGTACGCCGAGACGAAACGCTGGCGCGACCTGCGAGGCTCGCTCGGAGCCTCGGCGGTCGACGGCGCCGTGGCGCAGTGGCTCGCGAGGGCGCTGCTCGGCGGCACGGGGAGGACCCCCAGCGGTCAGGAACTCGCCGACTTCCGGACGACCGTGGCGGCCGCGCTCGCCCACGACACCCGAAACCGGCTGCCCGACATGCGGGTACCCGCGCTGCTGCTCGGCGGGGCGCGGGATCCGTTCTTCCCTGCCGAGACGCTGCGGGAGACCGCCGACCTGCTACCGGACGTGGTCCTGAAGATCTTCCCGCGGCGCGGTCACGGGGTGCCGAAACACTGTGCCCGTGCGTTGCAGGAGACATTGTCGGACTTCTTCGGTCGGCCCTGAGACCTTGCGCCGGCCGGGCCACTCGCGAAACACTGCTTGGCCCCGACCGACAAATCACCGGAAACATGGTCGTCTTATGCTGATCCGAGTACATGCCAGGCACCGGTCCGGAAGCATCGCACCGGACCGATCATGACCCGACCCGGCCAATGGGAGCGCTACACCGATCTTGTGCCGGACTGGTTCGCCGCCTACCTCGCTCTCGAACAACGGGCGTCGATGATCCGAACCTACGAGCCGGAATTCGTTCCTGGCCTGCTCCAGACCCCTGACTACGCCCGTGCCGTCATCGGAACGGTTCACGCCGATCCCGACGACATCGAGCGGCGCGTCGAGCTGCGGATCACCCGCCAGAACCTGCTCGATTCAGCCGAGGCACCCGAGCTGTGCGCCGTTCTCGACGAGCGAACGCTGGCTCCGCCACTTCTCACGACGACACAAGCCCGAGCGCAATTGGACAAGCTGATCGCGCTCACCGAGCGATCCACCGTGACGATCCGGATCGTCACGACGAACAGCAGGCGCCCGCCGGGCCCGTCGTTCAGCATCGTGCGCCTGCGGAGCCCGACCGAACCCGAGGTCGTCTACCTCGAACAGCTCGACAGCGCCCGCTATCTGCACGATGCCGCGGACGTCGCGCAGTTCACGGACATCATGGACCGTCTCAACGACCCGACCGTCACCCCGGACCGCACCAGGGCGACGTTGCGTCGAATTCGAAGTGACGTCGGGTCCTGACTCATCCCTTCCGGGACGACTTCTTCGCCGGGCTCTTGTCCACCGCGGCCGCCGCATCGCGATTGCCGTAAGCCTCCAGGACGGTCTTGGAGATGCGCCCACGGTCGGAGACCTCGTGGCCGTTCGCCTTCGCCCATTCCCGAATGGCGGCGATCTCCTTCCCGGCCCCGGGGCGGCGCGCACCGGCCGCGATCGGCGCGCGGCCGCGAGAACGCGAGTCACCGCGCCGGGCGGCCGCAACGAACGAGGCCAGCGCTTCCCGCAACTGGGCGGCGTTACCGGCGGAGAGATCGATGCTGAACTGGCGACCGTCCAGACCGAACGACACGGTCTCGGCCGCTTCCGAACCGTCGAGATCGTCGACGAACACAACATTCACCTGCTGAGCCACGGCTGTATCTTCCATCCATGTCGAACACGATGTGGTCGCCATGATTGTCGGGGATCACCTGCGTAAAAAGCAAATCGGATGCTGTACCCTTTTTGAGGTAGAGCCGATCGGGTAAGCGATTGCACCCGAACCGGGGAGGCCGGGGGCGTCTCGATTCCCGACCGGCGCGGGGGTATCGCCCGATCAGGCTTTGGGGGTGGGCTGATAGGCGATCAGCTTCCAGGACTCGCCCACGCGCACCCAGACGGCCAGCGACGAGTTCCGCAGCTGCTTGCGAACTCCCCCCGCCGTGAGATCCGCATTCATCTCACCGAGCACGAGCGCCGCGTCACCGGTCACGACGATCCGCTCCACCGGATGGTCGACGCGGTGGTAAACGTAGAAGCCCTCATGACACTTCGCCAGGTACGAGTCGAGGCTGTCGGTCACGCCGGTCGAATGCGTGTACATCAGTTCCGGGTGGCACACCGCCGCGAAGCCGTCGAAATCCCGGGCCACGATCGCCGCATAGCGCTGCCGTTCCAGCTCGACGATGGCCTCGACGTCCTTCTCGGAGTCGCCCATGTCCCACCCTCCCCGCTGATCACCAGCCCGCCGCCGGCGGAGCCGATCGACTATAACCATGCCGATGAATGGCCTGGTGACGCTGCGAGAAGGCCTGTCAGCGAGCCGTCCGAGCCCACCACGCCGACCACCGCGGTACGGGCCCAGCCACGAGGAGACCACCCCATGACGACCACCGGCCTCGCCTTCACCTACCAGGCGCTGCCCATGCGGGTGGTGATGGGCGCGGGCGCGATCACCTCGCTGCCCGCCGAGATCGACCGGCTCGGACTGCGCCGGGCGCTGGTGCTGTGCGGTCCAGGGCGGCCCGACACCGGCCGGAGGATCGCCGAGGCGCTCGGCGACCGGGCGGCCGGGGTGCTGGCCGAGGCGCGGATGCACGTGCCGATCGAGGTGGCCGACCGGGCCCGCGACCGGGCCCGCGAGCTGGGGGCCGACGTTTGCGTCACGGTCGGCGGCGGATCGGCCATCGGGCTGGGCAAGGCGATCGCGCTCGAACACGGGATCCCGGTGGTCGCCGTGCCGACCACCTACGCCGGCTCGGAGATGACCCCGGTATGGGGGCTCACCCAGGACGGGCAGAAGCGCACCGGGCGTGATCCCCGCGTGCTGCCCAAGAGCGTGATCTACGACCCGGAGCTCACCCGCACGCTGCCCGCCGGCCTGTCGGTGACGAGTGGGATGAACGCCGTCGCCCATGCCGTCGAGGCCCTGTACGCCCCCGACGCCACCCCGATCGTCTCGTTGATCGCCGAGGAAGGGGTGCGTGCGCTCACCGGCGCGCTGCCGACGATCGTCGAGACCAGCACCGACCTCGACGCGCGCACCCGCGCCCAGTACGGAGCATGGCTGTGCGGGGCGTGCCTCGGATCGACCACGATGTCGCTGCACCACAAGCTCTGTCACAGCCTGGGCGGCACCCTGGACCTACCGCATGCACCGACCCACACCGTGGTGCTTCCGCACGCGCTGGCCTTCAACCAACCGGCGGCGCCGCAGGCGGTAGCGGCACTGTCGAGGGCGTTGGGCGGCACGGTCGACCCCGCCCGCCGGCTGTGGGACCTGGCCGCCGAGCTCGGCGCCCCGCGCTCGCTGCGCGAGCTGGGGATGGCGGACGCGGACATCCCGCGGATCGTGGACCAGGTGATCGCCAACCCCTACGCCAACCCGGTCGAGGTCACCCCGAACGGTCTGACCCGCCTGCTCCGAGCAGCCTGGGCCGGAGATCCGCCCACCACCTGACCGGCCGGTGGCCAGCACCTGCGGTGCGGGACGCTCACGGACGGGACTCCGGCACCCCGGCGATCATGGACGAGCGGTGGAGCGGTCGGGCATGACGCTGCTCTCAGTCGGGCACCTTTACCCCGCTTGAGATAGTTATCGAGTTGGACAGCGTGGTTCGCACCGTAGTGACCGACTCACGAAAGGCAAGCGAAAGTGGTGCACCTGCACCGGTTCCTGAATGCTCTGCGCGCCCGCTCGAACCGCCTGTTCCGCCGCGGCCGCACCCCCGGACTGCGAACGGCGAAGACCACGATGGCCGCGGTCGCCTCCTTCGTCGTGGCGGACTGGTTGCACACCAGCGACCAACCGATCCTCGCGCCGCTGACCGCGCTGCTGGTCGTGCAGCTGACCATGTACGAGACCGTCGCGCACGGCCGCGAGCGCATCGTCAGCGTGGTGGCCGGAGTGCTGGTCGCCGTCGGGTTCGCGCACGTGGTCGGGCTGACCTGGTGGAGCTTGGGCGCGGTCGTCGCGGTCTGTCTCATCGCCGGCCGGCTGCTGCGCCTCGGCCCGCACCTGCCCGAGGTGGCGATCAGCGCGATGCTGGTGCTCGCCGTCGGCGGCGCCGAGTCCGCCGCGCTCGGGCGCGTGGTCGAGACGCTGATCGGTGCGGCCATCGGTGTCGTCATCAACCTCGTGATCGCGCCGCCGCTCTACATCCAGCCCACCCGCGACGCGATCAGCGAACTCGCCGACCACATGGCCGGCTACGCCCGCGACCTCGCCGGGAGCCTGCGTGGCGAGTGGACCAGGGCGGCCGCCGACAAGGCCCTCGGCCAGGCCCGTGATCTCGGCTCCGAGGTGTACCGGGCCGACAGGGGCCTGGCCCGCACCGAGCAGAGCTCGCGGCTCAACCCTCGCGGGTACCTCGCCCGCGAGGCCCAGCCCCAGCTACGCACCGCGCTCACCGCGCTCGAACACGCCCAGATCGGGCTGCGCAACCTGGCCCGCGCGCTGCTCGACCGCACCTACTACCTCGCCGAGGACGCCGCGGACAGGGCGTACGAACCGGCGGCCGCCGGCGCGCTGGCCGACGCGCTCGACGCCGTCGCGGCCGCGGTGCACGCCGTCGCCCCCGGCACCTTCGGGACCGAGCTCGATGCCCGCGACCATGTGGACGAGCGGCTCGCCGAGCTCGGGAGGCGTCGCGACCGGCTCGGGGCGCTGCTGATGATCGATCCGCACGTCGATCCGGCCGCATGGCAACAGCACGGGGCGCTGCTCGCCGCGATCGACCGGCTGCGGGTGGAGATCGCCGCGGCCGCGCGCACACCCGACGTGCCGTGGCGACCGCCGCACCGCCACGATCGCCCCTGCACGACCCTTCGGCGGAAGCTCGGCGCGGCCATCGGCGACCATCTCGTCCGCCAGTGGCCCGCCCGTTCCCCGTCCCCGACCACGAGCGGAGCAACAGCCCGGTGCCGTGATCTCGACGCGCTGACGGAAGGCTCGACGGCAAAGCCGACACAAGGCTTCCGGCACCCGTCAGAATCTTGTCGACACCTCGACGAGAGCGGAGGCCGGCGTGAGCAGTGGTGCCTCGAAGGTCATGGAGTACGACCCGTTCAGCGCCGAGTTCCAGGCCGATCCGTTCCCGGTCTACCGCTGGATGCGCGACGAGGCCCCGGTGTTCCACAGCAGGAAGTGGGGCTGGTGGGCGCTGTCGCGCTTCGAGGACGTCCGCGCGGCGGCAACGGACCCGGAGACGTTCCTGTCCTTCGAGGGCATCGACATCGACGACACCGCGAAGGACCAGAGCGGCCCGGGTTTCCTGCCGGACATCGACAACCCGCGCCACGACCAGATCCGCCGGATCGTGCAGCCGCAGCTGCTGCCCAACCGCGTCGCCGAACGCGAGGACGCGGTGCGGTCGGTGGTGCGCGGGCTGATCGACGTCTGGCGTGATCGGGGCAGCGTGGACCTGGCCAAGGAGCTGGCCTGGCCGATGCCCAACGAGGTGTTCTTCGACCTGCTCGGCCTGCCGTCGGCCCGCGCCGAAGGGCGCGCCCAGCTGGAGCGGTGGATCCACGAGCTCAAGGACCGCAAGCCCGACGACGCCCGGCTCACGCCGGTGGCGAAAGCCGCGACCACCGGCATCCAGAGCTACTTCGTCGACCTGCTCCAGGAGCGCCGGCGCAGCCCGCGTGCCGACCTGGTGACCACCCTCGTCACCGCCGAGATCGACGGCGTGCCGTTCGCCGAGGAACACATCCAGCCGGCTTCGGAGATCCTCGGGCTGATGATGGTGCTGTTCCTCGGCGGGGTGGAGAGCACCGCAGGGCTCACCGGCACGCTGTTCAAGCTGCTCGCCGAGCATCCCGACCAGCGGGAGCTGTTGCGGGCGAATCCGGACCTGATCCCCGACGCCGTCGAGGAGGCGATCCGCATCGCCACCCCGCTGCAGCTCGTCGGGCGCACCACGGCTCGCGAGATCACGCTGCACGGGACGACCATCCCGGCCGGCGGGCGGGTCGTGCTGGTCTACGGCGCCGCGAACCGCGACGAGCGCCGGTTCGACGACCCCGACCGGTTCGACGTGACCCGCGGCCGCTTCCGGCATCTCGGTTTCGGCGAGGGCATCCACGGCTGCCTCGGCGCGCCGCTCGCCCGACTCGAGGCCAAGGTCGCGCTCGAGGAAGCGCTCCCGGTGCTCGGCGACTACACGATCTCCGGGCAACCGGTGCGCTACCGCACCACCCCCAACATGTATGTCTGGGATCGGCTGCCGCTGTCGTTCTCCGTGCCGGCCGGCCGGATCACCCGATCAGCCGGCTCGCCTGCCGTGACGACGGCCGAACATCCCGCACATCTGGAGACCGTGCAGCATCGCACCACGGCCGTCACCGTGATGACCCGCGAGTTCGAAGCCGACGTGCGCGTCGAGGACAAGCAGAGCGTCTCCGACGGCGTCGTCGCCCTCCTGCTGCGCGAGCTGGACGATCACCCACTACCCGCGTGGACCCCGGGTGCGCACGTCGACCTGATGCTCGGCCGGGCACCGACCCGGCAGTACTCGCTGTGCGGTGACCCGACCGACCACCATCTGTGGCGGCTCGGCGTGCTGCGGGACCCCGGCGGCCGCGGCAGCTCGCTGTACGTGCACGACCACCTGCAGGTCGGCGACACCGTGCGCGTGCGCGGCCCGCGCAACAACTTCCCGCTGGTCGAGGCGGACGAGTACCTGTTCGTCGCCGGCGGGATCGGGATCACCCCGATCCTCACGATGATCGCCGCGGCCGAGGCGCGCGGGGCACGTTGGCAACTGGTGTACGGCGGCCGCACGCGGGCGTCGATGGCCTTCCTCGACGAGCTCGCCCACCACGGCGACCGCGTCACCGTCGCCCCGCAGGACGAGACCGGGCTGCTCGACCTGGACACGCTGCTGGGCGTGCCGCGGCCGGGCACCCTCGTCTACTGCTGCGGACCGGAGCCGCTGCTCGCCGCCGTCGAGCAGCGCTGCGCGGCCTGGCCCGCGCGTTCGCTGCACGTCGAGCGGTTCAGCGCGAAACCGCTGACCGAGCCCGCGCTGGCCGAGGCGTTCGAGGTGCACCTCGCGCAGAGCGAGCTCACCCTCACCGTGCCGCCCGACCGTTCGATCCTCGACGTCGTCGAGGACGCCGGTGTGGGGGTGCTGTCCTCCTGCGCCGAGGGCACCTGCGGCACCTGCGAGACCCCGGTGCTCGACGGCACGCCCGACCACCGCGACTCGGTTCTCACCGACGAGGAGAAGCGGACCGGCGGCTGCATGATGATCTGCGTCTCCCGCTCCCGCACTCCCCTTCTCGTCCTCGATCTCTAGACCACCCGCCCCGCCCGCGCCCACTCGCCCACACCTCCGGGTGCTCGTGAATCACCTGCGCGCGAACGGCACCTTCGCGCGAACCTATTGCGCGACGGTGCCGTTCGCGCAGAACCCAACGAGATACCCGCTGCACATCGTCACCTCCGACGCGTTCGCCGCGGAGAAGCGCCGCACCATGCAGGCCTTCGGCGCGCACGTCGAGATCGTGCCCGGCCCCCGCGGCATCACCCCCGACCTCATCCCCCGGAGGCAGGCCCGCGCTGCACACCGCTGCGTCCCTGAGATCTCCGTTCTCACGGAGAGAGGCTCAGTGGAGCGGGCCGTCGAACTCGCGCTCATTCGCTCCGGCCAGGAAAGCAGACCATTCACCCGGCATGAAGACCAGAACAGGACCCTCAGGTTCCCGTGAGTTGCGGACATGGACCTTGCCGGCCACAAATCGAACCTCCACGCAACTCCCGAATTGACTCTTCGTGCTCTTGCGCCACAAGTGTGGCGCGGGGCAATGGTCAACCACTGAGACCCCCTGCTGTCGACCCCGACACCTGACCGCTGACCGTTGACCGTTGGGGACGAACGGATCGGTTCGCGCCTCATCGTAGAATCCGGCCGGGGTCGGTCATTTGAGCTGGACGAGTGACGGTGCTCACCATTTCGACTGCACAGCGCGTTCGGATCTCAATCCGCCAGTTTGTCAAGCGCCCGTTCCACGTAAAATTCGAGCTGATCAGCCAGCGCGGCCCGCTCTTCAAGATCGCTGAAGATGCCGCGGTAGTTCCCGGTGACCGCAACATCATTTTCGAAGATCGAGTCACCGAGTCGGCTCTCGATGTAGACGATGTCCGGATCATTCTCGGAGGCGAATCTCAGCAACACGAAAGCGCCGCGCAGCCCCGCATGCCCCCCGCGCGCGAGCGGTAGGATCCGGATGGTCGTGGTCGGCGCGTCAGCGAGCCGAAGGAGATGGGCAAGCTGCGCCTTCATGACCGCCGAGCCGCCGATCACACGGGCGAGGACTGCCTCGTCGAGCATGAACGACAACATCGGCGGCGGCGACCGCTCAAGGATCTGCTGTCGCTCTCGGCGCGATTCGACAAACCTGCTCAACTTGCCGTCATCGTCGATTCCGTGCACTTCACGGATCAAGGCCCGCGTGTACTCCGGGGTCTGCAGGAGTCCAGGCACGACGAGCATTTCGAGTTCACCTATCCAGGCGGCTGACGACTCGTATCCCCAGAACCGAATGATCTCTGGGGAGAAGATGTCCCGGTAGTTGCGGAACGGCATCGGCTGGTTGCGGGACAGCCGCGCGAGCGCGAGCAGATTGTCGATGACGTCTTGATCCTTGACGCCGTAGTGGCCCAGGAGCGCCAGTAGGTCGGGCTTGGCGACCGACACATGCCCCTTTTCGATCCGATGAACCTTCGAAGGAGACCATTCCTGAGCCCTGGCTACCTCGGTCTGCGTGAGCCCGGCATCGAGGCGCAGGCGTTGCAGCTCGGTGTGCAACTGGCGACGGGAGGCAGCCGCATTCATAACCTCGCCGGTACCGTGCGGCGCCTCGGCCGCATGTGGGGATGTCATGTCGCCCTGCCGCAGCCTGAATGACCGCTCCAGCCCGGCGTCTCATCTCGAAATGAAAGTTGCATAGTGCGACGAGCATATGGGTCGGCGCAGAACGTGGCCAGCCGGACGGGTCTGTCACGCTCCGTGTTGCCACCGCTCGGGTGAAGATCCCGCGGCACGGATGCTTCGTTCTCACCTTGAGTTACCAAGAAACTACGCCATGCGGCCTAGAGATCCCCCGCGATGATGACAATTAGTCATCGAACGGATGCATGAAGTTGCTGGATGATCTGATCCGCAAAATGCATACTGACGTCCAGCATTCTGCTATGGTCACTCTTGGTAACCGACGGCTGCCGAGCACCTGCTGCTCGAGCGAACGCTCTGGTCGCCGAGCGGGACTCATCCCATCGCACGGGAGTGCCCGACGGCAGACCGGGAAGGGGCAACTCATGACCACCGTGGTCAACAACAACGGCGGAACCGACGGCCCGGAGGGCGAGTCATTGCCGCCCTACCGGGTCCCCCAGCGCCTCACGGACGAGGGCCGCCACACGCTCGCCAGTGCGCTGGTGGACGTCGCTGCCTGGATGACCCATTGGATGGAGGTGGAGGCACATCGGAACCGGCGCGGTGGTTCCGAGTACACGTCCCGCGACGTGGAGGAGGCGCGGCGTGCCTACGATCAGCGGTTCTGGGAGGCGGAAGGAACCGATAACTCCGACTACCGTGTCCTCGCGGTCATCCTGCTGACCATCGCGACCGGAATCGGCGTGCTGGCCAACTACTCGCGGGGCACGGCGCAAACCGTCTTGCTCGCCGTCTTCGTAGCGACGGAGGTCACCGGTCTGGTCCTCACCTGGATCAGCCGCCCCAGGCGGTCCGATCGCAGCCGATGACGGCGCGCGATCGTGCTGGCTCGGGCAGCGAGCGATCACGGTGCAGCAACACGACTGCCGTTGGGGGGCGACGTTGACTAGCGTCACGTCCGTGCCCACCACGACTCTCGTCCGGGGAGTGCGCTCCACGCACACGACCATCGCGCTGAAGATGCTGATGGCCGTCACCGGCTTCGTCTTCATCGTGTACGTGCTGCTGCACATGTACGGCAACCTCAAGGCCTTCGCCGGCCACGATGCGTACAACGACTACGCCGAACACCTGCGGACGCTCGGCGAGCCGATGTTGCCGTACGCCGGATTCCTCTGGGTGCTGCGGCTGGTTCTCGTCGTCTCGCTGGTGGTGCACGTCTGGGCGGCGTGGGCACTGACTCTGCGGGCCCGCCGGGCCCGGCCCGTGCGCTACCAGGTCAAGAAGAACCCCGCCTCCACCTTCTCGTCGCGGGTGATGCGCTGGGGCGGGTTGGCGTTGCTGCTCTTCGTGATCTGGCATCTGATCAACTTCACGATCGGCAAGGTCAACGTCACCGGTGGCCCGACCAACGACCCGTACAACCTGCTGGTCGACAGCTTCTCCACCTGGTGGCTGACGCTGATCTACCTGCTGGCCATGGTCGCGCTGGCGATGCACCTGCTGCACGGGTTCTGGAGCGCCGCGCAGACCCTGGGCGTGACCAACAACGCCAGGGCGCGCCGCAACGCCAAGGTCGGCGGGGTGATCGCCGCCGTGGTGATCGCCGGGGGTTTCGCGCTGGTCCCGATCTTCATCCTCGTCGGCGTGATCGCGAAGTAGGGGGCATCTGATGGCCGAACTCAACGACGCCGCGGGTTACTTCGAGCCCGGCGAGCCGATCAAGGACACCAAGGCCCCCGGCGGCCCGATCGAGCAGCGCTGGGAGACCCGCGAGTTCGAGGCCCGGATCGCCAACCCGGCCAACCGGCGGCGGCTCTCGATCATCGTGGTCGGCACCGGGCTGGCCGGCGCTTCCGCCGCGGCCACGCTGGGCGAGGCGGGCTACGTGGTGAAGTCGTTCTGCTACCAGGACTCGCCGCGCCGGGCGCACTCGATCGCGGCCCAGGGCGGGATCAACGCGGCCAAGAACTACAAGGGCGACGGCGACTCGGTGTACCGGCTGTTCTACGACACGATCAAGGGCGGTGACTACCGCTCCCGCGAGTCCAACGTGTACCGCCTGGCCGAGGTCAGCCGGAACATCATCGACCAGTGCGTGGCCCAGGGCGTGCCGTTCGCCAGGGAGTACGGCGGCCTGCTCGACAACCGCTCCTTCGGCGGCGTGCAGGTCTCCCGCACGTTCTACGCCCGCGGCCAGACCGGCCAGCAGCTGCTGCTGGGCGCCTACCAGGCCCTCGAGCGGCAGGTCGCGGCGGGCACCGTGCGCTGCTACACCCGGCACGAGATGCTCGAGCTCATCGTGGTCGACGGCCGGGCCCGCGGGATCATCGTGCGCGACATGGTCACCGGCGAGATCGAGACCTACTTCGCCGACGTCGTCGTGCTGGCCTCCGGCGGCTACGGCAACGTGTTCTTCCTGTCCACCAACGCGATGGGCTGCAACGTCACCGCGACCTGGCGGGCGCACCGCAAGGGCGCCTACATGGCCAACCCCTGCTACACCCAGATCCACCCGACCTGCATCCCGGTCGACCGGCGCCCACCAGTCGAAGCTGACGCTGATGAGCGAGTCGCTGCGCAACGACGGCCGGATCTGGGTGCCGCGCAAGCGCCGGTGGACGCGGACAAGGACCCGCGCGAGATCCCGGAGCAGGACCGCGACTACTACCTGGAGCGGATCTACCCCGCCTACGGCAACCTGGTCCCCCGCGACATCGCCTCCCGCCAGGCCAAGAACATGTGCGACGAGGGCCGCGGCGTCGGGCCCGAGGTCGACGGCGTGCGCCGCGGCGTCTACCTCGACTTCACCGAGGCCATCGAGCGGCTGGGCCGCCAGGCCATCGAGGACAAGTACGGCAACCTGTTCGACATGTACGCCCAGATCACCGGCGAGGATCCCTACCAGGTCCCGATGCGGATCTACCCGGCCGTGCACTACGTGATGGGCGGGCTGTGGGTGGACTACGACCTGCAGTCGACGATCCCCGGGCTGTTCGTCACCGGCGAGGCCAACTTCTCCGACCACGGCGCGAACCGGCTCGGCGCCTCGGCCCTGATGCAGGGCCTGGCCGACGGCTACTTCGTGCTCTCCAACACCATCCGCGACTACCTCGCCGACGGCCCGTTCGACAAGGTGCCAGACGGATCATCCGGCGGTCGTCGAGGCCCAGGAGTCGGTGCGCAGCCGGGTGCAGACGTTCCTGGGGATGAACGGCACCCGCAGCGTCGACTCCTACCACCGCGAGCTGGGCCACATCATGTGGGAGTACTGCGGCATGGAGCGCACCGCCGACGGCCTGCGCAAGGCGATCGACCTGATCCGCGGACTGCGCGCGGACTTCTGGCGCAACCTCAAGGTGCTGGGCGCAGCGAACAGCCTCAACCAGTCGCTGGAGAAGGCCGGCCGGGTCGCCGACTTCCTCGAGCTCGGCGAGCTCATGTGCATCGACGCACTGCACCGCCGGGAGTCGTGCGGCGGGCACTTCCGCGCCGAGTCGCAGACCGAGGAGGGCGAGGCACTGCGCGACGACGACCGACTTCGCCTACGTCGCCGCCTGGGAATGGGGTGGTGACGGACGGCAAACCGATCCTGCACAAGGAGGACCTGGTCTACGAGTTCGTCGAGCTGAAGCAACGGAGCTACAAGTGAAGCTCACCCTGAAGATCTGGCGCCAGGCCGACTCGCCTCGAAGGGGTCGATGCACACCTACGTCGGTGGACGACATCTCCCCCGACATGTCGTTCCTGGAGATGCTCGACGTGCTCAACGAGCAGCTCAACTCCGAGGGCGAGGAAGCCCATCGCGTTCGACAGCGACTGCCGCGAGGGCATCTGCGGCATGTGCGGGCTGATGATCAACGGCGAGGCCCACGGGCCGACCAGGACCACGACCTGCCAGCTGCACATGCGCTCGTTCACCGACGGCGACAGCATCACCATCGAACCCTGGCGGGCCGACGCCTTCCCCGTTCTCAAGGACCTCTGCGTCGACCGGCAGGCGTTCGACCGGATCATCCGCCTCGGGCGGCTACATCTCGGTGAACACCGGCGCCGCGCCCGACGCCCACGCCATGCCGGTACCCAAGGACAACGCCGACCGGGCCTTCGACGCCGCCACCTGCATCGGCTGCGGCGCCTGCGCCGCCGCCTGCCCCAACGCCTCGGCCATCGCTCTTCCTCGGCGCCAAGATCACCCACCTCGGCGAGCTCCCGCAGGGCCAGGCCGAGCGCGACTCCCGGGTGGTGAGCATGACCGCCCAACACGACGCCGAAGGCTTCGGCGGCTGCACCAACATCGGCGAGTGCTCAGCGGCCTGCCCCAAGGAGATCCCACTCGACGTGATCTCCCAGCTCAACTGGGACCTGCACGCCGCCATGCGACACGGCCACTGATCCCGCGCGACACGGTTCAGCTCACGGGGAGGTCGAACTCCCGTTCCTGCGCACCGGCCAGAAAAGCGTCCCATTCGGCGGTCGTGAATACGAGTATCGGACCGTCGGGATCACGTGAGTTGCGGAGCTGAACGGAACCGGCGACGAACCGGACTTCCACGCACCCTCCATGGCTGCTCTTCGTACTCTTCCGCCACAAGGACGGCACGGGCCACCTGTCACGCACTGGACACCCCCTGCTCCGCCGCCGGCACATGTGCGGTGACGCCGAGCGGACGCTGTTCGCGACCTCATCGTAAGAGCCCGCGCGGCCGCCATTGTGAGCTGGACGAGTGATAACGCCGATCGAACCGGGTAACGGTACGCGGTCATGACCCTGCGCTATAACCTGTCAAGCGCCCGTTCAACGTAAAGTTCGAGATCGTCGGCAGGTGCCGCATGCTTCTCAAGATCGCGGAACAGGTTGAGGTAGATGTCGGTGACGGCGCTGTCATTCTCGAAGATCGAGTCGCCTCTGCGGTTCTCGATGTAGACAATGTCCGGGTCGTTCTCGGCGGCGAATTGCAGCAGCACGAAAGGACCCCGCAGCCCCGCGTGGGCGCCCATCGAGAGCGGCAGGACGCGGATGCTGACGTGTGGCCTCCTTGCCGCCGCCACAAGGTGCTCGAGCTGCGCCTTCATCACATCCGCACCGCCGACCGCACGGCCGAGAACAGCCTCGTCGACGAGGAACGACACGGTCGGCGGTACCTGCCGATCCAGTGCCTGCTGCCTTTCGCGGCGTGATTGCACGAACCTCTTCGACCGGTCCGGGTCGACACCATGGCCGTCGCGGATGAGGGCACTGGTGTACTCCGCGGTCTGCAGGAGGCCGGGTACGACGAGCATCTCGACTTCGCCGATCCACGAGGCGGACTCCTCGTACCCCCAGAAACGGATGACCTCGGGCGTGAACACGTCCCGGTAGTTGCGGAACGGCATCGGTTGATTTCGGGACAACCGGGCCAGCTCGAGAAGGTTCTCGATGAGCTTCTGATCCTTGACGCCGTAGTGGCTCAGCAACGCCAGCAGATCCGGCTTGCCGACCGATACATGCCCCTTCTCGATCCGGTGGACCTTCGAAGGGGACCATTCGTGGGCCTGGGCCACCTCGGTCTGCGTGAGGCCGGCAGCGACACGGAGCCGTTGGAGCTCGGTATGCAATTGACGACGTGACGCGGCCGCACCCACCACATCGCCGCCGTCCGGGGCCGCGTCATCTGGCGGGCCGGGAGTCATGCCGCCTCGCCACGAGCCGGAATTTGCATAATGCGTAAACCGTATCGCCAACTGCGGAATGCGGCCAGCTCTCCGCAGATGATTACCCTGGGTAGCCGAAACTGCGCTACGCCCTCGGCCGCCGACGTCACGCAAAGTGAGCGAGCCCTCCGCGCCGAACCCGGCGAACCGCGCTGTTCGCTGCAGACCGCTCCATTTCACATGCGGAGCGTAGTCAAAATTTTGGGTCTGCAGTCTGCACACTGATAACCAGCCATGTGCTAGCTTACGTAACGTCATCCTGACCCGGCCCCGTCGCCGCCGGGCTCGGCACCGACGATCGCCCGAGGGAGACCCGATGGCGCTGCTCTGGCTACAGGATCTCGACCGGATACCCGATCCCGAGCATCTCGGCAGCGGCCCGACGAAGCGGCACGTCGTGATCAGACCGACCTCCGAGCACAGCGAGCCCACGCCCGGATACCGCGTTCCGCCTGGCCTCACCCCCGCCGGCCGGCGGGCCTACCACGCTGTGGTCCGCGAGTACGCCGCGCAGCTGGCGCAGCTGCTGGAAATGCAGCCACACAAGATGCACCGCACCGATGGCGAGCACACGACGAGCGACGTTACGAGGCACGGCAGAGTATCAGGAGCGAATCGTGGAGCGGGGGCGTGGGGACCGCCGGGTCCTGATGGCCGTGCTGCTGCTGGCTCTCTCCATCGTCGGGATCGGGACGACGGCGAACTACCTCCAGGGCCTGTGGCAGGCCGTGTTCCTCGCCGTTTTCGTTCTCGTCCTGCCTGCGGTCGTCGGCCTCGTGCTGGTCCGGATCGGCCGACCGCGCCGGGGATAGCCCCGGGTGCGGTCGAGCGGCAACCCTGCTCAGGCGCGCAGATACGCCAACACGGCCAACACCCGCCGGTTGTCGTCCACGCCCTGATGCAGCCCCAGCTTCGTGAACATGGAGCGCACGTAGGCCTCCACGGTCTTCGGGCTCAGGTAGAGGCGCTCGCAGATCGCCTGGTTCGACCGTCCTTCCGCCATCACGGCCAGCACCTCGCGCTCCCGCTCGGTCAGCTCGTCGAGCGGGTTGCGGGTGCGCTTGCGCCCGACCAGCTGGGCCACCACGGACGGGTCGATCACCAGCCCACCCGCGGCCACCCGACGGACGGCGTCGGCCAGCTCGTCGAGATCGGCCACCCGCTCCTTCAGCAGGTAGCCCGCCCCCTCGGCCTCGGATTCGATCAGCTGCAACGCATAGTGCGGCTCGACGTGCGCCGACAACACCAGCACACCGACCTTGGGATGGCTCTCACCCAGCACCCTGGCCGCGTCGAGGCCCTCCGTGGTGTGCGTCGGGGGCATGCGGATGTCCACCACGACGGCATCCGGGGGGTCGTTCCGAACGGCCTCCAGCAACGACTGCGCATCGGCGGCCTGGGCACTGATCTCGAAGCCGGCGTCGACCAGCAGACGGCACAGGCCTTGCCGGAACAGCGCTGCGTCGTCGGCAACGGCTACCCGCAGCGCTGGCCGTCGGGTGGGCTCGGTCTCGGCGGGCTGCTCGGGCATCGGGACAACATCGAGCAGCGGGTGCGCTACGTCAAGCGCCCCACCGCTGGTCACGACGAGGAGTTGCCGGAGCCGAGCACCAGCCGCAGCGCCGCGCCACTCAGTTCGGCCTTGGCGATGAAGCCGTGCGCGACGCTGTCGGCCACCTGGCGGCCGTAGTCGGTGCGGGAGCGGGTCGACACGAGCACGACCACGGGGGCAGGCGGTTGCTGCGCCAACGCCTCGGCGACACCGAACCCGTCGAGGCCCGGCATCTGCACGTCGAGCAGCACGACGTCGGGCCGCAGGTCGCGCGCCGCGGTGAGCGCATCGGCGCCGTCGCCCGCCTCGCCCACCACGTCGAAGCCGTCGGCGGCCAGCACCATCCGGGCGAGCGCACGGAACGACGCGTGATCGTCGACGATGAGCACTCGGACAGCCATGCCTCGATGGTCACCCCGGCTCGGCCCGGTCGCCACAGGGTCAACCCTGCCTCCCGTCACCGTGGCCGCCCGCTACTGGCCGCCGCCTCCCCGTTGGAGACTTCCTACCGGCCGCTCATCGGGCCCTGAGGTGAGGAGCAACCCATGCCAGGCATCGTGTCGTGGACGCGACGGAACCGGATCATCGCCTTCTTCGGTCTCACCTTCGCCGTCTCGTGGTGGGCGTGGCCCTTCTACGCGTTCGGCCTGTCCCCCACCCCGTTCTTCGCCTGCGGCCCGCTGGTGGCCGCGCTCGTCGTCATCGGTATGACCGAGGGCCGCGCCGGGTACCGGACGCTGGGCGCCCGGATGGTCCGCTGGCGGGTCGGCTGGGTGTGGTGGGTCGTGGCCGCCGGTACTCCGCTCGCGGTGCTGGCCGTGGCCACGTTCGCGAACGTCGCGATCTGGGGCGCGCCGGCGCCGGCTCTGGCCGGGATGGCGTGGTCGGAACTGGCGTTGGTGTTCGCGGTCCGCTTCGTCAACCCGCTCGACGGTCCGCTTGGCGAGGAGCCCGGGTGGCGCGGCTACGCGATTCCGCAGCTCCAGGCCGGCCGGTCGCCGCTGGCGTCCGCACTCGTCCTCGGGGTGATGATCATGATGTGGCACCTCCCTCTGGTCGCATCGGGGATGCTCGGCCCGATCGGCCTGCCCGTGACGTTCGCGATCACCGTGGTCTACGTGTGGTTGTTCAACCGCACCGGCGGCAGCGTGCTGTTGACGATGGTGTTCCACGTGCTGCAGGGCACCGTCAGCTACGCCGCGCTCGGCTTCGTCGGGGCCGACGCGGTCCGCATGGACCACCTCGTGGCCGTGCTGTGGGGTGTGCTCGCCGTCGGGGTGATCGTCCTGGACCGCGACGTCTGGCGGACAGAACCGACTCCGGAGACCTTCCAGCCCGATGACCGGGTGGGCTACAGTCGGCCGCGCGCAGCTCAGGCGGACGAGGTCGCCTCGAGCAGCCTGTCGACGATCGGCGGGACCAGATGGCGAGCGATCCGGCCGTGGAGCCACTCGGTCTCGGCAGCAGCGGTTTCGAGCTGACCGACCGGTTCACCACCACCCCGACCCACCGCCGCTGGCTGTGGCCGCTGCTCTGGAGCGCGGCCACGCTGGCGGCGTTGGGCGTGCTGGCTCCGGCCGTGCTGCGGCCGGTCGATCCCATCGACATCGTCCTGCGCCTCGTCGGTTGCTCGTTCGCCGTCTGCGGGCTGATCGCCTGGCACCGGCGTCCGGACAGCCGCAGCGGCCTGCTGATGACGGCCACCGGCTTCGCGTTCCTCATCCCGGCGCTGCTGCGTGACCAGGACTCGCCACTCGCGCAGACCGCCGCGTACTGGCTCTCCGACGCGTGGACGCTGTTCTTCGTACCGCTGCTGCTGACCTACCTGACCGGCGGTCGGCTGCGCACCCGAGCCGACCGGCTGCTCCTCGCGGCCGTCGTCGTGGAGGTCGGGATCCTCAGCCCGCTGTGGCTGCTGTTCGCCGAGGAACCGGCCACCCTGCTCACGATCTTCCCCGACCAGCAGATCGCGCTGGCGATCGACCGGGTGCAGCGGGCGCTGTACCTGGCCATCTCGGTCGCCACCGCGGCCGTGGTCGTGCACCGCTGGCGGGCCGCGTCGCCACCCGGCCGGCGGGCCATGCTGCCCAGCGCGGCCGGGGCGGTGTGCCTCCTGCTCTACGCCGTGCTGCTGACCATGGACCTGGTCGTCTCCGGTGCGCGCTCGCCGGTACTGCTCTGGATCACGGCCTGCTCGATCGGCGCCGTCCCGCTGGCGTTCCTCGGCGGTCTGGTGCAGTCGCGGCTGGCGCGTGGCGGGCTCACCGGGCTGTTCGGCGAGCTGCGGACGATGCAGCCGGCCGAGCTGCAGGCCGAACTGGCCCGGGTACTGCACGATCCCGCGTTCCTGATCGCCTACCCGACGGCGGGCAGCACGTTCGTCGACGCCGCCGGGCAGCCCGTCACGCTGCCGGACCCGACGACGGAGCCTGCGGACCGATCGATGGCGTACGTGAAACGTGACGACACCACGATCGCCGTACTCGTCTACGACCGCTCGCTGGACGCGGATCCGGAGCTCATCGAGGCCGTCGGCGGCGCCACCACCATCGTGCTGGAGAACCGACACCTCCAGGCCCAGGCGCAGGCACGGCTGATCGAGCTGCAGGCCTCACGCGAACGCATCGTCACCGCGGCCGACGCCGAGCGTCGCCGGATCGAGCGCAACCTGCACGACGGCGCCCAGCAACGCCTCGTCACGCTGGCCTTGCAGCTCTCGCTCATCCAGCGTCGGATCCGCGACGACCCGAGCGACGCCGAGCAGCTCGTCGCCACCGCCAGCGGCGAGCTGGCGCTCTCGCTCGCGGAGCTGCGGGAGCTCGCCCGCGGCATCCACCCGGCCGCGTTGGAGCAGGGCCTGGAGAACGCGCTCGAAGCCTTGATACTGCGCTCAGCGGTGCCGGCGCGGCTGTCGTTCGCGCCGGGGCCCCGGCTGCCGCGACCGGTGGAGTTCGCCGCCTACTTCGTGGCGTCGGAGGCGCTGGCCAACGCGACCAAGTACGCGCACGCCTCGGCCGTGACCGTGCGGGTCGAGCGGGTCGCGGGCCACGCCGTCATCGAGATCGCGGACGACGGGGTCGGTGGCGCCGATCCCGCGGGCGGCTCGGGGCTGCGCGGCCTGGCCGACCGGGTCGAGGCGATCGGCGGCCGGTTCCGGGTGGGCGACTCGCCCACCGGAGGAACGGTCGTGACCGCGGAACTGCCCTGCTCGCAGTGACCGCTTCTTGCAAGTGCGCTTGAGCGGTGGCCGAGCGGATGAGCCGCGACCGCTGCCAGGCGCAGCTCGTCCAGCCGCGCCGCATCCACGCGAGCGAACGACAACGGCTCCAGGCCGGGGCCAGCGCCGCGCCGGTCCGGTCGCGTCGGCGTCCGGCCGCGCGTCGCAAGCGGCGTGCCGGCGGTCTGGTCACAATCGGTGGGAGACGCGGTCGATGCGCGGCCGGCTGTGTTCCCATGGTGTTGTGCTCGGGCCTCGGCCACCGTTGGCGCGCGGCCCCGCCGCGTCGCGGTTCCTTGCGGCGCTCGTCGGGGTGATCGTCGTTCTCGGCGGGTGTTCCGCGCCGCGCGAGATCGTGACGCCTGCTCCCACCCCGCCGCCCGTTCCGGCGCCAGCACCGGCACCGGCACCGGCACCGGCACCGGCACCGGCATCGGATCTTGGCCAACTCCTGATCGCGCCCGCGGACATCCCGTTGCCCGGCTTCCTCCCGCCGACGGTGAGTCCGTTGGACGAGGATGCGATCGACGGTGTCTCGGGGTTCTTCGATTCCGAGGATGGGAGCCGCCAGCTGGGCGAGACGATCGTCTTGCTGCCCGACGCCGATGCGGCCCGGACGGCGATGATGGGTGCGGCGAAGACGACGCAGGAACAGCGGGCCGGCGCCAGTTCGGCGCCGGCGGCGGTCGGGGACGCCGGCGTGATCATTACGGGGTTCGAGTTCGAGGGAACGGCGTCGACGTTGTTGCTCTTCAGCCAGGGTGTCGCGTCGGTTGCGATGGACTTCCGGAGTGCGGCTGGGGATCCGACTTCGGCTGATGTCGTGGTGGAAGCTGGGGTTCGGCAGGCTGCGTTGCTCAAGGAGCGGTACGGCTGAAGCTGTTTCCACCGCCGCCCGCAGGCTCGAGGCCCACGACGAGCCGGGCAGCGAGCCGGCCGCATCGACGAGGACGATCACGGTGGTGCCGCTCCGAGGAAGGTCGCGGCGGGCCGCGCGGCGACGTCGACGGTGAGGCCGAAGACGTCGGGTCGCGCGTAGTGCCCGACCGGGTCGAACTCGCGGCGGGACAGCGCGGTGGCCCGGCGGTCGACCTCGGCGTAGAGGATGCCCTCCTCTCCGTGGAGCGGGCCGGCCAGGACGGTTCCGTCCGGCCCGACGATCGCCGTTCCGCCTCGGGACAGCACATCGTCCTCGCCGCCGTAGAGCTCGTCGCGGCCCGGCAGCGTCGCTGGCACGTCGGTGCCGCGCAGGAACGAGTTGGTGCCGACCACGACGACACGGCCCTCCTTCGCAATGTGTCGCAGGGTGGCGAGCCAGCAGTCGCTCGTGTCCCAGGTGGGGGCGAGGTACACGTCGACGCCGCGGGCGTAGAGCGCAGCTCGGGCAAGCGGCATGTAGTTCTCCCAGCAGATCAGGCCGCCGAGCCGGCCGAACGGGGTGTCGAACACCGGCAGCGTGGAGCCGTCACCCTGGCCCCAGATCGTGCGCTCACCGCCGGTGGCGATCAGCTTGCGATGCCGGCCCGCGAGGGTGCCGTCGGGCGCGAAGTAGAGCAGCGTGTTGTAGAGCGTGCCCCCGACCCGCTCGTTCACCCCGACGGCGAGCCACGCCTGCGCCGCGCGGGCGGCTTCGCCCATCCGGTCGGTCGCCGCGGACGGCACGGTGACCGCCTCCCGCTCCAGCGCCTCGTAGAACACGCCGTCCCTCCAGGCCGGGGTGCGCCAGACCCAGTCCGGGTAGGTCGGCACGAACGCCTCAGGGAACGCGACGAGCCCCGCCCCCTCGGCGGCGGCCTTCGCGGTGAGCTCGACGACCTTCTCGACGGTGGCGTCCCGGTCCAGGAACACCGGCGTGGCCTGCACCGCGGCCACGACCACCGCGCTCACTTCACACCCCAGGCGACAATCAGCTCGCACGGGCCCTCGAAACCGCCGGGCCCCTCGAATGCGGCCAACTCCTTTCCGATCTCCGCCCACGCCTCCGCACGCCCCTCTGCGGAGAGCCCGCCCAGCATCTGGTGCAGCGCGCCGAAGGACTCGCGCTCGAAGCGGACGCAGTCGGCGGCGCGCGGCATACGCAGTGGCGCTGGCAATGCCTGCGCGCCGACGTCGCGGAACCCGGCGGCCCGTAGCTCCTCTTCCAGCACCCCGGCCCCGCCGAGGCTGAACGGGCCGGGCTGACCGGCCGCCGGCGGGGGCAGCTGCGCGCGCCGCCGGATGATCGACACCGGCACGGAGAAGAATCCGTTGCGGTCCGGGGTCGAGTAGACGATGGCGGCGATCCGGCCGCCGGGGCGCAGGGCCCGGTACTGGCCGGCCAGCGCACGGGCCCGGTCCGGGAAGTAGATGAGCCCGAGCCGGGAGATCACCGCGTCGTAGGCGGCGGGTTCGACGTCGAGCCGCTCGCCGTCCGACTCCCGGGTGTGCACGGTCGCGAGTCCCTCGGCGGCCGCGGCGGAGGCTGCGTGCTCCAGGATCGCCGGGGAGATGTCCGTGGCGAGCACCTCGCCGGAGGGCCCGACCCGCCGCGCGGCGGCGAGGGTCTGCCCACCGGCCCCGGCGGCGACGTCCAGTACCCGGCTGCCGGTGGTGACGCCCGCCGCGTCGAGCATCAGCTCGGTGGCCTCCCCCAGCCACTCCTCCAGGGTCGGGCCCCAGGCGTGCCACGCGGCGGCGGCCTCCTCCCACTGGGCGCGGGTGGTGTCCTTGTAGGACGCAGCGTCGAAGATGACGGTCATGGTCTGCTCCTGGGGTCTCGGTGGCGCCGACGCCCCATCTGCGCCAGTACGGCCGCCGAGGCCGCCAGATCCCGGCACGCGGTTCCGCCAGGTCGCGCTACGACGCGGTGGAGCAGGCAGAATCCCGGTCATGGCCTTCGTCGGCCGCGCCCGCGCGCTGTCCCGGCTCCTCGCGGCCGTCGAGGAGGCGGCGGAAGGGCGCGCCCGGCTCGTGCTGGTCGGCGGCGAAGCCGGCATCGGGAAGACGACCCTGATCGGCGAAATTGCGCGCCGCAGCGGCTTCACGGTCGGCTGGGGTACCTGCGCGGACGCGGAGCGGCTCCCGGCGCTCTGGCCGTGGACCACCGCGATGCGCGGCCTGCTCTCCGGGCTCAACGCCACCGACGCGGAAGCTCTCACCCGTGTCGACACCGCCGAGCTGGCCAGGCTGCTCCCCGAGCTGGCCGCGAGCGGGGCGGTCACCGAGCCGCCGGGTGACGCCGACGACGCCCGGCTGCGCCTGTTCGACGCCGTCGCGCGGTTCCTGGAGCGGCTCGCCCGGTGTGCGCCGGTCCTGGTGGTGCTCGACGACCTGCAGTGGGCCGACGACTCGACGCTGGCACTGCTGCAGTTCGTCGTCCGCCCCTACCGTCCGGTGCCGCTGGTGGTCGTCGGCGGCTACCGGCACGACGAGCTCGGACCTGGCACCGACCGGGCACTGGCCGAGCTGGCCCGCAACGGCGAACCGGTGCAGCTGCACGGGCTGTCGGCCGGCGAGGTGTCCGAACTCCTCGCCGGCACGGTCGGTGATGTGGCCGCCCAGCGCTGGGCGGCCGAGGTGCACCGGCGCACCGCCGGGCACCCGTTCCTGGCTCGCCAGCTCGCCGAGGTGCTCGCCGATCCGGCTCGGCCACCGGACGCGGTTCCGGCGGTCGCGCAGGAGCTCGTCGCCCGGCGCGTCGACCGTCTGTCCCCTGGCTGCCGGGCGCTCGTCGAGGCAGCTGCCGTGGCCGGCACGCCGTTGTTGCCCGACGTGCTCGGCGAGGTGTGCGGGATCCCCACGGCGACTGTCGCGTCGCTGGTCGAGGAGGGGGTGCGGGCGGGCGTCCTGGTCAGGGACTCCACCGGGCACCACCCGCGGCTCACCCACGACCTGTTCCGCGAGACGCTCTCCGCCCGGCTGGACGTGGCGGCCCGCATGGAGCTGCACCGCCGCATCGCCGACGCCCTGCAGCACCGGCACGCCAGGGGCGCCGCCGTTGTGGCGGCCGACCTGGCCCGGCACTGCGCCGCGGCGGTGCCACTGGAGGGCGGGGACCGCGCGGTCGCCTGGGCCCGCGCCGCAGCGCAGACGGACGCCGCCCGGCTGGCGTTCGGGGAGGCGGCCGCGCACCTCGCGCGTGCCCGGCGCGCGCTGGAAGACGCCGGGGTGACCGGAGGGGCGGTCGTCGACCTGCTCGTCGAGGAGGCGGGTGCACGGGCGCGGGCCGCCGAGCCGGGGGCACGGGCGCTGCTCGACGACGCCTGGGAGCGAGCGTCCGCATTGGCCGACCCCGAGCGGCTGGGAGCCGTCGCGCTGGGCGTGCAACGGCTCGGCGCCCGCTTCGCGATGGCCCGCGACGCGGTGGTGCAGATGCTGGAGACCGCCCGCGCCGCCCTGGACGGCACCGGCACGGCCCTCGAGGCGCAGCTCACCGCGAGCCTCGCCCGCGAGCTGCACCACTCCGTGCCCGCGCAGCGCCCGCGCGCCCGCCCGTTGTCGGAGCGGGCGATCGAGCTCGCGCGGCATCGGCAGGACCCGGCAACCCTGGCCGCCTGCCTGCTCGCCCGCCACGACGTGCTGTGGACGCCCGGCCGCGCCGGGGAGCGGGTCGGGCTGGCCCGCGAGATCGCCGAGCTCGCGGAGCGCACCGGTGATGCCGAGAGGCATGCCGAGGGACTGCTGCTGCTCGCCAACGCGCTGCTGGAGGAGGGCTCACCCGCCTTTCGGGTCGCGCTCGCCGACTACCTCGCGGTCACCGACGGGTTCGGGCAGCCCCGCCACGACTACCTGGCCCTGACCCGGCGGGGTGCGCTCGCGCTGATCGACGGGCGCCTCGACGACGCCGAGGCGCTCGTCGGTGAGGCGAGCGACCTCGGCGTGCGGATCGGCGAACCCGACACCGGCAACGTCCGGATGTCGCAGCTGCTCGGTCTGGTCCGCGCCCGCCGTGATCCTGACCGGCTGCGCGCGACGGCTGCCGAGGCGGTCCGCTGGTGGATCGGCGTCCCGTCGCACGCCCACGCGGTCGCGGCGGGCTTGCTGGCCATGGCGGGCGAGCAGGCCGACCTCGACGCCGCCCGACGCGCGCTGGACACGGTCGTCGCCCTCGACGCCTGGCGCCGCGACCGCTCGTACCTGTGGTCGGTGTTCGTCGGCGGGATGGCCACGGCGGCGGTCCGCCTGGACGACGCGGAGCTGTGCGCCCAGCTGCTCGCCGAGCTGGAGCCTGTCGCCGGCTCCTGCGGCGTCAACGGGGCCCTGGTCTGCTTCGCGGGCAGCAATGCGCACTGGGCTGGCATGCTCGCCGGTGCCCTCGGCCGGCCCGAGGACGCGCGGCGGCTGCTGACCGGGGCACTGGCCGTGCACCGGCGGCTGGGCGCCGTCGGCTGGGTGGCCGAGACCGAGCGGGAGCTGGCCGGGCTCGACGCGCCCGCCAGGGAACACGCGGATGCCGAGCTGCGTCGAGACGGAGAGCTGTGGCGCGTCCGCCACCGCGACGTCACCGTCCACCTGCCCGACCTCAAGGGCCTCACCGACCTGGCCGTACTCCTGTCCCGGCCCGGCGCGGACGTGCACGTCCTGGATCTGGCCGGCGCCGGCCACCAGGAACGCGACTCCGGGACCCTCCTCGACGCCACCGCCCGCGCGGGCTACCGGCGCCGCCTCGCCGAGCTCGACGAGGAACTCGCCGGCGCTCGGGCCGACCACGACCTGGGCCGCGTGCAGCTGCTCGACACCCAGCGGGCCGCCCTGATCGCCCAGCTCGGCCGGGCGGCCGGGCTCGGCGGCCGCGCCCGCCCGCTGGGCACGAGCACCACCGAGCGCGCCCGCAAGGCCGTCACCGCGCGGCTGCGCGACGCCATCGGTCGCATCGCGGCGGTGCACCCCGAGCTGGGCGCGCACCTGGACCGGTCCGTTCTCACCGGCACGGCGTGCCGGTACGAGCCGGCCGACAGGTGCACCTGGCAGGTCTAGACCCAGGACACCCTGGCGAGCAGTCGAGCCGAAAGGCGGTAGCGCCGTAGGGTCGGTCGCGAGTGCCCGCACGAACCAGGAGCCCGTCGATGCCGCCCGCGCAATCCCCCACCAACGTTCTGCGCACCCCCGGGCCAGCCGGGCGGGCGGCGCAGATCGGGGCGACGGCTGCGTCGGCGGGGGGTCTCCCGTGATCGCCGGCATCGAGCTGGGGTCCCTGATCGCCCTCGCCGCGGCAGTGCTCATCGGCGCCACGTTGCAGGGCGTCGTAGGGCTCGGGTTGGGGCTCATCCTCGCGCCGGTGACCGGGCTGGTCGCACCGCAACTCCTGCCCGGGCTCGCGCTGTGGCTGGCCATGCTGCTGCCGCTGTTCACGCTGACCAGGGACTGGCGCAGCGCCGACTGGCGGGGGCTGTGCTGGGCACTCGCGGCGCGCATCCCCGGAACCGCGATCGGCGTGTGGCTGGTGTCGGTTCTGCCGGTCAAGGCACTGCACATCCTTGTCGGCGCCGTCGTGCTGGCCGCGGTGGCCCTGACCGTGCGAACCGTGCGGATGCCGACCACACCGAGCACCTTGCTCGGCGCCGGGCTTGTCTCCGGGATCACCGGGACGGTCAGCTCGATCGGCGGCCCGCCGCTGGCGCTGCTCTACCAACACCACGCCACCGACACCTTGCGCGCCACGCTGGGCGTGTACTTCGTCCTCGGGGCGGCGTTCTCCATCGTCGGGCTCTCGGCGACCGGACAGCTGCCGGTCCGAGACCTCGTAGTGGCCGCGGGGATGACCCCGATAGTCCTGCTCGGCTTCCTGCTGTCCGGGCCGTTGCGACGCCACCTCAACCAGGGATCGGTTCGCATCGGCTTGCTCACTCTGTGCGCGGCGAGCGCTGCTGCCCTCATCGTGCGCAGCCTGATCGCTTGATCTTGACGCATCTCCGGCCAGCGAACTTCCCGGCGACGAGGTCAAGGGGACCCGTCAGCCGCGGTCTGCCCCTGCCCGGCGTTCGGTCCCCACGACCACCCGATATGCCCGTCCACGGAATGGCCAAAGACTGACCACCGCAACAACCAGTTGAGCCCGACCCACATCGGAGCTCTCGGCGCGTCCTCCATGTGCGCCACCCCTTCGACCCGCCAACCGGATGCCGTTCTGAGCATCATCGGCGAGCCCGAGAACGAGCCGTCACGGCGACCAACATCGACAGCTCCCGTGGAGCGCATCGCCGCGTGATCGACGGGCGCGAAGTCGATCGCAGTCGTGGTCCTGCCGAACAAATAGTTCTCGGCGTGCCGCTGGTACCCGAGGTTCGCATTGTTCAGGACCACCACGACGACCGGGATGTTCTCAACCCGGTCGCCCGACGCCTTCGACCTGACCCGCGACCCCTCCGGGCACGTCGGTTTCGGCATGGGCATCCACCAGTGCATCGGCCAGCACGTCGCCCGACTCGAGGCCGAAGCAGTCATCACCGCCCTCAGCCGCCGTATCGCCGGCATCGAGCTGGCCGGCCCCGACGCAATACTCGTTGATGACACGACTTGCCGTCCGGGCCCGCGGACACAAAGCACGGCGATCCCGAAGCCGCTTGGCCATGGGTGGTGGTAGTGGTGGACGCAGTGGGCTTCACGGTCAGATGTGGCCGCAGCTGAGTGATGTCGTGCCGGGTTCACATCCTGTCCGGTCGGTTGCCGGCTTGTTAGGTGTTGACCCGGTGGACCAGTTCGAGGAGTTCGCTGTTGAAGCGGGGCTGGTTTCGAGAAACGGGGCGTGGCCGATGTTGCTGTACCAGGACGGGACGGCGCTGGGGCAGGTGGACAGGATGTGTTGGCCATCGAGGGCAGTACCACGGTGTCGTGGGTGCCGTGGCTGACGAGGACCGGGATGGTCAGGCCGGTCAGCGTGTCGTGTGTGTCGATGTGACGTGCCAGTAGGGCGGCGCGGACTTCGGGTGGAACGGTCATGTTCGCGCAGAGCATGGTGTCCCAGTCGTCCTGCGTTCATGGGTTGCACGGTGAATGCGCGGACGAGGCGGCGAATGGCCGGGATGTTCGCCGTCGAGATCGGGATGGCAGGCGTCTGGTCGCGTTGTCGAGCAAGCTCGGCCCGATGTGGTCGGAGCGTTCGTTGCGGAGCACGGCGGCGCCGACGAAGTTGACCGCCGCGGTCGTTTCCTGGCCGTAGGCGCGCAAGTAGTCGGAGATGACGAACCCGCCGTACGACCAGCCGACGAGGACCGGCCGGTGCAGGTTCAGCTGGTGGATCGCGGCGGCGATGTCGTCTGCCCACAGGTCACCGTCCTGGTAGGCGGCTGTCTCGGGCGGGCGTTCGGACATGCCGTGGCCGCGCAGGTCGAGGGCGACGATGCGGCACTGATCGGCGAGCTCGCCCACGGTTTGGTGACGCCAGCACTGCAGGCTCTGCGACCACCCGTGGATCAGCAGGACCGGGGGTCCGTCCGGGCGTCCCCACTCGCGCACGTGCAGCTGCACCCCGCCGCCTCCCTGGACGGTGTGGACGCGTCCGGTGGCGCTGGCCCGGGCCGGGTTCGTTGATCGTCATGATGGCGCCTCTCATCTCGGTGGAGGATCGATGTCCGACCAGGGATGAGCGTGCATCGTGTGCCTTACCGCCAACTGACTGCCGGCTTGCTGAAGCGGTGACAGCGCGGAAGCCCGATTGCTATTTTCGGTCGCCTGCGCTGTGGCCAGTCAGGTCGTGATCGGGATGGAGTTCCGGGTTCTCGGGCCGCTTGAGATCAGGAGCGGCCACGGCGATGTGTTGATCAGCAGCGCCCTGCAACGTCGGCTCCTGGCCGATACTGCTCGTGCAGGTCGGCACGGTCGTGTCCGCTGACCGCTGATCGACGAGTTGTGGGAGGGAAACCACCCCGCGGGGCTGCGCAGAGCCTGTGGACGTGCGTTGCCGGTCTCCGGCGGGTACTGCTGGCCTCATCCGACCTCGAGACACATCGGTTCTCGTCAGGCGCGCCTCCTGGATACGCGCTGCAGGTTCAACCCGATCGAGATCGACGCCGGCCGTTTCGAGCGCATGGTGGCCGACGCCAGCCGGCTCGCGGCCGCCGGACCGGATGCGGCGGCGAGGCCTGCTGACGAGGCGCTGGCCTTGTGGCGCGGGCCGGCGTTCGCCGAGTTCGTCGACGCGTCATTCGCGTCCGCCGAGGCGGCACCGGCTCGAGGAGTTGCGGCTGACGGCCTACGAGCGGCGATTCGAGTCCAGCTCGCGCTCGGCCGGCACACGGAGCTGATCGCCGATCTACAGAGCTTCATCGCCGCGCACCCGTTGCGGGAGGTGCCGCACGCACAGCTCATGCTGGCTCTGTATCGCAGTGGTCGGCACGCGGAGGCGCTCGAGGTCTACCAGAACTACCAGGGCCTGCTCGGCGCGGAGCTGGGGCTCGCGCCGTCCGCCGGACTGCGGACCCTGCAGGCCCAGATCCTGCGACAAGCAGCCGACCTGGATTGGACGCCACACAGCCCGTGGCGGAGACCAGCCGAGTCGATCCGACGGCTCAGCTGGATCGACGGCCGGCGGAACCTGCAGGCCGGACAGGGAGCCAGGCGCGCGATTCCTACCGAGCTCACCTCATTCATCGGTCGCGAGCCGAAATAGCTGCGGTGGATGCGGATGTCGCGGCGTACCGACTCGATGACATTGACCGGTGTGGGTGGGGTCGGGAAGACTCGGATCGCCGTTCGCGCCACCGACACGATCGCGGCCCGATACCCCGACGGAGTCCGCATGGTGCGAGCTGGCCCCGTGACCGACGCCGCGGCGGTCGGAGCCGGCGCTGGCCACGGTGCTCGCAGTACAGCGGCAGGCCGGTGACGGACACGCTCGAGGCCTGCTCGCGTTCCTGGCCCCCAAGCACCTGCTGCTGGTCTGGACAACTGCGAACACGTCTTGGCGCGGTGCGCCCCTCGTGGAGGCGATTCTCACCCGCTGCCCCGCCGTCGGTGGTGCTCGCGACCAGCCGAACCCCGTTCGGCGTACCCGGCGAGCGTGTCCGACCGATCGCGCCACTGCCGCTGCCCGACCCACGCGTCGCGGCGGCGACGGACTCGCCGGCGGTGGCGCTGTTCCTCGACCGGGCGCGCGGGGTCCGACCCGGACTTGACGCCATCCGGCACCAACCTGGCCCAGATCGTCGACATCTGCGTCCGGCTGGACGGACTGCCGCTGGCCATCGAGCTGGCCGCAGCCCGCGTCCGGTCGGTGAACCCGGCCGACCTCGTCACACGCATGACCCATCCACTCGAGGTGCTGCGGGGCATCGGGGCGTCATCCACCGGCCGGCACGGCACCATGCGGGCCGTGATCGACTGGTCCTACCAGCTGCTGGGGCCGCAACAGCGACGACTGTTCGAACGACTCAGCGTTTTCGCGGGCGGCTTCAGCCTGGACGCGGTCGAAGGTGGTGTGCGCCGAACCCCATCGCGCCCGGGGCGACCTCGTCGATCTTCTGACCGACCTGGTGGACGCCTCGATGGTCACGGCCGGACCGAGCACGGGGAGACCCGGTACTCGCTACTGGAGACGTTGCGTCAGTACGGCCTGCAGCACCTGGACGCCAGCGGTGATCTCGACACGATCCGGTTCGCCCACGCGCGGTATTTCGCGGCCCAGGCTCGAACGGGCGGATCGCGCACTGCGCGGGCCGGATGAGGCGCGCTGGGTGGGTGTCGTGGACCGGGATCTGGACAACCTGCGAAGCGCACACCAATGGGCGGTCGACCAGGCAGAACGCAGATCTTGCCGTGACGCATGCCAGCGGACTGCGCTACTACTCGCTCTACCGATTCCGCGACGAGGTCGTCACCTGGGGAGAGGAAGCGATAGCCCTGCCCGACGCGGCTGGCCACCCGCGTTCGCCATCGCATGTGGGGCCGTTGCCGAGGGACTGACCGCGCGGGGTGAGCAACGCCGCGCGCACGCGCTCGCCGCGCAGATCCTCGCCCGCGCACGGACCCGGACGACCGTGACCGGATTCCCGGACTGCGCGTGAGCGGCATGGTTGCGTTGTATCAAGGGCCGGAGGAGCGACGGTCTCGACCACCACCAGGAGATGCTTCGGCTTGCACGGCTCAGACGACACATATGAGACCGGAATGGCCCTGCTGGGTCTCGCGCAGGCCTGCACGTACGCCGGCGACGCCAGACGGGCTTGGCCTTCGCCGGGAGCAGTACGGTGGCGCCGAGCAGCTCGGCAACCCGTCCATGCTGGCCCTTGCCCTCTACAACCAAGCTGAAGCACTGTCCATGCTCGAGCCTGAGACCGGCGCGGGATCGCTACGAGCGGGCGATCAGCCTCGCCCAGGCCGCGGGCAGTAGCTTCATCGAGGGCATCGCGCTGGTTGGGCTCGCGTCGCTACTGGGCCGGTCCGGCCACCCCGGCACCGCCCTGCCGCAGTTCCTCGCAATCATCGACCGCTGGCACGCCATGGGCATTTGGCACCACCAATGGACCACACTACGAAACCTCGTTCAACTCCTTTCCCGGATCGGCTGCGACGAGGATGCGGCGATATTGAGCCAAGCGATCGAGGCCAGCGAAACCGCCGCAGCCGCCTTCGGGACCGACGCCCAACGGATGGCCGACGTCACCCGCACCCTACAAACGGCGCTCGACAAACCCAGCTGGTCCTCTGCCGTTGCTCGAGGCGCAGCGTTGTCGGACGAGGAGGCCGTTGCCTTCGCGCGCGACGCGATCAACCGAGCCATCAACGCCGGGTGACGGGGATCCGCGGCACCGCGGAGGTCGTCAAGGCATTCGCGGCGCAGCGTGCCGATCCAGCGCTCCACGATGGGCTTCGCGGTGCTCGGACCGGGGTACGGATGATGTGGATGTCGGCGCCGCTGAAGACCGCGTCGAAAGCGCTGGAAACTTGCTGTCCCGGTCGCGGATCAAGAACCGGTACTGCGCAGCGCGGTCGCCGAGATCCATGAGCAGATTGCGGGCTTGGCTGTTCCTGGCCGGGTTGGAGGCATGCGTCACCCCGCAGCCGGTGTCTAGCTGCAGCTGGGGATCCCGACGGCGGGGGAGATTTCGATCCTGCAGGGCTTGGCGCTCGCGAAGGTGTTGCACGACGCCGAGATCAAATCCACCTCGGTGGCCTCGACGATCCCGGGCAAGACCGGCCCGGCGATCCTGGCCGCGCTGCTGGCGCGAGGAGGATCCCACCGTGTGGCCGAGCTGGGCGAACGCGGTGCGCTCGGCGCCGAGCTGCCGCTACGACCCGGTCGAACCACTGGTCTGGGCGTCGTCCGAGCCTGCCTTGCGGGCCAAGTAACCGACCAGGGCGAGCTCGGCGCGCAGTGGCAGGCCGGCCCGCACCCGCGTCGTGGCCTCGCCGACCGCGGCGTCGAGGAACTGCTGCTCGCCGACGTTCTGCATGGCCTCGTAGGCCGGCCCGGTGGCTGCCATCGCGCGGGCGTAGGTACCGGGGTCGGCGAACTCCAGCACGAACGGCACATCGATCCGTTCGATGTCGGTGAACCCGTGCCGGCCAAGCAGCTCCTCGCCAGCGCCGGGTCGGCCGAGCGCGACCATGGCCGCCTGGTTGTCCACCTGAGGCTGGGCGGCCAGCCGGAACGCGGCGAACGCCCACACCCCCGGGGACACCTTCAGATGCCCCCACACGGTGATCCCCACCCGGCCGCCCGGCACCAGCACCCGATGGATCTCGGCCAGCGCTTCCGGAGTGGTGCCCCAGATCCCGCGGAAGCTGGTGGCGATATCGAAGCTGGCGTCGGGCCACGGCAGCGCATGCATGTCTCCGACCCGCAGGTCGGCGTCCGGGCTGCGGTCCCGGGCCACCGCGATCAGCCGCGGCGAGGCGTCGATGCCCGCACAGCTGGCCCCGCGCAGCCGGGCCAGCTCGACCGCGAGACCCGATCCGCAGGCGACGTCGACCAGCCGGTCGCCATGGTCGACGCCCAGCCGGTGCTGCACCGTGACGTACTCGCGCACGTTGGTGGGCTCGGTCAGCGTCGCGAAATCGACCGCCTTGCGGCCCCAGCCCTCGTCGGCCATCGTCCAGGCCGGTTGTTCTACCGTCATGGGCACGGATCGTCCCGGCTGAGTGCGCCGTTGGCTACCGCGCCCGCTCAGGCTGATCATGGAGGGCGGCTATGGACGAGGTGGACCCACTCGTCATGTATCTGCAACCTGGTCATGATCTGCCGCACCCATCTCCCCGAAATGCACTCCTCCGAACGGATCGTGCGCATCGCCCCCGACGGACTCCCCGAATTCTTCTCCCCCGGCGTGGATCGACCCGCAACAACACGCCCGGCACAAACCCTCCCCACATGCGATGGGTGCCAGCCGACGAGCCGTCATGGCGACCAACATCGGTTTGTCGAGGCGTCGTAGAGCGGGCGCGGATCTACCGGGCGGTCCGCCGGAGGGTTGATCTCCACCGGTGCCGGGCCTGCGGGGGTGAGCGCCTCCTCACAAGCCAGCAGGCCCGATCCGGCAGCGGCGGTCCAGAGATCGATGTGCGGGTGGTGGCTGGCGCCCCACTCGGCGATGCACTCGTCACAGTCGTCCTCCATGACGAAGTACTTCTTCAACTGCGGGTCGTAGGCGACGGTGCCCGGCGGCAGCTCACGCGGGTCGGTCGCCAGCGTGATCGGATCGTCGAAGGTGCCGGTCCCGCCCGCGGTGGCATGCCGGCCGTTGGGGTGGGCGATGTCGCTGCTGCCGGGCGGGTCGTTGTCGATGCCGCCGTAGAACGTGATGTACACATCGACCGTGCCGCTGGCGGACGGGGTGGCGGCGGCGGTCGCGGGTGCCGCGGACGGTGCCTGCGGGACCGGCGGTACCACCGTGGCGCAGCCGGCGGCCAGCAACGCGACCGGCAGAACGACCCAGGTCGCTCTCACGGTGCAACCTCGGACGAGACGGCACTGCGCGGCGCGGCGCTGAACCGGCCGGCACGGGGGATCTGCTGCCAGCGCAGCCTCGTGCCGGCGATCGCCGAAGCCACCGACTGGATCAGCACCGCGTACATCAGCTGCCGGTAGACGATCTGCTGCAGCGGCAGCAACGGCAGCGCGCGCAACGGTTCGCCCTCCAGCCGGAACGCGACCACTCCGGCCGTGAGCTGCAGGATCAGCGCGATCGCCCACGTGATCGCGGTCGTATGGGGGTCGAGGAAGACCAGGCCGTAGACGAGGTACACGTCGACCATCGGCGCCAGCAGCGGCAGGACCACCTGGAACAACCCGGTCAGCAGCAGCCCGACCCGGCCGAGATGACCCGAGCTGCCGCGTTCCAGCACGGCGTGCCGGTGCTTCCACAGCGACTGCATGATGCCGTAGCTCCACCGGTAGCGCTGACGCCACAACTGCGCAAAGGATGCAGGGGCATCGGTCCAGGCCCGCGCCGTCGGCTGGTAGACCACCCGCCAGCCGGCGCGGCCCAGCGCGATGGTCAGATCCGTGTCCTCCGCCAGCGTGTCGTCGCTGACCCCGCCGACCTGAGCCAGCGCGTCCCGCCGGAACGCGCCGACCGCCCCCGGCACCGTGGTGATCACACCCCACACGTCCTGGACCCTGCGGTCGATGTTGAAGCCGATCACGTACTCGATGTGCTGCCACCGCGCGATCAGGCTGTGCCGATCCGCGACCCTGGCATTGCCGGCCACGGCGCCGACCCGCGCGTCCGCGAACGGCGCGATGAGCCTGCGCACCGTGGTCGGCTCGAAGATCGTGTCGCCGTCCATCATCACGACGATGTCGAACCGGGCGGCCACAATGCCGGCGTTGAGCGCCGACGGCTTGCCCCCGTTGATCTTGGAGATGACACGCACGTTCGGGAGACCGAGCGCCAGCACGGTGGCGGCCGTCCCGTCGGTGGAACCGTCGTCCACCACGATCACCTCGAGCGGATGGTCGGAGGCCACCAGCGAGCGGACCGTCGCGGTGATCGTCGCGATCTCGTTGAAGGCCGGCACGACAACCGAGACCGGGCCTGCGAACCACCCGCTCCCTTCCGCATCGGACGTCCGCGTGCGGCGGCCGTGCGCGCCCGCGACGACGATCATCAGGCCGAGCCGGAGCAGGACGAGGCCACCTCCGATGAGCAGGCTCCACTCCAGCGCCGCGATGACGCCTCCCGCGACCGCCACCGCGCCGAGCATGATCTTCCCCATCGCCAGCTGGGTCGGGTCGGCCGCGAAGTCGGACGGCGGGAGCCCCGCCCCGGCGGTGACGGTGGTGAACGTGACCCCTTCCGCCTGCATCTGCGGGATGAGCCGGTCGAGCGCCGCGATGGTCTGAGACCGATCACCGCCCGCGTCGTGCAGCAACACCACGCCACCGGTGGGACCGGCCGGGAGCACGGCGTTGACGATGGCGTCGACGCCAGGGCGTTGCCAGTCGTTGCTGTCGACGTCGACCAAGGCCGTGACGTAGCCCTCCTGGCCGAGGCGTTGGATCACCCCGAAGCCCGCGTCGTCCAGCGCGGAGGCCTCCGACGAGTACGGAGGCCGGATGACGTAGCTCAGTTGCCCGGTCGCGCCGGCCAGCGCCAGCTGCGTCGCGGTGAACTCCTGATCGACCCGGGTCGGCGTGACCTCCCGCAGCTCGGGATGGGTGAAGGTGTGCAGGCCGATCTCGGACCCGGAGGCCCGGATCGCCCGCGCCAGGTCGGGGTAGTGCGCCACCCGGGAGCCGACGACGAAGAACGTCCCTGGCACGTGGTACTTGGCCAGCTCGGCGAGCACCTGCGGTGTCCACTCCGGATCGGGCCCGTCGTCGAAGGTCAGCGCCACCGTCTTCGGCGGCATCACCAGCGAGTCGAGCCGGCCGCTCGTGAGGTCGATGACCGGTCCACCGTCGCTGATCACGGCAGGCACCCCGTTGTCCGGGCCGTCGGGCCCCGCACCGGTGGCGTCGACCCCGATCTCCGAGGAGATCAACCCGTTGGTCACGAGCACGCTGAGGAACATCCCGAACACCGCGATGATGAGAACCCATTTCGGGCGCGGCAACCGGCGGTGGGAGCGGGACGTAGTCGGAGGCGCCGGCCTGTGTGCTCGGCGCAGCACGGTCACGCCACCCCGGATCGGGCCGTGGCGGAATCAGCCGAATCGGCCGACTTCGAGCCGTCCGACGCGGTATCCCCCGACTTCGACCCGCCCGACTTCGACCCGCCCGACTGGACCCGTCCGACGTGGACCCATTCGACGTGGATCCATTCGACTCGGACCTACGTGACTCGGACCCGGAAATCGCCTTCGACGTGGCGGCTGCCTTCGACGTGGCAGCAGCCTTCGACGTAGAGGTCGCAGGGGCAGCCGTCACCGTCGTCGAGGTCGCCGCCTTCGGTGCTGTCGCCTTCGTCGTCCGGACCGTCGACGCCTTCGGCGCCACCGCGCTCCGCACGGCCCGAGCGCTGCCCCCGGTCTTGTTGCGGGTGGGAGGGGCGGGCGACGCCCTGACTCCACCGCTCACCAGCAGGCCAGGAACCGTTCCTGCGTCGGACTGCAGTCCCGCGATCTCCCCGTTGCCACCCGCCGGCACGTCGAGCAGCGGACCCACTCCGGTCTGGGACAGCCCGACCGCAACGATCCCGATGTATCCGGCGCAGAGCACCGTCATCGCCGATCCGGCCAGCCGTACCCACCGCTGCCGCCGGCCGGAGTCGTCCACGAAGACCTGGGACGACCCATCATTCTGCATTTCACCCATACGATGCTCGGGCACCGCCGATCCTCCTTGCTGTACAGAAGCGGTCCGAGTATCTGCTCCGATCCTGAGCGGAAAATAAGGCTTTTCAGAGCCCTCTCAGCGCTTCTTTGCCAGCAGGTGGGAAAGGCGGGCGAACCCTTTTACCGGGTGCTCGGCCGGCTCCAGCCACTGCCTGGGGACGGCGAGAGCCGCCAGCGGAACCACGATGCTGATCACGGTGATCAACATCGGGAACGTGGACAACACGGACTGCGGGGATGACGAACAGCTTGAAGCTGTCGATCGCCGTGTGCACCAGCGCCGGCGCCCAGACGCTGCCCCGCCCGGTCTCGTACAGGTAGCCCAGCGGGATCGACGTGACGGCAGCGACGACCATCGCCCCGATCCCGGTGGCCGGACCCATGCTGAACACGATGGGCAGGTGCGTCACCGCGATCAGCGGCATGGTCCACCACATCGCCGACCAGAACGATCGGCCCGCACGCAGCCTGCCGAAGACGTAGCCCCGCCAGACCAGCTCCTCGGCCAGCCCGTGGAACGCGAAGACGCCGATGAGCAGCCAGAGCCAGTCGGGACGGAGCTGCATCGACACCCCGGTCACGGCCGCCGTGAGCGGGTAGACCAGCAGCACGCCGCCGGACACGAGGGCGCCAAGGGCCAGTGCCCGGCCTGCGGGCCGCCCGAACCCGAGTCGGCCGGCAGCGCCGGCGACCGGGGTCCGGAAGAGCAGCGTCTCGACCAGCACCGCGGCCAGCACCACGACGGCGAGCATCGCGAGTCCCCATCGGACGCTGGTGTCCACCGAACCCGACCGCCCACAGCACGCCGAATAGAGCGCCACGAAGCCGACCAGGAGAGCGCAGCCCACGACCGGCCGGAGTCTGACGGGGGTCATGGCGCGGTCGGGTCGGCGGTCATGTCGTCGTACAGCAGCGCCATCCGGTCGAGGAACCAGTTCTTGCCGGCCATGTGGACCGCGAGCCCGAACAGCACGAGCCGGCGTCGAGCACCACCAGCCCCCAGGCGATGAACGGCAGGCCGAGAATGTTGATCGCGGTCAGGACCAGCGGCGCAATGCGATGCCGCGGCGGCACCGGGACCTTCTTGCGGTCCAACCAGAGGGTCTCGCCGAGAACCGCCCTGCGACGCCCAGTGGTCGAGGGAGCGAGGCGGCGGGAACACCGACGGGTTGATCGCCGCCCACGCGCAACGCAGCGACCGGCAACAGCGACCACCAGCCGATCCACGCGACGTCCAGACGCCGCGACGAGCAACGCCGGGATGGGGATTCGCGTGTAGACGCTCCACGGGTTGGCGTGCCGCTGCCAGCCGTCGCCGTCGAGACCGAACGCCGCCGGCCACCCTGCTCCCGATCGTGGCCATCCCGCACCTCCCCGATGGCCACGACCGTCGCGGCCTGCGGACAATGCTCGGCCCGGCCCGGGTGCCGCCACACCACCCCGCTCCGGTTTCCACCCCGGGGTGGGGGCGGCTCGATCTGAGCAGGTTTCCGGCGTGTCCCCGTCCGGCACCAGGCCGTTGCTGCTCGCCAAGCTGCTCGTGCCCGCACCCCGCCGCGGTGTGGTGCCGCGGGCCCGGCTGCACGAGCGGCTGCGGGCGGACCGCGGGGCGCGGCTGACCACCGTGGTCGCCCCGGCCGGCTGGGGCAAGACGACGCTGCTGGCCGCGTGGGCGCACGACCCGCGAGGAGCGGCGGACCGATCGGCTGGCTCTCGATCGACGAGGCCGACGACGAACCGGTGCGGTTCTGGACCTACGCGCTGTCCGCGCTTGGACGCGGTCGCGCCGGAGCTGACCAGCGACGCCCTCGCCGCGCTTGAGCGCCCCCGGCCTGGATCCGCTCGGGATCGCGCTGCGCGGCGCTGCTCAACGCGCTGAGCGGCACCGCGACGGAGCACGTGCTGGTGCTCGACGACTACCACCTGCTCACCGACCCGGCGATCCACGAGAGCGTCGAGTTCCTGCTCGCCTACCTGCCGCCCGCGCTGCGGCTGGTGATCGCCGCCCGGGCCGATCCGCCGCTGCCGCTGGCCCGGATGCGGGCCCGCCGCGACCTGACCGAGGTGCGGGTCGACGACCTGCGTTGCACGACGGCCGAGGGGGCGGCGCTGGTGGCCGCCGTCGGCGACATCGGCGCGGGCACCGCGGCCGGGCTGGTCCGAGCGCACCGAGGGCTGGCCGGCCGGGTTGCAGCTCGCCGCGCTCACCCTGCGCGGCACCGACGACCCGGCCGCGACCGCGGCGATGATCCGCGGCGACGAGCGGCACATCCTCGACTACTTCGCCGCCGAGGTGCTCACCGGCCTCGACGCCGAGCAGCGCGACCTGCTGGTCCGGTGCTCGGTGCTGGAACGGATGTCCGGATCCGCTGTGCGACGCCGTGCGCGGCGCCACCGGCTCGGCCGCCGTGCTGGACCGGCTCGACCGCGCCGACCTGTTCGTCACCGCGCTCGGCGGGGACACCGGCGACGCGGTGGTACCGCTGCCACCGGCTGTTCCGCGACGTGCTGCGCCGCGAGCTCGACGAACTCGGTCCCGACGCGGCGCCGGAGTTGTTGGCCAGGGCAGCCGACTGGTTCCTCGGGCAGGGGCGGATCGAGGAGGCGATCGCCCACCGGACGGCTGCCGGTGACAAGGCCGGCGCGCTCGCCCTCCTGCAGGCCCACGGTCGCTGGTTCCTCGACCACGGGGCGATGGCCGCGCTGCTCCAGCTGGGCGAGCGACTGGTCGCGTCCACATCGGACCCTCACTTGCTGCTGATCACTGTCCTTCGCAGCCGGGCTGTCCGGGCAGTCCGAGCGCGCCACCGCATGGCTGACGGCGGCCGAGCCGCTGATCGACGACGACTCGGCGCCGCTGCCCGGCTGGAAGAGCCTGCGCGCGGCCGCCGACACCACCTGGGCGACCTATGCCGTTCCGGGCGATCACGAGGTGGCCCTGCACTACGCGCGACGTGCGGTCGAGCTCGAGGACGATCCGGCGCTGTGGGGTCGCGTCGTGGCCCAGGCCTCGCTGTCCGGCGCCTTGCTCGGGGCCGGCCTGGCGGCCGAGGCCGTCGACGTACTGCGGGACGCGTGGCGCAACCCCGTCCGGTCCGAGCTGCCGACGCTGCTGATGCTGCAGGCCGCGGGGCAGCTCGTGCTGGGGCTCGTGGAAATCGGCGAGCTCGACGAGGCACGTGAGATCTCGGCGCAGGTCGCCGTTGCGGCTGCTGCCGCCGAGCGGGCATGGGGCGACGGGGCCGCCGCGGCCATCGCGGTGCTGCGGCTCGGCGAGGCCCGCCTGGTCGCCGCACACGACCCGGCCGCTGCACTGCCGCTGCTGCACCGCACGGTTGCGCTGGCCGAGGGCTGGGGGCGGGCGACGGTGGTCGGTGCGTCCCTGACCAGCCTCGCGGCGGCCCAGTGGGCGACCGGCGACCGGGCGGGCGCGCGCACCACCATCGAGCACGCCCGCGAGGCCGCCAGGACCGACGCCGCTCGTCCGCTCGTCCGCCGGCAGCTCGACGAGCTCGAGGCGCGCATCGGCCGCGGCGCCGGACGCCGGGCGCGGGGCGCGGGGCCATCTCGTCGAGGAGCTCACCGACCGTGAGCTGGCGGTGCTCCGGGCCCTGCAGGGGCCGTTGTCGGCCCGGGAGATCGGCGCCGAGCTGTACTTGTCGATCAACACGGTGAAGGGCTACACGAAGAGCCTCTACCGCAAGCTCGGCGTCGTGAGCCGCGCCGAGGCCGTCCGGCGGGCACGCGAGCTCGGCCTCGTCTGAACCGACCACCCCGGGTGCTCCTTGTCCGGGGGTGGTTCGGAACCACCCCGATCCGCCCCACCCTGCTCCCGTCGCCCGATGCGGGGCGTGGACAGGGAGGAGACGAGTGATGACCGGGTGCTACCAACTGATGATCACCGGGCCGCTGTCCCGCTCCGCGTCGACGGTGATCACCGACCGGTTCGCGGGAGTCTCGATCACCCGTTGCGCCACCGACACGGTGGTCCGGATCCGCGACGCCGACCAGGCCGCGTTACGGGCCCTGCTGACCCTCGTCTGGGACGGCGGCCACGACGTCCTGTCCCTCGTTCCCGCTGAGAGTTCGTGACCCGAAGGAGCTCGCCATGACCACCGTTCCCACCGTTCCCACCGAGACAGCGGTGTGCATCGCGGGCTGCGGCCCGGCAGGCGCCATGCTCGGCCTGATGCTCGCCCGCGCCGGCGTCGATGTCGTGGTGCTGGAGAAGCACGCCGACTTCCTCCGGGACTTCCGCGGCGACACGATCCACGCGTCCACCCTGCAAGTGATCGACGACCTCGGACTGACCGAGGATTTCCAGCAGCTCCCGCAGCAGCGCAGCACGACGTTCGCCATGATGAGCGACGAGGGCCTCCTCACCCTCGGCGACTTCCGGCAGCTGCCCGGCAACTTCCAGTACCTCGCGATGGTGCCGCAGTGGGACTTCCTGCGCTTCCTCACGACCGAGGCCGCCACGAACCCGTCGTTCGCGCTGCACCGCAAGGCCGAGGTGGTCGGTCTGATCACCGAAGGCGGGGCGGTGCGCGGCGTCCGCTACCGCACCCCGGACGGCGACGGCGAGCTGCGGGCCACCCTCACCGTCGCGGCCGACGGGCGGAGCTCGGCCGTCCGCGCCGCGGCCGGGCTGGCACCCGTCGAGTTCGGCTCCGCGCTGGACGTGCTCTGGTACCGGCTGCCGAAAGGCCCGGGCGACCCCGCAGGCTCGTTCGCCCGGCTCGCGCCAGGACGGCTGCTTCCCATGATCGACCGCGGCAGCTACTGGCAGGGCGCCTGCACCATGCCCAAAGGCACCTTCGGATCGATGCGGGCCGCCGGCGTCGAGTCGCTGCGTGCCGACCTGCGCCGCTGGCTGCCGTTCGCGGCCGACCGGATCGACGGTGCGCTGCAGAGTTGGGACGACGCCGGATTCCTCGAGGTCCGGGTCAACCGGCTGCGCCGCTGGTACCGCCCCGGCCTGCTGTGCATCGGCGACGCCGCGCACGCCATGTCCCCGATCGCCGGCGTCGGTATCAACCTCGCGATCCAGGACGCCGTGGCCGCGGCCAACCTGCTGACCGGTCCGCTGCTGCGCGGCGAGGTGACCGAGCGCGATCTGGCCCGCGTGCAGCGCCGTCGATCGCTGCCCGCCCGGCTCACCCAACGCGTGCAGCTGCTCGTGCAGCGACAGATCATCGCCGCCGTGGGCGACCCGGACCGGCCGACCACGTTCCCGCGAGGGCTGAGCGTTGATCGCGGCGACGCCTCCGCTGCGGCGGCTGTTCTCCCGGTTCATGGCCATCGGCATCCGCAACGAGCGGGTGGCGGCGGCATCCGCCGGGCCCGCACGGCTGGCCGCGGTTGCCCGCAGTGCGTGATGTCGAGCGCGCGGCGAACCCCACGGCGAGCGCAGCCGTCCGGCCCCACCGTGCTCGATCATGGCTGAGCTCGTCGACACCGACGTCCGATACGGTCGTGTCCATGGCGGCCGCCGCGTCGGGACCCGTGCTCGGCGCGCGCGAGCTGAACAGGGCGCTGCTCGCGCGCAACCTGCTCCTGGAGCGATCCCCACGGCCGGTGACCGACGCCGTCGAGCACCTCGTCGGGCTGCAGGCGCAGGAGCCGCAGGAACCGTACGTCGGGCTGTTCTCCCGGCTGCGCGACCTCGACCCGGCCGTGCCGAGCCGGCTGCTGGAAGAGCGCGTGCTCGTCCGGACGCTGATGATGCGGCGCACCATCCACCTGCTCAGCGCGGTCGACTGCCTGCGGATGCGTGCGCTGCACCAGCCGATGTTGGCGCAGCGGTCGCGATCGGTGCTGCGGTCCCGGCTGGTGGGCGTCGACGAGGCCGAGCTGGCCGGCGCGGGCCACCCGCTGTTCCATGCCGAGCCGCGCACGCTCACCGACGTCGGCCGGGCCGTGCACGAGCGGTGGCCGAACGCGGCTCCCCGGGATCTCGGCGACGCGCTCAGCTCGCTCATTCCCCTCGTCCAGGTGCCGCCCCGTGGCCTGTGGCGGCGCGCAGGGCCGGCCCGCAACACCACCGTCGCCGCCTGGCTCGGACACGATGTCGAGCAGCCCGCACCCGATCCCGACGACCTGGTGCTGCGCTACCTCGCCGCGTACGGCCCGGCCGCGAGCGCCGACATCCGCGCCTGGTCGGGGCTGAACGGCCTGCGGGCCGCCGTCGACCGGTTGCTCCCGGACCTGCGCACGTTCCGCGACGAGCGCGGCAGGCTGCTGCTCGACCTGCCCGACGCCCCGCTCCCGGATCCCGACACCCCGGCTCCGCCGCGTTTCCTGCCGGCGTTCGACAACGCCATGCTCGGCTACGGCGACCGCTCCCGCATCATCGACGACGCCGACCGCGGTCTCAGCGTCACCGGAGCCCGGTTCCTGCTGGTCGACGGCCGGGTGCGCGGGCACATGGACGGCCGAGCTCACCGATCGGGAGGCGGTGCTGCGGATCACTCCGCTCGGGTCCTTCACCCCGCACGCGGCGCCCGACGAGGTGCAGGCGGAGGGGTCGGCGCTACTCGGCTTCCTGTTCCCGGAGAGCACCGATCGTCGCGTCACGTGGGCCGCCGCGACCGGATGACCTGACTCCGGCCCCCGTAGGGTCTGCGGTCGTGGACCGCAACGGCGTCCGGATCGTCCTCATCGGTGGCACATCGCACGTCGGGAAATCGACGGTCTCGCGGGCCCTGGCCGCGAGCCTCGGCTGGCGGCACCTGTCCACCGACCGGATGGCCCGCCATCCCGGCCGGCCGTGGAACACCGTGCCGGACCACGTGCGCAGCCACTACACCTCGCTGTCGGTGCCGGAGCTGACCTCGGCGCAGCTGCGGCACTACGAGCGGATGTGGCCGACCATCCGGGCCATGATCGACCAGGAAATGGCGTCCACAGCGGAAGGCGGCACCGGTCTCGTCCTGGAGGGCTCGGGCATCTGGCCGGACCGGGTTGCCGAACTGGCCGCGCCGGGCATCGCCGCCTTCTGGTTGACCGCCGGCAGCGAGGTACTCGGCAACCGGATCCGGACCGAGAGCCGGTTCCCGGAGCTGTCGGACGCCGAGCAGTTGCTGGTGACCCGGTTCATCGGCCGGACGGTGGGGTACAACGAGCAGATGCTGGCGGCGCTGGAGCGCCAGGGGCTGACCGGTATCGACGTCAGCCACTCCCCCGCGATCGACGAGCTCGTCGATCAGCTCCGTTGCGCAGCCGGCCGGTAGCCCGCGTCCCATGACCCGGGCCGCGTCAGGAGACACCTAGAAGTGGACCTCGCCGCCCGGCTGCGGTCGATTCGCCCGATCGGCCGGGAACAGGTGCGCGCCCTGCGGCTCCTCGATCGCGAAAGCGTTGGCCAGTTCCTCGCGCTCCTGGTCCATGCCGGTCAACCGGCCGGTGTGCTGGCGCAGGTGCTCCTCCCAGGTCGGGTACATCCCCAGTAGCAGGAACACCTTCGGATCGGCGCCGTCGCGGTAGAGGGCGCAGCTCGTCGCCCCGGTCCGGAGCCGGGTGCTGCGGACGAGGTCCATGGCGGCCAGGAACTCCCGCTCGCGGTCCGGCGGCACGACGTAGCGGACGGTCACCAGCACCGGGCCTTCCCGCGGATCCGGCTCGTAGGCCAGGTCCGGTTCGGGCCAGTACACGGCCGGATCACGATCCCAGTCCGCGACGTCGGGCAACGGCCACACCACGACGGTCGCCGCGCCAACGGCCATCACGACCGCCGCCCCCACGAACGTCGGCACCAGCCCCCACACCTGGGCGACGAGCCCCCAGAGCAGCGAACCGAAGGCCTGCGAACCGGCGAACACGACGTTGAACATCGACAACCCGCGGGCCCGCACCCAGCCGGGCAGGAACACCTGCAGCGCGCCGGTGACCCCCATCAGCACGGTCAGCCACGCCGCGCCCGCCGGCACCAGCAGGACGGCGAGCACGAGGAGGTTTCCCACGAACACGCACGCCACGAGGGAGCCCGCGAAGGCGAGGCCGGAGACCAACAGGAGGCGGTTGGCCGAGAGCCGGGCCCCTACCCTCGGCAGCACCGCGGCCCCGAGCACAGCACCGGCGCCGAGGGCGCCGAGCAGCAGGCCGTAACCGGCCGAACCGGAATCCAGCAGCCGGTCGGCCACCACCGGCAGCAGCGCCCAGATCGCGGCCCCCGGCAGCACGAACAGGAACACCCGAAACAGCATCCGGCGCACCACCGGCGAGTTGCGGACGTACCGCCCACCCGCCCGCATGGCGCTGGCGAATCGCTCCGCAGGCAGCTCGGCGGCGGGCCGGGCCCGCCGGGAGGCGAGCAGCACCACCACGAAGATCAGCGCAGCCGCGGCGTTGACAGCGAACACGACCGCCGGGCCGACCTGCGCGACCAGCACCCCGGCCAGCGCCGGCCCGACGGCCCGGGCCCCGTTCACCGCCACCCCGCCCAGCGAGGCGACCGCCCGGATCTGGTCGCGCGGCACGAGCTCCTGGACGAACACCTGGTAGCCCGGCAGCGTCGCCGCCAGGCACACCCCGAGCAGGAACGTGAAGGTCAGCAGCAGCGTGGGTGGCATCAACCCGGCCGCGGTGAGCACGCTGAGCGCGCCGGCGACCGCTACCTGGAACAGCTGCACCCCGATGAGCAGCCGGCGCCGGTCCATGATGTCGGCCAACGCGCCGGCCGGCAGCGCCAGCAGCAGCATCGGCAGCAAGGTGGCCACCTGCACCAGCGCGACGAGAGCCTCGGAGTTCGGCGTCTCGACCAGGATCCACTGCGCACCGACCGTCTGCATCCAGGTGCCGAGCATGCTGCCCAGCTGCGCGAGCCAGAGCGCGCGGAAGGCACCGATGCGCAGGGGGGCCCACACCGAGAGCGGCGATGCGGTCGTCACCCGCTGATTCCACCATCGATCGTGCTGGTCGAGGTGCCGGCGGGTGGCCGGAACGCGTGTACTCAGCGTTTGAGCCAGGCCTCGATCGTGCGCCGGGTACCGGCGATGTGCTCGTCCATCCGGGCCGCGGCGAGCGCGGAGTCCTTGGCCTCGATCGCGTCCAGTATCGCCTCGTGCAGGTCGTTGGCGTTCTCCTCGAGCCGGCCGAAGATCGCACCGACCGGGAGGAACATCCTGCGCCGCGCGTCGGCCACGGCGACCGCGAGCTCGGCGTTCTGGGCAGCCTCGGCGATGCCGAGGTGGAAGGCCGAGTCGAGCGCCTGGAACTCCGTGACGCGGTGGGCGGTCTGATCCCACAACGAGATCTGCAGTGCCTCGTTCATGCTTGCCGCCAGCTCGCGCAGGTGCACGATGTCGGCCGGCCTGCGCCGCTCGGCAGCGAGCCGCGCGGCCCCCGTCTCGACGATCGCGCGGTAGTCGAACGCGTCGCGCACCGCGACCTTGTTGCGGCGCAGCTTGTGCCGCTGCTCGGCCATGTCGTAGACCGGGAGCTGCACGATGAAGCCGCCGCCGCGGCCACGGCGGACCGAGATCAGGTCTTCCCGTTCCAGCACGGCGACGGCCGCCCGCACCGTGGTTCGGGACACCATCAGCATCTCCGCGAGCTCCCGTTCCGACGGCAACCGATCACCGGGCCGGAACTGGCCGGTCTCCATGGAGCGGCGCATCTGGTCGAGGACCAGCTCGTGTGCCGCGATCTGCCGGACCGGGGTGAGGGCCGATCGCACGGGGCGAGCCGCGTTCATGGCGGGAAGGTACCTGCATCTCGCCGATATCACCCGCATGGACGGTCCGGCCATGCGAGCTCGCCGGCCGCGAGCTCGCACAGGCAGTTCCGCGCAGGCGGGACGGACCGCTGCGGCCGAACCCGCGCCGGTCAGGAAAGTACGGTGGCGGCGTGACCGGCGGCGTGCATCGAGGCCTCGCCCTGCTGGTTGCTGGCGCCTTCTTCATGGAGATCCTCGACGGGACGGTGATCGCCCCCGCGGCGCCGCACATCGCCGCGGACTTCGGCGTACCGGCCGTCGCGATCAACGTCGCGATCACCGCCTACGTGCTCACCCTCGCGGTGTTGATCCCGATCAGCGGGTGGCTGGCCGACCGGTTCGGCGCCCGGCGGATCTTCGTCAGCGCCATCGCGGTCTTCACGCTGGCCTCGGTGGGCTGCGCCGCAGCGGTGAGCCTGCCGATGCTCACCGGCACCCGGGTGTTGCAAGGCGTCGGCGGCGCGATGATGGTGCCGGTCGGGCGGCTGGTCGTGCTGCGCACAACGGCCAAGACCGAGCTGGTCAAGGCCATCGCCTACCTGACATGGCCGGCGCTGCTCGCCCCTGTGTTCGCGCCGGCCATCGGCGGCATCCTGAGCACGTACTCGTCCTGGCGTCTCATCTTCGTCATCAACGTGCCGCTGGGCATCGCCGGACTCCTGTTCGCCCGCAGGCTGGTGCCCGACGTGCGTGCCGACACCGTCGGCGGGCTGGACTGGCGCGGCTTCGCGCTCACCGCAACCGGGGTCGCGGCGCTGGTCGTCGGGCTGGAGGACATCGGTGGGGCGGAGCCGAACCTGGCCGTGGCCGCGATCGCGCTCGTGCTGGCCGCGGCGTCGCTCAGCGCAGCGGTGGTGTACCTGCTCCGAGTGCGGCGGCCGTTGCTGGACCTGCGGATCCTGCGGGTCGCGACCTACCGGATCACCGCGTTCAGCGGCTCGGTGTACCGGGCCGTGATCAGCGCGATCCCGTTCCTGCTGCCGCTGTACTTCCAGCTCGGCTTCGGCTGGACGGCGGCAGAGGCCGGTCTGGTCGTGATCGCGCTGTTCGCCGGCAACGTCGGCATCAAGCCGCTGACGACACCGCTGATGCGCTGGTTCGGGATCCGCACGGTGATGCTGGGCGCCCTCCTCGGTTCGGCGGCCTGCCTGGTCGGGATCGCCTTCGTGCAGTCGAGTACCCCGCTGCCGCTGCTGTTGGGGCTGCTGGCGCTCAGCGGGATCTTCCGGTCGGTCGGTTTCACCACCTACAACAGCGCGGCGTTCGCCGACGTCGAGCCGGACCGCATGACCGGCGCCAACACGCTGATGTCGACATTGCAGGAGCTCGGCGCGGGGCTCGGGGTGGCGGTCGGGGCCCTGCTGGTTCGTCTCGGCGAGCCGATCGCCGGCACGGTCGGCCTCGGCAGCGGCGCCGACGTGCCGTTCCGGGTGGCGTTCGTGCTGCTCGCGGTGATCCTCGTCGGCCCGTTGATCGAAGGACTGCTGCTTGCGAGGACGGCCGGTAATACGGTGACCGGGCGAGCGTGATCCCGGCGTTTCCCCTGCCGATCCCTTCGATCCGGAGAAGGTGCCATGACCAGCCCGTACCGCCTGCCCGCCAGCCGACCGGAGCTCGACGTCCCGCCGCACACCGCCTACCTGGTCGCCAGCGGTGACCTGCGGCCTGCGGCCAACGCCGCGGGCTGGCCGGCGCAGGAGGCGCTGGAGAAGGCCGTTGGCGCGGCCTTCGCCGAGCTCGGCTGGAGCGTCGTGCGGGCCCACGAGGTCGATCCGGCGGCCCGGCACGGCTTCATCGACAGCCAGCGCAAGGGCCTGGAGGTGTTCGCGACCATTCCGCCGGACGCGCCGCTGATCGTCGCCGAAGCGGTGTGGCAGTACAGCCACCACGTGCTCGCCGGCCTGCGCAGCCACCGTGGCCCGATCCTCACCGTGGCCAACTTCGACGGCCGGTGGCCCGGGCTGGTCGGCCTGCTCGGGCTGAACGCCGGGCTGACGAAGATGGGCCGGGCGTACTCGACGATCTGGTCGGTGGACTTCACCGACCGCTTCTTCCTGGACGGCATCGCGAGCTGGATCGACACCGGGACGATCACCCACGACGACTCGCACGTGCGGCCGCTGGCGGCGGTGCCGCCGACGCCGGAGACCGAACTGGGCGTGGCGCTGGCCGAGCAGCTGCGCACCGAGAAGGCGATCGTCGGCGTCTTCGACGAGGGCTGCATGGGCATGTACAACGCGATCATCGACGACGAGCTGATGAACCCGCTGGGGATCTACAAGGAGCGGCTCTCGCAGAGCGCGCTCTACGCGGAGATGCGGCGGGTGCCCGACGCCGAGGCCACCGCCGTGCGGGAGTGGCTGGAGGCCGCCGGAATGCGGTTCCGCACCGGCGCGGACGAGGCCACCGAGCTCACCGACCGGCAGCTGCACGAGCAGATGAAGATGTACATCGCGACGCTGCGCATCGCCGACGACTTCGGACTCGACGCCGTCGGCATCCAGTACCAGCAGGGTCTCAAGGACCTCACCCCTGCCTCCGACCTGCCGGAGGGCCTGCTCAACAACGTCGACCGCCCGCCGGTGACCAGCCGCGACGGTGCCCGCGTGCTCTACGACGGCGCCGCGCTGCCGCATTTCAACGAGGCCGACGAGGGCGTCGCCATCGATGCGCTGGTGACCAACCGGGTGTGGACGGCGATGGGCCTCGACCCGGCGACCACCCTGCACGACGTGCGCTGGGGCGAGCAGTACGGACCGGACTTCGTCTGGGTGTACGAGATCTCCGGCTCGGTCCCGCCGTCGCACCTGATCGGCGGGTACGCCGGTGCGGTGAGCTGGCGCCAGGGCCCGATCTACTTCCCGGCCGGCGGCGGCACGATCAAGGGCGTCAGCCGGCCGGGAGAGATCGTCTGGTCCCGGGTGTACATCGCCCCATCAGAGAACGGCACCGCGGTGCTGCAGCTCGACATCGGCCGCGCGTCGGTGGTGGAGCTGCCCGCCGAGGAGACGGAGCGGCGGTGGGCCGCCACCAACCCGGAGTGGCCGATCGCGCATGTCGTCACGCACGGGATCAGCCGCGACCAGTTCATGGCCCGGCACAAGGCCAACCACGTGCAGATCGCTTACGCGCCCGACGCCGAGACCGCCGACGCGGCCCTCGCCGCGAAGGCCGCACTGTTCGACCGCCTCGGCGTACGGGTGCATCTCTGCGGAGACGTGCGGTTGTAGCCCTTGCCGCACGACAGCCCTTGCCGCACCTTCCTTCGGGCCGTCCGGTCAGGACACGCGCGCGCCGCTCGGGTGGGGCTGTTCTAGCCTCCCGCCATGACAGCCGAGCGCGTAACGGTGAGCCTGCCGCCGGAGCTGCTGGGAGAAGCCATGGGCGCCGTCGCCGCCGGGGCGGCCGACAGCCTCTCGACGTACGTCGCGGACGCACTGCGCAGGCAGCTGTCGCGCGGCCGGGCGCTGGCCGAGCTGGAGCGGGTCCTCGGTGGACGCCCGCCACAGGCGATGCTGGAGCGGGTACGCCGGGACCTGGGGGTCGCCCCTTGATCGGCGGCCGCGTCCTGGACGCCTCGACGATCGTCTCCTTCGCCTCCGGCAGCTCGGTGTACGCGGCGGCGCTGGTGTGGACCGCGGTCGAGGAGGGCATCGTGCTCGCCGTGCCCTCCACCGCGGTGGCCGAGGCCTGGTCCGGGCTCCCGGACAAACACCAGCCGGTGCTCGACGTGCTGCTGCACCTGCCGGTGACGGTCGTCGACGACCTCGACCGGGGTCGGGCCCGCGCCGTGGGCGGCCTCGGCGGCCGACCACCGGTGGCGCACGCCCTGCTGTGTGCCCGCGATCGCGGCTGGCCGCTGGTCACCGCCGACGCGCCGCGCTACCAGGGCACCGACCTGGCCGGCGTCGAGGTCGAGCAGCTGCCGTAGGCCCTGCCGCGTGGGCCGTGACCGCACACACCGCCGGTATACGGCACACACGGCCGGCGATCGGCCGGCGATGTGTGCGATGTCCCGGCCGTCTGCGCGGAAGGTCAGCGGCCCTCGAAGACCGGTGGTCGGCGCTCGGTGCGGGCCCGGCGGCCCTCGGCGAGGTCGGCGCTGGTCCAGCACGCCTCGAAGGCCGCATCCAGCAGCTGCTCGTCCGCCGACGGCGCAACGAGATCGTTGAGCACCCGCTTGGAGTAGGCGACCGTGAGCGGCGCCAGCCGGGTCAGCTCCTCGGCCCAGGCGGTTGCGGCGGTCAGGTCTCCGGTGCGGGCCACCAGCCCGCAGTCGACCGCGGCGTCCGTGTCCAGCTGCTCACAGGCCAGCAGCATCCGGCGGGCGGTGCCGTTGCCGGCCAGTGCTGCCAGCCGCCGGATCGTCCACGGGTCGACCGCGAGACCGATCCTCGCTGTGGGCACCGCGAAAACCGCCCCCGGCGCGGCGACCCGCAGATCGGCGGCGATGGCCAGCTGCGTGCCCGCGCCGATGGCCGGCCCGTTCACCGCGGCGACGACCGGGACCGGCGCGTCGACGATCGCGTGCAGCATCGTGTAGAGCGCGTCCCGGAACTCAGGGGTGTGGACGTCGTCGAGATCGGCGCCGGAGCAGAAGCCGGTCCCGGTTCCGGTGAGCACCAACGCCCTGGCTCCGGCCTCGAGCGCGTCACCGACGGCGGCGGCGAGCCGGCGGCAGAGCTCGATGGTCAGCGCGTTGCGCCGGTCCGGCCGGTTCAGGGTGATCACGCCGACCTGCCCGTGCCGGCTGCTGTCGATCACGGACACTCCCCTCGGATCCTTCTGGTCCCGCGCGCTGCCGGTCGTGTGTCGATGCACGTCACCCGATCTTCCTACCCGTCGTTCGCGGGGCGGCGGCGATCCAGCTCGTCGGCCAGCAACCCGAGGTAGGTCCGCAGATCGACCTCGCTCGCCGCCATGCCGGGCAGGATCTCGCGGACCGGCTGCGACGGGCTCTCCAGCTCGAGCCGGATCTCGCCGATCAGCGAACCGGCGTCCAGGTGTCCGAGCCCGTCGGCATTGCGGCCGACGTGTTCGGGTTCCTGCGGCCGCTCGGTGAAGATCACGCCGTACAGGGCGAGGCCGAGCGGTCCGGGCCAGCGCTCGGTCAGCGCCCGGTCGCCGTCCCGTGCGTACCGGCGGCCGCACCGGGGGCATTCCAGGAACTGGAGGGTGCCGGCGGACCCGGTCGGCCGCAGCGCGGAGCCCGGGCATCGAAGGCAGTCGGACACCGAGGCACTCTCCCACGGCCACCCGCTCCGGCTGCCTCCGCTAGCCTCCCCCGAGCGGACGACGTGTCAAGGGGTGGCGTGCGGAGCTACGTGATGGTTCTGCTGACCGTCCTGGTGGCGGCCTGTGGCACGCCGGCGCCCGTCGGTTCGGACGCGGCGCGGAGCGGGGGTGGTGGGGTGAACGGCGGCCGCGAGCTGCTCTCGGACGTCGCCTACGCACAACCGGAACCTGGTGGCAACGTGCCGCACCTGCTGGACCTCTACCTGCCTGAGCGCACCGGCCGCCCGGTACCCGTGGTCATCTGGTCCCACGGATCCGGCTGGATGGCCGAGAACGGCCGGGACGGCGCCGACCTGGTGGCGGCCACACTGAACCCACGCGGGATCGCGGTCGCCGGTGTCGCGGTGCGCTCCAGCGCGAACGGGCAGTTCCCGGAGCAGCTGCACGACTTCAAGGCCGCCATCCGCTTCCTGAAGGACAACGCCGAGCCCTACGGCCTCGACCCGGAACGGTTCGTGACCATGGGCGAGTCGTCGGGAGGTTGGGCCGCGGCGATGGCTGCCGTCACCGGGAACGTGCCGGAGCTGGAGGGCGCGATGGGGGTGACCGGCCCGTCCAGCGGGGTGGCCGCCGCGGTGCCGTTCTACCCGCCGACCGACTTCCTGCAGATGGACGAGCACATGATCGACTGCCAGTACTTCAACCAGCTGTTCGGCCTGCGGGAATGCCACAACGACCCGAAGTCGCCGGAATCACTGCTCCTCGGATGCCCGATCGCGACATGCCCGGACCGGGTGGCCGCGGCCAACCCGATCACCTACGCGGGCCCCGACAGCCCGCCGTTCCTCATCGTGCACGGCGACGACGACCGTCTGGTACCGCATCATCAGGGCGTCCTGCTGCACGAGGCGCTGAGCGCTGCGGGAGCGGACACCACCTTGATGACGGTGGCCGGCGGCGCGCACGGTGACTGGGAGAGGTGGCTCAACGGACCCGTCGAGCCGAACTGGGCCACGGTGATCGCCTTCCTCGAGCGCACGGTACTGGCCGATCGGTAGGACGCCGACCCGGGCATTCGCCGGTGCTCGACGCGCGCTACTTCTGCTCGTCGTCCTCCAGCCGGAAACCGACCTTCAGCGTGACCTGGTAGTGCCTGACCTCGCCGTCCTGGATCGCGCCGCGGACGTCGACCACCTCGAACCAGTCCAGGTTGCGCAGCGTCCGCGAGGCGCGAGCGACCCCGTTGCGGATCGCCTGGTTCACGTCCACCGGTGATGTCCCGACGATCTCGTTGACGACGTACGTGTGATCGGCCATGTCAGCTCCTCGATGGTCAGCCCTTGTTGGCGTGGTCCCCGATCCTTCCTCATCCCACCGCGATCCCACCGCGGCCGCGCCGCTCCGGTCAGAGCGGGCACCAGGTGTGCAACCAACTGGTTCGGCAGCGGCAGGTAGATCGCGTCGATGTCCGGGTCGGCGCGCGCGACGGGCGGGCGATCACGCCGTCACGCAGCCCGACCGTGAACGGGGACGCCTTCGTCGCCGGACCGGCCGCACAGCTGCTGCCTCCGGAAAGGGCGCCGCTCGACCTCAGGCACTGATCGTTCTCTCCGGCGGGCTCGTCGTGATCACTTCCGGCTGGATCGACCAGTGCGATCCACAACCCACGAGCCGGTCAGATGGACGGCCACGCGGCCAGTACAGCCGGATCGCCACCTGCGTGCAGGCTCAACGGATCGTGCCGACGCCAGAGGGCGAGCAGCAGGTCGGACGCGGTGCCACGCATCGTCGTCTGCGGGCCGGGTCCGGACAGCGGGTATTCCCGGCGCTGATCGACATCGGTGATCTCCAGCACCAGCGTGACCGCAGCAGGCGGCACCATCCCGGCCGCCAGCCCCGTAGCGACGAACACCTCGAAGAACTCGGCGATGCCGTCGAGGGCGACGTCGGTCGCGATCGGTGCCGGCTCTCCGCCCCCGATCGTCCCGGCGTCCCACCGGTGGACCGCGAGCTCCTGCAACGCCCGCCGCGACCAGAAGCGGGCGACCGGTGCCGTGACCGACCAGTTGAACACCGGGGCCTCCGGCGGGGTGTCAGCCAGCACTGCGATCAGCCGGGCGAGGTCGGCGTCGTAGGTCGAGCCGGCCGCGGCCACGTCGACGGGCGGCCGCGGTTCCGGTTGCGCCCCACCCGCTGCGATCAGGTCACACACGAGCCGGGCGAACCCGCCCACGTGGGCGAGCAGGTCCGCCCCGGTCCACTTCGGACAGGACACGACCTGCGCTGCGGGTGCTGCTCTGGCCAGGTCCGCGATCCGAAGGCCGTCATGCCGGATGCTGTCGAGCTCCCTCCCGAGTTCCACACCGATCATTCAACCGGGCTCGCGGCGGGCCCGGCCGATCAGACCCGCGTCGAGATGAGCGGTACTGCTGGTCTCCGTCGCAGAAACAGCAGTTTCGCCGACCTCGGCGGGTGGGGTGAACGGCTGCCGATCAGACGGAGCCGGTCACGCTGCGGGCGGCGAGACCGAGCCCGACGACGAGCACGAGCAGCGAGGTCAGCACCGGGGTCACGGCGACGAGCCGGGCGGCGCGGTGACGGAGCCGATCGGAGATGCGGACGCGGTCCAGCCGGTCGCGGAGTCCGACCAGCAGCAGGCCGGCCGCGGTCAGGGTCGCCGCCATTCCGAGTCCGTAGCTCAGGACCAGCGTGACGCCGAAGAAGGTGCGCCCGAGACCGATCGCGCCGAGCAGGACGAGAAGGGCGGTGGGGCTCGGGACGAGCCCACCCGCCACCCCGAGTCCGACCAGCGCACCCCGACCGAACCGCTCCCCCGACTCGCCGTGGCCGTGGCCTAACAACCCGAAGCCGGGCCTCCCACCGTGCCATGCCGTGGCCGTGGCCGTGGCCGTGGCCGTGGCCGTGGCCGTGGCCGTGGCCGTGCCCGTGGCCGTGTCCGCCGTGGCCGTGGCCGTGGCCGTGGCCATCGTCCGTGGCCGTCTCCGTGGCCATCTCCGTGGCCGTGGCCATGTCCGTGGCCTCCGTCATCGCCATGGCCGTGGTCGCCCTCGCCATGGCCGTCACGGTGGCCCGGTTCGTCGCCGCCCTGATCCGATCCCATGCCCTGACCGTGCCGGGCGCGGTGACCCGTCGACCCACCGACCAGCGCGAGCACCCGCTCCTCGCCGTCGTCCACCGGGATCCGACCGAACCGCCAACCGCGGGCCGCGGAAACCAGCAGGGCAACCCCGATCCCCGCGACCAGCAGCCCGCTGATCACCCCGAGAAAGCTCACCACGCCGTCGGGCGCCAGCGTCGTGGACACGCTCAGAAGCACTCCGAGCGCCAGCACGCCCGCGGTGTGGGTTGCGGTGACCGTCGCGCCCACCAGCAGCGCATCCCGCCGGGTCCCACGTCTGCCGGCCAGATAGGCCGCCATCACCGTCTTGCCGTGGCCGGGGAGCATCGCGTGGGAGGCACCGAGCACGGCGGCGAGCAGCACCGCGAGCAGGCCCACCCCGACGGTCAGGTCACCGCGCCCGACCAGCTCCGTGAACGAGCGGTTCAGCGAACCCAGCCAACCCTGGACGGCGGACACGGTCGGCAGCGCCGCGCTAGCACCCCCGCCGCCGGTGCCCGGCTCGACCCGCAGGGTCGCCGAGCGCACGTCCAGCGGGTCGGTGAGCAGATCACCGGGGTAGGACCGCAGCTCCGCACTCACGCTGGCCGTCGGCACCGGCGACACGGCCAGCCGGACGCCGTCACCGACGGCGGAGATCTCCCGCCAGCCGATCCGGTCGGCCAGGTGGCCATCGACGACTTCGACCGTGGCCGAGCCGTCGAGATCGGCGGGGGCGCTGAGCCGGCACTCCACGCGGGTCGTGCTCAACCCGGCCTCGCCGGGCACAGGCAACCTGTCGGCCCGCTGCACGGTCCAGTTCAGCTGCGTGCCGTCGACCGTGGCACGCACCCCGCCGGCCACCGCGGCGCACTCGGCGTTCGCCTGCCGCTGTCCCTCGGCCGGCCCGATGGCGCCGTCGGCGTCGGTGTCGAGCGCCGGCAACTGCTGCAACGTCGGGATCTCGGCGTAGTCCACCACCGCGAACAGCTCGATGCGATCGGCGAACAGCCGCAGCCCGTCGTAGTGATTCACGGTGACGTTGCCCAGCGGGTGGGCGGCTGCGGTGCCCGCAGGCCCGAGGGCCGCCGCCGCGGCGCAGAGGGCCAGGACCATGGCCAGCCGGCGCATCCAGCGGATCATCGCGGGCCTCGCAGGGTCTCCAGGGTCTGACGGGCGATCCGCGCGTGCAGCGGGGAGAAGTGCGGGTTGGTGGCCAGCGCCTCGCCCAGGGCGGCGATCGCCTCGTCGGTGCGGCCGAGTCCGGCCATGATCATTCCGCGGTGGTAGTCGACGATCGCGTCGCGACGGCCTAGCGCACCGGCCCGCTCGACGAGCGGCAGCGCCTCGGCGTCGCGGCCGGCCTTGTGCAACGCCCAGGCCAGCGGATCGGCCGAGAAGACGGACTGCCGCCGCTGCCACTCCGCCTGCGCCAACCGGACCGCCTCGGCGGGGTCGCCGTGATCGGCAGCGACCAGGGCGGCGGCTGCATCGTCGACCGAGCCCTGCGCGGCGTAGAGCCGCTGCTGCTCGCCGAGCAGCCGGTACTGGGCCTGCGCGGCCGGCAGCCGGCCCGCGGATTCCAACAGCTCGCCGTACTCCAGCAGGTACTGCGGCAACGGCACCCGCTGGGTCAGCCGGTCGTAGGCCGTGATGGCCTCGTCGACCCGACCGGTCGCGGCCAGGAGCTTGGCCCGGCCCTGCAGCAGCGCAGGGTCGCCGGGGGCGGAGGCGAGTCCGCGCTCGTACTGAACGCGTGCCTCCTCGAGGTCGCCGCCGCCCCAGGCGAGTTCGCCGAGGTAGTAGTGGCAGAAGGCCAGCTCGTCACGGCTGGTGGCGGCGGCCGACGCGCGTTCCAGTGCGACACGGGCGTCGTCGGTGCGGCCGTGCAGCTCCAGCTCGTAGGAGGCCCGGGTGAACGCGGCCACGCCGGGGCGCAGGTCGAGCATCCGCTGCACGGCGGACGTAGCCGTCGCGGTGTCGCCGAGCTGGGTGGCGGCGTCGGCCAGCACCCCGTTCGCCTCGGCGCTCGCCGGGTTCAGGGCCAGCGCCTCCTCGGCGTAGCCGCGGGCGGTGCCGAAGTCGTGTCGCGCGTTGGCCAGCGCGCCCAACCCGATCGCCGCAGCCGCGTTTCCGGCCGGCTGCAGCTGGATCGAGCGCTCCAGGGCACCCTGCGCCTGCGCGTAGTACGCGGGGTTGGCGCTCACCCTGGCCTGCTCGACGTAGGCGGATCCGAGAGCGGCCCAGGTGCTGGCGTCGTCGGGCAGCCTGCGTAGCCGGTCCTGGGACTGCTGGATGGCTGTGGCGAGCCGGTCGGTGACGGGCTGCGGGGTGCCGGCCGGGGTGTCCCGGCTGCTGTCGTCCAGGCCGGCTGCGACCAGCACGAGGGCGGTCAGCACGGCGAGTGCGGCCACCAACGGCCACCGGCGCCGCGGTGACGGCGCCATCGGCGCAGGCCCCGGGACGCGGGGGTCGATGGGGTCGGCCTGGTCGGTACCGGGCACGGTCGGGGCGGAGGAGGCCATGACTGTCCTGTCCGGGCAGCGCGACCTCGGCGAGGTGGCGCGGGGGGCGGGTAGGGGAACCGGGTGGCGGTCCGGATCACCGGACCGCCACCCTGGACGGGCTCAGCTCCCGGTCGTGCGGTCCGGGTGGCGGTAACCCGGCGAGGCGGGACCCTGCGTGACGGGACCCTGCGTGACGACGGCGCTCGCGCCGCGGCGACGGCGGAGCCACGTCGCACCGAGCCCGGCGAAGAGCGCCGCGCCCGCACCGCCGGCCAGCGCCATCGGCATGGCGGCGTCGTCCCAACTGGTGCTGGCGGCGGCCGGCTTCACGACCTCGCTCGATTCGGCACCCCCGGAACCGGTGCTGCCGGATCCACCGTTCGGGTCAGCGGGCCCGCCGCTGCTGCCCTGCACCTGTGCGCCGGTGCCGAGCGCGTCGGCGGCGGTCACGTTGCTCGGTAGCGCGACGTACGGGAACTCCGTGCCGAAGTCGACGTCGTTGGCGTCGACCTTGTCCCCGGCCGCCAGCGCGTCGACCAGCTTGCCGGTCTGCGCGGCCCCTTCGACGGCCTGGATCGAGATGTCGATGACGTCATCGCCCAGCCGGCGGCCGTTCGGGAAGCCCTGCAGGTCCCCGCCCAGCACGCCGAGCCGGTTCTCCTCGGCCGCGGGCTTGATCGAGGTGTTCAACCGCAGCATCTCCGACGGCTGGATCTGCGACTTGTCGGCATCGGCGTTCAGCACAGGACTGTTGAGGTCGGCCTGGATCGGCGCGGGCGAGCCGTCCAGCGTCGGCGCGGTCTTCGCGATCCCGGTCAGGAAGATCTCCACCAGGTCGTTGCGCGGGCCCTTCGGCGCCGGCACCCCGTAGATCCCCTCGACCAGCTTCGGCAGCTCGGGGTCGGTCACCCGCGCGACGACCGCCGGGATGGTGGCGTCCTTGTTCGGGGTGAGCCCGTTGAACGCGTCCTTCAGGCCGGCCGGCAGGACGACCTCGTTGACCAGCGGGTTGCCCAGCCGCGAGACCTGCACCGGCTCGCCGACGCGGGTCGCCTTGCCCGGCTCGAGCCGCATCGAGTAGCGCTCCGTGTCGCTCCAGACGCCGATCACCGGGTTGCGGGCGGGGTCGCCCTTGTCCGTGACGGCGGTGATGGGCAGCTGCAGCGCCCAGGTGTTGACGTTGGTCGAGGCCAGTGTGTCCTGCCCGACCTCGGACAGGTCGCCGCCGTAGAGCAGGTCGAACACCCGCAGATCGGCGAAGAAGGGATCCTCGGCCGCGCCGACATAGACCTTGCCGCCGCCGGGCAGGTCCTTGACCGCCGCGTCGCGCAGGGTGCCGTAATCGGGAATGGAGGCCTTGCCGAGCTGCGAAGGAGCGACCTGCCCCTCGGTGACCTTCTCCCAACCGCCATCCCTGGCGACCGACAACGTGTAGAACTGGCGGTAGAGCAGGTTCTCGTCGTCCAGGCTGGTGACCGGACCGTTGTTGTACAGGAATGTGTCATTCCCGCGCCGGTCCTCGGTGCGGAAGGTCAGGCGGTAACCGACGTCGGGCTTGGCGTTGCCGTCGGTGTCGATGTTGATGTCGTAGTTCGCGTCGGTCGCCCACGGGTAGAACGTGGGCCCACCGTTGGGTTCCTGCAGACCGAACCAGTTGGCCACGAACGTCACCGAGTCCGGCTTGTCCGGGCTGACGAAGGCGTAGACGTCGGTGTTGTCGACGGCCGGATCGGCCGAGATCAGCGGCGCTTCGCGATGGCTGGAGGCGGTGGCGATGTCGCCGCCGAGGGTGGCGAGCGCGGTGCTGAGCAGGATCGTGCCCGCGGTGGCCACGGCCGCCGCGACACGCCTTGGAGATCGGGCTGAGCGGGACATTCTCTTCCTTCCCGGTGCAGCGCGGACCATCCGATGAATGCGCAGGCGTCATCGGTCATGAATGCGCTGAATGGCGCCCGGCGCGGATTACGCCGAACGGAGCTACGTGTAAGGCCATCTTGACCAACGCTGCTGTCCCACGGGTCCGCATCGCGCCGGTCACACGATGTTTCGGTGATTCCTGCGCTTCGGTTCGGAACGACTTTGTCCGGGCGTGTCCGCAACGAAGCCGAACCGTCGGCGAGTCGCCGAGGCCACCGGCGGCGGGGCACGCTAGCCTGCCGAAGGGACCTCGGGGGAGGCGACGACGTACTGACGACCCCGGAGGACCGAATGGGTTCGCACCTCGCCGTTCCCCGCACGGCGCACCTCTCCAGGATGGTGGCGGCCGCGGCACTGACCTTCATGATCATGGCGTTGCTCACGACGACGCCCGCCTCTGCCGCCGACGGAACGTACGTCCGATTTGCCCAGCTCACCGACGAGATGGCCGGCGACGACCTCGTCCTCTCCTCGGTGAGTGATCCGCAGCGCAGCGTGACCATCCCCGGCATCGACTACGGCGCACTGTCCGAGTACCGGCTCGTCCAGCCGGGTGACTACGTCGTCGGCATCACACCCAAGGGTGGAGGCGGCCCACCGGCGGTCAGCCTGACCCTCAACGCCATGACCGGCACCGCCTACACGCTTGCTGCCGTGGGCAGCAAGACGAGCCCTACTGGGCTCTCGGTGCTCACCGACGACCTCACCCCGCCGGAGCCGGGCAACGCCAAGGTCCGGGTGATCGGCGCCGCCGTCACGGCACCGACGCTGGACGTGCGTGGCCCCGGCGGTGATTTCGCGCTCGGTCTGCCCTACGCCGGGGCCAGCGGCTACCGGACGGTGCCCGGCGGCACGTCGACCCTCAGCGTCGCCCGGCCCGGGGAGCCCGCCGTCGACCTGCCGATCAACGTGGCACCCAACCAGGTCGCCTCCGTGGTGCTGGTGGACCGTGGTGGCGCCATCGCGGCCGACGTGAAGGTGGACGCGGAAGGACCCACCCAGGTGCCGCCGGGCGCCATCAAGGCCGGGTTCGGTGGCGCCGCACCCGGGCAGCCGGGCGCGGCGACCGGCTTGATCACCTTCGGCTCGCTGGCCATCGCAGCGGCGGCGCTGGCGCTCTACCTGTCCCGCCGCAGCAGGAGCCCACGGCCGCGGTCGTGATCGATCTCGACCTGCTCGGCGGATCGATCGGGCTGGTCACCGCCGTCGTGGCCGCGATGCTCCTGTGGCCGATCGGTGCCCGCCTCGGGCTCGACCCCGCGTCCCGGGCGGCGACCGCGGCGCTCTACGCCGCGGCGGTCGCGGGCGTGGAGCTGTACGCCCCGGGCGGCGTGGACGGCCTGGGCACCATGCTGCTCGCGATCGGGGCCTGCCTCGCCGTCGGCAGCCTGCGCCGGGACGTGATCGCCGCGCTGGTCACCGCGGCCGCGATGATCGTGTCGCCGGTGACGGGGGTCGGCTTCCTTGCCCTGCTCGGCGGCATGACCCTGACCGGCGCGCTCGCCAAGCGGCTCGGCACCCGGTTCCGGTTCGTGCTGGCGCTCGGGTTCGGGGTCGCCGCCGTGGCGCTGGCGGCCCTGCTCGTGCGGCCGGATCTGCCGCTGGCGCTACCGCCGGTGGCGCTGGGCATGTTCACCCTGTGGGCGCTGCTCGTGATCAGCCTGCTGTGGCGGCGGATGCGCTGGCTGCGCTCGCTCGGCGCCGCGTTGCTGGCGATGCTGGTCTGTTGCTGGCTGCCCGGACCCGACGCCGACGCCGTGATCGTGGTAGCGGCAGTCGGCGGGGTGCTCACCGCGGTGTTCGCCGCCGAGTTCCCGCGGCTGATCCTGCGCCGCGTGGTCGTCGTCGGAATCGCCGCGCTGGCGGTGGCCGCGGCGGTGCTGACCCCGGGAGACGCGCGACGGATCCCCGGCCCGGGAGGCGCCGGCCCGACCGGCTCGGGAGCTGCCGTGTCCGGCCTGGCGAACGCCGCCGCGATCACCGAGCCGGGCGCGCCGGCGGCCCCGGTGCGACCCGTGCGGATCACCATCCCGGCGCTCGGGTTGGCCGGGCCGCTCGAGACGCTGACCGCGGATCCCGGCACCGGCGAGCTCGAAGCACCCGATGATCCCTCCAAGGCCGGCTGGTACGCCGCGGGGGTGATCCCGGGCGATGCCGGGCCTGCGGTCGTCGGCGGGCACGTCGACTCCCGCGCCGGTCCCGGTGTCTTCTACGGGCTGCGTGAGCTCCGACCGGGTGATGAAATCGAAATCGTTCGCTCTGATGGCCGAACGGTGCGGTTCGCTGTTACCACCGTCGGCCGATATCCCAAGACGGAGTTCCCGACGGCCGCCGTGTACGGGCCGGCCCCCGGGCCCGAGCTCCGCCTGGTGACCTGCGGAGGGAAGTTCGACCGGACCGAACGCAGCTACCGGGACAACGTCGTGGTGGGCGCCGTACTGACCTGAACGGGTGAAAAACCTCGGATGTTCGGCGCTGCGGACGGCATGTCGAGCACGGAACGTGGTGACAAGCGGGACCCCGTTGCACGGATGGGTGAGCGCCTGTCACTATCATCCTTCTCGCACCCAGGATTGCCCGCGCTCATCCCCCGACCTCCCCCGTCACGAGCCGGACCCCAGCCTTCCTGTCGGTGCGGCGTCCAGCCGTGGCACGACCGAGGAGTCCGTCCGAATGACAGCCGAACTCGACGATGCGTCCTTCAGTGTGGTGCGGCGAGGCTACGACCGCGCACAGGTCGACGAAAGAATGAGCCGGCTGATGGCCGAGCTCGACGCGGCCGCGGCCGGACGGAACGCGGCGGTCGAGGACGTCCGCACGCTCACCCGGCAACGGGACGCCAGTCGCAACGAATCGCAGGCGGCCCGCTCCGCCCACAACGAGGCCCGCTCCGAGCTGGAGCGGCTGCGCGCCCAGGTCGCCGAGCTGTCGATCATTCCGCACACCGTGGACGGGATGAGCGAGCGGCTCCAGCAGATGGTGCGCATCGCCCAGGACGAGGTCAACGACATGCGGTCGCGGGCCACCGCGGGTGCTGCCCAGATCCTCACGCTCGCCCAGGCCGAGGCGGACGAACTCCGGGACCGTTCGGTGTCCGAGCGCCGTGAGTTCGAGGAGGAGCGCCGGGCCGCCGAGGAATCGCTGCGGTCGCAGCTCGACGAGACCCAGACCCGGCTCGACCAGCTCCGGCACGATTCCGACGGCCAGATGGCCCGGCTGGACGCCGAGCTCGGCGATCGTCGCACCCGAGCCGAGCAGAGCCTGGCCGCGGAGATGGACGAGCAGCGCTCGACCATGCAGAACGAGCTCGCGGAGCTGGAGGCACGGCACCGGGAGGAGGCCGCCCGGATCCTCGAGGTGGCCAACCAGGACGCGCGCACCCGGGTGGCCGAGGCCACCAACGAGGCGCAGCGGGTCCGGGCCGAGTCCCGCAACGACGTCGTCGCCGCTCAGCGGGAGCTCGAGGAGCTGCGCGTGCTGCAGCACCAGATCTCCGAGCAGCTGACCTCGGTGCGGGCGTTGCTGGACTGGACGCTGCCGAAGATCACGGCCGGTGGCACGCGCAGCATCGAGAACGGAACCCGCCTCACGAACACCGACACCCCGGTCGGCATCCCCGTGCAGATGGCCCAGCGGTACCCGATGGACCGGCCGCCCGGCGTGCGGACGGAGCAGGACGACAAGCCGACCGGCGACCACAAGACACAGGACGAACCGGCCGCGGACGTCGACAACCCGACCACCCAGGCGAACCCCGTCGTCGAGCCGCAGGCCTCGGTCGACGAGGAGCCGTCGACGTCGACCCGGCCCACGCCGGTTGCCCGGCATTCGCGTGTGACCACGAATTCAGGCCGGCGCTGACGTCCGCCTGATCTCGGTGCCGCGGGCACGACCGCGGCCGTAGTTGCCCATCGAACCCGACAAGAGGATGTGTCCCGTGGCCGGTCCCGCCACCAACACGACGTCCACCCCGTCCACCCCGACATCGTCCTCGTCGGCGCAGTCGTCGACGGCGGGCCCCGAGAGCCAACCGCAGCAGCAGTTCGACACCGTCCTGCGCGGCTACGAGCGCCGCCAGGTCGACGAGTTCGCGGTGGAGAAGAACAAGGAGATCGCCTGGCTCAAGATGGAGCTGGCCGAGGCCCACCGCCAGCGCAGGCTCGCCACCGAGCACGCCGAGGGCACCGAGGCCGAGATGCGCGAGCTGCGGGCCAGCTCGGCGCACAGCGAGCCGGCCGCCATCGAGGACAGCTTCGGCTACCGGGCCGAGAAGCTGCTGCGGATGGCCGAGCAGGAGGCCGCCGAGGTGCGCACCCAGGCCTCCCGCGAGTCCGCCGTGATCGTCGAGCAGGCCCGGACCGAGGCCGAGAAGCACCGCCACGAGGTGGAGCAGAACCTCATCGCCCGCGCCTCGCTGCTGGAGCAGCAGGCCGCGCAGCGCACCACCGAGCTGCAGGAGCGCGAGCAGCAGATCTCCGACCAGCTGTCCGCGGCCCGCGAGCAGGCCGACCAGCTGCACGCCGCCGCGGTGCGCGCCGCCGACCGGCTGCAGGAGGAGTCGATCGCGGCGGCCGAGGAGACCAAGCTGCGCGCCGAGACGGCAGCCAAGCGGCAGCTGGACCAGGCCGCCCAGGAGATCGCTCGGCTCAGCGCGCTGCAGTCCGACGTCCGCTCCGAGCTGGGCAGGTTGGCCCAGATGCTGTCCAACGAGCTGTCCGGGTCCCGGCACTCGTCGACCCGGCGTGACCTGACGACCGGCACCGGTGGCGACACGAAGAACGGCCAGGGCACCGACGGCAACGGCTCGACCAGCAACACCGGCAACCAGCGCATCGGGACCGGGACGGCCCGCTGACGGTGGTCCCCCGGCGCACCGCGCTCAGCCGGAGAGTCTCCGGTTGAGCGCGGGCGCCACGTCGCGGTGTGAGAAGCGTGGTGTGGCCGCGACGTAGTGAGCGAACTCGGGCACCGCGCGCTGCCCACCGGTGGACGCGATGTGCACGATGCGTCCCCGCTGCGACCGGCGGATGTACCCCTCGCGGACATCGGCGACCAGCGCCACTCCGCGGCGGGCCGCCGCGTTTCCCGAACCCCGCTCGACCGGCAACGTGCTGGTCCTACACCTGCACGCGGGCGACCAGCCGCTGGGCGTAGCCCTTCTGCTCACCCCGAGCTGGAGCAGCGGCTGCGCCGGATCGCCGCGTTGAGCGACCCGCAGTAGGTGCGTACACCACTTACTCCGTGCGGGGTAGCGCGATAGAACGGTGATCTCGACCACAGCCGGCACGGCGCTGCCCACCAACAGCGCCACGGGGGGCTCAGATGTCTGCACCAAGCGAGGAAGAATCGCCGATCCATATCCTGTGGATCAATGCGGGGCTGAGCTGTGACGGCGACTCGGTCGCCCTCACCGCGGCCACCCAACCGAGCATCGAGGAGATAGCGCTCGGCGCGCTCCCCGGCCTGCCGAAGGTCGCGGTGCACTGGCCGCTGATCGATTTCGACAACGGGCCGGTCGGCGGGAACAACGACTTCATCGAGTGGTTCTTCAAGGCCGAGCGCGGTGAGCTGGAACCGTTCGTGCTGGTCGTCGAGGGCTCGATCCCGAACGAGAAGATCAAGCCGGAGGGTTACTGGTCCGGGTTCGGCAACAACCCGGAGACCGGTCAACCGATGACCACCAGCGAGTGGCTGGACCGCCTCGCCCCCAAGGCGCTGGCCATCCTCGCCGTCGGCACCTGCGCCACCTACGGCGGCATCCACGCCATGGCCGGCAACCCGACCGGCGCCATGGGCGTACCCGACTACCTCGGCTGGGGCTGGAAATCCAAGGCCGGCATCCCGATCGTCTGCGTGCCGGGCTGCCCGACCCACCCGGACAACCTGTCCGAAACCATCCTGTACCTGCTCTACCAGGCCGCGGGCGTCGCACCGATGATCCCCCTCGACGAGGCGCTGCGCCCGCAGTGGCTGTTCGGCGCGACCGTGCACGAGGGCTGCGACCGCGGCGGCTACTACGAGCAGGGCCAGTTCGCCACCGAGTACGGCCAGCCCACCTGCCTGGTGAAGTTGGGATGCTGGGGCCCCGTCGTGAAGTGCAACGTGCCCAAGCGCGGCTGGATCAACGGTGTCGGCGGCTGCCCGAACGTCGGCGGCATCTGCATCGGCTGCACCATGCCCGGATTCCCGGACAAGTTCATGCCGTTCATGGACGCCCCGCCAGGCAGCATGGTCTCGGGAGCGGCCAGCGGCGCGTACGGCGGCGTCATCCGGCGGCTGCGCAAGATCACCGAGCGGAAGCTCGACAAGGAGCCCGGCTGGCGCACCAACGGTCGCGAGCTCACCACCGGCTACACGAAGGCCTGGTAGAAGATGACCACCACGCAGCCGAAGCCGGCCGACATCAGCGACGACAAGACCGGCCTCGTCGAGATGGCCTGGGACCCGATCACCCGCATCGTGGGCAGCCTCGGGATCTACACGAAGATCGATTTCTCGCAGAAGCGCGTGGCCGAGTGCCACTCCACGTCGTCGATCTTCCGGGGCTACTCGATCTTCATGAAGGGCAAGGACCCGCGCGACGCGCACTTCATCACCAGCCGGATCTGCGGCATCTGCGGGGACAACCACGCCACCTGCTCGGTCTACAACCAGAACATGGCCTACGGGGTGCGCCCGCCGCACCTGGCCGAGTGGATCATCAACCTCGGCGAGGCCGCCGAGTACATGTTCGACCACAACATCTTCCAGGAGAACCTGGTCGGGGTGGACTACTGCGAGAAGATGATCGCGGAGACCAACCCCGGGGTGCTGGAGCAGGCCAACCGCACCGAGGCGCCGCACGGCAGCGAGCACGGCTACAAGACCATCGGCGACATCATGCGGGCGCTCAACCCGTTCACCGGTGATTTCTACCGGGAGGCGCTGCAGGTCAGCCGCTACACGCGGGAGATGTTCTGCCTGATGGAGGGGCGCCACGTGCACCCCTCCACGCTCTACCCCGGCGGCGTGGGCACGGTGGCCACGATCCAGCTCTTCACCGACTACTACACCCGGTTGATGCGCTACGTGGAGTTCATGAAGCGCGTCGTGCCGATGCACGACGACCTGTTCGACTTCATGTACGAGGCGTTGCCCGGCTACGAGGAGGTCGGCCGTCGGCGCGTGCTGCTGGGCTGCTGGGGCGCGTTCAACGACCCGGACCACTGCGACTTCCAGTACCGGACGATGTCCAACTGGGGACGCAAGATGTTCGTCACCCCCGGCGTGGTGGTGGACGGCAACCTGGTGACCAACGACCTCGTGGACATCAACCTGGGCATCCGGATCCTGCTGGGCCACTCCTTCTACCGCGACTGGGAGGACCAGGAGACCTTCGCGATCGCACGACCCGCTGGGCAACCCGGTGGACCGCAGGCACCCGTGGAACCAGCACACCATCCCGGCACCGCAGAAGCGCGACTTCGACGACAAGTACAGCTGGACCATGTCGCCGCGCTGGTACGACGGCAAGGACCACCTGGCGCTGGACACCGGCGGCGGCCCGCTCGCCCGGCTGTGGGCGACGGCGCTGGCCGGCCTGGTGGACATCGAGTTCGTCAAGGCCACCGGGCACAGCGTGCAGATCAACCTGCCGCGCACGATCCTGAAGCCCGAGGTCAGCTTCGAGTGGAAGATCCCGGTCGACAAGGCGGGCAAGCCGCTGTCGAACGCGATCGAGCGCAACCGGGCCCGGACCTACTTCCAGGCCTACGCGGCGGGCTGCGCGCTGCACTTCATCGAGAAGGCGCTCGCCGAGGTGCGTGCCGGCCACACCAAGACCTGGGAGAAGTTCGTCGTCCCGGACGAGTCGATCAGCGTCGGGTTCACCGAGGCCGTGCGCGGCGTGCTGTCGCACCACATGGTGATCCGCGGCGGCAAGATCGCGAACTACCACCCGTACCCGCCGACGCCGTGGAACGGCAGCGTGCGCGACTCCTTCGGCACGCCGGGGCCCTACGAGGACGCGGTGCAGAACACGCCGATCTTCGAGGAGATCCCGCGGCGACGACTTCAAGGGCATCGACATCATGCGCGCGGTGCGCAGCTTCGATCCCTGCCTGCCGTGCGGTGTGCACATGTACAAGGGAGACGGGAAACCGTTGCACCGCATGACATCTCCGTCGATGCTGAACACGATCTGAGCATGGCGTCCTCTGACCTGGACCCACCGCGGCTGGCCGAGCGCATCGAGCAGCTGCTGGAGGGCATCACCGCCGACGGCGGGCCCGGCGTGGGGTACGCCGCCGAAGAGCTGGTGACGGTGCTGATGCGGTTCTACGGCGCCGGGCTGGAGCAGATGGTGGCCATCGCCAAGGCCGGCGGCGGGGACACCCTCGTGCACCGGATGGCCGCCGATCCGCTGGTGGCCGGACTGCTGGCGTTGCACGACCTGCACCCGGTGCCGCTGGCCGAGCGCCTGGAGCACGCGCTGGACGTGGCGCGCCGCAAGCTCGGCTCGCACGGCGGCGGGATCCGGCTCGGCAGCGTCGACGCCGGTGGCCGGGTGCACATCGAGCTCAGCGCGGCGGCTGCGGGATGGACACGGTGAAGGACCTGGTCACCACGTCGATCACCGAGCTGGCCCCGGAGGTGGACGGGGTGGTGTTCGACGCCGTGCCGGTCGGCCCGGCGCTGCTGCAGATCGGAGTGCGTCCGCGCGTGCCGACGGCTCCCGGCGTCTCCGGGCTGCGCCGGTTCCTGGTCACCCGCCGAGAACCAGGAACCGGTGCCGGAGGTCTGCGAGCTGTGCGCGACGCCGGTGCCCGCACTGCACCCGCACCTGGTGCAGGTGGCGGAGCGGCGGATGCTGTGCGCGTGCGGGCCGTGCGGGTTCCTGTTCTCCAACCCGGGCGCGGGCGGCGGGGGCTACCGCCGGGTGCCCGACCGGTACCTCGTCCGATCCCGGGTTCCGGCTCACCGACGCCGCAGTGGGACGAGCTGCAGATCCCGTCGGGATGGCGTTCTTCCTGCGCAACTCCGCGCAGGGAGAAGGTCATCGCCTGCTACCCGAGCCCGGCGGGGGCCACCGAGAGCGAGCTGACGCTGGACGCCTGGGCGGCCGGGGTCGGCGTCCGGGCGGCTGGCGGCCGCGCTGGTGCCGGACGTGGAGGCGCTGCTGGTGCGCCGGGACAGCGCCGGCGGGGCGCGGCGGAGGGCTGCTGGTGCCGATCGACGCCTGCTACCGGCTGGTCGGGCTGGTGCGGCTGCACTGGAGGGGCTTCGACGGCGGCTCCGAGGCGTGGCAGGCGATCGACGGGTTCTTCGACGAGCTGCGCGAGCTGGGCATCCCCGGGAGGCCTGACCGTGCTGCGCTTCGCCTGCACCGGATCCCGGCCCGAGCCCTACGCGGCCGGCCCGTCGCTGCTGCTCGACCTGCACGTCAGCGACGACAGCGGGCACCGGGTGCACTCGGTGGCGCTGACGGTGCCAGCTGCGGATCTCCCCGCGCGGGCGCAGGCTACACCGCCGACCGAGTCGGCCAGGCTGGTCGACCTGTTCGGCGAGCCGTCGCGCTGGGGCGAGACGCTCAACCCGCTGCAGCTGGCCCAGGTCGGGCTCACCGTCGGCGGGTTCACCGGCGAGACGACGGTGCCGATCCCTGCCGCTGACCTACGACCTGGACATCGCCGCCACCAAGTACTGCCACGGGCTCGACGACGGCGAGATCCCGCTCCTGCTGCTGTTCTCCGGCACCGTGTTCTACGCCGGGCCGAACGGGGTGCAGGTCGGGCCGGTGTCCTGGTACGAGGAGGCCACCTACCGGCTGCCGGTGGCCGTCTGGCGCGCGGCGATGGACGAGCACTTCCCGAACTCGGCCTGGGTGCGGGTGAGCCGCGAGACCCTGGACGCGCTGTCGGCCTTCCGCTCCGAGCGGGTGATCCCGAGCTGGGACGACACGTTCGAGCAGCTGCTGAAGGAGGCCGGCCGGTGACCGCCTCGACCGATCCCCTGGCCGCCGTGGCCGCGGTCGCCGACGCGGTGCTGTTCGAGGGCTACCTGCTCTACCCGTACCGGGCGTCGGCGCAGAAGAACCGGCTGCGCTGGCAGTTCGGCGTGCTCACCCCGGCCGGCGACGGCACCGAGCCGACCCGCAACCGCACCGAGTGCCTGCTGGAGCCGCCGACCGCGGGCGCAGCGGCAGCTGCAGGTGCGGCTGCGCTGCCTGCAGCTGCAGGCGCGCTACCCGTGCACATCGCCGGCGAGCCGGTGCCCGAGCTGATCGTCGACGGGGTGTCGCACCTGGCGTTCGAGGAAGGCGTGCCGCGGCAGCTGGACACGCTGCTCGCGCTGGACGACCTGGTCGCTGGCGAGACCGTGGTGCCGATCGAGCTCCCGGCGACGCGCGAGGTCGAGCCGGTACACGACGCGTCCGGCGCCGTCGTGGGGCAGCTGCTCCGCGAGTGCTGGCCGGTCACCGGCCGGATCGTCGTCTCGGCGACCGACCTGCCCGGGCCGTACCTGGTGTACCGGCTGCGGCTGGACGTGATCAACGACGGCGACTGCGCGCCGGGCGCCCCGCGCGAGGAGGTGCTGCGCACGCTCGCTGATCGCCGCGCACACGCTGCTCGCCGCCCGCCGCCGGGGCGTTCCTGTCGCTGACCGACCCGCCGCGGTGGGCCGAGCCGTTCACGAAGGAGTGCGTCAACGAGCACACCTGGCCGGTGCTCGCCGGGCCGGCCGACCGCGCCGACCTGCTGCTCTCGTCGCCGATCATCCTGGCCGACCACCCGCAGCTGGCTCCGGAGAGCACGATCAACCTGTTCGACGGGCTGGAGAACGACGAGATCCTCACCCTCCGCACGCTCGTGCTGACCGACGAGGAGAAGGCCGAGGCCCGGGCCACCGATCCGCGGGCCGCCGGGATCATCGACGCGGTCGACGCGATGCCGCCGGAGATCATGGAGCGGCTGCACGGCGCGATCCGCTCGATGCGACCGGCCGGCACGGCTGCCGGCAGCAGACGATCACCGACCTCGGGTGCCGACTCCGCCGCCGACCGGCCGCCGAGCACCCGCCGTGGTGGGATCCGGGCGCCGACGCCGCGGTCGACCCGGACACCGACTCGGTGCTGGTCGGCGGCGTGCCGGTGGCCAGGGGCAGCCACGTGCTGCTGCGTCCCGGCCGCAGCAGCGACGCCCAGGACCGGTTCCTGGCCGGCATGCGCGCCACCGTGCAGGCCGTGGTGCACGACGTCGACGGCGGCGTGCACGTCGCGGTGTCCGTGGACGGCGATCCGGCGGCCGAGATGCAGCTCGCCCACGGCCGGTTCCGCTACTTCCGGCCCGACGAGCTGGAGGCGCCTGTGAGGGGCGAGGGCGGCGAGGATCCTCGTCGCCGGCGTCGGCAACGTCTTCCTGGCCGACGACGGCTTCGGCGTGGAGGTGGTGCGCCGGCTGCGCGAGCGTGGCGAGCTGCCGGCCGGGGTCGAGCTGGTGGACACCGGCATCCGCGGCATCCACCTGGCCTACCAGCTGCTCGACGGCTACGACGTGCTGCTGATCATCGACGCGATCTCAGCGCGGCGAGCCGCCGGGCACCCTCTACACGCTCGAGCACGACCTCGACTCGCGCCCGGAGACCGCGCCGCCGCTGGACGGGCACGGCATGGACCCGGCCGCGGTGCTCGACCTGCTCGACGGGCTCGCCGGGTCGATGGGCGTGGCGCGGCCGGTCGGCCGGGTGCTGGTGATCGGGTGCGAGCCGGCCGCAGCTCGACGAGCGGCTCGGGCTCAGCCCGCCGGTCGCCGCCGCGGTCGAGCCCGCCGCACGCGCCGTCCTCGAACTCGTCACGGATCTGGCGCGCCAGCAGGAAGGAGTCCGGAAATGATCAGCAAGATCCTGCTGGTGGTGGTGGCGGCGGTCGCCGCCGTCGTCGCCGTACTGGCCGTGCAGTCGCGCGCGAGAGATCGCCCGGTACCGCGAGATGCGCAAGATGTAGTTCGAGGCGGAGGAAGAACGCATGTGCCTGGGCATACCCGGCGAGGTGATCGAGCTGATGGCCGACCACGAGGATCTCGCGATGGTCAGCGTGGAGGGCGTCAAGCGCGCGGTGAACATCGGGCTGCTGGCGGACGAGGAGCTGGTGCCCGGCGACTGGATCCTCATCCACGTCGGCTTCGCCCTGTCCAAGATCGACGAAGCGGAGGCCAAGGCGTCGCTGGACTTCCTGACCGGGCTCGGTGACGCCTACACCGACGAGCTGCAGGCGCTCGCGCCGCGAGTGACATCACGTGAGGTTCGTCGACGAGTTCCGTGATGCCGGGCTGGCCCGCACGCTGGCCACCCAGATCGCCGCGCTGTGCGAGCCGGGCCGGCGCTACAAGTTCATGGAGGTGTGCGGCGGGCACACGCACACCATCTACAAGCACGGCCTGGAGGACTACCTGCCGGAGACCGTCTCGCTGGTGCACGGCCCGGGCTGCCCGGTCTGCGTGATCCCGATGGGGCGGGTGGACGACGCGATCGCACATCGCCGAGCAGCGACGACGTCATCATCACCTCGTTCGGCGACATGATGCGGGTACCCGGCGGGCGCGGATCGTTCTTCGACTCCAAGGCGCGCCGGCGCGGACATCCGGATGGTCTACTCGCCGCTCGACGCGCTCAAGATCGCCCGCAAGAACCCGGACAAGCGCGTGGTGTTCATGGCCATCGGTTTCGAGACCACCGCCCCGTCGACGGCGATGACGGTGCTGCGGGCGGCGGCCGAGGGGCTGGACAACTTCTCGATCTTCTGCAACCACGTGACGATCATCCCGGCGATCAAGGCCATCCTGGACTCGCCCGACCTGCGCCTCGACGGGTTCATCGGGCCGGGGCACGTCTCCACGGTGATCGGCTGCCGGCCGTACGAGTGGATCGCGCGGGACGCCGGGAAACCGTTGGTGTGCGCCGGTTTCGAGCCGCTCGACATCCTGCAGTCGGTGTACCAGCTGCTGCTGCAGCTCTCCGAGGGCCGCTGCGAGGTCGAGAACCAGTACGCCCGGGTGGTGCCGTGGGACGGCAACCCGCGGGCGCTGCAGGTGATCGGCGAGGTGATGGAGCTGCGGCCGCACTTCGAGTGGCGCGGGCTCGGGTTCATCTCGCACTCGGCACTGCAGGTGCGCGAGCGAGTACGCGCGCGTTCGACGCCGAGCGGATCTTCGCCGTGCCCGGCGTGCGGGTGGCCGACCCGAAGGCGTGCCAGTGCGGCGAGGTGCTCAAGGGCGTGCTGAAGCCCGTGGGAGTGCAAGGTGTTCGGCACCGCGTGCACGCCGGAGACGCCGATCGGCACCTGCATGGTGTCCTCCGAGGGGGCTTGCGCGGCGTACTACAACTTCGGCCGGTTCAGCCGGGAGCGGGTGCAGGAGGCGAGCCGGGCATGACGCAGGATCTGGGGCCGAACGTCGGCGGAGCTCGCGGTCCATCGAGCCGAGCCGACGGGCCAACTGGGCGGAGGAGGCCGTTGCCACGGCCGCCGCCGAGGAGGCCCGCACCCCCACGCCGGCGCCGAGCACCTGACCCGGGAGGAGCAGGTGCTGGCCCGGATCGCCAAGGCAAGAGCCCGCAAGGCGAAGATCAAGGAGGAGCGGATCACGCTGTCCCACGGCGCCGGCGGCAAGGCGACCCAGACCCTGATCGAGGCGGTGTTCCTGGAGGCGTTCCGCAACCCGGTGCTGGAGCTGCTGGAGGACGGCGCGCAGCTGTCGCCGATGGACGGCACGCCGGCTGCGCGTTCACCACCGACTCGTACGTGGTGTCGCCGCTGTTCTTCCCCGGCGGCGACATCGGCGACCTGGCCGTCAACGGCACCGTCAACGACCTGGCCATGTGCGGGGCGCGGCCGCTGCTACCTGTCGGCCGGGTTCATCCTGGAGGAGGGCTTCCCGGTCGCCGACCTGCAGCGGATCGTGGCCTCGATGGCCGCCGCGGCGCACGCGGCCGGGGTGCAGATCGTCACCGGCGACACGAAGGTCGTCGAGCGGGGCAAGGCGGACGGCTGCTACATCACCACCGCCGGGGTCGGCGTGCTGGAGCGGCCGGTCGTGCTGTCCGCCGGCGGCGCGCCCGGCCCGGGGACGCGGTGCTGGTCTCCGGCCCGATCGGCGACCACGGCGTGACCGTGATGCTGGCCCGCGGCGAGCTCGACATCTACGCCGATCTCGAGTCCGACACCGCGCCGCTGCACGAGATCAGCGCCGCGCTGCTGGACGCGGCGGGCGACGGGGTGCGGATGCTGCGGGACGCCACCCGCGGCGGGGTGGCCACGATCTGCAACGAGGTGGCGGTGGCGTCGCAGGTGGCGGTGGTGCTCGACGAGAGCGCGGTGCCGGTGCGGCCGGTGGTGAACGGGGCGTGCGAGCTGCTGGGGATCGACCCGCTGTACGTGGCGTGCGAGGGCCGGCTCGTGGCGGTCGTGGCGCCCCGAGCACGCCGACGCCGCGCTCGCCGCGCTGCGCGCGCACCCGCTCGGCGACGGGCGCCGCGGCGATCGGGACGATCAAGGACGATCCGCCGGGGTTGGTGCTGCTGCGCACCGCGTTCGGCGGGACGCGGATCGTGGACCTGCTGGTGGGCGACCCGCTGCCGCGGATCTGCTGAGCCGCGTGCACGAGCTGTCGATCACCCAGAGCGTGGTCGACGCCGTCACCACGCGGATGCGGGACGCGCGGGTGTGCCGGATCCGGCTGGAGGTCGGGCAGCTGTCCGGGCTGGTGCCGGACTCGGTGCGGTTCTGCTTCGAGATGGTGGCCGCCGGGACCACCTGCGAGGGCGCGACTCTGCAGATCGACGAGCCGCCGGGCGGGCGCGGTGCCGCACCTGCGGCGCCGCGTTCGAGACCGGCGAGGTGCTGCCGCTGTGCGACGGGTGCGGCAGCGCCGACGTGGAGGTCGAGGGTGGGCGCGAGCTGCGGATCCGAGAGGTGGAGGTGGCCTGAGTGTGCGCGACCTGCGGATGCTCCGACCCGGCGGGGTGCGGTGATCGCCCCGGGGCGTCCGCACGATCACGGCCACAGCACCGATCACCGTCACGACACCGATCCCGGCCACAGCACCGATCACCGACACGACACCGATCACCGGCACGACACCGATCATGGACACGGCCACGTCGCGGCACGGAGGGCGCGGTCGTCGACCTGGAGCTGGACGATCCTGGCCGGCAACGACCGGCTGGCGGCCGAGAACCGCCGGGAGCTGGCCGCGCGGGGCATCCACGCGCTCAACCTGATGAGCTCGCCCGGCTCCGGCAAGACCACGTTGCTGGTGCGCACGCTGACCGACCTGGGCGGCGAGCTGGACATCTCGGTGATCGAGGGCGACCAGGAGACGCTGCTGGACGCCGAGCGGATCGGCGCGACCGGCGCCCGCGTGGTGCAGGTCAACACCGGCGCGGGCTGCCACCTCGACGCGGCGATGCTGGCCTCTGCGCTGCGCACGCTGGCCCCGCCGGACGGCTCGCTGCTGGTGGTGGAGAACGTCGGGAACCTGGTCTGCCCGGCCCTGTTCGACCTCGGCGAGACCGCCCGGGTCGTGATCATGTCGGTGACCGAGGGTGCGGACAAGCCGCTCAAGTACCCGCACATGTTCCGCACCGCCGACCTGGTGCTGCTGAACAAGGTCGACCTGCTGCCCTACGTGGACTTCGACGTGGCCCGGTTCATCGACGGCGCCCGCCGGGCCCGCCCGGGCGTCGAGGTGCTCGAGGTATCGGCGACCCGCGGCGACGGGCTGGACCGACTGGTACGACTGGCTGCGGAAGCACACCGCCGGCCCGCGCTGATCCACAACTCGTCGAGGTCGTCGAAACTGCTGTTCTCCGCCCGAAAACAGCAAGTTCGGTCATCTCGGCGACTCAGTCGGCGTCGATCAAGGCGACCAGGGCGCGCTCGATCCAGCGGCCGTAGCGCTGCGGGGACCAACCGCGTTGCTCCACCAGCAGCCCGTACAGCTGCGGGGAGTTCATCGTCCACAGCGTGTCGCGGATCTCGGCAAGCCGGCGCCGGATCGCCGACGCTCCCGCCGCGATCGCTGTTGCTGCTGCCGGCACCGCCCCCGCCGACGCCGCCCCCGTCGACGCCGCTACTGCCGACACCGCTCCCACCGACGCCCCGGCCACCGACGCCCCTACTGCCGACGCCGCTCCCGCCGGCGCCGCTGCCGCCGTCACTGCCGTCGCCGGCCCCGGCGGCAGCCAGGCGTTGCAGCACCGTCGTCGCGATCTGCGTGGCGCCGACCAGCCGCTGGTCGTCGAGCGTGCGGGCCAGCCGGGCGATCTCCGGATCGGTGTCGGCTGCCGCCAGCACCACCGCGAAGATCGGGCAGACCCGAGGCGCCACTTCGGCGATCAGCGCGGCGAAGCGCTCCAGCACCTCGCGGGCGGTGCGCCCCTCGTGCACGCGCCGCATCGGGGGCCGCTCGGACAGGGGCACCGGGTCGGCGTCGCCGACCAGCGTGGTCTCGGTGGCTTCCTTGAGCAGGTTGACCTTGGAGCTGAACCCGGCGAACACGGTGGGCGCGGAGACGCCCGCGGCGGCCGCGATCTGGGCGACCGACGTGCCGGCGTAACCCTGCTCGATGAACAGCGTCCGTGCCGTCTCCAGGATCCGCTCGCGGGTGGCCCTGGCCTGGGCGCGCCGACCGTCGGCGTTGTACCGGCGGCGGGCTTGTCCGGTTGACGTCATTCATCTACTCTAGCCTATGTTCAATAGAACCAGACTAAACCGAAAGGAGCCGGTGGTGACCGGACAACTGCACTACCGGACCGCAGGCGACGGTCCGCCGTTGCTGCTGATCCACGGCGCGGCCGAGGACGTCGGAATGCTCACCGCGCAGGCCGAGGCGTTCGCCGCCCGGGGCCGGCGGGTGATCTGGTACGACCGGCGGGGTACCGGTGGCAGCACCCGCGACGGTTGGCCGGACGGTGGCGTCGAGCAACACGCCGACGACGCCGCCGCGCTGCTCCGGACGCTCGGAGCGACACCGGCCACCGCACTCGGCTTCAGCTCCGGCGGGGTGATCGCGCTGGCGCTTGCCGCCCGGCACCCCGAGGTGATCACCGAGGCCATCGCGTGGGAGCCAGCGTTGGTGGGGGCCCTGCCGGACGGCGCGGGTCTGCACGCCGCCATCATGGCGCCGATCGATGCCCACCTGGCCGCTCGTCCCGCCGACTGGACCGGGGCCTACGCGACGATGCTCGACGTGCTGTCGGAAGGCCGGGCCGACCCGGACGCGCCGGCCGTGCGGCTCCAGATGGTCAACGCGGAGGCGGCGCTGCGCGACGACGCCCGCATCATCACCACCCACGTCTTCGCGCCGGGTGAGCTGCCGGCCGAGCGGTGCACCGTCGCCGTCGGCAGCGGGACGAGCCCGTTGCACGCGGCCATCGCCGAGGCGCTCGAAGCCGAAATCGGGCGGCCCCCGCTCGTCGTCGACGGGGCCGACGACCACGAGGTCTACCTCTACCGGCCTGCGGTGCTGGCCGACGCGCTGGCCGCCCGGATCCGGTGCGAGGCGGGTCCCGGCTGAGCCGGCCACGCCGCCGACCCTCCGGGTCCGCTGCGGGGCCGGCCCACCGAACCAACCACCCCCGCCACCGACCCCCGAGATCCGCCGCGGGACCGGCCCCACCGAACCAACCACCCCCGCCGCCGACCCCCGAGGTCCGGTGCGGGGCCGGCCCACTGAACCAGCAACCCGCCGCGGCCGTGTGCTGAACAGTGGCCTCGTACCCGACGGGCCCGACTGGGAGGTCGTTCATGTTCCGCACCCCCGTGCTGGCCGGCGTCGCCGCCGTCGCCGCACTCTCGCTGTCCGCGTGCGGCTTCTCCGGTGAATCCGATGAATCCGACAGCTCGTCCGGTGCGAGCGCGCCGGTGTCGGTGCTGGTCCCGCCGCCGGGGACGATCCTGAGCGCGAACAGCACCAAGCAGCTCGGCACCACCGTGGTCGACGGCAACGTGGCCACGTTGTACCGCTTCGATCGGGACAGCGCCGAGCCCCCGACCGCCACCTGCGTGGACGACTGCGCGCAGGCGTGGCCCCCGGTGCTCACCGATCCGAGCCAGCCCCGTGTCCTCGAGGGCATCGCGGACGAGGCCGTCGGCACCGTCACCCGGCCCGACGGCACGACGCAGGTGACGATCGGTGGCTGGCCGGTGTACCGGCACGCCAGCGACGCGCCCGGCGCCACCGACGGGAACGGCGTGGACGGTGCCTGGTTCGCGATCCAGCCGGACGGCAGCAAGGCCGTCCATCCGAAGGCCACGGGCTAGAGGGCTAGAGGGCTAGAGGGGGCGTCTGGTGGATCGTGATCGATGGGCACCGTGATCCAGATGGGCACGAGGACCGCGATCGACGATCCGCCGGCAAACCCCTAGGGAGCGGCCACCGAACCGGCGGCCACCGCGACCTGGCCCAGGCTGATACCGCCGTCGTTGCACGGCAGCCGGCTGTGCACCAGCACCCGCAGCCCGGCGGCCTCCAGACCACGGCGCACGGCGTCGAGCAGCAGGAGGTTCTGGAACACCCCCCCGGACAGGGCAGCCGTGTTCCGGCCGCGGGCCATGGCGGCGTCCACCGCAGCCACGACCAGTGCCCCGGCCAGGCCACGATGGAACCGCGCCGCGATCACGGGCACGTCCACACCGGACGCCATGTCGGCCACCACGGCCCGGACCAGGTCGGAAGCACGGATCACACCGTCCACATGCGACACCGGGTAGCCCGCGCGCACCCCGGGGTCGGCCAGCTGCTCCAGCTCGATCGCCGCCTGGCCCTCGTAGTGCACGCGGTCACGTACCCCGAGCAGGGCCGCGACGGCGTCGAAGAGGCGTCCGGCGCTGGTGGTCTGCGGCAGCGGGAGCGGCGAGTCCAGCAGCCGCTGCACCGCGCCCCACTCCGGGCCGATCCGCTCGGCGATGCCGGGCAGCTGCACGCCGGCCGCCCGCAGCCAGGACGCCGCCATCCGCCACGGCTGCCGGATCGCCGTCGTGCCGCCGGGCAGGCCGACCGGCTCCAGGTGCGCGACGCGCCGGCACGCGGCCAGCGACACGTCCATCACCTCGCCACCCCAGAGCACACCGTCGGTGCCGAAACCCAGGCCGTCACAGGCGATCCCGATCGCCGGGCCGGATTCGCCGTGCTCGGCCAGGCAGCCGGCCAGGTGCGCGTGGTGGTGCTGGACGGCGACCAGCTCGATGTCACCGGTCTGCTGCAGCGCCCACTTGGTGGACATGTACTCCGGGTGCAGATCATGGGCGAGCACCGCCGGTTCGACGTCGAGCAGCCTGCGCAGCTGCGCGATCCCGTCGGTATAGGCCCGCAGCGTCTCCGCGTTCTCCAGGTCGCCGATGTGGTGCGAGACGAAGGCCTCGCTCCCCCGCAGCACGCAGAACGTGTTCTTCAGTTCGGCACCGCAGCCGAGCACCGGCCGGGCTGCGGTGATCGAGAGCCGGATCGGCTCCGGTGCGTACCCGCGGGAGCGGCGGATCGGGTAGGGCCGCCCGCGCACCACCCGCAGCACCGAGTCGTCCGCCCTGGTGCGGATCGGCCGGTCGTGGGTGAGGAACGCGTCGGCCAGACCGGCGAGCCGCTCGGCCGCGTCGTCATCGCGGTGCGCGATCGGCTCGTCGGAGATGTTTCCGCTGGTCAGAACGATGGGTTCGCGGAGGTCGTCGAGCAGCAGGTGGTGCACGGGGGTGTAGGGCAGCAGCAGCCCGAGGTGCGCGTTCCCGGGCGCCACCTCCGGCGCGATCCGGGCTTCCCGGCGCCTGCGCACCAGCACGATCGGGGCCCGCCGGGAGGTGAGCTCGGCCTCCTCGGCGGCGTCGAGCTCGCAGAGCGCGCGCGCCGAGTCGAGGTCCGGAACCATGACCGCGAAGGGGCGGTGCTCGCGGTGCTTGCGCGCACGCAGCAGCGCCACTGCGCCGGAGTCGGCGGCGAGCGCGGCCAGGTGGTAGCCGCCCAGCCCCTTGATCGCGAGCACCGTCCCGGCGCGGAGTGCGGCCGCCGCGGCGGCGACGGGCTCGGCGCCGGGCGCGGCGGTGCAGGTGAGCGTCGGACCACACGCCGGACAGCAGACGGGCTGCGCATGGAACCGACGGTCCGCCGGGTCGTGGTACTCGCGCTCGCAGTCCGGGCACATCGGGAAGCCGGCCATCGTGGTGGCCGATCGGTCGTACGGCACGCCGGTGACGATGGTGAACCGCGGGCCGCAGTGGGTGCAGTTGACGAACGGGTGCCGGTACCGCCGGTCGGCCGGATTCCGCAGCTCACGCAGGCAGTCGGTGCACGTCGCGCTGTCGGGCGAGATCAGCGTGGCGGCCGGCCCGCCGGCACTGCTCGCCACGATCGCGAACGCCCGGTCGCCCCTGGGCCGCATCGCCGCCACCGCCACGTCGACGACCTGCGCAAGCGGTGGCGGTTCGGCCCGCAGCGCGGCCTCCAGCTCGTCGAGGGCCGCGGCCGGGCCCTCGGCCTCGATGAACACCCCGCGCTCGTCGTTGCCGACGAACCCGGCCAGCCCGAGCCGATCGGCCAGGACGTAGACGAACGGACGGAACCCGACTCCCTGCACGATCCCGGTGACCCTGATCGAGCGGCGCTCGATCCGGGCCCCCGTGTACACCCGGGTACCGGTCACGCTGCGCCGAGGGCGAGCTGGACCAGCTCCCACAGCACCTGGTAGACGGTGGTCTGCGCCTCCTGGATGCGGTGCACCGACGCCGAGGGCACGACGAACAGGTGCTCGATACCACCCCGCTCGGCCGCCTCGGACATGCCGCCGCCCGCGTATCCGGCCAGCCCCACCGTGAGCAGCCCGCGCTCCCGCGCGGTGGCCAGGCCGCGCAGCACGTTGGGCGAACCACCGCTGGTGGACAGGCCGAACGCGATGTCGTCGGCGCTGCCCGCGGCAGCCAAGGGTCGAGCGAAGACGACCTCGAAGCCGACGTCGTTGGCCAGCGCGGTGAGCGTCGCCACGTCGGTCGGCAGCGCGATCGCCGGCAACGGGCGCCTGCCGGGCCCTGGCTGCACGAAGAGGGTCGCCACCGCCAGCGCATCGGTGCTCGACCCGCCGTTGCCGAACACGAACAACCGGCCGCCGCGGGCGAAGCGGGCGGCCATTGCCGTGGCGCAGGCGGCGATCCCGGCCCCGTCACGGGTCAGCACGTCGGCCCGCAGCTGACCGATCTCGGCGACCTTCTCCCGGGTGGAGCGGGCCACGTCGGCCAGCAGCTCCGCTCGGTCCACCGGCTGGGGATCCAGGAACGGGTACAGGGCGTCGAGGCTCACCCGGCGCGCTCCGTGACCGCGATCGCCTCGCCTGCGTGCACCAGCACCACATCCCCGATCCCGGCGTCGACGAGTGCGATGCTGACCTCCTCCGGCGCCCCGGCTCCGGTGTCGACCATCGCCAGCCCGTCGCCGAGCAGTTCCAGCACGGTGACCGCGACCGCGGCGTCCGAGCAGGTGATGCAGGTGGGCCCTTCGCAGTCGGGCGGGCTCTGGGGATTCATGCGGCCTCCTGGCCGGCGTCGAGAAAGACGTGTACGAGCTCCCACAGCACGTGGTAGGCGGTCACGTGGGCCTCCCGCACCACCTGCGGATCCCGCGACGGCACCACGATCACGTGATCGAGCCCGGGCACCGCGGCCATCGCCCCGCCGTCGCCGCCGAGCAGCGCGATCGTCTCCATGCCCGAGCGCGCCGCGACGTCGAGCGCCTCGGCGAGCGGGCCGGCACCGCCGTCGGGTGAGAAGACGAGCACGATGTCGCCCGGCCGGCCGAACAACGCGACGGACGCCGCGGACCCGCCGTCGGGCAGGGCCAGCGCCGGCAGCGCCCGCTTGCCGACGATCACCGGGTGCACGAACTCCACCACGACGTGGGCCGCGTCGGCCGCCGCCGTCCCGTGCCCCATGGCGAGCAACCGGCCGCCGGCGCCGAAACGCGCCGCCATCGCCCGGCAGGCCGCGGCCAGCGCGTCGGCCTCAGCGGCCAGGGCGGCCACCGGCTCGCTGCGCCGGGCGAACGCCGTTGCCACGTCCTGCACGCTCAGCGCGGTCGGAGAGGTGGAAGTCGGCCGTGGCGGCTCCGGCTCGGCTGCCGTTCGCGCCGTTGCCGTTGGTTCTGCGCTCATCAGTCACCCCGTCCGGTGCGTTTCGCTGATCGGCCGCGACGACCCGTTCGTAACGGTCCAGGAAGACGTGCAGGTTCTGGTGCACCCGCCGCAGATCACCCACCTGCTCGTCGAGCATGGCGACCCCGGCTGCGGTGAGGTGGTAGGTGCGTCGGGCCGGCCCGACGTCGGAGACCTGCCACTCCGACCGGACCAGCTCCAGCCGCTCCAGGGCGCGCAAGGCTCGGTACACCCCGCCGGCATCCCCGTCGCCGTCGTGCATCGGACGCAGCCGCGACGCCAGCTCGTAGCCGTGGTCGGCGCGCTCGCGCAGCAGCAAGAGCAAACACGGCTGCAAGAAATTGCGTGGTTCCAGCTCGGCCATCAAGGCTCCCCGCCCGACGGTGGTGGACGCCGGGCCGACCGAATCGTGGCACCACGGAACACCCGCACACAACCCGCGCGGCGGGCAGTCACCCGACCAGGATGGCTCAGATCGTCCGGCGCGGAACGAGCGGGGTGACCGTCCCGTTGCCGGTCTGCGTGGCGTGGGCGACCCGCTGCCGGAGCCACTCCGTGAACTCGGGCGCGGGCGACGGGCGCAGGTGCAGGTAGCCCTGGGCGGCGTCGGCTCCGACCTCCTCCAGGAAGCGTTGTTGGTCGACCCGCTCCACACCCTCGGCGACGATGCGCAGTCCGAGCCGGCCCGCCATCTGCACGATCGCTCCGACCACGGCCTCGTCGTCGGCGTGCGAAGCGCCGCCCGCGATGAACGACTTGTCGAGCTTGACGATGTCGAGCGGGAGCGCGCGCAGCGTGCTGAGCGCTGAGTAGCCGGTGCCGAAGTCGTCGAGGGCGATCGCCGCGCCGACCTCGACCAGCCGGTCGAGCGCCGTCCGGATCGCCGGCGAGTCCAGGACCATGCTCTCGGTGATCTCCAGAACCAGCTGGAGCGGGGCCATCGCGAAATCGGCGAGGCAGCCGCGAACCAGGTCCAGGAAACCGGGATCGGTCAACTGCACCGCCGACACGTTGACGTGCACGACCAGCCGCCCCATGTTCCCGTTCCACTCGACGGCGTCGGCGCAGGCGCGGCGCATCACGAACGCCCCGATATCGATGATCGCCCCGGTGCGCTCGGCGATCGAGATGAACTCGAGCGGGCCCAGCAGCCCCCTGGTCGGGTGCTGCCAGCGGACCAGCGCCTCGACCGCGACGCAGCTGCCGTCGACCACCGACATGATCGGCTGGTAGTGGACGACCAGCTGACCGGCGGCCGCAGCGGCCTGGAGATCGGCTTCGAACGCGGCCTTGCCGTCGTCCTGCAGCAGGCTCGGATCGAAGGCTTGGACCCGGCCCTTGCCCTGGGCTTTGGCCGCGTACATGGCGATGTCGGCTTGTTGCACCAGCCGTTCGGCCGAGGTGTCGGCTGTGGCGAAGGCGAGCCCCACGCTCACCCCGACGTGCACGATCCGGCCGCCGAGCGACACCGGCGCGGCCACGAGCCCGACCAGCCGGTGGGCCACCGCGTCCGCGGTGTCCTCGGCGTCCTGCAGGAGCACGGCGAACTCGTCACCGCCGAGCCGGGCACACAGGTCGTCCGGGCGGATCGCCGCGCGCAACCGGCGGGAGATCGCCCGCAGCAGCTCGTCGCCTTTGGCGTGACCCAGCCGATCATTGACGGTCTTGAAGTCGTCGAGGTCGAGGAACAGCAACGCCAGGTGGCGGTCCGGGTCGGCGATCGCGAACTCGAGGGCCGAGGTGAACGCGGCCCGGTTCGCCAGTCCGGTGAGGGCGTCGGTGCGCGCCTGGGTGGCCAGATCGTGGTGGGCGGCGCTGGTCCGCATCGCGAGCACCACGTGGTTGATCATGGATTGCATTGCGGCCACGGCCTCCGGCGGAACCCGGTGCGGCATGCCGAGCAGGATCCACCCGTCCGGCTCCTCGGGAAGCGGAAGCGCGAGCCATGCGCACCGTTCGCCCGCGGCCCGGTCGAGCAGACGCGAGCTGAGCAGCGGCCGGGCCTCGGCCGTGGTGGCGTCGGTTGGCATGATCGTCAGGGGCAACGGTGGGATGTCGCTGGTGAACTCGCCTGCCTGCACCTGGATCTGCTGCTGGTCCCCGCTGCCCAACACAGCCAGCGTGCGGATCCCCGGCGTGGCGGCGCAGATGGCGAGGCAACAGTCCGAGGAGCGCGCGTAGATCATGTCGCGGTCCGTCACGCCGACCAGGTCGTTGCCCAGCCGGACGAGCGCGGCGTCCCGCACCTGCGACTGCTCGCGGCTGAACAACCCCCTGGCCAGGTGGCGCGCCACCACCATCGTCAACACGATCAACGGAAGTGACGCCCACAGCGCGGTGCTCGTGGTCGTCTGATCCCGCCCCGGCAGCAGACCCCAGAGCGGAATCGAGACCAGGATCGCGCCGATCAGCCCGACGGCGAACAGCGCGACCCGCCGGCTGCTGCCGTACAGCGAGCGGTACCAGAGCGCGAGCAGGACGAACCCGAGTACGGACGCCGGGGTCGGGACGGCCACCGTGAGTGCCGCTGTCGCCGCCACCTCTCCCACGTCGATGGCGATCGGGCTGCTGCGGCGCAGGTACCGGTAGGTCCAGCAGGCGACCAGGCAGCCGCCTGCCACGACCGCGAGCTGGAGCCAGGCCGGGCTGGACGAATGCCATGCCCATGGCAGCGTGAGCAGCAGCCCGGCCAACACCGCCAGCCAGAGCATCCAGCGCGTCTGCTCCACCAGACCGCGCGGACGGCGCAGCCGGGCCCAGCCCGTTGCGATGCCCGCATCGTCGATGTCCACGCCTCACCGTTCAGGTCACGGCCCGTCAGGGCCGGCACGCTCGCCGAAAGCGCCGCCGTCCGGCGGCGCATGCTCCTGGTAGAGACCTTCGACACCAACGGGCCCGATGTCGATGACACGACCGGGGCAACTTTCAGCGGAAAGCACATCGGCGGCGACCGCCACGTCGTGCGGATAGGTGACCTTGAAGTTGCGATCCTCCCCCCGGATCGCCCGAATCGGCAGTTGTGGGACGAAACGCTGCACGCAGGACGCGGTGTCGGTGCCGACGAACCCGTGCCGTCGCGCCTCCTCGTACGCGGCCAGCAGCGGGCGCGCCCGGAAACCCTGCGGAGTCTGCACGGCGACCAGCCCGGTCGCTGCGGGTCCGAGCAACGTCGCTCCGCCGGCACTGCCCGCTGCCAGATCGTCGCAGGGCAGGCCGGGCACCGCGCCACCGATCTCCCGTGCCGTGCGCTGCACCGCAGCCACCAGCGCCCGGCTGGCCATCGGGCGCGCACCGTCGTGCACGAGCACCACGTCGATCACGCCCGCTTCGATCCGACCCGCCAGCCGGCGCAGCCCGGCCAGCTCGGAGTCCTGCCGGGTGCGGCCGCCCACCACCACTTCCACGGCGACCGGTGCCGGCTCGTCGCCGAGAGTTGTCGCCGAGCAGTTGGTCGACGAGATCGCGGTCGGCCGCCCTGACCACCAGCACGACGGTTCCGATACCGGGCGCGCCGAGGAACGCACGCAACGACCAGACGATCATCGGCCGGCCGCGGAGCGGCAGGTAGACCTTGTTGCCGGCCGCGCCGACCCGGGTACCGCTGCCGCCGGCGAGCACGATCGCCGCAGCGCTGCCCGTCGATGCCCGCACGGTGGCAGTTCAGCGTGCGACACGCCGATCGGTCAAACCGCGCACCCGTACGGGTGGCGGCCCCAGCGTTGCTCACCTGCTCTACAGCATCGATGTGGCTTACTCCCGATCGAGGTGTGCCAACCCGGACGAGGTCGGGCCCAGTAGGGTCGGGACCGGTCTCGCCGTCGAGTTCTGATCGGTATCGCAGCGCGTGGCAAGGAGGGCAAGACCGTGGTCGACGACGGTCACCCTTCCGGGGACGACCGACCAGCTGGTCCGCCGCGGCCGTGGCCGCGCCGGATCGAGCGTGCTCAGCTGCTGTGGGCGGCCACGCCCGGGGCCCCGGCGCCGCGCCGGCCCGTCGACGCGCCGCGCTCCGAGTCCGCCACCCCGACGCCGGTCGCTGCCGTCCCGCCCGCGCCCCGCAGCCCGTCCGCTGCCGGGCCGCCGGGGCCCCGCAGCCCGTCCGGTCCGCCGCCCGCCTCGACCCCGCCGCGCAAGCCCTCGCCGACTCGGCGCGATCCCGCGCCCACGCCGCACCCGCGTACCCCGGCCGCGCGCAAGCCGAGCCCGCGGCCACGGCCGCCCGCACCCGGCCCGGTCACCGGCCCGTTCGCCGCCCCGGATCCGCCATCCGCCGCGGATCGGGCGGCGATGGCGGCCGCCACCGCAGATACGGAGCTGCATACCGTGGTGCGCCCGGACTGGACCGACACCCGCGGCGGGCAAACCCGTGCGCTGGGCCGTGTGCTGCTCGCCGCCGCCGCCGCAACCGTGGCACCCGGATCAGGCCACCTGATGCTCGGACACCGCCGCACCGGCGGGGGGATCCTCGCGTCGTTCCTGGTCCTGCTGGCCGGCCTGCTGGCCGTCGTGCTGCTCGTGCCACGCGAGAGCCTGATCCAGAACGTGCTCTCGTCCCGCTCGCTGATCGTGGGCACGATCGTCTGCCTGCTGGCCGCGGTGGCCTGGATCGCCGTGATCATCCGGACCTACGTGATCGGCCGGCCGGCCGGGCTCGACCCCGGGCGACGGGCGATCGGCGCACTCACCGTCAGCTGCCTGTGCCTGCTGATCGCCGCGCCGCTCGGCTTCGGCGCCAACCTCGCCGACTCGCAGCGCACCCTGCTGGAGACTCTGTTCCGGGGCGGCGACGGGGGCACCCCGGTCGCCGAGGCGATCGCGAAGCCGCGACTGAACATCCTGCTCGTCGGCAGTGACGCCGGACCGGACCGCACCGGCGCCCGCACCGACACCATGATGGTGGCGAGCATCGACACCCGCTCCGGACGCACAACGTTGTTCGGGCTGCCGCGCAACATCGGCTACGCCCAGTTCCCGGTGGGTTCACCGATGCAACGGGAGTTCCCGAAGGGTTTCCACGACCGGGCCGACCCGCTGTCGGGCGACTACCTGCTCAACGCGGTCTACGCCTACGGGCACCAGCATCCGGCGCTCGCGCCGGCCGGGCCCACCGCCGATCCCGGGCTGAACCTGCTGCACCAGACGGTCTCCGAGATGCTCGGGCTGCAGCTGGACTACTACGCCGAGGTCAACATGGCCGGCTTCGCGTCCATCATCGACGCGCTCGGCGGGGTGATGGTCGATGTCGGTCCGGAGCGGATCCCGATCGGCGGGATCACCCCGAGCGGTCGCTCGGTTCGACCCGACGGCTACATCGAGCCCGGCGTTCAGCGGCTCTCCGGTGGGCAGGCACTCGCGTTCGCCCGCTCGCGCACCAACTCCACCGACTACGCCCGGATGGGCCGGCAGCGCTGCCTGCTGCAGAACATCCTGGCCCAGAAGAGCCCTGCCGACGTGCTCAGCAACTTCCGCGCCGTCGCGGCGGCCACCACCAACAGCGTCTCGACGAACATCCCGCAGGCTGTGCTCCCGGCGCTGGTGACGCTCGCCGGCGGCGACACGCTGACGCTGGAGAGCGTGTCGTTCGACCCGGACCTGCCCGACCCGAACACGTCGAACGGGCGGTTCAACACCGGCAACCCGGATTTCCCCTACATGCGCACGCTCGTGCAGGAGGCCATCAGCGGCGTTCCGGCGCGACCGTCGCCACCCACCGGCGCGAGCCCGGCCGACGAGGACGGCGACGACCGCAGCGCGCTCCCCGCGGACGCGACGGCCGGACCGGTCTCGGTCGAGGCCAGCTGCGCCTAGCAGCGCTGTCGCGGCTCGGGCTCGCCGAAGGCTCATACGGCCCGGCACGCCAGCCCTCCACCTGCCGAGATCGGGCCGTCGGACCGGTGGTGACGACCCGTAATTGGGGGGCGCCCGCGTGGCGCTGTGCGGTTCTGCCACTCTTGGCCGCGAAGATGAACGGCGTCGACACCCATCCAGGTGGGTGGACGCATTGGAGAGGAGACGTCATGGCACTGCCCACGCTCACCCCCGAACAGCGCGCCGACGCCCTGAAGAAGGCCGCAGCCGCACGCACCGCCCGCAAGGAGCTCCGCGACGCGATCGCCCGCGGGGAGCAGTCGATTCCCTCGGTGCTCGACCGGGCCAAGACCGACCAGGTCGTCGGCAAGACGAAGGTCGCCGACCTGCTCAAGAGTCTGCCCGGCTACGGCCCCGCCAAGGTCTCGGCACTTCTCGAGCAGACCGGCATCGACGCCTCGCGGCGCGCCGCAGGACTCGGCGAGCGGCAGCGGCAGGCGCTGCTGGACGCCCTGAAGTAGCGGCCGGCACGCAGCGAGCCCGGGAAGCGGCGGCCGTGTACGTCGAGGTCGCCGACGGTGTGCGGCTGTGGACCGAGGACATCCCGGCGTCCGGAGCTCATCCGGCCGAACCACTGTTGTTGATCATGGGCGCCAACTCGTCGAGCCAGGTGTGGCCCGACGAGTTGGTTGCCCGACTGGCGGAACGGCACCGGGTCCTGCGCTACGACCATCGGGACACCGGCCGTTCGAGTGCGGCGTTCGGCTCCCGGCCGTACGGGGTCACCGACCTGGCCGCGGACGCCGTCGCCGTCCTGGACGCGTTCGAGGTGCCGAGGGCGCACGTGGTCGGCATGTCGATGGGCGGCCTGCTGGCTCAGCTGCTGCTCCTCGACCATCCACAGCGGCTGGCTTCGGCCACCCTGTTCTGCACCGGCCCGCTGCCCGGCCCCGACGGGCCCGAGCTGCCCGGCCCCGATCCGGCGCTGCTGCGCCTGTGGGCCGAGCTCGACGACCCGCGCGACACCGATGGCGAACTCGCCTGGCGCGTGGAGCACTGGCGGCTGCTCAACGGCACCGGAACGGCATTCGACGCCCGCGAGTTCCGCGCCCTCGAAGAAGCGCGTGATCGCACACGCCGGCAGCTCCCGGGCGGGCACCGCGCACGCCCTGATGGACACCGACGGGCTGCTGCGCGGCGCCGAACTGGCGGCCGTGCAGGTGCCGACGCTGGTGATCGAGGCGCCCGAGGATCCGGCCTACCCGCCGCCGAACTCCGAGGCACTGGCCCGCGCCGTCGGCGCGGGCCGGCTCGTGCGGATCCCGGGCATGGGCCACGCGATCAACCGCAGCGTGATCGCGCCGCTCGCGACGGCGATCCTGAGCCAGACCGTGACGACCGGAGCGTAACGACCGGACCGTAACGCGCTGACGGCAGAGCGCTGACAGCAGAGCTCCGCACTGCCACCATGAGGCCGATCAGACCTCGTTCGAGGGAGTAAGCATGCAGGGCCGAAACGTGGTGGCGGTGCTCGGGGCGGTGGCGGCGGTGCTGCTCATCCCGCCGCTGATCGGGGCCGCCGCAGGCGACAGCGGCGGCACCCAGCTGCGCGGGCTGAACGTGCTGGTGCCCAACGCCCCCGGCGGCGGCTACGACATCACCGCCCGCACGGCGGCCAAGGCGATGGAGGAGGCCGGCATCTCCGGGGCCGTCGAGGTGTTCAACCTGCCCGGCGCCGGCGGCACGGTGGGGCTCGGCCGCACGGTCAACGAGAGCGGAGACGACCGGCTGGTGATGTCCATGGGCCTCGGAGTGGTGGGCAGCGTGTTCACCAACAACTCCCCCGCCACCCTCGCCGACGTCACCCCGATCGCCCGGCTGACCGAGGAGACCGAGGTCGTGGTGGTGAGCAAGGACTCCCCGCTGCGCACCATGGCGGATCTGGTCGCGGCGTGGAAGGCCAATCCGGCGGGGGTGCCGGTTGGCGGCGGTTCCTCACCGGGCGGCCCGGACCACCTGGCCCCGATGCTGATCGCGGAGGCGATCGGGATCGCCCCGCGGGACGTCAACTACGTGGCCTACGACGGCGGCGGGGAGCTGCTGGCCGCGGTGCTCGGGAACAAGGTCGGGTTCGGGGTGTCCGGGCTCGGCGAGTACGCCGACCAGATCGCCGCCGGTGAGCTGCGGGTGCTCGCGGTCACCGCGGGCGAGCGGTCCGCCGGGGTGGACGCACCGACGCTGCGTGAGGCGGGCGTCGACGTCGAGTTCACGAACTGGCGGGGCGTCGTGGCGCCCCCTGACCTGGACGAGTCGGGCCGGGCCGAGCTGATCGGCGCGTTCACCGCGCTCCACGACTCGCCGGAATGGCGCGAAGCGCTCACCCGCAACGGCTGGGACGACGCGTTCCTCCCTGCCGACGATTTCGGCGCGTTCCTGAACAGTGAGAACGATCGTGTGGCCGGCGTGCTGCGCGGGTTGGGGCTGGCGAAATGAGCACTCCGCGCCGGAACGTCATCGACCGGGCCTGGCTGCGCGAACACTCCGAGCTGGGCGTCTGCGCGCTGCTGCTGCTCACCGGGCTGCTGGTGCTGATCGACAGCCTGCTCGGCACGAATGCCGGCAGCAGCTCCGACCCGCTCGGCCCGCACGCCGTGCCGTTCGTGCTCGGCGTGCTGCTGCTGGTGCTGGCCGTGCTGCTGGCCATCGACGTGCTGCGCGGTGGGCACGGCGAGGCCGAGGCAGGCGAGGACATCGACCTGGCCGCACCGGCCGACAAGCGCACGGTCGGGATGCTCGCCGGAGTGCTGATCGCGGCCGCGGTGCTGATCCCGATCGTCGGCTGGCCGCTGGCCGGGATGGCCCTGTTCTGGGGCGCGGCCTACACGCTCGGCTCGCGGCGGCCACTGGCCGATCCGCTGATCGCGGCCGGCATCTCGCTTCTCACCTGGATCGTGTTCGACCCGCTGCTCGGCGTCGACCTGCCCGGCGGACCGCTGATGGGGGTGTTCTGAGCCATGGACGTCGGAGCATCGCTGTCCTCGCTCATGGGCGGCTTCGCCAATGCGCTGACCCCGGAGAACCTGCTGTTCGCCGCGCTCGGGGTGCTGCTGGGCACCGCGATCGGCGTGCTGCCCGGCATCGGCCCGGCGATGGCGGTGGCGCTGCTGCTGCCGGTGACCTACGCGCTGGATCCGACCGGCGCGTTCATCCTGTTCGCCGGGATCTACTTCGGCGCCATGTTCGGCGGTTCCACCACCTCGATCCTGCTGAACACGCCGGGTGAGAGCGCCGCGGTGGTGGCCGCGATGGAAGGCAACCCGATGGCCCGCTCGGGTCGCGGCGCGCAGGCGCTGGCCGCCGCCGCGATCGGGCACTTCATCGGCGGCACCCTCGGCGCCATCGGGCTGGTGCTGCTCGCGCCGCTGATCGCGACCGTCGCCGTGGACATCGGGGCGCCGGACTACTTCGCGGTGATGGTGCTCGCCTTCATCTCGGTGACGTCGGTGCTGGGCAGCTCCCGGGTGCGCGGGTTCGCCGCGCTGGCCATCGGGCTCACCATCGGGCTGGTCGGGCTCGACCCGCTCACCGGTCAGGCGCGGCTCACGTTCGGCATCCCGCAGCTGGCCGACGGGATCGACGTGGTGATCGTCGCGGTCGGGCTGTTCGCGGTGGGCGAGGCGCTGTGGGTGGCGGCACACCTGCGCCGTACCCCGGTGCAGGCGATCCCGGTCGGCCGACCCTGGCTGTCCCGCGAGGACCTCGGACGCACGTGGAAGGCGTGGCTGCGGGGACCGTTCATCGGCTTCCCGTTCGGCGCCATCCCGGCAGGCGGCGCCGAGATCCCGACGTTCCTGTCCTACGTCACCGAGCGCAGGCTCTCGAAACATCGCGACGAGTTCGGCAGCGGTGCGATCGAGGGTGTCGCCGGCCCGGAATCGGCAGCCAGCGCGTCGTCCGCGGGCACGCTGGCCACGATGCTCACCCTGGGCCTGCCCACCACCGCGATCGCCGCCGTGATGTTGGCCGCTTTCCAGCAGTTCGGCATCCAGCCGGGGCCGCTGCTGTTCCAGAACGAGCCGGAGCTGGTCTGGACGCTGATCGCCAGCCTGTTCATCGGGCTGGTGCTGCTGCTGGTGCTCAACCTGCCGCTGGCTCCGGTGTGGGCGAAGCTGCTGCAGATCCCGCGGCCCTACCTCTACGCCGGCATCCTGTTCTTCGCCTGCGTCGGGGCGTACGCGGTGAGCGGGCAGCCGGTGGACCTCGTGGTGCTGCTGGTGATCGGCGGTATCGGGTTCCTGATGCGCCGCTACGGGCTCCCCGTGCTGCCGGCGATCATCGGCGTGATCCTGGGGCCGGACGCCGAGCTGCAGCTGCGGCGCGCGCTGCAGATCGCCGACGGCGACTGGACCACGCTCGTGTCGACCCCGATGTCGGTGATCATCTACGTGATCATCGCGGCCCTGTTGCTGGTCCCGGCGATCCGGGGGCTGCGAAGGCGGAGCAGGAACGAGCCGCCGACACCGGACCGCACCGAGCAGGCCGGCGCCCGCTGAACCCGGGCCCGCGCCCGCACGGCGCGGGATCACGCCGTGCAGGCCGACCGGCCCGACCGAGCAGAATGCGACAAACCGGCAGCAGCCACATCCGAAGACTCTTGACCTGGCGTCCTGCCCGATTTCGGGCTATGGCATCGTCTGCCCTTGCGTGGGCACCGGGAGGAGAACGGTGAAGGTTGTCTCGATCATCAACCACAAGGGCGGCGTGGGTAAAACCACTCTCACCGCCAACCTCGGCGCCGGTCTCGCGGCGCGCGGGAAGAAGGTGCTGCTGCTCGACCTCGACTCGCAGGCCAGCCTGACCATCTCGTTCTTCACCCAGAACGAGTGGGCGGACAACCTGCTGCCGTCGAAGACGATCAAACACTGGTACGACGACGTCGAGAACGGATCGGCGCTGGAGAGCCCCGAGGAGCTCGTCGCCTCCCCGCAGCGGGTCAACAAGCGGCTCCGGCACAGCCCGGGCATCGTGGACATCATCGCGTCCCACCGGGATCTCGCGGAGCTCGATACCGCACTCGCCACCCAGCTGGCCGGCGATCCGGAGCGGTTCGCCGCGCTGCACAGCAGGCTGCGCAACGGGCTGGCGCACAAGTCCCTCGCCGAGTACGACATCGCGCTGATCGACTGTGCGCCCAACTTCGGGCTGATCGCGAAGAGCGCGGTCGCGGCCAGCGACATGCTGCTCATCCCGACCAAGCCGGACTACCTGTCCACCAACGGCATCGACTCGCTCGGGCTGAAGATCAGGACCTTCACCGAGGAGTTCAACGACCGGCGCAACGGCTCCGGGCCGATCGAACGCCCGCCGGCCGCCGTGATCTTCACGATGGTGCAGAACAACGACGGCAAGCCCATCGAGACCCAGCGCAGCGTGATCAGCCGGATCGAGGCACGTGGCGTGCCGACGTTCTCCACCACGATCCGGGACAGCAAGTCGGTGTACGGGCCCGCTCCCGAGCACGGTGTGCCGGTGATCCTCGCCGGCACCGGGCGGGCCCAGACCCGCGAGCTGCGGGATCTGGTCTCCGAACTCACGACACGGCTCGACCGGACCGCTGCGTGATCCCGTCTGCCACGCGGGCCGACGTGCTCGCGCACGTCACGGCGGTGCTCGACGAGCTGAGCGCCGCCCAGCTCGAGGAACTGGCCACCGGCCGGGCCCGGCTCGTCTTCCGGTCCGAAGCCGGAGCGCGGTCGTCCCGCCTGGTCGCCCCGCGCCGCAGCGACACCGACGTCTCGGCCGCGGTCGAGACGATCAACCAGCTGACCGGCCCGGCCGAGGTGGCCGGCTACCTGCATCGGCAGCGTTTCACGGTGCCGGTGCTGCGGGAGATCGCGCGCGCCCTCGGCCCGACCGTCTACGGCTGCCGGCCGCAGCAAGGACGAGCTGATCCGCGACATCGTCGAAGGCACAGCGGGTTTCCGCATCCGTTCCGCGGCGATGTCCGGCGGGGCGTGGGGCTGAGGGACATCAGCCGGTAGGCATGGCGGGGCACAGCGAGGTGCGGGCCAGCTCGACCACCCGCATCACGTCCGACGGGGCGAGGCCGGCTACGGCCCGACCGTCACCGGGCACACCAGCCGGGGCGCGACCGCAGACCGTCCGACCGAGCTCGAGGGCCGCGCCGCGGTCCTCGGCCGGCAGCCCGGCCCGGTGATAGGCCTGGAGGAACGCCGCGTCGGCCGCCGAAGCGGGCCGCTGAGCCGGGACTCCCACGCCAGGGAGACGAGCACCGAGGATCGCCGCACCGGAGAGCGATTCGCCCGTGCTCGCGGACGGCTCAGCGCGATCGTTCATCGTGTCGAGGACGAGCGCGCCGACGAGGCCGGCCCCCGCGACCAGGAACGCGACCGCCCGGCGTCGGGTCCCGTCCGGCGCCGACCGGGAGGAGTGATGGGACCCGGTCAACCGGATCACCCCGTCGACCGGACGGCACGGGCTCGGGAGCCGCACCACCGGCTGCCGGCCGCCGAGTACCGGCAGGCTGAACCACCGCTGCTGGGGAGTCATCGGTGGGACGTCATCGTCGTGTCGTCATCGTCGTCTCGTCATCGCTGCGTGGTCATCGTCGGGCTGCCGCCTTGATTGCGGATCTGAACCTGCATCTCACTCGCCGCAACGCACTACCTGTTACAGATCGCCCGATATTTACCCAATTCTTGCTACGGAACGTGATCATCTGAGTGGGCCCCGTGATCCCGGTCTCACCGGCGGTTCCCAGCGCCGTCTCAGGCTGTTCCCAGGCTTGCGGCCGATGCTGGTGCCATGAGCGACGAGTACATGGGGCAGGGCCGGGACGCTAGCGCCTCGACCGATGGCTCCCGCACAGTTCAGCAACCAGTTCCGGCCTACGCAGGCGCGCCCGGACCGACCGGCTACGGCGCGCACGACCCCGGCCCCGGCCTCCCGCCGCGCGGCCTCCCCTACCCGGGAGGTCCCATCTTCGGCGGACCACCGCCGGACAGCGGCCCTCCGACCCTGCTGGGGCCGCGACCGCCGCGCAAGCAACGCACCATGGCCGGGATCGTCGCTGCCGCGCTGATCGCCGGACTGGTCGGCGGTGGGGCCGGCTTCGGTGGCGCGTACGCGCTGCTCGACGGCGGATCCGCGCCTCCGGCCCTCACCTCGTCGCCTGCCGGCTCCGGCGCCGTCGCCGCGGCCCCCGGTTCGGTGGCGGCGGCCGCGCAGAAGGCGATGCCGAGCACGGTCGACATCCGGGTGCGGATGGGGCAGGGCGTCGCCGAGGGCAGCGGCGTGATCCTCACGGCGGACGGCAACGTGCTGACCAACAACCACGTGGTCGCCGGCGCGAACGGGGACATCAGCGTGACCCTCGCCGACGGCAGCGAGCACCCGGCCACCGTTGTCGGCACCTCCCCGAGCTACGACCTCGCGGTGTTGAAGCTGCAAGGGGTATCCGGGCTCACTCCGGCGAGCCTCGGCGAGGACTCCGGCGTGCAGGTCGGCCAGCCGGTGGTAGCGATCGGTTCCCCGCAGGGCCTCACCGGCACGGTGACCACCGGCATCATCAGCGCGTTCGACCGCACCGTCGAGGTGCAGGGCGAAGACGGCTCCGGAGTGGTCTACAACGGCCTGCAGACCGACACCCCGATCAACCCGGGCAACTCCGGCGGCCCCCTGGTCAACCTGGACGGGCAGGTGATCGGCATCAACTCCGCGATCGCCACCAGCGGGCAGAACAGCGGCAGCATCGGGCTGGGCTTCGCGATCCCGGTCGACCAGGCCAAGCGGGTCGCGCAGGAGATCATGGCCGGCGGCACCGCCACCAAGCCGGTGCTCGGCGTGCGGGGTGGTGGGAGCTCGGCCGGCGCCGAGTCGGACGGTGCCCGGATCGCGGCGGTGGAACAGGGTTCGCCCGCCGCGCAGGCCGGCCTGGTCGCCGGCGACATCGTCAGCAAGGTCGGCGACGCCAGGGTGCAGGACTTCTCCGACCTGGTTGCACGGATCGGCTCCTACGCCCCCGGCCAGCAGGTGACGCTGACCGTGGGCAGCGGCGGCTCCGAGCGCGCCGTCCAGGTGACGCTGGGCAGCCAACCCGACAAGGCGGCCAGCACCCCGACGGGCGGAGCGAGCACCTCCCCCTTCGGCAACCCCTTCGGCAACTGACCCGACGCCCACCCCACGCGCGCCCACCCGGCCCCGGCCCTCGCCTTCCACCAGGCAGGGGCCGGGGCCGGGCGGCCGTCTTCGGTATCCCCGCTTCCGATAGGCCCGTCGATGTCACCCAGCACGTGCCGATGGGAGCAGCCTTGCCCGCCGGATACCGGCGGCGCCCTGCCCCAGTACGGTCAGGGCCACCGCAGCGGCGGCGGCGACCAGCCCGGCGCTGGTCAGGAACGCCAGCCGGTAGCCGGCAGTGAGCCCGGCCGGGTCGCCCGCGACACCCGCACCGGCTGAGGCCACCGCGGCCAGCACGGCGACGCCCAGCGCCCCGCCCACCTGCTGGCTGGTGTTGGCGAGCCCGGAGGCCAGCCCGGCGTCGTCCGGCCCGGCGTCGGACATGATCACCGTGGTGATCGCCGGCAGCGCGAGGCCTGCGCCCACGCCGAGCAGACCGAAGGCGGGCAGCAGGTCGATCAGGTAGCTGCCGGTCGCCGGTCGGGTGAGCAGCAGCAGACCGAGCACCAGCAGCGCCTGCCCCACCAGCAGCACGGGGCGGGGCCCGAACCGGGCGATCAGCGGCCCGGCGCAGCCCAGCGAGACCACCGCGATGACCACGGGGATCGGCACCATGGCCAGCCCGGTCGCGGCCGGCGGATAGCCCAGCACGCGCTGCAGGTACAGCGCCCCGACGAACTGGAAGCCGAGCATCCCGGCCACCATCAGCAGCTGCACGAGGTTGCCGCCCGACACCGTGCGGGAGCGGAAGACTCCCAGCCGGACCAGTGGATCCCGCACCCGTCGCTGGCGGAGCACGAACGCCGCGAGCAGCGCGAGCGAGAGCGCGCCGGTGCCGGCCCTGACGAGCGGGCCGGACGCGTCGACGACGGTCAGCACGACCAGCATCAGACCGGCGGTGACCAGCACCCCGCCGAGCACGTCGGCGCGGGCCGTCCGCTGCCCCGGCCGGTCCGGCACCACGGTCCGCACCGCGAGCAGGGCGGCGACCAGCCCGATGGGGACATTGACCAGAAAGATCCACCGCCAGCCGACGGTCTCGGTGAGCACTCCGCCCAGCACGACCCCGATCGAGGCACCGGCCGCACCGACGAACGCGTAGACACCCATCGCCCTGGCCCGCTCGGCCGGGTCCGGGAACAACCCGACGATCATGCCGAGCACCACCGCGGAGGCCATCGCGGCGGCCACCCCCTGCACGAAGCGGGCCGCCACCAGCATTCCCGCCCCGGTGGCCAGCCCGCACAGCAGCGAGGCCAGCACGAACAGCAACAGGCCGGCCACCAGCAGCCGGCGCCGTCCGAGCAGGTCCCCGAGCCGTCCGGCCAGCAGCAGCAACCCGCCCAGCGGAACCAGGTAGGCGTTCACCGTCCACGCCAGCCCCGCGGTGGAGAAGCCGAGTTCGGCCTGCATCGCCGGAAGCGCCACGCTGACGATCGTGCCGTCCAGAATGATCATGAGAACGCCCGAGCAGAGCACGGCAAGGGCAACCCACGGGGAGCGGACAGACGTATCCGTTTCGGCCATGAACCGACCGTAGCAGATTGTTTTGAACTAGACGATTCCGAACGGGACTAGGCGGGACACGGTCACCGCGACGGCGGGGTGGGGTGCTCCGCCGTGGGACGACGGCCGGGTGGCGCGCGCCGGTGAACGGGTCGGTTACCCGGCGGACCGGGACGACCGGCGGCGCGGCGGGCTCGGCACCGGGACCGGGGTGCTGAGCGGGCCTCCCGCGCCGACCAGCCGGACGAGCGCATCGAGCAGCGCGTCGCGCTCGGTGGCCGGCAGCGCGCCGAGCACCTCGGCGTAGACCCGGTCGATGATCGTGCGCGCACGCTCGATCACCTCGTCACCCGCATCGGTCGTCTGCACGATGCGGGCCCGGCGATCGCTCTCGCTCGGCCGCCGCCGGGCGAGGCCGGCTGCCTCCAGGTGGTCGACGGTGACGACCATCGTCGTCTTGTCGAGCAGCGCCACCTCCGCCAGCTCGCCCTGGGTGAGCGTCCCGGGCTGCGCCTTGGACAGCACGCAGTAGCCACGGGGACTGATCCCGATCTCGGCCAGCGCGGCGGTGGTCCGAAGGGCCAGCACCTGGCTGGCCTTGTCGAGCAGGAAGCTGAGATCGGCACGGATCTCGGCGTCGCTCCGGATGTCCATGCCGTGACGATACGGGATGTTCTTCTGTCGGATATTCTCGTCGCGGATCGATCGCGGGGCCATCACGGGCTATCCCCTGGCCGCCGGATCGGGTAGGAGATACGGATGCGCCGCAGCCTGTACGACGCCGATCACGAAGCGTTCCGCGAGTCGTTCCGCGCCTTCCTCGACAAGGAGGTGGTGCCGCACCAGGACACGTGGGACGCCGCCGGGATCGTGCCGCGCGAACTGTTCACCACGGCCGGACGCTCCGGATTCCTCGGCATGGACATCCCCGAGGAGCTCGGCGGCGGCGGCGTGTCGGACTTCCGGTTCAACGCGGTGATCGCCGAGGAGGTGATGCGCTGCGGGGCGGCCGCCGCCGGGCTGGGTATCAGCCTGCACAACGACATCTGCCTGCCGTACTTCCTCGCCTACTGTTCCGAGGAGCAGAAGCAGCGTTGGCTGCCCGGGATCGCCTCCGGCGAGCTGATCACGGCGATCGCGATGACCGAGCCGGGCATCGGCTCCGACCTGGCCTCGATGAGCACCACGGCCCGCCGGGACGGGGACGACTACGTGGTCAACGGGTCCAAGACGTTCATCACCAACGGCATCAACGCCGACCTGGTGATCACCGCGGTGAAGACCGACCCGAGCCAGCGGCACAAGGGCATGAGCCTGCTGGTGCTGGAGCGCGGGATGCCGGGGTTCGAACGCGGTCGCAACCTGGACAAGATCGGCCAGCACGCCCAGGACACCGCCGAGCTCTCGTTCACCGACGTGCGGGTACCGGTGGCCAACCTGCTGGGCCCCGACGAGGGCCAGGGATTCACCCAGCTGGTGACCAACCTGCCCCAGGAACGGCTGTCGATCGCGATCGCCGGCGTGGCGGCGTCCCGCACCGCGCTGGAACAGACACTGGAGTACGTCAAGCAGCGCAAGGCGTTCGGGCAGCCGATCGGCTCTTTCCAGAACTCGAAGTTCGTGCTCGCCGAGCTGGCCACCGAGATCGACATCGCCGAGCACTACACCGATGACTGCGTGCGCGCGCTGAACGCGGGCGAGCTGACCGCCGTCGACGCGTCGAAGGCGAAGTGGTGGTGCACCGAGTTGCAGGGCCGGGTTGTGGACCGCTGCCTGCAGCTGCACGGCGGCTACGGGTACATGAACGAGTACCCGATTGCCCGGGCCTTCACCGACGCCCGGATCACCCGCATCTACGGGGGGACGACAGAGATCATGAAAGAGGTCATCGGCCGGTCGCTGGGCCTGTGACGGCAGAGCACACGCCGGGGAGACCTGACGTGACCGACAACCCCGCGGCGGTGACCGCGCGGGTCGCCCGGTTGTTCGACAGGCTCGCCCTGGTCTACGACCGGTCAGGGGTGCCTTTCTTCCAGCCGATGGCGGATCGGCTCGTGGAACTGCTGGCCCCGCGGCCGGGCGAGCGGGCACTCGACATCGGCTGCGGGCGCGGCGCCGTCAGCGTGCCGCTGGCGCGGGCGGTCGGTAGCCACGGGGCCGTCACGGCCGCCGACATCGTCCCGGCGATGGTCGAATCCGTCTCCGACGACGCGCTGCGGCTGGGGCTGCGCAACCTGTCCACCATCGTGATGGACGCGTCCGCACCCGCGGTGCCCCGGCAGACCTACGACCTGGTGGCCGCGGCTGCGGTGCTGTTCTTCCTGCCCGATCCGGCGGAGGCGCTCTCCCGGTGGGTGCGGTTGATCAAGCCGGGTGGCCGGATCGGGATCACCACGTTCGGTGACCAGGACCCGACCTGGGCTGCTGTCGACTCGCTGTTCGCGCCGTACCGGCCCGCCGGGCCACTCGGGCCGCGGACCCGCGGCGAGCAGGGGCCGTTCTCGAGCGCCGTGGCCATCAGCGGTCTGCTGGAGCGCTGTGGAGCGGTCGCCGTCCGCACCGTGTGCGAGCCGGTCGAGCTGTCGGTGGCCGACGCCGAGGAGTGGCGCGCGTTCACGCTGACGACGGGGCAGCGGGAGGACTGGCTACTGGTGCCGGCGGACGAGCGGGACCGGCTCTTCCAGCGGGCCCGCTTCCTGCTCGAGTCGGCACGGACCGACGACGGGCGGATCGTGCTCACGCAGGAGGTTCGCTACACGCTCGGCCGCAGGCCAGGAACGTCGTGAGTGCGCAGCCGTGTGAGAACACGGCCACGCACCAGGTCGGGACGGGCCCGAGACGGTTCGGCCCGATGCGCCAGCACCGGAACCGCGAGAGCGGCGCACGGCGCTCGGGCTCGGCCCCCGGCGGATCGACGCAGGCAGGCGCGCCCTCGACCGGTGGTCCACCGCAGTGCCGACGCTGAACGGCGAACGCCGCGGCGACGGCCGCTCGGCCTCGGGATCGACGCGGCGTGCGCATCGACCCCGAGCGCCCGTCGGGACGCCTGTCAGGCCCGGCGCTCGCACGGCCTGCGCGGCCGGGTCGCTGCGGGGTCGCGCGGCGGCCGACTCGGGTTCCGGGTGGCCGAGGTGCGTGAGCCACCCGCGCAGCACCCGGTGCAGCGCCTCCGCACCCACGATCTCGTCCGGTGCAGGCAGGTCGGAGGGATACATGAGGAAGCCGCGCGACTGCGGCCCGCCCATGCCGCCGTGCGAGCCGACGTGCGGCTCGAACGGGGACGCGTCGTCGGTGGCCGCGTCGTAGCGACTGTTGATCACGATGTCCGGGCAGCGCGGGAACGTGTCGAAACGGCGGATCAGCTCGACGGCGTGCGGCCCGTAGTCGGCCAGCGGGTCCTGGTCCGTGATCGCGCCGTCGGCGAGCCGGAGCTCGCCGTCGCGACCGAGCACCACGGGTCCGAACTCGCCGCTGCGGACGAGCACGAATCCGACACCCTCGTGGTCGACCAGCGTGGGCAGCAGGTCGGGGAACCGGCGCTCGATCGTCTCCAGCTCCACCCGGCCCTCGTAGTCGGTGAACGAGACCATCGCGGTGTGCCCGGAGAGCACCACGACCACGCCGGGCGCCACCCGGGTGACCGCGCCCTCGTCGGTCATCGGGTGCGCGGGCTCCTGGTCCTGCTCCGCCCGCTCCACCCTGGCCCGCAACCGGCGGGCGATCGGGCCGCCGCGGCTGGACGCCTCGGCGAGCACGGCGCCGGTCTGCCAGCCTTCCGCGGAGCGGCGGGTGCCGGCCCGCTGCCGCTCGCCCTGCACCCGGCGCGACTCGCTGCACTGCTCGGGCGACGCCCCGCACAGCCGCCCGACGAGCTCCTCGATCGTCTCCCCGAAGCGCTGTGCGAAGGGCAGCCCCTGGGTCTGGCCGTGATCGGACAGCGACACCACCAGGTACCGCCGCGACGCCAGCTGGGTGGCCCGGTGGATCCGGCCGATCTGGCGGTCGATGGACCGCAGTACCGATAGCGTGTCGAACCGCTCGATGCCGGAGTGGTGCGCCACCTCGTCGTAGCCGAGCAGGTCGATGTACACGCAGGAGCGACCGGCGAGCATGTCCTCGATCACCGCGGAGACCACGATGTCGCGGGCGATCACCGTGGTGGCCGCCCTGGCGAAGGGGTAGAAGCCGCCGCGGTCCATCCGGGGTCGCACGTCGGCCCGTCGCTGGCGGGTGGCGGCCGAGATCTCGCGGACCACGTCCACCAGGAAGCCGATCATGGTGCGCAGCGCGTTGGCCGGGTTGGAGAAGTAGGCGAAGTAGCCGGCACCGAGCCCGTCGGAGGATCGCCGTCGACGGCGGTTGGCCCCGGTCAGCAGCGGCAGCGCGCTCATGGTCAGGCTGACGTGCGGAGCGTCGCCGGTGAACAGGTTGCCGTGCCCGGCGCCGTCGACGGCCAGCAGACCACGGCCGTCGGAGTGGCGACGCTCGATCTCGGCCGCGTCCTCCGGCGTGCCGCACACCACCACGTGGTCGCGGTCCTTCTCGTACCAGCGATAGCCGAGGATGTCGTCGTTGTGCCCCTGCAGGATGCCGCAGACGCTCGCGCCGGTCTGCGAGCTCCAATCGGTGTTCCAGTGCACGAGCCGGTGGCTGCCCGCGGCCAGCCAAGCGGCGAAGGTCGGCATGTTGCCGTCACGCACAGCGCGCCGGGCGATGTCGTGCCCCAGCCCGTCGACCTGCAGGAACAGCACGCCGGGCGGCTGCTCCCCCGGATCGCCGCCGGCGCCGCCGCGAGCACGCCTGGCGGCCCGCCGGAAGGCCAGCTCGTCCTCGTCGAGCCCGATCACGCTGCTGGCCACCGCGCCGGTCATCGACAGCCCGACGGTCACCCCGACCGCCGTGGAAAAGTTCGCGATCACCACTCCGGGCACCGCGAAGGAGATCGCCAGCAGGCAGGCGCCCAGCAGCAGGAAGCTGCCGATCCCGAACGTGAACAGCGCGAACGGCAACGCCACCCGCAGGATCAGCGGCCACAACACGGCGCTCAGCACGCCGAACAGCAGCGCGAGCACGGTCGGCTGCCACCACTGCGCCATCTCGAACCCCGCCAGCCAACGGTCCAGCAGCACCAGTCCGCCGGCCGAGAGCGCCCAGACCGCGAGCAACCGGACGAGCGTCCGGCCGCCGCGCAGCAACCGTCCGGTGTCCGCGCTCGCGGTGTCCGGGGTGATCATCGGTCCACCCGTCCGGCCCGCCTGCGGTGCCGGGTGATCAGCGAGCCCGCCACGGCCACGACCAGCACGAGCAGGGTGGCCATCAGCGTGGCCAGCACCGGCGAATCGAACAGGCCACCGCTCACGACGCCGAGCACCGCGTAGGCCAGCGCCCAGAGCAGGCAGCCCACGGCGGCGGCGGGCACCAACCGGCGCCACGGGTAGTCCAGCGCGCCCGCGGCGAGCAGCACCGGCACGCGCCCGGCCGGCAGCACCCTGCCGACGATCACCAGCTGCCAGCCGCGGGTCCCGAACTGCTCCCGCGCCGCGGCGAGCCGCTCCGGGTGCTGCCCGCGCGCCATCCAGCGCACCGCGACGCCGCTACCGGCCTTGGCCACGGCGAACGTGACCAGGTCCCCGACCAGTGCCGCAATCAGGGACAGCAGCACGACGAGCGTCAACGACAGGCGATCGGTGGTGGTGGCCACCGCGGCGGCGGCGCCGACCACGGCGCCGGTCGGGATCACCGGCAGGATCGACCCGAGCAGCACCCCACCGACCAGTACCGGGTACCCGATGACCGCCGGGTCCGTCCAGTCCGAGTCCGACCAGGCCAGCGCCAGCAGCTCGACGCGATCACAGCGTGGCCCGGCCCGGCAGCGCGACCGAGCGGCCGGGCGGGGTGACGATCACCTCGGTGCCGCCACCCGCGGCCCGCACGGCGGCGGCGAACTCCCGCGGCGGGTCGACCAGCAGCCGCCGCATCCGGGCACCCTGGCGGCCGGGTGCGCGCACCAGCCCGGCGAGCGCGAGGCTGCCCCAGTGCACCGGCACCGCGATCCGGGGTCGCAGCATGGCCACCGCGTCGGCCGCGCGGTGCGGGTCGAGGTGGCCAGGGCCGAGCGTGGGGCCCCATCCCCACACCGGCAGCAGCGCGACGTCCGGGCGCGGGAGCGTCGCCATGCCGGGGAACAGATCGGTGTCGCCTGCGGCGTAGATCCGCAGGTCCCCGCCCTCGATGAGGTGTCCCATGGCGAGGGCGTTCGGGCCGCGGGTGGAACGGGGACCCCAGCGGTGCCCACTGTGCCGGGCCGGCATCCCGGTGATCACCAGCTCGGCGTGGGCGACGGCCTCGCCCGGTGCGAGCTCCTCCACGCGCGTGATGCCGCGGGCCCGAAGCCAGTCGCCCGCCCCGCGCGGTGCGACGACGCGAGCGCCGATCGCCGCGAGCAGCCGCAGGGACGGCAGGTGCAGGTGGTCGCCGTGCAGGTGCGAGAGCAGCACCAGGTCGGCGTCGGCCCAGTCCGCGGGCGACGGCGACGGCCCGACCCGCAACAGCGGTCCCACCCGGTCGGTGAGCACCGGGTCGGTGAGCACCACGGTGCCGGCGATTTCCAGCCGGACCGTGGAGTGGCCGAGGAACCGCATGGCGAGCCCGCCGGACGAGGTGAACGGCACGCCGTGTTCTAGCACGCCTGCGCCGGGAGCGCGCCACACCGACTTTGCGGCGGCCATGCCCTGCTGACGGCGCCGACGGCCGCGACCGGGTCAGCGACCGACGTGGCTCCGGGTCACCGGCCGGTGTGGCTCCGGGTCACCGGCCGGGTGTGGGCGGGCACGGCACATGGTGGAGGTGCACGGCAGACAGGGTCCACGGTCAGCCCACCGTCCGGTGCCGTGCCCCGGCGGTGTGCCGTGCGGCGGCGCGTATGTGCCGTCCGCCGGTGTGAGCGACAGGCCGGGCGGCCGTGATCACCGGTCATGTCGCGGCGTACGGCGGCCGACGCGACGGTCGGGGTCAGTAGTCCATGTGATGTCGGAGCAGATCCGCTACCGGGGTGAAGTTCGACAGGTCGGACCAGGTCCAGCGGACCACCCTCAGGCCCTGGTCCCGCAACCGATCCTCGCGCACCTTCTCCTCGTACACCGCCTCCCCCGGCTCCTGACCGGGACGCAGCAGCCTGCCGTACTTGACCCGACCGTCGAATTCGCCGACGGTGCACAATTCGGGCCAACCGAAGTCGGTGTAGCCGATCAACCGGCCGTCCCGTCCGCGGACCTCCCACTGCAGGACCGGAGCGGGCAGCCCCGCGTTCTGCAGCGCCACCCGGCTCCGCGACTCCCCCACGCTCTCGCTGCGCCCGTCGGCGAAACCGAGCGCCCGCCGGGCGTCGGGGGTGCCACGCCACCGCCTGGCGCGGGCCAGTGCGGCCGACAGAGCGGCTGCGTCCACCGCTCCGTGGGCCGACGCCATCTCCGTGCGGCGCCAACCGGGATCATCGGGGCGCAACGCAGCGTCGGCCACGATCACCGCGTCCTCGAACGGCACGGTCCGAGCCAGGTCGACCAGAATCCGCGCCACGCCGGTGACCGGCATCCCGCCCACCATGACGATCTCCTCGGGGTCGAGCGGCGCCGAGTGGACCCGAATCCGCGGACCGGTCCGGCCCCCCGTGCGCCGGCCGCGGGTGACGTGAACCCGATCGAGCGGGATGCGCCACACCGGCAGGCCGTGCAGCACCGCGGCTGTGACGTGGCTGCAGACCACGCCGTCGGCGAGGCAGCTCAGCGCGGCGCGGGCGGCGAGGGCGTGCCGGATCCGAGCGTCGTCGGGCGGATCGCCGCGCACATAGGTACCGCGCCGGACAGGTTTCAGCGCACCCACCCGAAGCAACTGCCGCACGTCGACATCGCTGTAGCCCGCGCCGCGCAACTGTCGCCGGCTGTGCAGTTCGGGCAGATCCATCCCATCAGGGTGCCGCCGACGCCTACTCCGGGGGCGCCGCTTGACCGAAGTTGTGGACAACTCCACCGCACATACCGGACGGCCACGGAACACATCGCCGGCACTATGTGCCGTGTCACCGCCCTATGTGCGGTCCCGGCCCTATGTGCGGTCCCGGCGTAGGTGCGGTCCCGGCCCATGTGCCGTGTCCCGGCCCTCCGTGCGGTCCCGGCCCCATGTGCCGTCCGACGTAGGTGCGGTCCCGGCCCTATGTGCCGTGTCCCGGCCCTATGTGCGGTCGCGACCCCGATGTGGGGTCCGGCGGAGATGCGGTCCCGGCGTCCGCTCTATGTGCCGTGCCCGGCCCTATGTGCGGTCCGGCGTTGGTGCGATCCCGGTCGTCTGTGTCCCCGCCGCATGTGCGCCGTCCCGCGCCCGCATGTGCCGCTTCGGGCCATCGTCCGGCCATGTCCCGTCCCCGGCGGTGTCCCGCCGGCTACCCGAACGTCACCGGTTGGCCGGTGGACTGCAGCACCGCCAGCCACAGGTCGCCCTGCGGGTCGACCTGGTTGCGCTTGCTCACCGCGGTGGCCATCGGGATGTGCACGAACCGGCGCCGGTAACGGCCGACCACCATCTCGGTGCGCCCGGACATCGCCGCGTGCACCGCGGCTTGGGCGAGGCGTACGCAGTACACCGAGTCATAGGGGTTCGCGGGCACGCTGCGGATGGCGTAGCTGGGGTCGATGTAGCGGATCGAGGTCTCCACTCCGGCCTCGGCGAAGTGCTCGACGATCCGCTGCCGCAGGTAGGGCCCCACATCGAGCAGCTTGGTGTTCCCGGAGGCATCGTGCCCGCTGCCCGCGCCCCAATTGCTCCTGCCCGGCTCCCTCGGCCGCCACGACCACAGCCGAGCCACGCTCGGAGACCCGTCTGCGCAGGTAGGCCAGCAGCCCGCCGTCGCCCTCGAGGGCGAACGGCACCTCCGGGATCAGCACGGCGTCCGCGCCCATGCGGGCCAGCGCCGCGTAGCAGGCGATGAAACCGGAGTGCCGGCCCATCAGCTTGACCAGCCCGATGCCGTTGGCCGTCGACTTGGCCTCCACCGATGCCGCCCGGATCGCGTCGCTGGCGTAGGCGAACGCGGTCTGGAAGCCGAAGCTCTGGTCGATGAACGGGATGTCGTTGTCGATCGTCTTCGGGACGCCGACCACGGCGACCTTGAGGTTCCGCTCGGCGATCATCTTCGCGATCTTCATCGCGCCCTTTATGGATCCGTCGCCGCCGACCACGAACAGGATGTTGACGTGCAGCCGCTCCAGGCAGTCGACGATCTCGTCGGTGTCCTGCGGACCCCGCGAGGTGCCGAGCACGGTGCCGCCGTCGGTGACGATGTCGCGCACCGATTCCGGGGTCAGGTCCACCACATCGTGGCCGTAGGCGGCCACGAAGCCCTGGTAGCCGTTGCGGATGCCCATCACCCTGCGCACCTGGTAGTGGTAGGTGAGGGTGCGCACCAGGCCGGCGATCACGTCGTTGAGGCCTGGGCACAGCCCGCCGCACGTGACGATCGCGGCGCGCGTCTTCGACGGGTCGAAGAAGATCTTGTGACGGGGCCCGCCCGGCTCGAGCGAGGGCAGCTCGACGGAGCTGTCGCGGCTGCTGATCCCGTTCAGCGTGTCGTCGTAGAGGATGCGGTCACGCTCGTTGACGTAGTGCTCCGTGGTCCGCCTTGCCTCGAGCATCTCCGCCATCGGCGAGATGATCCGGGCCGTGCCCAGGGTCGCGATGTGGAAGTCGGGCGTGGTCCCAGCTCGCCCCAGCTTGACGACGGTGCCGTTCTGCTCGTCGCCGAAAGCGGTGGTCATGTCGGCACTCCTGCGTGTCGGAAGATCACGGACTCCGACGCGGAGCGGCGTGCCCGTGGCGTTCTTGACCGGTTCAGTGTGCCGCCGCCGGGACCGAGATCGCTAGATGTTCCCCAACACACGCCGCACTGTGATCTCGATGACCACGCGCTCCGGATTCAGCCGCGGTCGCCGATACCGGGCAGCGTATCGATGCTCCGCGTCCGCGACCACGTCCGGTTCCGCCCTGACCACAGCCGAACCCTCCAATGTGGACCATCGCGCGCCCTCGAACTGGGACACCGCCGCAACGGCCGACGAGGCCGCGTTGCGCGCCTTCTGCGAGCCTCCGCTGCAGATCACCCTGGCCAACCCGGCGTCCACGTCGAGCGTGATCCCGACCGGCACCACGTGCGGGGAGCCGTCCCGGCGCAACGTGACCAGGGTCCCGATCCGACGCTCGGTCCAGAACTCGCGGAACTCGGAGGAGACCCGCTCGGGGTCCAGGCTTCGCGTCACCTCCGGATGGTAACGAGCTTGCCAATGACAACGATGTCGTGCGACCTTCAATCGTGCCTGCCCGCCCTGCCCTCGTCATCGGCGTCCTCGCGTCCTGCGGACTCACCGTGTCGTTGATGCAGACCCTCGTCGTACCGCTGCTGCCGCAGTTCCCGCGGCTGCTCTCGGCGTCGACGGCCACGGTGGCCTGGCTCGTGACCGCCACGCTGGTGGCGGGCGCGGTCTGCGCACCGCTGCTGGGTCGGCTCGGCGACATGTACGGCAAGCGCCGGATGCTGCTGGTGGCCCTCGGGCTGATCACGGTCGGCTCCGCGTTGGGTGCGGTGGCGCCGGGGGTCGAGCTGCTGATCGTGGCCAGGGTGTTGCAGGGTGCCGCGCTCGGCGTGGTGCCGCTGGGGATCAGCATCATGCGCGACGTGTTACCGGCCGAGCGGGTGGGCAGCGGAATCGCGCTGATGAGCTCGTCGCTGGGTATCGGAGGGGCGATCGGGCTGCCGTTGACCGGCTTGGTGGCGGAGCAGGCCAGCTGGCGCTGGCTGTTCGCCGGCGCCGCCGTGCTCGGCGTCCTGCAGTTGCTGGTGGTGCTGCGGGTGGTCGCCGAATCGTCGATCCGCTCCGGCGGTCGCTTCGATCTGCCCGGCGCCGCGGGCCTGGCCTGCGCGTTGGTCTGCTTGCTGCTGGCGATCTCCCGCGGCTCCGAGTGGGGCTGGGGCAGCGGCCGGGTGATCGGCCTGCTGGTGGCCGCCGCGGTGCTGTTCGCGGGGTGGGGACGGCTCGAACTGCGTACCGCGTCACCGCTGGTCGACCTGCGCGTCTCGGCCCGGCCCGCGGTGCTGTGGACCAACGTGGCCTCGGCGCTCATCGGTTTCGCGATGTTCGCCGGCTTCCTGGTGACCACCCAGATCCTGCAGGCCGCACCGGAGACCGGGTACGGCTTCGGTCTGTCGCTGCTCGCCGCCGGACTGGTGCTGCTGCCCATCGGCGGGGCGATGACGGTGTTCTCGCCGGTCTCGGCGCGGCTGTCGCAGCGTTTCGGGGCCAGGGTCACGATGATGCTGGGGGCGTCGGTGCTGGTACTGGGCAATGCGGGCCTGGCCACGTTGCCGGGGTCGGTGCCGATGATCATGGTGGCCACGACGGTGACCGCGGTCGGGGCGGCGCTCGCCTACTCGGCGATCCCACTGATCATCATGGATGCGGTGCCGGCCACCGAGACCGCCGCGGCGAACAGCCTCAACACCCTGATGCGGATGCTCGGCACCAGCTCGTGCAGTGCCGTCTTCGCCGCGGTCGCGACCGGACTGGTGATCGAGGTCGACGGCCACCCGGTGCCCGCGGGCGCGGCCTTCACCGTGGTCTTCCTGACCGCGGCCGGCGCCGCGCTGGCCGCGGTGATGATCATGGCCCGGAACCGGGGCAGGGAGCCTGCCGGCTACGAGCGGCCCGGGCGGATGACCAAGCAGGAGCTGGTGGCGTGCGCGCACAGCATGCCGGCACCGTCGACGAGCCGGGCCTCGGCCAGCGCCGTCCGTCCACCCATGTGAAGCACCGTGCCCTCGCAGCGCACCGGGCCGGACCCGGAGCCCAGCCCGCGCAGGAACTTCACCGACAGGTCCAGGCTGGTGTAGCGCACCCCGGCCGGGAGCATGGAGTGCACGGCGCAGCCCGCGGCCGAATCGAGCAGGGTGGCGTACACGCCGCCGTGCACGGAGCCGATCGGGTTGTAGTGGTACTCCCCCGGCTCCAGCACGAACACCGCGCGGCCGGGCTCGACCTCGGCCAGGGTGAAACCGAGGGTGGTCGCGATCGGAGGCGCCGGCACCTCACCGGCGATCAGCTTGAGCAGGAACGTCAGGCCGTCGGTCTCGGCCGCGACGGCGGCGGTGCGCAACGGGTCGGTCCAGCTGTGCACGCGCTCGCGCAGCTCGGGATCGACGGCGGTCATCGGGCCTCCTCGGCCAGGACGTGGACGGCGGGGCCGGCCGGGCCGCCGCTGAGTTCTCATAGTAGACGCAGACTGCCCTGCTGCGTTGTTGCGCGCAACCCACGTCGGACTACCCTGTGCCGATGGAGTCCGGCCCCCTGGAGTGGCGCGAGACGGACAGCACCCGATGCTCGGTGGCCCGCACCGCCGATGTGGTCGGCGACGGTTGGACCGTTCTGGTGCTGCGCGACCTGTTCAACGGCATCCGTCGGTTCGACGATCTCGCGGCGCACCTCGGGATCGCGCGCAACGTGCTCACCCGGCGGCTCGCCGCGCTCACCGCGGCCGGAGTGATCACCAGGGAGCCCTACCGGGAGCCCGGTGCCCGGGTGCGCCACGAGTACCGGCTCACCGACGCCGGACGTGACCTCCTCCCGGTCATCCTGGCCATGCTGGCGTGGGGCGATACCCATCGGGCCGATGTCAACGGTCCCCCGGTGCTCGTCGAACACGTCGGGTGCGGAGCACCGGTGCACGTGGAGGTGCACTGCGCCGAAGGGCACCGGGTCGAGCCGCCCACCGGACGGCTGCGCTCACGGCCCGGACCCGGCGCCGCGCGGCGCGCGGGTTGACGGCGCGGCGGGTCGACCGCACGGCCGGTTGACCGCACGGCGGGTCGACGGCACGGCCGGTTGGCAACAGGGCCCCGCGGGTATCACCCGCAGATGGGTGACTACGAGCAGACCACCACCGTCTCCGCCGATGCGGACGCGCTGTTCCGCTACCTCTCCGACGTCAACAACCTCCCCGACTACTTCGCGGCCATGAAGTCGGCCGAGCCGGCCGAGGGCGACGCCGTGCACACCGTCGCCGAAGTGGACGGCCGGGAGCTGGAAGGGGAGGCCTGGTTCACCGCCGACGCCGAGGCCCGCAGCATCCGCTGGGGAGCGCAGGGACCCAACCACTACAGCGGCGAGCTGGAGGTGACCGGCGCCGACGCCGGGTCGCAGGTGACCGTCCGGCTGCACACCGAGCACACCGACGACGAGGCGATCAACGACGGGCTGGTCGAGACCCTCGACCAGATCAAGCGCAACGTCGAGGCCGGGGCCGACCCCGACGCCCCCGCTCCCGGCTGATCAGGCCTGTGCAGCCCCGGGAATCGCGGCGCAGCGGGTGGTCGGGCGGTACCTCGACCAGCACGATGCGGGTGCCGTCGGGATCGGTGATCCACATCTCGCGCAGTCCCCACGGCTCCAGCCGTGGTTCCCGGGTCACGTGTTCACCCAGCTCGCGGTGCGCGACGTCGAGATCGCGCACCTGTAGCCACAACGCCGCGCCAGCAGCGGCCGGTCCGGTGCCGCTCCCGGACAGCTCCAGGAAGCCGCCACCGAGGAAGAACACGGTGCCGCCGGGGAACTCGCGGGCGATCGCCAGGCCCAGCACGTCGCGGTAGAAGGCGAGGCTGCGCGCCATGTCGACCGGGCGCAGCAGCACCCGCGCGGCCAGGATCTCCACAGTCGAAGTATTGCGTGTCCCCCGGCCGCAGGTTGTGCTGTGACGGCCCGGTGCCGTTGGGTAGATCCCGTTGCCCGCGTCCCGCGGCGGCCCCCGTTGGAGGTTGTGTGAAACCGTTCGTCGTCAACCGGCATGGCCGGCTCACGTTCCCGGCGACGGTGCTCGGCGAATTGGACTTCTCGGTGCTCGAGACGCTGGACCAGTTCAGCGCCGTGATCGGACGCGACTTCGAGGCCAAGGCCCCCACCGGCACCGACCTGCTGGCCCGCATCACGTCGGACCGCTATCGCAACCGTTTCGAGCTGCTGCGCGACCTCGCGCAGAACCTGTTCTGGGCCAGCCGGTACTCGATCACGATGTTCGACAAGCGCCCGACCCGCTGGCGGGACCTGCCGCGGCGCCGGGACGACGTGTTCCTGCCGGTGCTCACGCCATGGGAGGACGGCGAGAAGAAGGTCGCAGCGGTGGAGCAGGCTTACCAGCAGCTGCCGGTCGGCTGGGACGTGGTCGCCGAGGACCGGATCTTCGAGCTGCTGTTCGACGTCTTCCGGCACAAGCGTCACCACGCCACCGAGCTGCCGGCGGTGAAGCCGACGGTGGCGGAGCTGCTCGCCACCCCGGACTCGCTGACCTGGGTGCTGCCCGACCCACGACCCCGACTACCCCACGTTCTCGGATCCCGGAGATCCTCGACGCCGACGCGCCGGTGCCCGAGCTCGAGGCGCTGACCCGGTGGGCGATGGTGCTGCACAACCACTACCCGTGGGAACGTGCGCGACGCCGAGCTGCGGCCGGTCGGCTCGATCGCCGACGACGAGGTGGTGATCGCGTTGCACTCGCGCAACCGCGGACGTGGCCGCGTTCATCGACCGGGTGCGCTCCGCGGGAGCCGGCCCGGACCTCGTCGCCCGTTCCGCTGCCGGCACGCGCCCCCGGTGCGGCCCTACCCGCCGGTCCGCGTCCGGGAGTCGTTCCGGGTGCAGCCGGTGCTGGAGGCGCTGTCGGTGGTGCGCGGCGAGCTGGTCTGCAGCAACGACGACGTGATCCGCAACGCCAGCTTCTCCTGGTCGCCGATGAGCGCGGCCGAGATCAGCGCCAAGACCGGCATCGACGCGCGCCGCTACTCGGAGCGCGGCTTGGAGCAGCTGGCCCTCGACGCGGCCCGGGCGGCGCTGCGGCACGCGGGTCGCGGTCCGGAGGAGATCGGCGCGGTGCTGGTGGCCACCTGCACCAGCGGGCGGCTGATCCCCTCGGTCGCCTGCTGGCTGTCCGGGCAGCTGGGCATGCTGCAGACGCACGCGTCGGTGGACCTGGTCGCGGCCTGCGCCGGGCTGCCGTACGGGCTGTCCGAAGCGGTCCGGCTGATCCAGGAGGTCGACCGGCCCGTGTTGCTGGTGTGCGTGGAGAAGTTCTCCGACAAGATCGGCGCCGTGCGAACGTCAAGGATGATCTTCGGTGACGGGGCAGCCGCGCTGGTGGTGGCTCCCGGTGACCGCACCGACATCGAGGTACTGCAGACCTACGCGAGCGGACCGGCCACGCCGAGGTCAACTCGATCATCTGGCCGAACCCGGAGTTCGACAACGACATCACCGTCTACGGGCCGGAAGTGAAGTCGCTGGTGCAGCGCTACCTCGACCAGATGCTCGCCGAGCTCGCCGAGCAGCCGGACCCGGACCAGCCGGACCGCCCGCTGCTGGACTCGATCGAGTTGATCGTGCCGCACCAGGCCAACAAGACGATGATCCTCGGGCTGGCGGGCAAGGCGGGCTTGTCCGCCGATCAGCTGTACTTCAACATCTCCCGCGTGGGCAACGTCTCGGCCGCCTCGATCCCGATCGCACTGGCCGACGCCGTCCGCGACGGGGTCATCGACCGGCCGATGCGGGTGTTCGCGCCCGGCTTCGGCGCGGGTGCCGTCGGCGGGTACGCGGTGCTGCGGGTGGATCCGGCGATCATCGCGCCGGAGCCGGAGCCGGCGCCCGTTGGGCACGCCCCGCCGCGGGGCGAGGGCACGACGACCGACGACATGCGCGTGGCGTTCGGGGAATGACCGTGTCGGGTACGAGCCAGCCACGGCCCCTGCACCGGGTCGCCATCGTCAACCGCGGCGAGCCGGCGATGCGCTTGATCAATGCGGCGCGCGAATGGAACGCCGAGGGCCGCGGCCCCGCTGCGGACGATCGCCCTGTTCACCGCGGTCGACCGGCACGCGATGTTCGTCCGGGAGGCCGACGAGGCGGTGCTGATCGGCCCGGACGACCCCGATCAGGCGTTCGGCGCCACGAGCCCGTACCTCGACCTGGCCGAGCTGGAGCGGGCGCTGGTGCTGGCCGGCGCCGACGCGGTGTGGCCGGGCTGGGGCTTCGTCTCGGAGAGGGCCGAGTTCGCGCGAGCTGTGCCGACGCCTGGGCATCACGTTCATCGGTCCGCCGCCCGAGGTGATGCGCGACCTCGGCGACAAGATCGCGTCGAAGCTGCTGGCCGATCGGGTCGGTGTACCGCTGGCGCCGTGGAGCGGCGGACCGGTTGCCGATCTGGCCGCGGCCCGCGAGCACGCCGCGCGTCATCGGCTACCCGCTGATGGTGAAGGCGACGGCGGGTGGTGGCGGCCGCGGGATCCGCCGGGTCGAGTCCGCCGAGCAGCTCGAGGAGGCCTTCACCCGCGCGCGCTCGGAGGCGGCGCAGGACGGTCGGGCGACGCCACCGTGTTCCTGGAGCGCGCGATCCGCGGCGGCCGGCACGTCGAGGTGCAGGTGGTGGCCGACGACGCCGGCGACGTGTGGACGCTCGGGCGTCCGGGACTGCTCGGTGCAGCGGCGCAACCAGAAGGTGATCGAGGAGTCGGCGTCGACGGCGCTGGACGCCGAGCAGGAGGAGCTGCTGCGCTGCTCGGCGGCCGCGCTGGCCACGGCGGCGGGCTACGTCAACGCGGGCACCGTCGAGTTCCTCTACGAGCCGAAGGAACGGCTGCTGACCTTCCTCGAGGTGAACACCCGGCTGCAGGTCGAGCATCCGGTCACCGAGGCCACCACCGGGGTGGACATCGTCAAGCTGCAGCTGCACGTGGCGGCGCGGCGGCCGGCTGACCGACTTCGCACCGCGGCGCCCGCCGCCCGCGGGCACGCCATCGAGGCCCGGCTGACCGCCGAGGACCCGGAGCAGGGCTTCGCGCCCGCCCCCGGCCGCATCGAGCACCTGGCGCTGCCCAGCGGGCCCGGCATCCGGGTGGACACGGGGGTGGCCACCGGCGACCTCATCCCCCCGCAGTTCGACTCGATGATCGCCAAGGTGATCGCGTGGGGCCGGGACCGGTCGGAAGCCAGGGCGCGGCTGTCCAGGGCGCTGCGGCAGACCGCGGCGGTGATCGACGGCGGCACCACGAACAAGTCATTCCTGCTCGACCTGCTGGACCGGCCCGAGATCCTCGCCGGGAACGCCGACACCACCTGGCTGGACGGTCTGATGGCCGCGGGCTACACCCCGCCGCAGCGGCTCGACGTCGCGCTGCTGGCCACCGCGGTGGAGGCCCAGGACGCCCACGTGGCCCGGCAACGCGAGCGGCTGTTCGCCTCCGCCGAGCGCGGCCGGCCCGAGGTCGGTCACGAGACCTGGCACCAGGTCGACGTGCGCGCGGCCGGCCAGTCGTACCGGTTGCGGGTTGCCCAGTCCCGCGGGTCCCGCTACCACGTGGAGCTCGACGGGCCACCCTCCCGCCGGCTCGACCGGCGGCCGGCGGCGCGGGGTGATCGACGTCGACGCGAGCCGCACCGGCCGTTTCGAGCGCAGGCTCACCGTCGCCGGCCGGACCTTCGCGGTGCTTGCGGTGCCGCAGGGCGCCGGACTACCTGATCGAGGTCGACGGGGCCGTGCACCGCATCTCCGGCGGCGAGGCCGGCCTGGTCCGGGCGCCGGCACCGGCGATGGTGGTGGCGATCGCCGTGGCCGACGGTGACGTGGTCGAGACGGGCGACGTCGTGGCGGTGGTGGAGAGCATGAAGCTGGAGACGGCGTTGCGGGCGCCGGTCGCCGGTCGGGTCCGGGAGGTGCTCGTCGCGCCGAACACCCAGGTCGAGGGCGGCACGAAACTGGTGCGCCTGGAGCCGGACGCGGCCGCCGGCAGCGCAGCGGTCGGGAAGCGCGCCGACCTGTCCGCGCTGACCGGCGGGCCGAGCGGGCCGAACGGGGCCCGGCCGCGGTGGCGGCGGACGCGTTGATCTCGCTGCGCTACCTGGTGCTCGGCTACGACATCGACGAGCGCGAGGCGCGCCCGCTGCTGGCCGCGCTGCGCCGCCGCCCGCGCCGAGCTGCCGGCCCGACGACCAGGGGTGCTGGCCGGCGAGATCGCCGTGCTGCAGATCTTCGCCGACCTCTGCGCGCTGTCCCGCAACCGGCGCGGCCCCGAGGACGAGTCCGGAGGAGATCGACCCCGGCGAGGAGGCCCGCAACCCGCAGGAGTACCTCCACGCCTACCTGCGCTCCCGGGACGCCGACGCCGAGGGACTGCCGGAGTCGTTCCGCGCCCGGCTGCGCGCGGGCGCTCGCGCACTACGGAGTGCCCGACCTCGCGCCGTCCGACGGGATCGGCAGTGACGACCTGAACAGTGCGCTCTACCGGATGTTCCTGGCCCACCGCCGGACCGCCGCCCAGGTGCCGGTGGTGCTGGAGCTGCTGCAGTGGCGGCTGCGCAATCCGGACTCGCTGCCGGGTCGGGTCGTGACGGAGTACCTGCGCGCCATCGACCACCTGGTCCGGGCCACCCAGCTGCGGTACCCGGTGGTGGGCGGGCTGGCCCGGCGGGTGCGTTTCGGCTGTTTCGACGCGCCGCTGATCGTCGCCGAGCGGGAGCGCGGCCAGCAGCTGGTGCGGGCCGAGCTGGACCGGATCGCGGAGCTGGCCGATCCGGGCGAGCGGGCGGCACGCATCGACGAGCTGGTCGCGGCCGGCGAGCCGATCCTCGGGGTGTTCGGCGAGCGGCACCACGACGTGATGCTGGAGGTGATGACGCGGCGTTACTACCGCATGCGCACGCTGGCCGACCTGCGGGTCGTCCCGGGGCAACGGGCGGCCGTTGCTCACCGCGAGCTACGCCGAAGGCGATCAGCGACTACGCGTCATCGCGACCACCGTGCACACCGCGCCGGCGGCCCGGCCGAGCGGGCGACCCGATGTCGGCCCAGGGCGACCTGCGCAGGCTCATCGCCCGAGCTGCCCCGGGCTGTGCGCGCTGCTCGACGTCTACGTGATCGCCGGCGAGGCGCCGGACGCCGATCCGGAGCGCTCGGCGGAGAAGATCCGGGCGTTGCTCGGCAGGCTGCCCGAGCAGCTCGATCGCGTCGCGGTGGCCGTGCGCCGGCCGGAGGGCGACGAGCGCTCGGCGTGGTTCTCGTTCCGGCCCGGATCCCGACGGCGCGCCGGTGGAGGACCGCATGCTGCGCGGGCTGCACCCGATGGTCGCCGAGCGGCTCGGGCTGTGGCGGCTGTCCGGGTTCGAGCTCACCCGGCTGCCGTCGCCGATCGACGTGCACCTGTTCCGCGCCGTCGGCAAGAAGATGCCGGAGGACCGGCGGCTGATGGCCTGTCGGACGTCCGCGACCTGACGGTGGTGCGGGACGACCCGGGCGGATCCGGGTCGTGCCGCAGCTCGAGCAGGCCCTCGACTGGTGCCTGGACGCGCTGCGCGCGCGCCGGGCGGCAGATCGCGGCGACGCGCAGGCTGGAGTGGAACCGGGTGCTGCTCTACATCTGGCCGGCGTGGACCTGCCGCTGGAGGAGTTCGACGTCGTCGTCCGGATCCTGGCGCCGCGCACCGAGGGCCTGGGGCTGGAGCAGGCGATGGTGAGCTTCCGCTACGACGACGGCAGCGGCGGCGCCGCCGCCGGAACTGATGCTGCGGCTGTCCCGGCCGCCGGGCGCCGGGCTCACCGCGCGGTCACCGATCCGCCGGCGGGCCGCTGCGCGAGCTCGACGCCTACGCGCAGAACGTGATCCGGGCCCGCCGGCGCGGCGCGGTGTACCCGTACGAGCTCGTGCCGATGCTGCTGCGCAACCCGGACCGGGGCGGCGCGCCGCCGGCGACGTTCACCGAGTACGACCTCGACGAGCTGGGCGCGCCGGTGCCCGTGGACCGCCCGCCGGGGGGAACCGGGCGAACCTCGTCCTCGGGACCGTCACGACGCCGACCCAGCGCGTACCCGGAGGGGATGACCCGCGTCGTGCTCATCGGCGACCCGACCAAGGCACTGGGCGCGATCGCGGAACCGGAGTGCCGGCGGGTGCTCGCCGCGCTGGAGCTGGCGCGGCGACTGCACGGCGCCGATCGAGTGGTTCGCCGTCTCTGCCGGTGCCAAGATCGCCATGGACTCCGGAACCGAGAACATGGACTGGATCTCCCGGGTGCTCCGCGGGCTGATCGAGTTCACCCAGGACGGCGGCGAGATCAACGTCGTCGTCGCGGGCATCAACGTCGGCGCGCAGCCGTACTGGAACGCCGAGGCGACGATGCTGATGCACACGCAGGGGCATCCTCGTGATGACCCCCGACAGCGCGATGGTGCTGACGGGCAAGCAGTCACTGGACTACTCCGGCGGCGGTCGCGCCGAGGACAACTTCGGCATCGGCGGCTACGACCGGATCATGGGGCCGAACGGCCAGGCGCAGTACTGGGCGCCGGACCTGTCCGGTGCGGTGGACGTCCTGCTCGCGCACTACGCCCACACCTACGTGGCGCCGGGGGAGCGGTTCCCGCGCCCCGCTCCGACGACCGACCCGGTCGGACCGGGACGTCAGCGACTCCCCGCACGCCGGGGCGGGCACGGACTTCACCCGGTCGGGGAGATCTTCACCGCGAATCCGGAGCGCAAGAAGCCGTTCGACATCCGTTCGGTGCTGCGCGCCGTGGCCGACGCCGACCACCCGACGCTGGAGCGCTGGGTGGACATGATCGACGCCGAGGGCGTGGTCGTGCTGGACGCGCACCTCGGCGGCCAGCCGGTCGCGCTGCTCGGCATCGAGTCGCGCCCGCTGCCGCGGCGCGGGTCGGGTGCCGATGGACGGGCCGACCTCGTTCACCGCGGGCACGCTGTTCCCGCGATCGTCGAAGAAGACCGCCAGGGCGATCAACGCGGCCAGCGGCAACCGGCCGCTGGTGGTACTGGCCAACCTCTCGGGTTCGACGGGTCGCCGGAGTCGCTGCGCGAGCTGCAGCTGGAGTACGGCGCCGAGATCGGCCGAGCCGTGGTGAACTTCCGCGGCCCGATCGTCTTCTGCGTGGTCTCCCGCTACCACGGCGGCGCGTTCGTGGTGTTCTCCTCGACGCTGAACGACGCCATGGAGGTCGCCGCCGTCGAGGGCTCCTACGCATCGGTGATCGGTGGGGCGCCCGCCGCCGCGGTGGTGTTCGCGGGCGAGGTCAACAAGCGCACCGCGGCCGACCCGCGGGTCGCCGAGCTGGAGGCGGCGATCGCCGCCGCCCGGGCGGACGGCGCGGAGTCCGAGGCCGGGCGCTGACCGCCGAGCTGGCCCGCATGCGACCCGGCGTCCGGTCGGAGAAGCTCGGCGAGGTCGCCGACGAGTTCGACACCGCGCACAGCGTGCAGCGGGCGCACCGGATGGGCTCGGTGCATTCGATCATTCCGGCGGTACGGCTGCGGCCGTATCTGATCGAGGCTGTGCAACGCGGGATGAAGTCCTATATCTACGAGAAGATGAATCCGACGGAAGGAAATGACCATGGCTGATAACCGAACGGGTCCGAACAGAGGGTCGCCATCGTGACCGGTGGAGCACGCGGGATCGGTGCGGCGATCACGACCGCGCTGGCGCGCTCCGGCGTGCACGTGGCGGCCGGGCTACTCGTCGAACTCGAAGGCCGCCGAGGAGCTGGCCGGCAAGCTCAACGCCGAGGGCGCCTCGGTGTCGGTGCACCAGGGCAACGTCGGCTCGCCCGAGGACTGTCAGCGCGTGGTCAGGAGGTGATCGACGCTCAAGGGCCAGGTGGACATCCTGGTGAACAACGCCGGCGTCACGGTGGACAAGACGATGCGCAGGATGTCGATCGACGACTGGCACGCGGTGATGCGGATCAACCTGTCCGGCGCGTTCTACATGTGCAAGGCCGTGCTGGAGCACATGCTGGAGCACAAGTTCGGGCGCATCGTGAACATCAGCTCGGTGATCGGGCAGATGGGCAACATCGGCCAGGTCAACTACGCCGCGTCGAAGGCCGGGCTGTTCGGGTTCATGACGCAGAGCATGGCCCGGGAGACCGCGTTCAAGGGCATCACCGTGAACTGTGTGGCGCCGGGCTACATCGCGACCGAGATGGTGGCCGCGGTGCCGGAGGCGGCGATGGAGAAGATCCTGGCCAAGATCCCGGTCGGACGGCTCGGGGAGGCCAGCGAGATCGCTCGCGCCGTGCAGTTCCTGGTGGACGACGAGGCCGGCTTCATCACCGGCTCGGTGATCTCGGTCAACGGCGGCATGGACATGTAGTCCGATCGTGGTGCGGAGCCGGGCTGCCCCGGCTCCGCACCACGATCCCGACCTCGCCCCGATGACCGATTCGATCCGCGTCGCCACCGCGACGCCACCGGTGGCATGGGCCGGTCTGTCGGGCCTGGCCGCCGGCGTGGCGGCGCTGCTGCTGGGCACCGCGGGGAGCTACGGCTACCACCGGGACGAGCTGTACTTCGTGCGGGCCGGCTCCGAGCCCGCCTTCGGCTACGCCGACCAACCGCCGTTGACCCCGCTGCTGGCCCGCGCGTTGGACGTGCTGTTCGACGGTTCCCTGGTCGGGCTGCGCACCCCGTCGGCGCTGTTCGCCGGCCTGGTCGTGCTGCTCACCGGGCTGCTGGCCCGCGAGTTCGGCGCCGGTCGCGGTGGGCAACTGCTGGCCGCCGCCGGCATGGCCGTCTCCACGGTGTTGCTCGCCGTCGGCCACCTGTTGTCCACCACGACCCTCGATCTGCTGGTGTGGACCGCCGTGAGCTGGCTGGTGGTGCTCGGAATGCGGGCCGGCGCCGTCGGCGGCGGCGGCGGGCCGGGCTTCATCGGGGCCGGGCTGGTGGCCGGGATCGGGCTGCAGAACAAGGTGCTGCCGGCGTTCCTGCTGGCCGCGCTCCTGGTCGGGATCGTGCTGGTGGGGCCGCGGAGCGTGCTGCGTACGCGCTGGCCGTGGCTCGGCGGGCTGCTCGCGCTGCTGTTGTGGGCGCCGAACCTGGGGTGGCAGGCCGCGAACGGGTTCCCGCAGCTGGAGCTGTCGGCGGCCATCGCCGCTGGCAGCTCCGGCACCAGCGAGCCGTGGTACGTGTTCCTGCCCTTCCAGCTCGTGCTGGTCAGCCCGCTGCTGGTGCCGGTGTGGGCGCTGGGCTGGTGGCGGCTGGCCACCGATCCGGCGTTGCGGGCCTGGCGCTGCCTTCGCCGTGGCGTACGTGTTGCTCGCCGCCCTGTTCATGATCACCGGAGGCAAGCCGTACTACCTCGCCGGGTTGTACCCGGTGCTGCTCGCCGCGGGTGCGCAGCCGGTGCTGGACCTGGGCCCGCCGCGGGGTGCTGCTGGCCTGGGCGCTGGGTGTGGCACTGGCGTCCAGCCTGGCCGTGTCGAGCGTGCTGATGCTGCCGCTGGTGCCGGTCGACAAGCTCGCCGGTACCCCGATCGTCGACATCAACTACGACGCGGGCGAGACGGTGGGTTGGCCGCAGCTGGCGGCCACGGTCGCCGGGGTGCGCGCCTCGACTGCCGCCCGGTGAACGGGTGGCGGTGCTCGCGCGCAACTACGGCGAGGCCGGGGCCATCGACCATTTCCGTCCCGACCTCGGGCCGGCCTACAGCGGGCACAACGCGTACTGGAGCTGGGGACCGCCACCGGAGAACACCGCAAGCACGATCGTCGTCGGCTACTCCGAGCCGGAGTTGCGGGCGTGGTTCGGCGACGTGACGCAGGCGGCCCGGATCGACAACGGGGTCGGGCTGGCGAACGAGGAGCAGGACACACCGGTGTGGGTGGCCCGCCAGCGGCTGGTCAGCTGGTTCGAGCTCTGGCCGCAGCTGCGTCGGTTGGGCTGATCAGGAGCAACTGCCCTTGGCGGCCAGCACCCTGGCCACCGCGCGGTCGTTGGCCGCCCGGTCGATCCGCCCGGCAGCGAGCGCCGCATCGAGGCGATCCAACACCTGGGTCACCCGGCCGCCGGTGGACCACAACGCCACGTCGGCGCCGGCCGCGAGCGCCCGCTCCACCGCCTCGGGCAGCTCGAACGTGCCGGTGACGGCCTTCATCGCGCCCAGGTCGTCGGTGAACACCACCCCGTCGAACCCGTAGTCGCCGCGCAGCAGCTGGTAGACGGCCGGGGTGAGCGAGCTGGGCAGGCCGGTGGTGAGACCCGGGACGTCGAGATGTCCGACCATCACGCCGGTGCGGCTGCTGTGCCCGGCTCCGGCCAGCGGGCCACCTGGCCCGACGAGCTCGGTGTAGGGCCGCAGGTCGGAGCGGCGCAGCTGGTCCAGCGGCGGCGTGGTGACCCGGCCCTGGTGCGAGTCTCCGTCGGCGTGCCCGTGGCCGGGGAAGTGTTTGAGCACGGTGTACACGCCGGCTTCGCGCTGGCCCTGGGCGAAGGCGCCGGCGAACCGCACGACCTGCTCCGCGTCGTTGCCGAAGGAGCGATCACCGATCACGGCACCGGAGCGCTGCTTGCTGACATCCACCGTCGGCGCGAAGTTGATCGTGATTCCGTAGCCGACCAGCTCGCGGCCCCGGTCCCGGCCGAGCCTGCGGACCTGCAGCGGGTCCAGCCCGCTCATGGCCCGCGCGCTCGGCAGCCTGCCGTCGAGGGCGTCGATGCGCTGCACCCGCCCGCCCTCGTCGTCGACGGCCACGGCGAGCGGGAGCCGGGCCATCGCGTGCACCTCGCGCAACGACTGGTCGCGCAGCAGATCGGTGGCGTTACCGCCGATGAAGATCCCGCCGACCTGCGTGGTGTGCACGGTCTCCGCGGTGCTGCGCGGATCGGATCCGTCGACGCCGATCATCAGGCGCTGCGCCAGCCGCGCGCGGTCGGGAAGGGCGGCGACCACCGCAGCGCAGAAGGGCTGCCGGTCCGGCCCCAACCCGAGGCCGGTCAAGGGCGGGACGGGCGCCGGCGTGGAGCGGGCGCCGCGGTCGCGGCGTGGTGCGGCGGCCCGGCGATCAGTACGGAGCCGAGCAGCAGGCTGCCGAGCGCAGCGGATATGAGTGCCGGCCGCGGCGCCCGACCGGCTCGACGTGGCGGAACAGGCGTCGGCGGAACCGGCTGCGGTGACGGTCGGCGGATGGGCATCGCCGCCATCATGCCGGGTGCCGGCGACGCCCCCTGGGTTGCGGGGCCACCTCCCGACCGTCTCAGTGCGCGCAACCGAGCCCGGCTACTCAGGTCGCGAGATGGCACTCAGCGCTGTCCGTCCACGATCGAACAGCGCTGCGTGCCATCTCGCGCACTGCCGACCCGCCACCGCTACGCCGACCACAGTGGCCGGATCGCGTCGCCGAGCAACCGACCGACATCGCCGAGCCGGTGCCGGCCGCCGGACACGATCGGCCTCCCGTCGACCACCACCGTGTCGACATCGGCGGCGGAGGCGGCGAGCAGGATCTGCTCCGGGTCGACCCCCGCGGTTCGGGGGGTGTCGAGCCGCACGGCGACCAGATCGGCTCGGGCCCCGATCTCGAGGCGTCCGGCGTCGTTCCAGCCGAGGGTCTCGTGTCGGGTGGCCGCGGCGAGCAGTTCGGCCGGGGTGAAGCGGCCGCGGTGCCGGGTGCTCAGTCGCTCGTGCATCTCCAGGGCGCGCGCCTCCTCGATCAGGTCGATGACGGCGTGCTGGTCGGATCCCAGGCTCAGGAGCGAGCCTGCGTCCCGCAACGCCCTGGCCGGCCCGATGCCGTCGGCCAGGTCGCGTTCGGTGGTGGGGCAGAAGCAGCAGGCGGTACGCGTGGCGCCCAGCGTCGTGATGTCGGAGTCGGTGAGGTGGGTGGCGTGCACGGCGGTGGTCCCCGGCCCGAGGACGCCTTCCCCGTGCAGGAGTTCGGTGGGTGTGCAGCCGTAGTGCGCCCGGCAGGCGTCGTTCTCGGCCGGCTGCTCCGACAGGTGCACGTGCAGCGGGCGCCCGGTCGCCGCGGCCACCACCGTCCCGACCGCCTTTCTCGGCACGGCGCGCACCGAGTGCACCGCCGCCCCGATCCGCACGTGCTCGCCGTCGGTGAGCAGACCGAACCGGGCGGCCCACGCATCGGCGTCGGCGTCACCGAAACGCTGCTGCTGGGGGGCGAGCGCACGGTGCCCATCGGGTTCGAGGCCGCCCGCCAGGTAGCAGGTGTCGAGCAGGGTCAGCCGGATGCCCGCGTCCGCGGCGGCCTGGATCAGCGCCTGCCCCATGGCGTTCGGATCGGCGTAGGCGACACCGTGGGGGGCGTGGTGCAGGTAGTGGAACTCGCCGACGCCGCTCACTCCCGAGAGCGCCATCTCGGCGTAGGTCGCCCTGGCCAGGGCCAGGTAGGAGTCCGGATCGAGGCGGGCGGCCACCGCGTACATGCCCTCCCGCCAGGTCCAGAACGTGCCGCCGTGGCCGTGGGTGCGGCCCCGCAGCGCTCGGTGGAAAGCGTGGCTGTGGCAGTTGGCCAGGCCGGGCAGGGTGACGCCGGGCAGCAGGGTCGCGTCCGCCGGTGGCGGGCCGTCGGGTCGGATCGCGGTGAACCGGCCCTCCCGGGACTCGAAGGTGACGTCGCGAGCCAGGCCGGTGGGCAGCAGCGCGTACGGCGCGTGCCACGCGGCGGTGCCGGTGGTCATCCGGCCAGCTCCCGCGCCACCCGCGCGAGCGCGGCCACGCCGGCCAGGCAGTCGTCGCGTTCGGCGTGTTCGGCCGGCGAGTGCGAGACCCCGGTCGGGTTGCGGACGAACACCATCGCCGTCGGAATGCCGGCGCCGGCCAGGATCCCGGCGTCGTGACCGGCGCCGCTGCCCAGCAACGGCACGTCCGCGCCGAGCACCCGCCGGAGCCGTCCGGCGAGCTCGGCGTCGAACTCGGTGGTGGGCGTCCAGGATTCCTCGCACACCGTGGACCCGTGTTCGGCGGCGACGGCGGTGATGTCCCGGACCGCGGCCCGCACGGCCTGCTCGTCCGCGCCGCGGGCATCCAGCCAGCCGGTGACGCTGCTCGCGATCGCGTTCACCCCGCCCGGCCGCACGGTCACCTTGCCGATCGTGGCCAGGCATCCCCTGGCCTGCGCCGCCGAGCGCGCGGCCAGCACGGTGTGCGCGTAGCCGAGCATCGCATCGCGGCGGTCCTCCAGCCTGGTGGTGCCGGCGTGGTTGGCCTCGCCGGGGAAGTCGATGCGCCAGCGGCCGTGCGGCCACAGGCCGGTTCCGATCGCCAGCGGTTGGCCCAGGTCGATCAGCGCCCGGCCCTGTTCGACGTGCAGCTCGACGAAGGCCCCGATGCGGCGCAGGGTCTCGGGATCCCGGCCGACCGCGGCGGGGTCGCGGCCGGACGTCGCCACGGCCTCGGCCATGCTCACCCCGGCGGCGTCGGTCAGCCCCCGCGCCCGGTCCGCGTCCAGCTGCCCGGTGATGATCCGGGAGCCGGCGCAGGCCACGCCGAACCTGGCGCCCTCCTCGTCGGCGAAGTTGACCACGGCGATCGGCCGGCCGGGCCGGAACTCCTCGGCGCGCAACACGTCGATCGCGGCGAACGCGCTCACCACGCCGAGAGGGCCGTCGAAGGCGCCGCCGTCGGGCACCGAGTCCAGATGCGACCCGATGGCGACGCCGGGCCGGCCGGCCGCCTCCGCGGCGTCCGGATCACCCCACCACGCCCACTGGTTCCCGGCCCGGTCGGACGTCAGGTCCAGGCCGCGGCGGTCGCACTCACCGGCGAACCATTCCCGCAGCTCGCTGTCGGGGCGGGTCCAGGCGAACCGCCGGTACCCGCCCGAGCCGCCGTCGCGCCCGATCGGCTCGATCGCCGACCACATGTCGTCGAACGTCATCGTGCTCCCCGGTTGGTCGCCGCCTCGGTCAGACCGGTCGGGTAGATCATCTCCGCCGGTGGGTCGAAGCGGCGCTTCGCCCACGGGTAGAAGATCGCAGCGGTGACGACGAGCCCGACCAGCCACGAGATGTCCGCGCCTCCGATCAGTTCGGTGATCGGGCCGGTGTAGAGCTTCTGTGCCATGAACGGGATCTGCACGACGACGCCGAGGGCGTAGCAGCAGAGCGAGACGGCGTTCCACCGGCCGTAGCGGCCGTCCGGGTCGTACAGCGCCGGGATGTCCACCCGCTCCTTGGAGATCAGGTAGTAGTCCACCAGGTTGATCGAGGACCAGGGGATGAAGACCATCAACAACACCAGGATGAAGTTCTTGAAGTTGTTGAGGAAATCGGCCGTCGCCCCCAGCGCGATGATCACCGAGACGGCCAGGAAGCCGGCGATGTAGAGCGTGCGGACCGGCTGCGAGATCCGGACCGCGCGGGTGAACGCGGAGACCGTGGTGAGCATGCACATGAAGCCGCCGTAGGCGTTGAGCGTGTTCACCGTGAGCTTGCCGACGACGATCACGAGGTAGATCAGCAGTGCCAATGCCGCGCCGCCGGCCAGCTCGCCCAGGAAGCCGACCTGGTTGTCCAGGAAACCCGAACCGGGCAGGGCCGCCACCACCACGCCGAGCGCCATCGCCCACGAGGAGCCGATGACGCTGCCGGCCATCGTGGCCCAGAACGTCGCGGCGGCCGGGGTGTCCCTCGGCAGGTAGCGGGAGTAGTCCGCCACGTACGGGCCGAAGGTGAGCTGCCAGCCGGCGCCCAGCGACACCGCGAGCAGGAACGTCGGCCAGTCCAGGGTGTTTCCGGCGAACAGCGCGGCGATGTCGTACGTGCCGGACAGCTCGATGCCGAGCAGCGTGAAGCCGATGATGCCGGCCACGGTGGCCACCCGACCCAGCACGTGGATCCAGCGGTACCCGAAGACGGCGACGACGGCGGTGAGCAGCCCGAACACGACGATCCCGAACGCCGCGGCTTCGACGCCGGTGAGCTCGTTGATCGCCTGCCCGGCCAGCACGGTGCCGGTCGCGGCGAACCCGAGGTACATCAGCACGACGAGGACCAGCGGCACCACCGCGCCGTACACACCGAACTGGGCGCGGCTGGAGATCATCTGTGGGATGCCCATCCGCGGCCCCTGCGCCGAATGCAGCGCCATCACCGCGCCACCGAGCACGTTGCCGATCACCAGCCCGATGGCCGCCCACAGCGGGTCGGCACCGAACACGACGGCGAGTGCACCGTCCACAATGGCGGTGATCTGCATGTTCGCCCCGAACCACAGGGTGAACTGGTTGAACGGCGTTCCGTGCCGTTCCGCATCCGGGATCACGTCGATCGTGCGCCGCTCCAGGCCCGCGCCCGCCATCTCCTCAGCCCTCCGCCATCGGGATGCGGACACCCTGCTCGGCGGCCACCTGCTCGGCGCGGTCGTAGCCGGCGTCGACGTGCCGGATCACGCCCGTGCCGGGGTCGTTGGTCAGCACCCTGGCCAGCTTCTCCGCGGCGAGCGCGGTGCCGTCGGCCAGGCTGACCTGCCCGGCGTGGATGGAACGACCGATACCGACCCCGCCGCCGTGGTGGATGGACACCCACGACGCGCCGCTGGCCGTGTTCACCAGGGCATTCAGCAGCGGCCAGTCGGCGATCGCGTCGGACCCGTCGGCCATGGACTCGGTCTCCCGGTAGGGGGAGGCGACCGACCCGCAGTCCAGGTGGTCGCGGCCGATCACGATCGGCGCCTGCAGCTCGCCGGACGCGACCATCTCGTTGAACCGCAGCCCCGCCTTGTCGCGTTCGCCGTAGCCGAGCCAGCAGATGCGCGCGGGCAGGCCCTGGAAGCTGATCCTCTCCTGGGCGCCGCGCATCCACTTCTGCAGGCGGTCGTTGTCCGGGAACAGGTCCATCACGGCCTGGTCGGTGGCGAGGATGTCCTTCGGGTCGCCCGACAGCGCGACCCACCGGAACGGGCCCTTGCCCTCGCAGAACAGCGGCCGGATGTAGGCGGGCACGAAGCCGGGGAACTCGAAGGCCCGCTCGTAGCCGCCGTGGCGGGCCTCGTCGCGGATGCTGTTGCCGTAGTCGAAGGTCTCGGCGCCGCGCGTCCTGGAAGCCCACCATCGCCTCCACGTGGCGCGCCATCGACTCGCGCGCCCGGTCGGTGAATTCCTTGGGCTTGCGCTCGGCGTAGTCGTGCCAGTCGTCGAGGTCGATCCCGGTGGGCAGGTAGGACAGCGGGTCGTGGGCGCTGGTCTGGTCGGTGACGATGTCGATCTCGACGCCGCGGCGCAGCAGCTCGGGGAACACCTCGGCGCAGTTGCCGACGAGGCCGATGGAACGGGCCTGCGCGTTCTGCTTGGCGCGCAACGATTTCTCGATCGCGTCGTCGATGTCGACGGCGATCTCGTCGAGGTAGCGGTGGTCGACGCGGCGCTGCAGGCGGGTCCGGTCGACGTCGACGATGAGGCAGACCCCGCCGTTGAGGGTGACGGCCAGGGGTTGCGCCCCGCCCATGCCCGCCGCAGCCGCCGGTGAGGGTCAGGGTGCCGGCCAGCGTTCCGTCGAACCGCTTCTCGGCGATCGCGGCGAAGGTCTCGTAGGTGCCCTGCACGATGCCCTGGGAGCCGATGTAGATCCACGAGCCGGCCGTCATCTGCCCGTACATGGTGAGGCCGAGCTTCTCCAGCCGGCGGAACTCGGGCCAGGTGGCCCAGTCGCCCACCAGGTTGGAGTTGGCCAGGATCACCCGCGGCGCCCATTCGTGGGTGCGCATCACGCCGACCGGCCGGCCGGACTGGACGAGCATGGTCTCGTCCTTCTCGAGCGTGGTCAGCGTGCGGACCATCGCGTCGAACGAGCGCCAGTCGCGGGCGGCCTTGCCGGTGCCGCCGTAGACCACGAGATCGTCGGGGCGTTCGGCGTTCTCCGGGTCGAGGTTGTTCATCAGCATCCGCAGCGGGGCCTCGGTGGCCCAGGACCTCGCGGTGAGGGTGGTGCCACGGGCTGCCCTGACGGGCCGTGCGCCTTCCATCGGCACAGTCCTTTCGTCTCTGCTCACGGGCCGACCCGCAGGCGGTCGGCTGATGGACCCATTGGACCGGCTTGCAGCCGGCCGGAGAAGTGCCGGGAGCCGAAAGTTGTCTCAGATGACAGACTCTGGGTCTCGGATACTAGACCGGATGCGAGGCTGGGCAGATGGCGAACGTGCCGGCGGCCGCCGCGTGCATCGCCGTGCTGCGACTGCTGGCCCGGCACGCCGAGCCGATGCCCGCGGCCTCGATCTCCCGGTCGCTCGGGCTGCCGAGGTCGAGCGTCTACCACCTGTTGGCCCTGCTCCGCGACGAGGGCTTCGTCGTCCACCTCGAGGAGGAGCGGCGCTACACGCTGGGCATCGCGGCGTGGGAGCTCGGTTCCGCCTACACCCGGCAGGCACCGCTGCAGCGGCTGGCCCGGCCGTTCCTGATCCGGCTCGTCGATCGCTCGGGGTACACCGGCCACCTGGCCGTGCTGCACGGCCGCGACGTGCTCTACGTCATCGAGGAACGCGCGGCCGGGCGGGCGGCCCTGGTGACCGACACCGACGTCCGGTTGCCCGCGCACCTCACCGCCAGCGGGCTGGCCATGCTCGCCGCGCTGCCGCACCAGCAGCTGCGGGCGCTGTACCCGAACCGGGATGCCTTCGTCGAGCGGCACGGCGGGGGCGCGACCACGCTGACCGGGTTGCGGCGCGAGCTCGTGGCGGTGCGGCGCGAGGGCTTCGCCCAGGAGATCGGGCTGGTGAGCCCGGGGTACGCCTCGGTCGCCTGCGCAGTGCTCGATCATCTCGGCTACCCGCTGGCCGCCGTCGCCCTCACCTTCCCGATCGCGGACGTACCGGAGCCCGCCCGGCTGGTCGACCAGGTCGGGCAGACGGCAGGCCGCATCAGCAGGCGGCTCGGGGCGCGGAGCACGTCCGCCCACTAGTCCGTTGTGATGCGCCGTCGGGGGTGGTGGGTGTCCGGCCCAGGCACTCGGACATCTGGTCCACGACGAAGCGCCACGCGTTCTTGGCGTCGTAGTGGGTGAACTGTGGCTCGGAGTGCAGGTAGTACTGCCACAGACCCCAGTCGAGCGGGTTGCTCCCCGGCGATGGAGAACATGAGTTCTGCACCCCGTCATGACCGAAGTGGCACAGGCCGAAGTAGTGCCCGATCTCGTGCGCGAGCACGAACCGGGCGGCATAATGCGGCGGGCACGTCCCGATGTTCGACGATCCCACCACCACCGCCGCCGACCTGCTGATGCGTGTCAGCGACCCCGCAGGGTATTTGGGCCGACCGGAGCCTTGACGCTCCGATGGGGCGGGCGAACACTCAGTCCCCCCGCGCCGAAGCGCGAGGCCGATCCAGTATCGCTCCGTGGCAGCCGCTGACGGTCGTGAATCGGGGCCTGCGCTGGAGACATACCCGCAGGGAGGGCGACATGGGAGAGGCACGTGACCTCGCCGATCAGTTGACCGACGCGGTGATGACGTTGAAAGATCTCACGGCGGTGGCCGCGTGCTACAGCGACGACGCTGTGGCTGTCACCCCTGACCGGGGCCAGATCACCGGCCGGGACGGCATCGTTGAGTATCTTGGCCAGTTCATCGAGGCGTTCCCCGATGCGCAATTCGAGTATCTCGCCAAGCACGAGTCCGGCAACGTGGCGATTGATGAGGGCTACTTCGTCGGGACGAATACTGGAGATCTGCATGCACCCAACGGTGAGAGCATTCCGGCGACGGGCAAGCAGGTGCGTGTGCGAGATTGTGACATTGTCGTAGCCGAGTACGGCCTGATCCGGGAGCACCACTTCTACTGGGATCAAATGGAATTTCTCGGGCAGCTTGGCTTGCTCCCGGAGGGAGCATCCGGATAGGCGTCGCCGATCAGCTTTGTCCTGGTCGTCGGCTTCATACAGTAGGTCGCCGAACACACCTGTCTCTCTAGTCGTCGGACGCGCCGCACCGGATCAGGGTGACGCCGTCCCGGCGTTGGGCGGTGGAGAACGCCCGCGGCCAACCAGCTGCGCGCGCTGTTGCGCTACCTCACCCGGGTGGCGCCACCGACCTGACCGCCGCTGGCACTGCCCGGACCATCGCGGCGGCGCGACCGGTCGGCCCATGCGACCGACCGACGCGCTGCTCGTCAGAACTCGAAGGTGGCGACGACGGGTGCGTGGTCGGACTCGGGGAACTTGCGGTCGTCGGCGAAGGCGGCGGACTCGTCGTGCAGCACCTCGTTGTGGATCTCCGACCCGCGGTAGTGGGCGAGCAGGTTGCGGGTGACGAGCATGTGGTCGAGCAGCTGCGGCGCGGCCTTGGTGGAACAGGGTGTAGCGGGCGGGTTCGGGCACGGTGTTCTCGATCGGCACCAGGACCCGGGCGGCGAGGTCGCCGTTGCCGGTGTCCTCGACGGCGCCGCGGATCGCCATGACCGGCACCTCGTCGGGGGTGGCGTTGAAGTCGCCGGCGACCACGATCCGGGCGTCAGGGTCGGCGTCGAGGATCTGGTCGACCAGCCGGCGCACCTCGAGCGCCTGGCTCATCCGCTTCATCGACGACAGGAAGGAGCCTTCGGCCCACGCGTCCGCGGTCCGCCAGGTGAAGTTGTCGATCTTCTGGCCCGGGATGTCGGTGGGGATCTTCGACTTCAGGTGCACATTGATGATGTGCAAGATCGCGCGCCGGCATCGACGTGACGTGCAGGATCGGGCGTTGATCCCGACTGCGACGGCGTCGGGCGGCAGCGCGGTCAGCCGCCGGTAAGAGCGGCTCGTCGACCAGGTCGTTGAGGAGCTGTCTGTGCGAGGATCGCGTGGTGGGTGGCCACGACCAGGTTCCGCTCGTTGGCAACGCTACCCGTGATGTCCAGGCTGCTGACAAGGGTCGCCCCGTCCAGGTTGGTGCCCTGCGGTCAAAGCCGGTATCGCAGCCCACTGTAAATCCGTCGCGCGGGTCAGCCTCTTGATCGATGGACAGGACCGGCATGGGCGGCATCAGCAGGCCGTGCGGCAGGCCTGCGACACGCTCGGATCGGTGGGGAGCAGGGGCATCCGCCCGTCTCAATCTCCGTCTCACCCACTGCATTCAGGCCCGTTCGTCCGCGGTCCGGACAAACAGCATGACCAGGTCAACGACTATTCGAGACATGCCGGAACGCCTGATCGCAGACCTGAAAAGCGGAAGGACGCGGTCGATCCCGCTTCTGTTCACAATTGCTTGACAGCACGCGTGCAGCTCAGGCGGATTTGTGCGATCTTGCCCGGGCTCGCAGAACGCTCCGTTGGTGACCGGGGGCGCCCGAGTCAAGTGCGCCACTCGCCACGCAAGGACTCGCGCAATGATGGTCATCGGCGTAGTGTCGCGGACCCGAGAGCCTTCTCGGCAGGTCAGGAGGACGATGATGGGTGAGGCGCGAACCCTGGAGGAGCAGAACATCAAGGCATGGAACGACCACGATTCGTCGGGCTGGGTGGGCGATTTCAGCCCTGATGCGGAACTCGCCGCTCCCGGGGTCAGCGGATCAGGAACCGATATCGTCAGGTTGTTCTACTCCATCTGGCAGGACGCATTCCCGGACAACCAGGTCCGCGTCGGCGCGATCTTCGAGGACGGTGCCACGGCCATCCTGCAAGCCGACTTCGTTGGCACTCACACGGAGACGATGACTACGCCTGATCAGTCGATCCCGGCGACGGGAAAGCGGGTAAGTATCCCGTTCGTCACCTTGTCCAGGTTCGCCGGAGGAAAGGTTGTCAACTTCGCACTCTACTTCGACCGCGCAGAGTTGTTGGGTCAACTCGGCTTGATGCCCGGTTCAACCTGAGACGGATAGTCACCGCGCATGACCGCGGGCCGTTGGGGTTCGTCAGGATGACCCCTGCGCCCGGTCAGCGGCCGAGGTTAGCCAGCTCGCGGCGGTAGTTTTCCACGATCGCGAACAGCAGCCTGGCCGGGTAGGCGTCCGAGCCGGGCTGGCCGACCAGCGGGGCAGAAGTTCGTCGGCGGTGTTCAGACTCCGCAGGATGGAGAAGATCGCCTCCTGCTCACCAGGGAGCAGCGTCGAGATCCGCAATGCGGTGGTAGGCAGGACAGAGCCGCGCTGTATCTGGGCGGGGTCGGGGGCTGCGGGGTCAAACATGATCAGCTCCCTCGGGACGGGAGTCTCAAACTGGTCCCCTCCCAGGCGACTCGAACCGTGGACGGTACCCCGGCGCAAGCAGCAGGACCGACTCGAAATCAAGTCGCGGACGGGCAGACTCGTTACGCCGAGTTCGGCTACTGAGATGACGAGGGACGCGTCATGACCATGAACCTATCTCCCGCGGCTCCCAAGATCCGCGGCGACGCCGTAGAGCTGCAGCTGTACGAGAGGTCGCGTTACCGGGCGGCGGCGGGCCATGCCCGCCGGGTCTACCCGGGCCCACTCGGGGAGCTGGCCTACCGGGAGCTGATTGCGTACGCCGAGTTCGGCTACCGCTTCAGCGACGACGGGTTGATCTCGCGCCTCGCCGCCGCCGTCCTGGCCGCTCGGTCCGATCACCACCCTGAGGCCGAGCAGGAGCCATGAGTGCTGGAGCACGACCGGCGTGGCAGCCCAGGCGACCGACCCGCCGCATTTCACTCTCGGCAAGGTGGGGGGCGAGTTCACCGTCACAGAGATGACCACGGTGAACCTGTCGCTGCTGTAGGCAGTAACGGGAGGACAACTGCGACAGCTGCGTCTCGGTTGGCGGCGGATAGAGCCGACGCACTTCGTCGACTCGACTATCTTGTGGACGGTCTCGGCGCCGCGCAGGACGAAGGTGACGAAGTAGTGCAGTTGCCGAAGCCAGCGATCCCTGGCAGGCATTGTCACGCGTCCCTCAGGGGCCGGTCGCGTCCTGCCCCGGTAGATTCTGTGGGAGGCCGCGACGACCTGACGGCCTGCTGGTCATCCCAGCCCGCCCCTTGTCAGCAACGTATGCAGCCAGCGCGGCAAGGGACCCGTCGCATCAGATCAACCCACCCCGACGGGGTGCGCTGACAATGGCACCTCCCGTAGATCGCCGTACACCCGTACGCCCTTTACCTGCCCTCCGTCGTCGAGTTCCATGTACGTCACGAGATGCATGGTCATCAGCTCGTTGGTCGGTGCGACGTGGTCGTACCCGGGTAGCTTGAGCGGGACTGTGTGCCGGCCTCGCCAGGTGGTCTCATGGACGAGCAGGTTTCCCTCCACGAGCACCGAAGTGGTCTCACCCCGCATGTCTGGGGAGGCGTCGAGCAAGCGCCGGTAGCGATCGACATACCCATCGGCACCTGTGGAAGTCCGGTGGCGAGTGTGGTCCACCACCACGACGCCCGGGTCGAGATGACTGGCAACCTCGCCGTAGTCGCGCCGATTCCACGCGCCAAGCAACGCATCGGCCCAATCGCGTGCGCTTTGGTTGTCCATGACGCGCCTCCTACTAGCGGTACGGCAGTTGAGAGTCCACCCCGTCCAGCGCGGGGATCGGGTAGGCCCGCGGATCGGCATTGCGCGGCCGTTGCGGCTCCTTTAGGAAACCGCGCCCGGTGGCGCGGGGAAAGGGCGGTTGGGAGAACGGCTCATCACTGGGGCCGATAACGCGTGGACCGGCCGGTCGGGACGTAAGCATGATCCCTTAGCCGTGGGGCGTCTGGGCGGCGCTCGACTA
>CAWJFD010000024.1:0-109973 GCA_963841985.1 uncultured Actinomycetota bacterium
ACCCCGCGGATCGAGGTCCCGCCGGGCGACGGCGTCGCGGTCGAGACGGTCGGCCGCGACGACGCCGCATCGGGCGGGCGGCGTCCCCGCCGACCGGATCGCCGCCGCGGCCTGGTCGGCGTTCCGCGAGGCCACGGTGGTCACGCTGGACGGGCAGCCGGAGCCGGTGACGGTCACGGTGACCGGTCCGGGCGAGGGCGCACCGCCGCCGCGCACCTGCAGATCCGCACCACGCCGCACACCGAGGCGACCGTGGTGGTCGAGCAGCGCGGGTCCGGGGCGCTCGCCGACAACCTCGAGGTCGTGCTGGCCGACGGTTCCCAGCTGCGGCTGGTGGTCACCGACGAGTGGGCCGACGACGCCGTGCACGCCGGCGCCACGCACGCCTCGCTCGGCCGCGACGCCACCCTGCGCGCGGTGCGGTGCAGCTCGGCGGCGACCTGGTGCGGATCAGCTCGACCGTGAACTACCGCGGCCCCGGCGGCGACGCCGAGCTGGCCGGGCTGGGCTTCGCCGACGCCGGGCAGCACCTGGAGCAGCGGCTGCTGGTGGACCACGCGGTGCCGAACTGCCGGTCGAACGTGATCTACAAGAACGCGCTGCAGGGCGCAAGGGCGTCCCGGACGCGCGCACCGTGTGGATCGGCGACGTGCTGATCCGCGCGGCCGCGGAGAACACCGAGACGTTCGAGCTCAACCGCAACCTGGTGCTCACCGAGCACGCCCGGGCCGACTCGGTGCCGAACCTGGAGATCGAGACCGGCGAGATCGCCGGCGCCGGGCACGCCAGCGCCACCGGCCGGTTCGACGACGAGCAGCTGTTCTACCTGTGCAGCCGCGGCATCCCGGAGGACGTCGCCCGCCGGCTCGTCGTCCGCGGCTTCTTCGGCGAGATCCTGTGCCGGATCCCGCTGCCCGAGCTGCGCGAGCGCCTGGAAGCGGCGATCGAGGCCGAGCTGGCCATCACCGGCGTCTGACCTTCCACCCCCACCACACGGAGCATTGACACAGAATGTCCACCCTGGAGATCAAGGACCTGCACGTCTCGGTCGCCGCCGAGGGCGGCGCCAAGGAGATCCTGAAGGGCGTCGACCTCACCATCCGGGCCGGCGAGACGCACGCGATCATGGGCCCGAACGGGTCCGGCAAGTCGACGCTGGCCTACGCCATCGCCGGGCACCCGAAGTACGAGGTCACCTCGGGCAGCGTCACGCTCGACGGCGCGGACGTGCTGGCCATGACCGTCGACGAGCGGGCCCGGGCCGGCCTGTTCCTCGCCATGCAGTACCCGGTCGAGGTGCCCGGCGTCTCGACGTCGAACTTCCTGCGCTCCGCGGCCACCGCGGTCCGCGGCGAGGCGCCCAAGCTGCGCACCTGGGTCAAGGAGGTCAAGCAGGCGATGAGCGACCTCGACATCGACCCCGACTTCGCCGAGCGCAACGTCAACGAGGGCTTCTCCGGCGGCGAGAAGAAGCGCCACGAGGTGCTGCAGCTCGCGCTGCTCAAGCCGAAGATCGCGATCCTGGACGAGACCGACTCCGGCCTCGACGTCGACGCGCTGCGGGTGGTCAGCGAGGGCGTCAACCGCTACCGCGCGGGCGGCGACACCGGCGTGCTGCTGATCACGCACTACACCCGGATCCTGCAGCACATCACCCCCGACGTGGTGCACGTGTTCGCCGGCGGCCGGATCGTCGAGTCCGGCGGGCCCGAGCTGGCCGACGAGCTGGAGAAGACCGGGTACGTGCGGTTCACCGGCGTGCGGAGCCTGCGGAATCGACCGTGCACACGGAGGCCGCGGTCTGATGACCACGGTCTCGCCGGCCCTGTCGACACTGGACGTCGCGAAGGTCCGGGCGGACTTCCCGATCCTGTCCCGGACGGTGCGCGACGGACCGGCCGCTGGTCTACCTCGACTCCGGCGCCACCTCGCAGCGCCCGCGCCAGGTGCTCGACGCCGAGCGGGCGTTCCTGGAGCAGCACAACGCCGCCGTGCACCGCGGCGCGCACCAGCTCGCCGAGGAGGCCACCGACGCCTACGAGTCGGCGCGGGCCCGGATCGCCGCGTTCGTCGGCGCCGAGCCCGGACGAGCTGGTGTTCACCAAGAACGCCACCGAGGGCATCAACCTGGTCGCCTACGCGTTGTGCAACGCGGCCTTCGTCGGGCGGCGAGGCCGAGCGGTTCGTGCTGCGGCCGGGCGACGAGATCGTGGTCACCGAGCTGGAGCACCACGCCAACCTGGTGCCCTGGCAGGAGCTGTGCCGGCGCACCGGCGCCACGCTGCGCTGGTACTCGGTCACCGACGACGGCCGCCTCGACCTGGACTCGATCGAGCTGTCGCGAGCGGACCAAGGTGGTGGCGTTCGCGCACCAGTCCAACGTGCTGGGCACCGTGCTGCCGGTCGCGGAGCTGGTCCGGCCGCGCCCGCGCGGTCGGCGCGCTGGTGGTGCTGGACGCCTGCCAGTCGGTGCCGCACATGCCGGTGCACCTGACCAGCTCGGACGTCGACTTCGCGGCGTTCTCCGGGCACAAGATGCTCGGCCCGTCCGGGGTCGGCGTGCTCTACGGGCGCGCGGAGCTGCTGGCCGCGATGCCGCCGTTCCTCACCGGCGGCTCGATGATCGAGCTGGTGCGGATGGAGGGCTCCACCTACGCGCCGCCGCCGCAGCGCTTCGAGGCCGGCGTGCCGATGACCTCGCAGGCCGTCGGGCTCGGGCGCGGCCGTCGACTACCTGACCGGGATCGGCATGGACGCGGTGCACGCCCACGAGATGTCGCTGGTCGCGCGCGCGCTGGACGGGCTGTCCGAGGTGCCCGGCGTCCGGATCGTCGGGCCGACCGATCTGGTCGACCGCGGGGGAGCGGTGTCGTTCCTGGTCGACGGCGTGCACGCGCACGACGTCGGCCAGGTGCTCGACGACCGCGGCGTCGCGGTGCGGGTGGGGCACCACTGCGCGTGGCCGCTGCACCGCCGGTTCGGGGTGGCCGCCACGGTGCGGGCCAGCTTCGCGGCGTACAACACACCGGACGAGGTGGACGCGCTGGTCGACGGCGTGCGGGCGGCCCGCGACTTCTTCGGAGTGAGCTGAGTGCAGCTGGAGCAGATGTACCAGGAGATCATCCTGGACCACTACCGGACCCCGCACGGCTCCGGCCTGCGGGAGCCGTTCGACGCCGAGTCGTTCCAGGTCAACCCGACCTGCGGGGACGAGATCAGGCTGCGGGTGAAGCTGGACGGCGAGAAGGTCGCCGACGTCTCCTACGAGACGCTCGGCTGCTCGATCAGCCAGGCCTCGGCGTCGGTGCTCACCGACCTCGTGGTCGGCCGCAGCGTGGAGGACTCGATGCGGGTGCTCGCGGCGTTCCAGGAGATGGCGCAGGGCCGCGGGCAGGTGGAACCTGATGAGGACGTGCTCGGCGACGGCATCGCCTTCGCCGGCGTCGCGCGGTACCCGGCCCGGGTGAAGTGCGCGTTGCTGGGCTGGATGGCGTTCAAGGATGCCGTGGTCCGCGCGGATTCCGAACAGGAGGCAACACCATGACGACCGAGAACACCACGGTGGGACACGAGCCGAGGACACGCCGAGGACGTGGTGCGGGGCGCGGCCGGCATGCCGGAGCCGCCGGCGCAGCGGCCGGGAACCCGTCGGTCGAGGACCTCGAGGAGGCCATGCGTGACGTGGTCGACCCCGAGCTCGGGATCAACGTCGTCGACCTGGGGCTGGTCTACGGCATCCAGGCCGAGAACGGCGTCGCGACGATCGACATGACCCTGACCTCGGCGGCCTGCCCGCTCACCGACGTGATCGAGGAGCAGGCCCGCGCCGCGCTCACCGGTGGCGCCGGCCTGGTGAACGACATCAAGATCAACTGGGTGTGGATGCCGCCGTGGGGTCCCGACAAGATCACCGAGGACGGCCGCGAGCAGCTGCGCGCGCTGGGTTTCCGGGTCTGAGCTCGGCGTCGAGGCACCTCCACCATGGCGCGAACGGCACTTTCGCGCGCTGGAGTGCGCGAGAAGTGCCGTTCGCGCCGATCCGCCGTCACTACGCCTGGCCGGGGCGAAGGGCGGCTCCTCGTCGGACTGGTGCTCGCCGCGCTGATCCTCTCGGGTATTGCCCCGCGGGACCGGCTGACCTGGTGGTTGGAGATCGCCTGGGTCCTCGCCGGGTTGCCGCTGGTGCTGCTGTGCTGGCGGTGGTTCCCACTCACCCGGCTGCTGAGCTGGTTGCTGGCCGGGCACGCGCTGGTACTGATCTACGGCGGCGCCTACACCTACGCCGAGACGCCGCTCGGTGACTGGCTGCGTGACGTCATGGACCTCACCCGCAACCCGTACGACCGCATCGGCCACTTCGTGCAGGGATTCGTGCCGGTGTTGCTGGCCAGGGAGATCCTGATCCGACGTACCCCGCTGCGTCCCGGCGGCGTGCTCGGCTTCCTGTGCGTCAGCGTCGCGCTGAGCTTCTCGGCCTTCTTCGAACTGATCGAGTGGTGGTCGGCGGTGCTGCTCGGAGCCGACGCGGATGCCTTTCTGGCCACCCAGGGCGACATCTGGGACACCCAGTGGGACATGTTCATGTGCTTGTGCGGGGCGATCGTGTCGTTGCTGGTCTGGTCGCGGCGCCACGACCGGCATCTCGGGCTCGCCGGCCGCCGGCCCGCCTGACGACGGTGCGACGGGCTCACAGGGCGAAGAGCCTGCCGAGCTCCGCCTCGAGGCGGGGCAGCCGCGAGGTGTCGATCAGGAAATGTTCCTCCAGCGCCATCCTGATCGCGGCGGGGGTGCCGAGCTGTCGCCGTTCGGACGGCCCGCCGAGGTGGTGCACGGTCAGCGTCCGCCCGTTGAGGGCGTACCTGCGGTCGGTGTCCGGTCGGGCGATCATCAGGCCGTTCACGAAATGCGAATCCGGATGGTGCGACAGGTACCAGTTGGTCACCTCGTAGTCCGCGCGGTGCTGCTCGCCGAGGTCGAACCGGTACAGCGGCCGCCAGCCGGACCGCAGCCGCGCCTGCATCACGAACCCGGCTCCGTCCGGCCACAACCGGAACGGCTCGTGCGGGGTGGCCTGCTCCCGCTCGGGTTCCAGGGCCAGCACCCCGGTGAGGGTGAGACCGCCGAATCCGACATCGACGACGTGCGGGCCCGCAGGAAGATCGACCAGCAGCAGCATGTGCCCGCGCGGCCCCATCGGTGCCCCGTCGGGCCGGCCCCACAGCACCCGAGCCGCGAGCCCGGTGGTGCGGAAGCCGAGCGCGTCGAGCGCGTCGCGCAGCAGCAGGTTGTGTTCGAAGCACCAGCCGCCGCGACCCCCGGCGACCAGTTTGGCGACCAGGTCCTCCTTTCCGAGCCGGACCTCGCGCCCGAGAACGGGTCGAGGTTCTCGAACGGGATCGAGCCGGCGTGGCCGGCCACGATCCGGCGCAGCGTCGGCAGGTCCGCGGCGCGGGCATCGGGCGTCCCGATCCGGGTGAGGTAGGCCTCGAGCGAGGCGCTCCGGTCGGTGCTCACGCGTACAGGGTGCCCGACCGGACCGCCGTGGGCGCTCACGCCTGACCTGCTCGGCCCTCGGCCGGCGCGGGCGGCAGCGCAGCCGGGGTGATCAGCCGTATCCGCAGGGCCGCGTCGGAGCGGGCGAACAGGGTGGCCATCACGGCCATGGTGCCGCGCAGGTCGTCACGTCCGGTGAGGTAGGACCAGCGCAGGCGTTCCGGCAGCGCGAAGAACACCTCGAAGAAATCCGGCACCTGCTCGGGGGCATGCGCAGGAGCGCCTCCAGCCCGATCCGGCGGAACCGGTGCACCACGCGGGCAGCCGCCGGCCAGAGGACTGCCCGCGCCGCGGCCAGCGCGGGGTCGGCCCCGCCGGGGAGACGGGTGGCCAGGGCGTGGGCCACCGCTGGGGCCAGGGCCAGGGCCGTGGACAGGCTGAACCCGCTGGCGGGATGGACCAGCGGGGTCGCCGCGCCGAAACCGAGGACTCCCGGAGTCCGGTGCCGCTCCACATCGAGCGGAATCACCACGGTCTCGAACGCCGCGTCGGGCCCGGGGACGATTCCGTGCCCGGCCAACCGGTGCAGGAGCCTGCGGCGCAGCTCGCGCAGCGGGAGGCCCGGCCGGCGGGCCAACGAGGTCTCCTCCAGCAGCACCGGCCGTCCCCGAACGGCACGGCGTACAGGAAGGTCGGGTGGCCCGATCCACCGTGGTCGGGGCGCCAGTCCATGAACAGGGCCTCGCCGGGCGCGACCAGCCCCGCGGCGGCGGTCTGATCGACGATCACACCGTAGGCCCGCTGCTCGGCCGCCACCCGTCGCCGTGCGGTCGCCGCCAGCGGCTGCACAGCGCCGCCCGCGTCGACCAGCAACCGGGCGTGCACCGTGCTCCCGCCCGCGAGCGCCACCGTGCCGTCGCCCGCGAGCCCGACGGCCCGTCCGACCCGGACCTCGACCCCGTGCCGCGCCATCGCGGTGTCGAGGTGCGCGCGCAGCGCCGGCACGTCCAGCACGGCGTAGTCCCAGCCCAGCTGGTGCTCGGTGCGCGCGATCGCGCGGCCACGCGACCGGCTGGCGACCACCGTGGAGGGAAGCTCCGGCGGCAGGTCGTCGGACCACGTGCCGTAGGTGCGCCCCCACGCGGCGTGCGGTGCCGTATCGACCAGGGTGGTCCGCAGCCCGCGGCAGGCCGTCTCGGCGGCGAGCGCCCGTCCCGCGGGCCCGCCACCGACCACCAGCACGTCGGGGATCACCCGACTGTTTCTACCCGGTCGCTAGTGTCGCGGCTGTGATCGAGCAGGTGATGCGGTGATCGAGCAGGTGATGCGTTCGGCGCGGCGCCCGTGTGTCGGGGAGACCGGAGCCGGGCTGGCCGCCAGCCCGTTCCGGGTCGACCGCGATCGGATCGCCGCGTCCCCGTTCTTCGCCAGGCTCGCCGGGGTGACCCAGGTCGTGAGCTCGACCGGGGCCGGTTTGCTCGTGCACAACCGGCTCACGCACAGCCTGCAGGTGGCGCAGGTGGCGCGGGCGATCGCCGAGCGGCTGGACACCGACCCGGTGACGGCGTCGATGCTGGCCCGGCTCGGTGGCTGCGAGGCCGACGTCGTCGAGGCCGCGTCGCTGGCCCACGATCTCGGACATCCGCCGTTCGGGCACCTCGGTGAGCAGGTGCTCGACCGGATCAGCCGCGAGCGGCTCGGACTCCCGGACGGTTTCGAGGGCAACGCGCAGAGCTTCCGGATCGTCACCACGATCGACCTGCACGGGCCCGGCGGCACCGGCCTCCAGCTGACCGCCGCCGTCCGGGCGGCCGTGCTGAAGTACCCGTGGGCCCGGTTCGGCCACCCCGATCCGCATCCGAGCACCGCGCCGGTGCCGCCGCGCGGTGCGGGCCCGCTGCCCGGTGCCCCGGACGCCGGCTCGGCGAAGTTTTCCTGCTACTCCACCGAACTCGACGACCTGCGCGCCTGTCGTGACGTGTTCGCCCCGGCGATCGGTCCGTGGCAGCAGACCGTGGAGGCGGCCGTGATGGACACCGCAGACGACATCGCGTACGCCATCCATGACCTGGAGGACTTTCATCGGGTCGGGGTGTTGCAGCAGGCCGGCGTGGGCGCCGAGCTGAGCGGGTGGCGGCGACACGGGGTGCAGGACCGCCCGTGGGACGCCGGGCCGGGTGCGGACCTGGAACGGCTGCGCTGCCGACTGCGGGACAAGGACGGCTGGGCGTTCGACGACGACGCGTTCTCCGCGGCCGTCGACCGGGTGCGCGACGAGCTGGTGGACGGGCTGCTCGCGGCGGCGTTCGACGGTTCGATGGCCGCGGAACGGGCGGTGGCGGAGTTCTCCGCCCGTTGGACCGCACGGCTGGTGGGTGAGGTCCGGGTGCTGCCCGATCCGCCGGTGCGGGCCGCGCACGTCACGCTGGGGGTCGAGCAGTGGCACGAGGTGGCCGTGCTGAAGTTCGTGCACCACCGGTTCGTGCTGCAGCGGGCCGATCTGGCCTCCCACCAGCGCGGTCAGGCCACCGTGCTGGCAGGGCTGGTCGACGCGCTGGTGGAGTGGCTGGAGGAGCGCGACGCGCCGCGGCTGCCACCGCGGTTGCACGACCTGGTGGAGCTCGCGCGCGGTGAGTACGCGGCGACGCACGCCGCTCCGGCTGAGGTCAGGCGGCTCGCCCGCGGCCGGGCAGTGATCGACTACGTGGCGTCGCTCACCGACGGGCAAGCTGCCGTGCTCCTCGACGTGCTCACCGGCCGATCCGGCCGCACGGGCCGCCTCTGGACCGATGCGGCGGTGCTGTAGCCCCCGAAGCCGGCCATCGGTGCCTTCGAGAGATGCCCGTCGGGTGAGATCAGGCGGAGCCGAGACCGCCGGTGGAGAGGATCCCGCCGTCCACCCGCACGGTTTCCCCGGTGATCCAGGACGCCTCGTCGGAGACCAGGAACGCGACCAGCGCGGCGACGTCCTCCGGGCGGCCGAGCCGCTTCATCGGGTAGGCCGCGGCCACCTTCTCCTCACCCTCGGCGTACAGCGCTTCGGCGAACTTCGTCTTGACCACCGCAGGTGCCACCGCGTTCACCCGGATCTTCGGCCCGAGCTGCCAGGCCAGCTCCTCGGTGAGCCGGATCAACGCGGCCTTCGACGCCCCGTACGCCGCGATCACCCCGGTCGAGCGCAGTCCGGCCACTGACGCCAGGTTCACGACGGCGCCACCGTGCTCGCCCATCCACGCCCGGTGGGCGAGCTGGACGTAGCCCAGTGCGGCCACCACGTTGATCTCGAAGATCTTCCGGACGGCGTCGAGGTCGGCGTCCACGAGTGGGCCGTAGGTCGGGTTGACCCCGGTGTTGTTGATCAGGATCGCGAGGTTTCCGAAGGTCTCCACCGTTGCGGTCACCGCTTCCTCGCGGGCCGCCGCCGAGCCGACGTTGCCGGGCAGCCCGAGCACCCGTGTGCGGTCACCGTCCGCCGCCTCGGCGATCAGCGTCTCGGTGGCGGCCGCGAGCTCGTCGGGCTTGCGGGCGGTGATCGTCACCGCGGCTCCTCGGGTCAGCAGCTCGGCGGCGATGGCGTAGCCGATGCCGCGACTCGCTCCGGTGATCAGTGCCGCTCGTCCGGTGAGATCGGTCATGGCCGCGACCCTACTTCGTAGATCGACCTCCGCCGGCCGGTACGCTGGCCTGGTGATCCGGATCGGGTAGGCCGCCGCCGCGCCGCTCGTCGATGCCCCGCCCCGGACCCTCCTTGGAGCCTCAATTTGATCACCGCCACCGACCTGGAACTGCGTGCCGGGTCCCGCATCCTGCTGTCCGGCGCCACGCTGCGCGTTCAGTCGGGTGACCGGATCGGCCTGGTCGGCCGCAACGGAGCCGGCAAGACCACGTCCATGCGGGTGCTGGCGGGCGAGGGTGAGCCCTACGGGGGATCGGTAGTTCGCCAACTCCGGGGTCGGTTACCTCCCGCAGGACCCGCGCGAGGGCAACATGCTGGTCACGGCCAAGGATCGGGTGCTGTCCGCCCGCGGACTCGACGAGATGCTGCGCAAGATGGAGAAGGCACAGACCGCGATGGCCGAGCTGGTCGACGGCGCGCAGAACGACAAGGCGGTGCGGGACTACGGGCGCATCGAGGAGCGCTTCTCGGCACTCGGCGGTTACGCGGCGGAGAGCGAGGCGGCCCGGATCTGCGCTCACCTCGGGCTGCCCGACCGTGTCCTGCACCAGCAGATCGCCACCCTCTCCGGCGGGCAGCGCCGCCGCGTCGAGCTGGCCCGCATCCTGTTCGCGGCGTCGGACGGCGGCGGCGGGGGAGCGCCGAGTGCGACGACGCTCCTGCTCGACGAGCCGACCAACCACCTCGACGCCGATTCGATCACCTGGCTGCGCTCGTTCCTGGCCGCCCACGACGGGGGCCTTGTCCTGATCAGCCACGACACCGACCTGCTCGCGGCGGTCGTCAACAAGGTGTGGTTCCTCGACGCCACCCGCAGCGAGGTCGACATCTACAACGTGAACTGGCAGCGCTACCTGGAGGCAAGGGCCACCGACGAGAAGCGCCGCCGCCGCGAGCGCGCCAACGCCGAGAAGAAGGCGGCGGTGCTGCACACCCAGGCGCTCAAGATGGGCGCCAAGGCCACCAAGGCCGTCGCTGCCAAGAACATGGCCCGCCGCGCCGACCAGATGCTGGCCGGGCTCGAACCGACGAGAAAGAACGACAAGGTCGCCCGGATCCGGTTCCCGGACCCTTCGCCGTGCGGGAAGACCCCGCTCACCGCCGAGGGGCTGAGCAAGGCGTTCGGATCGCTCGAGGTCTTCACAGGTGTCGATCTCGCCGTGGATCGCGGAGCCAAGGTCGTCGTACTGGGGCTGAACGGCGCGGGCAAGACCACGTTGCTGCGCCTGCTCGCCGGAACCGAGCAGCCCGACACGGGGCGGGTGGTACCCGGACACGGCCTGCGCACCGGCTACTACGCGCAGGAACACGACACGCTGGATCTCGACGCCACCGTGTGGGAGAACGTGCGCCACGCCTCGCCCGACGCACCCGAGCAGCAGCTGCGCACGTTGCTCGGTTCGTTCATGTTCTCAGGTGACCAGCTCTCACAGCAGGCCGGAACGCTGTCGGGTGGGGAGAAGACCCGCCTGGCGCTCGCCGGCCTCGTGTCGAGCGCGGCCAATGTGCTGCTGCTCGACGAGCCGACCAACAACCTGGATCCGGCGAGCCGGGAGCAGGTCCTGGATGCGCTGCGCCGGTTCGCCGGGGCGGTGGTGCTGGTGACGCACGACTCCGGCGCGGTGGAGGCGTTGGACCCGGACAAGGTCATCGTGCTGCCCGACGGCACCGAGGATCTGTGGTCGGCCGACTATCTCGAGCTGGTTCAGTTGGCCTGATCGGAGGACGTAGATGGCACCGTTTACACCCGGTTGGACACCTCAACCGCAGGTCTGAGCTGTGCCGTATCCGGAGGGTCGCCACTACTCCCTTGATCGACTCGTAGGGTTACTGATACATAGCGGCCGGGTGATATCCGCCTTTCTGACCGCAAAAATGATCACCCGTCCGCGTGATCCATTTGGGCGAACCGCTTAGCGATCACAGAGTGGATCTCCTGGTTACCACGCGGTGATCTAGAGATCATTGCCCGATCGGAAGGCTAGATAGATCCTTCCGCGGGGGGCTCCGCGGTGGGGATGAGGAGGGTCAATCGCCATGGCCGACTTGAAAAAGGGCGCTCGTATCACTGGTCCACAGCGGGACAAGCTCGCCACTGATCTGAAGAAGAAGTACGAGAAGGGGGCCAGCATCCGGGCGCTGGCCGAGCAGACAGGCCGCTCCTACGGGTTCGTGCACCGGGTGCTCAGCGAGACCGGAGTGACGCTCCGCGGTCGTGGGGGGGCCACCCGCACCAAGAAAGCGAAGTAACCGCTTTCGGGAGGCCGTTATAGCCTCCCGGGTGTGAGCACAGCACCGATGTCGCCCGATGAGCTCGAGCGCGGTGGGGTGGTGCTGGTCGTCGACGGTCCGCTGGCGACGATCACGCTCGCCCGGCCCGGGGTGCTGAACGCCCAGACGCCGGCCACCTGGGAGGCCCTGCGGTCGATCGGCGAATCGCTGGCAGCCGACGCGGTCCGCGTCGTCGTCGTGCGCGGGCAGGGGCGGGCGTTCTCGGCCGGTCTCGACAAGCGGTTCTTCCGTGCGCGCGAGGTCGACGGCCTGCCGGGGATCATCGGGATCGGCGAGATGTCCGACACCGACGCCCACGCGACCATCGCGGCGTTCCAGTCCGGATTCAGCTGGCTGCGCGATCCACGGCTGGTCACGATCGCGGCGGTGCAGGGGCACGCGATCGGTGCCGGGTTCCAGCTCGCGTTGGCGTGCGACCTGCGCATCGTCGCCGACGACGTGCAGTTCTGCATGGCCGAACCCGCGCTGGGCCTCGTGCCCGACCTCGGTGGCACCTACCCGCTCGTCCATGCGGTCGGGTACGCCCGCGCGGTCGAGATCTGCCTGACCGGGCGGCGGGTCGGAGCCGCCGAGGCGGTCGCCAGCGGCCTGGCGCTGCGCGCCGTGCCGCCCGCGGATCTCGACGCGGCCGTGCAGGAGCAGGCCGCGTCGTTGCTCGCGGCGCCGGCCGGGGCGGCCCGCGAGACGCTCGGGCTGCTCGCCGGCGTCGCCGACGGGGTGGACCCGAGTTCGGCACTGTCGGCCGAGCGGGCGGCGCAGATCCGCCTCCTGCGCGCGATGGCCACCGACTCCGACTGAGGGTCGTTCCCGATTCCGGTCGTGATCGCCGGGTGCGGTGCGGGAGTGTCACCCGTGACGCTCCCGCACCGCAGGCGCTGATCATGGCTGAGGAGTCCATGGCGTCCCGGCCTCGATCCCCGCGCGAGCTGCGTGGAGTGGCGGGAGTATGGGCCAGCATGGGGCTCGCCCCCGGGCTGGGAAGGAGGCGCCGTGGAACGGCCATGGGGGTTGCTGCGCGGGGTGACGCGCGCCGCCGACGCGCCGACCTCGGTGAAGCGCGGCACCATCCCGCGGATCTGGGGGTTCACCCGGCCCTACCGCGGCTGGTTGCTGGCCTTCCTGCTGCTCACCGTCGTGAGCGCGACGATCGGGGTGCTGACGCCCGTGCTCGCCGGCCGCGTGGTGAACGCGATCGTGGCCGGGGGAGCGGTGTCGACGGCGGCCGGCACCGTGCTCGGACTGGCCGTCGGCATCGCGGGGTTGGCCGTGCTGGAGGCCGTGGTCGGGCTGGTCACGCGTTGGTTCTCCTCCCGCATCGGCGAGGGTCTGATCGTCGACCTGCGCCGGGCGGTGTTCGAGCACGTGCAGCGGATGCCGGTCGCGTTCTTCACCCGCACCCGCACCGGTGCGCTGGTGAGCCGGTTGAACAACGACGTTCTCGGGGCCCAGTCGGCGATCACCACCACGCTGGCCGCCGTGCTGAGCAACAGCATCCAGCTGCTGCTCGCGCTGGCCGTGATGATCGGTCTGGCCTGGCAGGTCACGCTGCTGGCGCTGCTGCTGCTGCCGATCTTCGTGCTGCCGGCGCGCCGGATGGGCCGCACCATCGCCGATCTGCGCCGCGAATCGGCGGAGCTCAACTCCGGCATGAACATCCAGATGATCGAGCGCTTCTCGGCACCCGGCGCCACCCTGGTCAAGCTGTTCGGTCGACCGGAGGAGGAAGCCGCGGATTTCGGCGACCGGGCGGTCCGCATCCGCGACATCGGCATCCGCACGGCGATGGTGTCGCGGGTGTTCGTCACCGCGTTGTCGCTGGTCTCCGCGCTGGCCCAGGCGCTGGTGTACGGGCTGGGCGGCTACCTTGCGGTGACCGGTCAGATCGAGCCGGGAACCGTGGTCACGCTGGCGCTGCTGCTCACCCGGCTGTACACGCCGATGACCGCGCTGGCCAACGCCAGGGTGGACGTGATGACCGCGCTGGTCTCGTTCGAGCGGGTCTTCGAGGTGCTCGACCTGCAGCCGATGATCACCGAGAAGCCGGGCGCACGATCGTTGCCGGCCGGTCCGATCCGGGTCCGGCTGCGCGACGTGCGGTTCGGTTACCCGACCGCGGCGCAGGTCTCGCTGGCCTCGCTCGAGGACGTCGCGGTGCTCGACACCCGCGGCGGCGCGGAGGTGCTGCACGGCGTGGATCTCGAGGTCGGCGACGGGCAGCTGGTGGCGCTGGTCGGTTCGTCCGGGGCCGGCAAGTCGACCATCGCCTCGCTGGTGCCACGGCTCTACGACGTCGACTCCGGCGCCGTCGAGCTGGCCGGGATCGACGTGCGGGAGCTGAGCCTCGCGACGATCCGCGGCGCGGTCGGCGTGGTCACCCAGGACGGGCACCTGTTCCACGACACCATCCGGGCCAACATGCGCTTCGCCGCACCGGCGGCGTCCGACGCCGAGATCGTCGACGCGCTGCGTCGGGCCCGGCTCGGTGAGCTGCTCGCCACGCTGCCCGACGGCCTGAACACGGTGGTGGGCGAGCGCGGCTACCGGCTCTCGGGCGGGGAGCGGCAGCGACTGACGATCGCTCGGCTGCTGCTGGCCCGTCCCCGCGTGGTGATACTGGACGAGGCCACCGCCCACCTGGACTCGGAGTCCGAGGCCGCGGTGCAGGCCGCGCTGGCCGAAGCGCTGGCCGGGCGCACCGCGCTGGTGATCGCGCACCGGCTCTCGACGGTCCGGGCAGCCGACGAGATCGTGGTGGTCGAGCAGGGTCGGATCGTCGAGCGCGGCACCCACGACGAGCTGCTCGCCGCGGGCGGGCGCTACGCGGAGCTGCACCACACCCAGTTCGCCACCCAGCTCGACGACGTGGCCGGCCCGATCGACGAGGACGACGAGTTCCGCTGCGGCATCGACGGTTGCCTGGCGCGGCATCCGCGGTAGAGCCTCGTAGCAGTCAGCGCCGGACGATCGGGCAGTCAGCGCCGGACCGCACCCTCCACGAGATCGAGCACGGCATCGAGCACCGGCGCGTCGTCCGGGGCGGGAGGGCCGCCGGCCAGCTGCGACACCAGCCCGTCCAGCACGAGCTCCAGGTAGCGGGCGATCACCCCGGCCGGGATGTCCTCGCGCAGCGCGCCGGCCACCCGCTGGCGCTCCAGGCGGCCGCGGATCGCGGCGGACAGCGCCATCGCATGCACCCGCCACCGCTCCCGGAAGCTCTCGTCCGTCCGACTGCGGCGGGCGATTTCCAGAAAGGTGCCGGTCCAGCCGGACTCCAGCGAGTCGGGGGAGACGAGCAGCTCCCGCATGACCTGCACCAGGCCATGCTCCACGACGACGTCGACCATACGTTGGGCGTCCTGCTCGGCGAGGGCGAAGAACAACGCGTCCTTGTCCCGGAAGTGGTGGAAGATCGCGCCCCGGGACAGACCGGTGGACTGCTCCAGCCGCCGCACGGTCGCGCCCTCGTAGCCGTAGCGGGAGAAGCACGACCGGGCGCCGTCGAGGATCTGCTGCCGCTTCGCGGCGAGCTGGTCGAGGCTGACCCTGGGCACCGGGCGAGGATAGCCGGAAACCGGACGTACGTACGGCTTGGGAAAGGCGGCGGGGCGCCGTCGTATCCTGATACCGGCGCGGTGTCCGGATACCGGAACGACCGTCGGCCGGCGCGACGAGGACAGGCTGCAGCCGGCCGGGGACGCGGGTAGCGTCGGGCGACGTGACCGATGACGCCGCCACCGTGGCGAAGCCCGGCTTCGGCCGGAATTACTCGGCCGACGCGCAGGACTCCGAGCCGGCCGCGCTGCGGGATTGTGCCGAAGCCGAGGCCTACGTGGCGTCGGTGTGTTTCAAGCACGGACCGCCGAAGCTGCTCGGAGTCGAGCTGGAATGGCTGCTCGAACGGCCCTCCGAGCCGCATTCCCCGGTCGACATCCAGATGCTCGGTGCCGCGCTCGGCGAGCACACCCCGACCACGCTGAACCCCGCTTCCCCCGCGCTCCCTCTTCCCGGCGGCTCGATGATCACCCTCGAGCCCGGAGGACAGGTCGAGCTGGCGAGCCCCCCACTTCCCGATCTGAGCTCTCTGTTGCAGACCGTCCGCGCCGACGCGGGCGTGCTGCACCGGATGCTCGCCACGGCGGGGCTGCAGGCCCAACCGCGCGCCGCCGATCCGTTGCGTCCCCCGGTCCGGATCCTGGACATCCCGCGCTACCGGGCGATGGAGCAGGTCTTCGACCGCATCGGCCCCTTCGGACGCAGCGCGATGAGTTCCACGGCCGCCGTCCAGGTCTGCGTGGACCCCGGCGAAGGTGCCGACATCTCCCGGCGTTGGGCGGCCGCGCACGCGCTCGGGCCGGTGCTGCTGGCCGCCTTCGCGAACTCACCCAGGCTGCACGGGCGTCGGACCGGCTGGAAGTCGTCGCGTTGGGCCTGTTGGATGCGCGCCGAGCCGGCCCGGACCGCGCCGCCCCCGCAGGCCGACACCGTCAGCGCGGATCCGGCCGGCGCGTGGGCCCGGCGGGTACTGCAGAGCCCGGTGCTGTGCGTCCGGGACGGCGACGCATGGCACGTGCCCGACCACATGACGTTCGCCGAGTGGATCGACGGCGCGCGGCCGGTGCCGCCGACCATCGCCGATCTGGACTACCACGTGTCCACCCTGTTCCCGCCGGTGCGCCCGCACGGGCACCTCGAGGTGCGCTACGTCGACGGCCAGGCGGGTCGGCGCTGGGCGCTGCCGCCGGCCGTGCTGGCGGCGCTGCTGTCGGACCCGGAGATCACCGACGTCGCGTTGGAGGCGTGTGAACCCGCGCAGGGCCGCTGGGTGTCCGCGGCCCGGCACGGCCTCGTCGATCGGGTGCTCGCCCGCGCTGCCGGCACCGTCTTCGGGCTGGCGTGCGCGCAGCTCCCGACGATCGGGGCCCCGAGCTGGGTGATCGACGACCTCATCGCCATGACCGAGCAACAGGTGCTGCGGGGGCGTTGCCCGGCCGATGATCCGGTCGGCTCATCGACCTCCCATCCGGACATTCCGGAGGTGATCGCGTGACCGGCATCGAGCTGGTGGACGGGGAAGATCTTCGCACCAGGGTGGCCGGCCTGCTGACCGCCGCGCGGGCGCGCAGCACGGCGCTGACCGACGCCGTGGACGAGGCCGATCTGGTCGCACAGCACTCGCCGTTGATGTCGCCGCTGGTCTGGGACCTCGCGCACATCGGCAGCCAGGAGGAGCTGTGGCTCGTGCGCGACGTCGGCGGCCGGGAGCCGCTGCGCCCGGAGATCGACGGCCTCTACGACGCGTTCCGGCACACCAGGGCCAGCCGGGTCGACCTGCCACTCCTCGGTCCTGTCGAGACCAGGGCCTACGTGGCCGAGGTTCGGGACAAAGCGCTCGAGGCGCTGGGCAGCTCGCCGCTGCGCGGGCGCCCGATCGTCGAGAACGGCTTCGCCTTCGGGATGATCGTCCAGCACGAGCAGCAGCACGCCGAGACGATGCTGGCCACCCACCAGCTCCGGGCAGGCGAACCCGTGCTGGCGGCCGAGTCCGCACCGCACGGCCGGCCGCTGCCGACCCGCGAGGTGCTCGTGCCGGGCGGCCCGTTCACCATGGGCACGTCCACCGAACCGTGGGCGCTGGACAACGAGCGCCCGGCGCACGTCGTCGACCAGCCCGCTTTCGTGATCGACACCGGCCCGGTGAGCAACGGCGAGTACGCCGAGTTCATCGCGGCGGGTGGCTACGCGGACCGGCGCTGGTGGAGCGATGCCGGCTGGGCGCACCGGGTGGAGGCCGAGCTGGACGCACCCCGGTTCTGGACGCCCGACGCGGACGGAACCTGGTACCGCCGCCGGTTCGGTGTCGTCGAGCGGGTGCCGTTCGACGAGCCGGTGGTGCACGTCTGCTGGTTCGAGGCCGATGCCTACGCGCGCTGGGCCGGGAAGCGACTGCCCACCGAGATCGAATGGGAGAAGGCGGCCCGGTTCGACCCGGCCACGGGCCGCTCGCGGCGATACCCGTGGGGTGACGAGGACCCGACGCCGGAGCACGCCAACCTGGGCCAGCGTCATCTCTCGCCGGCGCCGGTCGGGGCCTACCCGCGCGGGGCGTCGGCACTGGGCGTGGAGCAGCTGATCGGCGACGTGTGGGAGTGGACGTCGTCGGGCTGGCACCCGTACCCGGGATTCGAGGTGTTCCCCTACCCCGAGTACTCGCAGGTGTTCTTCGGCGGTGACTACCGCGTGCTGCGCGGCGGATCGTTCGGCACCGATCCGGCCGCCGTACGGGCGACCTTCCGCAACTGGGACCACCCGATCCGCCGGCAGATCTTCGCCGGCTTCCGCTGCGCCCGCGACCCGCGTCCCTCCGACCTGCTCGCCACCGGCCGGCCCGGTCCGGCGTAGCCCGGCGTGTGCCGCCACCTGGCCTACGTCGGTCCGCCGGTGCCGCTGTCGTCGCTGGTCCTGGATGCTCCGCACGGGCTGCTGCGGCAGTCGTACGCCCCGCTCGACATGCGGGGCGGCGGCACGATCAACGCGGACGGCTTCGGCGCAGGTTGGTACCCCGAACCCGGTTCGGCGGCGGTCCGCTACCGCAGCGCGGCGCCGATCTGGTCGGACACGTCGTTCGCGGCCCTCGCGGCCACCACATGCTCCGGCGGTCTGCTGGCTGCTGTCCGGTCCGCGACGGTCGGCATGCCGATCACCGAGACCGCGGCCGCGCCCTTCGCCGAGGACCCGTGGTTGTTCAGCCACAACGGCCTGGTGCGCGGCTGGCCGCACGCGGTCGCTGGTGTCGCGTCCCGACTGCCGGTCACCGATCTCCTCACGCTGGACGCACCCACGGACGCGGCGTTGCTGTGGGCGCTCGTCCGGCACCGGCTGCGCGGCGGTACCGACCCGGCTGTGGCTCTCGTCGACGTCGTGACCGCCGTGGCGGCCGCCGCATCGGGGTCCCGGCTGAATCTGCTGCTCACCGACGGCATCGGGATCTGGGCCTGCGCATGGGGTCATGCGCTGTCGGTACGAACCGATCACGACACCGCGCTCGTCGCATCCGAACCGATCGACGGCCGACCCGGCTGGACCGGGGTGCCCGACCGGCATCTCGTGGAGGCCCGTCCGGGTCGCTGCCGGTTGACCCCGATCCCCCTGACGGGAGACCCATGAGCACCTCCACGCTCGACATCCACCTCACCGACGCCGACGCCGATGCCGCGTTGCGGGCCGACGCCCGTGCGGGGCTCTCGGCTACGCCCAAACACCTGCCCCCCAAGTGGTTCTACGACGCCCGCGGCAGCGAGCTGTTCGAGCAGATCACCGAGCTGCCCGAGTACTACCCGACACGCACCGAGCGGGCCCTGCTGCAGCGCAGCGTCGACGAGATCGCGGCGCGGTCCGGGGCGGACACCATCGTCGAGCTCGGCTCCGGCTCCTCCGTCAAGACCCGGCTGTTGCTGGACGCGTTCACCCGGGCCGGCACGCTGCGTCGCTACGTGCCGCAGGACGTCAGCGAGGCCGCGCTGCGGCAGGCCTTGCAGGCGCTGGCCCTCGACTATCCCGAGCTGGACCTGCGCGGCGTCGTCGGCGACTTCACCCGGCGGCTGGACCGGCTGCCCGGCGGGATTCGCCGTCGCATGATCGCGTTTCTCGGAGGCACCATCGGCAACCTGCTGCCCGCCGAGCGGGCGGCGTTCCTGGCCCAGCTCCGCTCGGTGCTGGCACCGGGTGAGCAGCTGTTGCTCGGCACCGCTTCGGTGGTCGACGAGAGTGTGCTGCTGCCGGCCTACGCCGATGCGGCCGGCGTGACCGCGGAATTCAACCGCAACGTGCTGCGGGTGCTCAACCGGACGCTCGGCGCCGATTTCGACGTGGACGCCTTCGCGCACCGCGCCGTATGGGACGCGCGGAACGAGTGGATCGAGATGCGGCTGGTGGCCGAGCGGGCGATGCGGGTCCATCTCGCGGAGCTGCCGCTCGCCGTGGAATTCGCGGCGGGGGAGGAGATGTGCACCGAGATATCGGCCAAGTTCCGCCAGGAGAAGGTGCGCGGGATGCTCGAGACCGCAGGCTTCGCGATCACCCGGATCTGGACCGACCCCGATGACCGCTTCGCCCTCACCCTCGCGACGGCGATCGACCACCCGGCCGTGTCCTAGCTCGATCGCTCGCGCACGTCCAGGATCGAGCAGGGACGACTGCGCGGGGAGCACCGACGGAACCGCGGTGTGACCGCCTTCCGAGCGCCGCCGCCCCTACGAGCGGCTGCTGCCGACATGCGCGTACGCGGCTGTTCCGCAACACACCGTGACGACGGCCCCCGACCGCTGGACCCGCTCACTCGGCGGCGAGCTTGGCCGCCGCCTTCTGGTCCTTCTTGAACGACCGCACCTTCTGCAGCGACTCGGCGTCGACGACGTCGGCCACCGAGCGGTAGGAACCCTCCTCGGCGTAGGGCCCGATCGCCTCCCGCCACCCCTCGTGCCGGATCCCCAGCTGCTTGCCGAGCAGTGCAGCGAAGATGCGGGCCTTCTGGTCGCCGAAGCCGGGCAGCGCCTTCAGCCGTGCGACCAGCTCCGTGGTGCTCTCGGCCGTCGTCCAGATCCGGGCGGCGTCCCCGTCGTACAGATCGAGCACCACCCGGGCCAACGCCTGTACGCGTCCGGCCATCGAGCGGCCGTAGCGGTGGATGGCGGGCGGGGTGGCGCACAGATCGGCGAACGACTCCGGGTCGGCCGCGGCGATCCGCCCAGGATCGAGCGTGCCGAACCGGGTGAGGATCTTGGACGGCCCGGCGAACGCGTGCTCCATCGGGTACTGCTGATCCAGCAGCATGCCGACCAGCAGTGCGAACGGGTCATCGCTCAGCACCTGGTCGGCGGCGTCGTTCTGGGCGATGGTGAGCTTCGCGGACATGCCGGCCAGCTTATCGATCGCTCACGGGTAGCTTGCAGGTCATGAGCGGCGACGGATCCGGGCGGATGTGGCGCGACGACGGGATCCGGGTGATCCCGGGTGACGCCCTGGACGGCAACACCCCGCAGACACCGGGCATGCACCGGGCCGCCGCCGTCACCCACGAGCGGACCGGCGCGAGCAAGCTGTGGGCCGGCACCGTCACCATCCATCCCGGCGCCCGCACCGGCGCGCACCACCACGGCGAGTTGGAGAGTGTCATCTACGTGGTGCGTGGACGGGCCCGGATGCGTTGGGGTGAGCGGCTGGAGTTCACCGCCGAGGCCGGGCCCGGCGGGTTCATCTTCGTGCCGCCTTTCGTGCCGCATCAGGAGATCAACGCGCTGGACGACGAGCCGCTGGAGTGTGTGCTCACCCGCAGCGGGCAGCAGCCGGTCGTGGTGAACCTGGACATCGAGGGCGTCGCGGAGCCGGAACACGTGCCGTGGGTGGACCCGGCGCATCCCGTTCACTGACGGGTCACTACCGGGCGGTTCCACGGTCTGGAAGTGCGTAGCCGTGCTAGAACACGGTTCCGCACTCACGACCACCGGAGGGGCCGACGTTGATCGCGCGTTCGGATGGTCCCGGACCTGAGGCGCCGGCCGCCGACCTGCGCGAGACGCTGGACCGGGCGGTCGCCGCCGGCGTGATCAGCGCGGACCAGGCCGAACGCATCGCCGCGCTCGCCGCGCCGGGTCGGTCCGTGCCCACCGCGCCGGCGCCCGCGCCGCGTACCGGAGCGCCGATGCTGGCCGAAGTGCTCGGCTACCTGGGTGGGGCCGTCACGATCGTCACCGCCATCGTGCTGGGCAACGAGCTGTGGGCGTCGCTGGCCGTCGCGTTGCGGGTGCTGGTGCTGGTCGCGGTGACGGCGGCGGCGGTCGCCGCCGGTACCGGGCTGCATGCGCAACGCGGCCCGGCCGGGCGGCTGGCCGGGTTCCTGTGGCTGGTCGCGGTGGTCGCGTTGGCCGGCACCGTGGCGGTCGCCGGCGACGGCCTGCTCGGCTGGGAGGGCCGGAACACGGCCCTGGTCGCCAGCAGCGTCGGGATGGTCGCGGCTGTCGTGATGTGGTGGCTGCGCCCGGAGACGCTGCAGCAGCTCGCGATGTTCGGCGGTGTGCTCACCACGATCGTCGCCGCACTGGCATGGCCGCAGCCCGACCAGTCGGACTTCGCGCCGATCGCGGGCTGGCTCCTCGGGCTGGCCTGGCTCGTTGCCACCGCGACCGGCCGGCTCCGGCCGGCCCCGGTCGGGTGGGTCCTCGGGAGCGCGGCCGCGGCTTTCAGCCTGCTGTTCGTCGACTGGGTGCGCAGCCCGCTGCTCGTCGTGGCCGTGCTGACCGGCATCGGCGTGGTGGCCGCCGGCGTGCGCACCCAACGCTGGCCGGTGGTGGCCGTCGGCATCGTCGGGCTGCTGTTCGCCGTTCCGATCACCCTCGGCGAGCTGTTCGGTACCGCGCTGCTGCCGGTCTGGGTGGCGCTGGGCATCGGACTGGCGTTGCTCGGTGGTGGGGTCTACGTGCTCAAACGACCTCGGCTGCGCTGATCCGGATGGCCGGCGGTGCCGTTGTTCAGCGCGGCGCGGCGCCATCGAGATCGAACAGGTAGGTACGCCGCTCCGGTGCGTCGAGCAGCCCGCTCCGCCGGCGCACGAAGGTGGCGAAACCGATGTGCGGGTGGCGCTCCCACTCCGTGAACTCGCGGCGCTCCGCGAGCGGACCGACCGTGTCGTCGCCGTCCTCGTCGTCGGCGAAGAGATTGGCGCGGGTCACTGCGACCCGCTCGCCCTCCGAGTACTCGGCGGCGTCCCAGAGGGCCAGACCGGGCGGCATGAGCGTGCCCATCTCGCCCGCGGAGAGCAGGGCCGCCGCGGCCTGCAGGTTGAACTGACCGGTGATCGACTTGCCGAACCAGTGCGCGTAGGCGATCGCCTCGTCGTGGTACACGTCGGTCACCGCGCTGCGACCATTCCTGGCGGTGAAGCGGCGTGCGTCGAGATAGCCGTCCGGTACGCGGCCGGCGCCGACGACCTGGGCCAGGCGCAGGAAGGCGCGCATCTGCCATACCGCACAGGGGCGTGTCGCCACCCAGCCGGTCACGTCGCCGGAGAGGCCGGGCGTGGCGGGTACGAGCACCATGTGCACCAGCTCCACCGGGTCGAACCAGGCGTCGCCGGCACGCGCGTCCGCCGGGGGCCGCCGGCCGTGGAAGGTGCGCCGGCCCGCGGCGCCCGCCCGCACCGCGTCGCCGGTGCCGGCCGTTCGCAGTCCCGCCGCCTCGGCCCCGAGGCCGGCGGCGTCCAGGGCAGCGACCAGTGTGCGCGCGGCCCCGGCGTCGAGGCCCGAGCCCAGATGCGCGACGAACGCATCTTCGAGGGGAGTGGTCGACGAACCCATCTACAGGGTTGTATCAGCCCGGTGAAGGGACTCGCGGAACGCTCGTGAGTGCGTAGCCGTTTTTCGCGGCTACGCACTCACGGGCGGCGTCAGCCGCGCAACATCCCGCGCAGCACGTACTGCATGATCCCGCCGTTGCGGTAGTAGTCCGCTTCGCCGGGAGTGTCGATGCGCAGCCGGGCGTCGAACTCGACGGTCTCTGTCGCTTCGTCCTCGGGGCCCGCCTTCGTCGCGGTCACCTTCACGGTGCGGGGCGTCGAGCCGTCGTTCAGCGCGGTCACCCCGCTGATGTCGAACGTCTCGGTGCCGTCAAGGTGCAGCGAGCTCGCGGTCTCGCCGTCCGGGAACTGCAGCGGCAGCACGCCCATGCCGATCAGGTTCGACCGGTGGATGCGTTCGTAGGACTCCACGATCACCGCCTTCACCCCGAGCAGTGCGGTGCCCTTGGCCGCCCAGTCCCGCGACGACCCGGAGCCGTACTCCTTGCCGCCGAGCACCACCAGCGGGATGCCGGCCTCGGCATAGTGCTGCGCTGCGTCGTAGATGAAGGCCTGCGGCGCGCCGTCGACGGTGAAGTCGCGGGTGTAGCCCCCGCTCACGTTGTCCAGCAGCTGGTTGCGCAGCCGGATGTTGGCGAACGTGCCGCGGATCATCACCTCGTGGTTGCCGCGCCGGGAGCCGAAGGAGTTGAAGTCCTTCTTGGCCACGCCGTGCTCGTTGAGGTACTGCCCGGCGGGAGTGCCCTCCTTGATGGAGCCGGCGGGGGAGATGTGGTCGGTGGTCACCGAGTCGCCCAGCAGGGCCAGTACCCGGGCGCCGCTGATGTCCTCGACGGGCGAGGGCTCGGGCTGCATGCCGTCGAAGTACGGGGGCTTGCGCACGTAGGTCGAGTCCGGGTCCCATTCGAAGATGTCGCCCTCGGGAGTGGGCAGCGAGGTCCACCGCTCGTCGCCGGCGAACACGTCGGCGTAGTCCTTGGTGAACATCGCCTCGTTGATCGACGAGTCGATGGTGTTCTGCACGTCCTGGGCGGTCGGCCAGATGTCGCGCAGGAACACGTCGTTGCCGTCGGTGTCGGTGCCGAGCGGCTGGTTCTCGAAGTCGAAGTCCATCGTGCCGGCCAGTGCGTAGGCGATCACCAGCGGCGGCGAGGCCAGGTAGTTCATCTTGACGTCCGGGTTGATCCGGCCCTCGAAGTTGCGGTTGCCGCTCAGCACCGAGACCACGGAGAGGTCGGCCTCGTTCACCGCGGCCGAGATCTCGTCCGAGAGCGGGCCGGAGTTGCCGATGCAGGTGGTGCAGCCGTAGCCGACCAGGTGGTAGCCCAGCTTCTCCAGGTACGGCCAGAGCCCGGCCTTCTCGTAGTAGTTGGTGACGACCTTCGAACCCGGCGCCATCGACGTCTTGACCCACGGCTTGACGGTGAGCCCCTTCTCCACCGCGTTCTTGGCCAGCAACGCGGCGCCCAGCATCACCGAGGGATTCGAGGTGTTGGTGCAGGAGGTGATCGAAGCGATCACCACCGCGCCGTGGTCGAGCACGAACTCGCCGCGGGACTCCGACTGCACGGTGGTCGGCTTGGACGGGCGACCCTCGCCGCCGTTGGCCGCGGAGAACACCACCGGCGCGTCGTCCCCGTCGTGGCCGTCGTCGGAGAACGACAGCGCCGGCGAGTCGCTGGCCGGGAACGACTCGTCGGAGGCCTCGTCCACACCGGTCTTGGCCGGCGAGCCGGGCTCCGGGTCGTCGGTGTAGTCGTGCACCGACTTGCGGAACGATGACTTCGCGTCGGTGAGCGCGATCCGGTCCTGCGGACGCTTCGGCCCGGCGATGGACGGGACAACCGTGGACAGGTCGAGCTCGAGCGTCTCGGAGTACACGGCCTCGCGGTCCGGGTCGTGCCAGAGGCCCTGCTCCTTGCAGTAGGCCTCGACCAGCTCCAGCTGCGCGGCCGGGCGGCCGGTGAGCTTGAGGTAGCGCATCGTCTCGGCGTCGATCGGGAAGATCGCCGCGGTGGAGCCGAACTCCGGGCTCATGTTGCCGATCGTCGCCCGGTTGGCCAGCGGCACCGCACCGACGCCCTCGCCGTAGAACTCCACGAACTTGCCCACCACGCCCTGCCGGCGGAGCATCTCGGTGATCGTCAGCACCACGTCGGTGGCGGTGGCGCCTGCCGGGATCTCGCCGGTCAGCTTGAACCCGACGACCTTCGGGATGAGCATCGACACCGGCTGGCCGAGCATCGCCGCCTCCGCCTCGATGCCGCCGACGCCCCAGCCCAGCACACCAAGGCCGTTGACCATCGTGGTGTGCGAGTCGGTGCCGACCAGCGTGTCCGGGTAGGCCTGAAGCACATTTCCGCCTCCGGCGGTGGGCACGTTGCGGGTCATGATCACGCGGGCCAGGTGCTCGATGTTCACCTGGTGCACGATCCCGGTGCCCGGCGGGACGACCTTGAACTCGTCGAACGCGCCCTGGCCCCAGCGCAGGAACTGGTAACGCTCCTTGTTGCGGCTGTACTCGAAGTCGACGTTGCGCTCGAAGGCGTCGGCGCTGCCGAAAACGTCGATGATCACCGAGTGGTCGATCACCAGCTCGGCCGGGGCCAACGGGTTGACCTTGGCCGGGTCGCCGCCGAGCTCGGTCACCGCCTCGCGCATGGTCGCGAGGTCGACCACGCAGGGCACGCCCGTGAAGTCCTGCATGATCACCCGCGCCGGCGTGAACTGGATCTCGGTGTCGGGCTCTGCCGCCGGATCCCATGCCGCCAGCGCACGCACGTGGTCGGCGGTGACGTTGGTTCCGTCCTCGGTGCGCAGCAGGTTCTCCAGCAACACCTTGAGACTGAACGGCAGGCGCTCGGAGCCGTCGACGGCCGACAGCCGGAAGATCTCGTGGTCGGCGCCGCCGGCCTGGATGGTCCCTTTCGCTCCGAAGCTGTCGGTGCTGGCCACGATGGCTGTCCTCCTGAGGCGGTGGTGGGCGCGTCCGGTGATCGTCGAAGTCTCGTCCACCAGCGCGCTGCGGCGTGACGGGACCCCGGCCACTTCAAACAGTACGCTTGTCCTGTAAGCCCGTCGAGCCGGAGCGTCGGCTCACGGAACTGCGGCTACTCCATGTGGTGGATGTTGCCCTCCGTTGCGCGTGGGAACCCGGATCGCCAGGCGCCCGATGCCAAGGTGCCGTCGCTGGAGTCGGTCCGGTCATTCGCGGGGGAGGGATCTCGTGCACCGCTGGGGACGTGTCCTCGTGCTGCTGTCGGTGTTGCTGGCGCTGGTCGTCGGCTCGATGCCGGCCGCCACCGCCGTCGCGGCGCCGAACCCGCCTCCCAACCCCAGCGACGACGCACTGCGCCGCGGTCGCGAAGCGGTGAGCCAGCGCGCCGTCGAGGTCGGTCAGCTCAGTTCCCAGCTCGCCGACCTGGACAACCGCACCGACGACCTGCAGGCCGCACTCGCCGTGCAACGCGAGTCGGCCGAAGCGGCGTTCATCGACCTGCAGACGGCGCAGGACGCGGCGGCGGCCGCAACCCGCCGGGCGGCGGACGCCCGGATCGAGACCGAGGCCGCGTCGGTCGCCATCGACGAGGCCCGCAACCGGCTCGACGGGTTCGTCACGGCCACCTACCAGCAGCAGCTCGACACCGGCCCGCTCGGCCTGCTGACCGAGGCCACCAGCCCCGAGGACCTGGTGGCCAGGGCCGAGTTCAACGACGCCATCGCCCGCACCCAGCTCGCCGCTCAGGACGGCCTCGAACGCGCCAGGGTCGACAAGGCCAACGCCGATTCGACCGCCCGCGCCGCGCTCGAGGAGGCCCGGGCCCGCGCGGCCGAGGCGACGGCGGCCAAGGTCACGGCCGACAAGGCCGTCGCGGTCGCCGATTCGGCGGCCAGGGCGTCGGCGGCCCAGCTCGCCGCCGTGGCCGCGCAGCGGGCCGAGGTGCAGCGCAAGCTGGACGCCGCCACCGCCGCCGATGCCGGCCTCCGCGAGCAGCGCGCCCGCTTCGACGAGTGGCAGCGCCGGATCGCGGCCGAGCAGGCCGGCCAGCAGCGCTCCGCCAGGCAGGCAGCACTCGCGAGGGAGGCCGGCCGCGGTTCGGGGGTCCGCGGTGGTATCCAGCAGGTGATCGACCGCGCGTTGTCGCAGGTCGGGGTGCAGTACGTGTGGGGCGGAGGCAACGGGCGAGGCCCGAGCACCGGCATCCCGGACGCCTTCGGCTCGTCACTGAGCCGCGTCGGGTTCGACTGCTCGGGGCTGATGCTCTACGCCTACAAGGTGGCCGGGGTGTCGCTGCCCCGGGTGAGCCGCAGCCAATACGACGCCGGCCGGAAGGTGCCGATCTCCGACCTGCGCCCTGGCGACATGGTGTTCTACCGCAACGGCTCGGCCCCCATCCATCACGTGGCGATGTACATCGGCGGCGGCAACATGGTGGAGGCGCCCTACACGGGCGCCGACGTGCGGGTGGTGCCGTTGCGCACGCGCGGCCTCCTCCCGCAGGCCACCCGACCGATCTGAGCAGCTGGTCGACGGCGCATCTGGTCGACCCGTAGGAAATCGCGGCGCGGCAACGGTTCACTGCCGTCTCACGGGCCACCAGGTGGGATGGACCGGTGAGCGTGCAGGAGTCCGTCCCCAGTCCGGCCCATGAGGGCGAGCGCCTCGAGCGGGTCGTCTTCGAGATCAAGCGCGTGATCGTCGGGCAGGACCGGCTGGTCGAGCGGATGCTCGTCGGCCTGCTGGCGCGCGGCCATCTCCTGCTCGAAGGGGTCCCCGGTGTGGCCAAGACCCTCGCGGTGGAAACCGTGGCCAAGGTGGTCGGTGGCACGTTCTCCCGGTTGCAGTTCACGCCCGACCTGATCCCGGCCGACATCCTCGGCACCCGGATCTACCGGCAGGGCCGTGAGGAGTTCGACGTCGAGCTCGGGCCGATCGTGGCCAACTTCGTGCTCGCGGACGAGATCAACCGGGCGCCGGCGAAGGTGCAGTCCGCGATGCTCGAGGTGATGGCCGAGCGGCACCTGTCGATCGGCGGCAAGACGTTCCCGATGCCCGATCCCTTCCTGGTGCTCGCCACCCAGAACCCGATCGAGAACGAGGGTGTCTACCCGCTGCCGGAGGCGCAGCGGGACCGTTTCCTCTTCAAGATCATCGTGGAGTACCCGGGGGTCGAGGAGGAGCGCGAGATCGTCTACCGGATGGGTGCCGAGCCGCCGGTCGCGCAGCAGGTGATCGATCCCGACGAGCTGTCCCGGCTGCAGAAGGTGGCCACCCGGGTGTTCGTGCACCACGCGCTGGTCGATTACGTCGTGCGGCTGGTCGTCGCCACGCGCACCCCGGCCGAGCACGGGCTCACCGACATCGCCGGTTGGGTGTCCTACGGCGCCTCGCCGCGGGCCACGCTCGGCATCGTCGCGGGAGCCCGCGCGCTGGCGCTGATCCGGGGCCGCGACTACGTGCTCCCGCAGGACGTGCTCGACGTGGCGCCCGATGTGTTGCGGCACCGCCTCGTGCTGTCCTACGACGCTGTAGCCGACGCGGTGCCGATGGAGCACATCATCTCGCGGGTGCTGGCGACCGTACCGCTGCCGCAGGTCAGCGCCCGACCCCAGCACGATCCGGCGCACCGTGACCCGGGGGCGCACCCGACCCAGTACACGCCGGCGTGACCGAGGCTCCGGCGGCGCGCAAGGCGTCGACTGCTCCGCCGTCGTTCCGCGACGGCTCGATCGAGGCCGGACTGCGGACGCTGGAGCTCACCGTGCGCGGCAGGTTGGACGGGTTGCTGCAGGGCAATCACCTCGGGCTGGTGCCCGGGCCGGGAACCGAGCCGGGAGAGGCGCGCGCCTACCAGCCGGGCGACGACGTCCGCCGGATGGACTGGGCGGCCACCGCCCGGACCACCCTGCCGCACGTCCGGCAGACCGTCGCCGACCGCGAGCTGGAGACGTGGGTCGTGCTCGACCTGTCTCCAAGCCTCGATTTCGGCACCGCCTCCTGCGAGAAGCGCGACCTCGCGATCGCCGCGCTGGCCGCCGTCACGCACCTCACGCGCGGCGGCGGCAACCGGATCGGCGCGATCGTGGCAAACGGCGAGCACACCGAGCGCATCCCGGCCCGCGGCGGCCTCGCGCACGCCCGCGCCATGTTGCGCCGGGTCGCCGCCTCGCCGCGCGCGCCGCGCGGCACCCGGGGTGATCTGGCCGAGGCCGTCGAGCAGCTGCGCCGCCCACCCCGTCGCCGTGGGCTGTGCGTGGTGATCTCCGACTTTCTCGGTGAGCCCACCTGGGAGCGGCCGCTGCGGTCCCTGTCGACGCGCCACGAGCTGCTGGCCGTCGAGGTGCTGGACCCGCGCGAGCTCGAGCTGCCCGAGGTCGGCACGGTCGTTCTCGCCGATCCCGAGTCCGGCCGCCAGCGCGAGGTCGTCACGAGCCCGCTGCTGTGCCGCGAGTTCGCGGCGGCCGCCGCCGCGCACCGCGACCGGGTGGCCACCACGCTGCGCCGTTGCGGGGCGGCGCACCTGACCTTGCGCACCGACCGCGACTGGATCGTCGATATCGTGCGGTTCGCGCTTGCCCGCAAGCGGGCCTGGTCGGGGGGTGGCCGGTAGATGTTCGCCCACCCCTGGTGGCTGTTGCTGTTCACCGTGGTCGCCGCCCTGGTCGTGGGGTACCTGGTGCTGCTGCGCAGGCGCCGTCGGGACACCGTCGCGTTCACGAACCTGGAACTGCTGGACCGGATCGCGCCGAAGCGGCCGGGCTGGTACCGGCACCTGCCCGCGGCTGCCCTGATCGCAGCGCTGGCCGTGCTGACCGTGGCGCTCGCCGGCCCGATGGCCGAGGCGAAGGTGCCGCGCAACCGGGCCACCGTGGTGCTGGTGATCGACGTGTCGCTGTCCATGCAGGCCACCGACGTGCAGCCGAGCCGGCTGGCCGCGGCACAGGCCGCTGCCACCGCGTTCTCCGACCAGCTCACGCCCGGGGTGAACCTCGGTCTGGTGGCCTTCGCCGGCACCGCCGCCGTGCTGGTCTCGCCGACCGCCGACCGGGATCCGGTCAAGCGGGCCATCGCCTCGCTCAAGCTCTCGGAGTCCACGGCCACCGGCGAGGCGATCTTCGCGGCGATGCAGTCGATCGACACCTTCTCCCAGGGCATCGCAGGTGCGTCCGCCGAAGGGCCGCCACCGGCCCGGATCGTGTTGATGAGCGACGGCAAGCAGACCGTGCCGGGCGGAATCACCCCGGAGGAGGAGCCGCGGGGTTCGTTCACCGCGGCTCGGGCGGCGGCCGAGGCGAAGGTGCCGGTGTCCACCATCTCGTTCGGCACCGAGTACGGCTCCATCGACATCGAGGACGGCGAGCGGGTGCCGGTCGCGGTCGACGACGCGTCCATGCGCAAGATCGCAGAGCTGTCCGGGGGGCAGTTCTTCACCGCGGCGACCGAGGAGGAGCTGCGCAAGGTCTACGCCGAGCTGGGCGAGCAGATCGGCTACGAGACCCGGCGCGTCGACACCAGCCGGCCGTGGCTGGCCGGCGGTTCCCTGCTGCTGATCGTCGGCGTCGGCAGCGGGCTGGCGCTGGGCCGCCGGCTGCCGTAGCAGGGTCGTGAGTGCGTAGCCGTGTTCAAACGCGGCTACGCACTCACGGGCTATATGGTTCGCCCGTGGGACGCAGTGTGCTGGTGACCGGAGGCAACCGCGGGATCGGGTTGGCGATCGCCACCGCCTTCGCCGCGCAGGGCGACCAGGTGGCGGTGACCCACCGCAGCCCCGTCGACGATCTGCCCGGCGAGCTGTTGCCGGTAGCCTGCGACGTCACCGACGCCGACGCCGTGGATGCCGCGTTCACCCAGGTCGAGGACGAGCACGGCCCGGTGCAGGTGCTGGTCTCCAATGCCGGGATCACCGACGACGGCCTGCTGATGCGGATGAGCGAGTCGTCCTTCACCCGGGTCGTGGATGCCAACCTGACTGCGGCCTACCGGGTGGCCAAACGCGCCTCCCGCGGCATGCTCAAGGCCCGCGGTGGACGGATGATCTTCGTGTCCAGCGTCGTGGGACTGCTCGGCTCGGCCGGTCAGGTCAACTACGCCGCGTCCAAGTCCGGGCTGATCGGGCTGGCCCGGTCGATCGCGCGGGAGCTCGGCTCGCGCGGCATCACCGCCAACGTGGTGGCTCCGGGCTTCGTCGACACCGACATGACCCGCGCCCTGCCCGACGCCCGCCGTGCCGAGATCCTCAAGCAGGTGCCGCTGGGTCGCTACGCCGCCGTCGAGGAGGTCGCGTCCGCGGTCACCTGGCTCGGTTCGGACGCGGCCGGCTACGTCACCGGGGCCGTGATACCGGTCGACGGCGGCCTCGGCATGGGCCACTGAGTCCCCGAAGAGAACGGAATCGAACCGATGGGACTTCTCGACGGCAAGCGCCTGCTCGTCACCGGCGTGATCACCGATGCCTCGCTCGCCTTCCACGTCGCCAGGGTGGCGCAGGAGCAGGGTGCGCAGGTCGTGCTGACCGGATTCGGGCGGATGCGCCTCGTGGAGCGGATCGCGCAGCGGCTCCCCGAGCCCGCGCCGGTTGTCGAGCTCGACGTGTCCGACCAGGGGCAGCTCGACAGCCTGGTCGAGCGCGTGTCCGAACACCTCGGGCCGCCGCCGGCCGAGGGACAGCCGCGGCTGCACGGGGTGCTGCACTCGATCGGCTTCGCGCCAGCATCGTGCCTGGGTGAAGGGGCTTTCCTGACCGCGCCGTGGGAGGACGTGGCCACCACGCTCCAGGTGAGTGCGTACTCGTTCAAGTCGCTGGCGACAGCGGTGCTGCCGCTGCTGGGCCGCGGATCGTCGATCGTCGGCATGGACTTCGACAACCGCCAGGCCTGGCCGGCCTACGACTGGATGGGCGTGGCCAAGTCCACATTGGAGTCGGTCACCCGGTACCTGGCCCGTGAACTCGGTCCACAGGGGATTCGGGTCAACCTGGTCGCGGCCGGTCCGGTGAAGACGATGGCGGCCAAGTCGATCCCCGGCTTCGCCGCGTTCGAGGACGCGTGGGACAGCCGGGCACCGCTGGGCTGGGACGTCTCCGACCCGGAGCCGGTGGCCAAGACGGTGTGCGCGCTGCTCTCGGACTGGCTGCCGGTGACCACCGGCTCCATGGTGTGGGCCGACGGCGGATTCCACGCTATCGGGGTCTGACCGCCGGGCGGCGGTGGCTTTGCCCGGTGTCTAATCGTCAGGTGCGCGAATCGGTGGATGCTCTGCTGGTGCTGTCGTTCGGCGGGCCGGAGGGTCCCGAGGAGGTGCGCCCGTTCCTGGAGAACGTCACCCGGGGCCGCGGCGTCCCGCCCGAGCGTCTCGACGAGGTCGAGAGGCACTACCGCCACTTCGGCGGCGTCAGCCCGATCAACGCGCGCAACCGGGAACTGATCGCGGCCATCCGGCAGGGCACCGACCTGCCGGTCTACTTCGGCAACCGCAACTGGCATCCGATGGTCGAGGACACGGTCGCCGCGATGGCCCGCGACGGGGTGCGCCGCGCGCTGGTGTTCGCCACCAGCGCCTACGGCGGGTACTCGGCCTGCCGGCAGTACGACGAGGACATCGAGCGCGCCCGCAAGGCCGTCGGCGACGGGGCCCCGGAACTGACCAAGCTGCGGCACTTCTTCGACCACCCGCTGTTCGTCGACGCGAACGCCGACGCGGTGCGCGCGGCCAGAGCCGAGCTGCCGCCCGAGCTGGCCGAGCGGGCTCGGCTGGTGTTCACGGCGCACTCGGTACCGGTGGCCGCGGACGCCGCCGCCGGACCGCCAGCCGAGGGTGGTCACCGCTACTCGCGGCAGGTCGCCGAGGCCGCCCGGCTGGTCGCGGCCGCGACCGGGGCGGTCGAGCACGATCTGGTCTGGCAGTCCCGCTCCGGCCCGCCGCAGGTGCCATGGCTGGAGCCGGACATCGCCGATCATCTCGACGCGTTGCACTCCGACGGGGTTGCCGCCGTGATCGTGGCGCCGGTGGGCTTCGTCTCCGATCACATCGAGGTCGTGTGGGACCTGGACAACGAGGCACGGGAGCGGGCCGGCGAGCTCGGTATGGGCTTCGCCCGCGCTGCGACGGCCGGGGCCGATCCGCGGTTCGCCGAGATGGTGCTGGAGCTGATCGCGGAACACCGGCACGACTTCGCGCCGCGCGGGCTGGGCGAGGTGCCACGGGGCGGGTGCACGGTGAACGGCGTGCCGTGCGCCGCGTCGTGTTGCGAGCCCGCGCGGCGCCCGGCCGGGTCCGCGGCCGCCGCGCGGTAGCCGACCGGGAACCGACTTCGACGGCGTCCTCGACCGAGCGGCCCGCGCTACTCGGGTTCCGGGGCCGCCGTATAGGCAGCGGTGGCGCGGTCCGCCGCGGCCCGCGCGGCGGCCTCGTCGGCGCCGCCGGCCACCGCCGCCGCGAACCAGGCTTCGCTGCTCTCGGTCATGAACCGGATGCCGTCGGTGCTGCCGTACCAGGCCTGCACCTTCTCCGGGTCGGTCACGGCCGCTCCCGTACGCAGGTACTCGGCCAGGCCCATGAGCCCCAGGTCCCAGCCGATGCCGACCGCGCCCGGCCCGAACTCGGTCCAGCGCTCGTCGTCGACGTGTGCGATGTGCTGGAGCTCGAATCGGGTCCGATCACCCTCGGCGGTGAACCGGACCTCGATCCAGCTCACCTCGCCGCCGTACTCCCAGGTCGCGGTGAACGAGTGCGGCTGGTCGCAGCTCTCGACCGTGCCCCCGGCGTTGCCCTCCAGCTGATACCGACCGCCGAGGCGCAGCTCACCGGATACGGGCAGGAACCAGCGGGGGATGCGTTCGGGATTGGTGCAGGCGTCCCACACGTCGTCGATCGGGCTCGGATAGCGCTGGACGACGGTCACGACCCGCGCTTCGCCGGCCGCCAGCGTGCGGCTGCCGACCTGCCGCTCGACGGCGCTGATCTGGTGCTGAACATCGATCATGCTTCGTTCCCTTCAGTGGTTTCCGATCGGCGACGGTCCCGGCGGCCGCGGGCCAACTCCGTGCCCAATGCCTCGAGATGGGGAGTCCAGAACCGCCGGAATCCGTCGAGCCATGCGTCGACCTCGCGCAGCGGCTCGGTCCGCACCGCGTAGAGCCGGCGGGTACCGGCGGCCCGTACCGCGGCGAAACCGTTGTCCCGTAGCACTTTGAGGTGCTGCGACACCGCCGGCTGGGAGATCCCGAACTCCTCCCGCACCACCGCGGTGACGGCGCCCGAGGTCTGCTCGCCGGTGGCGAGCAGTTCGAGGATGCGCCGGCGGACGGGGTCGCCGAGCACGTCGAAAGCGTGCACGGCGGCACGTTATAGCTAGTTGCTTATATAAGTCAAACCTGATGTGCCAGCGGATGCCGGTTCACGCCGCCTTGTCTAGCCTGCCGGGAAACTCACACTCCGCAACACCGGAGGAGCCATGTCGGAGCGCAGCATTGTCGCGCCGTCCGCATCGGAGCATCGGCTACCGGTCAGGACGCTGGTGGCGGCCTCGGTCGGGAACGCCATCGAATGGTACGACTGGACGGTCTACGCGACGTTCAGCATCTTCTTCGCCACGCAGATCTTCCCGAAGGAGAACGCCGCACTGGCGCTGATCAGCACGCTGGCCACCTACGCGCTGGCGTTCTTCTTCCGGCCGCTCGGCGGCTGGCTGCTGGGTCGTTTCGCGGACCTGCGCGGCCGTCGCACCGCGATGATGCTGACCATCGCGCTGATGGCGGGCGGCTCGCTGGCCATCGGGTTGCTGCCGACGTTCGCGATGGTCGGCTGGCTGGCGCCGATCCTGCTGTTGCTCGCCCGGATCGCCCAGGGCATGTCGCTGGGCGGCGAGGTGTCCAACGCTTCGGCCTACCTGGCCGAGATCGCGCCCCCCGAGCGCCGCGGCCGCTACTCGTCGTTCTTCTACATCTCGACCGGCGCGGCGGTGCTGCTGGCCTCGCTGCTGGGCGCGCTGCTGACCGCGATGCTCAGCAAGGACGAGCTCGCGTCCTACGGGTGGCGGATCCCGTTCCTGATCGGGGGAGTGCTCGGGCTGGTCGGGCTCTGGCTGCGCAGGGCGATGCCGGAGACCGACCAGTTCGAGGAGAACAAGCGCAAGGCCGAGGCGCTGAAGCATCCGTTGCTGACGACGTTGCGCGAGCACCCGAAGGCCGTCGGCCAGCTGATCGGGTTCACGCTGCTGTCCACGCTCTGCTACTACACGTTCTTCTCCGCGCTCACCCCGTTCGCGGTGACGTCCCGCGGTGCCGACCCCGGCGAGGTCTTCGTCGCGCTGTCCATCGCCACCGCGCTGTTCGTCCTGCTGCAGTACCCGATGGGGATGCTCTCGGACCGGTTCGGGCGCAAGCCGCAGCTGCTGGTGTGGTCGGCCGCGACGGCGGTGCTGATGGTGCCGCTGTCGTCGCTGATCGGCCCGGGCGTCGGCAACCTGCTGGTGGTGTTCTGCGTCGGGCTCGGTCTCTACACGATGATGACCTCCATCGCCCCGGCGATCATGAGCGAGCTGTTCCCGACCGAGCTGCGCGGGCTGGGTATCGGCGCCTGGTACAACCTGACGGTCGCGCTCTTCGGCGGCACCGCTCCGCTCGTCATCCAGTCGCTGTCGGCGGCCGGGCTGGCGGATGTGTTCTTCTGGTACGTCGCGACCGGTGCCGCGATCGCGTTCCTGGTGATCCTGACCCTGCCCGAAACCCGCGGTGAGGTGCTGCGATGACTGCGGGTCCCGCGACCGGGCAGGTCGATCGACGACAGCTGCGGCGGGTGGCCGTGGCCAGCGCGGTCGGTACGACGATCGAGTGGTACGACTACTTCATCTACTCGACGGCGGCGGCGCTGATCTTCGGCTCGCAGTTCTTCTCCGCGCTGTCGCCCGCCTCGGGCACCCTGGCCGCGTTCGCCACGCTCGGAGCCGGCTTCCTGGCCCGTCCGATCGGCGGGGTGCTGTGGGGGCATTTCGGGGACCGGATCGGCCGCAAGGCCATGCTGGTGGCGTCGCTGCTGGTGATGGGCCTGGCCACGGTCGGCGTCGGGCTGCTGCCCACCTACGAGCAGGTGGGCCTGCTGGCCCCGGTGCTGCTGCTGGTGCTGCGGCTGCTGCAGGGGCTGTCGGCCGGCGGCGAGTGGGGCGGCGCGGCGCTGATGGCCGTCGAGCACGCCCCGGCCGCGCAGCGCGGCCGCTACGGCTCGTTCTCCCAGATCGGGGTGCCGGCCGGGCTGATCCTGGCCCAGCTGGTGTTCTTCGCGGTGGGCAACGCGCTGTCCGACGAGGAGTTCGCCAGCTGGGGCTGGCGGGTGCCGTTCCTGTTGTCCATCGTGCTGGTCGGGGTCGGGCTGTACGTGCGGCTGTCGGTCGAGGAGAGCCCGGTGTTCCGCGCGCTGCGCGCCGAGAGCGCGCGCAGCAGCAGCCCGATCGTCGAGGTGTTCCGGGAGCGCCCGCGGGCGCTGGTGGTGGCCTCGGCGAGCTTCATCGCCAACACCGCCATCGGATACGTGTTCCTGGCCTACCTGCTGTCCTACGGCACCTCGGTGCTGAAGGTCAGCCGCAACCTGATGCTGGTCGTGGTGATCGTCGGCAGCGTGACATGGCTGCTCAGCATCGTGGCCTCGGCGATCTGGTCGGACCGGATCGGCCGCCGGCCGGTCTACCTGGTCGGCTCGGTGCTGCTGGTGCTCTGGTCGATCCCGTTCTTCCTGCTGATCGACTCGCGCGAAGCGGCCTTGATGATCATCGCGGTGGTCGTGCTCACCATCGGCCTCGGCGCCTCGTACGGGCCGCAGTCCGCGTTGTTCGCGGAGCTGTTCGAGGCCCGCTACCGCTACAGCGGCGCCTCGTTCTCCTACGCGGTCGGAGCGGTGCTCGGCGGCGGGTTCGCGCCGCTGATCGCCACCGCGCTGCAGTCCTCGACCGGCACCTCGCTGTCGGTGTCGGCCTACATGATCGTGGTCGGGCTGATCAGCCTGGTCGCGGTGTGGGCGATGCCGGAGACGCTCGGCCGGGACGTGTCGCGCTGACCCGACACGACGTTCGGGTGTGCGGTTCAGCCGGGTGGGGTGAGGGCGAACGTGCTGGCGAGGCCGTCGCGGCCGAGGTCGGTGATCCGTACGGCCCGGTCGTCGGGTGCGCGCCGGATCCAGTCCATGGCGAGCAGCCGATCGAGCAGGCCGCGGCCGAGGCCGCCGGCCAGGTGGTGGCGCTGTTCGCTCCAGTCGACGCAGTAGCGGATCGCTTGCCGGCCGCGCGGCAACACCACCCCGAAATCGGTGAGGAACGAGTGGCCGAGCGGGGTGAGCCGATAGTCGACGTCGTGGCCGAAGCCGGCCAGGGGATCGGAGCGCGCGAGCTCCGGATGATGCCGGCCGTCGCCGCCGGTGAGGTGGCCGGCCTGGATCAACCGGGTCATCAGCTCGACACCCAGCCGCCCGGCCAGATGGTCGTAGCAGGTCCGTGCCCTGCGGAGCGCATCGGCACGCTTGCTCTGCCGCAGTGAGCGGACCGGAGCCGGTGGAGCGAGCCGGCCCATGATCTCCAGCAGGTTGCCGATGTCGGGTCCGGCCAGCCGGTAGTAGCGGTGCCGTCCGTGCGGCTCGACGGTCAGCAATCCGGCCGTGCGCAGCTTGTTCAGGTGGCTGCTCGCCGTGGCCGGCGCGACCCCGGCCTCCGCGGCCAACCGGCTGGCGGGCAGTGCGCGGCCGTCGTCGAGGGCGAGCAGCATCCGGCACCGTCCGGGGTCACCGAGCAGGCCGCCGATCGCGGCGATGTCGGCGTCTCCGTATCGATCCACCGAGGAAGCGTCGGATCGGGTTGCCATGCATCCAGGCTAGCCACCGACGTTTCCATGCCGGTCGAAACGTTGCCGTCCTAGCGTCGGTCACATGATCACCAGTGACACCGGAGTTCGGAGCGGGATGGCGCTACTGGCGACCAGCCTCGGGTTCGCGGTCGTCCAGCTCGACGTCTCCGCGGTCAACGTGGCCGTGCAGTCGATCGGCTCGGTCCTCGGCGGCGGAATCGGCGCGTTGCAGTGGGTCGTCAACTCCTACACGGTCGCGTTCGCGGCGCTGATCCTGACCGCGGGTGCGCTCGGCGACCGGCTCGGCGCCAAGCGCATGTTCCTCACCGGCTTCGTCGTGTTCACCACCGCCTCGGTGGGCTGCGGGTTGGCGCTCTCCGTCGACTGGCTGGTCGCGGCCCGGACGGTGCAGGGCGTCGGTGCCGCGATCCTCGTGCCCTGCTCGTTGACCCTGCTCAACCACGCCTACCCGGAGCCGGCAGCCCGGGCTCGCGCCGTCGGTCTGTGGGCCACCGGGGCCAGCGTGGTGCTCAGCGCCGGTCCGTTGCTCGGTGGCCTGCTGACCGCGACGGTGGGCTGGCGGGCCATCTTCTTCCTGAACGTGCCGGTCGGCCTGCTCGGCGTCCTGCTCACAGCCCGGTGTACCACCGAGACCCCGCGGCTGCGCGGTGTCGGCCTGGACCTGCCCGGCCAGGTCGCGGCCGTGGCGGCGCTGGGCGCGTCGGCCGCCGCGACGATCGCCGGTGGCGGCGCGGGCTTCACCGCCCCGCCGGTGCTCGCCGGCTACGCCGTCGCGGTGCTGGCCGGGACGGCATTCCTGGCGATCGAGGCCCGCAGCTCCCGGGCGATGCTGCCGCTTCGGCTGTTCCGGTCGCCGACGTTCAGCGCTGCGACCGGCATCGGCCTGCTGATCAACATTGCGTTCTACGGGCTCATCTTCGTGCTCGCCCTGTTCTTCCAGTGCGCGCAGCAGCGATCAGCACTGATCACCGGGCTCGCCCTGCTGCCGATGAGCCTGGCGATCATCGTAGGCAACCTGGTGGCCGGCCGGTTCGCCGCTGCGGTCGGTCCGCGCGTGGCGGTCGCGGTGGGCGCAGGCCTGTCGGCGGCGGGTTGCCTGGCGCTGCTCGGGATCGACGCCGGCACCGCTTTCCCGGCGTTCGTCGGCCAGCTGTTCGTGATCGGCCTCGGTCTCGGGCTGCTCGTACCGGTGATGACGTCGGCGCTGCTGGGCAGCGTCGACCGGTCGCGCTCCGGGATCGCGGCCGGAACGCTGAACAGCGCTCGGCAGACCGGCAGCGTGCTCGGGGTCGCCCTCTTCGGGGCGCTGACCGCGGGGCCGGCCCGGCTGGTCTCCGGGCTGCACCTGGTGTTGGTGATCGCCGCGGCGCTGGCGCTCGTCGCCGGCGCCTGTGCGGTCCGGCTCCGTCCGAGCTCAGCGACCGCTCAGGGGTAAGTGGTGCTGCCGGCAAGTACGCGGACGGCCTCGGCGACCGCCGCCCGCCGCGCCACCCGGACCGCCGTCTCGATCGGTCGCAGCGCCTCCCGCCGGGCCACGGCGGCCGAGGCCGACAGCGCGCCGCCCGGCTCGTCCACCGATGCCGCGGCCAGGATGGCCTCCACCTCGTCGGCGTGCTGCAGCACCCGCAGCGGCTGGCCGGGCATCCCGGCCGGCCACAGCGACTTCGGACGGGCACGCAGTGCGGCCGCGATCTCCTCGCGCACGCCGGGTCGGTGCCGGGCCACGCCGAGCGAGGTCAGCACCGACGCCGATTGCCGCACCTGCTCGCGCAGGTCCCGCTCGGCCTGGGCCAGCGCCACGAACTCCGGAGGCGGCCCCGCGTCGGGAACCGGGTAGACCGTCCACCGCAACACGCCGTCGGCCACCGGCCGCGGCACGATACCCAGCCCGGCTTCGGCGAACAGCACGCCCTCGCCGGTGTCGGTCGCCTCGCGGCTGAAGGCGCCAGGGCGGGGGAGCCCGCGGACGTCACCGGGCGCAGCGAGTACCAGGCGGGCCGGGCTGGAGCTCGCCGACCCACCCGCCGTGGCCCGGCGCAGGGCCGCGAGCAGGAACATCACCGACGACACCGGCGCGCCCGGCGGTGGCAGGGTGGTGAGCTCGGCTGTGCCGGCGTCGGCGGCCTGCACGTCGTGCGCCTCCGCCCACGGGCTGAGGGCGTCCAGCACGTCGTCCGGCGCAGCGGCGCCGGACAACCAGGCTGAAGACCACACGGTGAAGGTGGCGGAGGGGCAGGGCACGGCGTCAGGCTAGCCAGATCAGCCGATCACGGCACTCCTGCCGTGCGGGTGAAACCGGCGACCGCCGGTAATCGCCGGTGACGTGCGCCGGGCCGGCCGGCGAGTGGGCGTGTCGCAGCGGTGACCGGAGGCCGGCCCGGTAGAAAGCGGGGGTGCCGACCCACGACTACCGGGGGATCTTCGCTGCCGACGGGACCCGGAACCGGGTCCGGCGCACGATCCCCGAGCTGCCCGCCGCCGCCGGCCTGGTCGTCGAGGACCCGGCCAGCGGGTTCTGCGGTGCCGTCGTCGCGGTCGACATCCGCGAGGTGACCCTCGAGGACCGGCACGGCCGCCGCAGGGTGTTCCCGCTGCTGCCGGCCGCGTTCCTGGTGGAGGGGATGCCGACCACCCTGGTGCCGCCCCGGCGGGCGCCCGCCGCACGCGCGCGTTCGGCGTCGGGATCGGTGAAGGTGCAGGGACACACCGCCCGCACCGCCCGGGCCGCCCGGATCTGGGTCGAGGGCCTGCACGACGCCGAGCTGGTGGAGCGGGTCTGGGGACACGACCTGCGGGTGGAGGGGGTGGTGGTGGAACCCCTGCACGGCATGGACGATCTGGCCGCCGCCGTGGCCGAGTTCGGCCCCGGGCCGCAGCGCAGGCTCGGCGTGCTGGTCGACCACCTCGTCTCCGGCTCCAAGGAGTCCCGAGCCGCGGCCGCGGCGGCGGGGCCGTACGTGCTGGTCACCGGCCACCCGTACGTCGACGTGTGGCAGGCGGTGAAGCCGTCCGTGGTCGGGATCAGGGCATGGCCGCACGTGCCGCGTGGGGTCGACTGGAAAACCGGGATCTGCGCCGACCTGCGCTGGGGAGAGCCAGCCGACGGGGCCCGCAGGGTGCTCGGTGCGGTGCGCGATTTCCGGGATCTGGAGACGCCGTTGATCTCCGCCGTGGAACAACTCATCGATTTCGTGACGGTGTGATCACGCAGCAGTGATTTCTGGCAGGATCTGCGGCATGACGGCTGCCGTGATCTGGCTCATCGCGGGCTTGGCGCTGATCGCGGCCGAGGTGCTCGCCGGCGAGTTCGTGCTCCTGATGCTCGGTGGGGGAGCACTTGCCGCAGCCGGCGCCTCGGTCCTGTTCCCGGACAATCTGCTCGTCGGGGTCGGGGTGTTCGCGGTGGCCTCGGTGCTGCTGCTGTTCGCCGTGCGACCGGCGCTTCGGCGCAAGCTCGACCGCGGCATCGACCATTCCGTGATGCATCACCGGGCGCTCGTCGGCAACACGGCATTCGTGGTGAACAGGGTCGACGGGCACAGCGGCCAGGTGAAGATCGGCGGTGATCTGTGGTCGGCGCGCTCGTTCGACGGACTTCACGTCATCGAGCCCGGCGCCAAGGTCACGGTCATGGACATCTCGGGGGCCACGGCTCTTGTCGTACCCCAGGACTAGCGTCGGCCCGGTCGTGCGGTCGGTTCGGCGAATCAGAAAGGGAAATCGGTGGACGCAAGCACGGTACTGCTGATCATCGTGGCATTGATCGTGGTGCTGGTCGTGGTCTCGATAGTGAAGGCGGTGCAGATCATCCCGCAGGCCACAGCGGCCGTGATCGAACGGCTGGGCCGGTTCAAGAGCACGGCCGATCCCGGCCTGGCGTTCCTCGTGCCGTTCATCGACAAGGTGCGGGAGAGGATCGACCTGCGCGAGCAGGTGGTGTCGTTCCCGCCGCAGCCGGTGATCACCCAGGACAACCTCACGGTGAACATCGACACGGTCGTCTACTACCAGGTCACCGACCCGAAGTCGGCGGTCTACGAGATCTCGGACTACATCCTCGGGGTCGAGCAGATCACCACCACCACGCTGCGCAACGTGGTCGGCGGGATGAGCCTCGAGGGCACGCTGACCTCCCGCGACCAGATCAACACCGTGCTGCGCGGCGAGCTGGACGAGGCCACCGGCCGCTGGGGGATCCGGGTGGCTCGTGTCGAGATCAAGGCCATCGACCCGCCCGCGTCGATCCAGGAGTCGATGGAGCGGCAGATGAAGGCCGACCGCGAGAAGCGCGCCATGATCCTCACCGCGGAGGGTCAGCGGGAGTCGGCGATCCGCAGCGCCGAGGGACAGAAGCAGAGCCAGATCCTGTCCGCCGAGGGCGCCAAGACGGCCGCGATCCTGACCGCAGAGGCCGACCGGCAGGCCAGGATCCTGCGGGCCCAGGGTGACCGGGCCGCCCGCTACCTGGAGGCGCAGGGCGAGGCCAAGGCGATCGAGAAGGTGTTCGCGGCGATCAAGGCGGCCAAACCCACCCCGGAGCTGCTGGCCTACCAGTACCTGCAGACGCTGCCGCAGATGGCGCAGGGCGAGGCCAACAAGGTCTGGCTGGTGCCGTCGGACTTCGGCAAGGCCCTCGAGGGTTTCACCCGGATGCTCGGCGCTCCGGGCGACGACGGCGTGTTCCGTTTCGAACCGTCTCCCGTCGACGATGCGGTGGCCGCGTCGAGGCCGGAGGACGACGACGAACTGATCAAGGACTGGTTCGACACGGCGGGCGACCCCGCGCTGGCCAAGGCCGTGGCGGACGCCGAAGCCCAGGCCCGCAAGGAGGTGCCGGCCCTCGGTGCGGTCGAACCGCCGCTCCCGCTTGCGCCGCACCTGCCTCCGCCCGCGCGGCCGGATGCGACGCGAGGCCGCCGCCCGGCGCCGCCATCGTTCTCGGAAGACGACGGGCGTGGGCTGCCGGAGAGCGCGCTGCCCACGCCGCCGCGAGGCATGCCGGCTGCGCCCGACCACGATCCGGACCCACGGCCGCGCCCCGGCTACCCGAGCCCGCCGAAGGACTGACCTCGGACACCGGCCGCCCGGCATCAGCCCAGGGTGAAGCCGAACGGCAGCTCGAGGCGGTGCCGGCGCAGCAGCTCCGGATCGGCGAGCAGCTCGGCGGTGGGCCCGTCGGCGACCACCACCCCGCCGTCGAGCACGACGCTGCGCGGGCAGAGCTGCAGTGCGTACGGCAGGTCGTGGGTGACCATGAGCATGGTGGCGTCGATCGTCAGCAGCACGTCGGCCAGCTCCCGGCGCGCCACCGGATCCAGGTTCGACGACGGTTCGTCGAGCACCAGGATCTCGGGCTCGCAGGCCAGCACGGTGGCCAGCGCCACCCGCCTGCGCTGCCCGCCGGAGAGGTGCAGCGGGGATCGGTCCCGGTGCGCCAGCATCCCCACGGTCTGCAGTGCCGTGTCCACCCGGGCCCGCAGCGCGGCCCCGGAGACACCGAAGTTGGCCGGTCCGAAAGCGACGTCCTCGCCCACGCTGGGCATGAACAGCTGGTCGTCCGGGTCCTGGAACACGATGCCGACCCGGCGCCTGATCTCGCGCAGGTGCTGGCGCCGCACCGGGAGCCCGCCGATCGCGACGGTGCCGTGTCCGGCATCGAGGATGCCGTTGAGATGCAGCACCAGCGTGGTCTTGCCGGCGCCGTTGGGGCCGAGCAACGCGACCCGCTCACCCCGTCGGATGGTCAGGTCGACCCCGAACAGCGCCTGATGGCCGTCCGGGTAGGCAAAGGCGAGCCCGGCGATCTCCAGTGATGGCGGCACGGCGAGGTATTCGGTTACGGGGACCGATCCGGTTGCGGGGCCGGATTCTCCCGGGTTGCTCACGTCGTCGCCCAGCCGGCGATCGCGAGCGTCAGTGCCACCGCCGCCGGACTCAGGCCCAGAACCCAGTGCCGGCGGGTGGTGACGGCGTCGAACAACCGGGGCATCTCGCCGGTCCACCCGCGCGACAGCATGGCCAGGTGCACCCGCTCGCCCCGCTCGTAGGAACGCACGAACAGGGAGCCGACCCCGCGCGCCGTCGCGCCGGCCTGCCAGAGGAAGCGCGGGTCGTGTCCGCGGGAGATCCGGGCCACCCGCATCCGCCGGGCTTCGCCGACGATCACGTCGACGTAGCGCAGCATCAGGGTGGCGATAGTGATCACCATCGCGGGGGCGCGCAGCCGCTGCATCCCCAGCAGCAGCTCCCTGAGCGGGGTCGTGGCCGCCAACGTCAGCGAGGTGAGCACCCCCAGTGTGCCCTTGACCAGGATGTTCCACGCGCCGAGCAGCCCGGGTTCCGAGAGTGTCAACCCCCACCACTCGACATGGGGCTCGCCGCCGGTGAACGGCAGCAGCACCGCGAGCACCACGAACGGCGCCTCGATCAGCGACCGGCGTGCCATCCAGGTCGGCGGGATCCCGGCCATCACCCACACCGCCATCAGCAGCAGCAGGTAGCCGCCGAACACCCAGAACGCCTCGCGGGGGGTCGCCACCACGCACAGCACACCGAGGAACGCAGAGACGATCTTGACCTCGGACGGCAACCGATGCACCGGCGAGCTTCCGGTGAGGTAGAGCGGATGCGCGTGGCCGGCTCCCACGAAGCGCCTAGCGGCCGGATCGGGCGCCGTCGCGCCGTCGCAGCAACCAGAACAGACTGCCGGCGATCCCCAGCGTGACGAGCACGCCGATGATCCCGGCCGGGCCGACGGTGCCGTCGCCGCCGAAGATGCTGTAGTCGGCCAGCGGGCTGCCGACGGTGGGACTGTCGGTGGCGTGTTGCGCGATGCAGCTGCCGTCGAGCTGCTCATGGCCGCCGGCAGTGCCACCGTCGATGGGGACCACCTGGCAACCCTCGAGCGTGACGCTGTCCAGGCCGTCGGGATGCGGGCTGGCGAAGTAGGAGAGGCCGCCGGCAATGATCAACGTCACCATGAGGAAGCCGAGGAAGAAGCCGGTGCCACGCTTCTTCACGGTCGGTTCGGTCATGATGTCCTGCCTTCCGTCGCCGTGCACGATCAGCGGCACCTCGGTGCCGCGGAGGAGGTAGACCAGATCCGGTCGGATCGCGGCGACGGCACCCACGGTGGCGGCGGTGATGATCCCCTCGCCGATGCCGATCAGCGCGTGCAATCCGACCATCAGGGTGAAGACGGTGCCCAGCGAGGTGGCCCCGGCTCCGCCGACGGCGTACTCGAGGACGAAGCCGAGCGAGGCGACCACGGTGCCGATGAACGCGGCGGTGAACGCGGTGGCGATCAACCCGCCCCGGCCGCGCCGGGCCAGCGGGCGCATCACCACGGCGATCGCGTAGCCGGCGAGCACGCCGATGAGCGCCATGTTGGTGATGTTGGTGCCGAGCGCTGTCAAGCCCCCGTCGGCGAACAGCAACGACTGCACGACCAGCACGATGGCGATGCACAGGGAGCCGACCCACGGCCCGACCAGGATCGCCACGAGCGCACCGCCGAGCAGGTGGCCGCTTGCTCCGGGCAGGATCGGAAAGTTGATCATCTGCACGGCGAACACGAACGCGGTGACGAGGCCGGCCATCGGGGCCGTCCGGTCGTCGAGATCCGCACGGGCACGGCGCACCGAGAGGGCCATTCCGAGCATCGCGACCAGGCCGAAGGCCACCGCGGTCGGTGCGTTCACCAGCCCGTCGCTCATGTGCATCGCGATGACCACGCCGACCTCCTCGCCGTCCGCCGACCGGAACCGGATCAGGTTAGTCGCGACTATGCGGCAACCGCAAAGAACTGGCGGGAAGAAGTCCCCTCTGCGTCAAAGACGCCTCGACGATCGCCGTACCTGACGTCCCTGCACACCTCGGAAGGCCGACGTAACGAGACGACCCGTTCGATCGACGGTCAGCACAAGGGCGCTACAGCGCACATGCGGCGGTTGGGGAGCGGGGAGATGGCACGCAGCGGCAACCCGCGGGTTTCCGTCGTCGTGCCGGCCCGCAACGAGGCCAGCAACCTCGAGGCGTTGTTGCCGGCGATCGCCGCGATCCGTCCGCCCGTCGCCGAAGTGATCGTCACCGACGGTGGCTCGACCGACGGATCCGTGGAGATCGCGCGCCGCGCACTGCCCACCGCGAAGGTCGTGACCCAGACCCGCTCGGGCAAGGGAAACGCGTTGGCCTGCGGTTTCGCCGCGGCCACCGGGGACATCATCGTCACCTTCGACGCCGACGGCACGGCCGACCCGAGCGAGATCCCGGCGTTCGTCGCCGCGCTGGTCGCGGGAGCCGATTTCGCCACCGGCAGCCGCTTCGTCGCCGGCGGCGGCCCGATCGGGGTCACCGCGTTCCACCGTGTCCGCCTGGCGCTCCTGAACGGCGTCGCAACGGCCTTCTTCGGAGCCACCCAGACCGACCTGTGCTTCGGCTACCACGCGTTCTGGGCCGATCTGCTGCCGGTGCTCGAGCTGCCCTCGATCGCCGCCCCGACCCGCGCCGACACCCCGCTGTGGGGCGACGGCATCGAGATCGAGACGCTGCTCAGCTGCCGGTTCGCCGCGACGGGTGGCCGGTTTGCCGAGGTGCCGTCGATCGAGCGGGAACCGATCGCAGGCCGCTGCCGGCCGCGCACCGTCGGCGACGATCGGCGGGTGCTGCGCACCTTGACCGCCGAGCGCCGCCGGACGCGCAGATCGCCGGGCCGGGCCCGGCGGGCGCCGCAGCTGGAGGAAGCGACCGTCACCCCCCCGGTCAGCGACCGCCCGCCGGCCGGGCCCGACATCCCCCGGCCGCGCGCACCCGAGCCTAAGTCTCCCCAGGCCCGGCTACAGCCCGATGGCCACGTACTTGGTCTCCAGGTACTCCTCGATGCCGACGCGGCCACCCTCCCTGCCGAGCCCGGACTGCTTGATCCCCCCGAAGGGTGCCGCCGGGTTGGAGACGAGACCCGTGTTGAGCCCCACCATGCCGCTCTCCAACCGCTCGGACACCCGCAGCGCACGGCCGATGTTCTCCGTGAACAGGTAGCTGACCAGGCCGAACTCGGTGTCGTTCGCGGCGGCGACGGCCTCGTCCTCGGTGTCGAACACGATGATCGGAGCCACCGGGCCGAAGATCTCCTCGCGGGAGAGCCGGGCCTCGCGGGGCACGTCCACGAGCACGGTCGGACGGTAGAAGTACCCCGGCCCGTCCACGGCCTCGGCCCCCACCAGCACCCGCGCGCCGCGGTCGACCGCGTCGCCGACCAGCTCGGCGACCTTCTCCCGGCCGTCCGCATCCACGAGCGGGCCGACCTGCACGCCGTCCTCGGTGCCGCGCCCGACGACGAGCGCGCCCATCCGCTCCGCCAACCGGTCGCCGAACTCCGCGGCCACGGAGCGCTGCACCAGGAACCGGTTCGCGGCGGTGCAGGCCTCGCCCATGTTGCGCATCTTGGCCAGCATCGCGCCTTCGACGGCCCGGTCCAGGTCGGCATCGTCGAACACCAGGAAAGGGGCGTTGCCGCCCAGCTCCATCGACGTCCGCAGCACCGTCTCGGAAGCCTGCTTCAGCAGCGTGCGACCCACCACAGTAGAGCCGGTGAACGACAGCTTGCGGGCCCGGCCGTCGCGGATCAGCGGCTCCATCACGGCGCCGGAGTGCGAGGTGGTGATGACGTTCAGCACGCCGTCGGGCAAGCCGGCCTCGGCGAGGATCCCGGCCAGGGCGAACATCGAGAGCGGGGTCAGCGAGGCGGGCTTGAGCACCATCGTGCAGCCGGCGGCGATCGCCGGGCCGATCTTGCGGGTGCCCATCGCCATCGGGAAGTTCCACGGCGTGATCAGCAGGCACACCCCGACCGGCTGTTTGTGGATCAGGAAGCGGCTCGCGCCGTTCGGGGCGACCGCGTAGCCGCCCTCGATCCGGACCGCCTCCTCGGCGAACCAGCGGAAGAACTCGGCGGCGTAGGTGATCTCGCCCTTGGACTCGGCGATGGGTTTGCCCATCTCCAGCGTCATGAGCAACGCGAGGTCGTCGGCGCGCTCGGTGATCAGTTCGAACGCCCGGCGGAGGATCTCGCCGCGTTCCCTTGGCGGCATCGCGGCGAACTCCGCCTGCGCCGAGACAGCGGCGGCGAGGGCGTCCATCCCGTCCTCGGGGCTGGCGTCGGCGACCTCGCGCAGCACCTTCCCGGTGGACGGGTCGTCGACGGGGAACGTCGCACCCGCCGCCGCGGACCGCCATGTCCCGCCGATGAACAGTCCCGTGTCGACCTGATCGATCACTCGGGCCTCGTCGCTCGAATTCCTGGTCATGACCGTGATCGTGCCATCGCGGCCGGCCGGATTCACCTCCTGCCCCCCTTTCGTTCGACAGTGCTGTTCGCAGGTGGGGAGATACCTGAGGATGGGCCGATGACCGCATCCGTGCGCCGGCTGCCCGCCCTCATTCCCCGCCCGATCGAGCTGCCGCCGCGGGTCGCGGAGCTTCGCGCCGAGGTGCGGGCCTTCCTGGCGGCGGAGCGGGACGCGGGCGCATGGACCCCGCGCGCGGACGTGTGGCTCTCCGGTTGGGACGAGCGGTTCTCCGCCGAGCTCGGCAGGCGCGGCTGGCTGGGCATGACGATCCCGCGGGAGTACGGCGGCCACGGTGCTTCCGCGCTGGACCGCTATGTGGTGACCGAGGAGCTGCTCGCGGCCGGCGCACCGGTGGCCGCCCACTGGATCGCCGATCGCCAGATCGGCCCGTCCCTGATGCGCTTCGGCACCGAGGCGCAGCGGCAGCGGTACCTGCCGGGCATCGCCGCGGGCACGGTCTACTTCGGGATCGGGATGAGCGAGCCCGACGCCGGCTCCGACCTCGCTGCCGTGCGCACCAGGGCCGACCGGGTGGAGGGCGGCTGGGAGCTCACCGGCACCAAGGTCTGGACGTCCGGGGCGCACCACGCGCACGCCTTCTTCGCGCTGGCCCGCTCCGCCCCGCGTGACGAGGGCAACCGGCACGCGGGCCTCTCCCAGTTCATCGTCGAGCTCGATTCCCCCGGCGTGCAGATCCGACCCATCCCGCTCCTCACCGGCGCACATCACTTCAACGAGGTCGTGTTCGAGCGGGTGTTCGTGCCCGACGAGCGGGTGCTGGGCGAGATCGGGGCCGGCTGGCGACAGGTCACCAGCGAGCTGGCCTTCGAACGCAGCGGCCCCGAGCGGTTCCTGTCGACGTTTCCGCTGCTCACCGCGATGATCGGGGAATTGAGGGTGGTCAAGGGCGTCGACCGCGAGATCGGCGGGTTGGTCACGCGGCTGTGGGCGCTGCGCCGGATGTCGCTGGCGATCGCCGGGGCGTTGGAATCGGGGGAGGCACCGGAGCTGGCCGCGGCGGTGGTGAAGGACCTCGGCACCCGGTACGAGAACGAGGTGGTGGACGCGGCTCGGCTGCTGGTCGCCACGCCGCCCGATCCGGGTGCTCCCGGCGGCTTCGCCCGGTTGTTGGCCGACGCCGTTCTGCACGCGCCGGGGTTCACCCTGCGTGGTGGGACGAACGAGGTGTTGCGGAGCATCGTGGCCCGCGGCCTCGGCTTGCGTTGACGGGATCCGACTCGGTGTGAGCCGTTCGGTGGGAGCCGCGGGGAAGAGGGCAGCGTTGATGAAGAGGGCAGCGTGATGAGGAGGTCGGGATGAGCGATGAGCTCCGAGAACTCGCCGAGTCCATTTTCGCCGGGACGGCGCAGAGGTCCTCGACGCGGCCGGGTGTCGGGTTCGACGCTCCGCTCTGGAAGACCCTCGAGGGCAGTGGGCTCGCCCGGTTGACGCTGCCGGAAGCGGCGGGCGGCAGCGGAGGGAGCCTCGCCGACGCGGCCGTGCTGCTCACCGCCGCGGGAGCGCATGCCGCTCGAGTGCCGCTCGTGGAGACCGACCTGCTGGCCGGGTGGTTGCTGCACACCGCGGGCATCGCGCTCCCGGCCGGGCCGCTGTCGGCGGTCGTCGCGGATCTCGACGTCTCCGGCGACCGGGTCGCGGGCACGCTGCGCAGGGTGCCGTGGGCCCGGGCGGCGGCCGGTGTCGTCGTGCTGACCCCGGCGCACGTGGTGCTGCTCGACCCGGAGGCGCTCGTCATCGTCGACGGGACGAACCTCGCCGAGGAGCCGCGGGAGAAAGTGATCGTCGGGGAGCCCTACCGCGGCGTTCGCGCCCTGGCGGTGGTACCGGCCCCGGCCGGGGCGGCGGCGCAGTTCCGACTGCGGGCGGCGCTCGGGCGGGCGCAGCTGCTCGCCGGGGCGGCCCGAGGCGGCGCTGGCCGGTTCGGTGCGCTATGCGGGGGAGCGGGAGCAGTTCGGGCGACCGATCGCGCGCTTCCAGGCGGTGCAGCAGCAGCTGGCGCTGGCCGCCGCGGAGGTGGCAGCTGCGGCCGCGGCGGCCGCAGCTGCCGCTGACATCGCGACCGCCGACGGGTTCGGCGCGGCGTCCACCCGGTTCGCCGTCGCCGCGGCCAAGGCCCGCACCGGGGAGTCCGCCGGCGTGGTCGCCCGGATCGCGCACCAGGTGCACGGCGCCATCGGCTTCACCCGCGAGCACGACCTGCGGCTGGCCACGACGCGGCTGTGGGCGTGGCGGGACGAGGACGGCTCGGACGCCGAGTGGAACGCCGAGGTGGGTGCTGCGGTGCGCGCCGCGGGCCCGGATGCGCTCTGGCCGCTGGTGACGGGAGCACCGTAGGAGCACGGCCCAGACTGAGCACGGCGCGCACCGGGCGTACGCCGCGCGCACGTCCGGACATGCGCGTGGCGTACGCAACGTGCGCATCGCGACCGCCATCGCGGGACGCTGACCGTGGGCGCAGGGCGGGGACATGCGCCAAGGCGAGCTCGCGGCGATCACTCCGGACGTGCGGCCGTTGCCGAGTAACGGCGGCGCTCGGCGGGCAGCTTGCGGAAGTCCCAGCTGATGATCTTGTTCGGGGTCAGCCGCAGCCAGCCGTGCCGGCCGTCGTGCTCCAGCACGCCACCGCCGTACTTGTCGGCGAACGCCCGCTCCGGGCCCTCCAGCTCCGGCACCGGCTCGCCCGTGCGCGGCACCTCCCCGACGATCTCGACGTGCCCGCGCAGCTCCACACCGCGCAGGTCCGCGTAGTCCTCGCCGGCGTCGACGACCACGGCGATGCGGGGATCGGCCTGCAGGTCTGCCCACCGCCTGCTGCGAGCCAGCGAGGTCAGCCACAGCGCGCCGCCGTGCCAGACGAACCAGAGCGGGGTGGCGTGCGGGCCCTCCGGACCGACGGTCGCCACCCGGCAGGTGCGCTGCTGGGCGAGGAAGGCGTCGAGCTCGTCGCCGGTCATCGCGATCGCACGGCCGCGGCGCTGCCGCTGGGACTGATGCTGCATCGCCGGACGGTAGCGGGCCAGAAGGGCTCGCCGGTCGGCGGCGGAGTGCGCTCGTGGTGACCGTCGTACCGGCCGGCGCACGTTTACCGCGACGTGATCGAACGGAAACGCCGAAACCGGCCGAAACTGTATACCGTTCGAGCTTCACGGTGCCGATCGAACGGACAGCCGCCTGATGCGCGAGACGCCAGCCAGCCCGTTGCCCGACACCGCGTCGAGCCCGCTGGACGAGCGTCGCCGCCGGTTGCTCGCCGAGGTGGCCGCCGCCGAACGCGAGTTCGTGCTGGGTCTGCCCTCCGACGATCCGCTGGACCCGAAACGCCGGTTCCGGGTCGAGGCGACCAGGGGCGAGATGTTCGCCCAGCCCGACGCCGTCACGACCACTCTTGCCGTCAACCAGGAGGAGGTCGCCGAACTGGCCGGCCGCCTCAGCGATCGGTTCGACCGGGTCCTGTTCAGCGGGGCCGGCGATTCGTTCGCGGTGATGATCGCGGCCAGGTCCGTCCTGGAGAGCATGCTCGGGGTGCCGTGCGAGCCGGTCCAGAGCCTGGAGCTCGCCTACTACCTCGCCCCGTTGGTCGGCAGGCGGACGGCGGTCGTCGCGCTGTCCAGTTCCGGCGAGACGACACGGACGGTGGAGGCGGTTCTCGTGAGCCAGCAACGCGGTGCGTATACCGTTTGCCTGACGAACACCGCCGGCTCGACTCTCGACCGGGAGGCCGACGCGTCGTTGCGGATCGTCGCCACCCGGGTCGGGTGGCCGACCCAGTCGTCCACCGCGGCGCTGGCGCTGCTGTACGAGCTTGCCGTGCAGGTGGGGATCCGGCGGCGGGTCGACGGCGCCGCGGACCTGGTCCGCGCGATGGACGACCTCCCGGCGGCCATGGCCTTCACCCTGGAACGGCTCGACCGGCCCGTTGCCGATCTCGCGACCCGCGAGGTGGCGCGCCCGATGGTCCTGTTCTGCGGCGGTGGCCCGAGCTACGCCGCGGCGGTGATGGGCGCGGCCAAGGTCAAGGAGTGCACTCCGGGCCACGCACTCGCTGTGCAGCTGGAGGAGTACCACCACTACAACTCGCAGAAGGCCGGCGAGCCGCTGTTCCTGCTCGCGCCGAGCGGACCGACCGTTCCCCGTGCGGTGGACACCGCGAGGGAGGCGCGCCGCTGGGGCGGGCGGGTGCACGTCGTCACCACCGACGGCGAGGACGCCTTCGACGGCCTCACCGACACGATCCTGCGCCTGCCGACGGTGCCCGAGCCGCTCAGCCCGCTGCTGTCGGTGCTGCCGGCCCAGCTCGTCGGCTACCACCTCGGAATGGCCGGGTTCGCGGCCGCGGAGGCGGGCGATGGCTGACCGGCCGGGCGTGCCGGCTGCGCCGAGCCTGATCTGCGTCGGCAACCTGACCGTCGACGAGGTCGTCTCGCCGGATGGCGTGACCACCACGTCGGTCGGCGGCGACGCCCTGTTCGCGGCGTTGGCGGCGCGTCTGCTCGGCGGCCGCCCGCAGGTGCTTGCGCCGATCGGGACCGATGCTCCGGACGATCTGCACGCGGCGCTGCTGCTCGCCGGGACGGAGATCGGTTCGCTGCCGCGGCGGCCGTATGTGACCGTGCGCAACCGGGTGGCCTACGGGGTCGACGGCAGCCGCAGCTGGACGCTGGTCACCGGCGACGAGCATTTCGAAGCCATGTCGGTGCAGCCGGCGGACGTCCCGGCGTCGGCACTGGCGGCCGGCGGGATCCTGCTGTCGGCGATGGCCCTGCGCGCGCAGCTGCGGCTGGCCGCGTGGTTGCGGCCGCGCACCTCGGCAGTCCTCTACTTCGACCCGCAGGAGGACTACATCGCCGGCCACGAGGTGGAGCTGCGCAACGCCGTGCGCCGGTGCGACGTCTTCCTGCCCAGCGAGGTCGAGGCGGTCGCGCTGGCCGGCACGGACGACGTGCACCGGGCGGCCCGATCGTTCCTTGCGCTCGGGCCGCGGCTGGTGGTGGTCAAGCTGGCCGAGCGCGGCTGCCTGCTCGCGTGGCCGGACGGGCAGGTGGAGATCCCCGCGACGGGGCCGGGCACGGTGGTCGACAGCACCGGCGCAGGCGACGCGTTCTGCGGCGCGTTCGCCGCCGTGCACCTGATCACCGACGACCCGATCCGGGCGGCCCGCGCCGGCGCCCGCGCCGCGACCGCCGCCATCGCCTGCCCCGGTCTGTCCGGGTTGGTCGCCGCCGTCCGGTCGGGAGTCGGCGAGTTCGGTGTCGGTGGGATCGCGTGCGGCGGGCTCGGGGACGCCGTGCCGCGGCCCGTGCCGATGGGCGGGTGCTGACCGTGCCGACCATCACCGTGATCAACCCCAACACCTCCGACGCGCTCACCGGGACGATCACCGCCGCCGCCCGATCGGTGGCGCCGCCCGGCGTCGAGGTCGTCGGCGTGCATCCGAGCCGCGGGGTGGGATCGGTCGAGAGCCACGCCGAGGAGGCATGGGCGGCCCTTGGCGTCGTCGAGCAGGTGCAACGCCACGACGCCGGGTCCGACGCCTTCGTCATCGCCTGCTTCGGCGACACCGGGCTGGAGGCCGCCCGCGAGCTGGCCGCCGGACCGGTCGTCGGGATGACCGAGGCCGCGCTGCACAGCGCCTGCCTGGTCGCGCACCGCTTCGTGGTGGTCACGCTCCCGCCGCGCACGCTGGCCCACTCCGAGCGCGTGATCCGGTCGCTCGGCCTCGGGCACCGGTGCACCGTCCGGACCGTCGAGGCCGCGGTCGCCGAGCTCGAGGGCGGCTCGGAACACCTCCTCGACGCGTTCGCCCGTCAGGCCCGCGCGGCCGCGGCCGACGATGACGCCGAAGCCGTCGTGCTCGGCTGCGCCGGTCTCGCGGACCTCGTGGAGCCGCTGCGCGAGGCGACCGGGATGCCGGTGGTGGAGGGTGTCGCTGCCGCGATCGGCGCCGCCGCGAGCCTGCTCGCCCAGGACCTGCGGACGGCCCGTGGTGGCGCCTACGGTCAGATCTCCGGCCTGCCCGATGTGTCGGCGGCGTGGGAAGCGGCACGGCGATGAGCACCCTCTTCCGCGGCGTGCACGTCTACGACGGCAGCCCGTCGGGCATGTCCGCGCCCACCGATGTGCTGGTGGTGGAGAACCGGATCGAGGCGATCGGCGCCCGCGCCACGGCAGCGCCGGCCGACCGGGTGGTGGCCCCCGCTGGGCGCAGGCTGCTCCTCCCTGGGCTGATCAACGCCCACTTCCACTCGCCGGCCAACCACCTCAAGGGGTCGGTGCGCAGCCTGCCGCTGGAGCTGTTCATGCTCTACGAGTCGCCTGCCGACCCCGCGCTCGTCCCGACCCCGCGCGAGGCCTACCTGCGGACCGCCCTGGCTGCGGTCGAGATGCTGCAGCGCGGCATCACCAGCGTCCAGGACGACGCCTTCCTGATGCCCCGGCCCACGCCGGAGATCATCGACGCGGTGGCCGCGGCCTACCGGGACTGCGGGATCCGGGCCACCATCGCGCTGGACCAGCCGGAGCTGCCCGAGGGGGACAAGCTGCCGTTCCTGCGGGAGCTGGCCGGACCGGCGTTGCGGGTGGAGCTGGACGCGCCGGCGCCGGCCGACGCCGCCACCCTGCTGCAGGCCTACGACCACCTGATCGGGACCTGGCACGGAGCGGCAGGCGACCGGATCCGCGCCGCGGTGTCGGTGTCGGCGCCGCAGCGGGTGAGCCCGGAGTACTTCGCGACCCTCGACGAGCTCGCCCGCCGGCACGGCCTGCCGCTGTACGCGCACATGCTGGAGACCAGGACGCAACGGGTGCTGGGCGCCGAGCAGCCCGGTTCGCCGGCCGCTCCCTCGTCCGCTACACCGCCGATCTCGGCCTGCTCGCCGAGCACACGAACGTCATCCACGCCGTGTGGGTCGACGGGGCCGACCTGGACCTGATCGCCGAGGCGGGCGCGGTGATCGCGCACAACCCCGTGAGCAACCTGCGCCTCGGCAGCGGCGTGATGCCGCTGCGCGCGGCGCTGGACCGCGGCATCCCGGTGGCTCTTGGCACCGACGAGGCGATCTGCGACGACACCGTGAACGTGTGGACGGTGGCCAAGACCGCCGGGCTGATCCACAACGTGGCCGACCTCGACCACGAGGAATGGCCGTCGGCCGCCGAGATCCTGCACGCCCTGTGGGCCGGGGGAGCACGGGCCCAGCTCCGCGGGGGAGAGCTCGGCGTGGTCGCCGAAGGTGCACTCGCCGACCTCGCCCTGCTCGATCTGGACACGATCACGTTCACGCCGCTCAACGACCTGCGCGAGCAGCTGGTCTACGGCGAGGACGGCCGCGACGTGGTCCTGGTCATGGTCGACGGCGTCGTGGTGGCCGAGCAGGGCCGGGTGACCCTGCTCGACGAGGTGGCCCTGCTCGCCGAGGCCCGCGAGGCCTTCGACCGCCGCCGCCCGGCCCTCGCCGCCGCCAGGGAGTCGGCCGCGGCGGCCCACCCCAGCTACGCGCGGATGGTCCGGCTCGCGAACGATCGCGACGTCGGGATGCAGCGTCGGGTGGGCAACCGATGATCACTCGATACGCCCACAGCGCGCTGGTCTCGCGCCCGGCCGGTCGCTGGCCCGGCGGCGCCCGGCTGGCCGTCTACGTCTGCGTCGGCGTGGAGAGCTACCGCTTCGGCGACGGCCACACCGAGGACATCCTGCCCGGCGTGCCGGCTCCGGACCTGGTCAACACCGCCTGGCGGGACTACGGCAACCGGGTCGGTGTCTTCCGGCTGTTCGACCGGCTGCACTCCTTCGGGATCGCGCCGACGGTGCTGCTCAACACCGACGTCTACGACGAGGCGCCGGACGTCGTGGCCGCCGCTCGCCGGGTCGGCGCGGAACTGATCGCCCACGGGGTCAGCAACTCCGACTCGCTCGCCGGCCTGGCCCCCGAACAGGAGTTGGCGTACCTGCGCCGGGCCGCCGCGACGATCACCGCGGCCGAGGGCGAGCCGCCGGCCGGCTGGTCCAGCCCGTGGCTGACCCACACGCCGAGCACCGTCGACTCGCTCGTCCACGCCGGCTACCGCTACCTGCTCGACCTGCGCTTCGACGACCAGCCGGTGTGGCTGGCGACCTCGTCGGAGCCGCTGCTGGCGATCCCGTACAGCGCCGAGCTCAACGACAGCTCGACGGTGATCGGCCGGCAGGCCTCAGCCACGGAGTTCGCCGACATGGTCGTCGACGAGTTCGACGAGCTGCGCTCCGCCACCGGCGAGCAGCCGCTGGTGATGAGCATCGTGCTGCACTCGTTCATCTCGGGGGTGCCGTTCCGGTTGCGCGCCCTGAGCCGGGCGCTGCGGCACATCGCGGCAGCAGGCGACGACGTCTGGCTGACCCAGCCGCGGCACATCCACGCCGCCGTCGCGGCGGACGCGGCGACCTTCGGCGGACCTGCGGAGCGTCCGCGATGACGCCGGCGGGGGCGACGACCGCGGTCCCGTGCACCGGCCCCGTGGCCAGCGTCTGCGGGCTGCGGCTGTCGCTGGTCAGGCACGGCGAGCGCAGTGAGGTGCTGCACGGCGTCGACCTGGACATCCGGGCCGGCGAGATCCTCGGTCTCGTCGGCGAATCGGGCTCCGGCAAGAGCGTGCTGGCGCTGAGCCTGCTCGGGCTGCTGCCCGCCGACAGCCGCCCGCGCACGAAGGGGACGGTCACGGTGGCCGGGGTCGACATGCTCAGCGCCCCGGCCGCCCACCTGCGCCGGGTCCGCCGCGACGATCTCGGCGCGATCTTCCAGGACCCGATGACGTCGCTCAACCCGACGCAGAGGATCGGCCGGCAGATCGGCGAGGTGACCGGCGACGACGCGGAGTCGACCCGGTTGCTGGAGTCGGTCGGGGTGGCCGACGCGCCGCTGCGGCTGCAGGTGTTCCCGCATCAGCTCTCCGGCGGGCTGCGGCAACGGGTGATGGCGGCGATCGCCGTCGCCGGCCGGCCGCGGCTCGTGGTCGCCGACGAACCCACGACCGCGCTCGACGTCACCGTCCAGGCCCAGCTGCTGGAAGTGCTGCGCGAGCTGCGCGACGACTTCGGCTGCAGCGTCCTGCTGATCACCCACGACCTGGGCGTCGCCGACCGGATCGCGGACCGGATCGCGGTGCTGTACCGCGGCGACCTCGTCGAGCTCGGGCCAGCCGCCGAGGTGGTCCGGCGCCCACAACACGACTACACCAGGAGCCTGCTCGCCTCTCGGCTGTCGCTGCGCACCCCTCGTGACGAGCGGTTCGGCGACTCCGGTTTCGACGCCCCTGCTCTCACGGTGCGGGGGCTGCGCTGCACCTTCCGGGTCGGCGGGCCCGGTCGGCGCCGCTCGGTCACCGCGCTCGACGGCGTGGACCTCGACGTCGCCACCGGCGAGGCGCTCGCCATCGTCGGCGAGAGCGGCTCGGGCAAGTCGACCCTGCTCAGGGTGCTCGCCGGGCTGCAGCAGCCCACCGCAGGGTCGGTGGCGCCGACCCGCAGCTATGGCGTGCAGATGATCTTCCAGGACGCCGGGTCGTCGTTGACGCCGTGGCTGTCGGTCGGCGAGACGCTGACCGAGCGGCTGCTGCCGCTGCGCCTCGACCGGGCCGGCCGGGCGGCCAGGGTGGCCGCGGCCCTCGATGCGGTGGGTCTGTCGGGGTCGCTGTTGTCCGCGCGCCCTGCCGAGCTGTCCGGCGGGCAGCGGCAGCGGGTCGCGCTGGCCAGGGCGACGATCCTGCCGCCTGCGTTGCTGCTCTGCGACGAGCCGACCAGCGCGCTGGACGCGTCGCTCGCCGCCAGCGTGCTGGCACTCATCCGCGACCTGCGGGCGGCCATGGGGATGACCGTCCTGTTCGTCACGCACGATCTCGCCGTCGCGCGGCTGATGGGGGACCGGATCGCCGTGATGCGGGCCGGGCGCGTCGTCGAGATCGGCGAGGCCGAGCAGCTCATCACCGAACCACGCCACCCCTACACGGTGGCGCTGCTCGAGGCCGTTCCCCGCATCTCCGGCGTGGATGCGCCATGAGCGGCAGCGCCATGAGCGGCAGCGCCGTGAGCGACGGGTCGACGCGATGACGACCCTCGCGCTGCGCTCCCGACTGCGCTCGGGCCTGGTGCCGAGCGAGCGGTTCGGCCGCCCGGTCAACCTGATGCTGGTGGGGCTGCTCGCCGCGCTCACCGTCCTGGCCGCGGTCGCCCGCCTGGTCGCGCCCTACGACCCGGTGCAGCCGGCCGGGCGGTTCAACCTGCCGCCGCTGAGCCCCGACCACCCGCTCGGCACCGACCTCATCGGGCGGGACCTGCTCTCCCGCACGCTCTACGGCGTCCAGGTCAGCTGGTTCAGCGCGCTGATCATCGTGGCGAGCGGCCTGCTCGTCGGCGGCCTGATCGGGCTGGTCGCCGGCGCCGCAGGCGGCTGGGTCGACACCGTCCTGATGCGCACCACCGACCTGTTCCTCGCGCTCCCCGGATCGCTGGTGGCCATCGCCGTGGTGGCTGCACTCGGTGCAGGGCTGGACAACACGTTGCTCGGCGTGGCGATCGTGTGGTGGCCGCTGTACGCCCGGATCGTGCGGGGCGAGGTGCTGGCCATCGCGAGCCGCCCGCACGTCGAGGCGGCCCGGCTGGCCGGGATCAGGCCGGCCCGGCGGCTGTTCCGGCACATCCTGCCCGGTGTCGTCCCGACCGCCGTGGTCACCGCGAGCCTCGACGTCGGGAACGTGGTGCTGCTGCTGGCCGGGCTGTCCTTCCTCGGCCTCGGCCAGCAGGCGCCCGCTCCCGAGTTGGGAGCCGATACCGCGCGGGCACTGAACCAGCTGCTGTCCCAGTGGTGGGTGCCGGTCGTGCCCGGCATCGCCGTCGCCCTGCTGAGCCTCGTGGCCAACCTCGGCGGCGACGCGATCCGCGGCCTCCTCCGGGTCTCCCGGTAGGGCGGCGGCGATGGCCCGGTTCCTGCTCCAGCGCCTCGGCGCGGCGATCGTGCTGCTGCTGGTGCTCTCCTTCCTGATCTTCGTTCTGCAGCAGGTGTCGCCGGGCGACCCGGCACGCGCCTACCTGGGGGCCAACGCGTCGGCGGCCGATGTCGCCGCCCAGCGCCACGCCCTCGGTCTGGACCAGCCGCTCGCCACGCAGTACCTGCGCTTCCTGGTGAACGCCGTGCAGGGCGACCTGGGCCGCTCGCTGCGCACCCGGCACGACGTGACCGCCGACATCGCCGCGTACCTGCCGGCCACGGTCGAGCTGGTCCTCTCCGCCTTCGTGGTCGCCCTCGTGTTGGCCGCGGCGTTCGCCCTCTCCGGCGCGTTGCGCTGGCGGGCCGCGGCGCCGCTGCGCGGGCTGCTGCTGGTGGCCGCGATGGCCCCGCCGTTCCTGCTGGCGCTGGGCGGCATCGTCGTCTTCTATGCCCGGCTGGGCTGGCTGCCCAACAACGGCCGGGGCGGCAGCGGCGCCGCGGACCGACCGGCCTGTTGGTCCTCGACAGCCTCCTGCATGGGCAGCTCGACACGGCGGCGAGCGCGATCGAGCACCTGGTGCTGCCGGCCGGGGTGCTGGCCATCGCCCCGGCGATCGCCATCGGCCGGATCTTCCGGTCCAGCCTGGACATGACCCTGCACGCCGACTACGTCCGGACGGCCCGCTCCAAGGGCCTCGGCGAGGGCGCGGTGCTGCGCTCGCACGTCCTGCGCAACTCGCTCGGCCCCGCGCTGTCGATGGCGGGCCTGCAGCTGGGGTTCATGTTCGCCGGCGTCGTCGTCGTCGAGCAGGTCTTCAGCTGGCCGGGCATCGGCAACTACCTGGCGGCCAGCATCCCGGTCGCCGACTTCCCGGCCATCGCGGGCGTGACGCTCGTGCTCGGCGCCGTCTACATCCTGGCCAACACCGCGGTGGACCTGTTGCAGGCCGCCGCCGATCCCCGCATCGCCCGAAACTGACCGGCCCCGGCCCTGCCACCCACGAGAAAGGGTTCCCCGTGTACCCCATCACCCACCACCTCCGCAGGCGGCTGCTGGCGCCGGCGATCGTCGCATCGATGCTGGCGCTGGCCGCCTGCTCGTCCACCGGGACCGCACCCGCCGGCGGCGGGCAGACCAACCCACCGCCCACGGACGGGACGCTCACCGTCGGGTTGCTCGGCGACATCGGCCAGCCCCCTGACCCGGACATCTACTACGCCAACAACGGCACCGCCATCATGATCAACGTCTACGAAGGCCTGGTGCAGTACAAGAACAACGTCGAGGGCGTCGAGATCGCCCCCCGGCTGGCGACCTCCTGGCAGGCCGACCCCACCAACACCGTCTTCACCTTCACGCTCCGCGACGGCGTCACGTTCCACGACGGCACCCCGTTCACCAGCGCAGCGGTGAAGGTCGCCTTCGACCGGCGGATCGCGGTCAAGGGCGGCGCGGCGTACATGGTGCAGGGGGTGAAGAGCGTGGACACGCCGGATCCGCTGACCGCGGTGGTCACCCTGAGCCAGCCGAACGCGGCCTTCCTCGACTACCTGGCGTCACCGTTCGGCCCGAAGATGGAGTCCCCCGACGGGCTCAGCAAGAACGCCGGCACCGACAACGCCCAGACCTACCTGTCCACACACGACCTCGGCACCGGGCCCTACACCCTGTCCGCCGCCGAGACCGGGGTGAAGTACACGCTGAAGCAGTACGACAAGTACTGGGGCCGGAAGTCGCCGTTCACCACGGTCGATCTGCCGGTCTTCACCGACGAGTCGGCGCTCGAGCTGTCGTTCGACAAGGGCGACGTCGATGCGGTCGTGGCGGCGCTGCCCTCGTCCAGCCTGGAGAAGTACGACACGGCGAGCTACGCGACGAACTACTTCCTGCCGACGCTGCAGTCCGCGCTGGTGACCGTCAATTCGAGCAAGCCGTTCTTCACCGGCGTCGAGGCCCGCACCGCGTTCCTCAAGTCGCTCGACCAGCAGACCCTGGTGAGCCAGGTGCTCGGCAAGCGCTCCGAGGTGGCCACCACGATGTACGCCAAGGGCATGATCCCCGGCGGCGCCGACAAGCAGGCGATCACCTACGACCCGGCGGCACTGAAGAACTACGTCGGCACCCTCGGCCCGGACGCGAAGTCGCTCGTCATCGGGTTCGCCAACGGCAACACCAACGCCCAGCAGATGGCGAATATCGTCGTGGCGAACCTGCAGGCCGACGGTCTGCAGGCCACCGCGCAGGGCTACGAGACCAGCACGGTCTTCGGCTGGGTGAACGACCCGACGCAGGGCCCGGAGGCCTTCATCGACGGCAACAACGGGCCCGACGGCGGCAACCCGTACATGTGGGGCCACGTGTTCTGGGACGCCAGCGGCGGCATCAACTACTTCCGCTGCGAGTCCAAGGAGGTCAACGACCTGCTGAACGGGGCGGTCGCGACCGGCAACACCGCCGACTTCGTGAAGGCGGGCGAGCTCTACGGCCAGACCGGGTGCTACCTCAACCTGTCCTACAACAAGGACTGGGTGGTGGCGCAGAAGTGGCTCACCGGCGTCGCGGAGAGCCACAACATCGGGGCCAACGAGCTCGACTTCTCGATGCTCGGCGTCGCCGCGTGACCGACGGCCGGACATCGCTCTCGCGGCGGATCTACCAGACTCTGCGGCAGCAGATCATCCTCGGGCACTACCCGCAGGGCAGCAGGCTGCCCGAGCAGCGCATCGCCGAGGAGATGGACGTCTCCAGGGTGCCGCTGCGGGAGGCCGTCCCCCTCTTGGAGCGGGACGGGTTCGTGCACACCTTCCCGCGCCGTGGGGCCGTCGTCTCCGCGTGGGATGCCAAGGCCGTGGACGACCTGTTCGACGTCCGGTTGTGCCTGGAGGCCGGGGCGGCGCGGCACGCGGCGCGGCGGGTGTCGGAGGGGGCGTCGATGGCCGCCGTCGACGCCGCGCTCGCCGCGTCCCGGCCGGTGGTCGACGACCGCGACACCTACCGCATCGCCGAGGCGAGCACGGCCTTCCACGAGGCGATCGTGCAGACCGCCGACAACGAGCTGATGCTCAAGATGATGCGAACCATCTCCGGCCGGATGGTGTGGCTGTTCTACCTGACCAGCGACCTGGACGTCGAGGATGCCTTCCACGATCACGAGCGACTGCGGGAGGCCATCGCGTCGGGCAACGAGCGCGTGGCCGAGGCCGTGATGTACGCGCACATCGAGCGGGACCGGCAGCCCTCGTTCGACGCACTGCGGCGGGAGGCCTCGATCGCCTGAACGCGAGCGCGATCAGGGCCAGAGCCGCCGCGACGCCAGTCGGGCGCCTTCCGCCAGTGCGCGGAACTTCTGCCACACGACGGTCGGATGCACCTCCGGGTGGAAGCTGGCGCGGGAGGAGAAGCCGCAGTCGGCACCCGCGATGACGTTCTCCCGGCCGACGATGCCGGCGTAGAGCTCGATCTGGTCGGCGATCAGCTCCGGGTGCTCCACATAGTTGGTCGCGTGCCCGAGCAGGCCAGGGATGAGGATCTTGCCCTCGGGCAGCCGGACGTCGCGCCAGATCTTCCACTCGTGCTGGTGGCGGGGGTTGGCCACCTCGAACGAGTAGGCGCAGGCGTTCACCTTCAGCATCAGCGGTGCGATGTCGCGGAAGTCGAGATCGTGGATGCGCGGGCCGTGGTTGAGCCCGTAGCAGGTGTGCAGCCGGATCTTCTCGGTCGGGATGCCCCGCAGCGCGTGGTTGAGGATCTCGATGTGCCGCTCGGCGTCGGCCCGGCGCTGCTCCGGTGTGGTCGCCGGGTTCTCCGACAGGTACTCGATCAGCCACGGGTCGTCGACCTGCAGCAGGAACCCGGCGTCGACGATGGCCAGGTACTCCACGCGCAGCGCCTCGGCGACGGCGGCGAGGTAGTCGGTGTGGCTCGGGTAGTACGAGTTGCGGCCGAACCCGCTCGGGCTGGTGGAGGGCAGGAACGCCTCGGTGACGTCCTGCCCGTCGAGCGCGGCACGCAGGTTGTCGATGTCGGCCTGCAGCTGGACGTGCCCGGTGTAGGAGATCGGCCCGGTGCAGACCATCGTGGTCATCGGGCTCACCTGGTCCTTGTACTTGCCGAGGTAGTCGGCGTAGTACTCGGGAAAGGCGTCGATCTCCACCTGCCAGGACGGCGGCATCAGCCGCTCGCCGGCGCCTGCGTCGAAACCGGCCAGCCGGTCCTTGACGTAGGTCAGGAAGCTGACCTTGCTCAGCTCGCCGTCGGTCACCACGTCCAGCCCCGCGCGAACCTGCTCGGCCACGACGTCGGCCACCGCGGTGGTGACCCGCTTGGCGAAACCGTCGGCGTCGTAGGGCCGGCCGTGCTCGCGCTCGCGCATCACCTCCAGCAGGTCGTGGGGCCGGGCCAGGCTGCCGACGTGGGTGGACAGGATGCGCTCGGTGCTCCGCTGCATGGTTCCCGGACGCTAGGAGGAGACCCCGACGCCCCGATAGCCCCGCGTTCGGCCAGCGGGAACGTCCACCCCGGTCGACAGGGGCTTGACCTGAAGCCGGGTTCACCTCCTAGCGTCAGCTGATGAGCACGTTGGACCTCGGCCCCATGGGCATCTCGCTCGACATCGGGCCGGCGGATGCCCACCTGGACGCCGCGGCGGAGGTCGAGGATCTCGGCTACTCGACGATCTGGATCCCCGGCGGCCAGCTGGACACGCTGGACCGGATCCCGCAGCTGATCCGGGCCACGGAGGAGATCACGGTGGCTCCGGGCATCATCCCGGTGGACGTCTTCCCGGCGGCGGCCGTGGCCCGGCTGCACGCGGAGCTGGCGAGCACGGCACCCGGCCGGTTCGTCGTCGGCATCGGCGGGCCGCAGCGGTCGCGGCCCCTGCGGGCGCTCGGGAGCTACCTCGATGAGCTGGACGCGGCCGACCCACCGGTCCCGGCTGGGCACCGCATCCTGGCCGCGCTCGGGCCGCGCAAGATAGAACTGGCCAGGGACCGTGCCGCCGGCGCCGTCGCGCTGCTGGTGAACCCGACCTACACGGCGCAGGCGCGCGCCGCGCTGGGCGCACGATCGACCCTCGTCATCAGCCAGATGGTCGTGCTCGACGACGACGCGACCCGGGCAAGGGAGACCGCGCGCGGGCCGCTGCGGTTCCTGGCCCAGGTGGGTGGGTACCGGGCGAGCTGGGCCCGTATGGGCTTCGGCGAGCACGAGATCGAGGCGCTCGGTGATCGGCTGGTCGACGACCTGGTGGCATGGGGCGACCCGCAGGTGATCGTCGACCGCGTCCGCGCGCACCGGGCGGCAGGAGCCGATCAGGTCACGCTCAGCGTGCTCGGTGACGGCAACCGGAGGGGTTCGCTCGCCGTCGCCCGGCTGCTCGCCCCCGAGCTGGTGGATCGGCGCGGCTGACGCGATGCGATCAGCAAGCACCGCAGCTTCGCAGCGCCTTGACCGCGACGGCGTCAGCCGGTCCGGCGGCCCTGTGAGTTGCACGGGCCCTGGACTCCACGGAAGTGAGTCCGGCGCGCGACGGTCACGCTCCGCCGATGCCGGATTTAGCCTGGATGCACCGTCGAACGGAGTTGATGATCGATAGGGCTCGAGCTGGTTCCTGACGGTTTCGGAATCGGGTTTGGGCGTGATCGGGTTGCCGGTCGGCCGGCTTTCCGAGCTCTTTCGGGCGTGGGCGGACAGGGTGTTGATCGTTCAGCTGCGCATCGGAAGGTTATTGATGCTGGTCAGGCGGTGACGAACGCGTCGGCCCGGGCCAGTTCGCTGGTAGCCGCAGGTGCAGCCGGCGTGCGGTGTGCACCAGCCGGCCTGGATGGTGAACAGCCGTCGTCGCAGGGTCGCCGCGGTGGCCCGGCTCATGCCGGCCAGCGCGCCAACAGCGCGGCTCAGGTTGTGCGCGGTCACCGCGAGCGCCAGCCAGGCGGCGTTGGCCATGAACCGTCCCGAGGGCAGGTGCGCCAACCCGGCCGATGTGAGCTCCGCGATCGACTGTTCCACCACGGCGTGGCGGCGGTGGTAAGCCTCGATCTGCAGGAAGTCACCTTCGCGGTCGGTGATCATGGCGTGGAAGTCCCAGTCGGTGAACAACGCCAGCTGCGTGCCCGGGGTGGGGCGCACCCGGCGCACGACCAGCCGCACCGTGATCGCGTCGCGGGTATGCGCGAAGCAGGTGTAGCTGGTCTCGGCGACATCCGCGCCGGACACCTCCGGAGTGGACAGCCGGTACGGGATCGGCACCCATGCCGACTCCGGGATCGAAGCGATCGCCGCTCGGATCTTCTTGTCGTGCCGGGCGGTGACCGAGAACCGCACGTTGAAGGTGCGGGCCGGTGGTCAGTACCGCGCGGGAGTAGAACGCGCTGTCCGCGCGGACGGTGAGCTGACCGGTGGCTCCGGCGTGACGCAGCCGGCTGATCGTCTCGGTGAGGAAGCTCTTCGCGCCGCGCGCCGCGCCGGCCGGTCCGCCGCGGAGCCGGGAGAAGATCACCTGGCCGGTCTCGGGCAGCGTCGCCAGTTGCGGGTGATAGCCGCGGACCTTGGTGTAGCCGAACCCGGCGCCCTGCTACCGCGGCCGTAGCCGGGCGGATCGTCGAGTCCAGATCGAACGTCAACGGGCCTGCCGGGTCGACCGGCCCGGCGCCCGCGGCCCACAACCGGGCCAGCAGTTCCCGGGTCACCGCGTCGAGCTCGCGCACGTTGGACCACGTGAACGCGCGTAGCCAGGACCCGATCGTCGAGGGAGCGCGGAGCTGGTCGAACAGCTCGCCCGTTGCGCCGGCCTGCAGCAGCGCGGTGTCAGCGACCGAGTCCCCGCCCAGCAGCATCGACCCGACCACCGTCAACGACTTCGTCCCGCCGTTCGCGCCGTGGCGGGCCAGCCGCACCCGGCGTTCGACCAACCCTGCGAGCCCGATCTTCTGGGCCAGCACCGCCGCGGGCAACAAGACCTGCACCCGACACGAGATTGGGCTCGTCGCAGCTGACCGACACACTGCTGAGGTTGTGGGTAGCTCGCGTCTACCAGGTGCCTTCCGGGCCGGGGAACGATTGGCGTCGAGACCCACATCGTCCCTGCTCAGAGGCGCACTTGGTCCCTTCAGTCGCTGCCGACATCAGGGCCACGTCACCTGCGATCCGGCATGAAGATCAAGATCTGAGACTCGCGCTCACAGGCAGCAACCCGGTTGCCGCTGGGCCAGATCAGCGTCAATCTGAGGGTCGGACTAACCCGTACCAAGAGCTGGCGACGTCGGCGGTGACGTGTCCGAAGTTTCATACACCCGCGAGCGGTCGGCAGCACCATGACCATCTGAGGGCGGCTCCCGCTGATCCGGCCGCCACCCGAAACTGTCGGGGGGCGAATGTATGTTCGATCGGTGCAGGTGGTGCGAGTGCCCGAGGGGTTGGCGGCGATACCCGCCGGCCCCGAACTGGCCGCCGCCCTGCACGCACTACCGCTGTCCCAGATACCCAACGACCGCATGCTCGACGTGCTCACCGCCCAGTACCGGCAGCTGAGCCACACCCAGGCCGCCATGGCCGCGGTCCTCACCGAACTCGCCCGCTGCCCCGGCCACACCACCCCGGGCCAGATCGTCCGCACCGACGAGCCCGACCGCTACGCCTGCGAAGAGACCCGCGCCGCCCTGCGCTGGACCCGCCGCAGCGCCGACGGCGAGCACGAGCTGGCCGAGTCGGTCGTCCTCGGTATGCCCGAGCTGTTCGCCGCGTGGTCAGCCGGAGCGGTCGACCGGCCCCGCGTGCGCGTGTTCGACCAGTACCTCACCGGTCTGAGCACCGGGCAGGTCGACCGCATCTGCCGGGTCGCGGTTCCCCGCGCCCCCCGGCTGACCACCGGCCAGCTCGCTCACCTGCTGCGTCGCATGGTCATCGCTGTCGACCCCGACGCCGCCGCCCGCTGGTACCGCCACGGCATCCGCGACCGCAACGTCACCGCCTACCCCGCACCGGATGGCACCATCACCATTGCCGCCAACGGTCTTCCCGCCGACCAGGCCGAGGCTGCGTGCGAGCGCGTCCAGCAGCTCGCCGCCGCGGCGAAGCGAGCCGGGCACCCCGGCCTGATCGGGCAGATCCGCTGCGACCTGTTCCTCGGCCTGCTCGACGGCCGCTTCCACGGCATGACCACACCCCAGGTCATCGCCGCACTCATCGCCGACTACCACCCCACCGGCGAACCCGCAGCGGGCTCGACGGCAACCGGATCCGGACACGCCGACTCCGGCCGACCCGACGAGCCGACCTGCGATGGCGCCACCGATCCCGTCCCCGGCGACACCGCCGACAGCGGCGCACCGACGCGACACCCGACAGCGGCCGACGGCAGGCGACACCGACGACCACCGACGGACACCGTAGCGCGACGAGCGACACCACAGCGACACCGACCCCTGCCGACCTCGCCGACCCCGTCCCTCCCGAGCGCCCCGCAGCCTTCGACGACTCAGTGCCCGATCCGCGGCTGGGCCCCACCGGCTCGAGGTCGCCTGATGCCCACCCCGGCGATCAGCGGGTCGGCATCGAGATCCGGGTCGGGTTGGCCACCCTGCTGGGCCACGACGAGCACCCGGCCGAGATCCCCGGCCTTGGACTGCTGATCGCTCCCGCCGCCCGCCACCGGGTCGCGCTCCAAGGTCGGGCCGAATGGCGCTTCGCCGTCACCGACGCCGACGGCGCACTGATCGCCGAGGGACACACCCGCCGCCGCCCGCACGGGATACGCCGCGAGGGCCCGCCCGGCGGGATCGTGGAGCTGCACGTCCCGGCCACCATGCTGCGGGAGCTCGCAGCCGAGCCGCACCGGTGCGGCCACTGGGCCGCAGTGGTGGCAGACATCGCCGCCCAGCACGCCGACCGCGAACACCACCTCGCCGACCTCGACGCACGCCCCGGCGATCGGCTGCCCGGCGCCGCGCTGCGCCGCCACACCCAGATCCGCGACCGCACCTGCACCTTCGCCGGGGTCTGCCGCCGGCCCGCTCGGGCCAGCGAGATGGACCATTCCCGCGACCACGCCCACGGCGGGGTCACCCGACGGGCCAACCTGGGCCCGCTCTGCGACCACGACCACGACGTCAAGCACCGGGCCGGCTGGACCGTCGCCCAGCCCGATCCGGGCACGTTCACCTGGCGCAGCCCACTGGGCGGCGAGTACACCACCCGCGGCGAAACCCTGCTACCCGAACTCCCCGAACCCGCTCCGAGCGATCCGGAAGCCGGCACCGCACCACCGACACACACGCTGGAGGGCCCGATCCTGTACCGGCCACCACCGCCGCCCACCCCGCCGCCGGTACCGCCGCGCGAGTACCCCGACGAGCCACCCTTCTGATCAGCACGTCCCGAACGGGGATTCCGCACCACGTCCCTCACCCGCCGGGTCCTCACGCGGACACGAACAGCGCCAGCACACCCGCCGCCGCACCCGTCACCGCACTGATCACGGCGACCACCAGCGATACAGCGTTGAAGAACGCCTGGCCACGGTTGGCGGCTGCGGTCCGCGGAGCCGGCAACCGGGTCGGGCGGCACGGTTCCACTTCCAACCCCCGGCCGGCCTGGACACCATCACGCCACACCACCGAAACCCACGCCCGGGTCACCCATCGGGAACGCTCCGAGACCGCATCGCTTGTCGCCATGTCAGCCTCGTGAGCTGAGGACCTCGCCGACCAGGCCGCTCACCGCCGCGGGCGGGCGAGCAAGCCCCGTTGCGGCACCCCGCGGATCTCCTCCGGAGCGGCCCCCACCTCGGCCAGCACGTCGTTGGCCGCCAGCACCCCGGATGCCGACGCCCGCTCCATCAGCCCGGTCAGGAACGGTGTCCGGACGAAGTCACCGGCCACGCGGATGCCCAGCGCGTCCCCGGTGACGGCCGGACGGGTGCCCGCGCTGCCCGGCGGGAACGCCGGTGCGGTGGCCTCGCTGCGTTGCTGCAGGTGGACCACGCCTGCGCCCGCGGTCTCGGGCCACAACGCGGCGAGCTCGGCTCGCATGCGGGTCGTGGCCTCGTCGATGTCGGGCGCGGTGCACGCGTAGGAGTGCAGCTCGACGATCGAGCCGCCGGTGCGGGCGGCCCACTCGGCGGACGGTCGCTCCAGCCGCGAGTAGACGGTGATCGAGTCGAGCGTTGGCTCCCGGCTGACGGCGCTGAAGGTGGCCCGCTCGGCGGCCACGTCGCGATCGAGCCAGAGCCGGCTGACCGCGAACGGCGGCGCAACGGTGAGCGCCGCTGCCCGTTCGGCCAGCCGGGGTGCCGTGACGGCCGCGCCGGGAGAAGCCGCGACCAGGTCGCGCAACGCGCCCGGGTCGACCGCCAACACCAGGTGCCGGGTGGCGAGGGCGGCACCGTCGGACAGCTCGACCCGCCACCGCGGGCCGCCGACGCCGCCATCGAGATCCGGTGTCAGCGACCGGGCCGCCGTCCCCGTGCGCAGCTGAGCGCCGTGCTTGTCCAGGTACGCCGCGAACGGGTTCCAGATGCAGGTCAGGTAGTCGGTGTCGGGCGCGTCGAAGCCGATGCCCTCGGGGTTGCCCAGGAAGTAGTAGTGGAACATCGCGATCAGCTCGCCGGCCGACAGCTCGCCGGGCCGGGCGAAGAAGGACCGGGCGAACGCCTCGAACAGCATCGCCTGCGCGCGGTCGGACATCCCCAGCGCCGCCAGGAACTGCGCGGCCGGCGTCGCGTCGAAGAGCGCCGTGGTGCGCTCCCGGTCGTAGGCCAGCAGCTCCGCGGCCAACCTCCGGTCGGAGCCGACGAGGTCGCGCAAACCCAGGCTGGGGGAGCGGGCGAACAGCGCCAGCAGGTTCAGTGGCGGCGCGGCCGGGAGACCGGTGAGGTCCTCGGCCGGCCAGCGCCGCGAGATCACCGGGTAGCCGCCGATCGGGCGCAGGAAGCCCAGCTCGGGGTCGATCCGCCGCAGGACGGCCCGCCAGGTGTAGTAGTGCCGGAAGAACGCGTGGAAACCGTGCTCCACCACCTGCTCGGTGCCGTCGGGCAGCGTGTGCGGCCACGCACCCAGCCGGCCGCCGAGGGTGGGTGCGGCCTCCAGCAGCGTGACCGCCACCCCCCGTTCGGCCAGCACGACGGCCGCGCTGATCCCGGCCACGCCCGCTCCGACCACCACTGCTTCGGTGCCGGCCGGAGCGTCCTGCGGCGACCGTGGGCGTCCGGGCACCAGCACGCGGGGCCGCATCCGCCATGGGGCAGCGCGCGAGGTCAGGTCCCTGCTCATGCCTTGGACCCTAGGTCGGTCCGCTGCGGAATGCGCTGCGGCGTGGGTAGGTTGCCGGAGCATGACCATCGAACTGGGCCGGTACGGCATCTGGCGGACTGCGGCCGGGCTCGACCCGGAACTGGCGGTGCAGATCGAGGCGCTGGGCTACGGCGCCATCTGGATCGGCGGCTCGCCGGGCGGCGACCTGGAGCTCGTCGAATCGATGCTCGACGCGACCGAACGGATCGCCGTCGCCACCGGCATCGTGAACATGTGGTCGACGCCGGCCGAGGAGGCCGCGGCGTCGTACCACCGCATCGAGGCGGCGCATCCGGGCCGGTTCCTGCTGGGCGTCGGCATCGGGCATCCCGAGGCCACCAGCGACTACCGGCGTCCGTTCGCGACGATCGTCGAGTACCTGGACCGGTTGGACGCCGCCGAGGTGCCGATGATGGGCCGGGCCCTGGCGGCGTTGGGGCCGAAGGTGCTCCGCGTCGCGGCCGAGCGGACGGCAGGCGCGCATCTCTACCTGACCACGCCGGAGCATTCCCGGCAGGCGCGCGAGCTGATGGGCCCGGACGTGCTGCTCGCCCCGGAGCACAAGGTCGTGCTCGATCCCGACCCGGAGCGGGCGCGGGCGATCGGACGCACGCGGGTGCAGAAGCCGTATCTGAGCCTGCGCAACTACACGTCGAACCTGCTGCGGATCGGTTTCACCGAGGACGACATCGCGGGCGCCGGCAGCGACCGGCTGATCGACGCCCTGGTCGCGCACGGGGACGCGACGACGGTGGCCGCCCTGCTCACCGAGCACATCGACGCCGGGGCCGATCACGTCTGCGCCCAGGTCCTGACCGAAGGCGACGCCGACCCCGTGCCGGCGATGCGGGCCCTCGCGGAGGCACTGGAACTGCGCTGACCGGAGCGGGGCGGCGAATCAACGGCGAACGCGCTCCGCGGGGTGGATCTGGGGACCGGTGACCCCGCAGTGCAGGCAGTCCTCGATGCGCACCCGGCCCGCCGGCTCGCCGTCGGGAACCACCGTCGCCGGGCGCCCCCCGCGGATCAGCGCGAACGCCAGCACCGCCGCTCCCGCGAGCAGGCCGGCGGCGATCATCAGCGCGACCCGGAAGCCGCTGTCGAAGGCCACCGGGTCGGTGTAGTCGGCTCCGCGGATCCCGGCCAGCCCAGGGATCACAGCCACCGACAGCAGCCCGGCCGCGCGGGCCACCGCGTTGTTCACCCCTGAGGCCGAACCCGCGTACCGGTCGGGGGCGGCGTCCAGCACGGTTGCGGTGAGCGGCGCGACCGTGAGCGCCAGGCCCGCGCCGAACACGAGCACGGCCGGCAGGACGTCCAGCACCCACGACGTGGTGGCGTCCACCCGGAGCATGAGCAACAGCCCGCAGGCGGCGACCAGCGGACCGAGCGTCATCGGCAGCCGGGGCCCGATCCGGCCGGCGAGCGCACCGGCGCGGGCGGAGAACACGAGCATCACGGCGGTGACGGGGAGCAGCGCGGTGCCGGCGGCCAGCGGGCTGAACCCGGCGACCGTCTGCAGCTCCAACACGAGCAGCAGGAACACCACACCCAGCGCTCCGTAGATCAGCAGCGTGCAGGCGTTGGCGGCGCTGAAGGTCGGGTTGTTGAACAGCGCAGGCGGCACCAGCGGGTGCGGCGACCGGCGTTCCACCACCACGAACGCCGCCAGGGCCAGCACCCCGACGAGCAGCCCGGCCAGCAGGTCGGGTGCGGCTCCGCGTTCGCCGAGTCCGGTGAGCCCGTAGGTGAGCCCGCCGAGGCCGAGCACGGCGAGGACGGTCCCGGTGACATCGAGCCCTGGCGCCGATTCGGTGTCGCGGCTCTCCGGGACGTGCCGCAGCGCGACCACGACGACCAGCGCGGCCAGCGGTAGGTTGATCAAGAAAACCGCTCGCCAGCTCCACTCGACGAGCCAGCCACCGAGGAACGGTCCGATGGCGCCCGCGATACCGCCCAGCCCCGACCAGGCGCCGATCGCGGCGGCCCGGTCGGGCCCGTGGAACGAGGCGGAGATCAGCGCGAGGCTGCCCGGGGTGAGCAGGGCGCCGCCGATCCCCTGCAGCGCGCGGGCGGCGATGAGCGTCTCGACGTTCGGGGCCAGGCCGCAGACCAGCGAGGCGAGCGCGAACCAGGCGACCCCGATCAGGAACACCCGGCGGCGACCGAGGTGGTCCCCGAGGGAGCCGCCGAGCAGGATCAGCGACGCGAGGGTGAGCGTGTAGGCGTTCACCGTCCACTGCAGGTCCGTGAAGCCGGCCCCGAGCTCGGTGCCGATGCGTCCCAGCGCGACGTTGACCACAGTGCCGTCGATCATCACCAGGCCGGAGCCCAGCACGGTCGTCAGCAGCACCCACCGCCCGGCTGACGTCCCCATCCGCAGGTCACCGCCGTCGGCCACGCCTGCCTCCTCAGCCCACCGTCTGCGAGCGGGACCGCGCAGCCTAGGCCGTGTTCCTGGCCTGGCGCGGCGGGCTCGTCGCGGCGGACGAGGAGCCTCTGTTCGTGCCCCGGCAACCCCTTCTACCAGGAGTAGAATGGACGTGTGCGGAGGCTGGGCGAGCTGGAACGGGCCGTCATGGAGACCCTGTGGTCGGCCACCGCGCCCCTGACCGCACGTGACGTCCAGGACGCGCTGGCCAACCGCGAGCCTGGCCACCACTACGGTGCTCACCGTGTTGGGCCGGCTGGAGCGCAAGGGGCTGGTCAGCCGGGAGCGCGCGGGGCGGGCCCACCGCTACCGGTCGGTGGCCAGCCGGGAGGACCACGTCGCCGAGCTGATGCGGGACGCCCTGGACGCGGCACCGGACCGCGGCGCCGCGCTGGCCCGGTTCCTCGGATCGATCCCGGCCGACGAGCGGGCCGCCCTGCGCGACCTGCTCGGCTGAGCCGACGCTCCGGATGGACTGGATCGCGCTCGGCGCTGCTGCGTGCTCGGCGTCGCTGCTCGCCGAGCCGGTGAGCCGGGCGCTCGCCGCGGCCGCGTGGCCGGCCCGTGACCCGGTCGGTGCGCTGCTGGTCTGGCAGGCGATCGGGCTCGTCCGGCGGGCTCGCGCTGCTCGGGCTCCGGGTCGTCTACGGGCTCGGCCCGTTCGGACCCGCCGCTGCTGGCCGCCGTGCCGGACGCGCTCGCGCGCTGCTCGACGGCCGGCTGCGGCGACGCTCGGCGCTCGGCCACGTGCTCGCGCTGCGTGGCCGCGCTGCGCGCTGGCGTTGCGGCTGGTCGGGGTGCTGCTCGCGGTGACCGTGCGCACGCTGCGCGATCCGGCGCCGGCACCGGGACCTGCTCGACCTGCTCGGCACGCCGTGGCCCGCGGTGCCCGGCGCGCACGTGCTGGACCACCCGGTGCCCGTCGCCTACTGCCTGCCCGGGCTGCGGTCCCGGCTGGTGCTGTCCGCCGGGGTGCTCGACTGCGCTCGACCCGCCGGCGGTGCGGGCGGTGCTCGCCCACGAGCGGGCGCACCTGCGGGAGCGCCACGACCTGGTCGTGCTGCCGTTCGTGGCGTGGGGGGCGACCGCGCCGTTCGTGCGCGGCATGGTGTGCGCCCAGCTCGCCGTGGCCGCGCTGGTCGAGATGCGCGCCGACGACGTGGCCGCGCGCGCAGCACCCGCCACGCAGCTCACCGGGCGCTGCGCACGATGGGCGGCGCGGCCCCGGCCGCCGCGCTGAGCTCGTTCACCGCCGCGCTCGATCACCGGCTGGACCGCATCCTGGCGCCGCCGCCGCCGCTGCCCGTCCGCGGTCCGGGCGCTGGTGCGGCTGGCCGCCGTGGCGTTGGTCGCGGTGCCGGTGACCGCGATCGTGTGCTGAGTGCTGACCGCTGAGCCGGCTCAGCCTCAGGTCGCGCGCGGCGCCCACCCGGTCCGGGCCGCCGAGCAGCAGCGCCGCCGATCCCGGCCAGCGGCAGCGCGATGAGCAGCAGGAACGCGCCGGGCACGCCGATGACGTCGGCCAGCCCGCCGACCAGCGCGGCCCCGATGCTGGCGCCGGTGAGGAACACCAGAGTGGCGACGCCGAGCGCGACGCCGCGCTGCGCCGGCCGGGCACCGCGGCGCCCACCGAGGAGATCATCGCGGGTTGACCGATCCCGAACGCCGACGGTGACGCAGAGCGACCGCGACCGCGAGCAGCACCGGTGATCGCGCCGGCGCCGCCGAGCGCGGCGACCAGCAGCGCGACGACGGCGGTCGGGCAGGCCAGCGCGATGCACCGGCGGGCGCCGAGCCGGGCCAGCAGGCGTGCGGGCGATCAGCGGCGACACGAAGCCGATGACGGCCGCCGGCAGCAGCAGCGTGCCGGTGCCAGCGGCGTCCAGCCCCACGACGCCGCGGCGAGCGGCACCCCGAGCAGCAGCGCGAACCAGCTCGCCGGCACCGCGGCCGCGGCGAACGCGCTGCGCAGCACGGTGACGTTGGTGACGACCGCACGGGGCAGGAAACCGTGCGGCCGCGGCCGCACCCGCAGGGCGAGCAGCCGGCGCCGGCGGCGACCAGCAGCGCGCCACCGACGACCGCGGCCACGGCGCCGGTCGACGGGGACTGGATCAGCAGCACCAGGCCGGACGCGGCCACGGCGACGAGCACGCGCGCCGAGCCGGTCGATGCGCTCGCCGCTGCCGGTGCCGGGCGCCGCCCGCCACAGCGCGGGGATCGCCAGCGCCCCGACCACCGGCAGCGCCACCGCCCAGCCGCCACCCGCCGAGCGCCTCCAGAGCCGCCACCGATCAGCGGGCCGAGCGCGCTGAGCGTGGCGGCCACCCCGGCGATCCGGCCCGAGCGCCGCCCCCTGCTGCGTGCCGCTCCAGCGGGCGCTGATCAGCGCTGTGGCCAGCACCGGGACCGCCGCGGCGCCGGCGCCCTGCACGACCCGGGCGATCATCAGCACCGGCGAAGATCGGGGCGAGCGCCGCGCCGAGCGCGCCGAGCGCCATCGCGGCCGACCCCGAGGCACAGCGGCAGCCGGATCCCGACCATGTCGGCCAGCCGGCCGTGCGTCGGGGTGGCCACCGCCAGCGCCACCGCGTAGCCGCTGACGATCCAGGCGGCGGTGGCGTGCCCGATCCCCAGCTCGGCGGCCAGCTGGGGCAGCGCCACGGTGACCGCCGAGGTCGAGGTGCCGGCCAGCCCGAACAGCAGGCCGAGCAACACCGCCGCGCGGGTGGGGGAGTCCACGTCGCACCAACCCGGGCCGGCGCCGCGTGCATTCCCCTGCTGCCGGCAACCGGGCGCGCGGAGCCGGGACTCCGCGGCGTAGCGTGGACGAGCGTGCCCCATGATCTTCCTCGCAGCGACCGTCCCCGCCGCCGACCGGCCCACCACCCTCGGCGCGCTGCGCGCGTCCGGCCACGCGCTCCGCGGGGTCAAGGACGAGATCCGCGACAACCTGCTCGCCGCGCTGCGGCCGGGCGCGACCCGTGGCCCGGCATCGTCGGCTTCGAGTCGACCGTGCTCCCGCAGCTCGAGCGCGCCCTGATCGCCGGCCACGACGTCGTGCTGCTCGGCGAGCGCGGCCAGGGCAAGACCCGGCTGCTGCGCTCGATCGTCAGCCTGCTCGACGAGTGGACGCCCGTCATCGAGGGCTCCGAGCTCGGCGAGCACCCCTACGACCCGATCACGCCGGCCGGTCCCGCCGGCGCGCCGCCGAGCTGGGCGACGAGCTGCCCGTCGGCTGGCGCCACCGCGACGAGCGCTACACCGAGAAGCTGGCCACCCCGGACACCGCGGTGGCCGACCTGATCGGCGACGTCGACCCCGTCAAGGTGGCCGAGGGCCGCTCGCTCGGCGACCCGGAGACCATCCACTTCGGCCTGGTGCCGCGCGCGCACCGCGGCATCGTCGCGATCAACGAGCTGCCCGACCTCGCCGAGCGCATCCAGGTGTCGCTGCTCAACGTGATGGAGGAGCGCGACATCCAGGTTCGCGGCTACACCCTGCGGCTGCCGCTGGACGTGCTGCTGGTGGCGTCGGCCAACCCGGAGGACTACACCAACCGCGGGCGGATCATCACCCCGCTCAAGGACCGCTTCGGCGCCGAGGTCCGCACCCACTACCCGCTGGAGCTGGCCGACGAGATCGCGCTGGTCGGGCAGGAGGCGGAGCTGGTCGCCGACGTGCCACGGCACCTGATCGAGGTGATCGCCCGGTTCACCCGCTCGCTGCGCGAGTCCAGCGCCATCGACCAGGGCTCGGGGGTGTCGGCGCGGTTCGCGGTGGCGGCGGCCGAGACGGTCGCCGCGGCTGCGCTGCGCCGGTCCGCGATCACCGGCGAGGAGCGGGCCGTGGCCCGTCCGGTCGACCTGGAGTCGGTGCCGGCGGTGCTGCGCGGCAAGCTGGAGTTCGCGTCCGGCGAGGAGGGCCGGGAGGCGGAGCACCTGGAGCACCTGCTGCGCCGGGCTACCGCCGACACCGCGCGTTTCCGGCTGCGCGGGCATCGACCTCAACCCGCTCGCGGAAGCGGTGGCCGGCTCGCCCCGGTGCGCACGGGGGAGCGGGTGCCCGCGGTCGAGGTGGTGGCCGCGCTGCCCGCCGTCGCGGCCCTGACCGAGATCGCCACCCGGCTCGACGCGGCCGGCACCGAGGAGCCGGGGCCGATGGCGAGCGCAGCCGAGCTGGCCCTTGAGCTGCTGTTCCTGACCAAGCGCCTGTCCAAGGACCTCTCCGACGACGGCGAGACGGTCAGCTATGGCTAGACGGGATCGGCGGGTGCGGTACGGCCCGTACGTCGACGGGCCGGATCCGCTGGCACCGCCGTTCGACCTCCGGGCCGCGATGGACGAGATCGGGCGCGACGTGATGGAGGGCGCCTCGCCGCGCTCGGCCCTGCAGGAGCTGCTGCGCCGGGGGCTGGGCGAGCGGCGCGGCTTGGACGAGCTGACCCGCGAGGTCTGGCAGCGGCGCAGCCGGCTGCAGCGGGAGAACCGGCTCGACGGCACGTTGCAGCAGGTCCGCGAGCTGCTGCAACGCGCTCTCGACGCCGAGCGCGACCAGCTCGGGAGGCGGGACACCGACGACGCCCGGTTCCGGGAGATGCAGCTCGACGCGCTGCCCAACGACACCGGCGGCGCCGTGCGCGAGCTGGACTCCTACGACTGGCAGTCCAGCGACGCCCGCGAGGCGTACGAGGAGATCCGCGACCTGCTCGGTCGGGAGATGCTCGACCAGCGGTTCGCGGGCATGAAGCAGGCGATGGAGAACGCCACTCCGGAGGACGTCGAGCGGGTCCGGCAGATGCTCGACGACCTCAACCAGCTGCTGGCGAACCACGCCGCAGGCCAGGACACCGACAGGCAAGCGCAGTTCGAGCAGTTCATGCACCAGCACGGCGAGTTCTTCCCGGAGAACCCGCAGAACACCGAGGAGCTCATCGACCTGCTCGCGCAGCGCGCGGCCGCGGCGCAGCGGATGCTCAACTCGATGACGCCCGAGCAGCGCGCCGAGCTGATGGAGCTCTCCCAGCAGGCGTTCGGCGACCCCCGGCTGGCCCAGGCGATGGCCCAGCTCGACGCCCAGCTGCAGGGCCTGCGCCCCGGCGAGGACTGGGACGGGCGTGGCCGCTTCCGCGGCGACAACCCGCTCGGCATGGGGGAGGCCACCCGCGCGATGGAGCAGCTCGGGCAGCTCGACGCGCTGGCCGAGCAGCTCTCGCAGAGCTACGCGGGCGCCCGCATGGAGGACATCGACCTGGAGGCGCTCGGCGCCCAGCTCGGCGACGAGGCCAGGGTGGACGCCCGCGCGCTGGCCGATCTGGAGCGGGAGCTGCAGCGCCAGGGCCTGTTCGAGCGAGCCCCGGACGGCTCGTTGCGGCTGTCGCCGAAGGCGCTGCGGCGGCTCGGGGAATCGGCGCTGCGCGACGTCGTCGACCGGATCGGGGCCCGGCGCGGCGAACGCGAGACCCATCGGTCGGGCGCGGCAGGCGAGACCACCGGCGCCACCCGGCCGTGGGCGTTCGGCGACACCGAGGCGTGGAACGTGCCGCGCACCCTCCTCAACGCCCAGCTGCGCCGGGCCGCGGGTGACCGGCGCCGGCTCGACGTCACCGACGTGGAGATCGTCGAGACCGAGCAGCGGACCAGAGCGGCTGTCGCGCTCTGCGTGGACACCTCGTGGTCGATGGTGCAGGACGGGCGGTGGGTGCCGATGAAGCGCACCGCGCTGGCGTTGCACCAGCTGATCTCCACCCGGTTCCGGGGCGACGACCTGAAGCTGATCACCTTCGGCCGGCACGCCCACGGCGTCGAGCTCGGGGAGCTCGTGGCGTTGGAGGGGGCGTGGGAGCAGGGCACCAACCTGCACCACGCACTGCTGCTGGCGGGCGCCCATCTGCGCCGCAACCCGGACGCGCAGCCGGTGGTGCTGGTGGTGACCGACGGCGAGCCGACCGCGCACCTGGAACCGGACGGGCACGCGGTGTTCGACTGGCCACCGAGCCGGGCGACGTTGCGGGCCACCGTGGCCGAGGTGGACCGGCTGACCGGGCTGCGGGCGTCGTTCACCTTCTTCATGCTCGGCGACGATCCGCGGCTGGCCGCGTTCGTCGACGACGTGGCCCGCCGGTGCGGCGGCCGGGTGGTGGCGCCGACCCTGGACGGCCTGGGCGCCGAAGTGGTGGCGGACTACCTGCGCACCCGGCGCTGACCGATGGCGCCGGCCGACGGGCCCGCCCCGGCGAGCTGCGAGCGTTGCGGTGCCCTGCGCGATCCGGCTGCGGCGACGGCACTGACGTGGGCGTCCGAGCGGATCGCCGGCGGGCGCGTCCGCTGGCTCTGCCCGGACTGCGCCCGTCGGCACGTCCGCGACATCGAGGCGAAGCTGCCATCCGAGTGGTGGTGAGATGGGCAGCGATCGGCCCAGCGGCCGGGGCCGACCGCGTAGGTTGTCGGTCATGCAGACCTGGGCTTCCGTCGACGTTCCACAGCTTGCCGGCGACGGCCCGCCACTGCGCCTGCACGACACCGCTGCCGGCGAGGTGCGGCCGACCACGCCCGGATCCACCGCGCGCATGTACGTCTGCGGCATCACCCCCTACGACGCGACGCACCTCGGCCATGCGGCGACGTACCTGGCGTTCGACCTGGTCAACCGGGTGTGGCGGGATCTCGGGCACGACGTGCACTACGTCCAGAACGTCACCGACATCGACGATCCGCTGCTCGAGCGCGCTGCCCGCGACCAGGACGACTGGGTCGTGCTGGGGATGCGGGAGACGGCGCTGTTCCGGGAGGACATGGCGGCGTTGCGGGTGATCCCGCCGCGGCACTTCGTCGGCGCCGTGGAGGCGATGGGGGAGATCTCCGAGCTGGTCGGCAAGCTGCTCGCCCAGGGCGCCGCCTACCGCGTCGACGATCCCGAGCATCCCGACGTCTACTTCGACTCGGCCGTCACCGGGCACTTCGGCTACGTGTCGAACTACGACGAGCCGACGATGGTGACGCTCTCCAGGGAACGAGGTGGCGACCCGGACCGTCCCGGCAAGCGGCACCCGACCGACCCGCTGCTGTGGCGGATGGCGCGGGTCGGCGAGCCGCGCTGGGACAGTGATATCGGAGCCGGCCGACCCGGCTGGCACGTCGAATGCGCCGCGATCGCGTTGAACCGCCTCGGTACCCAGATCGACCTCAACGGCGGCGGGTCCGACCTCGCGTTCCCGCATCACGAGTGCGGTGCGGCCCACGCCGAGGCCTTCACCGGGGTCTTTCCCTTCGCCCGGCATTACACGCACAGCGGGATGATCGGGCTGGACGGCGAGAAGATGTCGAAGTCCCGGGGCAACCTGGTGTTCGTCTCCAAGCTCCGCTCCGAGCAGGTGGACCCGAACGCGATCAGGCTGGCCCTGCTCGCGGGTCACTACCGCCGCGACCGCCCGTGGACGGCCGATCTCCTGGCTCGGGCGCAGGGCAGGCTCTCCCGCTGGCGGGAGGCGGTGACGATGGACGCCGCACCGCCGGCCGACGAGCTCGTGCTGCGGCTGCGCACCCATCTCGCCGACGACCTGGACACCCCGGCCGCCCTGGCCGCCGTCGACGGCTGGGCGGCCGGCGCGCTGGAGGGTCGCGGTGTCGATCAAGGCGCGCCCCAGCTCGCCCGAGCCGCCCTCGACGCGCTGCTCGGGGTCGGTCTGTAGTGGCGCACAACGTGCTGGGCAGCGAGCTGCAGACATGCGGCACCGACCCGATGACCGGCTTCTACCGCACCGGCTGCTGCGACACCGGAGCCGAGGACGCGGGCGTGCACACCGTCTGTGCGCAGGTCACCGCCGAGTTCCTGACCTTCAGCGCGAGCGCAGGCAACGACCTGTCGACGCCGCGGCCGGAGTACGGCTTCGCCGGGCTGCGACCCGGGGATCGCTGGTGCCTGTGCGCGGATCGGTGGGCCGAGGCGCTGACCGCCGGCGTCGCGCCGCCGGTGGTGCTCGAGGCCACCCACGTCCGCACCCTGGAGTGGATCGATCTGGCCGACCTGCGTGCCCACGGGGTCCCGTCCGGATGAGCACGCCCGTCGGAACGGCCCGATGATCGACCTGGACCTCGCGCTGCGGCTGCAGGCCGCCGGCCTCGAGTGGTCGCCGGCTTCCGGGGATCGGTTCGTGATCGCGAACCGGGACATGGACGCCGACGTGTTCGTGGTCAGCGAACTGACCATCGAGGTGCACCAGGCTCCCGGAGGCCCGCTGATCCGCTTCAACGGCACGACGGAATGGGCGCTGGACAGCGTGGAGCAATCGGCCACGGTGTGGCTCCCGCGGGAAGACCAGCTGCGGGAGGCGCTCGGTCCCCGTTTCCGCCGTCTGGAGCCCGTCGGCGACGGCTTCGCGGTGGTGGTCGAGCTCGACGGTGCCGAGCAACGGCACGTCGACGTCGATGCGGAGCGGTCCTACGCGAGGGCGCTGCTCGCCGTTCTGGCGTCCTGACCGGGACGGATCACGCCGGCCCTGGCAACCGCCGAAGCACCTCGTCCATCTGCTCGACGAGCCGGCCCAGTATCGCGGTGTGCTGATCGAGTATTGCGGTGTGCTGGTTCAGCGTTGCGGTGTGCTGATCGAGTGTCGCGGTGTCTGGCCCAGCGTTGCGGTGTGCTGTCGAGTATTGTTTTGTGTCTCAGCGTTGCGGTGTGCTGATCGAGTGTCGCGGTGTGCTGGCCCAGCGTTGCGGTGTGCTGATCGAGTGTCGCGGTGTGGTGGTCAGAGGATTGTGGAATGGCGATCCAGCACGGTGCTGTGCTGGTCCAGGGTCGCGGTGTGGCGACCCTGCGTCCGCTTGATCTCGATGACGGTGTCGCTGATCGCCCGAATCGACTCGTCCAGGGCGTCGACCCGGCGGTCGAGTCTGGCGATCTCGGTGCTCATGGCGGAAAACGGTAATCCGCGACACCCCCATCCCGTGGCGGAACGGTCAGATCCGCTGCGTCGGCGCGCGGGGGAGGACGGCCGGAACCGCGACCGCGAGCAGTGCCGCCGGGACCAGGAATCCGGCGACCGGGTCGGCATGGTAGATCGGGGTGATCGCCACCGGGCTGAGCGCGCCACCGCCGAACCGTACCGCCTGCAGCACCGACATCGACCCGCCGGGATTGTCCGTCGCCGACCGGAGCACGAGCGCGTTCACGCCGACCAGCACGAGCTGGGTGGCCACCCCGCCGAGCGTCCACACCGATACGACCATCCATACGGCAGGCGCCACCCCCACACCGATCACGACCAGCACCCCGAGACCGGTGCCCAGCAGCACGCCGCGGCGCGCCCCGATCCGGTCGATGCCGCCGCCGACCAGCCGGGCCGACAGGAGTCCCGCCACACCGAGCCCGGTCAGCCCCAGCCCGCGAGCCCCGGAACTCAGCCCGAAATGGTCCTCGAGCCTCAGCGCCACCAGGAAGTTCAGCCCGGACAGACAAGCCCACCCCAGCGCCGCCACCAGCCCCACCCGCAGGACGAAGGGCCGCAGGGCACTGCGCAGGGTGGCGCGCTGCGCGGACCGCGTCGCCGCCGACGGGATGCCGACCACGCCGAGCAGACCAGCCACCACCGCGACCCCGACGAACGCCAGCCGCCAGTCCAGCTCCGCGGCCAGCCCACCGAGCAAAGGGGCCGAGGTCTGGCCCGCCGCCTGCAGCGATCCGAACGAGCCCAACGCCCGCCCCAACCGCTGCCGCGGGACCGTGCTGCCGAGCGCGGCGAGCAACAGCGGTGTGGTGAACGCGTTGGCCGCGCCCTGCAGCGCCCGACCAGCCAGGAACAACGCCCAGGTGCCTGCCAGCACGCAGGCCACCGAGGCGAGCACGTACGCCGCGTACCCCACGACGACCGTCCGCCTGCGACCCCAGCGCTCCCCGAGGGTGCCCGAGACCAGCATGACCGCGGCAAAGGGCAGCAGGTAGGCGGTCACCGAGATCGACGCGCTGCCGGCCGACACGCCGTAGCCGGCGCCGAGCTCCGGCAGCATCGCCACTGTGACCCCGCCGCCGAACGGTCCGAGGAACGCTCCGGCGTAGAGGCCGGCCCTGGCCAGCCGTTCGCGCACTGTCTCCGCTGCGGCGCGCACGTCGGCACCGGACCCGCTCGTCGGGTCCGGCGCACTCAGGGATCTCGCCCACGGGATCCGGCTCGCTCGGTGGATCCGGCTCGCTCGGTGGATCCGGGCGCGCTCAGCTGCCCGGACCGCCGGTGCCGCGGCGGCGCAGGTAACGCTCGAAGTCCGCCGCGATCGCGTCGCCATCGGCTTCGGGCAGCACGTCGGCGTCCGCCTCGGCCTGCTCCTCGAGCTGACGCACGTACTCGCGCACCTCGTCATCGGCCTCGGCCATCTCCGAGACGGTGCGCTCCCACTCCTCCGCCTGCTCCGGCAGCGCGCCGAGCGGCACTTCCACGTCGAGCACCTCCTCGACGCGGTGCAGCAGCGCGACAGCGGCCTTCGGCACCCTGGCCTGCGAGACGTAGTGCGGTACGGCGGCCCAGAAGGACACGGCTGGCACACCGGCCTGCACGCACGCGTTCTGGAACACCCCGACGATGCCCGTCGGCCCCTGATAGCTCGACGGTTCGACCCGCATCTCGCCTGCGGACGTGGCGTCGAACGAGATCCCGCTGACCGGGGTGGGCCGCGTGTGCGGAGTGTCGGTCAGCAGCGCACCGAGCGTGATGACCTTGGTCACTCCCAAACGCTCGACGAACCCGAGCAACTCGCTGCAGAACGCGCGCCAGCGCAGGTTCGGCTCGATGCCGTTCACCAGCACGACGTGTCGATCGGTGCCGGGCAGTTCCGCCACCGACAGCCGGGTGGTCTGCCACTCGATCTTGCGGGTGACCCCGTCGGCGTGCCGGACATGTGGCCTGGTGACCTGGAAGTCGTAGTACTCCTCGGGATCGATCGAGGCGAGCGGCGTGGCGTCCCAGCTCAGCTCGAGATGCTCCAGAGCGGTGCTGGCCGCCTCGCCCGCGTCGTTCCACCCTTCGAACGCGGCGATCATCACCGGGTCGACGAGGCGGGGCAGTTCGTTCTCCGCATCGGGTTCCGGCTCGCGATCGTTCATCAGGCCAGCGTACGGCCGCAGGGGCGACCGCGACGGACACCTCCCCCTCCGGCCGCTAACGTGACGGAGGTGGCAGGCGAAAAGAACACTGTGCAGTCGCACCCGTTCGACACGACGTTTTCCGACTCCCTCGACCGTCGAGTCCTGATCGCCGATGGCGCGATGGGCACGATGCTGCAGGCTGCCGACCTGGTGCTCGACGACTTCGCCGGGCTCGAGGGCTGTAACGAGATCCTCAACGACACCCGGCCCGACGTCGTGCGCGACATCCACCGCGCCTACTTCGAGGCCGGCGCGGACGGGGTCGAGACCAACACCTTCGGTACCAACCTCCCCAACCTCGCCGAGTACGGCATCCCGGAGCGGATCCAGGAGCTCGCCTTCAAGGGAGCGCAGCTGGCCCGCGAGGTCGCGGACGAGATGTCCACACCGGACCATCCGCGCTACGTGCTGGGCTCGGTCGGGCCCGGTACCAAGCTGCCGACGCTGGGCCACGAGTCGTTCGCGCGGCTGCGCGACGCCTACACCGAATGCGGTCGTGGGCTGCTCGCCGGCGGCACCGACGCGTTCGTCGTCGAGACGTGTCAGGACCTGCTGCAGGTCAAGGCAGCCGTGCTCGGGGTGCAGCGGGCGATGGCGTTGGAGGGCCGGCGCATCCCGCTCATCACCCAGGTGACGGTGGAGACGACCGGCACGATGCTGCTGGGCAGCGAGATCGGCGCCGCGCTCACCGCGCTGGAACCGCTGGGCATCGACCTGATCGGGTTGAACTGCGCCACCGGCCCCGCGGAGATGAGCGAGCACCTGCGGACGCTGTCCAAGCACGCCCGCATCCCGCTGTCGGTCATGCCGAACGCCGGCCTGCCCACGCTCGGCGCGCACGGCGCGGAGTACCCGCTCACCGCCGACGAGCTGGCCGAGGCCCTGGCGGGTTTCGTCCGCGAGTACGGCCTGCGCCTGGTCGGGGGCTGCTGCGGGACCACCCCTGAGCACATCCGCACCGTGGTGGCGGCGGTACGCGACCTCGCCCCCGGCGTCCGGCATCCCCGCCCGGAACCGGGCCTGAGCTCGCTGTATGCCTCCGTACCCTTCCGGCAGGACACCTCGGTGCTGATGATCGGGGAGCGGACCAACGCCAACGGTTCCAAGAAGTTCCGTGACGCGATGCTCGCCCAGGACTGGGAGGCCTGCGTCGGGATCGCCCGCGACCAGACCCGCGAGGGCGCGCACCTGATCGACTTGTGCATCGACTACGTCGGCCGCGACGGCGTCGCCGACATGGCCGAGCTGGCCGGCCGCCTGGCCACGGCGTCCACGCTGCCGGTGATGCTCGACTCCACCGAGCCCGAAGTGCTGCGCGCCGGCCTGGAACGGCTCGGCGGCCGGTCGATCATCAACTCGGTCAACTACGAGGACGGGGACGGACCCGGGTCCCGTTTTCAGCGGGCGATGGAGCTCGCGCGCGAGCACGGCGCCGCGGTCGTCGCGCTGTGCATCGACGAGCAGGGCCAGGCCAGGCACCGGGACTGGAAGGTCCGCGTGGCCGACCGGCTCATCCGCGACCTGACCACCAACCACGGCATGCACGTCGAGGACATCGTCGTCGACACCCTGACGTTCCCGATCACCACCGGGCAGGAGGAGGTCCGGCGCGACGCGCTGGAGACGATCGAGGCCATCCGCGAGCTCAAGCGTCGCTACCCGGACGTGCAGACGACGCTCGGCGTCTCCAACGTCTCCTTCGGGCTCAACCCGGCCGCCCGCCAGGTGCTCAACTCGGTGTTCCTGCACGAGTGCGTGAACGCCGGGCTGGACACCGCGATCGTGTCGGCGGCGAAGATCCTGCCGATGGCCAAGATCGACGACGAGCAGCGTTCGGTGGCGCTCGACCTCGTGTACGACCGGCGGCGGGCGGACTACGACCCGCTGAACCGGTTCATGGAGCTCTTCGAGGGCGTCTCGGCGTCCTCGGCGCGGGCCAGCCGGGCCGAGGAGCTGGCCGGGCTGCCGCTGTTCGAGCGCCTGGAACGCCGGATCGTCGACGGTGAACGCCAGGGTCTGGAGGCCGACCTCGACGAGGCGCTGGAGTCCCGGCCCGCCCTGGAGATCATCAACGACACGCTGCTGTCCGGCATGAAGACCGTGGGGGAGCTGTTCGGCTCGGGCCAGATGCAGCTGCCGTTCGTGCTGGCCAGCGCCGAGGTGATGAAGACGGCGGTGGCGCACCTCGAGCCGCACATGGAGAAGGCGGACAGCGAGGGCAAGGGCACCATCGTGCTGGCCACGGTCAAGGGCGATGTGCACGACATCGGCAAGAACCTCGTCGACATCATCCTGACCAACAACGGCTACAACGTGGTCAACCTCGGCATCAAGCAGCCGATCTCGACGATCCTGTCCGCGGCCGACGAGCACCGCGCCGACGCGGTGGGCATGTCCGGGCCTGCTGGTGAAGTCCACGGTGATCATGAAGGAGAACCTGCAGGAGATGAACTCCCGCGGGGTCCGGCCGCCGGTGCTGCTCGGCGGTGCCGCGCTCACCCGCTCCTACGTCGAGAACGACCTCTCGGAGGTCTACGAGGGTCGCGTCGACTACGCCAGGGACGCGTTCGAGGGCCTGCGGCTGATGGACGCGACCATGGCCAGGGTGCGCGGCGACGCACCCGAGCTCGACGCAGCCGAGGAGGTCAAGAAGGCCGAGCGCAAGGCCCGCCACGAGCGGTCCCAGCGCGTCGCGGCCAAGCGCAAGGCGGCCGAGGCGGAGGTCGCAGGCCCGATGCCCGAGCGCTCCGACGTCACCGTCGACAACCCGCTGCCGGCCCCGCCGTTCTGGGGCACCCGGGTGGTCAAGGGCATCTCGGTGTCCGACTACGCCGGCCTGGTCGACGAGCGCGCGCTGTTCCTTGGCCAGTGGGGGCTGCGCGGCGCCCGCGGCGGCTCCGGACCGTCGTACGAGGAGCTCGTGGAGACCGAGGGCAGGCCGCGGCTGCGGTACTGGCTGGAGCGGCTCTCGACCGAGGGGGTGCTCGCGCACGCCGCGCTCGTCTACGGGTACTTCCCGGCGGTGTCGGAGAAGGACGCCCTGGTCGTGCTCGACGAAGCGCGGCCGGACGCGCCGGCCCGGTGCACGCTGGAGTTCCCGCGCCAGCGCCGCGACCGGCACCTGTGCCTGGCCGACTTCTGGCGGCCGCGGGCGATCGCGATCGAGCGCGGCGAGGTCGACGTGCTGCCGCTGCACCTGGTGACCATGGGCCAGCCGATCGCGGACTACGCCAACGAGCTGTTCGCCAAGGACGCCTACCGGGACTACCTGGAGGTGCACGGCCTCGGCGTGCAGCTGACCGAGGCCATGGCCGAGTTCTGGCACCGCCGGATCCGTGAGGAGTTGACGTTCCCTTCCGGTGGAGCGGTGGCGGCCGAGGACCCGGCGGACGTGGAGGAGTACTTCAAGCTGGGCTACCGGGGTGCCCGCTACTCGCTCGGCTACGGGGCCTGCCCCAACCTCGACGACCGCACGAAGATCGTCGAGCTGCTGCAGCCGGGGCGGATCGGGGTCGAGCTCTCGGAGGAGCTCCAGCTGCACCCCGAGCAGTCCACCGACGCGATGGTGGCCCACCACCCGAAGCGAAGTACTTCAATGCCGGCTGACGCCCCGTGGGTGCGTAGCCGTGCTCTGACACGGCTACGCACTCACGACACGTATGGTCGATTGCATGACCTCTGGCCCGGTAGCGGTGCTCTGGGACATGGACGGCACTCTCGTGGACTCCGAGAAGGTCTGGACCGTGTCGTTGCGGGACACCGCTCGCGCGCTCGGGGGCGAGCTCAGCCCGGCCGCGCGGTCCTCCATCATCGGGTCCGACATGCCGCGCACCCTCACGGTGATGTTCGACGATCTCGGGCTGGCTCCCGATCCGGTACGGATGGCCGAGGCCGAGCAACTGATGAACCGGCGCACCCGGGAGCTGTTCGCGGCGGGCCTGGAGTGGCGGCCCGGCGCGCTCGACGCGCTGCGCACCGTGCAGGCGGCAGGCTGGCCGGCCGCGCTCGTGACCAACACCGGTCGTGCGCTGACCGAGCTGGCGCTCGACGGCATCGGGCGGGGGCACTTCGCGGTCACCGTGTGCGGGGACGAGGTACCGCACGGCAAGCCGGAGCCGGACCCCTACCTGCGGGCCGCTGATCTGCTCGGGGTCGCGGCGGTTCAGTGCCTGGCGGTGGAGGACTCACCCACCGGTGCCCAAGCCGCGGAGCAGGCCGGCGCCGCCGTTCTCGTGGTGCCCTGCGAGGAGCCGGTACCGGGCGGCCCCGGCCGGATCGAGCGGGAATCACTGGTCGGATTGACCGCTGACGTCCTGCGCGAGCTCTTCGCGCAGATCCGCGGCGTCAGCGTCGGCGAGAACCGCTGAGCCCTGCAGGATGTCCACTCGGCGGACCGCCTCATCGTGGAGTAACCGTGCTGATGCCCTCGTGGTACACCCGGCGCATCCGAGACGCCGGGCGCAGCAATGGCGTTCCTCCGAGTGCGATCGATCGTGCGCGACATATGAGACTTGTGGGATGAGGGAGGCGTGAGGTGAAGACCTTCGACGAGCTGTTCGCCGAGCTGGTGGACAAGGTCGCCGAACGGCCGCCCTGGGTCCGGAACGGTCGCGGCATTCGACGCCGGTGTGCACGAGCAGGGCAAGAAATTGCTCGAGGAGGCCGGCGAGGTGTGGCTGGCCGCCGAGCACGAGGCCGACGACGCGTTGGCCGAGGAGATATCGCAGTTGCTCTACCGCATCCAGGTCCTCATGCTCGGCCGGGGGCTGTCGCTCGAGGACGTCTACAAGTTCCTGTAGTTCGACGGATTAGAGTTCGAAGTACTGGTTCGTTCAGAGGTCAATCAGCACCAGGCACGACCTGCACGGCGAACGAGGAGAGCTCATGCTCCGCGTCGCACTCCCCAACAAGGGGACCCTGGCCGATCCGGCCGCCACGATGATGCGGGAGGCCGGGTACCGGCAGCGGTCGGACTCGCGCGACCTCAGCATGCTGGACGAGGAGAACGAGATCGAGTTCTTCTACCTCCGGCCCAAGGACATCGCCACCTACGTCGGCTCCGGCGACCTGCACCTCGGCGTCACCGGCGCGGACCTCATGGACGAGTCGGGCAGCCAGGTGAAGCGGGTGATCGAGCTCGGCTTCGGGCGTCGAAGTTCCGCTTCGCCGTGCCGGACGACAAGGGACTGGAAGCTCGAGGACCTCGAGGGCAACAAGATCGCCACGTCGTACCCGCGGCTGGTCCGCGCGCACCTGGCCCGCAACCGGATCCGGGCCGACATCATCAAGCTCGACGGGGCGGTGGAGATCTCCGTCCAGCTCGGGCTGGCCGACGCGATCGCCGACGTGGTGTCCTCCGGTCGCACGCTGCGCCAGCACGGCCTGAAGGTCATCGGTGAGCCGATCGCGGAGTCGGAGGCCACGCTGATCGAGCGGGAGCCGCGGCCGGACCGCGAGGAGACCGTCGAGGTCAAGGCGGCCAAGGTGACGTTCACCGAGCGGCTGCGCGGCGTGGTCTACGCGCGCCAGTTCCTGATGCTGGACTACGACTGCCCGGACGACGTGCTCGAGGCGGCCAAGCGCATCACGCCCGGCATGCAGGCGCCCACCGTGGCGCCGCTGACCGAGGAGGGCTGGTTCGCGGTCCGCTCGATGGTGCGCAGGCAGTCGGCGAACAAGGTGATGGACGACCTGGCCGAGCTCGGCGTCCGCGCGATCCTGACCTCGGAGATCCGCTCCTGCCGGGCGGTGGACGGGCGCAGCATCGACCTGAGCCGTCGTCCGGCCGCAGGAGGAGATCAGCGCGGGCGGACGATCAACGCTTGCGCGACGCGCCCGACGTGCCCGCGCTCGTCGAAGAGCAGGCCGGACACGGTGCCCATCCCGGTCGGACCGAGCACCGTCTGCGCGTCCACGGCGATCCACTCACCTTCCGGGGGGCGGTGCAGGTGCAGCGTGAGCTCGGTGTTGACGAACAGCCACTCGGCAGGTCCAGCGGGGATGCCGCGCCGTTGCCGGAGTCGGCGACGACCGCGAGCCGCTGCAGCGGGCTGGGCTCCTCACCCGTCGACCAGCGGCACCCGCTGCCGACCCCAGGCCGTGCCCGGGCCGGGTTCGCCGAGCCAGCCGCGCAGCCAGCGCCACTCCACCGAGTCGATGAAGCCCGGCAGCCAGCCGGGCGGCCGCTCGGGGCGCGCGGGGATCGCTGTCCGGGGCGGGCAGCGGTGCCGCGCCGTCGAGGGCCACGGCGGCGGTGTCCGCCGAGGCGATCCGCCACGCCCGGGCCCGCAGACGGCCCGGCCGCCCGCGAGCAGCTCGGCGGACAGCAGCTCGACCGCTCGCCCGGGCCGCTCGACGTGAGCGCGGACCTGGACCTCGCCGGCCGGCACCGGACCGAGCACCTCCACGGTGATCCGCGACAGCTGGGTGCCGGGGCGCGGCGTCGCAGCGTTCCAGCGCCCGGACCAGCAGCGCCGAGGGCGGCCCGACGTGCTGGGCGTCGGCGAACCACGGCCCGGTCGTGGAGAAGGTGGCGTGGAAGCGCTCGCCGTCGAGCCCGTCGAGCGGCAGGTAGAAGGGCTCGCGATGCGGTGCGTCGGCCATGCCCCGATCCTGCCCTGGCCGGTTCGGTCGGCTCAGTCTGCGCGGTCCAGCCGTGGTCTCGGCCGCGCCGGCCGCCGGGTCCGTCCGGCCAGCCCGGGTACTCCGGCGGCGTGCCGTCCCAGGCCGGGCAGAGCGCCCGGTGGCTGCACCACTCGCACATGCCGGCTGGGGTTGGGTCGGAAGTCGCCGGTGCGACCGGCCTGCAGGATGGCCTGCCAGATCGCGTCGAGGGTGCGCTCGAAGCGGCGCAGCTCGGCCTCGTCGGGCTCGTAGGTGAGCGACTCGCCGTCGGCCAGGTACAGCAGCCGCAGCTGGGTGGGCACCACTCCGCGCAGGTGCAGCAGCGCGAGTGCGTAGAACTTCATCTGGAACAGCGCCCGCGCCTCGGCCACCTGCCGCGGCGCCGCACCCGTCTTGTAGTCGACCACCCGCAGCTGCCCGGTGGGCGCGACGTCGAGCCGGTCGATGTAGCCGCGCAGCAGCAGCCCCGACTCCAGCTCGGTCTCGACCAGCAGCTCGCGCGCCTCGGGCTCCAGCCGGCGCGGGTCCTCCAGCTGGAAGTAGGCCTCCAGCAGCGGCCGGCCGACTCCAGCCAGCGGCGCAGCTCCGGATCGTCCGGGCCGTCGAACAGCTGCCCGGCCAGCTCCGGCTCCTGCGCGCACAGCTCCGCCCACGCCGGCGCGACCAGCTCGCGGGCGCCGCGAGCGGACGCGCTGCGCGGCGGGCAGCTCGTAGAGCCGCTCCAGCACGGCGTGCACGAGCGTGCCGCGCACCTGGGCCCGGCTGGGCCGCTCGGGCAGCCGGTCGATCGCCCGGAACCGGTAGAGCAGCGGGCACTGCTTGAAATCGCCGGCCCGCGACGGGGACAGCGCCGGACGCGCGCGGCGCCTGCTCGGCATCGCCTGTTGCGACGGTGCTGCATCCCGGGACTCTGGATCACGCTGCGCAGGGTAGGCGAGCCCACCGACAATCCAAGTGCCCGACGGGCTGTCGACGCCGGAGCCGGTACCGGCTCCGGCGCTCCCGCGGGGCCCCGTACTTTGTCCCTGATGAGGACGATGCGTACGGCCCTCACCTCGGCCCTGCTGCTGACCGCGGTGCTGGCCGCGTGCGGGGAAGCTCCGGAGGTGGCGGTGGAGAAGTCCTTCCGCGGCTACCACGCGGCGTTGCTGGCCAGGGACTTCGCCACCGCGTGCTCGTACAACAGCCCCGAGGCCACGACGAAGCTGCTCGCCAGCCTGCGTACCCAGGACATCGAAGCGGCCAGCTGCGAGGAAGCCTTCAGCACCATCTACGCCGAGGAAGGCGCCTCCGCGGCGGCTGACGGGGTCGGCAGCAGCGTGCAGATCCAGAGCATCACCGTGAACGGGGACGAGGCGACGGTCAACTGGACGGCCGAGCTCGACGGTGAGCAGCGGCCCGCGAAGACCACGATGCGCCGCGCCGAGGACCGCTGGCAACTGGTCGCCGACTGATCCGACCGACGGGCCGCGCAGCCGGGCCGTTACCGTTACCTCTCGTGCCTGAACCCAGCCCGACCGTCGACCGTCCGCTCGACCTGACCTCGGCGCATCGCCGGAATCGGACACGGGCTCGGATCCGATCGAGGCCGAGCAGGCGGCGCCACCCGTAACGGTGGGCCCGCGCGCCGGCCGACGCGGTGCGCACCGGCCCGAACCCCGCCGGCCCGATAGGCGCCCGCCGGCCCGCTCGCGGTGGGCCGTTCCGTCCCGGCGACCGGGTGCAGCTCACCGACCCGAAGGGCCGGCACTACACGCTCACCCTGGAGACAGGCGGGCAGTACCACACCCACCGCGGCGGCCTCGCCCACGACGAGCTGATCGGCCAGCCCGAGGGCAGCGTCGTCATCTCGCCGGTGGGCACGCCCTACCTCGCGCTGCGCCCGCGGCTGGCCGACTACGTGCTCTCGATGCCCCGCGGCGCGCAGGTGATCTACCCGAAGGACGCCGCGCAGATCCTCATGTGGGGCGACGTCTTCCCCGGCGCCCGGGTGCTGGAGGCCGGGGCCGGCTCCGGCGCGCTCGACATGCTCGCTGCTGCAGGCCGTCGGACCAGAGGGCAGGTCGTCTCCTACGAGATCCGCGCCGACCACGCCGAGCACGCCGAGCGCAACGTTCGGCTGTTCTTCGGTGAGCCGCCACCCAACTGGTCCTTGAAGGTTGCTGATGTTCATACTCACGATGGTGCCGCCGAACCGGTCGACCGGGTCGTTCTGGACATGCTGGCGCCGTGGGAACAGCTGCGACACGGTGGCCGCGGCGCTGATTCCGGGCGGGGTGCTGGTCGGCTACGTCGCCACCACGACGCAGCTGTCCCGGCTCGTGGAGGACCTGCGCGAGCAGCAGTGCTGGACCGAGCCGCAGGCATGGGAATGCCTGGTCAGGCCGTGGCACGTGGTCGGGTTGGCGGTGCGTCCCGACCACCGTATGCAGGGTCACACCGCGTTCCTGGTGACGGCCCGCCGGCTCGCCGAGGGGGTCGTCCCGCCTCGCCCGCAGCGCCGGCCGACCAGCCGGTGAGCCGCCCGGACGGCTTCGCGGCCGTGCCGCCGGTACGGACCGCGAGACGTCGCCGTCCGTCAAGGTGCCGTCCGGCTGAGTGATGGATCACCGTTTCGCCGCACCGCTGCACGGGGTCCGCAGGTACCGTATGGAAACGGAACACGGAGGGAGGATGCCGTGAACCCCTACGACGGTCCCGGCAGGCGTGACCCGGGTGGATGGCGGGGAACTGAGCCCCGCCGAGGCCGCCGCGCAGATCCGCTTCCTCGAGGAGGAAGTGGCGCTCCTGCGCCGCAAGCTCACCGAGTCGCCACGGCACGCGCGCGTGCTCGAGCAGCGGCTCGCCGAGTCGGCCAGCCGGCTTGCGCAGCTGTCGGCGCGCAACGAGAAGCTCACCGAGACGCTCAAGGAGGCGCGCGGCCAGCTGGTCGCGCTGCGCGAGGAGGTCGACCGGCTCGCGCAGCCGCCCAGCGGGTACGGCGTGTTCCTGGCCCGGTTCCCGGACGAGACGGTGGACGTGTTCACCTCCGGCCGCCGGATGCGGGTCGCGGTGTCGCCCGCGGTGTCCACCGCGGAGCTGCGCAGCGGCCAGACCGTGCGGCTCAACGAGGCGCTCACCGTCGTCGAGGCCGGCGAGTACGAGCGGATCGGCGAGGTCTGCGCGCTGCGCGAGGTGCTCTCCGAGCCCACGCGCGGACGGGCTGGCCGGGCGCGCGCTCGTCGTCGGGCACGCCGACGAGGAGCGGGTGGTCTGGCTGGCCGCGCCGCTGATCGCCGGCCCGGAGAACCCCGAGGCCGTCGCCGCTCAAGCCCGGCGACTCGCTGCTCGTCGACACGAAGGCCGGCTACGCCTACGAGCGGGTGCCCAAGGCCGAGGTGGAGGACCTCGTGCTGGAGGAGGTGCCCGACGTCGACTACTCCGACATCGGTGGCCTGTTCCGGCAGATCGAGCAGATCCGCGACGCCGTGGAGCTGCCGTTCCTGCACGCCGAGCTGTTCCGCGAGTACGAGCTGCGCCCGCCGAAGGGCGTGCTGCTCTACGGCCCGCCCGGCTGCGGCAAGACGCTCATCGCCAAGGCCGTGGCGAACTCGCTGGCCAAGAAGGTGGCCGCCGTCCGCGGCGACAACCCCGACGAGGGCCGCGCGTTCTTCCTCAACATCAAGGGCCCGGAGCTGCTCAACAAGTTCGTCGGCGAGACCGAGCGGCACATCCGGCTGATCTTCCAGCGGGCGCGGGAGAAGGCCTCGGCCGGCACCCCGGTGATCGTGTTCTTCGACGAGATGGACTCGATCTTCCGCACCCGTGGCTCGGGCGTGTCCTCCGACGTGGAGACGACGATCGTGCCGCAGCTGCTCGCCGAGATCGACGGCGTCGAGGGCCTGGAGAACGTCATCGTCATCGGCGCCTCCAACCGCGAGGACATGATCGACCCCGCGATCCTGCGGCCCGGCCGGCTCGACGTGAAGATCAAGATCGAGCGGCCGGACGCCGAGGCGGCGCAGGACATCTTCTCCAAGTACCTCACCGAGACGCTGCCGATCCACACCGACGACATCGCCGAGTTCGGCGGCAACCGCAAGGCCTGCGTCGACGCGATGATCCAGCGCGTCGTCGAGCGGATGTACGACGAGACCGAGGAGAACCGGTTCCTGGAGGTCACCTACGCCAACGGTGACAAGGAGACCCTCTACTTCAAGGACTTCAACTCCGGCGCCATGATCCAGAACATCGTCGACCGGTCGAAGAAGTCCGCGATCAAGTCGGTGCTCGAGACCGGCCAGCCGGGCCTGCGCGTGCAGCACCTGCTGGACGCGATCGTCGACGAGTTCGCCGAGAACGAGGACCTGCCCAACACCACCAACCCGGACGACTGGGCGCGGATCTCCGGCAAGAAGGGGGAGCGGATCGTCTACATCCGCACCCTGGTCACCGGCAAGAACGCCGAGACCGGGCGGGCCATCGACACCGCGTCGAACACCGGCCAGTACCTGTAGACCAGCACGACGCGACGAACGGCGTCGGCCGAGCGACGAATCGTTCAGCGGCGCCGTTCGTCGTGTCATGGAGCGCAGCGGTGCGGCCGGACACGCGCCAGGCTCGATCAGAGTCGAGCACCGGACGGTCAAGGTCCGGGTCGCGGGCGGCACTCGTTCCGCCGCCGAGTAGCTCCTGGTGACCAGCAGAAGAAAGGAGTTCCGTGCCGGTGCATCGACAGAACACCCGTCGATCCGATCCGGAGGTTCATGATGATCGAAGTTGCCGTTCGTCGGTACTGTGTCTGATCTTCGTGCTGGCCGGCTGTCGGTCGGCGTCGTCGACGCGAGGCAGGCACCGCGGTGGCGTGCAGGTGGCCGCCGAACGCCGTCGCGCCTGGGAGTCCGGGCTGCACCGACGACGACGGAGTACCCCACCGGTCCGCAGCCGCTGTCCGGTAGGCGCTGAGTCCCGTGGCATGGCATCGGCGCTCGCGGACCAACGAGGTCCGGGCCGTCCGATTCGTTCACGACGCGGCCGCCGGTCGCTCTGTAACGTTCGCCGCCATGACTATCGAGGCACGGATGGGCGCGGTCGGGATCGTGGTGGCGGACATGGGCAAGGCGCTGGGTTCTACCGGCGCCTCGGGTTGCCGGTGCCCGCGGACGCCGACGACCAGCCGCACGTGGAGGTCGCGCTGGCGGGGGCTGCGGCTGTTGTTCGACACCGAGGCGACGATCCGCTCGTTCCACCCGGACTGGCAGCGCGGCGGCGGTGGCGGGCGGCTCGGGCTGGCGTTCGCGCTGCCCGACCCGGCCGCGGTGGACGCGGCCTACGCCGAGCTGACCGGTGCCGGCTGCGCACGGTGAGCTGGCGCCGTTCGACGCGTTCTGGGGCCAGCGCTACGCCATCGTGCTGGACCCCGACGGCAACGGCGTGGACCTGTTCGCCCCGCTGCCCGGCTGACGCCGGTCCGTGACCGGCCGCGTGACGCGAGCGAGCCGTCGGGCGGCGAGCTGGCGGGGCGCCGCGCCGGCCAGCGCCCGCACCTCGCGGGAGAGGTGGGGCTGGTCGGCGTAGCCGGGCGGGCCGCGACCTCGGCCGGCGCGACGCCGGCGCGCAGCAGCGCCGGCGCCGGCGGAAGCGCAGGACCCGGCGCAGCACCGCGGGGCCGTAGCCGAACGCGGCCAGGCAGCGGCGATGCAGGGAGCGGGTGGTCCAGCCGAGCGCGTCGGCGGTGCCGCGCCGACCGGCACCGCGCCGGATGCGCCGCCGCGGCGCGCACGCCGGGATCCGGGGCGGTGCCGGGCAGCGCCATCGCGAGATCGAGCAGCACCGCGGCGGCGGGAGCGCCCTGCTCGAGCCGAGCGGTGGCCGCGGCGAGCCAGGGCCGGGTGCAGCTCGGCGAGCGGCACGCGATGGTCGCGCACGGCCGCGGCCGGCACACCGAGCAGCGCCGGGAGCCGCCCGGGCGCGAACCGCAGGCCGGCGGCGGGCAGGCCGGCCGGCGGCCGGTACGGGTGGGGGCCGTGTCCGGGCCGGCGACGAGCAGCTCGGCGCCGGTCCAGAGAGGTCCATGCAGCCGTCGGGCAGCACGGCACGTCCTCGGCGCCGCTCGGCGGGACGCGTCGTCCAGCCGCACTCCACCAGCCCGCGCAGCTGCCCGGGGCGGGGTAGCTCGCGGTAGCCCACGAGGCCACGGTAGCCCCGACCCCCGACGAGTTCCCCGCGGCTGCGGATCAGGAGGCGCGGAGCACGGCCTCGATCTCGAGGTTGATCTGGACCTTCTCGCCGACGACGACGCCGCCGCCGTCGAGCGGCATCGAGATGTCGACGCCGAAGTCGTTGCGGTTGATCGTCGCCGAGGCGGAGAAGCCGGCGCGGATGCCGCCGTAGGCGTCGGGGCCGAAGCCACCGACCTCGACCGCGAGCGGGACCGAGCGGGTGACGCCCTTGATGGTCAGCTCGCCGTCGACGATCAGGTCGTCGCCGTCGGCGCGCACGCCGGTCGAGCGGTAGGTCCAGGTCGGGTGGTTGTCGACCTCGAAGAAGTCGGCGGAGCGGATGTGCGCGTCACGCTGGTCGTTGCTGGTGTTGATGGAGCTCGCGTCGATCGTCACGGTGACCGAGGAGTCGGCCAGGTCGTCGCCGGTGACGATCTCGCCGCTGAAGGTGCCGAAGTGTCCGCGTACCTTGCTCACCATCATGTGCCGGACGGTGAAGGAGACGTCGGAGTGCACGGGGTCGATGTCCCAGGTGCCGGTCAGGTAGCCGGGGATCTGGGTGCGGGATGCGCTGGTCATGCTGAGCCTCCGAGTTTGTTGAACTCTCAGATGTTGAGAGCGACACTACCTGAAACGTATTGAGAGCTCAACTATTCCGGAGGTGTGCCGTGAGCGAACCGCGGTGGCTCGACGACGAGGAGCAGCGCACCTGGCGCAGCTTCATCACAGCAAGCCGGCTGTTCTGGGACCGCGTCGAACGCCAGCTGCAGCAGCGCGCCGGCATCCCGCACGCCTACTACGAGATCCTGGTCCGGCTGTCCGAGGCGCCGGACCGGACGTTGCGGATGAGCCAGCTGGCGTCGAACTCGCTGTCCTCGCGCAGCCGCCTCAGCCATGCCGTCGCGCGCATGGAGGAGTCAGGCTGGATCCGCCGGCTGCCCTTCGCCGACGACCGCCGCGGAGCGCTGGCGCAGCTCACCGACGAGGGCATGGCACGGCTGGAGGCGGCCGCGCCCGGGTCACGTCGAGGAGGTGCGCTCGCTGCTGTTCGACGCGCTCACGCCCGCGCAGGTCGTGGCGCTGCGCGAGATCAGCGACGCTCTCAGCGCGCGCCTCTCGGACACCCCGCCGTGGCCGGCGGCTCCGGACGAGTCGGCCTGCGACGAACGGACCTCGTGAGTGGCGAGCCGTGTTCCAGCACGGCGGCCACTACGGGCCGGTCACGGCCAGCGCGTCGATCTCGACCAGCATCACCTCGTGCGGCAGGCCGACGAACACCGTGGTGCGGCTGGGCAGCAGCCCGCTCGGCACGTGCTCGGCGAGGAACTGCTCGTACACCTCGTTCATCAGCGGGAAGTGCGCACGGTCGGTCAGGTACACCCGGAACATGATCACGTCTTCGACGCCGGCGCCGCCCGCTTCGAGGATGGCCCTGACGTTCTCCAGCGTGCGCCGGGTCTGGGCCTGCACGTCGCCCTCGCCGACGTAGGTGCTCGTCTCCGGGTCGATGGCCCCCTGCCCCGACACCTGGAGGAGCTGGCCCTTGCGCACGCCCTGGCTGAACGCGGGCAGTGGGGCGGGCGCGGCGGGGGTGTCGACGACGGTCTTCGATGTCATGCCGGGAGATCCTTTCGGCGGGAGGGACGCGGGCTGCCAGCCGCAGTCGCGGGAGATGCGTTCGGTCACCTCGAGCAGTCCGGGCAGCAGCTCCAGCAGCTGCTCGTAGTCGACCACGATGTCGGGCACCGACACCGACACCGCAGCGACGGTGCGGCCGGAGGCTCCGCGCACCGGCGCGCCGATGCAGTTGATGGACGGCTCGTTCTCCTCGCGGTCGCGTGCCCAACCCTGTTCCCGCACCACGCTCAGCTCGTCGAGGAAACGCGCGCGATCGGTGATCGTGTTCGCGGTGATGCGCGGGAAGTCGAGGCCGGCCAGTATCCCGTCGAGCTCGGCGCGCGGCAGGTCGGCCAGCAACACCTTGCCCGCGGCCGTGGAGTGCAGCGGGGCGCGCAATCCGATCCGGGACGCCATCCGCACGTGGTCGTGCGACTCCAGCTTGTCGATGTAGACGACCTCGGAGCCGGCCAGCTCGGACAGGTGTGTGGTGCGGCCGTGCGCGCGGTTGAAGGCGATCAGGTGCGGGGCGGCGATGCCTCGCACCTCGCGCTGGTCGAGCCCGCGCGAGGACAGCTCGTGGATGCGCGCGCCGAGATGGTAGCGGTTGCTGCCGTCGCGGAACACGAAGTGTTGCTCGGCCAGCGTGCGCAGCAGCCGCAACACGGTGGTCTTGTGCACGTCCAGTGCCGCGGCGAGCTGATCCAGGTTGGCCGGCCCGGAGCCGAGCTGGACCAGGATCTGCAGCGCCTTGCCGACACTCTGGCTCACCGCGCTCCTCCGCTCACGCCGACCGGCCCGGTGAATCCGTCCGGACCGACCTCGATCCTCGCCCACTCCGCGGCCGGCGCGTCGAGCACCCCGCACCGAACGCTCCCGATGGCGGCGCGGCCGAGTCGGCGCGCACGGTGAGCACGGCGGCCGCGGACAGGTGCCCCCGGCGCAGGCAGCGCGCGACCGGTTCGCCGCGCAGCACGCCGGTGAGCAGGCCTGCGGCGAACGCGTCGCCTGCCCCGACCGGCTCCACCACCTCGACCCTCAGCGCCGGCTCGGCGACGACCTCGCCGTCCCGGTCGACGGCCAGGGCGCGCCGATCGCCGTCCTTGATCACGAGCAGCCGGGGCCGGGGAGCAGCCCGCGCAACGCGGCCGGTTCGTCGGTGCCGAACACCCGGCGGGCCTCGTCGGCGCCGACCAGCACGGTGTCGGCGGATCCGGCCAGCTCGACGACGAGGCCGGGTCGCCGGACGGCCACATCTGCTCCCGCCAGTTCACGTCGAACGACAGCAACCCACGGCGCGGGACCGGCCCAACAGGGTGCGCATCAGCGCCGCGCAGGATTCGGAGAGCGCCGCGGTGATGCCGCTGGTGTGCACCACCCTGCGGCGGCGCAACCGCGCGTCCACCTCGGGCTGCTCGAGGAACTCCGGGCCCATCGCCGACGCCGCGGACCCGGCCCGCCGGTAGCGCATCCGCGTGCGCGGCTCCGCGCCCGCGGTCTCGATGTCGACCTGCTTGTCGTAGCAGCCGGTGGGTCGGGTCGGATCCCACTGCACCCCGCCGACGTCGACACCGCGGGCGATGAGCTCGGATCGCAGGAAGGCGCCGAGCGGGTCGGCGCCCAACCGGCCCACCCAGGCGGCCGGGATGCCGGCGGCGGACAGTCCGACGGCGACGTTCACCTCGGCGCCGGCGAGATGTGCGGTGCGCACGTCGAGGTCTGTTTCGGCGGCGGTGTCCGGTTCGGGCAGGGCTGGGAGCAGCGCCAACGCCTCGCCGAGGCAGACCACTGTGGATTCCTGCATGCCGACCCTCTCAGCCGTTGACTGTCGGTCCGACCGAATGCTACAACGACTTCACACAGTTTTGCAACGTTAGTTGCATCAGATGCAATGACGCTGATCAGAGTGCTTGGAGGCGCTGTATGACCGGTTCTGGACGGGATCGGAGACCACGATCAGTCTCCGATCGGCTCGACGGCCTGCAGAAATCGCTGCCGACGTCGGCCGCCGGGATGGCCGTCGACGAGTTCCTGTCCGGCAAGCCTCGGCTGTCGGAGTTCGCGACGCCGCTGCTGGTGCTCGACTCCGCCGCGATGGACCACAACGCCGCCCGGATGGCCGGCTGGTGCACCGAGCGCGGGGTCGAGCTCGCCCCGCACGGGAAGACGACGATGGCTCCCGCGCTGTGGCAGCGGCAACTGGACACCGGCGCCTGGGGGATCACCGTCGCCACCGCGTCGCAGTTGTGGGTGGCGGTCGCCGCCGGCGTGCGGCGGGTGCAGCTGGCCAACGCGCTGGTCGACCCGGTGGCGCTGCACCGGTTGGCCCGGGCCCTCGACGCAGATCCGGAGCTCGTCGTCCTGAGCTGGGCCGACTCGGTGCAGACGGTGGCCGCCATGCAGGCCGCGCTCGCCGACGCACCACCGTCACGCCCGATCACCGTGCTCGTCGAGGTCGGCGGGGCAGGGGGCCGTACCGGCGCCCGCGACCAGGACACGGCCCGCGCCGTCGCCGCCGCCATCGGCGACGCCGAGCACCTGCGCCTCGGCGGGGTCGCCGGGTACGAGGGCGCGCTCGCGCACGACGCGTCCGCAGCGGCGCTCGACGTCGTGCGGGCGTACCTGGGTGAGCTCGCGACCCTGCACATCGCACTGCGCGACGCCGGGGCGTACCCGGGCGCGTCGGTGGTCACCGCAGGTGGCAGCGCCTTCTTCGACGACGTGGCCGACGTGCTCGGCCCGCTCGCCGACGCCGGCACGACCGTGCTGCTGCGCTCGGGCGCCTACCTGATCCACGACGACGGGTTCTACCGCGGCATCTCCCCGCTCTCCCGGCGGCGACGGGGGAGGGAGCCGTTCCGCTCGGCCATGCACGCGTGGGCGCGGGTGGTGTCGCGACCCGAGCCCGGCCTGGCGTTGCTCGACGCCGGCAAGCGCGACGTTCCGTTCGACGAGGGGTTGCCCGTCCCGCAGCTGGCGGCCGACCAGCTCGGATCGACCCGCGGCCGATGACGGGCGAGATCAGCGCGGTGAACGACCAGCACGCCTTCCTGCGCCTCGACCCGGCCGATCCGCTGCGGATCGGGCACGTGGTGCGGCTGGGCCTCTCGCACCCCTGCACGGCGTTCGACAAGTGGCGTTGGATCCCGGTCGTCGCCGGTGACGGGGAGCCCGACCCGGTGGTCACCGAGCTGGTCAGGACGTACTTCTGATGCGCACCCTGATCCGCGGGGCTGCGGTCGTCGACGGCACCGAGACCGAGCGCTACCGGGCGGACGTGCTCGTCGACGGCGACCGCATCGCGGCCATCGGCGACGCCGCGGGCGGTGCCGACGCCGACCGCACCATCGACGCAGGCGGCCTGGTGCTCACCCCCGGCTTCATCGACATGCACGCCCACTCCGACCTGGCCGTGCTGCTCGACCCCGCCCATCTGGCCAAGATCAGCCAGGGGGTGACGACGGAGCTGCTCGGCCAGGACGGGCTCTCCTACGCCCCGGTCGACGACGCGGCACTGGAGATGCTCCGGCGCAAGATCGCCGGCTGGAACACCGACCCCGGCCCGGAGCTGTTCAGCTGGCGCAGCGTGGGGGAGTACCTCGACCGGCTCGACGCCGGGCATCGCCGGCAACGCCGCCTACCTGATCCCGCACGGGGTGGTGCGGGCACTGGTCGTCGGCTGGGACGACGTGCCGGCCACCGCCGCCGACATCGTCGCCATGCAGGAGATCGTCCGCACCGCGATGGGCCAGGGCGCGGTGGGGCTCTCGGCCGGGCTCACCTACACCCCGGGCATGTACGCCGACAGCGCCGAGCTGCTGGCGCTGTGCGCATGCGTCGGCGAGCTGGGCGGCTTCTTCGCCCCGCACCACCGCTCCTACGGCAAGGGCGCGCTCGAGGCGTACGCGGAGATGATCGACCTGACCACCCGGGCCCGCTGCCCGCTGCACCTCTCGCACGCCACCATGAACTTCGCACCCAACAAGGGTCGGGCCGGCGAGCTGCTGGCCATGCTGGACGCCGCGATCGACGCAGGCGCCGACATCTCGCTGGACACCTATCCCTACCTGCCCGGTGCGACCACGCTCTCGGCGGTACTGCCCAGCTGGTCCTCGGCCGGCACCCAGGACGACACCCTGGCTCGGCTGCGCGACCCGGCGGCGTTGCGCAGGATCAGGGAGGACCTGGAGGTCAACGGGTCCGACGGCTGCCACGGCGTGGTCGCCGAGTGGGACACCATCGAGATCAGCGGGGTCCGCCGCCCGGAACTCGGCGAGGCGGTCGGGCGCACCGTCGCCCAGCTCGCCGCCGCTCGGGGCGCCGAGCCGTTCGACGTCTTCGTCGACCTGCTGGTCCGCGACGACCTGGGTACCGGGATCCTGCAGCACGTCGGGCACGAGGAGAACGTGCAGGCGATCATGCGGCACCGGCGGCACACGGGCGGTAGCGACGGGCTGCTGGTCGGCGGCAAGCCGCACCCGCGGGCCTGGGGCACGTTCCCGCGCTACCTCGGCCACTACTGCCGCGAGCTGGGCGTGTTCTCCCTCGAGGAGTGCGTCGGACACCTCACCGGGCGCGCCGCGGTCCGGCTGCGGCTGTCCGATCGCGGGCTGGTCCGCACCGGCTACGCCGCCGACCTGGTGTTGCTCGACCCCGACACGGTGGCCGCCACCGCAACCTACGACGACCCGCGCCGACCGGCCGTGGGCATCCCGTTCGTGTTCGTCAACGGGAGGCTCGCGATCGACGACGGTCGGCGCACCGACGAGACGGCGGGCCGGGCTCTGCGCCGGCAGCCGGACGGGAGTGTTCTGTGAACGACCAACTGATCGACCGGCTGCGCGCCGACCGCGTGCTCACCGTGGTGCGCGCCGACGCCATCCCGGATGCGGTGGCGCTGTGCCAGGCGCTGGCGGCGGGGGGGCTGCGCCTCGTCGAGCTCACCTTCACGACCCCCGACGTGCTCTCGCACGTCGGCAAGGCCGCCGCCGCCGGGCTGCCGATCGGCGTGGGCACCGTGCTGACCGCCGAGCAGGCCCGCGCAGCGGTCGACGCCGGGGCGCAGTTCCTGGTCACACCGGGGCTGCGGCCTGCGGTGGCCGAGGTCGCCACGGCGGCCGGGATCCCGGTGTTCCTCGGGGCGTTCACCCCGACCGAGGTGGCCACCGCACTCGACCTCGGCGCGGCCGCCGTCAAGATCTTCCCAGCCGGCCGGCTGGGTCCGAAGTACCTGTCCGATCTGCACGGCCCCTATCCGGGTATCGGGCTCCTGCCCTCGGGAGGGGTGTCGGCGGACAACGCCGCGGACTACCTCGCGGCCGGTGCGCTCGCCGTCTGCGCCGGCACGAGCGTCGTGCCACCCGCCGCCGTCGAGGCCGGCGCGTGGTCCGAGATCACCGAACGCGCAGCCACGTTCGCGGCCGCCATCACCCGCACCGATCCAGCAAGGGAGCTGTAGATGTCCGGATTCGTCAACTGGTTGCAGCACGACACGGCCGGCCTGCTCACGCTCGCCGTGCTCAGCGTCGTCGTGCTGCTGTTGCTGATCATCAAGGTCAAGCTGGAACCGTTCATCGCGCTGATCGTGGTGGGGCTGGCCGTCGCCCTGATCGCGGGCGTACCGATCGACAAGCTGGTCGGCACCCCGATCAAGTCGTCGGAATCGCTGCTGGAAACCGGCTTCGGCGGCATCCTCGGGCACATCGCCCCGATCATCGGGTTGGGCACGGTGCTCGGCGCGATCATGGAACGCTCCGGCGGCGCGGACGTGCTGGCCACCCGGTTGCTGAAGCTGTTCGGGCCTCGCGGTGCGCCGCTGGCCATGGGTCTGACCGGCTTGATCATGGGCATCCCGGTGTTCTTCGACATCGGCATCTTCGTGCTCGCGCCGCTGGTCTACGTCGCCGCCAAGCGGGGTGGGCGGTCGCTGGTGCTGTACGCGATGCCGATGCTGGCCGGGCTGTCCATGACGCATGCGTTCCTGCCGCCACACCCGGGACCGGTCGCCGCGGCGGGGCTGCTGGGCGTCGACCTGGGCTGGATCATCATCATCGGGACTGATCTGCGGGATCCCGGCCTTCTTGGTGGCCGGCGTGTGGTGGGGCTCCTACATCGGCAACCGGGTGTTCGTGGAGGTTCCCGACGAGTTCCTGGCCGCTGAACCCGATCACGAGCCGGAATCCGACGACGACCGCGGGCCGGGAACCGACCGCGACCGCGACGGTGACGACGACCGGGACACCGCCATCGGGGCACCCGGCGGTGCGGGCGGTCGTGGAACCGCCACCGCGGTGCGCCTGCAGCCACCGTCCGTCGGGATGATCGCGGCGATCATCCTGGTGCCGATGGTGCTCATCCTCGGCGCGACCGTGGGCACGGTGGCACTGGCCGAGGAGTCGCCCGCGCAGCCCGTCCTCACGTTCCTCGGTACGCCGACCATCGCTCTGACGATCGCGGTGCTGCTGGCCATGTACGTCCTGGGCACCCGGCGCGGTATGACCGTCACCGAGCTGGGTCGGATCACCGGGGAGTCCCTGAAGCCGATCGGCATGATCCTGCTGGTCGTCGGGGCCGGTGCGTTCTTCGGGGCGGTGCTGCGTGCCACCGGGGTGGGCGAGGCACTGGCCGGTTCGATGACCGCGGGCGGCCTGCGGATCATCCTCTCGGCCTACCTGATCAGCGCCGCCCTACGGCTCGCGCAGGGCTCGGCCACGGTCGCGATCGTCACCACGGCCGGGATCATCCAGCCGATCGTCGCGGGCGGCGGCTTCACACCCGCGCAGGTCGCCCTGATCGTCATCGCCGTGTCCGCCGGCTCGATCATCGCCAGCCACGTCAACGACGGCGGGTTCTGGATCGTCGCGAAGTACTTCAACATGTCGGTCAAGGACACCCTGAAGACCTGGACCGTGCTGGAGACGATCCTGTCCTTCGTCGGGTTCGCCATGGCCGGGCTGGTCTGGCTGGTCGTGTAGGAGCCGCGCCGCGCCGCCTACGCGAAGGTGTGGGTGGCGCGGCGGTAGGGCTGGGTGAGCAGAGCGAGGCGGGCCGGCGGCCACATGTCGGTCCGTTCGTTGACGCTCAGGTCGCCGTCCCGGCGGAGCAGCCAGATCTGCTCGCATGCCCGCTGTGAAGCACCGCGTCGCCGGCAATCCGATCGAGCAACCCGTCCACCAGCCGGATCATGTCGTCATCCTGATCGAGGGTCGCGATCTTGTCGCGACGGAAGGACACCCGCACCGTAGGAACGAAGCCGAGGTCGTCGACCACCGCGTTCGAAGGCTGCCAGGGCGAACCGTCGACCACACGCACCGAGTGCCGAGTGCGGTTGTCGCGCCCGGGTTCGAGGAGCTCGTCCGTCGTGGTCGATGGGACATCAGGCCGAAGCGTTGGGCGACGCCACGTAGCTCGTCGGCCACCCGCCGGACGGGCACGGCGGCGCCGAGTCGAGGGAGTACGTGATGGCCACTGCAGATCTCCTTTCGCTCCGTGCGGCTAGGGGTAGAGGTGTACAACCCGGTTCTGTTTGTCGATCACGATGACCTCTTCGAGGCCTGGGATCGGCCAGTCACGAAGCTGCGCGCCCATCGCCTCCAGATCGACGGCGCTGTCGGCGAGATTGAGCACGATTCGCTTCGCCTGCTCGTCGCTGACCTTCTCATTGATCCTGTCGGCGATGTTGCGCGCACTGTCAGTAGTGGGCGCAACGTTGTCGAAGATTTCTCCTTCGATGCGGAAGTCGGGGTTCTTGGCGCCCGGAACGCTCGGACTCTGCTCGACCTCGTAGCCCTCCTTCGCCAAGGTCTCGGCCGATTCGTTCTCGCGCTGCAGGGCGATCTTGTTTTCCGCCGACTCCCGTTCCGGAATGCGCGTCGGGTGTCCGTTCGGCACCGCTGCCGGGTCGGGTCCGCTCGAAGGTCGGGTGGCAGCAACAGCCGCCGCGCCGAATGGCGTGATCCGATCCGCGCCACCGGCCGCCGCGGCGAGCTGGGCCGTCGAGGCGGTGATCGCGGTGAGGCCGGCGCCCATGGCGCCGAGTCCCAGACCGACCCCGCCCACGCCGACCGGGATCCCGACCCCTGAGGCGCTGACCGCCACCCCGCCCAGCACCGCTTGGGCTCCGGCGTACAGAAGGGCACCACCGGCGAGCAGCCCGAACACTGCTTCCGGGTTGTTCACGGCGGCGTTGCCGAGCGACGCCACACCGTTCGCGATGTCGGTCAGAAGACCGGTGTCCACCATGGCGGCGGCCGCGGGCGCCTCGGGAAGCCCTTCACCCAGCGCCGCGAGATGGCGGGTTCGATTGACCAGGAGCGCGTCGTACTCGTCGAGCTCAGCCTGGATGGAGGTGGCTGCGCGGCGGACGACGTCGACGGCCATCGCGTGGTAACGCCCCTCCGCGGTAGCGGCGACGTCGGCGGTGAGGGCGTGGTTGCCGGCGAAGAAGGCATCACGTCCGTCGACGACGTGGGCGATCTCGGCTTCGGCTGCGGCCAGGCGGCCGGCGGTGCGGGCCGTGATCCGGATCAGGGCAGTGGCGACATCGAGCAGCGTGCGAGCGGCCAGCTCTGTCGCGCCGTCGGCGAGCCGGCCGGTGCTCGAAGCGGTACTGGCGGATGCCTGGCAGCGTTGACGCCACGTCGTCGGTGAGTGAGGAGGCGGTAGGATCTGCAGCCCTGAGCTCACACCGGCAGGCCGAGCCATGATCATGTCGTCCCCGCGATCTGCGGGGAGAGGAGGGGCGATGGCTGTACGGACGATCACCCGCGCCGACGGTCGTGGTCGGCGTGGACAGCTCCGACTCGGCCCGTCACGCGTCCGAATGGGCGGCGGACCTCGCCGCGGTGTGGAACTCCCCGCTGCGACTGGTGCACACCGTGCGGGACGGCGGGGACACCACCGAGGTTCCGCCCTGGCTGCGTGAGCTGCTCGATGGGGCCGAGCGGGTCGGCGCGAGCCAGCCGACGCGGAGGTGGTGCCGGGGGCGGTCAACGACGTGCTGCTGGATCGGTCGGACGGCGCCGGCCTGCTGGTGGTCGGCAGCTACGGCGAGGGTGCCCAGCGGGCATGCTCGCCGGCTCCACGGCACTGGCGCTGCTTGACGGGGCGAGGTGTCCCGTCGCGGTCGTCCGCGGGAGCACGCCCCAGCTGCCGCCGCCTCGGCGCGGGCCGGTCGTGGTCGGCGCGGATGCGTCGGCCACGGGCGAGGCGGCCCTCGACCTCGCCACCGAGCTGGCGGCCGCCTCGGGCGCACCAGTGGTCGCCGTGCACGCGTGGACCGACGTCGTGGCGGACGCGTCGGGCGGCTTGCGCCGCGTCGAGTCGGACGGGACGGAGCTCGCCGCGCGCGCCGCGGAGCTGCTCGACGCGCTCGTGAAGCGCGTGCGGGAGCGGCACCCCAACCTTGACGTGGAGCGCCGCGCGTCAACGAACCACGCTCCCGCGCTGTTCGAGCAGGCGGAGGAGGCGCGGATGGTTGTGGTCGGGCAGCGGGACCGGGCCTCCCGTCGGGCGGTTGGGCTCGACCAGCCGCGGATTGGCTGAGTTCGCACCCTGTCCGGTGGTCGTCACCTGATCGCCGGACTGGTCGAGTGGCAACCCACCGGCTTCACGGTCGGCGGCCTGCGCTGCCTCGCTCAGCCACGAGCCGTCCCCCGGTCGGCGATGGGGCCAGCGCGGGAAACGTACCCACGCGCCGTCGATCTGGGAGGCAAGCTCGGCGGCACGCGCGATCGCGCCCTTCATTCCGTCCTCGCGCCGCGTCAGTTCGAGTTCGGCGCCGTAGGCGGCCATCAGGCGGAGGTGTTCGATCGACATCGACTCGGGCATCACGAGAATCAGCCGGTAGCCGCGACCGCGGCGACCATCGCCAGCCCGAATAATATTCGGTCCTTGATCGAGCCGCCCGGATTGGCGCGCTCCGCCTTGATTCTGACCTCGACCTGGGGGCGGACGGCGAAGAGGCGGTTGATCCGGATGTGGGGCGTGTCACCGATCGTCTCGAGGATGTTCGCCGCCTTCACGCTGCCTCCCTGGCCTGAGATGTTGAACTCGAGCAGTTCGTCCCGGCGGGTCCGCGCGTCGATGCGCACGGCGGGCGTCACGACCGAGTGGGCGGAGACGCTGCGGGTGAGCCACACGTTGCCGCCCATGCGGCTGCCGTTGCCGATCACCGTGTCGCCGCCGAGGATCGTCGCGTTGGCGTAGCTCACTACGTTGTCGCCGATCGTCGGATGGCGCTTGGCGCCTCGTGCCGTGCGCTTGCCGCCGCGTTCGGTCCGGGGCCACCATGGCCCGGACCGGCGACGAACACCGCAGGCCGTCCTGGAGGTCACCGGCCGCCGCTGGAACGCGCTGACCGAACCGGGCGACGATCACCTCGACCCGGCCGGCCGCGCGCTCGGAGATGCGCGGCTCCGGCAGCACGGTGTCCTCCCCGACCGCGGCCACCCGGTGGGGGCTGTTCTCGCCCGCGGCGAGCGGGACCGCGAGGATGTTGCCTCCGACGATCCCCGCTCGGTGCTGTCGGTGATCCAGCTCTCCCGGCGCCCGCTACGCCACACAGGTCAGCCACCGGCCGGACGTGAGGTCGGTGGTGGTCATGAATCCGTGCAGGGCGCTCTCCATCTCCACGATGAGCACGAGCAGGACGATCACCGCCGCCGTGGCGACGAAGGCCGAACGGTTCTCCAGCGTCTCGCGGCTGAACGCGCTGCGCCGGACGCTGCGGACGTTGAGCAGGTTGAACACCTGGAAGAAGCCGAAGGTGGCGAAGGCCATCGTGCCCGCCACGGTGGGCACCCCTAGCTGCGCCCGGGCGCGTTCGCGAGGACGACCAGGGCGCCCGCGGCCATCACCGCGCTGGCCAGCAGGATCCGCAACAGCCGCGGTCGGGTCAGGATCCGCTCGCGGGCGGGCCGTGGCGGCCGGCGCCCATCGCGTCCGGGCTGACCGGGTCCACACCGAGGGACATCGCCGGCGGGCCGTCCATGACCAGGTTGACGAAGAGGATCTGCAGCGTGGGCGCGCGGGTGTTCCGCGACGTCATGTGGCTTTCTGGTGGCGCTCGCGGTAGGCGCGGGTCTTGTGGCGATTGCCGCAGACGTTCATGTCGCACCAGCGCCCTCATCCGCTGCGTGACGTGTCGTGGAAAGCCCACCGGCAGTCCGGCGCTGCGCAGAGCCTGATGCGTTTCCAGGCTCCCTGGCACACGGCCACGGCCACGGTCTCGACGATGAAGTCGAGCCATGGCCTTCCCGACCGGGCGGCGATGCGCAGCCCGCCCGACCGGTGGGGTGCGAGCAGCAGCGGGTAGTCCGCGAAGGCCGTGGCGGCATCGACGTCGCCCGCGAGCGACTCCCGCAATGTCGTGCGGAGGGCGATGGCGCCGAGCAGGTCCGCCTGCTCCAACGCGACGCCGGCATCGGCCAGGTCGCGGTCTGCCAGCCAGTCCGCCAGTGCCCCGGCGGCGACGTCAGTCGCTCGCCGCCGACATGGACCTGGCCGTGCCGGCTGAACGAACGCTCGTCGACCGTGTTGAGGAACTCCTCGATCAGGGTGAGCGCAACCACGACACCACTATACAAGTTCAGCGGTGTTGACCCTCGCCGACACCGCTGTTAGCTTTCATCGGTGTCGACAGACAGGAGGGAGAAACTCATGCCCGAACCCCGACAGCTGCTCGAGGTGTCCGACGCCGAACT
>CAWJFD010000025.1:0-130582 GCA_963841985.1 uncultured Actinomycetota bacterium
CACCACCGTCGCCTCGGTGTGCGGGGTGGTACGGATCTGCAGGTGCGCGACGGCGGTGACGCCGACGCCCGGTCCGGTGACGGTGACCGTCACCGGCTCCGGCCGCCCGTCCAGCGTGATCACGGTGGCTTCACGGAAGGTCGACCAGGCCGCGGCGGCGATCCGGTCGGCCGGAACGCCGCCCGCACCGATCCGGGGATCGTCGCGGCCGACCGTCTCGACGGCCGACCCCGCGAGCGGCGTCGACGTCGATCCGCGGCCGTGCCGTCGAACGCGGCCGACCCGTCGTGCAGCCCGTGCAGCCGCCGCATCGGGGTGAACCGCCAGTTCTCCTCCCGACCACCGGGCACCTCGAAGGCGTCCACGTCGTAGGAGGTGAAGCGCTCACTCGCCGAAGCCAGCGGCTTGGATCCCTGCCCCTTCTTGGCCCCGGCGAGTTCCGGGGCCAACCCGGCAACTTCGGTCACGATCGCCTCCGCGGGACCGTGTACGTCGACGGTCATCCGACCGAGCCCTCCATCTGCAGCTCGATGAGCCGGTTCAGCTCCAACGCGTACTCCATCGGCAGCTCGCGGGCGATCGGCTCGACGAACCCGCGCACCACCATGGCCATCGCCTCGTCCTCGGTGAGGCCCCGGCTCATCAGGTAGAACAGCTGATCCTCGCTGACCTTGGACACGGTCGCCTCGTGGCCCATGGTGACCTCGTCGTTGCGCACGTCGACGTAGGGGTAGGTGTCAGAGCGCGAGATCGTGTCCACCAGCAGCGCGTCGCACTTCACCGTGGAGCGCGAGTGGTGCGCCCGCGGGTTGACCTGCACCAGCCCGCGGTAGGAGGTACGCCCGCCGCCGCGTGCCACCGACTTCGAGATGATCGTCGACGACGTGTAGGGCGCCAGGTGCACCATCTTCGCGCCCGGCGTCCTGGTGCTGGCCCTCGCCGGCGAACGCGATCGAGAGCACCTCGCCCTTGGCGTGCTCACCCATCAGCCAGACCGCCGGGTACTTCATGGTGACCTTGGAGCCGAGGTTGCCGTCGACCCACTCCATGGTGGCGCCCGCTTCGGCCTTGGCCCGCTTGGTGACCAGGTTGTAGACGTTGTTCGACCAGTTCTGGATGGTCGTGTAGCGGCAGCGACCGCCCTTCTTCACGATGATCTCGACCACGGCCGAGTGCAGCGAGTCCGAGGAGTAGATCGGCGCCGTGCAGCCCTCGACGTAGTGCACGTAGGCACCCTCGTCGACGATGATCAGCGTGCGCTCGAACTGGCCCATGTTCTCGGTGTTGATCCGGAAGTAGGCCTGCAGCGGGATGTCGACGTGCACGCCAGGCGGCACGTAGATGAACGACCCGCCCGACCACACCGCGGAGTTCAACGCCGAGAACTTGTTGTCCCCTGACGGGATCACCGAGCCGAAGTACTCCCGGAACAGCTCCGGCTGCTCGCGCAGCGCGGTGTCGGTGTCCAGGAAGATCACACCCTGCTCCTCCAGGTCCTCGCGGATCTGGTGGTAGACGACCTCGGACTCGTACTGCGCGGCGACACCGGACACCAGGCGGGCCTTCTCGGCCTCGGGGATGCCCAGCTTGTCGTAGGTGTTCTTGATGTCAGGAGGCAGATCGTCCCAGGTGGCAGCCTGCTTCTCCGTGGAGCGCACGAAGTACTTGATGTTGTCGAAGTCGATCCCCGACAGATCGGCGCCCCAGCGCGGCATCGGCTTGCGCTCGAACAGGCCGAGCGCCTTGAGCCGGAAGTCGAGCATCCACTGCGGCTCGCTCTTCAAGGCGGAGATGTCGGCCACCACGTCGGCGGAGAGACCCCGCCGGGCACCGGAACCTGCGGCGTCCGGGTCGGCCCAACCGAAGTCGTAGCGGCCGAACGTCGCGAGGGTCTCCTCCTGGGTGAGCCCGTCGCGTCGATCCAGCGCGGTGCTCGTTTCAGGAGCGGTCGTCATAGAGACTGCCTCCCTTTCCGGGGTAGTGCTGTGGTGGTCGGCCGCCGGAGGGAGGGAGCCTCCAGCGGAACGTGGGTGGTGCACGCGGAATCGCCGCGCGCGATGGTGGCCAGCCGCTGCACGTGGGTGCCGAGCAGCTCGGCGAACGCCGCCGTCTCCGCCTCGCAGAGCACCGGGAACTCCGCCGCGACGTGCGCCACCGGGCAGTGATGCTGGCAGAGCTGCATGCCACTGCCGGCCTCGCGGGCCTGTGCGGCGTACCCGCGAGCCGTGAGCACGGTGGCCAGCGCGTCCGCGCGCGCATCCGGGGTGGCGGCGGCGGCGATCTGTGCTGCCCCGGGGCCGATCAGCTCCCGGACCCTGGCCTTGGCGAAGCCCCGCACCGCGGACTCGCCGACGTGCTCGTGCAGGTAGCGCAACGCGGCCACGGCCAGATCGTCGTAGCCATGTCCGAAGCGCGCTCGGCCGGCGTCGGTGAGCAGGTACTGCCGGGCCGGCCGACCTCGCCCGCGGCGACCGCGGCGTGAGGCGTCCCTGACCTCGGCCTCGCCGTCGGCGATCAAGGCGTCCAGGTGCCGGCGCACCCCGGGAGCGGACAGCTCAAGGGCGGCCGCGACCGCGGCGGCGGTGACCGGACCCTGCTCCATGAGCAGGCGGGCCACCGCCTCACGGGTGCGGCCGTCACCGGTCGACGCCACGATGTGCGGCTCGACCGGGAGCTGCCCGATGGTTTTCACAACACCAGTCTTGCCTATATCGGGCCGGACGGCAAAAGCGCCGCTCCCATGGGTGAGGACGGTCACTCCCGCACCTGGTCGCTACCCTTCCTGGATGGTCGCAGCGGAGGTCGAGGACGCACGTCCGACGCCTTTCCGTGCGTTGCCGTGGGACCCGAGCAGGCGGGCCAGGCGGCTCGGGCTCACCGGGTCGTTGTTGATGGCGGTCGGAGCACTCGGCTCCGGCGCGCTCCCGGTGCCCAACCCGCTGTTCGGACTGCGCGTGCTCGGGCTGCCCAGCCGCAACGCCACGCTGGCCATCGCGATCACCTACGCCGGCATCGCGCTGGTGGTGCTGGCCTGGCTGTGGGTCGGCAAGATGTTGCGTTACCGGGGCGCGGTCGCCCCGGCGCCGACGCGGGCACAGCTCGCCAGGACGGCGACGATGTGGGCGCTGCCGCTGGCGGTCGCGCCTCCGATGTTCTCGCGCGACGTCTACAGCTACCTCGCTCAGAGCGCGATCCTGGCCCGCCACCTCGATCCCTACGTGCTGGGACCGGCCGCGGCGCTCGGCGTCGACGATCCGCTGACCCGCAGCATCCCGACCATCTGGCGCGACACCCCTGCGCCCTACGGGCCGCTGTTCCTCATACTGGGCCGCGGGATCACGGCGATCAGCGGCAACGACGTGGTGCTCGGGGTGTTGGAGCACCGCGTGTTGGCGCTGTGCGGGCTGGCCATGATCGTGTGGGCACTCCCCAGGCTGGCCAAGCGCTGCTCACTCGATCCTGGCCTCGTGCTCTGGCTGGGCGCGGCCAACCCGCTGGTGCTGTTCCACCTGGTCAGCGGCATCCACAACGAAGCATTGATGATCGGGCTGCTGCTGGTGGGGATGGAGATCGGGCTGCGCGCCGGGACGCAGCTGCTGGACCGTGACCTGATCGGTGGTGCGGCGCTCATCGTGGCCTCGTCGGCGGTCAAGCTGCCCGCACTGCTCGCTCTCGGCTTCCTCGGGCTCGAATGGGCCAGGCGCCGGGGCGGGCACATCCGCGACGTCCTGCTGGCCGTCGGCTTCCTCGGCCTGATCACGGTCGCGATCTACACGCCGCTCTCGCTCGGCACCGGGGTCGGGCTCGGCTGGACCCGGACGCTGGACACCCCGGCGCTGATCCTCAGCTGGATGTCCGCGGCCACCGACCTGGGGCTGATCGGGGGTCAGGTCGGGATCATCGGCGGCCTCGGCGACCACACCGACACCGTGCTCCAGCTCTTCAGGGGGGTCGGTCTGGCGGCGGCCGCGGTGCTGCTCGTGCTGCTGCTGCTGGCCACGCTGCGCGGGCGGATCGACGCGGTCACCGGGATGGGCGCCGGGCTCGGCGCGGTGGTGCTGCTCGGCCCGGTGGTGCATCCCTGGTACCTGCTGTGGGCGGCGATCCCACTGGCCGCCACCCGCGGGCTCCCCCGTTACCGGCGGGCGGCGCTGGGCGCCTCTGCCGTACTTGCCGTCGTGGTCCCCCCGACCGGCGCCGACTTCAACTTCCGGGCCTACCAACTGCCGATGGCGGTGGCCGCGGCGCTGATCATGTTGTTCCTGGTGCTGGCCGTGCAGCGCCGGCAGCTGGTCGGGAGCAGCGGGGTGGATGTCGACGCGCTGCCGGGACGTGTGCCGGCGCCTCAGCCCGATCCCGGGCACTAGACTTCTCCCAGTGAGCCCGACACCGCCTGCCGTCTCCGTCCGGGGGCTGGTGAAGCGGTACGGACGCGCCGTCGCCGTCGACCGTCTCGATCTCGAGCTGCCGCCCGCCACCGTGCTCGCCCTGCTCGGACCCAACGGAGCGGGCAAGACGAGCACCGTCGAGGTCTGCACGGGATTCCTGCGGGCCGACGCCGGGGAGGTCCGGGTGCTCGGCGTCGACCCGGCGGGGGCTCCCGACACGCTGCGGGCCCGCATCGGCGTCATGCCCCAGGGCGGTGGCGCCTACCCGACCGTGCGCGCCGCCGAGATGCTGCGGGTGGTCGCCGCCTGCTCCGCCCATCCGCTCGACGTCGAATGGCTCACCGCTGTGCTGGGTCTCGACGGGTGCGCGCGCACCCCCTACAAGCGGCTCTCCGGCGGGCAGCAGCAGCGGTTGACGCTGGCCTGCGCGGTGGTGGGGCGCCCGGAGCTGGTGTTCCTCGACGAGCCGACGGCCGGCATGGACCCGCAGGGCCGCAGGCTGGTCTGGGAACTGATCGACGCGCTGCGCCGGGACGGGGTCGCGGTGCTGCTGACCACGCACCTGATGGAGGAGGCAGAGGCGCTCGCCGACCAGGTGGTGATCATCGACAACGGTCGGGTGGTGGCCAGCGGCAGCCCCACCGCCCTCACCGCCACCGCCGAGCAGCAGGAGCTGCGATTCCGCGCCCGGCCGGGGATGAACCTCGGCGACCTGTCCGTAGCGCTCCCCCCGGGCTATCGCGCGGCCGAGACGATGTCCGGCCGCTACCTCGTGCAGGGCCGGATCGATCCCTCCGTCCTGTCCACGATCACGTCGTGGTGCGCCGATCAGGGCGCGCTCGCGGATGACGTGCAGGTGGCCCGCCGCAGCCTCGAGGACGTCTTCCTCGAGCTGACCGGGCGTGAGCTGCGCTCGTGACCCGCTTCCCGGTGGGGACCTTCACCCCGCGACCCGGTGCCGGTTCACCGTGGCGGATGCTCGCCGCACAATCCGGCACGGAGCTGCGGCTGGCCTTCCGCAACGGCGAGCAGGTGCTGCTCACACTGCTCATCCCGATGGTGCTGCTGGTCGGGCTGAGCACGCTGGACATCGTGCCGCTGCCCGAGCCGCGGATCGCGGCCGTGACGCCAGGGGTCCTTGCGCTCGCCGTGCTGAGCACCGCGTTCACCGGCCAGGCCATCGCGCTGGGCTTCGACCGGCGCTACGGCGTGATCCGCAGGCTGGCCGCCACCGCGCTCCCCCGCTGGCTGCTGGTGGCCGGACGGTTCGCCGCAGTGATCGGGGTGGTGGCGATCCAGGTCGTGATCCTCGCGGTGCTGGCGGTGACGCTGGGGTGGCGACCGGAGCCTGCGGGGTGGGGCTGGGCACTGCTGCTGGTGCTGCTCGGCTGCGCGGCGTTCGGTTCGCTCGGGATCCTGCTCGGCGGCACGTTGCGCGCCGAGATCACGCTGGCCGTGGCCAACGTGGTGTGGTTCGTGCTGTTGCTGGCCGGCGGCATCGTCGATCCCGCTCGGTCAGCTGCCCGGACCGCTGGCCACGATCGGGGCGCTGCTGCCCTCCGGGGCGTTGGCCGAGGGACTGCGTGGCGCCTTGATCGCCGGGCAGGCGCCGAGTGGTCAGCAGGTACTGGTGCTGCTCGGCTGGACGGTCGTGGCGGGCGCGCTCGCGCTGCGGACGGTCAAGCTGCGCTGACGGGGCGCGCTCGTTCGCTGTGTGGGTCGACCGGGCAGAACCTGGTGTTCGACGGCGTCCCGGCCACCCGTCGACCGGTGGAACCCACGTTCGGCGCCTCCCGGGACCCCGCCAACCCGTGGAACCCAGGTTCGGACAGCGCCCCACCCTCGTCGAGCGGGCAGAACCTGCGTTCGAGCGGCGTCCCGGCCACCCGTCGACCGGTGGAACCCACGTTCGACCGGGCCCAAACCCGTCAGCGTCCGCCTCGAACCCACGTTCGATGCGGGCGCTGACCGCTCGCACCTATCCCGAGGTGCTCACACACAGGCTCCTGCCTGTGTGCGGGCGGCACGAGGTAGGTGCGGCCGTGTGACCCGGGCGGCGTACCTGTCCACACCAGGAACGGCTGTCCACAGGTTCGAGCGGAACGCCCCAGAACGTCGCCTCCAACGCGGACGATCGCCGCATGAACACTGCAGCCCCGACCGTCCACCTCCGCTCCCAGCTCCGCGCCGCCGGCTACGGCAACCACGAGGTGGCGCGGCTCGTCCGTACCGGTGGCCTGGCCTCGGTGCGCCGAGGCGCCTACGTCGTCGGTGAGCTCCCCACCGAACCGGCAGTGCGGCACCTGGCGCAGATCCGCGCCGCCACCGCACAGCTCGGCTCGCGCGTGGTGGTGAGCCACGTATCGGCTGCGGTGCTGCGCGGTTGGCAGACCTGGGGGATCCCGCTCGGGCAGGTGCGGGTGACCAGGGCCAAACGCAGCGGTGGCCGCAGCAACGGGGTCCTGCACCTCCGTACCGCCCCGCTCGACGCCGACGAGATCGAACTCGTCGAAGGAATAGCGGTCACCTCGGCCGCCCGGACCGTCGTGGACGTCGCGCGAACCGTGCCGTTCGAGCACGCCGTGGTCATCGCCGATCAAGCTCTGGCGTGCGGCGACGTCGACGTCGAGGAGCTCCGCGTCGCGCTGGCCCGGGCGCAGGGCTGGAGCGGAGCGCCCGCCGCCAGAAGGGTGATCGAGTTCGCGGACGGTGGCAGCGCGAGCGTCGGCGAGTCGCGGAGCCGGGTCGCGATCCGTCGGGCGGGCCTCCCGGCGCCGGTGCTGCAGTGGAAGGTGCGCAACCGCGCTGGCGACCACGTCGGCACGGTGGACTTCGGCTGGCAGCCCCAGCGCACCGTCGGTGAGTTCGACGGCCTGGTCAAGTACGGGCGGCTGCTGAAGCCGGGGCAGTCCGCAGCCGATGTCGTGGTGGCGGAAAAGATCCGGGAGGACGCCCTGCGCGCCGAGAACCTCACCGTCGTGCGGTGGCTCTGGCGCGACCTCGACGACTTCGCCCCCACCGCCGACCGGATCCGGCGTCGCCTCGGACTCTGACGCTCACCGCAGCCGCCGGAGACCGCTCGCACCCACCGGAGACGACTCGCACCCACCGGAGACGGCTCGCACCCACCGCAGGCTGCCCGCACCCACCGGAGACTGCCCGCACCGGCTGCCCGCACCCACCGGAGACTGCCGCACCCACCGGAGACTGCCCGCACGAAGGAGTTCCGCCGCGACGTGGTCGCGGTCGCCCGGCAGGGCGAGCAGTCGATCGCCCAAGTCGCGCGGAGCTTCGGGATCTCAGAGTCCTGCCTGGCCCGGTGGCTGCAAGCTCGCCGATCGCGAGGACGGCCTGGCGGGTCCAGCCTCGTCACCTCCGGGAGCCGACGGCGGTGGCGACCTTGAGGCGGAGAACCGCGAGCTGCGCAAGCGGACCAAGCAGCTGGAGCAGGAGAACGAGATCCTGCGCCGGGCGACGGCCTACTTCGCCCGCGACGTGCTCCCAAAATGATGTACCCGCTGGTCCTCGACCTCGCCGCCGACGAGCATCCCCGTCGCGGTGACCTGCCGGGTGCTGGGCTTCTCCAAGCAGGCCTTCTACAAGTGGCGGGCCAAGCCGGTCAGCGACCGCGACTACGACGACGCGCACCTGATCAACGCCGCGATCGACGTCCACCACGACGACCCCGAGTTCGGCTACCGGTTCATCACCGACGAACTCGCCGCACAAGGCTGCGACAGCGTCGCGCAACCGGGTCGGCCGGCTGTGCACGCTGCAGCAGCTCTGGTCGGTCCACGCCCGCAAGACGCGGCCGCCACCGCCGGCCCGGGCCCGCCGGTGCACGACGACCTCGTGCGCCGCGAGTTCACCGCCGAGCGCGCCGAACCAGCTGTGGCTGACCGACATCACCGAGCACCCCACCGCCGAGGGCAAGCTCTACCTCTGCGCGGTCAAGGACGCCTGCTCGAAGCGGATCGTGGGCTACTCCATCGACGCCCGGATGACCTCCGCGCTGGCGGTCAACGCGCTGCGCAACGCCGTCGCCCTGCGCGGCGCCCGCCGGCGACGATCGTGCACTCCGACCGCGGCAGCCAGTTCCGATCACACGCCTACCAGCGAGAACTCCGCAGCGCCCGAGCTCCGCGGGTCGATGGGCCGGGTCGGCACCTGCGCCGACAACGCCGCGATGGAGTCGTTCTTCAGCCTGCTGCAGAAGAACGTCCTCAACCGCCGCCGCTGGCACACCCGCGCCGAGCTCCGGCTCGCGATCGTCACCTGGATCGAGACCACCTACCACCGCCGCCGACGCCAAGACACCCTCGGCCGGCTGACCCCCGTCGAGTTCGAGACACTGCTCAACACCGCTCACGCGGCCTGACCCACCTACCCGAACCGGGTCAACCAAAGTCTGGGCAGTCCCGGGTGGTGGCGACGCCTACGATTCGGGTGTGCGTGGTCTTCAGGTGCTCGATCGTGTCCCCGCGACCCCGGTGCGGGTGATGCGGGCACTCGCCATCGCGGCCGTCGTCGCGCAGGCCGGGATCGCCGTCACCGGATCCGTCGTGCGGGTCACGGGATCCGGGCTCGGCTGCCCGACCTGGCCCGAGTGCTTTCCGGGCAGCCTGGTGCCCACGCCGCACCCCGACGTCGCCGCGCTCACCCAGTGGATCGAGTTCGGCAACCGGCTGCTGACCGGGGTCGTCGTGCTCGTCGCCGGCCTCTGCTTCCTGGCTGCGCTGCACACCCGGCCACGCCGGGCGCGGCTCACCCGCCTCGCGTTGATCCAGCCGGTCGGAGTGGTCGTACAGGCGGTGCTCGGCGGGCTGACGGTGCTGCTCAACCTCGTCTGGTGGTCGGTGGCCGTGCACTTCATCGTCTCGATGGTGATGGTGTGGCTGGCCGTGCAGCTGGTCGCGGCGTCGTCCGATGGCGGCGGCCCCCCGCAGCCGGTGGTCGGCGGTCCGGTGCGCAGGTTGATCGCGGCCAGCACGGTGGTGCTCGCCGCGCTGCTGGTCGCCGGCACGTTCGTCACCGCGGCCGGGCCGCACGCCGGTGACGCCGCGACCCCACGGCTGGGCGTCGGCGTGCCCCAGGTGGCGCAGCTGCACGCCGATCTGCTGTTCGGCTATCTGGGGCTGCTGGTCGGGCTGGGCTTCGCACTGGCCGCAGTCGCCGCGCCGGCCCCGGTTCGGCGGCGCTACCGCGCGTTGATCGCGGTGGTGCTGGCGCAGGGTGCGCTCGGCGGTGTGCAGTACGCCCTCGGCGTGCCCGAGGTGTTGGTGTCGCTGCACGTCCTCGGGGCCGCGCTGGTCACCGTGGCCGCGGCCGCGCTGTGGGCCAGCACCGTCGAGCGACCACCGGCCGTCGTACGGACCGCAGTCGGCACGCCCGAGGATGCCGCATTGACCCGAGCCGGGGCATGATCGTGCGGTGCGCGCGATCCAGATCACCGAAGCCGGTGGCCCCGAGGTCCTGATCCCCGCCGAGCTGCCCGACCCCGGCGCGGGTCCGGGTGAGCTGCTCGTCGAGGTGGCGGTGGCCGGGGTCAACTACATCGACACCTACCAGCGCCAGGGCATCTATCCGATGCAGATGCCCTACGTACCGGGCATGGAGGGCACCGGCCGGGTACGGGCCGTCGGCGAGGGGGTCACCGAGTTCGCCGCCGGCGACCGGGTGGCCTGGGCCGAGCCGCTGGGCAGCTACGCGGAGCTGGCCGCCGTACCGGCTGACGAGGCGGTGCCGGTGCCCGACGCCGTCTCCGACGAGGACGCGGTCGGGGCGTTGTTGCAGGGCATGACGGCACACTTCCTGGTACACGATGCGCACCCGGTGCAGCCCGGCGAGACCGTGCTGGTGCACGCCGCCGCCGGTGGGGTGGGGCTGCTGCTCACCCAACTCGCGTCGGGCTCGGCGCCCGGGTGATCGCCACCGTGTCCACACCGGAGAAGGAGAAGCTGGCCCGGGCGCGGGCGCGGCCGAGGTGATCCGCTACACGGAGGTCGACGACCTGGCCGGCGAGGTGCGGTCGTTGACCGGGGGCGCCGGGGTGGCCGCCGCCTACGACAGCGTCGGGCGCACCACGTTCGACGCCAGCCTGGCCAGCGTGGCCCGCCGCGGAATACTGGTGCTGTTCGGCGCCTCCAGCGGGCCGGTGCCGCCGTTCGACCCGCAGCGACTCAACTCCGCCGGGTCGGTGTTCCTCACCCGGCCGAAGCTGTACGACTACATCGCCACCCGCGAGGAGTTGACCGCGCGGGCGGCCGCGGTGTACGCGGCGGTCGCGGCCGGGGAGCTGGACGTCCGGATCGGCAACCGGTACCCGCTGGCCGACGCCCGTGTCGCGCACGAGGATCTGCAGGGCAGGCGGACCACCGGGAAGCTGCTGCTCCTCCCGTAACCCGATTCCGCGGAACGCGACCCACTCCGCGGAACACGACCCGGCGGCGTCAGACTCCGGCCCGGTGGGTCCAGCGTCCACCGAGCATCGTGCCGGCCACCGGCATCGTCCGCAGCCGGTCGGCGCCGACCGCAGCCGGATCCAGCTCGGTCACCACCAGGTCGGCCACGCGCCCGACCACGATCGGCCCGGCCGCGCCCGCCGACGCGGCGACCGCCGCTCCGAGCGTGATCTCCTGTTCGGGATGCCAGCTGGGCCGCTCGTCCCCACTGCGGTGCACCGCGGCGGCCAGCGTGACCCACGGGTCGAGCGGCGCGACCGGGGCGTCGGAGCCCAACACCAGTACGGCGGCCGCGTCGAGCAGGCTCCGGTACGCGAACGCGCGGTGCGTGCGGCCGGCCCAGTAGTGATCGGCGACGTCGCGGTCGTCCACCGCGTGCTCGGGCTGCACGCTGGCCACCACGCCGAGCTCGGCGAACCGGCCGAGGTCGGCGCGGGCGAGCAGCTGCGCGTGCTCCACCCGACCGCGGGCCCCGGTGGCCGCGAACGCGTCCAGCGCGAGCGAGTTGGCGTGGTCGCCGATGGCGTGCACAGCGCAGTCCAGTCCCGCTTCGCGCGCCCGGCGCAGCAACGGCTCGAGCTCGCCGGGCGGCACCAGCAGCATCCCGCACGGGTACTCGGTTCCGGCCAACCCGGGATAGGGGTCGTGACAGTAGGCGGTGCGCGTGTTCAGCGATCCGTCCGTCACGACCTTGAGGGGGCCCATCGTCAGCAGCCCGTCGGTCCCGGGCAGCACGTCGCCGGTGCGCAGCCCACGCGCGATCGGATCCGAGAGATGTGACGGCCATACCGAGGAGACGACCCGCAGGCTGGTCATCCCGGCGCCGATCCGGTCCGACCCAGGTGTCGAGCTGCCACGGCGATTCGTAGTCGACGACCCCCACCACCCCGCGGCCGGCGGCCGCCGCCGCGGCGTCCGCGGCGTGCCGGTCCAGCACCGGGCGCGGCAGCTCGCGGATCTGGTTCATGATCGGGTGCCACTCGGACTCACGGATCACCCCGGTCGGGTGCCCGCGGTGCCCGTAGCGCTCGGCGGCCGCGGTGTTGAGCCAGCAGCAGTGCAGATCCGCCGGCGACCAGCACCACCGGGACCGGGCCGCTGACCGGGTCGAGCAGCTCTCGATGCGGCCGGTCGGGCCACAGCGCATCACGGAACCCGAACCCGACCAGCGGGCTGCCGGCTACCGGCGGATCGGTCGCGAGCCGCTCCGCCACCAGCTCGACGACCGAAGCCGCGGAGCGCGCCGCCGCCAGGTCCAACCGCAGCCGGGCCAGCGCCCACTGGTCGAAGTGCACGTGGTTGTCCCACAGCCCTGGCAGCACGGTCCGCCCGTGCAGCTCGACGATCTCGGCGCCGGGCGGCGCGGTCAGGCCCGGCCCGATCGCCGCCAGCACCCCGTCCTCGACGAGGACGTCGACCACCGCTCCGTCGATGCGGGCGGCCCGCAACAGCGTCGTCATGGTCGGGCTCCCCCCGGAGCCGACCGGTCAGTAGTCCGGCACCGGTGCAGCGTAAGCGCGGCCTCAGTCGGCAGCCATCGTGGCGATCAGACGCTGCACGCTGTCCAGGATGAGGTCCAGCGCGAAGGCGAGGTCCCCCTCGGTTCCGGCGCCTGCCTCGAACGCCCCTGCCTCCCAGGTCGCCAGCGTCGTCGGGTAACGCTTCGGGTCGAAATAGGTGCTCCAGAAGCTGGACCGCGCCTCCCAGTAGTCGTCGCGGCTGACCCCGGTGCGGAGCACCTCGGTGCGGTCGGCGATCTCGCCCCTTGCGATGCCGAAGATGTAGGACTCCAGCAGCGACGCCACCCGCACCCGATGATCCGCATCGAGCCCGGCCGCTGCGCCGATCCGCAGCAAGTCCTCGTTGACGTCGAGCACGTGCGGCCCCATCGGCAGCCGCCACAGGTTGGAGTGCACCAGCCACGGGTGCCGCCGGTACATTCCCAGCGCCGCCCGCGCGTGCCCCTCGTAGCCCTCGCGCCAGCCGAGCGCGGCGGCGGGCAGCTCCCGCTCGCCGTATGCCCGATCGATCATCAACTCGAACAGCTCGGACTTTCCGGGCACGTAGGTGTATATCGACATGGCGCCCATCCCGAGGTGTTTGGCCAGCCCCCGCATGGACAGCGCCTCGAAACCGAGGGCGTCGGCGAGTGCCGTCGCGGCTTCGACGATCCGGTCGAGCGACATCCGTTGCCGCGGACCCCTGTTACTCGGTCCGGGTGGGTCCCACAGCAACCCGATGATCCGCCGGCCCTCCGCGCTACCCAGCGTCGTCGGGTCAACGGAGACGTCGGGTCCGGCCGAGCCAGTCGTGTTCTCTGCTGCCGTCATGAGCGGGGTGCACCTCGACGTCGGAGTGAGGGAAGTTGTCACTCAGTACACCGTACGTTAAACTCGGACCGCAACTCGGTACGTCGTACGGAAAAGAGGTCGCATGTGATCCACACCGAAGCGCTGGCACGGTCGTTCGTCAGCGGCAAGCAGACCGTCGAGGCCGTGTGCGGTATCGATCTCGACGTCGCCGAGGGCGAGCTGGTCGCCTTCCTCGGACCGAACGGCGCCGGCAAGTCCACGACGCTGCGGATGCTCACCAGCCTGCTGCCCCCGACCTCCGGAACCGCGAGGGTCGCCGGGCTCGACGTCACCACGGATCCCGCCGCGGTGCGCGCCCGGATCGGGTACATCGGCCAGAAGGACGGCGCGGGGCACAACTACCGGGTCGGGGACGAGCTGCGCATGCAGGGTCGGTTCTACGGGCTGGACAAGAAGACGGCGGCCACCCGCGGTCGGCAGCTGCTGGCGAGCCTCGACCTGGCCGGCATGGAGTCGCGCAAGGTCAGCACGTTGTCCGGAGGGCAGAAGCGTCGCCTGGACATCGCCCTCGGTCTGATCCACGCGCCGCGGTTGCTGTTCCTCGACGAACCGTCCACCGGAATGGACCCGCAGAACCGGGCCAACCTCTGGGAGCACATCACGCGGCTGCGCGCGGAGCACGGCACCACGATCGTGCTGACCACGCACTACCTGGAAGAGGCCGACTCGATGGCCGAACGGGTGATCGTGATCGACCACGGGCGCATCATCGCCGACGACACCTCCGCGGCGCTCAAGGCCGATCTCGCCGGCGATCGGATCACCGTGACCGTGGCAGGACCGGATGCCGGCACGGCTGCCGCGGTGGCCGCTCGGGCGGGCGGTGAGCTGCAGCAGCGGGAACGTGGCGCGGACGTCGAAACCTCGTTCCGCGTCGACGACGGCCCCGGCCGGCTCCCGGCGGTGCTGGGCGAGCTGGCCGCCCACGGCGTCGACGTCCGGGCCGCGACCGTGCGCCAACCCACCCTCGACGACGTGTTCCTCACCCTGACCGGCCGCAGCTTGCGCGAAGGAGCCGAGGCTTGATGTCCACCACCTTCTCCCCCGCCGCGGGCCCGACCGTCGACGTTCGTCGCCGCGGTGTGCTCGACGACATCGCCGCGGTCTGGACCCGCGAGACGTTGACCATCGTCCGCGATCCGTTCTCGTTGATCTTCTCCTTGCTGCAGCCGCTGGTGTTCCTCGGTCTGTTCGGCCCGCTGCTGTCCGGGGTCGCGGGCTCGGGCTTCGCCGGCGGCAGCACCCTGCAGTGGTTCCTGCCCGGCGTGGTTGTCATGATCACGATGTTCGGGACGTCGATGACCGGGTCGAACCTGCAGTTCGAGATCATGACCGGCGCGTTCGAGCGGATACTGGCCACCCCGCTGTCCCGCGCTGCGCTGATGATCGGGCGGGCCTTGAAGGAGCTCACCCCGCTCGTCGTGCAGGCGCTGGTCATCGTGCTGGTCGCCTGGCCGTTCGGGTTCCGGCTGTATCCGGGGCACATCCTGATCGGCCTGGTGATCCTCGGTGTCTTCGGAGTGGGCATCGGCGCGCTGTCCTACGCACTGGCGATCGCGGCCCGCAAGTCGGAGTGGATCTTCTGGGCGGTGCAGCAGACGCTGCTGTTCCCGCTGCTCATCCTCTCCGGCATGATGCTGCCGCTCGAGACCGGGCCGGCCTGGATGCAGGTCGCGTCGAAGTTCAACCCCCTCACCTACGTCGTCGACGCCGAACGCACGCTGTTCGCAGGGGAGCTGGGTGGCGGGTCGGTGCTCTACGGCGCACTCGCCGCGATCCTCACCTGCGCCATCGGCCTGTGGACGGGCATCCGGGCCATCCGCGGGAGCACCTTCTGAACGGCTGATCGCCACCCCGCTACGCTCTCCCACCACTGTGGAGGGTGGCGTGCTGGGCCGGAGGTGGGCGACGGCGGTCGTGCTGGCGGCCTACACCACGCTTGCGCTGGGTGTGACCTGGTCCTGGTGGACGCCACTGGGCGGGCGCATCTCCGCGGTCAACACCGCCGACGCGACGGTGTTCTCCTGGCTCCTCGCCGCCACCCCGCACGCGCTCGCGACCGGCCGGTTCCCGCTCTACACCACCGAGCTCAACTTCCCGACCGGCATCAACCTGATGTGGAACAACGGGATGCTGCTGCCCGGAGTGGTGTTCGCCCCGGTCACCTGGCTGTTCGGTGGGCCGGCCACGGTGACGGTGCTGACCGCGCTCGGACTGGCCGGTTCGGCCGCCTCCGCGTTCTTCTGCCTGCGCTCGCCTGCGTTGCCGTGGCCACCGGTCCAGGTACTGCCGGCCGCGCTGGGCGGCGGGCTGTTCGGCTTCTCCCCCGCCATGTGCGCGCAGGCCCTCGGCCATCCCAACCTGGTGTTCGACGCACTGGTGCCGGTACTGCTCCTTCTCTCGGTGCGGCTGATGATCGAGGAGGATCCACCGCGCCGGACGGCGGTGCTGCTGGGTGTGACCGCCGGCGCGCAAATGCTGATCGGCGAGGAGGTGCTGTTCCTCACCGGCATCGTCGTCGTTCTGCTCCTCATCGTGCTCGTGGTCGGGCGGCCGCGGGAGGCGCGCAGGCGCCTGCGCCGCTTCAGTGCTGACGCCGCCCTCGCGCTGGGCGCCTTCCTGCTGGTGGCCGGGGTGCCGCTCGGCTACCAACTGTTCGGTCCGCTACCCCAGCACGGCAGCCCGTTCGACACCGCGTACTACTCGATAGACCTCGCCAACTACCTGCTGCCGACCGAGCAACAGGCGTTCGCCACCGACGGAGCCCGTGGGCGGAGCCGCCTGTTCGCCGGCGGCCCTGAGGAGCACACCGCATACCTCGGCTGGCCGCTCGTGCTGCTGGCCGTGGCCGCTGCCGTGGGGCACCGGCGGTGCACCCGGATCCGGGCGCCGTTGCTGGTCGCGCTCGGTACCGCCGTGTTCGCGCTGGGCCCGGAGCTCACCGCGCAGGGCGTCAAGCGCGGAGTTCCCCTGCCGTGGGCTCTGCTGCGTGCGCTCCCCGGATTCGAGCACGTGATCGTCACTCGGTTCGCACTGCTCACCGCAGGCCTGCTGGGCGTCGCGCTGGCTTTCGTACTGGACGACGCGCTGCGCCGTGGGCCGCGGGCTCGTGCCGCCGGGCTGATCGCCGCCGCGGTCGCGTTGCTGCCGCTGCTCCCGGCCCCGCTGCCGGGCGCGGACACACCGCCGACCCCGGCGTTCTTCACCGCCCTCGCCGCCGCCCAGCCGGCCTGTCCCGGCGGCAGCATGCTGGTCCTGCCGTTCCCGCGGGCGCAGACCACCGCCCCGATGCTCTGGCAGCTCACCGCGAACATGTCGTTCGCGATGCCCGGCGGGTACTTCATCGGCCCTGGACCGGACGGGCGCGCCCTCGTGCACGGCACCCCGAGCCCGACCGGGCAGCTGTTCGTCGACGTCCTGCGCGACGGCACGCCGCGACCGGTCACACCTGCGCTGCGCCGCGACTTCGCCGCCGACCTCGCCGCATGGCAGGCCTGCGCCGCGGTGCTGGGGCCGACCCGCAATCGCGACGCGCTTCTCGCCCAGGCCACCGCGCTGATCGGCCGCGAACCGGAGTTCGTCGACGGGGTGTACCTCTGGCGGGACCTGTCCGCCGCCCGCTGACCGCCCACGGTCGCAGCGGCAGGATCAGCCGGGCAGTCCGAGCACCGGCAACCCGATCGCCGCGTCCACCGCGATCGCCGCGAACAACATGCAGAGGTACGCGTTCGACAGGTGGAACAACCGCATCGGCACCACGTCGCGCCCGGCCGCGACGGCCGCGTGCAACCGGTGCGCCTGCAACACGAACCAGGCCCCGCCCAGCACCGCGACAGCCGCGTAGATCCAGGACGTGACCGGCAGCAACAACAGCGTCCACGCCGCCATCACCCACGAGTAGGCGACGATCCGCCGCGACACCTGCGCCGGCGTGGCGACCACCGGCAGCATCGGCACCCCGGCGGCTGCGTAGTCGTCCCGGTACCGCATGGCCAGCGCCCAGAAGTGCGGTGGCGTCCAGAAGAAGATCACTCCGAACATCACCAGCGCCGGCCAGCCGACGGCGCCGGTCACCGCGGCCCAACCGATCACCACCGGCATGCAACCTGCCGCCCCGCCCCAGACGATGTTCTGCGAGGTCCGGCGCTTGAGCAGCAGGGTGTAGACCAGCACGTAGAAGGCGATCGCGGCCACCGAGAGGCCGGAGGCCAGCCAGTTGGTGGTGAGCCCCAACCAGACCGAGCTCAGCGCACCGAGGACGAGGCCGAAGATGAGCGCGTTCCGCGGTGGCACCTCACCCCTGGCCAGCGGTCGGCGGGCGGTGCGCTTCATCTTGACGTCGATGTCCGCGTCGACCACGCAGTTCAGCGCGTGCGCGCTCGCCGCCGCCATCGCCCCACCGAGCAGGGTGGCCACGACGAGACCCACCGGCGGGACGCCACGCGCGGCCAGGAACATGGCCGGGACGGTGACCACCAGCAGCTGCTCGATGATGCGCGTCTTGGTGAGCCCGAGATAGGAGCGGACGGTGTCGCGGGCCTGCTGCCAGCCGGAACGGGGGCGCCGGGCTGGTGGCACCCGCGCTGGTCCCGGCGGGGACACGGGCACGCTCACCGGCGACCTCCTCGGCGGGACTCGTTCTAGTTCTACGGCTTGTCGATCCTAGCCGGGGGCATGCCCGAGTGGCATGCCGGGTAGAGACTGGATGACGCGTCTTCAGCAGATCACACACGTCTGCGCGACCTGGCTAGGCTGGCCGTGTCGCGTGGATGCGTCGAGGCAGTTCAGCCGCCGACTTCCCATCAGCGAGAAAGGTGCCCTGTGGCCGACACTGACATCGAGACCCTCACCCGAGCCGATGTCCCGGACGACTGGACCGATCTGGACCGGCGCGCCGTGGACACCGTGCGAGTGCTCGCGGCGGACGCGGTGCAGAAGGTCGGGAACGGACATCCCGGCACCGCGATGAGTCTGGCCCCGCTGGCGTACTCGCTCTTCCAGCGCGTCATGCGGCACGATCCGAGCGACGCCGACTGGATCGGCCGGGACCGCTTCGTGCTCTCCGCGGGGCACTCCAGCCTGACGCTCTACATCCAGCTGTTCCTCTCCGGCTACGGTTTGCAGCTCGACGACCTGAAGGCGCTGCGGACCTGGGGCTCGAAGACGCCCGGTCACCCGGAGCACCGGCACACCCCCGGCGTCGAGATCACCACCGGGCCGTTGGGGCAGGGTCTGGCATCGGCGGTCGGGATGGCGATCGGGGCCCGCCGCGAGCGTGGCCTGTTCGACCCGGACGCCGGCCCCGGCGAAAGTCCCTTCGACCACCAGATCTACGTGATCGCCTCCGACGGCGACATCGAGGAGGGCGTCACGTCCGAGGCCTCCTCCCTGGCCGGCACCCAGCAGCTCGGCAACCTCACGGTGATCTACGACGACAACCAGATCTCCATCGAGGACGACACGACGATCGCGCTGTCCGAGGACACGGCCAAGCGCTACGAGGCCTACGGCTGGCACGTGCAGGTCGTCGAGGGCGGCGAGAACGTCACCGGCATCCTGGCCGCGCTGGAGGCGGCGCGGGCCGAGTCCGCACGCCCCTCGTTCATCCTGCTCCGCACGATCATCGGCTTCCCTGCGCCGAACAAGATGAACACCGGCAAGGCGCACGGCTCGGCGCTCGGCGACGACGAGGTCGCCAAGGTCAAGGAGATCCTGGGCTTCGACCCGGAGCAGTTCTTCGAGGTCGACGACGCGGTGCTCGCGCACGCCCGCGCGGTGGTCGACCGTGGCCGGGAGGCGCACGAGGCGTGGACGGCGACCTACGACGACTGGGCGGCCCGCGAGCCGGAGCGCAAGGAGCTGCTGGACCGGGTGCTCGGCCGCGACCTGCCGGTTGGCTGGGAGAAGGCGCTGCCGCAGTGGGACGTCGACCCGAAGGGCGTCGCGACCCGCAAGGCCTCCGGCGAGATCCTGAAGGCGCTGGCCGACGTGCTGCCCGAGCTGTGGGGCGGCTCGGCCGACCTGGCCGAGAGCAACAACACCACGATGGAGGGCGCCGACTCGTTCGGACCGCCCTCGATCGCCACCAAGATGTGGAAGGCCCAGCCCTACGGCCGCACCCTGCACTTCGGGGTGCGCGAGCACGCGATGGGCTCGATCCTCAACGGCATCGCGCTGCACGGCCCGACCCGCCCGTACGGCGGCACCTTCCTCGTCTTCTCCGACTACATGCGGCCGGCCGTGCGGCTGGCCGCGCTGATGAAGGCCTCGGTGATCTACGTCTGGACGCACGACTCGATCGGCCTCGGCGAGGACGGCCCGACCCACCAGCCGATCGAGCACCTGTCCGCGCTGCGCGCCATCCCCGGGCTGGCCGTGGTCCGCCCCGGTGACGCCAACGAGACCGCGTACGCCTGGCGGGCCGATCCTGGAGCGGCCGGAGGGTCCCAAGGGGCTGGCGCTGACCCGGCAGGACCTGCCGACGCTCACCGGCACCTCGGCCGAGGGCGTCGCGAAGGGCGGCTACGTGCTGGCCGACGCGTCGAGCGGGGATCCGCAACTGATCCTGATCGCCACCGGGTCGGAGCTGCAGATCGCCGTCGAGGCACGTGAGCAGCTGGAGGCCGACGGGGTGCCCACCCGGGTGGTCTCGATGCCCTGCGTCGAGTGGTTCGACGCGCAGGACGAGGCCTACCGCTCGTCGGTGCTGCCGGCCGCGGTGAAGGCCAGGGTGAGCATCGAGGCGGGGATCGCGATGCCGTGGCAGCGGTTCACCGGCGATGCCGGGCGAAAACATGTCCATCGAGCACTTCGGGGCCAGTGCCGACTACAAGACACTGTTCCGCGAGTTCGGTTTCACCACGGAGAATGTGGTGGCGGCGGCGCGCCGCAGCCTGGCCAACGTCTGAGCGACAAGCCAACGTCTGAGCGAAAGCACGAGTGAGGAGAACAATGAGCAACGAACGGCTCGACGCCCTGGCGGCCGCCGGTGTCTCCATATGGCTCGACGACCTTTCCCGCGAGCGCCTGCAGAGCGGGAACCTGCAGAACCTCATCACCGACTCCGCCGTCGTCGGGGTGACCACCAACCCGACGATCTTCGCGGCTGCGCTGGCCAACGGTGACGCCTACGACCAGCAGGTCCGCGAGCTCGCGCAGCGCGGCGCCTCGGTCGTCGACGCGGTCCGCGAGATCACCGTGGGCGACGTCGTGCAGGCCTGCGACGTGTTCCGCGAGACCTGGGAGGCCTCCGGTGGGGTCGACGGGCGCGTCTCGCTCGAGGTCGACCCCGGCCTGGCCCGGGACACCGACGCCACCGCTGCGCAGGCGCTGGATCTGTGGAAGGCCGTGGACCGGCCCAACCTGCTGGTCAAGATCCCGGCCACCGCCGAGGGACTGCCGGCGATCACCAGCGCGCTGGCCGAGGGCGTCTCGGTGAACGTGACGCTGATCTTCTCGGTGGAGCGCTACCGGCTGGTCATGGACGCCTACCTGGACGGCCTGGAGCAGGCGTCGGCCAACGGCCACCAGCTGGCCGGGATCGCTTCGGTCGCCAGCTTCTTCGTCTCCAGGGTCGACTCCGAGATCGACAAGCGGCTGGAGGCGATCGGCACCGACGAGGCGCTGGCGCTGCGCGGGCAGGCCGGCATCGCGAACTCCCGGCTGGCCTACGCGGCTTTCCAGGAGGTGTTCTCCGGGGAGCGCTGGGACGCGCTGGTCGCCAAGGGAGCCAAGCCGCAGCGTCCGCTGTGGGCGTCGACCGGGGTGAAGAACCCGGACTACTCCGACACGATGTACATCACCGAGCTGGTGGTGGCCGACACGGTCAACACCATGCCGGAGAAGACGATGCTGGCCTTCGCCGACCACGGCGAGGTCAAGGGCGATCGGGTGACAGGCACCGCCGCACAGGCGCAGGAGGTGTTCGATGCGCTGGAGCGTGTCGGCGTCGACCTGCCGGACGTCTTCATCACCCTCGAGGACGAGGGCGTCGACAAGTTCGAGAAGTCCTGGGCCGAGCTGGGTGACACCGTCCAGGGTCAGCTGGACGGCGCCAAGTAGAACCAACGCCTCGTGAGTGCGTAGCCGTGTTAGAACACGGCTACGCACTCACAGCCGTCTGAAGGGAGTGGCGATGGCCGCCGGTAAGGGCGTCCTGGAGCAGTGGGTGAACCCGCTGCGCGATGCGCGGGACAAGCGGCTGCCACGGATCGCCGGGCCGTGCGGTCTGGTGATCTTCGGTGTCACCGGCGACCTGTCCCGCAAGAAGTTGATGCCCGCGATCTACGACCTGGCCAACCGCGGGCTGCTGCCGCCAGGCTTCGCGCTCACCGGCTTCGCCCGCAGGGAATGGACCAGGGAGGACTTCGGGCAGGTCGTGTACGAGGCGGTGAAGGAGCACGCCCGCACGCCGTTCCGGCAGACCGTGTGGGACCGCCTCGCCGAGGGCTTCCGCTTCGTGCAGGGCGCCTTCGACGACGACCACGCTTTCGACCGGCTCGAGGACACCGTGCGTGACCTGGACCGGGTCCGTGGCACCGGCGGCAACCACGCCTTCTACCTGTCCATCCCGCCCAATGCGTTCCCGGTCGTGCTCAAGCAGCTGGCCCGCTCCGGGCTCTCGGCGCAGGACGGCGACCAGTGGCGCCGGGTGGTGATCGAGAAGCCGTTCGGGCACGACCTGAAATCGGCCATCGAGCTCAACGGGATCGTCAACGACGTCTTCCCCGAGGACTCCGTCTTCCGCATCGACCACTACCTGGGCAAGGAGACCGTCCAGAACGTGCTGGCGATGCGGTTCGCGAACCAGCTGTTCGAGCCGATCTGGAACGCGAACTACATCGACCAGGTGCAGATCACGATGGCCGAGGACATCGGCCTGGGCGGGCGGGCCGGCTACTACGACGGCATCGGCGCCGCCCGCGACGTGATCCAGAACCATCTGCTGCAGCTGCTCGCGTTCACCGCGTTGGAGGAACCGACCTCGTTCTCGTCCAAGGAGCTGCGCGCCGAGAAGATCAAGATTCTGAACGCGACCCAGCTGGTCGGGCCGCTGGACGAGACCACCGCGCACGGCCAGTACACGGGCGGCTGGCAGGGCGGCGAGAAGGTGCGCGGGCTGCAGGAGGAGGAGGGGTTCAACCCCGAGTCCCGCACCGAGACCTACGCGGCCATCACCTGCGAGATCGCCACCCGGCGCTGGGCGGGGGTGCCGTTCTACCTGCGCCACGGCAAACGGCTCGGCCGTCGGGTCACCGAGATCGCGGTGATCTTCAAGCGGGCTCCGCACCTGCCGTTCGACTCCACCATGACCGAGGAGCTCGGGCAGAACGCGTTCGTCATACGGGTGCAGCCGGACGAGGGTGTCACCATGCGGTTCGGCTCGAAGGTGCCGGGCAGCCAGATGGAGGTCCGCGACGTCACGATGGACTTCGGCTACGGCACCTCGTTCACCGAGGCCTCCCCGGAGGCCTACGAGCGGCTGATCCTGGACGTGCTGCTCGGCGAGCCGTCGCTGTTCCCGGTGAACGACGAGGTCGAGCGGTCATGGGAGATCCTCGATCCGGTGCTCGAACACTGGCAGGCGCAGGAGGGCGGCCCGGACCCCTACCCGGCCGGCAGCTGGGGCCCGGCGTCGGCCAACGCGATGATGGCCCGCACCGGCCGCATCTGGCGGCGGCCGTGACCGCACGCCGGCACCGACTCCAGGAGCACAACGTGATAGTCGACCTGCCGTCCAGCACCACGTCCGCGGTCAACAAGAAGCTGGTGGAGCTGCGCGAGAAGGGCGGCGTGCTGGCCCAGGGCCGGGTGCTGACGCTGGTGATCGTGACCGACGACGGCGCCGGGATCGAGAGTGCGATCGGGGCCGCCAACGAGGCGAGCCGGGAGCACCCCTGCCGGGTGATCGTGCTGGCCCGCGGCCAGCGCAAGGCCGCCGCGAGGCTGGACGCGCAGATCCGCGTCGGCGGCGACGCCGGGGCCAGCGACGTGATCGTGCTGCGCGGTTACGGCCAGCTCGGCGACCCCGAGCCCAGCGCGGGCATGGTCATGCCACTGCTGCTGCCCGACGCCCCGGTGGTGGCCTGGTGGCCGTCCGAGGCGCCGGCGCTGCCGTCGGAGGACGCGGTGGGCAAGCTGGCTCAACGGCGGATCACCGACGCGCTGTCGTCGAGGAACCCGGTCAAGGCGTTCGAGCAGCGCCGGGCCAACCACGTGGCCGGCGACACCGACCTGACCTGGACCCGGCTCACGTCCTGGCGGGCGCTGCTGGCCACCGCGCTGGACACGCCGCCGCACGAGCCCATCACGTCCGCCGTCGTGGCGGGTGAGGTCGTCTCCCCGTCCACCGACCTGCTGGCCGGCTGGCTCGCGGCGCGGCTCGACGTCAAGGTCAAGCGGTCACCGGCGAAGAGCGGCCAGGGCATGGTCTCGGTGCGGCTGGAGCGCAGGTCCGGGCCGATCGAGCTGATAAGGCCGGACGGCAAGGTCGGGCGGCTGCGGCAACCGGGCCAGCCCGACCGGCTGGTCGCACTGGCCCGCCGCGAGGTGCGCGACTGCATCGCGGAGGAGCTGCGCCGCCTCGACCCGGACGAGATCTACGCCGAGGCGCTCGGCGGGGTCAGCCGCGTGAGCAAGGGCCGCACGCCCATCGAGGTTCCGTCGCTGGCGGGTGCATCATGACCGCCGACGTTCTTGTTGTTCCCGCGGAGGCGGCATCATGACCGTCGACGTTCTTGTTCCCGCGGAGGCGGCATCATGACCGCCGACGTTCTTGTTCCCGCGGAGGCGGCATTATGACGGTCCCGGACGTCGCGGTCCACGCGCAGCCGAACATCCTGGCCGCCGCGGCGGCGGCGCGGCTGCTGACGCGGCTGGTCGACCTGCAGGCTGCCGGCGCCGTCCCGAAGATCGTGCTCACCGGCGGCACCATCGGCATCGCCATGCTCGAGCAGGTGCGGGCCACCGTGGCGAGGGACGCCGTGGACTGGGGCCAGGTCGAGTTCTACTGGGGCGACGAGCGGTTCCTGCCGCCGGGCGATCCCGAGCGGAACGAGACGCAGGCCAGGGCGGCGTTGCTGGACCACATACGGGTGGACCCGGCGAGGGTGTTCGCGATGGGCGCCGACACGGGGTCCGGGCCGGCCGGGGCGGAGGCGGCGGCCGCCGAGTACAGCGAGCTGTTGCGCCACGCGGCGCGTCCGGAGGACCACGGCCCGGTGCCGTCGTTCGACGTGATGCTGCTGGGTATGGGCCCCGAGGGACACACCGCGTCGATCTTCCCGCACTCCCCCGCGGTGTACGAGACCGAGCGTTCGGTGGTGGCCGTGCACGGCTGTCCGAAGCCGCCGCCGACCCGGGTCTCGTTGACGTTGCCGGCGATCCGGAAATCCGCCGAGGTCTGGATCCTCGCCACCGGCGAGCCCAAGGCCGCCGTGGTGGCGATGGCGCTGGGCGGCGCGGGCGAGGTGGCGATCCCGGTCGCCGGTGCACAGGGCAGGCGGCGCACCCGCTGGCTGCTCGACCGGGCAGCGGCCTCCAAGCTGCCACGCGACCTCGTCCCGCACATTGCCTGACGCCGATCGCGTAGCGGTATCGCTGCACGTCGTCGTGGACGGGGCCAACGTCGTCGGGTCCCGGCCGGACGGCTGGTGGCACGACCGGCCCGGGGCCGCGCGCCGGCTGGCCGGGCAGCTGGTGGCGGCACTCCTCGTTGACCCGGCCGACCTCGCGGCCGCGCTCACCGGCCCGTCCGGCGCGGAGCTGCACATCCACCTCGTGCTCGAGGGCGCTGCCGTCCGCGCCGTGGACCTACCCACGCATCCGCTGCTGAGCGTGGTGATCGCCCCGGCCGACGGGGACAGCGCCATCGTCGCGGTGGCCGGGGACCTGGACGGCGATGTCGTCGTCGTCACGGCCGACCGCGGGCTGCGCGACCGGGTGCGCGCGGCCGGGGCGATGGTCGTCGGGCCGGGGACGCTGCTGCGGGCGCTGCCCACGGCCGGCGGTTGAGCGCTCGGGGTCGGTGCCGGCAACCGTCGTCCAGGGTTGCGGAGCCGAAATGCTCAGCCGAGCAGGTCCACCGCGCCGAAGTAGCCGGCCAGCATCGCGTCCGCCGCCTCGCCGATCAGCCGGTCCGGGGGCAGGAATCGCGGATCGTGCAGCATCGGTGAGCCGTCGGCCACCCCGAGGAACATCATGACGCTCGGCAGCACCTCACCGTACGCCGCGAAATCGTCCGAACCACACGATCGGAACTCCGCGGCCGGCAGCAACGACGAACCGGTGATGAGCCGGGACCGCACCGAGGCGACGAGCGCGGGATCGTTGCGCAGCGCCGGCTCGCCCGCCGCGAGGGTGAACTCACCGGTGCAGCCGTACGCCGCCGCGACCCCGGACACGGCTGCGCGCATCCGGGCGTGCAGCCGGTCCCGGTCGGCCGGGTCGAAGGTACGGGTGGTGCCGTGAGCCAGCGCCACCTCACCGATCACGTTCGGCGCCGACCCGGCCTCGAGCATGCCCACGGTCACCACCGACGGCAGCATCGGGTCCAGCACGGCGGTCGCCTCGCGGACCGCGAGCACGCTCTGGCACAGCGCCGGCACCGGGTCCAGCGCCAGGTGCGGGTAGGCGCTGTGGCCGCCCCGGCCGCTGACCGTGATGGTGAACTCGTCCACACCGGCGTTCACCGCACCGGGATCGACGGCGAGTTGTCCGGCCGCCACCTGCGGCTGCACGTGTACCCCCACCACCGCCCGGACGTCCTGGTCGAGCAGCAGCCCGGAGTCCACGACGTCCCGCGCTCCGGAGGGTGCGAGCTCTTCCCGGGGTTGCAGAATGATCACCAGCGCGGCGGACAGCCGGTGCCGGCGGTGCACCGCGGCCGCCGATCGGGCCAGCGCCACGGCCGCGGCCAGGTGCACGTCGTGCCCGCAGGCGTGCATGGCGCCGGGAACCTGGGAGGACCAGCCGATGCCGGTCTGTTCGACGACCGGCAACCCGTCCAGCTCGGCACGGATCGCGACGGCGGGCCCGGTGGCCGGACCGATCCGCAGCAGGCGACCGGTGCCCGCCACCGGAACGACCCCGATCGGCGGTCCGGCAGCCGGGTCGGTCTCCACGGGGTGCAGGTTCGCAGCGGGAGCGACCGCAGCACCCACCCGGTCCGCTGTGCCCTGCTCGTGGCCGGACAGCTCGGGCCAACGGTGCAGCTCGTGCCGGAGTTCGATGGCTGCCGGCAGCTCGGCGTCGAGCGCCGCAGCCCAGCTCGCCGCCACGCCGGACGGCCGACCGTTTCCCGCCGCGGCGGCGGCCCGGCTCGCGGCGTCTGCCCTCACTGTTCCCCCAGCCCGTAGACCCGGCGCGCGTTGCCGCTGCAGGCCAGTTCCGCTATCCGGCGTGCGTCCGCCGCGCTCCACTCGCCGGCCGCCACCTTGCCGGCCAGCACCTCCACGAGGCCGGCGCGAAAGGTGTGCGCCCCGAGCAGGTAGAGCTCCGGCAGCCCGAACGCGTCGGAGGAGTAGAGCAGCTTGCCGAACGGGGTGAGCTCCATCGCCTCTGCGAGGACCGCGGCGGCCCTGGTCGGCCCGACGAAGTGCAGCGTGAGCCCGACATCCAGGTACACCTGCGGCCAGACCGCCGCCAGGTAGCTCGCCTGGCGCTGGTAGGGCCAACAGTGCAGCAGCATGATCGGCACCGCGGGCAGGACCTGGAGCAGGTCGCCGAGCAGGGTCGGATCGCTGCGGTGCAACCGGACGTCCCGGTCGCCGAAGCCGATGTGCAGCTGAAGGGGCAGCCCGGTCTCGGCAGCTGTCCACAGCAGTTCCCTGGTGATCACCGGATCGGCCAGCCGCTCACTCCGGCCGTCCGGGCCGAGCGCGCCCGCCACCGCCGCTGCGAGCTCGGAGCGGGTCGGGCGGCGTGGATCGAGGTCGAGGCCGACCCGGTACGCGGCCACCGACTTGAGCCCGACCGCGCCGGTGCCGGCCAGCTCGGTGGCCAGCGCCGCGGCGAACGTGGCCCCGAACTCCGCGGGTTCCACCCCGCCGGCTGCGAGCCGGTCGGCCACCGCTTCCAGCCGGAGGATCGGATGCGCCCGCGCCGGCCCGGCGGACGACGCGGCCAGGTTCGCCAGCTCGTCCGGCCCGATCAGCTCGTCGGACCGGAAGCCGGTGTCCACGAGAAACGTCGAGGTCCCGCCCGCCCGCAGCAGCCGCGTTGTCACCTCGACCGCACCCAGCTCGGCCCGCCGCTGCAGATAGTCCGCCGCAGGGGCGTGCGGTGGCAGGTCGAGCACCGGTGCGCAGTGCCGCCGGACGGCAAGGCCCAGCGGGGTGTCGAAGTTCGTCGTACCCGGCGGGGCCGCGCCGGCCTCGGACAGCAGGGCGTCGACACCGGCCGGCGGTAGATCGCCGCGGACCAGGCCGTGGCAGTGATGGTCGACCAGCGGCCAGGCCTCGGGGGCCAATCCGTCGAGCAGGGTCATCCCGCTCCCTCCTGCCCCGCCGTGGTGCCCGCGAGTGCGTCGCCGTCCAGGATGTCTCTGTTGAGCGCGTCGTAGGCCGCCAGCCGGTCCTTGGGAGTGGCGCCGAGCCGGTACACGACGCCGGCCACCATCGCCTCGACGACGGCCAACGCCGGCGTCAGCACGTCGAACGGGGTCGGCGCCTCGACGGTCGTCGGCAGCACCACGACGGCTTCCGCGGCCAGCGGTGAGAGGAAGTGGTCGGTGAACAACACGACCGTCGCGCCGCGGCGAGCGGCGGCCACCCCGAACTCGATCGTGCTGAGCTGGTAGCGCCGGTAGTCGAACGCGACCAGCACCGATCGGCGGTCGATGTCGAGCAGCGTGACCGTGCGGTCCCCAGCCTCGGCCGGCACCTTGGCCACGCCCGGGCGCAACAGCTGCAGGTGCAGCGCCAGGTAGTCGGCAAGCATCCGGCTGAACCGGCCACCAATCGTCCACAGGGGACGCTTCTGGTCGGACATCAGGCCGACTGCGGCGTCCACATCGGACCCATCGAGCTGCTGCAGGCCGCGGCGCACCGAGTCGGTGAGGCTCTCGCGCATCCGCGGCATCACATCGGACCCCGCGGGTTCGGTCGGGTACAGGGTCAGCGGGGACGACAGCCGGACCGCGAGCTCGGCCTTGATCATCTGCTGGAACGACGCGTAGCCGTCCAGACCCAGCTTGCTCACCAACCGCAAGACCGTCGGCGCGCTGGTGTCGGCCCGGTGCGCCAGCGCGGCCACGGGCTCCAGCCCGGCCAGCGGGTAGTCGGCCAGCAGCGCCCTGGCCACCCGGCGCTCCGCCGGGGTCAACCGGGGCAGCTCGGCCCGGATCCGCTCGGCCAGCGTGCGCACGTCCTCAGCGGTCGTGCTCGCCGAGGTGGGATCGTTGCGGGGCATCTGTGCGATCCGGTTCCTAGTAGACCCAGCGCACGGCGGCGGCGATCTCGTCCGGTGCGGCCTCGGCGAAGCGGGCCTCCTCGGCCCTCCGGACCGCGACCACCGCGTCCGCCAGGGTGGTGCCGAGCGCCGTCCGCAGCACGGTGGAGCCGGCCAGCGCGTCGGTCGCTGCGCTCAGGCTCTGCGGCAGCCGGGCGATGCCGCGCTCGGCCGCCTCCTCCGCGTCGAAGCGGGCGGGGTCACCGGTGATCTCCGGCGGCAGCCGCAGGCCGCGGGCGAGCCCGTCCAGGCCGGCCGCGATCAGTGTCCCGACCACCAGGTACGGGTTGGCGGCCAGGTCGAAGCACTTCACCTCGAGGTTCGCGGCGGCCGCCGTGCGGCCGATCCCGCCGGTGACCAGGCGCAGCGCCGCCTCCCGCGTCTCCCGACCCCACACCGCGTAGGCGCCGGCCCAGTGGGAGGGCACCAGCCGCAGGTAGCTGGCCGGGGTCGGCGCCCCGATCGCGAGCAGCGGCGCCAGCTGGTCCAGCACGCCGGCGGTGAACGCTTCCGCGGCGGCGCTCAGGCCGTGCGGACCGTCGCCGCACGCGAACAGGTTCGTCCCGTCCCGCCACAGCGACAGGTGCACGTGGCCGCCGTTGCCGACGCTCCCGGCGATCACCGACGGTGCGAACGAGACCTGGTAGCCGTGCCGGTACGACACCGCGCGGATGGTCTGCCGGACCAGCACCGAGCGATCGGCGGCGGCCACCGGGTCCGTCGGGCCGACCGACACCTCGTACTGCCCGGCGGCGTACTCCGGATGCAGCTGCTCGACGTCGACGCCCTCCTGCTCGAGCGCTTCCAACAGGTCCGCCGCGTAGGCCGACAGCTCGACCAGCCGGGTCATCCCGTAGGCCGGCCCGGTGCAGGCCGGTACGAAATCCGGCCGGCCCCGTTCCCCCAGCGCCCATTCGATCTCGAACGCCATCCGCAGCTCCAGGCCCTGCTCCGCGGCCGCCGCGACCATCCTGGTCGCGAACAGCCGCTGGCACGCGGCGTACGCGGAGCCGTCCTGCTCGAAGCGGTCGACCGGCGCCCAGCCCCAGCCGGGCTGGCCGGCCAGCGCCACGAGCCGGTCCAGGTCCGGCACCAGCCGCAGATCGCCGTCGGGGCCGCCGAGCCGGTCGGTGCTGGTGATGCTGTCGTCGGAGACGAACGTGTCGAAGACGGGCGACATGCCGACCCCGGCGACCGCCGCCCGCGCCAGCCTACGCAGCGGAACCGCCTTGACCCGGGTGATGCCCGCGGTGTCGACGAAGGTGAGCGCGACGCCGCGCACCCCCTCCGACCGCAGCTCGTCGGCCGCCTTCTCGGCCCGCCGGGTTCGGTCGGTCGCGGCGTCCGGTGTCACGACACCGCCCGCGTGGCGTCCAGCGCCCCGGCCAGGTCGTCCATCAGCGCAGCCGGATCCTCCAGGCCCACCGAGAGCCGCACCGTGCCGGGCCCGATCCCGGCGGCGGCCCGGTCGGCGGCCGAGAGCGAGAAGTGTGATGAGTTGAACGGGCTGCTGGCCAGGCTCTCCACGCCGCCGAGGCTGGTGGCCTGGGTGAACAGCCGCAGCTCCCGCAGCACCGCCAGTGCCCGCTCGTCGCCGCCCGCCACCTCGATGGCCAGCATCGCGGTGCCGCGCGGCATCATGGCCCTGGCCAACGCGTGCTGCGGATGGTCGGGCCGGCCTGGATGCACCACCCGCACCACGTCGTCGCGTTCGGCCAGCTCCGCGGCGAGCAACGCCGCCGAGGAGGTCTGCCGGGCCAGTCGCACCTCGAAGGTCTGCAGCCCGCGCCAGAGCAGGTACGCGGCGGCCGGGTCCAGGCAGCCGCCGAACGTGACCAACCGCCGCTGCACCTCCCGAATGGTGTCCACATCGGACAGCACCGCGCCGGCGATGAGGTCGGAGTGGCCGGAGAGGAACTTGGTGGCCGACTCGACCACGACGTCGGCGCCCAGCTCGGCCGGCCGTACGGCGAACGGGGTGGCGAAGGTGTTGTCGACCACCAGCCGAGCGCCTGCCGCGTGGGCCAGCTCGGCGACCGCCGCGATGTCGAGCAGCCGCAGCGTCGGGTTGGCCAGCGTCTCGCCGTAGGCCAGCGCCACCGGTCCGGCCGCGAGGGCCGTCCGCCACGCGTCGACGTCGTGGCCGTCGACGAGATCGACGGTGATGCCGAACGCCGGCAGGTCGCGGGTCAGCAGATCGCGGGTGTCGCCGTAGACGGCGCGGGCCGCGACCACCCGATCACCCGCCCGCAGCAGCGTGACCAGCGTGGTGGCGATAGCGGCCATCCCGCTGGCGGTCAGCAGCGCGGCCGGGGTGCCCTCCAGGCGGCGGATCGGCTCGGCCGCTGCGGTGACCGTCGGGTTGGAGAACCGCCCGTACCAGGTCTCGTTCAGACCGCCGTTGACGATGTCCTCGTAGGACTTGTCGTCCAGCCCGTAGGTCACCGCGTGATAGACCGGCGGCACCAGCGGCGTGGTGCGTGCGGTCCATGCGGTGGCGTCGGACATCCGACCGTGCGAGTTCTCCTGGGTCATCCGGACAGTTTCGCTCAGCCGCATCATGGATCAGGGGCGGGCGTCGATCGAGCCGGTGGCCCGGCCGTCACCCGAGAGTCCGGAGTCGGCCGTCAGCGCCGCTCCCGCGCGGCGCGCCACCGCCGGACGGGCCAGCACGAACAGCACGGCCAGCAGGATCCAGACCCCGCAGACCACGGGGAACCAGGCCGCGGGCCCGGTCGGGTAGGGGATCACGTTGCGGTAGAGCGTGTAACCCAGCACCAGCAGGGCCAGCACCGGCACCACGATCTCGAACCGGTTGACCTTCGGTGGTCCGGAGAAGAACAGCAGCCGCACCGCACCCACGGTCGCGAGCACGTAGACCACGATCAGGATCAGGGTGCCGATGGTGCCGGACCAGCTGAACACGTCGAACGGCTCGGCGCCGAACACGGCACCGTCGACCACGGCGATCAGCGCCATGGCGGCCACCACGGCGACGGTGGCCCGTGCCGGCGTGCCGCGGCCCGAGATCTGAGCCAGGCCGGTGGGCAGCACGCCGTCCCTGGCCAGCGCGAACAGCAGCCTGCTGCCGCCGACGGCGCAGGCCAGCGCGCAACCGAACGCGCTCACCGCGGCTCCCAACGTGATCACGTCCCCGACCCAGGCGCCGATGTAGCCGGTCCCGAGGTCGCCCATCAGCGAGCTGGAGGAGATGAACGCCTGCACTCCGGCCTCGTCGGTGCCGAAACCCATCACCTCGATCGCGGTGACGAACACGAAGTAGATCCCGCCGAAGATCGCGGTGCCGAGAATCGCCCGCGGCACGTCCCTGCGGGGCTCCTTTGCCTCCTCACCGAGGGTGGCGGCGGCCTCGAAGCCCGCGAAGGAGAGGAAACCGAAGACCACCCCGAGGAACAGCGCCGACCCGTCGGTTCCCTCCGGCACCGAGAACACCGAAAGGTCGAACGTCTTGCCGTCCGGCGCCGAGCCGCCGAGCAGGCGCACCAGCACCACGACCGCGACCAGCAGGATCAGCAGCACCGTCACCGCCTCGACGATCAACAGCAGCCGGGTACCGCTGCGGGCCGGCGAGATGGCCAACAGGAACACCCCGACCAGCGCGACCGCCTGGAGCAGGAACGGTGCCCAGTCCGGCGGTGCCGGCCAGACGCCGATCTCGGTCAGGAAGGAGGTGCCGAAGATGCCGGCCGCCGCCGAGGTGACCACGCCGTAGAAGGTGTAGGTACCCACCAGCGACCAGCCGGCCACCACTCCGGAGCGCGCGCCGAGCGTGGCTCCGACGAAGCCGTACACCGAGCCGGCGTGGTGATAGGCCTGGCAGAGCCGGACGAAGGTGTAGGCGACGAACAGCACCCCGACCGTCGCCAACGCGAAGGCCAGCGGCACCGCCCGCCCGACGCTGCCCGCCGTGCCCTGCGGGTTGATGTTGGCTGCCATCGACGGTGCCATCAGCGCGACCGATATGCCGATGGCTTCCCAGATGCTCAGCTGTCGCCGCAGGCCTGGCGTCGTCGGGCTGTCGTTGACTGGGCCGTCCATCGGTCCTCCCGAGTCAGCGGAAGAGGGTTCGGACCCAGGAAACATTCATAACACTCAGACGGTCAATCCCGTGATCGTGAAACTTTCGTTACAGCGCGTCGCGGGCGGCCCTGCTCAACCCTGCTCGTCGGGCAACCGGCCGTTGTTGTAGTCGTCGTAGGCGGACAGATCCAGGAACCCGTGTCCGCAGTAGTTGAACAGGATCACCCGCTCCTCCCCCGTCTCCTTGGCTGCCAGCGCCTCGTCGATCGCGGCCCGGATGGCGTGCCCGCACTCCGGCGCCGGGATCTTGCCCTCGGTTCGTGCGAACTGCACGGCGGCCTCGAACACCTTGCCCTGCGGGTAGGCCACGGCCTCCATCCGCCCGTCCCGCACCAGCGCCGAGATCAGCGGCGAATCCCCGTGGTAGCGCAGTCCACCCGCATGGATCGACGGCGGCACGAAGTCGTGGCCCAGGGTGTACATCGGCATCAGCGGGGTGAGCCCCGCCGAGTCGCCGAAGTCGTACTCGAAGCGGCCCTGGGTGAGGGTCGGGCAGCTCGACGGCTCGACGGCCAGCAGCCGCACTCCGGTGTCCGGCACGAACGGGAACGCGATGCCTCCGAGGTTCGAGCCGCCGCCGCAGGGGGCGATCACCACGTCCGGGAGCCGCTCCCCGGCCAGCGCCAGTTGTTCCTTGGCCTCGATGCCGATCACCGTCTGGTGCAGCAGCACGTGGTTGAGCACCGAGCCCAGCGCGTAGTGCGTGTCCGCCCGGCCGACGCAGTCGCGCACCGCATCCGAGATGGCTGTGCCCAGCGAGCCCGGGTGATCCGGATCGTCGATCGGGGACGGCACGACCTGGCCGCCCCAGGTCTCGATGGCGATCCGGCGGTAGGGCTTCTGCTCGTAGGAGGCGCGCACCATGTAGACCTGCAGATCCAGGTCGAACTGGGCGCAGGCGAAGGCGAGCGCGGTGCCCCACTGGCCGGCACCGGTCTCCGTGGACAGCCGGGTGATGCCCTCCTTGGCGTTGTAGAAGGCCTGCGGAACCGCGGTGTTGGGCTTGTGGCTGCCGGCAGGTGACACCGACTCGTCCTTGAAGTAGATCCGCGCCGGGGTGCCGAGCGCCTTCTCCAGCCGGACCGCACGGATCAGTGGGGTGGGCCGCCACAGCCGCAGGATGTCCAGCACCTCACCGGGGATGTCGACCCACGGCTGAGCGGACACCTCCTGCCCGATCAGTTCCATCGGGAACAGCGGTGCAAGATCGTCCGGCCCGACGGGCTCGCGCGTGCCGGGATGGAGCGGAGGATCCAGTGGAGTGGGCAGGTGCGGGGCCACGTTGAACCACGCGCTGGGGATCCGGTCGGGGGGCAGGGTCCACCGCGTCATGGGGGCAGGCTAGCTAGCTGCGAGGCAAGAGCGCGGTGGCTCGTGATCGGCCGCGGGTCGGCGTACCTCGATCATTCCGGCGCCGTCGGCGACGGCGCACGAAGGACTCGCGACGACGCCCCGAAGGTGTCAGGCTGGGCGGGTCGGCGGGAAGATCGGCGAGGAGGCTGTCTTGGGCGAGCAGGTCGCAGCGACGCAGTTCAGCCGGGCGGACCGCACCCGGTATCGGCAGAAGGTGCGCCGATGCCTCGACGTCTTCGAACGGATGCTGCGCGAGTCGCGCTTCGACTTCGACCGGCCGATGACGGGGCTGGAGATCGAACTCAACCTCGTCGACGACCACGGCGACCCGACGATGCGCAACGCCGAGGTGCTCAGCGCGATCGCGGACCCTGACTTCCAGACCGAGCTGGGCCAGTTCAACATCGAGATCAACGTGCCGCCGCTCGAACTGCGCGGCAGCTCGCTGACCGAGCTGGAGGACACGCTGCGCACCGACCTCAACCACGCCGAGGCCAGCGCTCAGGGCGTGCAGGCCAAGCTCATGATGATCGGGATCCTGCCGACGTTGATGTCGGAACACCTGTCGGTCGACGCGCTCACCGCCAACCCGCGCTACAAGCTGCTGAACGAGCAGATATTCGCCGCCCGCGGCGAGGACATGTGGCTCGACATCGTCGGTGACGAGCGGCTGCGTACCAGCTCCGACTCGATCGCGCCGGAGTCGGCGTGCACCAGCGTGCAATGCCATCTGCAGGTCAGCCCGGACACGTTCCCCGCATACTGGAACTCGGCGCAGAGCATCGCGGGGGTCCAGATGGCGATCTGCGCCAACTCGCCGTTCCTGTTCGGCAAGCAGCTGTGGCGCGAGACGCGGATCGCGCTGTTCGACCAGGCCACCGACACCCGCTCCGAGGAGCTCAAGGAGCAGGGTGTGCGGCCGCGGGTGTGGTTCGGCGAGCGCTGGATCACCTCGGTGTTCGATCTGCTCGAGGAGAACGTCCGCTACTTCCCCGCGCTGCTGCCCATCTGCAGCGAGGAGGATCCGCTCGAGGTGCTGGAGGCGGGCGGCGTGCCGACGTTGGCCGAGCTGCGGTTGCACAACGGCACCGTCTACCGCTGGAACCGGCCGGTCTACGACGTGGTCGGCAACCTGCCGCACCTGCGGGTGGAGAACCGGGTGCTGCCGGCCGGTCCGACCGTCGTCGACACACTGGCCAACGCCGCGCTCTACTACGGGCTGGTCCGGGTGCTGGCCGAGGACGAGCGCCCCGTGTGGTCGCGCATGTCGTTCGCGGTGGCCGAGGAGAACTTCCACACCGGGGCGAAGCAGGGAATCGAGGCGCGCACGTTCTGGCCGGGGCTGGGTGAGGTTCCCGCCACCGAGTTGATGCTGCGCAGGTTGCTGCCCATGGCCGCCGACGGGCTGGCCCGCTGGGGCGTCGACACCGCGGTGTCCGACCGGCTGCTCGGAATCCTCGAACAGCGCTGCCTGACGCACCGCAACGGAGCGGAATGGCAGGTCGAGACGGTGCGCATGCTGGAACGCGAGAAGAACCTGAGCCGACCGGACGCCCTGCGCCGGATGGCCCTGAGTTATGCCGACCACATGCACAGCAACGAGCCGGTACACACCTGGCCGATCGGCTGAACCAGGAGTAGGGACGCGGTCGGAAACTCGTGTCGATCCGATAGCCGGCTCGCGCGCAGTCCCCAGAATTTATCAATTTTGCGACGGGTCGGGCGCGGACACGGAATGTCACCGAGCGACGAGTTCGTCACACACGCATGTCGAGTTGCTCACACATCCGCCGCAGCGATGTTCACGGTAAGTGGTTGTTGTGTCTGGCAGAAGCGTTATGCAGGTCGTGAAGTGGCGCCGGCATCGTGCGCGTTGGGGCCCGGAGAAGGCCCCCGATCGGGGATGATGGACGTCGTTGCCACGTGGTGCGGCGGACTCGACGGTATCGTCCGCGCCAGGTGATTCAGGTGTGACAGCTGCGACCATCGGCAGATCGGGACGGAGGCCCACATGGCTGACCGTTCTCGTGGGACTCCGGCAATGGCCCGGTCGGCGGGAATCGCGCCGATAAGGCCGGGCATCGCCGGCACGGGTCGTCCAGCATGAGTGCGAACGCATGGTCGGGCCGGCCGCTGTCGGCAGCCGCGCTCTCCGCCGCCCCGATCGCCGATATCTGGATGAACGCCGTCCTGGGCACCAGTTACGTCGCGATGCGCCGATCCGACCTGCGTCTGTTCCTCGCCGAGCTCGTCGGTGAATTGCTGTCGTCGCTCTCGGTCGACCGGCTGGACAGGTCGGTGCCCCGTGGCGTCGGAGCGGCCATGGTGGCTGCGCACTTCACCGACGCCGTCTCGATCGAGGTCACGTTGCTGGTGCTGGGCCGGGAATTCGGCCGCGCCGCCGAGACACCGGAGCAGCTGGCGCGGGTGGCCGCCGTACAGGCTGCGCTGGGAGCCGGCTACGCCGAGGCGCTGAAGGACAGAACGCGGGCCGAGCAGGAGCGCATCGGGGTGGCGGCCTTCGCCGCACGCGCCACCGCGGAGCAGGCCCGGTGGACCAGCGAGGCCCGGTTCCAGGCCGTCTTCGACGGGGCGCTCATCGGCATTTCCGTGATCGACACGGTCGGCTGCATCATCGAGGTCAATCGCGCATTGTGCGACCTGCTCGGCTACACCGCCGACGAGCTCATCCAGAAGTCGGTGTTCTCGTTCGTGCACGCCGATGACGACCCGAACGTATGGGTGCAGATCAAGGACCTGCTGGCCGGCTCGCTGGACACCCTCCGCGTGACCAAGAGCGTGTATCGCAAGGACGGCACAGCGATGTGGACCGACGTCGTCATGTCACTGGTCCGGGACGCCGACGGCACGCCCCGATTCGCGATCGGCATGGTCGAGGACACGACCGAGCGGCTCAGCCTGCAAGACCGATTGCGTCATCAGGCCCGCCACGACCCGCTCACCGGGCTGCCCAACCGGACCCTGTTCTTCGAGCGGCTGGAAGCCGCGCTGGCGGAGCCGGACCGGCAGCTGGGTGTCTGCTACCTGGATCTCGACGGCTTCAAAGGGGTCAACGACACGCTCGGCCACGACATCGGTGACCAACTGCTGAAGGCCATCGCCGACCGCCTGGCCAACGAGATCGACTGGCATCTGGTCGCGCGAATGGGTGGCGACGAGTTCGTACTGATGGTGGAGCACCGGGCCGATGAACGATCGCTTGCCGCGGAGCTGAGCCGGTGTGCGCGCACCGCGCTGGCCGCTGTGCAGCGCCCGATCCAGATCGGCAGCCACAGCATCGTGATCTCGGCGAGCGCCGGCGTGGTGCAGCGCTCCGACGTCGGCAGCGGAGCAGCGGAGCTGATGAAGGCCGCCGATACCACGCTGTACTGGGCGAAGAAGGACGGCCGCAACCGGCTCGCGATGTTCGACGCCGAACGCCATCATCGCGACGTCGGGCGCTTCGCGCTCACCGCACGCATGCCGGAGGCGTTGCAACGCGGCGAGTTCGCGGTGCTCTACCAGCCACTGATCCGGCTCACCGATTCGCGGGTGATCGGCGTCGAGGCGCTCGTCCGGTGGGACCTGCCTTCAGGCGAGCGGCTCGGGCCGGACAGGTTCATCCCGCTGGCCGAGGAAACCGGGTTGATCGTGCAGCTCGGCCGCTGGGTGCTCGTCGAGACCTGCCGGCAGGCGGCTCGCTGGCGGCAAGCGGTGCCGGACCTCGAGCTCTTCGTGAGTGTCAATCTGGCCGCCCGGCAGGTCCGCGAACCCGGCATGGTGGCCGACGTGGCGTCGATACTCGCCGAAACCGGATGGCCGGCGCACGCACTGCAGATGGAGCTCACCGAGAGCGACCTCATGGGCACCACCGGGGAGTCGCTGGAGGCGCTGCACGAGCTCGCCGCGATGGGCGTGCAGATCGCGATCGACGACTTCGGCACCGGCTACTCGAACCTCGCCTACCTCCGGCACCTGCCGGTGCACGCGCTGAAACTGGCCGGCAGGTTCGTCACCGGCAACTGCGACGAGGGCACCGACGAGGTGGACGTCGAGGTGACGTTGCTGCTGATCCGGCTGGCCCACGTGCTGAGCCTCTCGGTCACCGCCGAGTCCGTGGAGACCGCCGCACAGCTGGAGCAGCTGCGGGAGCTGGGCTGCGACATCGGCCAGGGCTGGTATTTCTCTCCTGCGGTCGATGCCGCCACGATCACGGAGCAGTTGCGCCGACCTCGGTGGCCGGTGGTCGCGGGGACCTCGGTTCGGCCCGGCCGCCGAGGCGGTGCCAGTATCGGGCGGTGACCGACCCGCGGCTGAACCGGCGTCCAGCATGATCACAAGCGCGGGTCTGCTGCTCGTTCGCGCCTCGGCGGACGGTCCGGAACTGCTGCTGGGGCACATGGGCGGGCCGTTCTGGGCACGCAAGGACGACGGCGCGTGGTCGATCCCGAAGGGTGAGCACGGCCCGGACGAGGATCCGCGAGCCGCCGCTGTCCGGGAGTTCACCGAGGAGCTCGGCTCACCCCCGCCGGAGGGCCCGCTGCTCCCACTGGGTTCGGTGCACCAACGCGGCGGCAAGCAGGTCACGGTGTTCGTCGTCGAGGCGGATTTCGACGCCGAGCACATCACTCCCGGCACCTTCGAGCTGGAGTGGCCACCCCGTTCGGGCACGATGCGCAGCTTTCCCGAGATCGACCGGGCCGCCTGGTTCGATCCGGAGACCGCCCGCCGCAAGCTGGTCAAGGCCCAGGTCGAGTTCGTGGACCGGCTGCTGGCCCGGCAGCATGCTGGTAGCACCACCGGGGCGGAGGACTGATGGCTGGGACGACACGAGGCTTCTTCGGGCGCGGCCGAGCGGCCCGCGATCCGCGACTGCCGCCGGGTCAGTACGACGCACGGGACGACTGGCCGGTGCTGCACGCCGAGGCCACCCCACGCCTCGACACCGCCCGCTGGACGTTCACCGTCGAGGGCCTCGTGGAGCGCGAGACGAGCTGGACCTGGGACGAGATCCACGCGCTGCCCCGTGCTCGCTACTCCGGGGACATCCACTGCGTCACGACCTGGTCCAAGTTGGGGATGACCTTCGACGGGGTGTCGGTCGACACGCTGCTCGACGCGGCGGGCCCGTTGCGGAGCGCCACGCACGCCATCGCCGTCTCGCACACCGGCTACACGACGAACCTGCCGCTGGCCGATGTCACCGGGGGCAAGGCGTGGGTGGTCTGGGACGCCGACGGGCACCCGCTCACCACCGAGCACGGCGGTCCGGCTCGGCTGCTGGTACCGCACCTGTACTTCTGGAAGAGCGCCAAGTGGGTGTCCGGCCTGCGCCTGCTCGACCACGACGAGCAGGGCTTCTGGGAGCGCAACGGCTACCACGATCGCGGCGATCCGTGGGCCGAGCAGCGCTATCAGGGCGACTAGTGACGCTGACCCCCGGCCATACGACTCACCGCAGAACCCTGCGCTGGCAGAACGCGCGGGTCCTCGCCGTCCGCGACGAGACGCCGCGGGCCCGCACGCTCCGGCTCGCCCTCCCCGAGCCGCGCCGTCACGTCGCCGGCCAGCACTATGTGTTGCGGTTGACCGCGCCGGACGGGTACACGGCCTCCCGCTCCTACTCGGTGGCGTCGGCTCCGGACGACACCGGGGAGATCGAACTGACCATCGAGAGGCTCGACGGCGGCGAGGTGTCGGAGTTCGTGCACGACGTGGTGGTGCCCGGCGACGAGCTGGCGGTACGGGGTCCGATCGGCGGGTTCTTCGCGTGGCGGGGGGACAGCCCTGCGCTGCTGGTCGGCGGCGGTTCCGGGGTGGTGCCGTTGATGGCCATGCTGCGCCTGGCCCGCCGGTCCGGGCGGGCCGACCTGATCAGGATCGTCGTGTCGGCGCGCTCCCCCGGTGATCTCTACTACGCCGCCGAGCTGCCTGGGCCGCAGACGACCGTGATCTACACCCGGCAGGCGCCGCCCGGCGCCGAGCGGGGTGTCGGCCGGCTCGCGGTCGCCGACGTGGCGCCCGTCGTGCGACCTGATGCGGATGCGTTCGTCTGTGGATCCGCGGGTTTCGCCGATGCGGCCACCACCGCGTTGCTGACCGCGGGTGTCCCGGTCGAGCGGATCAAAGTGGAACGTTTCGGTCCGTCCGGCTGAACGACCCGTCCGATCGATCCAGCCTTGGTGATCACACCGCCCGGCTGGGTGGTTCTTGATGACACCTTCGGGTGGGATCAGGTCGAGATCCGCGACGAGCCCGGCCGGTCCGGACAAGCTGATCGCATGGCACGTACCGCTTTCGCCGGCACGATCGTTGTCGCCACCATGGTGACTGCCGTTGTCGTCGGCTCGGCCTCGGCCGCCACTGCCTCGACCACCCTGTCTGCGAACCGCGGCTGGGTGACCGACTCCGGCCATGGCGACCGCGACGGGAATCCCGCGAACCGCGACTGACCGTTCAGGTGGCAGTACCGCGCAGACCCCACTCGTTGGACGGGTCCACGCGGCGCTCATCGGCCAGGCGGCGATACATCTGGGCCGCCGCCCTCGAGAATCCGTCAGGAACCCCTACCGCCAGCAGCGCCTCGGCGGCCTCGTCCATCTCCCCGGCCCATCGCCATGCGTTCGACGCCGCCCGCGGACCCGGCCCGTCGAGCAGGGTCTCGTCGACCCCCATCCGGGCCAGCTCGGCGCGCAGCTCGGCGCGCACGCCATAACCGTCGGCGGCGGCGGCCATGGCCAGCCAGATCGTCGGTAGCGCCTTGCTCTGCAAGGCGAAACACGTCTTGAGCGCGCTGGCCGTTCCGAGCTCGGGCCCGAGCACCCTGGCCCCGAACGGCGAGCCGCCGAACAGCTCGGCCAACGTCGGCGCCGCCGCTCCCGACAACCACAGTGCGGTGTGCCCTGGCTCCCACGGGGGCGGGCCGATGATCGACCCGTCGACCACCCGCTCCGGTCCGAGCAGCTCGCCGATCGCCCGCGCGGTCGCCGGCGCGACGGCGTTGGCGTCGAGGTAGAGCGGCGGCTCGGGCCGAGGATCCGCGACGGCGGCCACCTGCTCGGCGACGTCACGGGCCGCTTCCGGCGGACACACGGAGACGATCAGATCGGAGCGCCGGACCAGCTCGGCCAGATCGGGAACGCTCACCAGATCGGCCAGCTCGGCCCGCTTCGAGGTGGTGATGCTGCGCCCGGCCGCCGCCCAGATCACCGCCCCGGCCACGGGCTTGAGTGCCGATCCGACGGCAGCTCCCATCGTCCCGGGATGCAGCACCCCGACCACCGGCCGCCTCGGCAACACGCGCTCCTGCACGCATCCATCATCACACCCTTTCTTTCACCTGGTCGGGGTATGCGACGATGACTGATTGTCACGAGACGGAACCCAGGTGACGCAGACAGGTGACGGGACTCCATCTACGATGAGGATCTGATCACGATCATCAGACCTGCCTGCCCCGGTCCAGACCCTGACGTCGGCGCACAAGGAGACCCATGACCGCCCTCCCGGCAAGCAGTACGTCCTCCCCGCCCACGGAGAATCGATCCGGCAACCTTGCCGGTGGTGTGCTCGGCCTCCCGTCGGTGTTGTTCTGCATCGTGACCGGCGCCGCCCCGCTGACCGCGATGCTGTTCAACGTGCCGGTGGCCACGCTCGGCGGTGGTTACTCCTCACCGGCCGCGTTCGCGGTGGCCACCGTGGCCCTCACGATCTTCTCGGTCGGCTATGTGGCGATGGCCCGCCTGGTGACGTCGGCCGGCGGCTTCTACACCTTCATCACCCGCGGCCTCGGGCGCGTGCTCGGGCTGGGCAGCGGGTTGCTCATCGCCAGTTGCTACATCGTGTTCGCCTCCGCGGTGACCGGACTCATCGGATATTTCACCTCGACCACGGTGGCCAGCCTCACCGGGGTGGACCTTCCGGCCTGGGTGTACATGGTGATCGCGATCGCGCTGATGAGCATGTTCGCCTGGTTCCACATCGAGTTCACGGCCAAGGTGCTGGGAGTGCTGCTGGTCGCCGAGGTGCTCGTGCTGCTGGTGATGGCCGTCGGGATCTTCGCCGTCGGCGGCGCCGAGGGCTTCTCGGCGGCCCCGCTGAACCCGGTGAACATCTTCGACAACTCGGCCGCCATCAGCACCTTCGGCGGCGGAGCGGCCGGGATCGCGCTGTTCGCGGCGTTCTGGTCCTGGGTCGGGTTCGAGATGGCCCCGAACTACGCCGAGGAGACCCGGGACCCGCACAAGATCGCCAAGATGGCCACCTACGGATCGGTGATCGGGCTCGGCTTGTTCTACATCGTGATCTCCTACGCGTTCGTCACGGGATGGGGCTTGACCGGGTCGGCCGAGGCCGTGAAGGCCCAGTTCGCCGGCGAGACCGCCTCGGCGTTCTACCCGCTCACCGACCGCTACGTCGGCCCATGGGCGACCACCCTGATGGAGATCCTGATCGTCACCGGGTCCTTCGCCTGCGCGATGGCGTTCTACAACACCAGCGCCCGCTACCTGTTCGCGCTGGGGCGTGAGGGCGTGCTCCCCCGCGCGCTCGCCACCACGTCCAAGCGACAGAGCCCGGCCACCGCGTCGATCACGGTCACCGTGCTGGTCACGCTCTACTGCCTGGCCTTCGTCATCTACGACCCGAGCACCGAGGGTGCCCTGCTCAAGCTGGGCACCTGGTCACCGCTGCTCGGGGTGCTGGGCATCCTCGGCGTGCAGGCACTGGTCTCGGTCGCGATCATCCGCTACTTCCGCACCACCGCGCGCACGCACTTCCACTGGTGGACCACGCTCGTCGCGCCCCTCATCGGGCTTGCGGCGATGATCGGGGCCTGCGTGTTGCTGGTCGTCTACCGGTACGACCTGGCAGGGGCATCGGACGCGCTCTACATCCAGGTGCTGCCCTGGGTGGTACTGGCGGTCTTCGCGCTCGGCATGGTGGTGGCGCTGGTCCTGCGGTCCAGCGCACCGGATCGATACAACCGCATCGGACAGTTCGAACTCACCGACACCGAGGGAGTCGCCGTATGACAGCCGTTGAGGACCACACCGTGACGATCACGGACGTGCGCGTCAACCACCCGCTCGAGCCGCTCTCGGCCGACGAGATCAGCGCCGCCGCCGAGCTGCTGCGCGCCGCCAAGGGGCTGACACCCACCGCACGCTTCGTGTTCGTCGAGCTGCACGAGCCGCCGAAGGCCGCGGTGCTCGGCTGGTCGTCGGGCGACGACCCGCTGCCGCGGGAGGCGCACGTGGTGCTCTACGAGCGCTCCGACCGCACCACCTACGACGCTGTGGTGTCGCTCACCGACAGCACCGTGCTCTCCTGGGCCGCGGTACCTGGCGTACAGGCGCCGATCATGGCCGAGGAGTTCGACGCGTGCGAGGAGATCGTGCAGCGGGACCCGCGCTGGCAGGAGGCGATGCGCAAGCGCGGGGTGGAGGACTTCTCGCTGACCATGATCGACCCATGGGCGTCGAGCTGGACCGGCCCCGAGGACGACCCGGCGGCCCGCCGCATCGCCCGCCCGCTGACCTGGCTGCGCTCGGCCCCTGGCGAGAACGGGTACGCGCGGCCGGTCGAAGGCCTGATCGCGCTCGTCGACCTGAACGCGGGCGAGGTGGTGGAGGTCATCGACCACGGCGTCGTGCCGTTCCCGCCGCTGCCGGGCAACTACGACGAGCCGTGGCTCTTCGACGAGGACAACGTGCCCGCGGTGGCCGGCCACCGCGACGACCTGAAGCCGATCGAGATCACCCAGCCCGACGGGCCGAGCTTCACCGTGGACGGGCACGCGGTGAGCTGGCAGCGCTGGCAGCTGCGGATCGGGTTCACCCCGCGTGAAGGACTGGTGCTGCACCAGGTCGCCTACGCCGGCCGGCCGATCATCTACCGTGCCTCGCTCGCCGAGATGTACGTGCCCTACGGCGACCCGGCACCGACTCACCGCTTCAAGAATGTGTTCGACCAGGGCGAGTACGGGGTGGGCTGGCTGGCGAACTCGTTGATGCTGGGCTGCGACTGCGTCGGCCACATCCACTACTTCGACGGCGTGGTCAACGACAACGACGGCGGCGCCACGACGATCCCCAACGCGGTCTGCATGCACGAGGAGGACGCCGGGATCGGCTGGAAGCACACCGACTTCCGCACCGGCGCCGTGCAGGTACGCAGGCGGCGCCGGTTGGTGATCTCCACGATCGTCACCGTCGGCAACTACGAGTACGGCTACTTCTGGTACCTCTACACCGACGGGACCATCGAGTACGAGATCAAGCTCACCGGGATCATCTCCACCGCCGCGATCGCGGTCGACGAGAAGCCCAAGCACGGCACGCTCGTGGCGCCCGGGCTCTACGGGCCGCACCACCAGCACTTCTTCTGCGTGCGGCTGGACATGACCGTCGACGGCGTCGCGAACCGGGTGGTGGAGGTGGACTCCCAACCGAGCGCCCCCGGCCCGGACAACCCGCACGGCAACGGGTGGGAGACCGTGTCCACGGTGCTGGCTTCGGAGACCGGGGCGGCCCGCGACACCGACGCCTCCCGGGCGCGGTACTGGAAGGTGGAGAGCGCCGAGCGACGCTCCGCACTCGGGGCGCCGACCGCGTACGCCCTGATGCCGGGTGGGAACGTGCCCCCGATGTACTCGCCGGAGGCGCTCTTCGCGCCCCGCTCCGGGTTCACCGAGCACCAGCTGTGGGTCACCGCGCACGACGACACGCAGCGCTTCGCCGCCGGTGACTACCCCAACCAGCACCCTGGCGGGCAGGGTCTGCCCACCTACGGCGCTGCCGACCGCCCGCTGGACGGCGAGGACGTGGTGGTCTGGTACACGTTCGGCGCGCACCACGTCGTGCGTCCGGAGGACTGGCCGGTGATGCCGGTCAGCACGGTCGGCTTCATGCTCAAGCCGAGCGGCTTCTTCGACGGGAACCCCGCCCTGGACATGCCGCCCTCACACGGCTGACGCCTGTGGGTGCGTAGCCGTGCTCCAGCACGGCTACGCACCCACGAGGGGGCTTCCCCTACGAGGACCCCTGCGGCGCGCCCTGATCCAGCAGATCGAGGATCGACTGGGCCGCCAGGGATGCGGTGAGCTCACCCGACCGCACGTCACGTTCCAGTCCCGGCAGCGCCGCGCGCACGTCGGGATCCGTGCGCAGCCGGTCCATCAGCTGGTCGCGAACCATCGCCCACATCCAGTCCACCTGTTGCGTCGCGCGCTTCGGCGCCAGCTCGCCGGCCACCTCGAGGGTGTTGCGGTGCTTCTCCACCGCCGCCCACACCTCGGCCATCCCGGCACCGGTCCGGGCGCTGCACGCCAGCACAGGCGGCCGCCACGACGCGCTGGTCGGCGGCATCATGCGCAGCGCCCCGGCCAGCTCCCGCGCCGCCGCACGGGCGTCCCGCTCGCCGTCGCCGTCGGCCTTGTTCACCGCCACCACGTCGGCCAGCTCGAGGATCCCTTTCTTGATCCCTTGCAGCGAGTCGCCCGTGCGCGCGATGGTCAGCAGCACGAACGAATCCACCATCGAGGCCACGGCCACCTCGGACTGGCCGACCCCGACGGTCTCGACCAGCACGACGTCGTAGCCGGCCGCCTCCATGAGCGCGATCGTCTGCCGGGTGGCCCTCGCCACTCCCCCGAGCGTCCCCGCGCTCGGTGAGGGCCGGACGAACGCGTTCCCGTCGACGGCCAGGCGCGCCATCCGGGTCTTGTCGCCAAGGATCGAGCCCCGGGACCGGGTCGAGGACGGATCCACGGCGAGCACCGCCACCCGGTGCCCGGCCCCGGTGAGCCGGGTGCCCAACGCCTCGATGAACGTCGACTTGCCCACCCCCGGCGGTCCGCTGATCCCTACCCGTGCCGCTCCCCCGGCCGCCGGCAACAACTCCATCAGCAGTTCCTGGGCCGCCGCGCGGTGGTCCGGTCGCTGCGACTCGACCAGCGTGATTGCGCGCGCCAGCACCGCGCGGGACCCGCCGAGCACGCCCTTCGCCAGCGCGCCGACGTCGATCGTGCGCGGCATCAGTCGCCGAGGGTGGCGGTGAGCTTCTCCAGCAGGTCCACCGCCGCCTCCGCGATCACGGTGCCCGGCCCGAACACCGCCGCCGCGCCTGCCTCGTACAGCGCCGGGTAGTCGGCGGAGGGGATCACGCCGCCGACGACCACCATGATGTCGGGCCGCTCCAGCTCGGCCAGCGCCGCGCGGAGCTCGGGGACCAGCGTGAGGTGCCCGGCAGCCAGCGAGTTCACGCCCACCACGTGCACGTCGGCCTCCACCGCCTGCCGCGCCACCTCGGCCGGGGTCTGGAACAGCGGCCCGACGTCGACGTCGAAGCCGAGGTCGGCGAACGCGGTGGCGATCACCTTCTGGCCTCTGTCGTGGCCGTCCTGGCCCATCTTGGCGACCAGGATCCGGGGTTGGCGCCCTTCCTGCTCGGCGAACTCGTCGACCAACTCGCGGGCTCGCGTCATCGCCGGGCTGGAACCGGCTTCCTCGGAGTACACCCCGGAAATGATCCGGATCTGGCCGGTGTGCCGCCCGAACACCTTCTCCAGCGCGTCGCTGATCTCCCCGACCGTGGCCATCGCGCGCGCCGCGGCCACCGACAGCTCCAGCAGGTTCTGCTCGTCGGTGCGCGGCGACCCTTCCGCGATCAGGCCGGCCGCCGCCGTCAACGCGTCGAGTGCGGCGTCGACCTCGCGGGAGTCGCGCTCAGCGCGCAGCCGGCGCAGCTTGTCGAGCTGTTCGGCCCGCACCCCCGCGTTGTCCACCCGGCGCACGTCGACGTCCTCATCCGACGTCGCGACGTACTTGTTGACCCCGATCACGGGCTGCCGGCCCGAGTCGATGCGGGCCTGGGTACGCGCTGCCGCCTCCTCCACCCGCAGCTTCGGGATCCCGGCGTCGATGGCCGCGGCCATCCCGCCCACCCGCTCGACCTCGGCGATGTGGTCCCAGGCCCGCCGGGCCAGATCGTGGGTGAGCTTCTCGACGTAGTAGCTGCCGCCCCACGGGTCGATCACCTTGGTGGTGCCGGATTCCTGCTGCAGCAGGAGCTGGGTGTTGCGCGCGATCCTGGCCGAGAAGTCGGTGGGCAGCGCCAGCGCCTCGTCGAGGGCGTTGGTGTGCAGCGACTGCGTGTGGCCCTGTGTCGCGGCCATCGCCTCGATACAGGTGCGGATCACGTTGTTGTAGACGTCCTGCGCGGTCAGCGACCACCCCGACGTCTGGCAGTGCGTGCGCAGCGACAGCGACTTCTGACTCGTCGGCTCGAACTGGTTCACCAGCTTCGCCCAGAGCAGGCGGGCGGCCCGCAGCTTGGCCACCTCCATGAAGAAGTTCATCCCGATGCCGAAGAAGAAGCTCAGCCGGGGCGCGAACCGGTCGACGGAAAGGCCCGCTTCCAAGCCGGCCCGCAGGTACTCCACGCCGTCGGCCAGCGTGTAGGCCAGCTCCAGGTCGTTGGTCGCCCCCGCTTCCTGGATGTGGTAGCCGGAGATGGAGATCGAATTGAACTTCGGCATGTGTCGCGAGGTGAACGAGAAGATGTCGGAGATGATCTGCATCGACGGCTGCGGCGGGTAGATGTAGGTGTTGCGGACCATGAACTCCTTGAGGATGTCGTTCTGGATGGTGCCGGTGAGGGCTTCCAGGGCGACGCCCTGTTCCTGAGCCGCGACGATATAAAGCGCTGAGTACGGGGAGTACTGCGCCGTTCATGGTCATCGACACGGACATCTCGTCCAGCGGGATGCCGTCGAAGAGCTGGCGCATGTCGTAGATGGAGTCGATCGCGACCCCGGCCATCCCGACGTCGCCGCCGACCCGCGGATGGTCGGAGTCGTAGCCGCGGTGGGTGGCCAGGTCGAACGCGATGGACAGCCCCTTCTGCCCGGCGGCCAGGTTGCGCCGGTAGAACGCGTTGGACTCGGTCGCGGTGGAGAAGCCCGCGTACTGGCGCACGGTCCAGGGCTGGGTGACGTACATCGTGGGGTACGGGCCGCGCAGGTACGGAGCGATTCCGGGGTAGGTGTGCAGGAAGTCGACGTCGCTCAGATCGGCCGCGGTGTAGAGCGGCGGCACGACGATGCCTTCCGGCGACTCCCAGTCAGGCGGCGCTTCGGCGCCGGCCGGCGGCCAGTCCCGCGCGGGAGTGGCGTCGGTCTCCAGTCCGACCGTGGTGAAGTCCGGAATGATCATCGCGCCACCTCCAGGGTCGCGTACACGCTCTCGATCGCGGCCAGCGCGTCGACACCTGCGGCCAGCCGTCCGTCCAGGCCGGGAAGGTCGACACTCCCCGCGAGCAACACCTGCTCGGCTCCCGCCGCGCGCAGCGCCGTGACCGTGTCCGCGGCCCGCTCGGTGTAGAGCCGGTCGGTGGAGCAGAGCACCGCCACCGGCGTGCCCGCCGTGGCAAAGGCCGCCGCGACCTCGTCGGCGGTGTCGGTCGGTCCCGCCTCGACGGGCTCGATGCCGCCGGCCCGCAACAGGTTGCGCGCGAATCCGGCGCGCACCGTGTAGGCGGCCGCCGGTCCCAGCGTGGCCAGGAAGGCCCGCGGCCGCTGGCCGGTGGTGGCCAGCAGGGCATCCGACCGGTCCCGCAGCTCCTCGTACGGTGCGGACGGGCGGTAGGTGGGCAACCCGCCGCCGGACCGCGCGGGCAGCGGGGTCCGGGTCACCGTGCGCTCGTCGAGGTCCGGGAACTCGCTGATACCGGTCAGCGGAGAATGCCGGGTGGCGACGTCCCGCTCCCGCTGTGCCCGCACCGCGCCGATGCGCTCCGCGATCAGCCCCGAGTCGAGCGCCGCGATCACCCCGCCGGCAGCCTCGATCTCCTGGAAGAACGCCCAGGCCGCTTTGGCGAGCGAGTCGGTGAGCGATTCGACGAACCAGGAACCGCCCGCGGGGTCGATCACCCGCGCCAGGTGCGATTCCTGCACCAACAAGGCCTGCGTGTTGCGCGCGATCCGACGGGAGAACGGTTCGGGCACCCCGATCGCCGCGTCGAAGGGCTGCACGGTGACCGCGTCCGCTCCCCCCACCCCGGCCGCGAACCCGGCGATGGTGCCGCGCAGCAGGTTCACGTACGGATCGCGGCGGGTCAGCACGGTCGGCGAGGACACGGCGTGCTGGAACTGCGGTTGCGGGCCGCCGGAGGCCTCGGTCGCGCGGGACCACAGGCGACGCCCCGCGCGCAGCTTGGCGATCGAGGGGAACTGCTCGGCGGTGACGGCGCAGCGGAACTCCAGCAGCCGGGACGCGGTGTCCAGCGCCAACCCGGCACCGACCAGCTCGCGCAGATAGGCGACCCCGGCGGCCAGCCCGAAACCGAGCTCCTGTGCGTCCGAGGCGCCGGCGCAGTGCACCGGCACCGCGTCCACGACCAGCGCCCGGACCTGCGGATACCGCTCCGCGACCCGGAGAGCCAGCGGCACCGCCCAATCCGGCGCCGGCCCGGAACCGGTGGCGGCGCGCAACCCGATCGGGTCCAGGCCGAGCGTGCCGAGGAGGTCGGCATCGGCGATCCCGCGCGCGGCGGCACCGGCGAGGAACGCTTCGGCGGCCTCGACCGCCGCAGCCCCGGCGTCGAGCACCACGGGCGCCAGGTCGAGTCGGACCCCGGCCAGCACCGTGCCGAGGTCCACGACCGCGGTCGCCCCCTCCCCTACGCCGAGCCAGATCGAGGTGACCCCGTTCTCCAGGTCCGCAAGGATCGCGGCGGCAGCGGCGGCCGGATCGGTCTCGCGGTGCTGCTGCCGGACGTCCCATCCGTCGGGAACCGGTCCGGCAGGCTGCGATGCCCGCACGAAGGGAGCCGCGCCGGGCACGCCGATCCCGGCAGCCGGCTCGTCGGCCGCGGTGTAGAGCGGTCGTAGCCGGATCCCGTCGAGGTTCGACCAGCTGAGCGCGGCTTCGCCGGCCCCGGGGCCGGCGTCGTCGCCGATCCGGCGGGCCTTCCGGGCGACCTGGTCTACCAGCACGGTCCACTCATCGCGGCTGGGCGTCGGGAAGTCGGCGGCCAGTGACAGCTCGGTCGGCGGCTCTGCCTGGGACATCCTCGGATCGTAGTGAGCCGCGCGGATCGGCGGGGCCGCTCAGACGGTGGTTCGGGTCACGCGAAGGTGATGTGCCCGCCAGCCACCTTGACGTTCTTCCTGGTCAGCGGCTTGGTTGCCGGACCGCTGACCACGGAGCCGTCGGCCAACGCGAACTGGCTTCCGTGACACGGGCAGTTCACCGTGTTGTCGGTGATCGTGGCCACCGCGCAGCCCTGGTGGGTGCAGGTCGCCGAGAAGGCCACGAACTTGCCCGCCGTCGGCTGGCTGAGCACCACGTTCTTGTCGGCGAGGATCTTGCCGCCACCCACCGGGATGTCCGCGGCGGCGGCCAGGGCGGTTCCGGCACCGCTGGGCGCCGGCGCCGCCGTCACAGAGGGTTCGAATCCGGGGTCGGGTGCCGCCGAGGCCGCGGTCGGAGCTGCCTGCCCCGAGACGTAGGTGGCACATCCGGCCGCCGCGGCGGCACAGGTACCGCACGCTGCGGCCAGTACGGCTCGGCGGGACACGTCACGCGTCGTCAATTCTTCTCCCGTGCAGTCGTTCAGGTCTCGTCGTCTCGTCGTCACGTGGCTGGAGTTGCCGGCTAGAAGACCAGGCCGGAGGTGGTGAAGAACCACAACGACGAGGTGAGCCACACCGCGGTGAGCGCGGTGAACAGCACACCGCCGAGCACCGGGACGCTCCAGCGCGGTGCGTCGGGGCGGGGCAGGACCAGCATCTTGGCCGCGAACACGCCGTAGACGAAGCAACCGGCCAGCGAGTGCGCGAGCACCCGCGCGGAGCCGAGCTGGAAGCCGAGGGCGTACAGGCAGTGCACGGCCACCGGGACGGTGAGCAGCACGGCGGCCCGACCCGACCAGCGGTGCAGCCCGGACAGCCAGGCGACCCTGGTGCGGTACATCAACACCGCCGACACCAGCTGCAGGACGACGAGCCCGAACGCGGCCGAACCGAGCCAGGCCTTGGCCGCCGACCCGCTGGAGAAGCCTGCGACGGCCAGGGCGGCGAAGGTGGGCTCGTGCAGCCGGCCGTAGACCCCGAGGCCGACGCTGACGAGGGTGCCCACCGCCACGGTCACCAGCAACACGGCGATCCGAGCGGGCGGGGTGGAGGTGGTGGAGACCAGCTCCGCCTGCGACGGGAACGAGCCGATGCCATGGTCCGGCAGGGCGGACGGCCTGCGGTTCGCCGCCGTCGATGCCGCTGCCGCCGGTCGCCGCTGCTCGGGAACCGGGAGGATCGCCGGGATGACCCGCGTCGCGACGTCGTTCTCGCTGCCGAGGCTCATCCGACGCCACCCAGCCGACTCACGACCTTGCCGACGTCGGCGCGGCCGTTGCCGGCCGCCGTGGCCACGTCGGTCGCGGCGGCGGAGTACGCGCTCTCCACACCGTCGATGGTCACCGTGCCCTCGACGCCCGTCGATCCGACCGTTCCGGTCAGCACCGTGCGGCCGCTCTTGCTCTTCAACGACAGAGCCCCGTTGCTGACGCTCCCGCTCAGCCAGGCCTCGATCTTGCCGCCACAGACGTAGGCCTCGGCCTTGTCACCCTTGACGGCCACGGCCACCGTCATCACGCCGTTCGCGGTGCGGCCCGCGAAGGCGTCGGCGGAACCGTCGCTCGCTGCGGCGGCGGTCGGGGCGGATGCCGGCACCACGGCGATGTCGGCCAGCGAGACCTCGGTGCGGCCCGGCGGGGTAAGCCGCCTCCGGAGCTGCATCTTGCGGGGCTGCGACCTGGGGAGCTGCGACCTGGGGAGCTGCGACCTGGGGAGCTGCGACGCCGCCGACGACCGGGATGTCGGCGAGCGAGACCTCCGTGCGCGCACCCGGAACAGCCGCCGCGACCGCGTCATCCGCCGCCGCACCCACAACCGGGATGTCGGCCAGCGAGACCTCGGTCGTGGTGGAACCCGCGACGGGGATGTCGGCCAAGGAGATGACGGTGGACCCGGATCCGCTTGCCGCCGCGGTCACGGCGGCGGGTGCCGGGTTCGCCCTCGACTGCCCGGTACCCGGGTCGGTGACGGCGTTCGCGACAAACATGCCGCCGCCGAGCGCCGCCACGGCGAGCAGAGTCAGGGTGGGCGCGATCCTCGTCATGCTTGCGACACGGACGGCTGGCCCGAACGGTTCAGTTCTCCATGCCCTGAACCTTTTTCGACTTACCGACGTGTAAGGGTTCGGGTGGGTTCCTTTAGTGTCCCGCCCGTGCCCCGGACCAGTGACCGAGATGCAGCACTGGTCGATGTCGTCTATTCCGAACACGGACGGGCCATGCTGGCTTACGCGACACGATTGCTCGGCGACCGGGCCTCGGCTGAGGACGTGGTCCAGGAAGCGCTGATCCGTGCCTGGCGGAACCCGGACGTCCTGACCAACGGCAAGGGTTCCACGCGCGGCTGGTTGCTCACCGTGGTGCGCAATCTGGTGATCGACAGGGTCCGGGCCAAGTCGGTGCGGCCGGCCGAGGTGGCCGAGGACCCGGACGCGCAGCCGGCCGAGCGCGACCACGCCGAACTGGTCGCGGCGTCGGTCACGGTGCAGGCAGCACTGCGCGAACTGTCGGAGGAACATCGGGTGGTGGTGGAGCAGCTCTACCTCAAGGGCCGCAGCCTCAGCGAGGCGGCTGCCGAGCTGGGTGTTCCGACCGGCACGGTGAAGTCCCGCTCCTACTACGCGCTGCGAGCCCTCCGTGCCACGATGCAACGGGAGGTGCAGGCATGAACGGCATGCACGATCCCGGCGAGCTCTCGGCCCACGCGCTCGGCTTGCTCGGCGGGGCACAGGCCCGCGCCGTCGAGCAGCACCTGGCCGGCTGCGCAGCATGCCGTCACGAGTGGTCGGAGCTGCGGGAGACCGCCGTCGTGCTGGATTCGGTTCCACCGGAGATGTTCCTGGAGGGTCCACCGGAGAACGACCTCCTGCTGCAACGCACGCTGCGCCAGATCCGGTCCGAGACCGGGGCCCGGCGCAACCGGCGCCGGTTCGGGCTGGTCGTGGCGGCAGCCGTGGTCGCGGCGGCCCTGCTCGGCGGCGGCGCCTACCTCGGGCAGCAGCTGGCCCCGCAGCCGAGCGTGGTCGCGGCCCCGGCGGCAGGCGCACGCACCGTCGAGGGCACCGAGGGGCCCGTCACGATGTCCGCCACGATCACCCCGGCCAACGGCTGGGTGCGGCTGGCGGCGAGCGTCCGCGGCATCCCGCCGGGTGAGCGCTGCGAGCTGATCGTGCTCGCCGCCGACGGGTCCGAACACCTGGCCGGCAGCTGGCTGGTCGGCCAGCCCGGCCCGGTGCCCGGTGCGCCCCTGCAAGGCTCCACCATCATCGATCCGGCCCAGGTCGCGGGTGTGATGGTGCGCAACGAAGCCGGCCGCGAGTTCATCACGCTGAAGGTCTAGTTCCTCCCGCTCCCCTCGCTCCCCGATCACGTGCGCGAACGGCACTCTCGCGTCATAGGTTTGCGCGAACGTGCCGCTCGCGCGGTGTGGTCGGCACGATCCGGACCCGTCGTCCAGAATGCCGATCGTGACCTTCGACCCGAGCGCTCCGGACGACGCGTGGTGGCGGCACGCCGTCGTCTACCAGATCTATCCGCGCAGCTTCGCCGACACCGACGGTGACGGCATCGGCGACCTTCCCGGCATCACTTCTCGTCTGGATCATCTCGCCGGGCTCGGGGTCGACGTGCTCTGGCTGTCGCCGGTCTACCCGTCGCCGCAGGACGACAACGGCTACGACATCAGCGACTACACCGGCATCGATCCGGTATTCGGCACCATGGCCGACTTCGACACGCTGCTCGCGGGCACCCACGAGCGGGGCATGAAGCTGATCATGGATCTGGTGGTGAACCACACCTCCGACGAGCATCCGTGGTTCGTCGAATCGCGGTCGAGCACCGACAACCCCAAGCGCGACTGGTACTGGTGGCGGCCCGAGCCCGCGACCGACTGGGGATCGTTCTTCTCCGGTTCGGCCTGGCAGCTCGACGAGCAGACCGGCGAGTACTACCTGCACCTGTTCTCCCGCAAGCAGCCGGATCTGAACTGGGAGAACCGCGAGGTACGCGAGGCCGTCTACGAGATGATGCGCTGGTGGCTGGGTCGCGGCGTCGACGGCTTCCGCATGGACGTCATCAACATGATCTCCAAGGACCTCGAGGCCGGCGTCTTCTTCCAGGGACCGCGCCTGCACGAGTTCCTGGCCGAGATGAACCGCGAGGTGTTCGCCCCCCACCCGGACCGGTTGCTCACCGTCGGTGAGATGCCGACCGTCACCGTCGAGCAGGCCGTGGCCTTCACCGACCCGGCCCGTGCCGAGATCGACATGGTGTTCCAGTTCGAGCACGTCAGCGTCGACCAGGGCAGCAACAAGTTGGACGTGCGGCCGCTGAACCTGCGGCTGCTCAAGGCATCGCTCGGCCGCTGGCAGGTCGGGCTGGCCGACGTGGGCTGGAACAGCCTCTACTGGAACAACCACGACCAGCCGCGGGCGGTCTCACGCTTCGGATCGGACGAGCCCGAGCACCGGGTGGCCGCGGCCAAGCTGCTGGCCACGGTGTTGCACATGCACCGCGGCACGCCGTACGTGTACCAGGGCGAGGAGCTGGGGATGACGAACACCCCCTTCGCCACAGCCACCGACTTCCGGGACATCGAGTCGGTCAACCATCTCGCCGCCGCCGTGGCGAGCGGGCAGCCCGTCGACGAGGTGCTGGTCGGACTGCGCGCGATGAGCCGCGACAACGCCCGCTCACCGGTGCAGTGGGACGACTCGCCGAACGCCGGGTTCACCACCGGTATCCCGTGGTCTCCGGTCAACCCGAACTACCGCGAGATCAACGCCGCCGCCCAGTGGGCCGATCCGGACTCGGTGCTGCACCACTACCGAGCGGTGATCGCTTTGCGGCACAACGAGTCCACTGTGGTGCACGGTGACTTCGTGATGTTGTTGCCGGACGACCCGGCGATCTACGCCTTCACCCGCCGGCTCAAGGCGGTGGAGCTGTTGGTGGTGGCCAACTTCTCCGCCGAAACGGTGACAGCCGACCTGCCGGATCTGTCCACATGGGACGATGCCGAACTCGTGCTCGGCAACTTCGCCGCGGCGCCCGAACTCCCGGCGTCGACTCCGCTGCGCCCGTGGGAGGCTCGCATCCTGCGCCGGGTCCGGGACTGACGAATGGGTGCCCGACCCGCCGTCGGCGGGGTCGTCAGTCGTCCTCGTGCACCCAGTCGAGAGTCTTGGTGACGGCCCGCTTCCACATCCGGTACAGACGTTCCCGCTCGTCGTCGTCCATCTGCGGCTCCCACCGCTTGTCCTCGGCCCAGTTCGTGCGGATGTCGTCCTCGCCCGCCCAGAACCCGACGGCCAGTCCGGCCGCGTAGGCGGCGCCGAGCGCGGTGGTCTCGGCGACCACCGGACGGATCACCGGAACACCGAGGATGTCGGCCTGGAACTGCATCAGGGTCTCGTTGGCGACCATGCCGCCGTCGACCTTGAGCGCGGTCAGGTCCACCCCGGAGTCGGCGTTCATCGCGTCGAGCACCTCACGGGTCTGGAACGCGGTGGCCTCCAGCACGGCCCTGGCGAGGTGGCCCTTGTTGACGTACCGGGTGAGGCCGACGATCGCGCCGCGGGCGTCGGAGCGCCAGTGCGGCGCGAACAGACCGGAGAACGCCGGCACGAAGTAGGCGCCGCCGTTGTCCTCCACGGTGGCGGCCAGGGTCTCGATCTCCGGCGCCGAGCCGATCATCCCCAGGTTGTCGCGCATCCACTGCACCAGCGACCCGGAGACCGCGATCGAGCCCTCCAGCGCGTAGACCGTGGCCTGGTCGCCGATCTTGTAGCAGACCGTGGTGAGCAGGCCGTTCTTGCTGGGCACCTTCTCGGTGCCGGTGTTGAGCAGCATGAAGTTGCCGGTGCCGTAGGTGTTCTTGGCCTCGCCGGGCGACAGGCAGGCCTGGCCGAAGGTGGCCGCCTGCTGGTCGCCGAGGATCCCCGGCGATCGGGCACGCCGTGCAGCACGCCGCGCTGCGCGGCACCTCGCCGTAGACCTCCGAGCTGACGAGCGGATCTCCGGGAGCATCGACAGCGGGATGCCCATGTCCTCGGCGATCTCCGGCGTCCCAGCGACAGCGTGTCCAGGTCCATCAGCATGGTGCGGGACGCGTTGGTCGGCTCGGTGACGTGCAGCCCGCCCGTCGGTCCGCCGGTCATGTTCCAGAGCACCCAGGTGTCCATGTTGCCGAAGATCAGGTCACCGGCCTCGGCCTTGCTCCCGGGCGCCGTCGACGTTGTCGAGGATCCAGCGCACCTTGGGCCGGAGAAGTAGGTGGCCAGCGGCAGGCCGACCTTGGCCTTGTACCGGTCGGCGCCGCCGCCGAGCGCGCCCAGCTGCTGGCAGATCGCGTCGGTGCGGGTGTCCTGCCAGACGATGGCGTTGTAGACCGGCTCGCCGGTGGTGCGGTCCCAGACCAGCGCGGTCTCCCGCTGGTTGGTGATGCCGACCGCGGCGATGTCCGACGCGTTCAGGTCCGCCTTGGCCAGCGCACCGGCGGTGACCTCGCGGGTGTTGTCCCAGATCTCCTCCGCGTCGTGCTCGACCCAGCCGGCCTTCGGGAAGATCTGCTCGTGCTCCCGCTGGTCGACGCGACGACCCGACCGACGCGGTTGAAGACCATGCACCGGGTCGACGTGGTGCCCTGGTCGATCGCCGCAACGTACTGCTCGCTCATCGCTCTCCCTCGCTGCACTCGGTCGGCCCATCGGTGTTCAGGCGGAGCGCGCGGCCGCTGGACATCGATTCGCTCGCAACTCGCTCGATCGCTGCCCCTCGATGCCTGCGGTCGGCGACTTCGATCGCGTGGCGCTGCGACACGATTCGCTCGCGAGCTCGCTCATCGAACGCCCTCCTGTGACCGGACGCGTGCCCGGCCGGCGCCGGAAGATCGCGATGCCGGTCTGGCCCGCCTCGCTACCGGTGCGGGCTCAGGCCCTCGGACCACCGGCGACGTAGATCACCTGACCGGTGACGAAACCCGCGCCGGGACTGGCGAAGAACGACACGGTATGGGCGATGTCCTCCACCTGCCCGGCTCGGGCCACCGGGATCTCCGCCGCGCGGGCGGCGACGTAGCTCGCCCAGTCCTTCCCGAGCCGCTCCGCGGTGGCCCTGGTCATCTCGCTGACGATGAAGCCGGGAGCGATGCAGTTGGCGGTGATACCGAACTTGCCGAGCTCGATGGCCAGGGTCTTCGTGAAGCCCTGTATGCCGGCCTTCGCGGTCGAGTAGTTGACCTGGCCACGGTTGCCGAGCGCGGACGTGCTGGACAGGTTCACGATGCGGCCCCACCCGGCGGCGACCATGTGCCGCTGTGCGGCCCTCGTCATCAGGAACGCGCCGCGCAGATGAACGTTCATCACGGTGTCCCAGTCGGTCTCCGACATCTTGAACAGCAGGTTGTCCCTGGTCACCCCGGCGTTGTTGATCAACACCGTCGGTTCGCCGAGATCGGAGGCCACCCGCGCGACCGCCGCATCGACCTGCTCGGCGTCGGCCACGTCCGCGACGAGCGCGAGGCCGCGGCCACCCGCGGTCTCGATCATGTCGACGGTGCGCTGTGCCGCGGCCTCGTCGAGGTCGAGCACCGCAACGGACAGCCCGTCGGCAGCCAGTCGGAGCGCGGTCGCGGCCCCGATCCCGCGCGCCGCGCCCGTCACGATGGCGACCCGTTGTGCGTCTCCGGTCATCTCACACTCCGCTCCGCGCGCGCCCGCTCCGCGCCAGCCTGCACGTCCCGGCGGACACTAGCGTTCGAACGCGCTGGACATGCCGCTCAGCGGCCCACGAGGACCCGCGAAGGAATCGATCAACGACTCTGCGTGACCGTCCGACGAGTACCGGCGACCGCTCGGCGGTCGACGGTCCGACCGAAATCCCCACGTGACCTGGGTGGTCGACCATCAGGCCGTCACGCAGGGAGTACAGCGGTAGGGAGCACCTTCCCGGCTGGCCACCGATGCGGCTCAGCGTCGGGGGGCGTGCTCGCCCGCTCCTCGCGCGCCGAAGGACCGACCCGGATTGCGAGGGCCACGTGGCCGACAGTACTGCCGATCGATCCCGGCGACCTGGCTGGCTGCCGCTCGTCGGCGCTGCCATCGTCGTACCGACCGTCCTGGCCGGGCTGACCCAGCTCTGGCCGCGGCCGCAGATCGAGGACCAGCTCACCCGAACGGGCAGCGAGGCGTTGGCAACCGCCGGATTCCCCGGTGCGGGGCTGGTCATGGACGGTCGTGACGCCACCATCAGCGGGATAGACCCGGCAGACAACAAGCGAGCCATCGACATCGTGCAGGGCGTCTCCGGGGTCCGGATCGCCACCGTTCCCGATGCCGGTGCCGGCAGCGTGACGGGTGCGACCACCGTGGCGCCTGCGCCTGCCCCAGCACCGGCGGTCGAAGCCGAGCCGTTCGGCATCGCCCGCCGCGGGGAGGACATCGTGTTGTCCGGCGTCGTCGGCTCGGCGGAGGAACGCACCCGGCTGATCACGGCCGCCGCCACCCGGGCCGGTGGCCGGAACGTCGTCGACGAGTTGACCGTGTCGGCCGGAGCCGTGTTGCCGGCCGGCGTGAGCCCGACGGCGATCGAAGCCGCTGCCGCCGCACTGGCCGGAGCGGTGGGTGGCGACACCGCGATCAGCGTCTCCGACAGCGGGGTCCAGCTCACCGGAACGGTGGCCGACGCTGCGGCGCGCAACACCGCTGAGCTGGCGGTGGCCGCAGCCCTACCCGGCATCGAGGTGGACAACCAACTCGTCGTCGGGCCGGCCGCGGCCGGCGCGGGAGCCGGCGGCGCAACCGGACCGGCCGAGCTCGATGCCACGACCAAGCAACAGCTGCAGGGCTCGCTCAGCCAGCTGCTCGCCGGCGCTCCGATCACGTTCGAGCCGAACAGCCCGACGCTGACCGCGCAGGGCAACGCCACCGTGGCCCGGGTTTTGGAGCTGGTCCGTGCGGTGCCGGGGGCCCGGCTGCAGATCGACGGGTTCGTCGCCACCGGGCCGAGCAACGGACAGCTGACCGGCCAGCAGCTGTCCGACCAGCGGGCCGCCGCTGTCCGGAACGCGCTGACGGCCGGCGGAGTGCCGGCGGACAGCATCGTCGCCCGCGGTCTGGGTGAGGGAACGAGCCCCGCGGCTGCGGTGGCCGGCCGCCGCGTCGACATCACCGTCATCTGAGGAGGCCGTCGTGCTCTGGTTGTTCACCCAGATCTGGTTCTGGATCATCGTCGCCCTGTTGCTCGGGGTGCTCGCCGGCTGGTGGTTCCGGGCCCGGCCGCTACGCCTGGCGGCGGATGCGATCGAAGCCGGCAGCACCGGCCGGTCGACCGCCTCCCGCTAACCGCCCGCCCGCCGCACTGCCTTTCGGGCACGCGCCCCATTCCTCTGGAGGACGTTCCTCGTGTCGTGGCTCTACGTCCAGACCTGGCTCTGGTATCTGATCGCGTTCGTCGTCGGCACAGCGCTGGCCTGGGTGTTGCTGGTGGTTCCACAGCAGCGCCGGCTACGCAACCTCGAGGCCGGCTCCGGCGAGGAGCGTGACATCTACGCCGCCGGCCAGCCGGCCACCGCCGCCGCGAGCGGTGCAGCCTTGTTCCGTCCCGATCCGGACGTGGACAAGAAGGCTGCGGACAAGCAGGCCGAACTCGACAACGAGGACGGCGACCGACCGGCAACTGGCGACGCCGCTGTCGCTGCCCCCGATGACGTCGACGACACCGCCGCGCCGGCGCCTGTGGACGAGGCCCGCACCGAGCAGTTGCCTGCGATCGATCCGGCGTTGAGCACGCTCGACACCACCGAGTTCCCGATCGTGCCGAATCCCGACGACGACAGCTCGACCACCGAGATCCCGATCGTGCCCGCCGCCGACACCGACACGACGGACACCGGCACCGCCGATGCGAACAGCTCAGACCCGAACAGCTCCGATTCGATCGGCGCAGAGCGGAACAGCGCAGACGGGAACAGCGCAGACGGGAACAGCGCAGAGGGGAACAGCTCAGACGGGAACAGCTCGGGTCCGGACGCAGCCGGATCCGACAACGCCGTGGCCGACGACGATCCGGCAGCCGGGGAGGCGAGCACCGCCGACGAGAGCACCGCCGACGAGAGCGCGGCCGACGAGAGCGCGGCCGAGCGGAACGGTGCCGCACCGATCGGCGCCGCACCAACCGGCACGACATCGAACGGCGTTGCACCGCCCGGCCCGACGTCGGGTGACGCCCGGACCGAGCCCAGATCCCCCGCGGGCACACCGATCGGAGACGTGCCACCCGGCGCCGAGGGCGGCCGTGACCGCGACCGCGAGACGTCATCGACGGTCCAGGGGCTGCTCGCTCCGGCGGCCGCCCCGGCCGGTGCCGTCACCGCCGGTCGCTGGGCGGGATCGGCGATCCCCGGCCCGGACGGCTCGGCGCCGAGTACCGAGTACACGATCAAGGGCAACGAGGACTCGATGCTCTTCCACACCCCCGAGTCCCCCTACTACGGGCGGACGATCGCGGAGGTGTGGTTCGCGAACGCCGCCGACGCCGAGGCCGCCGGCTTCACCAGCTGGACCCGCAAGAACTAGCTCGCGCCGCCGTGCGTTCCGGGGGCGAGCCAGGCCCGCAGCCGTGGCGCGCGACGACAGCGGGCCCGGTCCGACCCCACAAAGGCTTGGACCGGGCCCGGGTGCCGTGCGGTCAGAGGCCGAGCTTCTCGGCGGCCAGCCTGGAGCCCTCGACCCGCGACTTGATCTTGTCGAAGGCCACGTCCCGGGCATAGTCCGGAGACCCGTGGTTCGGCTTCTCGTCGATCGAGAACGGCGAGAAGCCGCAGTCGTCCGTCGAGCCCAACTGTTCCTTGGGGATGAAGTTGGCCGCGCGGATCAGGTTGTTGGCGATCTCCTGAGGCGATTCCACCCGCGGCGACTGGGTCACCGTGGATCCGATGTAGGCCATCTGCGTCACCCCGTCGGCGTCGGTACGCAGGTGCTTGCCGATCGACTCGAACACCGGGTCCTTGTCCCGCTCCGACGCGCACTGGATCAGGAAGTAGCCCGCGTTGATGTCGAACATCGTGCCGAGCAGGTTGTTGTAGGGCACGTCCGCGGAGTGCACGGAGTCGCGGTCGCCGCCGGGGCAGGTGTGGATGCCGATGTTGCGGCGCTCCTCGGCGCTGAACCGCGCCATCACCCGGTTGTTCAGCTCGATGAAGTGCGGGAGCAGACCGGCGCCCGTCCACGGGTTGCGCGGGTCCTCCCGGGTGGCCAGCCGCCCCTCGGTGAAGTCCACCGAGACCCGCACCGCACCGGCCGCGAAAGCCTCCCGGATGTCCTTCTCGCACTCGTCGATCAGCGCGGCCTCGAACTCCTCCCGGCTGTAGCCCTCGACCGGGTCCTTCAGCGGGTAGAGCAGCGCCAGCATCGACGGCGCGATCACGGCCTGCTTCATCGGCTTGGTGGCGTAGGGGATCGACTTGCGCAGGGTGTCGGCCGCGTGCTGGTTGTAGCGGAACGGGCCGCTCTCCAGCTTCGGCAGCTGCCGACCGTGCCCGTCGGCGAAGATCGCGAAGAACTGCCCGCCCGGGCCGAGGCCGGGAGCCAGCCCGGTGCCGGCGAGCGTGTCCGCGATCGGGTAGGTGGCGAAGCTCGACCACCGCTGCTCGCCGTCGGAGATGATCGGTGAGCCGGTGGCCTCGAAGCGCTCGATGGAGTCCTTGGCCGCCGCGTCCTGCAGCTTCTCGAGGTCGTCCTTGCCGATCTCCCCCGCGTCGTACTGGGCGTAGGCCTCCTGCAGCTTCGCCGGCCGGGGCAACGACCCCACCGGCTCGGTCGGGATTCCGGTGTCGGTCCGGGGATCGTATGCAGCCATACCTGTGCGCACTCCTCAGTCGGATCAGAACGGAAGCCAGGATGTCGGCGAGATGCCCGACGGGTCGCCCCGAGTCCGTCGCGGTCGGCACGCTGTCGCACCGTGGCCGCGTCGAACTGCCCTACCGGGATCGATGCCGTGTGGCGCCTTGCCGCTGTCGGTTACGGTCAGGAAACCTTCTCAGGTGGTCCAAGTCACGTCAACGAGCGATCACGCTCAGCGAGCGGCGGCCAGCAGCCGATCCGCCGCGAGTGGATCCTCGGGCAACGCCAGCACCACCCCGTCCACCAGGGAACGCAGCCCTCGGACGAGCTCGACGGCCAGCTCGATCCCGGCCTCGGCTGCCGTACCGCCTGCGCGCGCCAGTACGTCCAGCACGACGCCGGGGACGACCGTGTCGGGCACCTCGTTGGCCAGGAAATCGGCCTCCGCGAAGCTGCGCAGCGGCCGGACACAGGCGAGCAACGGCGCCGGCTCGCCGAGCACGTCGCGCAGCCTGCGCACCGAGTCCAGGTCGTACACCGGCCGGGTCACCAGGAACTGAGCACCGACCTCGACCTTGCGCCGGGCCCGCGCGGCTTCCGTTTCCGGTTCCCTCGACCCTGCCGCGATCCTGGCTCCGATCTCGAACGCCGTCTTCTCGGCGAGCCGCAGCCCGTTGCAGTCCCGGCCGTCGTTGAGGCCGGCCAGCAGCTCGACCAGACCCACCGAGTCGACGTCCCACACGCCGTCGACGTTCGGGTAGTCGCCGAGCAGCGGCGGGATGCCCGTCTCGCAGACGATCCGGCGGACCCCCAATGCATGCGCGCCGAGCAGGTCGGCCTGCAGGGCCATGATCGTCCGATCCCAGGTGGTGACGCTGGCCAGCGCCTCGACGCCCAGCTGGTGCTGCAGGTGCACGGCGAGGTTCACGGGGCTCAGCTGGGCCCGCGGCCCGTCGCCCGCCGAGACGAGCAGGGTGCTCACCCCGCGGTCGCGGATCACCTCGGCCCTGGCCACCGCCGCCGCGACGTGCCCGGCATGGGGCGGCTCGATCTCGGCCAACACCCGCCAGGCTGTGCGCCGCCGGGCCGGGGTCGCCGCCGGCTCGGGGGGCGCGGCCGGCGCCTGGCCCAGGCCCACCCGCCGACCCGCGACGGCCTGCACCATGGCCTCGAGGTGCGCAGGCGTGGTGCCGCAGCAACCACCCACCAGCACGGCCCCGGCGCCGACGAGCAACCGCGCATACCGGGCGAAGTACTGCGCGTCGACGCCGTAGGAGAACCGGTCCCCGCTGCTGCGCCGGGGCAGGCCGGCGTTGGGTTGGGCGGCGATCGGCAGGTCGGTGTGCTCCCGGAGCTGCTGCACGATCGCGAGCACCCCCTGCGGTCCCAGCGTGCAGTTGGTACCGAGCACGGCGATCGGCAGTCCGGCGAGCGCGGCGCAGACGTCGTGCGGGGTGTGACCGCTCAACGTCGCGCCGTCCGCCGCGAACGTGGCCTGGGCCAGCACCGTCACCCCGCTCGGGCCTGCCGCGTCGAGCGTCACGCCTGCCGCCTCGACCAGTTCGTCGAGATGTCCGAACGTCTCCAGCACCAGCAGATCCACCCCGGCCTCGATCAGGGCTTGCACCTGGGCCAGCACCGAGGCCTCCCGATCGGCCCGCGACACCCGGCGCCGCTGGTGCACGGTCACCGCCGGCCCGACGGATCCGGCCACCAGCACCGGACGCCCGGCCGCGGCGGCCGCCTCCCTGGCCACCCGCACGCCTGCCGCGTTGACCGCAGCGGTGGCATCGGCGAGCCCGTGCAGTTCGAGACGCAGCGGGCCGGCGCCGAACGTGTTGGTCTGCACCAGGTCGACCCCGGCCGCCAGGTAGCTGTCGTGGATCCGGCGCACCAGGGCCGGATCCGACAGGTTGAGCTCGGGCAGGGCACGGTCCAGCGGATATCCGGCGGCGTGCAACACGGTGCCCATGGCGCCGTCCGCGACGAGCACCCGAGCGGCCAGCACGGCCGCGAGCTCGTCGGCCGTCACCGTTCTCCCCTCCCGACCCTGCTCGTCACCACGGGCCGAGCACCTCGACGATCTCGCACGCCACCTGGGCCATCAGCCGGTCGTGGTAGTCGTCGAGCCGCAAGCCGGCGATCTCCTCGACCCGGCGGATCCGGTAGCTGACCGTGTTGGCGTGCAGGTGCAGCACCCGCGCGGTGCGCTGCGGGCTGCCGCCGGTGCGGAACCAGGCGGCGAGAGTCTGCAGCAGCTCGGCGCGACCGGGGTCGCGGACCAGGTCGCCGAGCACCGCGGTGGCGAAACTACGCAGCTCGCCGAGGTCGGGCACCTGCAGCAGCAGCCGGTTGATACCGAGATCGTCGTACGCGACGACGGCGGGCGTGGTACCCATCCGGGCCGCGGCGTCGATGGCTCGGCGGGCCTCGGCGTAGGACCGGGAGATCTCCACCGGCTGCCGGCAGCAGCCGCCGATCCCGGCGACGACCGTCACGTCCGGATACCGCGTGACGATCGCGTTGCGGCACTGCTGGGCCAACCCGCGCACGTCGTCGAGCCCGGCCCTCGAACCGTTCGGGACCAGCGCCACCGCCACGACTTCCGACTCGCGGACCGCGACGATCGCCTCCGGGATCCTGCGCAGGACGGCCCGCTCGGCCAGCACCAGCATTCGGGACAGGTCGGGCACCGGCTGGTCGGTGACTCCCGGTCCGCGGCGGCCCGTTCCGTCCAGGATCGCCACAGCGAACACATGGTGCTCCACGCCGGTGAGGAAACCGAGGTGACCGGCCCATCGTTCGGCCTCGCCGTCGTCACGGTCCCTGGCCAGCAGGAGCCCCTCGACCAGCTCGGTGCGGGCCCGCGCCCCGGCCGCCGCGACCGCCCGTTCGCGGCCGAGGATGATCCCGCAGATGGTCGCCGCGTGTTCGGTGAGCAGCAGGTTCAGGTCGTCGTCCAGCTCCGGGCCCGATGGTGACGGCCCCCCGGAGCGCACCGTCACCAGGTGCGCCACCACGTCGTGCCCGACCATGATCGGCGCGACCGCGATCATCTCGGGCTCGGCGCCCAGCCCGGGCAGCGACATCGGGCGACGGTTCTGCGCTGCCGCGGCGAGCACCGGAGCGAGCGGCGCTGCGGCGATGGCCGCCTCCAGGCGGGTGGTGGCGTCGGGTGGCGCCATCGCCAGTGGCTGCTGCGCAGGCCCCAGAACCACGACCGCCGCCTTGGTGCGGTGCGCGACCAGCCGCACCACCCCCGCCATGTCGGCATCCTGGGAGGCCAGGCCGGAGAGGTGGCTGTACACGGCGACCAGCTCCCGAAGGAGCTGGTTCTCCCGCCAGGTGCTGCTACCGGGCTCGGCCGCCGTCGGCTGCGGTCGTGCCGTGGTGGACATGGGTCGCAGCCTAGGCGCAGAGCCCAAGGAACGCCCGCAACGATTTGTGTCGGAGCACATGTGATCGACGAGACCGCCTGGCTAGCCTGAGTCACCCACCGAAGTGCTCCGGGAGGTAGCCCGCCGATGGACGCGATCCGAAGCCAGACGCCCGTCGCGGCGCTGATGCTCGAGCTCGAGCGGATCTGTGGTCACGCCGAGACCGAGCGAGCCGCCGCTGACCAGGCCATCATCCGTGATCTTCGACGCGAGGTCGCCGAGCTACGGCAGTCGGTGGCCCACCTGCGGGCCGCCGCGGCACCGCTCCCCTCCCGGCTGCGACCGGTGGTCGCCCGAGCGGTGCTGGCCACCGGACCCGACCGCGCGGCCGCCCGGCCTGCTCGTCCCTGACTGTGTCGAACAACAACAACCCGCGGGACGACCCGACTGTGCCGGACAACAACGCATCGGTGAACGGCAGCGGTGTCGCAGGCGGCCGCCGCCGATCAGCCGTCCCCTTGCCGGCGGGCGGTGCCGCGGCGCCGGCCGGCTCGCCGCAGGACGACGGCCCGGGCCGCCCACGCCCGACGCGTCCGCTCCCGACGGCCCGATCGACCTACCGGCTCGGCAGGCTGCTGCGCCCCAATCCGGCCTACCGCAGGCTGGCCGGCTGGCTGGAACGCTCGCCGCGTGCGCTGCGGCTGTTCACCGCAGCCGAGCGCCGCAGCAAGGAGGCGATGTTCGGCTGCCGGATGTGCGGCCAGTGCGCGCTGCCCGCCACCGGCTATGCCTGCCCTATGAGCTGCCCCAAGCAGCTGCGCAACGGCCCCTGCGGCGGGGTGTCGCAGAACGGCGACTGCGAGGTCTATCCCGGTGAGCGCTGCGTCTGGGTGATCGCCTACGAGCGGGCGGAGAGCGCAGGGCACGCCGACGATCTGGCCCGCCTGCAGCGCCCGGTCGACCAGCGCCAGGTCGGATCCAGCTCGTGGGTGAACTACTGGCTGGGCCGCGACGACGACCTGTGGACGTCCGACTCCGGGCTCGGCGCACCGCCGTCGATCCACCGGGCCCCTGTCGACCTCGGGCTGCCGACCGTGGGCGGCCGGCGGTGACGCTGCGCGAAGCGATCGCGTCGGGCCGGTTCGTCGTGACCGCCGAGATCGGACCGCCGCGCGGGGTAGACCCGGACGCGATCCGCCGCTCCGCCGGCCTGCTGCGCGGCTGGGTGGACGCGGCGAACATCACCGACAACCAGGGCGCGCACGTCCGGCTGTCGAGCATGGCCGGCAGCGTGTTGGCCGCCGCCGCCGGGGTGGAACCGGTGATGCAGCTGACCGCTCGGGACCGCAACCGGATCGCGTTGCAGTCCGACCTGATCTCGGCGGCGACTCTGGGCATCCCGAACGTGCTGCTGCTGTCGGGTGACCACCCGAGGTTCGGCCACGACCCGGAGGCCAAGCCGGTGTACGACCTGGACTGCATGCAGCTGATCTGGGCGGCCCGCACCATGCGCGAGGAGGGCAAGCTGATCTCCGGGCGCTCGGTCGACCCTCCGCCCGGGTTTCTCGTCGGCGCCGTCGAGAACCCGTTCGCCCCGCCACGCGGCTTCCGGCCCACCCGGCTCGGCAAGAAGATCGCCGCAGGCGCCCAGTTCTGCCAGACGCAGTTCGTGTTCGACCTGGCCGTCTTCCGGCGATTCATGGCGGAGGTCGTCGACCGGGGGCTGGACCGGCGCTGCGCCGTGCTGGCCGGGGTCGGGCCGATCCGCTCGCTGCGCGCGCTGGAATTCATGCGGACCAGCGTTCCGGGTATCCACGTGCCCGACGACGTGGTGCGCAGGCTGCGCGGCGTGCCGTCGGACAAGGTGGCGGCCGAGGGGATGGCGCTCTGCGTGGAGACCATCCAGGCGATGCGCGATATCCCCGGGGTCGCCGGGGCACACGTGATGGCCTTCGGTTACGAGCGCGGCGTGCCGGAGATCCTCCAGCGCGCCGGCGTCCGGCGCGACCCGGTGGTCGAGGAGCCCAGCCGTGCTGGTTGAGATCCGGCCGACGGCGCGGCTGCGGGGCAAGAACGCCCTGGACCTCACCGCGGCCCTCACTCCGGTGCTCGACACGCTGACCGCGGCCGCGGGCGGCGACGGGGCGCCGATGCCGACGGCCGGTGCCGGTGCGCCGATCATCGATCTTCCCGGCTGCGGGTGGTGGTCGACTGGATCCAGTACCGCAACAACTTCCGGGCGCCCGTCGAGTTGCGCCCGGTGGTGGGCGGCAACCAGCTCGAGCTGGCGCTCGACCTGCGACGCACCGCGCAGGCCGACGCCGATCACGTGGCCACCGACGTCGCCACCGCGCTGCGCGCGCACCGCACCGGCGGCGGCAGCCGCGACCACGTCACACTCGAGGAGTGGGGACCCACCCGGCGCAGCCGGATCTGGGACTTCAACGTCCTGTACTGGCAGCATCTACGGCGCTGGGAGGAGGCCACCGGCCTCGGCTACGAGTCGGCGCTGCCCGGCGGGCAGAGCGAGGCACTCGACGTCGCCCCGGTCCGGCGAGACCATCACCGAGCTGTTCGCGATCTGGGATTCGCTGGCCGAGCGCCGGGCACTGCCCGAGGAGCTCTACGTCGTCGAGCTGGGCGTCGGCAACGGTGGCCAGGCCCGCACCTGGCTGGACACGTTCATGGAGATGGACCGCGCGCACGGGCGGGACTACCACCGGCGGCTGCACTACCTGATGTGCGACTACTCGCCGCACGTGCTGGAGCTGGCGAGGGCTGCGGTCAGCCGAGCACGGCTCCCGGGTCAGCTCGTTCGTGCTCGACGCGATGCGACCGATGACGTCGCTGGCGTTCCTGCGGTTCAAGGTCTTCCTCGTCTACATCTCCAACGTCTACGACAACCTGCCCACCGACGAGATCGCCACCATCGGCCAGCGCGAGCACCTCGTGGAGTCCAGGGCCTACCTGCCGGTGGCCGCGGCCGCCGCGATCGCGCGCAGGTGTCGAGCCGCCGGCGGAGCTCGGCGGGCTGGTGGACAAGCTGCTGCGGTTGGGACCGGAGCTGCTGGCCGAAGCCGCGCCGCAGCACTTCCCCGGCGGTGTCGCGGCCGCCGTCGACTTCTGGCGGGCAGTGCTGGCAGGCGCTGCGGCTGCAGGAGCGCTACGTCCCACTGCACGGCCTGGACACCTACCCGATCGCGCCGGGCGTCAGCGGCGAGCTGCTGCGCCCGCTGCTGGCCATCGGCGGGGACATCCGGATGCACGTGTCCAACGGGGCCGCCACCAGCTTCGCCGAGACGCTGCCGCTGCTGCATCCCTACGGCAGCCTGCAGTGCCACGACATCATCGTCACCGATCCGCACCAGTACCGGATCGGCTTCCGCGGGCCGGGCAAGTACGACGGATCGGTGGTCAACTGGGTGAACGGCCCGCTGCTGGCGCACATCGGCGCCCGGAAGGGCTTCGACGTCACCTTCGCCCCGTTCCGGCGCGCCGGCAGCAACATCACCACGATGACGGCCGGGGTGCGCGACTGATGCGCGACCGCCTCGCTCCTGCCCACATCCGTGATCGGCTCCTGGTCGGTGCCCGACTGGCTCGAGCGCGCCAAGACCGGCGTGCACCACGGCGCGGTGAGCCGGACCCAGCTCGCCGACATGCACGACATGGCGGTGAAGGCGGCGCTGAAGGACCAGGAGATCGCCGGCATCGACGTCGTCTCCGACGGCGAACTGCGCCGCGACAACGACGTCGACTACCTGCTCTCCCGGGTGCCGGGCGTGCAGGCCAAGGACCCGGTCAAGGCGTTCTACCTCGACTACCTCGACCTGCACCTGATCGGCAGGCTGCCCGAACCGGGCCCGGCGCCGCTCGGTCTCGCCGCGGACCTGCGGTTCACGTGCGCGCACACCGATCACCCCGTCCGGTTCTCGATGACGGGTCCGTTCTCGCTGTCCCGCCGGCTGCGCTGCGACGAGCAGGCCTACCCGGACCGCTCCGACCTGGTGCGCGATCTGGCCCGGGCCCTCAACGCCGAAGCGAAGGCCCTCGCCGCCGCTGGCGCGCAGCTGCTGCAGCTCGATGAGCCGTTCCTGGCCGGCTATCCCGAGCAGGTCGGAGCTGGCCATGGAGGCGGTGAACCTGGTGGTCGCGGACGTGCCGGTCACCTGGGCGCTGCACGTCTGCTACGGCAACCGGTACGCGCGGCCGCTGTGGGAGGGCCACTACGACTTCCTGTTCCCTGCGGTGCTGGAGACCTCGGTCGACCAGCTGCTGCTGGAGTTCGCCCGCAAGGGCGACGAAGACCTTGGCCTGCTCGAGCGCTACGGCTGGGACCGGGCGGTCGGCGTCGGGGTGCTGGACGTCAAGACCGAGGATGTGGAGCCCGTCGAGGTGGTCGAGAAGCGCATCGAGCGGGCACTGGACGTCGTGCCGGCCGACCGGATGCTCGTCACGCCCGACTGCGGGCTGCGCCACCTGCCCGCGCCGATCGCGCGGGCGAAGCTGCACGCCATGACGACCGCGGCCGCCGCTGTCCGGGACCGCCTGCAGAAGGAGGACGGCGCATGATCCCGCTGGCCGCCAACGAACACCTGTTCACCTCCGAGTCCGTGACGGAGGGGCACCCCGACAAGATGGCCGACCAGATCTCCGACGCCATCCTGGACGCGGCGCTGGCCGGCGACCCGAACTCGCGGGTCGCCTGCGAGACCCTGATCACCACCGGCCTGGTCGTGGTCGCCGGGGAGATCACCACCACGGCGACCATCGAGTTCGCCGACATCGTGCGCAGGACCATCTGCGACATCGGCTACGACAACGGCAGCTTCGGCTACGACGGCCACCACTGCGCGGTGATGATCGCGCTGGACAAGCAGTCGCCGGACATCGCGCAGGGTGTGGATGTGGCGCAGGAACACCGCGGGCAGCTGTCGGAGGACGAGCTGGACCGGGCCGGGGCGGGTGACCAGGGCATGATGTTCGGCTTCGCCACCCGCGAGACGCCCGAACTGATGCCGCTACCGATCGCGCTGGCGCACCGGCTGGCCCGCCGGCTGGCTGCGGTGCGCAAGGACGGCACACTGCCCTACCTGCGGCCTGACGGCAAGACGCAGGTCACCGTGCGCTACCGCGACGGTGTTCCGGTGTCGGTGGAGAAGGTGTTGATCTCCACGCAGCACGCCGAGGAGACCACGACCGACCAGATCCGCAAGGACATGTGGGAGCACGTCGTGCTGCCGGAGATCCCCTCGGAGCTGTACTCGGCCGAGGAGCTGGCGGAGAACTTCTACGTCAACCCCACCGGCCGGTTCGTGATCGGCGGTCCGGTCGGCGACGCCGGCCTGACCGGCCGGAAGATCATCGTCGACACCTACGGCGGGTTCGCCCGCCACGGTGGCGGCGCGTTCTCCGGCAAGGACTCCTCGAAGGTGGACCGCTCAGCGGCCTACGCGGCCCGGTACGTGGCCAAGAACATCGTCGCCGCCGGACTGGCGGAGAAAGTAGAGGTACAGGTGGCCTACGCGATCGGCGTCGCCCGCCCGTTGTCGCTGTTGGTGGAGACGTTCGGCACCGAGAACGTGCCGCTGTCCACCATCCGCAAGCTCGTGGACGAGCATTTCGACCTGCGCCCAGCGGCCTTCCGGCACTACCTGCAGCTCAACCGGCCGATCTTCGCCAAGACCGCCGCGTACGGGCACTTCGGCCGCAACGACCCGGACTTCACCTGGGAACGCACCGACAAGGCCGCTGACCTGCGCGCGGCTGCCGGGCTGGGCGATGGGGGGTTGGTCTGATGGGCTTCCCGACCGACCTCGCCATCGCCAAGGCGGCGACGCTGCTGCCGCTCACCGAGATCGCTGCCGAGATGGGCATCGATCCGCACCTCGTCACGCCATACGGCCGGCACGTCGCCAAGATCGAACTGGACGCGATCGAGGAGCTGGCCGACCGGCCGAAGGCCAAGTACGTGGTGGTCTCCGCGGTCACGCCGACCCCGCTCGGCGAGGGCAAGACCACCACCACCGTCGGGCTCGGGCAGGCGATGCGGCGCACCGGGCGGCGGGCCACGGTGGCGCTGCGCCAGCCGTCGATGGGCCCGACGTTCGGCATCAAGGGCGGCGCGGCCGGCGGCGGCTACTCGCAGGTCGTGCCGATGGAGACGCTGAACCTGCACCTCACCGGCGACTTCCACGCCGTCACGTCGGCCCACAACATGCTCTCCGCCGTGCTGGACAACCACCTCTTCCAGGGCAACGACTGCGGCATCGACCCGCACAACATCACCTGGCGCCGGGTGCTGGACGTCAACGATCGCGTGCTGCGCAACGTGATCGTCGGCCTCGGCTCCAAGATGGACGGCATCCCGCGGCAGACCGGCTTCGACATCACCGCCGCGTCCGAGGTGATGGCCATCTTCGCGCTGGCCCGCTCGGTGCCGGAGATGCGCGAGCGGATGGGCCGGATCGTGGTCGGCTACACGCACGCCGGCAAGCCGGTGACGGCCGAGGACGTCGGCGGGGCCGGCTCGATGGCCGTGATCATGCGGGACGCGATGGCGCCCAACCTGCTGCAGACGCTGGAGAACACGCCGGTGCTCGTGCACGCGGGGCCGTTCGGCAACATCGCGCACGGCAACTCGTCGGTGGTCGCCGACCTGATCGGCATCCACGCAGGCGAGTACCTCATCACCGAGGCGGGTTTCGGGGCCGACATGGGTGCCGAGCGCTTCTTCAACATCAAGTGTCGGGCATCGGGGCTCAAGCCGGACGCTGCGGTCGTGGTGGCCACCGTGCGTGCGCTGAAGGTGCACTCCGGCAAGCACAAGGTGGTGGCCGGCCGGCCGCTGCCCGAGGCGTTGCTCGCCGAGAACCCCGAGGACGTGTTCCTTGGCGGGGCGAACCTGCGCAAGCAGATCGAGAACATCCGGCTGCACGGGGTGTCCCCGGTGGTGGCGATCAACGCGTTCCCCGACGACCATCCCGCGGATCTGGCGGCCATCGCCGAGATCGCCGCGTCGATGGGGGCCCGGTCGGCGATCTGCACCCATTTCGCCGACGGTGGCGCGGGTGCCACCGAGTTGGCCGACGCCGTGGCCGAGGCGGCCGAGGAGCCATCGGACTTCCGGTTCCTCTACCCCGACAGCGCCACGTTGCGCGAGAAGATCGAGACGGTGGCGCGCGAGGTGTACGGCGCCGACGGGGTGGACTACGACATGTCCGCATCGCGGCAGATCGACAGCTACGAGCGCAACGGGTTCGGCAACCTCCCGGTGTGCATCGCGAAGACGCACCTGTCGATCTCGTCGGACCCGACCCTGCGGGGGGCCCCGACAGGCTGGCGGCTGCCGGTGCGGGAGGTGCGGGCGTCGGTTGGGGCCGGGTTCATCTACCCGATCTGCGGCGACATGCGCACGATGCCGGGCCTCGGCGCGCACCCGGCGGCTCACTCCATCGATCTCGACGCCGACGGGGAGATCCTCAACCTGTCCTGAACGACCAGAGCGCCGCGGCGGCTACCTGCGCTACGGCCGCCACAACCGGTCACGGGTGTGGCGGTCTCGTTTCGGAGCCTGCGTGCAACCGATTCGTCGATCACAACGTCTTCGACGCAGCAGGTGAAGAACCGATGAACGGAGCCCCTGATGCGGCGAGTGCTGGTGCGACGCGGGCCCTTGCAACGCCGGCTGTTGCGGCGTGTGCTGGCACGCCACGTGTTGTTGCGGCGCGTGCCGTTACGGCGCGTGCTGAGCGGAGCGGCTACGGCCGCGCTCGTCACCGCGGTGCTCGCCGGGTGCTCGGCGCCGCCCGACCGAGCGGAGCAGAGTCCGCGTCCTGGGATCACAGCCCGCGGCGTGGGCACGGTGATGAGCAAGCCGGACACGCTGACCGTCGTCATCGGGGTGCAGACCCGCGCGCGCGGCGCGGCGGAGGCGTTGGACTCCAACGCCCGGCTGGCCACCTCCACGATCGCCGCGCTGCGCGGCGCCGGGGTGGCGGATGCGGATCTGCAGACCAGCCAGCTCTCGGTGTCCCCAACCAACGAGCCGACGAGCGGGCAGATCACCGGCTACGAGGTGACGAACCTCGTGACCGCCAGGCTCCGGGACGTCGACCGGGCCGGAGCGGTGATCGACGCAGCAGGCGCGGCGGCCGGTGACGCCGTCCGGGTGCAGCAGCTCGACTTCTCCGTCGCCGACGACGGTGCACCGCGCGGCCAGGCCAGGGCGGCCGCGGTGCGCAGCGCCCAGGATCAGGCCCGGCAGCTGGCGGAGGCCGCCGGGGTGTCGCTCGGGCCGATCCGCTCGATCAACGAGGTCACCGCCGCCCCGCCGAGTCCGTACGCGCGGGACGCCGCGGCGGCCCAGGCGGCCACGCCGATCCTGCCCGGCACCCAGGAGCTGCGGGTGGACGTCGAGATCGTCTACGACATCGCGGGTTGAGCTGAGCGCATCGCGCCACCGCTGCGCGAACGGCACTCTCGAGCCATAGGTTGGCGCGAGAGTGCCGTTCGCGCACAGGGGCCCGTGCGCTCGGGGGCGGCCAGGGCGCGGGGTGCGGACTTCGGGGCCGGAACTTGCGGGCATCGCGGCGCGGGTGCGGGGCGCCGGACCCTGCGGGCGGCTCGAGGGCGGGACTTCGGGGAACCAGGGGCGACGTGGGGCGGGGGTGGTCGGGTGGGGGCGTCGGGACGCGGGTGGGCGCTGCTGATCGTGCTGACCGGGATCGTCACAGCTGCCATGGCCGCACTCGGGGTGCCGTCCCCCGCCCTGTTCGCCGGCTTGATCGTGGCCACCGGACTGGCGCTGTCCGGCTGGGGGCCGCCCGCGGTCCCGGGGCGCGCGAGCGTGGCGGCGCAGGCGGTGATCGGGGTGGTCATCGGGGTGATCGCCCAGCCCTCGACGCTGGCCGGGCTGGCCGGGGACACGGTGCCGGTGCTGCTCACCGGCGTCGCCACACTCGCTGTGAGCATGGGAGCCGGACTGCTGATGGGGCGGCGTCGGGACGTCTCACCGCTCACCGGGATGCTCGCGCTCACCGCGGGAGGGGCGTCCGGGCTGACCGCCATCAGCCGCGATCTGGGCGGCGACGACCGGGTGGTGGCCGTCGTGCAGTACTTCCGGGTCGGGGTGATCACGGCGAGCATGCCGGTGGTCGCGGCGTTGGCCTTCGGTGCCACCATCGACGGCTCAGCGGTGCGGCCGAGCCCGTACCGTGGTGGGGGCACCGTGGCCGATCGACATCGGTTTCCTGCTGATCTGCACGGCCGCCGGGTGGGGGCTGGCCCACCTCGCACGGGTACCGGCCGGTGGTTTGCTCGGCCCGATGCTCGTCGCCCTAGCGCTGAGTCTCGCCGGCTGGTCGTTCGGGGCGAGCCCGCCGCAGATCGTGGTCGAGGTCGCCTACGCCGTGATCGGGTGGCAGGCCGGCCTGCGGTTCACCAGGGAGAGCCTGCGCACCGTGGCCGGGGTGCTGCCGCTGGCCGGAGTGCTGATCGTCGTCGTGATCGCGGCCTGCTCCGGGCTGGGACTCGTGCTCAGCGCGGTGACCGGCTGCACCCCGCTGGAGGGCTACCTCGCCACCACTCCCGGTGGGGTCTACGCGGTGCTGGCCACCGCGATCTCCTCGGGCGTCGACGTGACCTTCGTGGTCGCGGTCCAGGTCCTGCGGGTCATCGTCATGTTGCTGCTGGCGCCGGCGGTGGCGCGGCTGGTGGGCCGCCGGACCTAGTTGTACCGGCCGGCGAAGATCGTCGCATCGCTCCGTGACCGTCGACATGCCCGCTGCCCCGAGACGAGGGCCTTCACAATGCACGGGTGAACCCCGAGCAGATTTTCTGGCTGGCCCACGAGAACCTGCCGAGGCAGGCGCCGGGATCCGCGGAAACGGTCCGGCTGCTGTTGCGGTTGGCCGGGCGACTGCCGGAGCGGCCGCGGATCGTGGACATCGGTTGCGGCACCGGCCCGGCGAGCCTGCTGCTCGCCCGCGAGACCGGTGGCCTCGTGGTGGCCGTCGACACCCATCGACCGTTCCTGGCCCGACTGAGTGTTGCCGCGGCCGATGCCGGGTTCGCCGACCGGATCTGGCCGGTCGTCGGCTCGATGCACGACCTGCCGTTGCCGGACGGGTCTGTCGACCTGATCTGGTCCGAGGGCTCGGCCTATGTGATGGGGTTCGACGAGGCACTGGCCGGCTGGCATCGGCTGCTGACCCCGAGCGGGGTGCTGGTCGTGACCGAGGCCGAGTGGTCGACCTCCACTCCGGCGGCCGGGGCCCGGGCCTTCTGGGATGCCGGCTACCCGGCCATGCGGACCGTCGACGGCAACATCCGGGCCGCGATCGCGGCCGGCTGGACGGTACTCGCGAGCTACCGGCTGCCCGATTCGGACTGGTCGGAGTACTACGACGCGCTCGGCGCCCGCATCGAGCAGCTGCGTGCGCGCGGGATCGACCCGGCCGTGCTCGACGAGGTGGGCGCCGAGATCGACATCCGGCGCCGGTACGGCGACGACTACGGCTACACGGGATACGTGCTGCGGCGGCGGTGAGCCGCTTCCACGCGCCGCGCCGCCGGAAACTGTCGGTGCCCCCCGCTACCGTGCGGCCCATGACCGGAATCGCGAAGTTCGCCGTCACCGTGCTCGATTGCCCCGACCCCCGGACTGCCGCCGAGTTCTACCAGGCCCTGACCGGTGCACCGATCGTCCGCGCCGAGGACGACTGGTACCAACTCGCCGCGGAGCCGGGCGGGGTGGCCCTGGCCTTCCAGCTCGCGGCCGACCACATCCCACCGAAGTGGCCCGATCCCGAACATCCGCAGCAGTTCCACCTCGATCTGGACGTCGCCGATCTCGACGAGGCCGAGGCGAAGGTGCTGGCCATCGGAGCGCGCAAGCACGAGCACCAGCCGGGCACCACGTTCCGGGTCTTTCTCGATCCGGCCGGGCATCCCTTCTGCCTCTGCCAGGAAGCACCCAACTGAGGTACGGGGTGTGCGGGAGTGTCCACCGGGGTAGGCCGTAGGACCAATCACGACCGGGAGGTTGTCACATGGGTACCGACGACAAGATCGACAACAAGGCCGAGGAGATGAAGGGAAAGGTCAAGGAGGGGGTCGGCCGGGCCACAGACGACGAGGAGCTGGAGGCCGAGGGCCACGCGGACCAGGCCAAGGGCAACCTCAAGCAGGCCGGCGAGAAGATCAAGGACGTCTTCAGGAGCTGACGCCTCGGCAGGGCTCCGGTCGCCGGACGCGGCCGGAGCCCGCCCTCTCGGTTCGCTACAGCTGGCTCGGCACTCGCACGGCCAGCAGCCGCTCCCTGGCCTGCGCTACCTCCGCGGCGTCGCTTTCTCCAGCAGCACCGCGCGTCGTCGACGGCGGCCCGCAGCAGCTGGCACTCCTCGGCGCGATCGGCGAGCTGCGCGTGCATCGTCCACAGGTCGACGAACACCGTGACCTTGGACCGCAGCACCCACGGGTCGAACGGCTTCGTGATGTAGTCCACGGCGCCCGCCTGGTAACCGCGGAAGGCCAGGTGCGGGTCGTAGTCCACCGCGGTGAGGAACAGGATCGGGATGTGCCGGGTGCGCTCGCGCTGCTTGACGTGCCCCGCGGTCTCGAAGCCGTCCATGCCGGGCATGTGGGCGTCGAGCAGGATCACCGCGTAGTCCTCGACCAGCAGCCGCTTGAGGGCGTCCTCGCCGCTGGTGACCGACACGATCTCGATCGGCAGCCCTTCGAGGATCGCCTGCAGCGCCAGCAGGTTCTCGCGGCGGTCGTCGACGGCCAGCACCCTGGCCGGGTGCCGTGCCGGTCATCGAGCCGGGCCCAGCGAGACCGCGCGGACAGCGATCTCGGCGCGCCACCCACTCGCCATCAGCGAGAGCAGCGCGTCGAGATCCACCGGTTTGGTGACGTACTCGGTGGCCCCGGCCGCGAGGCTGGACTCCCGGTCTCCGGGCATCGCCTTCGCGGTGAGGAACACGACGGGCAGGTCCCGCCCCTGCGGCAGGGTCCGGATCCGGCGCGTCGTCTCGTTGCCGTCGATGTCGGGCATCATCGCGTCCATCAGCACCACGTCCACCTCGGGGTGCTGGGTGAGCAGCCGGATCCCGTCGCTGCCGTTGTCGGCGTAGAGCACCGTCAGCCCGTGCAGCTCCAGCGCGCTGGTCAACGCGAACACGTTGCGCACGTCGTCGTCGACGATGAGCACGGTGACGCCGGCGAGCTCGGGGGTGGACGCCGTCCGGCCGGCACCGGGCCGGCGCGGACGGGGGCCGCAGGATCGGCTGCCCGCCGGAGCCGGGCCGCTCCGGCCAGGCGGGCATTCCGGCATCGCCGCGGCACAGCCGGGGCATCAACCGGGCGGCCGCCGCGGTGACGGGCGGGAGCTCGTCGGGCAGCAACAGCGTGAACACCGATCCCTCGCTCGACCTCGGAGGTCACCTCGATGCGGCCGCCCAGCATCCGGGCCAGCTCCTTGGAGATCGAGAGCCCGAGCCCCGTGCCGCCGTACTTCCGGCTGGTCGTGCCGTCGGCCTGCTGGAACGCCTCGAAGATCATGTCCAGCTTCGCGTTCGGGATGCCGATGCCGGTGTCCCGCACCGAGAACGCGATGACCGTGCGCGCCGAGTCGAGCGCCGGCACCCCGCGCAGCGTGCCCGGCGGGGCGACCCCGATCGACAGCTCGACGAACCCGGAGTCGGTGAACTTGATGGCGTTGGCGAGCAGGTTCCGCAGGATCTGCTGGAGCCGCTGGGCGTCGCTGATGATCGTCTCGGGCAGGTCGGGAGCGATCCGACGCGCAGCTCCAGGCTCTTCTCCTCGGCCTGCGGACGGAACGCCTGCTCCACGTAGCTGCGGATCTGGACGAGGTCCACCGGGGCCGGGTCGACGTCGACGCGCCCCGCCTCGATCTTCGAGAGGTCGAGGATGTCGTCGATCAGGCGCAGAAGGTCCGAGCCAGCGCTGTGGATGGTGCTGGCGAACTCGATCTGCTTGTCGGTGAGGTTGTTGTTCGGGTTGTCGGCGAGCAGGCGGGAGAGCAGCAGCAGGGAGTTGAGCGGCGTGCGCAGCTCGTGGCTCATGTTCGCGAGGAACTCGGACTTGTACTGGCTGGCGAGCGCGAGCTGCTGGGCCTTCTCCTCGACGCCGCGGCGGGCCGCGTCGATCTCCATGTTCTTGATCTCGACGTTGCGGTTCTGCTCGGAGAGCTCCTCGGCCTTCTCCTCCAGCTCGGAGTTGGCCCGCTGCAGCTCCGCGGACTGGTCCTGCAGCTCCATCGCCAGGCCCTGGGACTGGGCCAGCAGTTCCTCGGTGCGGCGGTTCGCCCGGATCGTGGTGATCGCGACGCCGATCGTCGCGACGAGGCGCTCGAGGAACGTCAGGTGCAGCGACGAGAACGGCGACACCGAGCCGAGCTCGATCACGCCGAGGCACTCGCCCTCGAACTGGACGGGCAGCACCACCACGGCCCGCGGCGCGGCGGAGCCGACCCCGGAGCGGATCGGCAGGTAGCCGTCCGGCACGTCCTCGACACGCACGACCCTCCGGGTGGCCGCCGCCTGCCCGACCAGGCCCTCGCCCGTGCCGAACGACAGGGGCGGGTCGCCCGGCGTCATCGCGTATCCGCCGGTCATCACCCAGCCGCGGCGCGCCGCCGCGAGCCGCTCGCCGGCTCCGCGGCCAGGAAGAACGCGCCGACCTGGGCGTTCACCAGCGGCGCGACCTCGTTCATGATCATGCGGCAGACCTCGCCGAGGTCGCGCTGGCCCTGCAGCAGCCCGCCGATGCGCGCCAGGTTCGAGTCCAGCCAGCCCTGCTCGGCGTTCGCCGCGTGGTCTCGCGCAGGGTGGCGATCATCTGGTTGATCGTGTCCTTGAGGTCGGCGATCTCGCCCCGCGCCGCCACCGCGATCTGCTGGGTGAGGTCGCCGCTGGCCACCGCCGTGGACACCGCCGAGATCGCGCGCAGCTGCGTGGTGAGCGTGGAGGCGAGCTGGTTGACGTTCTCGGTCAGGTCGCGCCAGGTGCCGGACACGCCGCGGACCTGGGCCTGGCCGCCGAGCATGCCCTCGGTGCCGACCTCGCGGGCCACCCGCGTGACCTCATCGGCGAACACGACAGCTGATCCACCATCGTGTTCACCGTCGACTTCAGCTCGAGGATCTCGCCCCGGGCATCCACCGTGATCTTCTGGCTCAGGTCACCCAGCGCCACGGCCGTGGTCACCTGCGCGATGTTGCGCACCTGGTCGGTCAGGTTCCCCGCCAGCTGGTTCACGTTCTCGGTCAGGTCCCGCCACGTACCCGCGACACCCTTGACCTCGGCCTGCCCGCCCAGCTTGCCCTCGGTGCCCACCTCACGGGCCACCCGCGTGACCTCATCGGCGAACGACGAAAGCTGATCCACCATCGTGTTCACCGTCGACTTCAGCTCCAGGATCTCGCCCCGAGCATCCACCGTGATCTTCTGCGTCAGGTCACCGACCGCCACCGCCGTGGTCACCTGCGCAATGTTGCGCACCTGGTCGGTCAGGTTCCCCGCCAGCTGGTTCACGTTCTCCGTCAGGTCCCGCCACGTCCCCGCGACACCCTTGACCTCGGCCTGCCCGCCCAGCTTCCCCTCGGTGCCCACCTCACGGGCCACCCGCGTGACCTCATCGGCGAACGACGACAGCTGATCCACCATCGTGTTCACCGTCGACTTCAGCTCCAGGATCTCGCCCCGAGCATCCACCGTGATCTTCTGCGTCAGGTCACCGCCGCCACCGCCGTGGTCACCTGCGCGATGTTGCGCACCTGGCTGGTCAGGTTCGAGGCCATGGAGTTCACGTTGTCGGTGAGATCGCGCCAGGTGCCGGCGACGCCCTCCACCTCGGCCTGGCCGCCGAGCATGCCCTCGGTGCCCACCTCACGGGCCACGCGCGTGACCTCGTCGGCGAAGCTCGACAGCTGATCCACCATCGTGTTCACCGTCGACTTCAGCTCCAGGATCTCGCCCCGGGCGTCCACCGTGATCTTCTGGCTCAGGTCGCCCCGCGCGACCGCGGTGGTCACCTGCGCGATGTTGCGCACCTGCGCGGTGAGGTTGCCCGCCAGCTGGTTCACGTTCTCGGTGAGGTCCCGCCAGGTGCCCGAGACGTTGGGTACCGCGGCTTGCCCGCCCAGCTTGCCCTCGGTGCCCACCTCGCGGGCCACGCGCGTGACCTCGTCGGCGAAGCTCGACAGCTGATCCACCATCGTGTTGACGGTCTGCTTCAGCTCGAGGATCTCGCCCCGCGCGTCCACGCTGATCTTCTGCGACAGGTCCCCGTCGCGACGGCGGTGGCGACCTGGGCGATGCCGCGCACCTGGTCGGTGAGGTTCGCGGCCATCAGGTTGACCGCGTCGGTGAGGTCCTTCCAGGTGCCGGCCACGTTGGGCACCGCGGCCTGACCGCCGAGGCGGCCGTCGGTGCCGACCTCGCGGGCCACCCGCGTGACCTCGTCGGCGAACAGGCGCAGGGTGGCGGTCAGCTCGTTGATCGTGTCGGCCAGCTCGGCGACCTCGCCGCGGGCGTTCACGGTGATCGTGCGGGACAGGTCGCCCTGCGCGATCGCGGTGGCCGCCGACGAGATCGAGCGCACCTGGTTGGTCAGGTTGCTCGCCATGGTGTTGACGGAGTCGGTCAGCGCCCGCCAGGTGCCGGCGACGCCCCGGACGTCGGCCTGGCCACCGAGCCGGCCGTCGGTGCCGACCTCCCGGGCGACTCTGGTGACCTCGTCGGCGAACCTCGAGAGCTGGTCGACCATCGTGTTCACGGTGCGGCCGATCCGGCGGAACTCACCGCGCAGCGGCCGGCCCTCGATCTCCAGCGCCATGTGCTGGGAGAGGTCGCCCTCGGCGACGGCTTCGATCACCCGCGCGATCTCGGCGGTGGGTGCCGCCAGGTCGTCGATCAGGGCGTTGACCGCTCGCGCCCCTGTGGCCCAGGCCCCGTCGTAGGATTCCTCGTTGAGCCTGTCGGACATCCGGCCCTCGCGGCCGACCACGCGGCTGATCCGCAGCAGGTCACGGTTCTGCCGCTCTGGACGGTGACCATCTCGTTGAACTCGTCGACGACGTCGCCGGCCTGCCCCTGCCGCCGCGGCAATCGAACGTCGAAGCGACCCAGCCGCACCTGTCGCAGCGCCGTGGCCAGCTCGGCCAACAAGGCGTTGTCGCCGGCGGCGGGCTCCCCGGGGACCGCGGGGCTCTGGGCCGTGGGTGGTCATCCCGCACGCCCTCCCATCCGGAACGGCGGGCACGGACGCTCCCGTCACCGGCGCGGCCGCCGGGTACGGCGGCCCGCGGAAGCAGCCCCCGTTGCGTGCCAGACAGTCGTCGATCGGGCGGCGAGCTGACGGCGCCGCGAGCGGTCGGGCCGACAGTGCAAACTGCGTCCGTGCCCGTTCAGCTCGAGCGGCGGACCAGGCTGCCGCCGGACGCCCGATCCGCCGGCCGAGCGCGTCGCATGCTCCAGCAGGCACTGGCGAAGCGATCTCGAGCCCGCCACCGCGTCCGAGCGCGACGGGCCGTACGACGGCTTGGTCGACACCGTGGTGTTGCTCGCCAGCGAGCTGTGCGAGAACGCGGTCCTGCATGCCGGTACCGAGTTCGAGCTGGCCGTGACCGTCACCGAGGCCGAGGTCACGGTGGCCGTCACCGACCGGGGCAACGGCCCGCTCGAGATGCACCTCTCGCAGCCCCGACCCCGCTACGGGCGCGCGGCCAGTCACGGTCGCGGGCTGGCGCTGGTCCAGCGGCTCGCGTCCGCGTGGGGCACGCGGCACGAGGCCGACGGTCGGCACATCATCTGGTTCTCCCTGGCCCGCGGTGCGATCGCGGAGCCGGCGCGCCGCGCCCGTGCACCGCACCGGATACGGAGCTGGTGTGGAGCACCGCGGAGCAGGCCCGCTGGCTGCTGCACGTGCCCCCCACGCTGGTCGACCGGCTGCAGCCGGTGGAGCTGGTGGCCGAGCTGGTCCGCAGGCTGCGCGAGCTGCTGGGGGCCGAGGCGGTGAGCGTCGTCGTCGACGAGGGCGACGGGGCCCGGGAGATCGCCCGGGACGGCAGGTCCGGGCGGGGCTACGCGGTCGAGGTGCGGCTGCCGATGACCGCTCCGCTGCGTGGCACGTTGCGCGTCGAGCATCACACCACCCTCGCCTCCGACTCCAGGGCCGACCCCGAGCAGACCCGCGACCTCACCGAGCTGATCGCGAACCGGGTGGCGATGGCCGTCGAGACGAAGTGGCTGCGCGGTGTCGACCAGCGCCGGCGCGCCTGGATGACCTACCTCGCCGAGACCAGCGAGCTGCTCGGTCAGTCCCTGGACGTCGACCTGACGGTCACCGTGGTGCCGCAGGTGGTGGTCCCGCGGCTGGGTCGGTGGTGTGCCGTGCACCTGCTCGACAAGGGCAATCGGCTCCAGCTGGCGGCACTCACCCACGCCGACGAGGAGAAGCTGACCGAGCTGCGCGCCGTGCTCGACCCGGACGGGACGCCCGGCCTGCCCCCGGAACTGGCCCGCGGGCTGGCCGAGCTGATCGGTGACGGCGCGCACGGCGCTGACGGCCCGGTGCGCTTCGCCACGCCGACCGACGGCATCGCGGTGCCGATGCGCACCCGCGGCACCCCGATCGGCACCCTGATCGTGGGCCGGCCGGATGGACGTGCGCACACCCCGGAGGACATGGTGCTCGCCGGCGACATCGCCCGGCGTGCGGCCCTCGCCATCCACAACGCGCAGAGCACGGCAGCGCACGTGGAGGTCTCGCAGGCACTGCAGCAGGCACTGCTCCCCCGCGCGCTGCCGGTCGCCACGGGACTCGACGTCGCCGCCGCCTACCTGCCGGCCAGCTCCGGCAGCGATGTCGGCGGCGACTTCTACGACGTGCTCACGGTGGACCCGGCGTGCTGGCTGGTGTCGATCGGGGACGTCTGCGGGAAGGGGGCCAGGGCGGCGGCGCGCACCGGGCTCGTCCGGGACGTGCTGCGGGTGCTGGTCCGCGAGGGACGATCGCTCACCGGGCCGCGAGCACCTTGAACGAGGTGATGATGGAGGCGGCCGACCCGCTGCAGTTCTGCACCCTGGCCGCCGCGGCCGTGCGCCGGACCCGGCTCCCGGATCCGCCCGGACTGGTGGTCGATCTCCTGCTCGCCGGGCACCTGCAGCCGGTGCTGGTCCGCGCCGACGGGACCGCCGAGCTGGTCGGCGAGTTCGGGACGGCCGTCGGGCTGATTCCGGTGGTACGGGTGGGATGCAGCCAGCACCTGTTGGCCCCCGGCGACACGCTGCTGTTCTACACCGACGGGGTCACCGAGCGACGGCGCGGCCGCGAGCAGTTCGGGTCCGAGCGGCTGCTGGCCGTCGCGGCGAACGCGGCGGCCCGGCCGGCGGCACAGCTGGTCGCCGCGGTGCGGGAGGCCGTGGAACGGTTCTCCGCGGCCGCTCTGGACGACGACGTGGCCATGGTGGCGGTGCGCGCCGCCCCCTGAACCCTGTGCCGAACACTGTGGGGCAGCTCTCGACCGGGTCCGGGCTCTGGTCGGCGGCTGCTCGCTGGCGCATCCTGGTCATGGACGGACAGCACTGGAACCGGCCGCCGGAATCGACACAGGAGGGCCGTGAGCGAGCGAACCGTCGGCACCGCGCCGAGGACCGCCCGCCGGACGTTGCTGCGCTCGTGGCCGACGGTGGCACTCGTGCTGTTCTGCCTGGGGGTCGGGTTGCCGCTGACCATCACGCTGACGCCCGGCCAGGAGGTCGTCGCGTTCGGCCAGCACATCACGGTGGGAGCCCGCCCGCCTGCGCTGGCACTGGCCGGCCCGGCCCGGCTGGTGCAGGTCGGCAACACCCAGCTGGACGTGCAGCGGCTGCAGGTCGTGGGGCCGCTGCGACCGCAGCTCACGATGGGCCCCGTCCAGCGCAACGCCGCAGCGGCGGACATCTTCGATCCCGAGGCCGGACCACGGGCCCGCGCGGAGTCCGTCACCGCCATCCGGGACGGCTTCATCGCCTGGTACACCCTCGGCGGGGTCGGCCTGTTGCTGTTCACGCTCGCCGCCGCGGCCGGGGCGACCGCGCTGCGCACCCTCGTCGTGCTTCGGCGGCAGAGCCGCACGGCAGGTGAGCACCAGCCGTTGCCGGAGATCTGGTCGTACTGCGCGCGCGCCGCGCGCCGGATGACTGTGGTGGCGTCGTCCGCGTCCGTGCTGGCCTGGGCCGGTGCCGGCGGGCTGGCCTACGCGGGTGCGGCGCAGGGGCTGGGCACCGTGTCCTCGCTGTCGCAGCTGGTGGGCGCCTACCACCTCACCCCGGATCCGGTCGGGCCACCGGTGACCGGCTTCGACGGCGCCGTGATCGGCGACTCGAGGGCGGTCCGGGTGGGTGGGCCGCCGGTCCCCGATGGCACCCCGGACGACGTGGCCTGCCAGCGCAGCACCGACTCGCTGGCCGCCGAGATCGGCGATCTGCTGCCGGCCAGGGTGCTCAACCTGGCCTGCCCGAGCGCCACCGTGACCACCGGCCTGCGCGGCCCCCAGGAGCGCGGTGGACGGTTGCTGCCGGCTCAGGTCGGCCTGCTCAAGCAGGTGCAGGATCTGCGGTTCGTGGTGCTTGCGATCGGGCCGAACGACGTGGGCTGGACCGATTTCCTGCGCTACTGCTACGGGGTCCCGGACTGCTCCGACCAGCTCACCCAGGGCGAGTTCGACTACCGGATGGCCGCCTTCGACCGGGTCTACGGAGACCTGCTGATCGACCTCAACGACCTGCCGGGGCGCCCGCAGGTGATCGTGCTGACCTCCTACGACGCGTTCCGGTCCGACGCCGACTGCGCCGACACCCGCGCCGACGGCTTCCCCGGTCTGGACGCCGGAAAGATCGACCTGCTGACCGCGCGCAACGATCAGCTGAACGCGGTGCTGACCGCGGGCGCGGAGAAGTACCGCTTCGCGGTGGCCCGTCCGGAACTCGGCTTGCTCTGCGCCGTCGGCGGCGACGGGCTCGGCCCCGACCTGCAGGGGCTGTCCGACCCGTTCCCCTTCCACCCGACGGGGATCGGCTCGCTGCGGATGGCGTCAGCGGTGGTGCGGCTGGTCGAGCCACCGCAATCACGCTGAGCCGTCACGCTGCGCTGCCCGGCGAGCTCGATGGGCAGAATGGCCGGGTGGGGACGTCGTACTGGGTGTTGCACGTCGACCTCGACCAGTTCATCGCGGCGGTCGAGGTCCTGCGTCGACCCGAGCTCGCCGGGCAACCCGTCGTCGTGGGCGGACGGGGCGACCCGACCCAGCGCGCCGTGGTGGCCACCGCCTCCTACGCTGCCCGCGAGTTCGGGGTGCGCTCCGGGATGCCCCTGCGTACGGCGGCGAAGCGGTGCCCGGAAGCCACCTTCCTTCCCGCGGACAACCCTGCCTACGAGGCGGCATCGGAGCGGGTGATGGGCGTGCTGCGGACGTTCGAGGACCCGGACGTCGACGGCGCCGCGGTGGAGGTGATGGGCTGGGACGAGGCGTTCCTCGGCGCCGTCACCGACGATCCGCAGGCGCTGGCCGGCGCGGTGCAGCGGGCGGTGCTCGCGGAGACCGAGCTGTCCTGTTCCATCGGCATCGGGGACAACCTGCTCCGCGCCAAGATCGCCACCGAGTTCGGCAAGCCGGCGGGGACGTTCCGGCTGACCGCCGACAACTGGTACGACGTGATGGGCCACCGCCCGACCCAGGCGTTGTGGGGCATCGGGACCAAGACCGCCCGCAAGCTGGCGGAGCGGGGCCTCCACACCGTGCGCGAACTGGCAGCAGCCGATCCCACCGCGCTCGCCGCCGACCTCGGCCCGGCGATGGGGCCCTACTTCGTGCAGCTGGGGCGGGGCGTCGGCCGGGTCCGGGTGGAGGGCACACCCTGGGTACGGCGCTCCCTCAGCCACGAGACGACCTACCAGGAGAACCTCACCGAGTGGGACGACGTGCGCGCCGGCGTCGGGGCGCTGGCGCGGCAGGTGGTCGCCGACATGGTGGCCGAGGGCAGGCCGGCGGCCCGGGTGGCGGTCAAGGTCCGGTTCGCTCCCTTCTCCACCTCTACCCGCAGTGCCACGCTCGCGGCCCCCACCAGCGACGCGGCCACGTTCGAGGCGGCGGCACTGGACGTGCTGGACCTGTTCACCAAGCGTCGCCCGGTCCGCCTGCTCGGTGTCCGCGCCGAGTTCGAACGCTGATTCCCGCGCGCACACACCGGACACCGCCCGCACAGAGGCTGCGACATGGGTGTGAGCAGTCTCCGGTGTGTGCGAGCGGCGCGTGCAGCGTCGAACCCAGGTCCACCCACCCCCGGCGGCGGAACGTACGTTCGACCCCACCGGGCAGCGCACCTGTGTTCGGCCGCATCGTCACGCCCGAGTGCGACATCATGGCTGATCGATCATGGACCGGGAGCCGTGGTGTCGCGCTCGGCTGTGGCGACGAGGTCCTCGAGCCAGGCCAGGGCCTCCTCCACGGTCGTGGCGGTGGGACCGGGCGGCGCGGGCGGCCGGTCGAGCAGCACCACGGGCAGCCCGAGCTCGCGCGCGGCGGTCAGCTTCGCGGCGCCCATCGAGCCGCCGCTGTCGCGGGTCACCACCACGTCGATGTGGTGCTCACGCAGCAACTCGCGCTCGTGCTCGACCCGGAACGGACCGCGGGCGAGCACGAGGTGGTGGCGGAACGGCAACGGCGGCTCCGGCGGGTCGACCGCCCGCAACAGGAACCACAGGTCGTCCCGGGCGGCGAAGGTGGCCAGGTCACCGCGACCGGTCGCAAGGAAGATCCGCTCCCCCAGCTCGGGCAGAAGGGCGGCAGCGCCCGCGGCGCCGGCGACGCGGTACCAACGGTCCCCCGGCCCCGCCGCCCAGCCGGGGCGGCGCAGCACGAGCAGCGGCAGGGCCAGTGCCTCGGTGGCCAGCACGGCGTGCCGCGTCATCCGCGCGGCGAAGGGGTGCGTCGCGTCCACGACCGCCGCGGTTCGGTGCTCCCGCAGCCAGGCCACCAGGCCGTCGACCCCGCCGAACCCGCCGATCCGCGTCTCCCCCTTCGGCAGCACCGGCGTCGCGACCCGGCCCGCGAGCGAGGACGTCACCACGAAAGCCGGGCGAGCGGCCAGCCCGGCAGCCAGCCTTCGTGCCTCGCCGGTGCCGCCGAGGACGAGCACGTTCACTCCGGGATCCGCCGCCGCAGCAGGTAGCTGTCCATGATCCAGCCCTTGCGCTCCCGGTGCTCGGCCCAGAGTCGCTGGATCTCGCCCTTGACCTGCTGGAGATCGCCGTGGACGAGCACCTCGTCCGCGGTGCCCACATAGGCCCCCCAGTAGATGTCGAGGTCGGGGTCGGGCAGCTGGGCGAACGCCTGCCGCGCGTCCAGCATCACGATCACGTCGTCGATTCCGACCGGCATGCCCTCGGCCGCGAGTCGCCGGCCCGTGGTCACCGTGAAAGCCCGTCCGGTCCGGTTCAACGCCACCCGGTGCCGCGCGGCCAGCGCCTGCACGCTGCTGATGCCCGGCACGGACACCACATCGAAAGCCACCGCGCCGCGGGCGGCGATCCGGTCCAGGATGCGCAGGGTGCCGTCGTACAGCGCCGGGTCACCCCAGACGAGGAAGCCCCCGGTGGCGTCGGCGGCCAGCTCCTCGGTGATCATCCGTTCGTACTCGGACTCGCGCCGGTCCTGCCAGTCCTGCACCGCCGCCACATAGCCGGCCGCGCCGGCCGCCCGGTCGCGCTCCGGGTCCGGCGCGGTGAGCACGCGGTAGGGGCGGGTGACGTGGCGGGCCAGCAGCTCGGTGCGCAGGCGCGCCAGGTCGTCCTTGGCGGCTCCCTTGTCGATGGTGAAGAACACATCCACCCGGTTCATCGCCGCAATCGCCTGCAGCGTCAGGTGTTCGGGGTCGCCCGCGCCGATGCCGATCACGTAGATCGTGCGCACGAGCCCGCCTAACCGGGGTCGGGTGCGTCGGGCGACGGGGGCACCGGCACCCGCATCACCAGCACGGCCGGATCGACCCGGATCTCCAGCTTCGTGACGTCTCCGATCGGATCCCCGTCGAGCTGCGAGGGCTGCGGGTCGTCGGATTCGATGACGATCGACTTCGCCTGCCAGTGCTGCACGCGTTCGTGCCCGCGGCGGCGCCGCGTGATCACTCGGACGGCCACAGCCAGCCAGCCGACGAACGTGCTCGGCGCGATGTTGACCACGTCCAGCAGGCCGTCGTCGATGGTGGCCCGCGGCATCAGCACGAGCCCGCCCAGCAGGGTGCCGCTGTTGCCCACCAGCACGGTGCGGGTGCGCCTGCGCAACGGCGGCTGGTCGTCGAAGGTGAGCGTCACGCGCGTGCGGCGGCCACGCATCGCCCGGAACCCGGAGATCACGTAGGCGAGCGGGCCGACGCGCACCTTCAGCTTCTCCGGGGTGTTCGCCATGATCGCGGCATCGAAGCCGGTGCCGGCCATCACCAGGAACACCCGCTCGTCCGCAGCGCCGTCCACCCGGACCCGGCCGACGTCGATCTTGCGATCGTCGCCGGCCAGCGCGACCCTGGTGGCCGCGGCCACGTCCGAGGGGGTGCCGATCGTGCGGGCCAGCAGGTTGCCGGTGCCGGCCGGGACCAAGCCCATCGCCACCCCGGTGCCGGCCAGGGCCTCCGCGACCGAGCGGACGGTGCCGTCGCCCCCGCAGGCGAGCACGACATCCGCGCCCCGCTCGACAGCCTCGTGCGCCTGGCCGGTACCGGGGTCCTCGACGGTGGTCTCCAACCACAGCGGCTCGGCCCAGCCCAGGCTCGTGCACACCGCGCTCACCTGCCGCCGGGTATCGGCTTCGGCCTTGGTCGGGTTCGCCACGACCGCGGGCAGGGGCCGATCCTCGGCCTCGGCCTCCAACGCGTCCGATTCCACCGCCCCGGTGCGGCCCACCACGAACGCGAACACGAGCAGCACCACGACGGGCAGGACGGCGGCAAGCGCCACCCACCAGTCGCCGAACACGGGCGAACCCTAATCGGCTCGCCCGACCGGCACGGCACCAGGCCGCTGTGTGTCCGATCAGCGGCTGCGGCAGCCTGCGATCGCGGCCACCGGCTCGCTGGTCGGCCGAGGGTCGTTGGGGACCGGCCGCCGGGTGACGGGTCGGCGGCGAGCGCGGCCTCCCGGCCCAAGCCCGCCGGCTTCGCCGGACCGCAACCGACTTCGAGTCGCGGGACTCCGGCCGCCGGGAGAGGCTGGGACCATGCGAGTACTGGTCACGGGGGCGTCGGGATTCGTCGGCAGCAGGCTGTGCCCGGAGCTGGTGGCGGCCGGGCACGAGGTTCTTGCGATGACCCGGAATCCCGACCGCTACCGGGGTTCCGGACAGCCGGTCCGGGGTGACGTGCACGACAGCGACTCGATCGCTGCGGCGCTGCACGGCTGCGAGGCGGCTTACTACCTCGTGCACTCGCTCGCCGAGAAGGACTTCGAGCAGCGCGACGCCGACGCCGCTCGGATCTTCGCCACGGCGGCCTCGGACGCCGGGCTCACCCGGATCGTCTACCTCGGCGGCCTTGGCGACGAGGCCGACGATCTGTCGGCCCATCTCCGGAGCCGTCGCGAGGTGGAGCGTCTGCTGGGCCAGACCGGCGTGCCGGTCACGGTGGTGCGCGCGGGGATCATCGTCGGCAACGGCGGCATCTCATGGGAGATGACCCGGCAGCTCGTCGAACACCTGCCGGCCATGATCACTCCGCGCTGGGTGCACACCAGGACCCAGCCGATCGCCGTCGCCGATGTGGTGCGCTATCTCGTCGGCGTGTTGGACGTGCCCGAGGCAGCCGGGCGCGCGCTGGACGTCGGGGGTCCGGACGTCCTGGAGTACGTGGAGATGTTGCGCCGGGTCGCGGCGATCGAGGGCCGCAAGCCGCTCATCGTCCCGGTGCCGCTGCTCTCGCCGCGGCTGTCCTCGCGCTGGTTGTCCCTGGTCACCAGCGTCGATGTGCAGACCGGCCGCTCGTTGATCGACTCCATGACCAACGAGGTGGTCGTCCGCGACGACAGCATCCGACAGTTGGTCCCGTTCGAGCCGATGGACTACGACAGCGCGGTGCTGCAGGCCCTCGGCGAACGGGCGAGAGCACGGCGGGTCAGTGTCCAGACCGCACGCGACCGGAAGAGCGGTGCCCAGAAACCCCCTGCCCCGAAGGCCGCCGACGTGAAGGCCGCCGAGGTGAAGACCGAAGAACGCTGACGTGAAGACCGTCACTCCGGAGACCGCTGACTCGACGACCGCTGCCCCGCAGCCCGGGGAGCAGGAGACCGGGGAGCCGGGGACCGGGGAGCAGCCGGCGCGGGCTGCGCGGTGAGGCGGCCGGATCGGGACCGGCTGCGCGCCGCTCTCCTCGCGTTGGTGACCGAGCGGGTGCCCCGCGACCCATGGGAGTCCCCCGCCACCATTCGGCGCCGCCGCCGGGTGGTGGCCGGGACCTCGCTGGCCGGGGCCGGGCTGCTCGGCCTGTCGCTGTCCACCCGCCCGGACTCGCGGGCGTTCTACGGGCTGACCCTGGGCACCGCCGCGACCTGGACGATCGGCGGCTTCGCGTCGGGACGGCTGCACCGGGGCCGGATGCCTCCGAGCCACTGGCTGCGCAGGCCGACCGTCGTGCCGGTCGCCACCGGTGTCGGCGCGTTCGGCGTGTTCTACGGCTGTGCACTGGTGTGCAAGCGCATACCGGTGCTCAACCGGGCCATCCGGTCGGTGCTTCGCTACGCCGAGCACGGCTCCGGCCCCATGGTGCTGGCGACGACGCTCGCCAACGGCGCGGCCGAGGAGGTCTTCTTCCGCGGCGCGCTGTACGCGGCTATCGGCAGCAGGCGCCCGGTGCTGACCTCGACCGCGGTCTACATGCTCGCCACCACAGCCACCCGCAACCCGGCCCTGGTACTGGCCTCCGCCGTGATGGGTGGCTTGTTCGGCCTGCAACGGCGGGCCTCCGGCGGCATCCAGGCGCCGATCCTCACCCACCTGACCTGGTCGACGCTGATGCTGCGCTACCTGCCCCCGCTCTTCCGCACCGCCGTCGATCAGCCCGGCACGCCGACGAACGCGCTCAGCCCGGCCAGCAGACGGTCCACATCGGACTCGTCGACGTAGGGCGCCAGTCCGACCCGCAGCGCGCCGGTGTCACCCAACCCGAGCCGCCGGGACGCCTCGATCGCGTAGAACGATCCCGCCGGTGCGTTCACCCCGCGCTCGGCGAGGGACGTGTACGCCTCGCTCGGCTCCCGCCCGGTGAACCCGAGCAGCATCGTCGGGGTCCGGTGGGCGGCCCGGGAGTACCGGACGATGCCGGGCAGCTCGTCCAGGCCGGCTTCGATGCGGGTTCGCAGCTCGTCCTCGTGCCGCTCGAGCACGCTCATCGCCAGCACGAGCCGCTCCCGCCTGCTGCCGCCGTCGGGTCCGATGCCGGCCAGGAAGTCGACCGCGGCCGTCGTTCCGGCGAGCAGTTCGTAGGGCAGGGTGCCGAGCTCGAAACGTTCGGGCACGGCGTCGGTGGACGGCAGCAGCTTGGCCGGCCGCAACGTCTCCAGTAGGGCGGGGTCGGCGGCCAGCACACCGCAGTGCGGGCCGAAGAACTTGTAGGGCGAGCAGACGTAGAAATCGGCGCCCAGCGCGTCCAGGTGCACGGCGGCGTGCGGGGTGAAGTGCACCCCGTCCACGTAGCTGAGCGCGCCCGCCTCCCTGGCCAGGTCGGTGATCGCGCGCACCGGCGGTCGGGTACCGATCAGGTTGGAGGCGGCGGTCACGGCGACCAGCCGGGTACGCGGGGAGAGCACCTCCGCCACCGCCTCGGCGCTGAGCTCGCCGGTGGCCGGGTCGAACTCCGCCCACCGCACCGTGGCTCCGGCCGACGCGGCCGCCAGCAGCCAGGGCCGGATGTTGCCGTCATGATCGAGGCTGCTCACCACGACCTCGTCGCCGGGGCCCCAGCCGGCCGCCAGGGTGCGCGCCATGTCGAAGGTCAGCGCCGTCATGCTGCGGCCGAACACGATGCCGCCAGGATCGGCTCCGAGCAGGTCGGCCATCGCCTGGCGAGCCGACACCACGATGCCGTCGGCGGCGCGTTCCGCCGCGGTCACCCGCCCGCGGTTGGCCAGCGGGGTGACCAGGGTGCCGGCCACCGCGTCGGCGACCACGGAGGGCGTCAGCGAGCCGCCAGGGCCGTCGAAGTGGGCGTATCCGGCCTTCAACGCCGGGAAGGCCTCGCGAACGGCCCGAACATCGAGACTCATGCCCTCAGCCTCTCAGGGGGAACGGCTGACCGGCGAGCGGAGCACACTGTGCCCGGACCGCGTCCGTCCCGCTGCGCGCCGCTACCAGCGCTCGGAATCCGGTCCCGGAGCTCGGTGCCGACCCTGGTTCAGCCCACGCTGGTAGGTGCTCAGCCGGTTCCGCACGCGATCCGGCACGCGTTCGGCCGGCTCGGTGATCGGCGCCGTGCGGCTGCGCGGCGGCGGTACCAGCTGGTTTCCCGGCCGGCGGCGCGGTAGCCCGGAGGGCGTCGCCGGTGTCGGATCCGGCTGCGCGGCCCGGGCCGCGGCCTCCCTCCACTCGACGTCGGACGGCGTCTCCCAGTCCAGCGGATCGGTGCCGGTACGGGGCGGCGGCTGGGAGACCTGGTCCTCGCGGAACCAGGCCGACGCGATCGCCTCGAAGATCGGAGTGCTGCCACCGTCGTCGGCCGGCTGGGGGGGCAGGTCCACCATCGGCCCGAACAGCTCGTCGACGTGCGACGACATCGACGGTGCGTACTCCGGGGCCGTCGGCTGGTCCAGCACCGGCTGGGCCGAACGGACCGAGCCGTTGCTGCCGTGGTGGCCGCCCGCCCAAGCGTTGCCGTTCGGCGCGCCCGGCGTGACCGCGGGCATCGGCCGCCTACCGGCCGTGACAACCGACGACCAGGCCGGTTGGTCGATCGTGACGACCGTCGTCGGGCAGGAGATCGTGACCACCACCCCGGTCCCGTGCGTGGGCGCCCCGCCGGTGGGCAGCGTCAGCATCAACCCGGTGCGGGAGCGATGCGCGTGGGCCTCCGCCGCCGCGGCGGCCCGCCGGGATCCGAGGCCGTCGGGTGCGTACCTGGCCGCGCTGTTCACCGACACCTCGACGGTGAGCCCGCTGCGTTCCGCCACATAGCTCGCGACATCGATGCCGGCGTCCGGGTAGGCGGCGGTCACGTGGTCGAGGGACTCGGCGAGCACGTGCACGAACTCGACGGACGCCCCCGCGTCGATGGTGGCGGCAGCCGCCGGGCGGACCAGGATGCGCCACGTCTCCTCAGCGGCCGCGGCGGCCTCGTCCAGCACGTCGGCGAGCCGACGAGGACCACCGCTCTGCCCGCCCGGCTCGTCGCCGCTCAACAGGACGATGCTCTCGGCGTCGCGCCGCATCCGGCGCGCGGTCTCCTTCAGCTCGCGCAGTTGCGGCGGCTCCGGACTGAGCTGGTCGAGCAGCCACAGGTGGCGGTCCAGGCGGGCCTGGAGCCGACGTGCCACGCCCATGGCGGCGACCTCGGGCGAGGGATACACCGATCCGTTGTCGCGGTAGGGAACCCGCTCCGGTCCGGCACGCCCGCCTTGCACCGGGTCGCGCCCCGAAGCGAACATCCTGTCGCTCACCAATCGGTCCTCTCGTACGGGTCGTCGCCGTTACACCGCCCCCACCCGAAGGTCGCGCGATCGTTACGAGGGCATAACGGTAGTCGCGTCTCCAAGGCAGGGACGCTACCGGGCACGCCGCCGCAACCGAAGATGGTTGCCAGCACTGCGCTCAGGACGCGGCTGGGTGCGACGGGCGGCCCGTCGGGTTCGGTGCGTGTACGCAGTGTGATCCCTTTCGTACGACGTGCTGATGAAGGTTTGTCCCTCAACGGCCCCATCGACCGGTCGTCGATTCGGCCTGTCCACCCGATCGGCCTATTCGAACGGTGTGACGTCCCCCGCACCGCGGCGGATGATCTCCGGCTCCGACTGCGAGAAATCGATCACCGTGGTCGGCTCCGTGCCGCAGTCGCCAGAGTCGATCACCGCGTCCACCGCGTGATCGAGGCGCTCCTTGATCTCCCAGCCCTGGGTCATCGGTTCGTCCTGGCCGGGCATCAACAGCGTGGAGGACAACAGCGGCTCCCCCAGCTCGGTCAGGATCGCCTGGGTGACGATGTGCTCGGGGATACGTACGCCGACCGTCTTGCGCTTCGGGTGCAGCAGCCGGCGCGGGACCTCCTTCGTCGCCGGCAGGATGAACGTGTACCGGCCCGGGGTGGCCGCCTTGATCGAACGGAAGACCGTGTTGCTGACCTGCACGAACTGTCCGAGCTGGGCAAAATCGCGGCACACCAACGTGAACTGGTGCTTCGGATCGAGCTGGCGGATCTCGCGGATCCGGTCGATGCCCTCCCGGTCGCCCAGCTGGCAGCCCAGCGCGAAACAGGAGTCGGTGGGGTAGGCGATGAGCCCGCCCGCGCGCACGATGTCGATCACCTGGCTGATCACGCGACGCTGCGGATCGACCGGGTGCACATCGAAGTACCGCGCCATGCCCGCGAGCCTAGGCCGATCGAACAGCGGCCCGATGGCCGCCTGCCGGACGGCCGGTCACCGGGAAGGGGTGTACTGCATCCGTCCGGCCGGAGCCGGCTCACCGGCCTCGCGGGCGGCGCCGACGGAAACACACTGGCGCGCTGCCCAGCACTCCCTTCGCTCGGCGGCCACCTGCCGCCATGTCGCTGCGCGCATCGAGTCGAACACGCCGACCGCTCCGGCCAGCACGAAGATCAGTCCCAGTCCCACTACCGTCATCGTGATCATCCTGAGCACCCTTCCCTCGTCGTGAGAAGGACGATCCCGGGCCGGCCCGCGCGAGCCGACGTCGTCCGACCAGCTCGAATGCGCATTTCTGCATATCCCTCAGCGGTCCGATGTGCTCAGTCGTCGGCGCCGGTCACCGCCTCGGTCCGGATCTGCTCGATGAACCGGGCCAGCTGCTCGCGCAGGGCGTCCGCGGTCAGCGGATGGGCCACCGGGGACGGTCCGCCCCGACCTGTGACCAGCCATGAGCCGCGCGGACCGCTGAACACCCCGAGCGTGCCGGCGTAGCGCTCCCCGGCGTGCCGGACCACCAGGTCGGCGCGCAGCAAGGCCTGGCCCAGCTGGCGGAGCACCGGGGCGGGCGGCGCCCGGTCCGGTCCGGACGGCAGGGCGACCGCTTGCCCGGCGGCGGCACCGCTGTTCGGGTGCACGGTGGCGGCCACCACCAGGTCGATCAGCTGTTCGTCGCGGGCCAGCGCGAAGCGGTGCAGGCCGTCGGGGCTGATCTCCTCGATCAGCACCACGGCGCCCGCGACGTAGGCGTACCAGTGGTCCCGCGTTCTGCTGGTCGTCCTGCTCACCGCGACCACCAGCTCGGCCTGCTCGCGCAAGGTGACCACCGAACGGATGTCGTGGCGCACGACCAGCTCGACATCGTCGTCGCAGGCGGCCGCGACCGCCTCGGCGCCGGGAGCCTCGACGATGCCCCTGGCCTGCAGGCCGCGATACGCGGTGCGTCTGGCCGTCTGCTGCTGCGCCGTTTCCAGCTGGTCGAAGTACGGCGCCACGGCCAGCGCGTGCGGTGGTGCGAGTACCGCGAGCTCCTCATCGGTGAGGACGTCGACGAACGCGGTCCGGTCGTGCGGGCCGATCGCTCGCGGTCCGATTTGTCACTGCCGCCCGAAGAGGGGCGTGGACACGACCGTCGGGCCGGTGCGGCCGGCGGCATCGTCGACGTCCGAAAGGAACCTGTCCGCCCAGTCGGTGGCGTCGCCGAGACGGTCATCCGTCGGGTCGACGGCGTCGCCTGCGGACCCACCGACGCGCCCGCGTCGCCCATGGACGACGCTGCCCGGGCTCCATGCGCCGTAGTCGGGCACGGCACCCATTGCCACGCCGAGGCCGACCGGTCCGAGCGCCACCAGTCCGGAGTCCGTCACGCCGCCGACCACGATGAACGGCCGGAACGTCTCGAACGCCGGGTCCGAGCCGGTGATCGCTTGCGCGGAGATGCTCATCGAGGATCCGGAGTTGCCGAGCGGGCCACCGTTCCGGTCTGCTCGGTGAGCCCGTCACCGAGCCCGGCGGTCGTCCCGCTCCGCTCGCCCAGATCGCCGGAGCGTTGCGACTCCTGCCGGAACCCGCGCGCCTGCGCGGACCGGGCCGCCTCCATCGCCGCCGCGAACACCGCCGCGCCCGGGGTCAACCCGAACATCACCGACTCCAGCGGAGCGCCCTGCAGTGCGCTACCGGCCGCGTCGGTGGCGCCGGCCACCTCCTGCAACCCGGCGGCACCTGTCCGCAGGCCTGCGGTGTCGTAGGCCAGCGTCACGCCGGATCCTGATTCAGGCTGTTCACCCATCTGTGGTCCTCTCACACCCGCGATGCATGCCCCCCGACCTACACACGGGCTCCCCGGCCAGCCGGTTCACCAGGCGGCCGGACGGGTCACCCGCCCGTGACGAGACCGGCGGCCGCAGCGGCGGCAGCGCGCTCCGCCCGCCCGGTTGCCGTCCACGGGCTCGATGCCCGCGCGTAGGACCCCGAGCCCGACAGTCGTGCCGGGCCGGTGTCCTTCTCGCGCTCCGCCGTTCGTCCCTAGGGTGAAGCCGGCCGTCCGGGTCGGCTCACCTCCCGAGGAGCACCTCCATGCCCACCTATGCCGCACTCATCTACACCCCCGACGTCGACTGGTCGGCGCCCGAGTACGAGGAGGAGATCGCCGAGTACGGCGAGTTCGGCGCAGGCGGCCGCCGCGGTCATCCGCGGTGGCGCAGCGCTCTACCCGACCAGCACCGCCACCACCGTCCGGGTCACCGGCGGCAAGGGCGGGGACGTCGTCACCACCGACGGCCCGTACGCCGAGACCAAGGAGGCGCTGACCGGCTTCTACCTGCTCGAGTGCGCCGACCTCGACGAGGCGGTCGCCATCGCGGCGAAGATCCCGGCCGGCCTGGGCGGCGCGGTCGAGGTCCGGCCGGTCCATCCCGTTCGGAGGCTGACGATCGAGGACGCCGCGCGCGCCGCCCTCGTCCGGCATGGTGCGGGACGAGGGCACGCGCGTGCTGGCCACGCTCGTCCGGGTCACCGGCGATCTCCAGCTCGCCGAGGACGCCGTCCAGGACGCGCCGTGCGCGCGTTGGAGACCTGGCCGCGCGACGGCGTTGCCCGCCAACCCGCGGGCCTGGCTGACCGCTCACCGCCCGAACGGCGCGCGATCGACCTGCATCCGCCGCGAGATCGCCGCGGACCGGGAAGGAGGCCGAGGCCATGGCGTTGCTCGACCCTCCTCGCGGCGACCCGGAGCCGCCGGACGTCGTCCGCGACGACCTGCTCCGGCTGGTCTTCACCTGCTGCCACCCGGCGCTTGCCGCTGGAGACGCAGGTGGCGCTGGCGCTGCGCACGCTCTGCGGGCTGTCGACCGCCGAGGTCGCGCGGGCGCTGCTGGTGCCCGAGGCGACGATGGCCAAGCGGCTGCACCCGGGCCAAGCAGAAGATCGCCCAGCGCCGGCATCCCCTACCGGGTGCCCGCCGCTCACGAGCTGCCCGACCGGCTGCGCCGGCGTCGTCGCCACGGTGTACCTGATCTTCAACGAGGGGTACGCGGCCAGCGCCGGTGACGATCCGCTGCGTCCCGCGCTCGTGGAGGAAGCCGATGCGGCTCGGCGCGGCTGCTGCTGGAGCTGATGCCCGACGAGCCGACGGTGCTCGGGTTGCTGGCGCTCGATGCTGCTGCAGGACTCCCGCCGCGACGCCCGGTACGACGACGTACGGGATGCCGGTGCTGCTGGCCGACCAGGACCGCGGCCGGTGGCGGCCCGAGCTCGTCGAGGAGGGGGTCGTGCTGGTCGGTGAGGGTCTGCGCCGCTCACCCGAGCACGCCCGACCCTACGTCGTGCAGGCGGCGATCGCGGCCTGCCACGCGCTTGCCCCGACCTACGCCGACAACCGACTGGGCCGCGGTCGTGTCCTGGTACGACGTGCTGCTCACCGTGCAGGACACCCCGGTGGTCCGGCTCAACCGCGCGGTGGCGGTCGGCGAGCTGCGCGGGCCGGAGGAAGGGTTGGCCCGGATCGACGAGCTGGCCGGAATCGACGGCTACCCGCTACGGCACGTCGCCAGGGCCGAGATGCTCGTCCGGCTCGGCCGGTCCGACGACGCCGTGAGCGCCTACACGGCCGCACTGGCCCTGCCGCTGAACGCCGCCCAGCGCGCTCACCTCAGCGGCCGCCTCGCGGAGCTGACCGGGCGATGATCCCGGTCGGCCGCGCGCTAGCCGGCGATCTGTTCGGGCACCGCCAGCAGGGGTCGGGCCAGCCGATCCCGGGTCCGCTTCTGGTGATGCTGGCCGCAGGTCTGCTACCTACGTAGGCATGTCCTGGAAGCCGGAGCCCCTACCCCGAGGAGAGACCGTGGACGCCGCCGAACCCGACACCGATCTCGCCGCCAACAAGGCGCTGGCCGTGCGCTGGCTGCACCTCGTCAGTGCCGGTGACGTCGACGAGCTGTGCCGGCTCAGCTCTCCGACCTGGACGATGCAGGGCGGTCCACCCGACCTGCCCGCCGGTCCCGAAGGCATCCGCACGCTCTTCGGCACGTTCGGCGAGATCGCCCAGGAATGGAGGATCGACGACGTGATCGCCGAGGGTGACAAGGTGGTCGTGCGCGCGACCAACCGGTGCACGCAGGACAGCTTCTTCGGCATCCCAGCGGCCGGGATCGAGCAGGTCTTCACTGCGACGCTCATCTTCCAGATCGAGCACGGACTGGTCGTGCGGACCTGGCGCAACGCCGCGGACCTACAACGGCTGCTGCAGCTGGGCGCCCGGTTGCTCCCGCCGTCCGAGGACGGCGTGTCGAGGGGGCCTGCGGGTACCCGCCAGGGCACGGCCTAGACGCGGCGGGCTTCCCAGGTGCGCCGGCGTTGGATCGCGACCTGCCGCCAGGCCGAGGCCGGCACCCTGTCGACCACTCCGGCACCCCGTTCTGTCGGTGCTCGATGCGAACATATGTTCGTGCGTGACGAAGCCACTATCCTGCATGCCGATCTGGATGCGTTCTACGCCTCGGTCGAGCAGCGTGACGATCCGCGGCTGCGCGGCCGGCCGGTGCTCGTCGGCGGCGGCGTGGTGCTCGCCGCCAGCTACGAGGCCAAGGCCTGCGGCGTACGCACCGCGATGAACGGCCGGCAGGCCCGCGAGCTCTGCCCGGCCGCGATCGTCGTCGAGCCGCGGATGGCCGCCTACTCGGAGGCGAGCAAGGCCGTGTTCGCGGTGTTTCGGCAGACCACGCCGCTGGTCGAGGGGTTGTCGATCGACGAGGCGTTCCTCGAGGTCGGCGGGTTGTGGCGGATAGCGGGCCCGCCGGTGGACATCGCGGCCCGGCTGCGCCGCGACGTCGCCGAGCAGGTGGGGCTGCCGATCACGGTCGGGGTGGCGCGCACCAAGTTCCTGGCCAAGGTGGCCAGCGGCGTGGCCAAGCCGGACGGCCTGCTGGTGGTCCCGCCGGACCGGGAGCTGGCCTTCCTGCACCCGCTGCCCGTGGAGCGGCTGTGGGGCGTCGGGCACAAGACCGCCGACAAGCTGCACGCGCTCGACGTCCGCACCGTCGGCCAGGTCGCCGAGCTGTCCGAATCGGTGCTGGTCTCGTTCCTCGGCCGCGCTGCGGGCCGGCACCTGCACGCACTGGCGCACAACCGCGATCCGCGTTCGGTGGACGTGCACCGCAGGCGGCGCTCGATCGGCTCGCAGCGCGCGCTGGGCCGGCGGGAGCGGTCCGCGCTGGAGGTGGACACCATTCTCGCCGGCATCATCGATCGGCTCGGGCGCCGGCTACGGGCCGCCCATCGGGTCTGCCGCACCGTGGTGCTGCGGTTGCGCTTCGCCGATTTCACGCGCGCCACCCGCTCCCACACGCTGGCCGAGGCCACCGCGCATACCGACACGATCCTGACCGCCGCCCGCGGGCTGCTGGTCGCCGTCTGGCCGAAGATCACCCACGAGGGCCTCACCCTGCTGGGGGTGTCGCTGGCCGAGCTGCACGACGACCAGTTCGTGCAGCTGGCACTGCCCTTCGACCAGCGCAGCGGGCCGGCGCTGGACCGCACGCTCGACTCGGTCCGGGATCGCTTCGGTGCCCAGTCGGTCACCCGGGCCACCCAGCTCGGTCGCTCCCCCGGCCTGATCGTGCCGCAGCTCCCCGACTGAGCCGACCCCCCGCGGCGCTACCCGGGGACGGTCTCGTCGGTCGGCCCGCGAGCAGGCAGCAGGATCCCGGTGACGAGACCTCCGGCCAGGGCCGCCCCGTGTATGTCGCGCTGCACCATCAGCAGCACCGCCGACGCGACCACCACCACGAGCGGTACCCAGCGGCTGGCCCGCGGGGCGCGGGTCACCGCCAGGCCCGCGGCGATGGCGGCGAGCGCCGGGGCCACTCCCGGCAGCGTGGCCGAGATCAGCGAAGCCGCCCAGGTGGCCGGGGCGATGACCGCGAGCCGTCCGGGAGGGCTACCGGTGCGCAGCAGCACCACGGCCATCCCGCCGGCGAGGCCACACACACCCACCGAGTTGCCGGCACCGATGGGCTGCCACCCGGCCCAGCCGGTCAGCTCCCCGGTCAGGCCCCCGACCAGGTATGCCACCAGCCAGCCCCCGGTCCGGAGCGTGCGCTCGGCGGCGATTCCCACCAGCAGGAGGCCGAGCAGGTTGAACACGGTGCCCGCGACGCCGCCGTCCTGCACGAGCATCGCGGTCAACAGCCGCCAGTACTGGCCGCCGGAGACAGCCGCGGCGTCGCGGCGAAGCGCGAGCAGGACCGGCTCTGCGAGCAGGCCGGTGATCGAAACGGCGGCCGTGACTGCGGTGACGCACGCCGTCAGGGTGGGAAACGCCGGCGCCATGGCGGCCCGGGCAGGTCCTCGGCGACCACGGCGTTGAGCCCTCATCGGATGCCGGCCAGGTGCCGCCGGACGGCAGCACCGACCCGGTCCACGTCGCGGGTGGCCAGCAGGTCCAGCAAACCGCCCCTGAGCACCGCCAGCAGCAACGTCCGGTCCACCTCGTCCGGCGCGCCGATGCCGGGATCGGCGCCGATGTCGTCGAGCACGGCCAACCAGTCGCGCACGGTGGCCGCGGCGAAGCCCGCCCACGGCCCACTCGGCTCGGTGAGCGACCGGGCGTAGGCCTCCAACCACAGCGTGAGCAACGCCCGATGCTCGGGGCGGGCCAGCCAGTCCCACACGGCAGCCGCCGCGGGCAGGAGACCCTGTTCGGCTCCGGCGCTCCTGATGCGCTCGAGAACCACCATTTCGTCGGCACGTGCTCGCGCCAGCAACGCCCTGACCAGCCCGTCCTTGCTCCCGAACAGGTACAGCAGCACACGCGGGCTGGAACCGATCGCCGCCGCGAGCGGACGCAGCGACAGCTCGGCCAGACCGTGTTCGAGCGCATAGCGGTAGGCGCTCTCGAGCAGCTCGGACTGCCGGGCCGACGGGGGTGCGGAGGCCGGCTGCATCGCGTTAGTCTGATACTGAAACAGTCGTTTCACCAGAGAGGGTCGCGATGTCGGGACAGCTGTCGATCCGGCCGCTGGGGCAGCCGGGCGACCTGGGCTGGGTGGTGCTGGCCCACGGCGAGACGTATGCCGCCGAGTTCGGCTGGAACGGCGACTTCGAGACGCTGGTCGTGCGCATCGTCGCCGACTACGCCGCCGACCACGACCCGGCGCGGGAGGCCGCGTGGATCGCCGAGCTCGACGGCCGGCGGGTGGGCTGCGTGTTCTGCGTCGCTGCCGATCCGGACACCGCCCAGCTGCGGATCCTGCTCGTCGACCCCGTCGCGCGCGGGCACCGCCTCGGCGCCCGGCTGACCGGGCACTGCATCGACTTCGCCCGCAGGGCCGGCTACCGCCGGATGCGGCTGTGGACCAACCACCCGCTGACCGCAGCCCGCCGGATCTACCTGGACGCCGGGTTCACCCTCGTCGAGACGAACGAGCACCACAGCTTCGGCGTGGACCTGATCGGCCAGGTCTACGAGCTCGACCTGAGCACGGAGGCGGCAGTCGCACGGTGAGGTGCTCAGCCCGACTTCCTCCCTACACCTGAACCCGGGGCGGTCCTGCCGGATCAGTCGACGCTCAGCTTGTCGAGCGCCTTTTCCTCCAACTCCGCCCACCGCTTGACCTGCTCACGCACCCGGTCGATGTCCTCGGGCGACAGCGCCCGCGCACCGTCGGCCGTCAACCGGTAGATGTCGACCGGCCCGCCGATGCTCGGCGAGGTCACCCGCAGCGCATCCAGCACCCGGACGGCGGCGACCACGCCGTAGTCCACGTCCCGCTCGGTCATCCGGAAGTGCGCGAGCAGTGCCCCGGCCTGCTGGGCCATGGCCGATCCGCTGCCGACGGCGTGGAACCCGACCTCCTCGTAACGCCCGATGAGCCCGTGCGGGTCGATGTCGACGATGAACGGGACGCCGTCGGCGGCGTACCCGGCGACCAGAACGTAGGTGGCAGGCGTGCTGCCGGCCGACTTCTCTCCCGGCACCTCTTCGATGAAGTTGTCGTAGTGGTAGCGCAGCAACGGCAGCACCCGCTCCTGCACGGCCCGGCCCAGGTTCTCGGCACCGAGAACGGCCGCCGCACAGCTACCGAAGAGATCCTCCAGCTCCAGCAGCACCGCTCGGGAGCCGCTGCCGCCCCAGGCCGCGGTGTCGCCGAACGGATGCAGCTTCTGCGCGGGGTAGCTGAGACCCCGCGCGCTGTCGGTGATCTGCGAATCGGCGGCGAGCACGATGCCGTCTACACATCTGAGCGCGAGCACCACGGTCACGACTGCCTCCTCGGATCGGACGGCTGCGCCGAACAGCCGGGACCATCACACAGGATGCGGCCCCGGCGCACCTATCCGGACCTGACAGCCAGTCCGATCGGCCACAAGATCCGGCTAGGGTCGGCTGGTCGAGGTGCGGTCAGGCGAGTGGAGGAGGAGACGCCCGTGACGACGGACAACCACCTGGTGGGGCTGCTGCTGGGCACCGAGGAGGACTGGCCGACGGCGTTCACCGAGATCATGCGCCGGACCGGCCCGATCACCGACGGCGCCGGACGCACCCACGCGTTCGACATCAAGCGCGTCACCATCGAGCCCTTCGACCTACGCTCCCGCCCACGCCATTCGCTGGTCGTCGACCGGCTCGCGCACTGGTACTACCACCCGCGCGAGTGGCTCAAGAAGGTCGCGTTGATGGACGACGTGTACCTGCTCAACAGCCCCTTCACGTTCCAGTCCATGGAGAAGCACGCCGCCTACTGCGCGATGATCCGCCTCGGGCTCAAGGTGCCGACCACGGTGCTCGTCCCGTCGAAGCACCCGGTGGACAACGCCCGCTACGCCTACACCGCGGCTCGCTACAACCAGCCTTTCGACCTGGACGAGATCGCCGACAGGATCGGCTATCCGATGTTCATGAAGCCCTACGACGGCGGCGCCTGGGTCGGGGTTTCCCAGGTGCACAACAACGAGGAGCTCCACCGCGCCTATGACGAGTCCGGCGAGCGGCTGATGCACCTGCAGGCCTCGGTGGAAGGCTACGACGCGTTCGCCCGGTCGCTGTCGATCGGCGCCGAGACGATGGTGATGCGGTTCCGCCCTGAGCTGCCCATGCACGATCGCTACGCCGTGCAGCACGAGTTCCTCTCGCCGGAGGCGGGTGCCGAGGTCACCACGATCTCCAAGCTGGTGAACGCCTTCTTCCGCTGGGAGTTCAATTCCTGCGAGTCGCTGGTGCGCGGTACCGAGGTGCACCCGATCGACTACGCCAACGCCTGCCCGGACGTGTCGCTGACCTCGCTGCACTACTACTTCCCGTGGGCGATGTCCGCACTCGTCCGCTGGACGGTGTTCTGCTGCGCGACCGGCCGGACACCACGCCTCGATCTCGACACCACCAGCTACTTCGCGATCGCCGACCGCGACGACCTGTCCTACGAGGACAAGCTCGGCGAGTACCGGCGGCTGGCCGACGACTACTTCGACACCGAGCGCTACGGCGACTTCTGCGCCTCCCGTATGTCCCATGTGGACGAAGTGGTGTTCGACTGGGTGTGCTCCGACCAGTTCGACGGGCTGCTGCTGGACACCGTGCGGGCGACCTACCCGGCCGCTGAGCACGAGCGGTTCGTGGCCCACTTCCGGGGCCTCATCAACAGCTGGATCAACGACCAACCCGGGGCCTCCGCTCAGTAGTCCTCTCGCGCGCCCCCAGCCCGTTCGACCACCGAACGCAGTCGGATACATCCCGTCCGACACGCCGTCGGGTTAACGCTCCCGGGCATATCGGGATCTTGGGCCTACTGTCTGCGACCGGACCGCCCAGGATCCACACCAGGGAGGCGCTGTGTCCGAGGACTACGCCGGGGACGGCGGATGAAGAGCGGAGCCGCGTTCCTGCTGGCCATCTTGCTGGCCATCTTCCTTGCCTACGGGTCGTTCGGCTCGAGTTCGTCCGACGACAACGATTCGGATCACTCGAACAGCGCCTCGTCGTCCGACGACCACGACGACTCATCGAAGGACGACGACGAGGACAAGAAGGCTTCCGACGAGGACGACAGCGACAAGGACGACAGCGACAACGACGACAGCGACAAGGATCGAACAACAGGGACTCGAACGACGAGTACGACAGCGCCAAGGACTCCAGCCACGCGAACGGCATGAAGCAACGCCTGGAGAACGAGGGCCTGCACATCGAGCAGAGTTCGGCGACCTCCGATGACCACTGCGCGGCGCATTCCTTCGGCGAGGTGAGCACCTACTTCCAGGAGCATCCCTGCAACGGTCTGGATCGCGCCTGGTACGAGGTGAGCGACGGGGACAACACGGCGATCGTGTCCGTGGCCTGGGTCGAGATGCCGGACGCGGACTCCGCCGCCGAGCTGCAGACCCTGGTGGACCGGCCCGGCACCGGCAACGTCACCGAGCTCTCCAAGGAAGACGGCCCCTACCAGAGCGTCAGGTACAGCGGTTGGTACTACCGTTCGGGCCGCGACGGTGACACCTTCTCCAGCATCCAGGCCGAACCCCTCACCGACTCCGACGGATCCCGTGAGGTGGCCCGGCGGGCTTCCGGAGCTGCCGGCACGGACTGATCCGCTCGGCCCCCGGCCGAACCGGAGCCCGCGCTCCGTCGGCGCACTCAGCGGGACGCGGTGGTCGTCGGCTCGTGCCGGACCGGGAACGACACGGACCGCGCGATGAAGCAGTGCTCGTGGGCGCGCTCGTGCAACCCGTCCACGCTGTCGATCATGCCCGGTTCGGTCACCGTGACCGCGGGCCGCAGCACGACCTCGCTGAACGCGCCGGAACCGTCGGCGTCCTCGGTGAGCGTGCCGGTCGGGTCGTCCCTATAGGAGGTGACGACGACCCCGCCGACCGACGCGAGGTGCAGGAACCACAGCATGTGGCACTGGGCAAGGGCGGCGACCAGCAGCTCCTCCGGGTTCCACCGCTGCGGGTCGCCGCGGAAGGCGGGATCCGAGGATCCGGCGATCGGCGGCTTCCCGCCCGCGAGCACCTCGTGGTCACGCCGGTAGGAGCGGTAGCTGCTCGTGCCGGAGCCGGCGTCGCCCGTCCAGCGCACCGTCAGCTCGTAGTGATGAGTGGGGGCCATCACCGAGAAGGTAGTGCGGAACGTCGCGACAATCCCGGGTTTGTGCCGAGCCGCGTGACCCGCCGGTCGGCACGGGCCCCGATCGGTGGACATCGGCGCCCCGTCTCACATTTCTCCAAGACGGCGCACCACGCTCCCGGCAAGGTGAAGGCATGACGAATCGAGACGACTACAACATCTGGCCCAGCGTCACCTGCGACGATGTTCCGGCCGCGCGGGCGTGGCTGGCCGCACTGGGGTTCACCGAGGGCATCCTCGTGCCCGGTGAGCACGCCGGTGACGTCATGCACAGCGAGATGCTCTGGCCCGAAGGCGGACGGGTGATGGTGTCGAGCCGCGGCGGCCGGGAGGACTCCACCTTTGCCGTGCCGCGCGGAAGCACGTCCTGCTACGTGGTGACGGCCGATCCCGACGCGGTCTGGATGCGAGCGAAGGAGGTCGGCGCCACGGTGGTGCGGGACATGGAGGAGACGGACTACGGCTCGCGCGGTTTCAGCATCGCCGACGCCGAGGGCAACCGCTACAGCTTCGGCACCTACGCCGGCAGCGAGGGTTGATCACCCGTCGGCCGTACACCTGATCTCAGCGGTACCGTCCGGTCGGTCGAGGCGATCGGGCGGGCCGTCGCTGACAGGCGTTGAATCCGGGTGCTGACCGCGTCCGTCGTTCCGGCTACGGGTGTCGGCGCCCACCGATCCGGTCGGGCTCCGCGCACCGGTCCGCGCCGCGCCGATGCCCGCCGCGACCACCAGCGCCATTCCGATCAACGCGAGTGCAGCCGGCACCTGATGGAGCACGACCAGTCCGATGAGCAGCGCGATGGCCGGCTCCAGGCTCATCAGCGTGCCGAAGGAGGCCGCGGTCAGCCGGCGCAGCGCCAGCAGCTCGAGGCTGAACGGGCACCACGGGCAGCAGCACCGCGAGGCCGAGCCCGATCAGCACGAGCTCCCAGGTCAGCTGCGGCAGCGTCGGCGGTCCGCGCACCGCCGTCGCGACCAGACCGGCCACCGGCATCGAGACCGCCAGCCCCTGCAGGCCGGTCACCGCGTCCCCGACCCGCTGGGTCAGCAGGATGTAGGCCGCCCAGCAGACGGCCGCGCCGAGTGCGTACAGCACCCCGACCGGGTCCGCCCCGCTTGCCACGGGGACGTCATCAGCACCACGCCCGTCCCGGCCAGCACCGGCCACAGCGGGCCCGCCGGCCGGCTGCGCAGCGCGGCGACACCCAACGGTCCGAGGAACTCCAGCGCGCTGGCGGTGCCCAGCGGCAGCCGGGCCACCGCGGCCATGAACAGCAGCGTCAGGCCGGCCGTCACCACACCGAGGGCGACGCAAGCGAGCAGGTCGGCCCGGCGGAACCGGCTCGGCCGCGGGCGGACCAGCACGAGCAACAGCACACCGGCCCACGCCAGCCGCAGCAACGCCGCTCCCTCGGGGCCGATCCGGTCGAACAGCCCGACCGAGGCGGCCAGCCCGAGCTGGACGCACAGCATGGAGGCGATCGGCCATCGCCGCGCCGGAGCGGGCCGATCGTTCGCCGGGTACCGAAGGTCGGCTGCCGTGCTCATGGAACCAGTACACGCCGCGCCGACCGTTCGCGTCCACGTGTTATTTGTGGACATCACCGTTCACGATACTTGACAATGTCCGGATGGACACCCGCCGGTTGCGAGATGCTGCTCGAGCTGTCCCGGCTCGGCTCGATGCGCGAGGTGGCCGACGGCCCTGCGCATCACCACGTCCACGGTCTCGCAGCAGCTCGCCGTGCTGTCCCGGGAGGTCGGCGCGACGCTGCTGGAACCCGACGGTCGACGGGTGCGGCTCACGCCGGCCGGCAAGCGGCTCGCAGCCACGCGGTGACGGTCCTGGCCGCGATCGAGGCGGCCCGCCTCGACCTCGATCCCGACGCGACACCCGAGGGCGAGGTGCGGGTCGCGGCGTACGCGTCCGCGGTGCGGACGCTCGTGCTGCCGCTCGCGCGGAACCTGCAGGCGAAGCACCCCGGGGTCCGGCTGCTGATCAACGAGCACGAGCCGGGCGAAGCGTTCGACCTGCTCGGCCGCGACGAGGTCGATCTCGCGCTGACCTACGACTACAACCTGGCCCCGTACGCCGTCGACGCCACGCTCGCCGCGCGCCCGCTCGCCACGGTCCGGTGGGGACTGGGGGTGCCGGCCGGCGAAGGGGCGCCTGCCGGTGACTCGACGTCGGTCTTCGGCCGGTTCGCCGAGCACGAGTGGATCGTGAACTCCCGCAACACCGCGGACGAGGACGTCGTCCGCACCATCGGCGCGCTCGCCGGGTTCGCCCCCCGGATCCGGCACCGTGCCGACAGCCTCGAGCTGGTGCAGGACCTGATCATCGCCGGTCTCGGTGTCGGGCTGCTGCCCGCCGCTCACCCGGCCCGCAGCGGCGTCGCGATCCTCGAGCTCACCGAGCCCGATGTCCTGATGCGCGCCTCCGTGGTCAGCCGCCGAGGCCGGGAGCTCTGGGCACCGCTCGCTCTCTGCCTGGCGGAGCTGACGGGGGCGTGAGCGGCGCGCTCACGGCGGCCGGGCCGGACCGATCCGGCTCCGCACGCATCGGCACGCCGGAGCACGGCACAATTGCAGGATGCAGCGTCGTGTCGCGAATGTCCTGATCGCCCTCGTGCTCGGTGCCGGCCTCGTCGGCTGCGGCGGTTCGGGCTCGGCCACGCAGTGCGGCGTCGACGGCTGCACGATCACCTTCCCGCGCAGCGGTGACGCCGCGGTGTCCGTGCTGGGTGTCCAGGCCCGGCTGGTCGGGGTGCAGAACGGGGCGGCCGACATCGAGGTGGCCGGCCAGAAGATCACGGTCCCGGTGGGCGGCGAGACGACCGCCGAGGGATTCACCGTCGGCGTGCAGAGTGTCACCGACACCGAGGTCGTCGTCCGGATCCGCCCGTACTGACCTCCGCGCCCTGAGGTACCCGACCCGGGCCGCGACAGCGGTCGTCGCGCCGGCCGCGCTGGTCCTGCTGTTCCGCGGCCCGCCACCGCGCCGGGCCCGGCGGCCGCCTCCCGATCTCCCGGCGGACCCTGACGCCGGCCTGATCGCTTCCGTGCGGACCCCCGGCCGCCTACGCTCAGCCGGCGAGCACGGGCACCGGCGCCCGTGCCGACTCCACTTCGGGAGGCCTGATGCCCGACCCCGGCCGAGATGCACCGGTCGGTCGCGGGCCGGGCCATCCCGCGTCGGGTCAGCACACCCGGAAGCTCTCGCCGCTCGGCTCCCGGTTGGCCCGGTTGCAGGTCGCGAACCAGCAGGCCGTCGTCGACGAGCTACGGCGGGTGATCCTGGCCGGTGACGTGCCGCCGGGCACCGTGATCCCGCTCGACGAGGTGGCCGCGCTGTTCGGCGTGAGCCTGATCCCGGTACGGGAATCGCTCAAGGTGCTCATCGGCGAGGGCCTGGTCGAACACCGGCCGCGAGCCGGTTACACCGTCGCCCAGCTGACGAGGACCGAGCTGCAGGAGTTGTACGTCGCGCGCGGCGTCCTGGAGAACGCCGTGCTCGCGGTCGCCGTCACGGTGGCCGGTCCGGCCGATCACCGGGTTGCGCGCGCGGCTCACGAAGAGCTCGGCTACGCGCTGCGCGCCGGCGACCACCGCGGATACCACCGGGAGAGCCGCCGCTTCCACTTCGCGCTGGTCGCGCCCGCCCGCATGCGGCGGCTGGAGGCGATGGTGGAGTCGGCGTGGAACCTCACCGAGGCCTACCGGCCGATGGCCTTCGTCTCCGACACCGAACGCGAACTCCTGCACGCCGATCACGGCGAGATGCTCGACGCGTTCACCGCGGGAAACGCGCCCGCGCTGCTGGCCCTCGCAACCACCCATCACGAGCGGCTGCTGGCCGCGGTTGCTGCGCTGCGCGATCTGACGCCGAGCTCGCTGATCTCGATCTGCAGCCGGCTGAGAGGCGATACCGCCCATACCGGACCGATCACCCCGTGCGGTCGACCTCATTACGCGCCCGGATCAACGAGATCCAGCGCCGCAACTCAATATATGTAGATAGTTGTTTCCTGCCCGCTACGTTTCGTGAACACTTCCTGAAACAGGATCCAATCCCCATATCGGGACCTACTGTCGACGTCCCTACTGGTCCTGTGACCAGGTCATACCAGCCATCGGAGGGTCTCGTGACCGATTCGCTCGACCATTCCAGCGCGCTCACGGTCGAAGGTGCTGCCGGCGCACGGCCATATCAAGCCCGGGTACGACAAGCGTCTGACCAATGAGGACCTGGCGCCGCTGGAGAAGCAGAGCTGGACCTCGTACAACTTCTTCGCATTCTGGATGTCCGATGTCCACAGCGTCGGCGGCTACATCACCGCCGGCAGCCTGTTCGCGCTCGGCCTGGCCGCCTGGCAGGTGCTGGTCGCGCTGCTGGTCGGCATCTCGATCGTCTACTTCCTGTGCAACCTGGTGGCCCGGCCCAGCCAGGCCACCGGCGTGCCGTACCCGGTGATCTCGCGGGTCTCCTTCGGGGTGATGGGCGCCAACATCCCGGCCATCATCCGCGGCCTGATCGCGGTGGCCTGGTACGGGATCCAGACCTACCTGGCGTCGCACTCGCTGGTCATCGTCGCGCTCAAGCTGTGGCCGGGCCTCGCGCCCTACGCGGACGTCGAGCAGTACGGGTTCACCGGGCTGTCGCTGCTGGGCTGGGTCGCGTTCGTGCTGATGTGGATCGCGCAGGCCGCGGTGTTCTGGAAGGGCATGGAGGCGATCCGCAAGTTCATCGACTTCTGCGGCCCCGCGGTCTACGTCGTGATGTTCCTGCTCGCCGGCTACCTGGTCTACGCGGGCGGGCTGGAGAACATCGACCTGAACCTGGCCGAGGTCAGCATCACCGGCTGGGCGGTGCTGCCGGTGATGCTCACCGCGATCGCGCTGGTGGTGTCCTACTTCTCCGGCCCGATGCTCAACTACGGCGACTTCACCCGCTACGGCCGCAGCTTCGCCGACGTCAAGAAGGGCAACTTCCTCGGCCTGCCGCTCAACTTCCTGGTCTTCGCGCTGCTCGTGGTGATCACCGCGGCGGCGACGCTGCCGGTCTTCGGCGAGCTGATCACCGACCCGGTCGAGACCGTGGCCCGGCTGGACAGCACGTTCGCCGTGGTGCTCGGCGCGCTCACCTTCATGATCGCCACCGTCGGCATCAACATCGTGGCCAACTTCGTCTCGCCGGCGTTCGACTTCTCCAACGTCAACCCGCAGAAGATCAGCTGGCGGATGGGCGGCATGATCGCCGCCGTCGGGTCGGTGCTGCTCACCCCGTGGAACCTCTACTCCAGCCCGGAGGTCATCCACTACACGCTGGACACCCTCGGCGCCTTCATCGGCCCGCTCTACGGTGTGCTGATCGCCGACTACTACCTGGTCAAGAAGCAGCAGGTGGTCGTCGACGACCTCTACACGCTGCAGCCGAACGGCACCTACCACTACACAAGGGCTACAACCCGGCCGCGATCATCGCCACCGTGCGTCGGCGGCCGTCGTCGCCATGATCGTGGTGTTCTTCGCCTCCAGCGATGCGGCCGCCTTCAGCTGGTTCATCGGTGCCTTCCTCTCCTTCGGACTCCACTACGCCCTCTCCCGCCGAGCGGCCTCCGCGGTCACCACCTGACGAGACCGCACACCGAGTTCGACGCCAGTCCGGTTTAGCAAGATCGAACCCGGACTGGCGTCGAACTCGGCGAACAGGCCCACCGGGGCGACCGTGTGCGAGAAGGTCGGCGGGTGCTGGACGGGCCGTTTCGGGGATCGGTGGCGGTGCGGCGCGGCCTGCTGACCAGAGGTCAGCTGTACGGGCCGCGCTACCGGCGGCTCCTGCCGGACGTGTATGCGCCCGTCCTGGCCGAGCTGGATCTGGCCGCCCGCTCCAGGGCGGCCTACCTGTATGTCGGTCCGCGTCGTGGCGTGCTGGCCGGGTTCTCGGCGGCCGCGCTGCTCGGTGCCGGATGCGCGTTGCGCCGGGTGCCGGCGGAAGTGCTGGTCCCCCGCGACGTCCGCCGCCACCCGGACCTGCTGGTCCGGCGGGGGACGGTCATCGACGCGGACGTGTGCTCGGCCGACGGCTGCCGGGTCACCACGCCGCTGCGCACTGCGTGGGATCTGGCCCGACGGCTCCCGCTGGTCGCCGCGGCGGTCGCCGTCGACGCGCTGGCGCGCCGCGGCCGTTTCGAGCCGGCGGCCCTGCTGACCCGCCGCTCCATGACACCGGGTGCACGCTCGTGCCGGGCCCTCGACCGGGTGGTCGAACTCTCCGATGCGCGGGCCGAGTCGGTGATGGAATCCCGGCTGCGACCGAACCTGGTGCTCGGCGGGCTGCCCGTGCCCGAGGTGCAATACCTACCAGGTCGTCGACCCGTACGGGTTCGTCCTCGCCCGGTTCGACCTCGCCTACCCGCATGCCAAGCTCGCCATCGAGTACGACGGCGCCACCCATTTCACCGATGCCCGGTCCCGCGCGGACCGCCGCCGTGACCTCGCCGTGGCCGACCTGGGCTGGCACACCGTGCGCCTCACCTACGACGACGTCGACGGCGACCCGCCGACCACCCGCCACCGCATCGCCGCCCTTCTGTCCACGCGCACGCCGAGTTCGACAACAGTCCGCTTTTCCTAGATCGAACCTGGACTGTTGTCGAACTCGACGCCACCGGCCTCAGGCTTCGCCGCGGGTGATCAGGCGGCCATGGGGCTGGTCGCCGGAGATCCGCTCACCGCGCAGCCAGGTGCTGCGGACCACCCCGGCCAGCGGGCGCTGGTCGTAAGGCGTGATCCGGTTGCGGTGGTGCAGCCGCGTCGCGTTCACCACGAACGCGTCGTCCGGGGCGAAGACCGCGAAATCGGCGTGGTAGCCACGTTCGATCTGCCCCTTGCGCTGCAGCCGGGCGATCCGCGCCGGGCGCTCGGCCATCCAACGCACCACGTCGATCAGCGAGTGGCCGCGCTGCCGCGCCTCCGTCCACACCGCCGACAGCCCGAGCTGCAGCGAGGAGATGCCACCCCAGGCGGCGCCGTACTCGCCGATATCGAGTCGCTTGAGATCCGGAGTGCACGGCGAGTGGTCGGACACGATGCAGTCGATGTCTCCGCGCCCCAGTGCGGCCCAGAGCTCCTCGCGGTTGTCGGCCTCCCGGATCGGCGGGCAGCACTTGTACTGCGTGTTGCCGTCGGCGATCGACTGGGCTTCGAACACCAGGTAGTGCGGGCAGGTCTCGACGGAGATCTCCACCCCGTCACGGCGGGCGGTACGGATCATCGGGACCGCGTCCGAGCTGGACAGATGCAGCAGGTGCACCATCGCGCCGGTGTTGCGGGCCGCCTCGATGAGGTTGGCGATCGCCAGGTTCTCCGAGCCGCGCGGGCGGGATGCGAGGAAGCTCGCGTACCGCCGACCCCGCACCTGTGGCCCGTGCTCGATCGCGGCCGCGTCCTCGGCGTGCACGATCATCATCGCGCCGTAGGTCTTCAGCACCCCGAGGTACTGCTCCAGCTGCGCGACGTCCAGCGGCGGGAACTCGGGCACGCCGGAGTCGGCCATGAAGCACTTGAAGCCGAACACACCCGCGTCGTGCAGCCCACGCAACGAGTCGATGTTGCCAGGGATCGCACCGCCCCAGAATCCGACGTCGACGTGGACCTTGCCCTCTGCGGACTGCTGTTTGATCTCCAACGCCTCGACCGTGCAGGTCGGCGGGAGGCTGTTCAGGGGCATGTCCAGCAACGTGGTCACACCACCGGCGGCAGCGGCCCGGGTGGCGGTGGCGAAGCCCTCCCATTCCGTGCGACCCGGCTCGTTGACGTGCACGTGGGTGTCGACGAGTCCAGGCAGCAGCACCTCGTCGTCGGCCAGCTCGACGGTCTGCACGCCGGCCAGCTCCGCTTCCCACGGCTCGATCGCCACCACCACGCCGTCGCGGACCGCGACGCAGCGCGCCACCTCACCGGCTCGGGTGATCACCCGGCGGCCCCGGATCACGAGGTCGAACTCGGCCATCGCGATCAACCGGCCGAGCCGGCGCGATAGGCCCGCCAGCCGCCCCGTTCGGAAATGTCGATGAGCCCGGTACCGGCCTCGAACGCCACCTCGCGCAGGATCACGACCATGGCGCTGCTGCCGTCCTCCAGCTCCACCACGCTCAGCTCGAGCTCGGGGGGCTCGGCCGGGATGAACCGGTCCCGGATCACGTCGAGCGGGACCTCGTACAGCTCGCCGGGAACGCTCACGCCGCCCTCGGAGACCGGCCACAGTGCGGGAAACTCGTCGCGCACGGAGTAGAACCGGTAGCGGGGCGCGGTGTTCGCTTCGCCGAGGAACGGATTCCCCTCGATGCTGTGGTGCACGTTCCCCCCGCGCATCCCTCCCCCGTTGACGAAGAGCGGCACGGTGATCGGCGACGACGGGCTCATCACTCACCTTCCCCTTTCGGATCCGACAGCCAGTCCCGGGCCAGCCGGGCGGCCAGTTGCTCCAGCAGCGGCCCGGCCTCGCTGAAGCAGCGGGCCGGGTCCGATTCGATGTCGCTCAACGCGTACGCCTGCTCGATGCCGGCCGCCCGCAGCTGCTCCGCCGAGAGTTGCAGCCTGCCCGACACGGTCACCACCGGGATTCCCGCGGCGGCAGCCGCTGCGGCCACACCGGCAGGGGCCTTGCCGCTGAGCGTCTGCTCGTCGAGCGATCCCTCGCCGGTGATCACCAGTCGGGCGCCGGGCAGCTGCTCGGCGAAGCCGACGAGCTCCAGCACGAGATCGATTCCCGGCTTCAGCTCGGCCGCGAGCGCCGCCAGCGCCGCGTACCCCACGCCACCGGCGGCCCCGGCCCCCGGTGTGTTGCGCAACGACGAGCCCGGCCGTCGTGGATGCATCGCGGCGTCCAGTACGTCGGCCCAGTGCGCCAGCGCGGCGTCCAGGAGCTCGACGTCGTCCCGATCAGCACCCTTCTGCGGCCCGTAGACCGCAGCCGCGCCGTGAGGTCCCAGCAGCGGGTTGTCGACGTCGCTGGCCACGATCACCGTCGTCGAGGGCAGCCTGGGGTGCAGGCCGTCCAGCTCGACGCGGGCCAACCCGGCCAGCGCGGCCCCGCCCCTGGCCACCTCGGCGCCGTCCGCGTCCAGCAGCCGCGCGCCGAGCGCCTGCAACATCCCGGCGCCGCCGTCGGTGCTGGCGCTGCCTCCGATGCCGAGCAGCACGGTATGGCACCCGTGGTCGAGGGCGGCCGCGACGACCTCACCGGTGCCGTACGAGCTGGCCTCCAGCGCGGCGAGCCCGTCGACCGGGAGCAGCCGCAGCCCGGAGACGTCGGCCATCTCGACCACTGCCACCCCGTCGCGCAGCGCGAAGGCGGTGTGGACCGGCTTCCCGGTCGGGCCATCCGCACGCAGCTCGATCCGCTCGAAGCCGGCGGCGAGTGCCGCGTCGACGGTGCCGTCGCCGCCGTCGGCCACCGGCACCTCGCGCACCTCGACCGCCGGCACCACCTCGGCGATGCCGGCCGTGACCCGCGCGGCGACCTCGCTGGCGGTCAAGGAGCCCTTGAACTTGTCCGGCGCCACCACGACGTGCATGTCGGCCCGTCCCCTAGTCGAGCAACGCGATGGCCGTAGGGGCGTGCTCGTCGAGCGTTGCGAGCTCCTCGAACTCCACGACGTTGTCGATCTCGACCCCCATCGAGATGTTCGTGACCCGCTCGAGTATCACTTCGACGACCACCGGCACCCGGAACTCGGCCATCAGCTTCTTGGCCTCGTCGAAAGCGGCAGCGAGGTCATCGGGGCGCTCCACCCGAAGGGCCTTGCACCCCATGCCCTCCACCACCTTGACATGGTCGACACCGTAGTTGCCGATGTCCGGGTTGTTGATGTTGTCGAAGGCCAGCTGCACGCAGTAGTCCATCTCGAACCCACGCTGCGACTGCCGGATCAGGCCCAGGTAGGAATTGTTCACGAGCACGTGGATGTACGGCAGGTTGAACTGCGCTCCGACCGCCAGCTCCTCCATCATGAACTGGAAGTCGTAGTCCCCGCTCAGCGCCACCACGGAGGCGTCCGGGTCGGCGACGCAGACCCCGAGCGCGGCCGGCAGCGTCCAGCCCAGCGGGCCGGCCTGACCGGCGTTGATCCAGTGCCGGGGGTGGTACACGTGCAGGAACTGGCCGCCGGCGATCTGCGACAGCCCGATCGTGGAGACGTAGCGCGTCTCCCGCCCGAACGCCTTGTTCATCTCCTCGTACACCCGCTGCGGCTTCACCGGCACGTTGTCGTAGTGGGTTCGCCGCAGCATCGTGCCCTTGCGCTTCGCACACTCTTCGACCCACGCGGAGAAGTCCCGCACCCGACCGGCGTCGCGGCGTTCCTTCGCCACCTCGACCAGGAGCTGCAGCGCCGCACCTGCGTCGGAGACGATGCCGTAGTCCGGCGGGAACACGCGCCCGATCTGGGTGGGCTCGATGTCGATGTGCACGAACGTGCGGCCACGGCGGTAGACCTCGAGGCCGCCGGTGTGCCGGTTGGCCCACCGGTTGCCGATGCCGAACACGAAGTCGGACGCCAGCATCGTCGCGTTGCCGTACTGCTGGGAGGTCTGCAGTCCGGCCATGCCGGCCATCAGGTGGTGGTCGTCGGGAATGGTTCCCCAGCCCATGAGTGTCGGCACGACCGGGACCCCGAGGACCTCGGCCAGCTCCACCAGCAGCTCGGACGCGTCGGCGTTGATGATGCCGCCGCCGGCCACGATCACCGGCGCGGCGGACTCGTCGAGCATGTCGAGCGCCTTCTCGACCTGGGCCCGCGTCGCCGCGGGCTTGAACGCCGGCAGCGGCGCGTAGGTGTCGATGTCGAACTCGATCTCGGTCATCTGCACGTCGAACGGCAGGTCGATGAGCACCGGCCCGGGGCGGCCCGACCGCATCAGGTGGAAGGCCTGCTGGAACGTGCCGGGCACCTGGGCCGCTTCCAGCACGGTGACGGCCATCTTCGTCAGCGGCTTGGCGATCGACGCGATGTCGACCGCCTGGAAGTCCTCCTTGTGCAGCCGCGACGTCGGCGCCTGGCCGGTGATGCACAGGATCGGGATCGAGTCCGCCGCGGCCGAGTACAAGCCGGTGATCATGTCGGTGCCGGCGGGGCCGGACGTCCCGATGCAGACGCCGATGTTCCCCGGGCGGGTCCGCGTGTAGCCCTCGGCCATGTGCGAGGCACCCTCGACGTGCCGGGCCAGCACGTGGGCGATGCCGCCCCCGTCTCGCTCGTTGCTGCGGCGCAGCGCAGCGTAGAGCGGGTTGATGGCCGCGCCGGGGACGCCGAAGGCGTGTGTCACGCCCTCCCGCTGCAAGATCGCAACCGCTGCATCCGCAGCTGTCATCCGAGCCATGTCGATCCTCCTGGTATCCGCGCAGTGCGGGGGTGTTCGAGGTGGGGCAGGTCAGCTGTCGCGACCGGACAGCTCCTGGGTCAGCTTGAGCAGGCCGGAGTGGTCCAGTCCACCGTCGCCGCGCGCCACCATGGCCGCGACGAGCTGGCTGACCACCGCACCGAGCGGAATGACGACACCGGCCTCGCGCGCGGCAGAGGTCACGATCCCGAGGTCCTTGTTGTGCAGCGTGAGCCGGAAGCCGGGAGCGAACTCGCGGGCCAGCATGCCCGCGCCCTTGCGGTTGAGCACCGTGCTACCGGCCAGTCCACCGCCGAGCACCTCCAGCGCCGCCGTCAGATCCACCCCGTAGGCCTCGAGGAACACGATCGCCTCGGCGAGCAGCTGGATGTTGCCGGCGACCATCAGCTGGTTCGCCGCCTTCACGGTCTGCCCGGAGCCGGCCGGTCCGACGTGCACGATGGTCTTGCCGACCGCCTCGAGCACGGGCTTGGCCGCCTCGAAGTCCTCGGCGGCACCGCCGACCATGATCGAGAGGCTGGCTTCGATCGCGCCTGCCTCGCCGCCGCTGACCGGCGCGTCGAGCACTCGCAGCCCGCGTTCCGTGCCGATCTTCGCCACCCGGACCGAGACGTCGGGCCGGATGGAGCTCATGTCGATGTACAGGGCACCATCGGCCGCGTTGTCGAATACGCCGCCTTCGTCGCAGGTCACGGCCTCGACGTCGGGCGAGTCCGGCACCATGGTGATGATGATGTCGGCCCCGCGCACCGCGCCGGCCACGTCGTCGGCGCCGCGACCGCCCGCGGCGACCAGCTTCTTGACCGGGTCGGGCGACCGGTTGTAGCCCACCACGTCGTAGCCGGCCTTGACCAGGTTGGCGGACATCGGACCGCCCATGATCCCTAGGCCGATGAAGGCGACGGTCGTCATTTCGGGAGCACCTCTCCTCGCTGTCTGTCGTGGTGTGGTGATGCTGTTCCGTGCCGGTCGGTCAGGAGCGGGTGGCCGAGCGCCGCTCGCGGGGCAGCCAATCGAAGCTGTCCGCGCTCGCCCCGCTCGGCTTGTACTCGAGACCGACCCAGCCGTCGTAGCCCGTGGCGGCGATCCCGTCGAGGTAGTGGTCGATGTCCAACCGACCGGTGCCCGGCTCGTTGCGGCCCGGGTCGTCGGCGATCTGGACGTGGCCGATCCGCCCGGCGGCCAGTTGGATGGCCGCGTCGACGTCGTCGCCGTTGGCCGACAGGTGGTAGACGTCGAAGAGCAACCGGATGTTCTCCCGCGCGCCCGGGCCGCCGGCCCGATCGATCACGCGCAGCGCGTCCGCCGCGGTCTTCAACGGGTAGCGGTCGGAACCGCTGACCGGCTCGACCAGTACCGTGCCGCCGATCCGCTTCGCGGCGTCGGCCGCCAACGCCAGGTTCTCGGCGCCGAGCTCGTCCTGCTGGTCGGGCGAGCAGCCGTCCTGGCGGAGGCCGTACAGCGCGTTGAAGGCGCGGCAGCCCAGCTGCTCCCCCAGCCCCAGCGTGACCTCGATGTTGTCGCGGAACTCGGAGCTGCGCTCCGGCCAGGACACGAGGCCGCGATCCCCGCCCGGCATGTCGCCGGCGAAGAAGTTCAAGCCGACGAGCGACACCCCGGCGTCGGTGATCGCACCGGCGAACCGTGCGATCTCGGCGTCGGAGGGCACCGCAACCGACCACGGCCACCAGAACTCGACGGCGTCGAACCCGGCCTCCTTCGCCGCCTGTGGCCGATCGAGCAGGGGCAGCTCCGTGAACAAGATCGAACAGTTGACCTCGAAGCGCACCGCTACACCATCCTCCGTAGATATACATGTTTCGCTCTGCGGAATCATTATTCCGTCTACGCGAAGTAGACTACGGCCGTACCCGCGTGCCGTCAACCTTCGCGCCGACCCGAGCCGCCTGTCGAGCGGGGCCGATGGACCCGCGACCGATGCGGTGGGAACGGCGCACTCGGTGCCGTCGATACGATGGGCGGGTGACGGTGTGGTTCGCCGGGTGGATTCTGACTAGCGGATGCTAGATTCTGCTTTGCGGAAGAGCAACGCTTCCGCAGGTGGCTTGAGGGTGCGGGTCAAGGCTCCGCGCATCGGGAGGACTCGTGACCAGAGCATCGGCGCCCGGTGGCGTCCAGTCGGTTCAGCGCGCCTTCGAGATCCTCGAGGTCATGGCCGCCGGTGGGGGCAGCGCGCTCGCCCTGTCCGACATCGCGGCCGCGACCAAGCGGCCAGCACCCTCCATCCACCGCCTCATCCGCACCCTCGTCGAGCTCGGTTACGTACGGCAGGACAGTTCACGCCGCTACGCCCTCGCGCCGGGCCTGATCCGACTCGGTGACGGCGCCGCGCGCCAGTTCGGCACCTGGGCCGACCCCGTGCTCTCCGAGCTCGTGCAGACGATCGGGGAAACGGCCAACATGGCGATCATCGAGGGCACCCAGGCCCTCTACGTCGCCCAGGTCGCGGGTCGGCACTCGATGCGCATGTTCACCCAGGTCGGACGGCGGGTGTCGATGCACAGCACCGCCGTGGGCAAGGCACTGCTCTGCCAGCTCACCGATGCCGAGGTCCGCAGCATCCTGCAGGTGGCGGGCATGCCGGCGACCACTGAGCGCTCGATCACCGATCCGGATGCGTTGCTGCGCGAGCTGGCGGCAGGACGCGCGCTGGGTTACGTGAGCGAGGTCGGCGAGCAGGAGCTCGGCGTCTCCTGCGTCGCCGTCCCGGTGCCCGGAGCTCCGGTGCTCAGCGCGATCTCCTTCTCCGGCCCGGAGCCACGGATGACCTCCGACGTGGTTCGCCGGGCGGCACTGGCACTGCAGCGGGCCGCCGCAACCATGTCGGACCGCTACGCCGAGCACGCCTCCGCCTGAACGGACCACCCGTATGGACCGGCACTGGACCGGACGGGTTGTCGTCTCCGTGATGTGACGACGACAGCGTTGACGCGCTGTCACCTTGCTCCTACTGTGTCGCACAGCGGAATAGTTATTCCGCTTGGCTGACTCAGCCGAGCAGGCGCCGAGGAGCGCAATGGTCGGAGCTGTCCTCCATCGGGCATCGGCTCGCCTGCGACATCCGACGCCCGTCAACCATGGGGAACCGACATGACGAAGCAGGACCTGGCATGGTCGCGCACCGCGACCCTCTCCGGACAGACGACTCGATGCGGACGTCACGGACGGGCCCGGTGATGGCCTGGAAGCTGAAGCGCGCCGGTGGCCTCGACGGCGAGGTCCATCCCGTCGACGAGCGCATGCCGGTCGGGCAGTTGCTGCTGTACGGCCTGCAGCACGTGATGAGCATGTACGCCGGCGTGATCGCGGTGCCGCTCATCGTCGGTACCGCGTTCGGGTTGCCGTTCAGCGAGCTCGCCTACCTCCTCACCGCGGCGCTGCTGGTCTCCGGACTGGCCACCATCCTGCAGACGGTCGGCATCTGGCGGATCGGCGCCCGGCTACCTCTCGTGCAGGGCACCTCGTTCGTCGCGGTGGCGTCGATACTGGCCATCGGCAAGACCGCAGGGGGCGGGGCGAGCGCCCTCACCGTCGTCTTCGGTTCGATCCTGGTGGCCGGTCTCATCGGCTTCCTGCTCACCCCGCTGTTCAACAGGCTCATCCACTTCTTCCCGCCGGTGGTCACGGGCTCGATCATCACCGTGATCGGGCTCTCGCTGCTCCCGGTCGCCGTCAACTGGGCGGCGGGCGGCGTCGGATCCGACCACTTCGCCTCGCCCGCCAACATCGGCCTGGCGTTCCTGACGCTGCTGATCATCCTGTTCATCTACCGGTTCCTTCCCGGTTTCTTCAGCCGGATCGCGATCCTGATGGGCCTCGCGCTCGGCACGCTCGTCGCGATCCCGCTGGGGATGACGAACTTCAGCCGGATCGGGGACGCGGCCTGGGTCGCGGTCTCGACGCCGTTCCACTTCGGCTTCCCGAGGTTCGAGTTCGCCGCGATCCTCTCGTTGACCATCGTGATGATCGTGATCATGACGGAGGCCACGGCCGACATCCTCGCGATCGGTGAGATCGTCGACCGCCCGGCGGACGGGAGGACGGTCGTCGCCGGCCTGCGCGCCGACTGCCTGTCCAGCATGATCTCGGGTGGCTTCCTCAACGGTTTCCAGCTCAGCGCGTTCGCGCAGAACGTCGGGTTGGTGGCGATCACCGGGATCAAGAGCCGCTTCGTGGTGGCGGCGGGCGGCGTGATCCTGGTGTTGCTCGGCCTGCTGCCGAAGCTCGGCGCGATCGTCGCGTCCATCCCGACCCCCGTGCTCGGCGGCGCCGGTCTGGCGCTGTTCGGCACGGTTGCCGCGAGCGGTATCCGCGCGCTGAGCAAGGTGGACTACGACGGCAACGCGAACCTCGTGATCGTCGCCCTCGCGCTCGGCATGGGCGTGTTGCCGATCGCGGTGCCGAAGTTCTACGAGGAGTTCCCGTCCTGGTTCGGCACCATCTTCGAGTCCGGCATCTGCGCGGCAGCCGTGACCGCGGTGTTGCTGAACATCTTGTTCAACGTGGCCGGTAAGAAGGTCGACGGGGAAGGGCCGATCGTCGCCGAGGCCCCGACTCCTGGGGTCACACCTGATCACGACATCGCCGGTGGACGGTCCACCGAGCCGCGGGAGACTTCGACTCGCCACGAGCAACGTCCGGACGGTGGGTAGCCCTCACGATCGGACCGCTCTACGGTCGGTGTCCCTGGCCGGTTGTCGAGGAGCGCTGCTCGACAACCGGCGGTTGCTGCTGTGACCCCCAGGAACTGAACTGCGTGGCATCGAGGAAGGAAGCCCCATGAGAGTTGACGACGGGCTCGTTCGGCACTCCAGCGAGATCAGCCGATGACGGCGGGCCGGATCCGCCGGGCGAAGATCGTCTGCACGCTCGGTCCCGCGACGTCGAGCGACGAGCAGATCAGCCGGCTCGTCGAGGCCGGGATGGACATCGCGCGGCTGAACTTCAGCCACGGCGATCGAGCGGATCACGAGCGGGTGTACCGCGCGGTCCGCACCGCAGCCGACAACGCAGGGCGGGCCGTCGGCATCCTCGCCGACCTGCAGGGACCCAAGATCCGGCTGGGCCGGTTCGCTGCCGGTCCGGTCAACTGGCAGACCGGGGAGTCCGTACGGATCACCGTCGACGACGTGGCCGGCACCCACGACCGGGTTTCCACCACCTACAAGGGCCTCGCCGAGGACGCCCGCCCAGGGGACCGCCTGCTGATCGACGACGGCAAGGTCGGACTCGCGGTCACCGACGTGGACGGCAACGACGTGTGCTGCACGGTGGTCGAGGGCGGCAGCGTGTCGGACAACAAGGGGATCTCGCTCCCCGGCATGAACGTCTCGGTGCCGGCGTTGAGCGAGAAGGACATCGCCGACCTGGAGTTCGCGCTCAGCCTGACGGTGGACTTCATCGCGCTGTCCTTCGTCCGGTCCCCGGCCGACATCCAGCTGGTGCACGAGATCATGGACAAGGCCGGCGTCCGGCTCCCGGTGATCGCCAAGCTGGAGAAGCCGGAAGCGGTGGAGAACCTCGAGGCGATCATCAACGCCTTCGACGCGGTCATGGTCGCGCGTGGCGATCTGGGCGTCGAGCTCCCGCTGGAAAGAGTTCCGGTGGTGCAGAAGCGCGCCGTGCAGATGTGCCGCGAGCGCGCCAAGCCGGTGATCGTGGCCACCCAGATGCTCGACTCGATGATCACCAACCCGCGGCCGACGCGCGCCGAGACGTCCGACGTCGCCAACGCGGTACTGGACGGCGCGGACGCCCTGATGCTCTCCGGCGAGACCAGCGTCGGGACGTACGCCATCGAGTCGGTGCGCACGATGGCCCGGATCATCGTCGAGGTCGAGTCGGAGGACATGGCTGTGGTGCCACCGCTCCGGCAGGCGATGCGCAACCAGTCCGACCTGATCGCGCTGTCCGCCCGCGACGTCGCCGAAGGCCTGGAGGCGGAGGCGCTGGTGGCGTTCTCGCAGTCCGGGGACACCGTGCGTCGGATGGCCCGGCTGCATCCCCGGCTGCCGCTGCTGGCGTTCACGCCGGTGCCCGCCGTGCGCAGCCAGCTCGCCCTGAGCTGGGGTGCCGAGACGTTCCTCGTACCGGAGGTGGAATCGACCGACGCGATGGTCCGGCTGGTCGACGACGCCCTGATCAAGATCGGACGGCACCAGGAGGGCGCGCTGGTCGTGATAGTGGCGGGATCGCCACCGGGGACAGCGGGCACGACGAACCTGATCCGGGTGCACCGGCTCCAGGCGGACCACCAGTAGCTCGAGGCATCCACCGCGGTGCGTCCGAGTGCTGATCGACGGGACGCGTGTTCCGGATTCGGCGTCCGCCCGAGCCCCTGCGTTCGATCTGGAAGACCGTGCCGAGGATGCAGGCCCGAAGGCATCCGAGGTTTGTGCCCGCTACGGCGGCACAGGTCTGAAGCGCTGTTCCTGCGGGACGATGGCACGGCGGCGCAAGGTGGGCACGTATATGACGACCGGGCGGGATGTCGATCTCCACCCCGTCCATGGCATCAATGTCCGGTCAGGACGTCCAGATGCTCGGTACTCATCACACGGCCCGCTCACGGTCCGCACTCGAAAGTTGGGTGGCCGCCGAGGCGTACTCGCGCCCAGGCCGCCGCCATTGATAACGCACCTCGGGACGGCCCGGTCCTCCGTAGCAAATGTCCCGCCGAGCCAGCCCCGCGTCAGCAAGGTATTCGAGGTAGCGTCGTGCCGTCACACGAGAGGCGCCCATGATCCGCGCCAACTCGACCGCCGAGAGACCAATGGACCGATCGGCCGCACACAGCTCCCCCACGACCGAATCCAGCGTCTCGGCACAGACCCCTGTCGGCAAGTGGTTATGATCCCGTTCGCACAGGCTGGCCAGCAGATCGTCTACCTCCGCCTGCCCGACGAGCTGCCCGCAGCGAGCGAGGCGCTCGCGGTAATTACAGTAGCGTCCGAGACTCTGTCGCATCACCGTGAACGAAATCGGTTTGACAAGGCAATAGAGTGCTCCGTAGCACAGGGACGCCCGCAGTGCGGTGGGATTGTCACTCCCAATCGCGGCAATAACATCATTGGCGTAGCCGTGGCTGCGGATCATGCGCAGCAACTCGAGGCCGCGCATGTGGGGAGAGTCGATATCGAGCAGAACCAGGTCTACTTCGTTGTGCCTCAGCTGCCGTATCGCGTCAGCGCCACACCTGGTCTGTCCGAGGATGGCGAGTCCAAGGAAGCGGGCCGCACAGTCGACCTGCGCGAAACCACCGTGTGGTTCTTCCTGGACGATCAGGACCCTCATCACGTGCCGGCCCGGTTGCCGCCGTGCATCAGCAGGACGTCGGGCACGGCAGCGCGCTCAGCTGCGTCCACCGTCAACCTGCGCCGCGGCCAGTCCACCTGGCGAATCCCGGTTCCGGGCATCGCACGCACGCGCTGCCGCATACCCAACACCCCCACGCATCGCTCGCTGCGTGACGCCGTCGGGGTCCAGGACAGCACACGGCCACCAGGACGAGACTTGGTGACCTGCAAGCAGCAGGGTAGCCCGGTTCGGCGTCCCTGTGTCCAGCACGGACGCGCCATACTCGCGCAGGTCCGGCACCCGCCGGGCTCGGGACAAGTCCGACCCGATCGACGCCTACGCCGCCGCCCGCGCCGCGCTCTGCGGCGCACATGTCGTGGTCCCGAAAGCGGACCGCGCCTCGAACAACGTGCTCTCCACCGTTGGGCTCACCCGGCTGCGGCTGGACCCGCGCACCCGCGCCTACTTCACCCGCCGCGCAGGGACCCGGAGCCGCCGCCGCATCCTTCACCCCCGCCCTTGCTCTATCCTGTCGAATATCGATAGGTTTCCATCGCAACTCGATGGAAGGACGGCCCATGGGGAAACTGGCAGTGCGTGCGCTTCGCGCCGTGCTCGGGGTGGTGCTCGCCGGCACCGTGGTGGTACAGGCGGGGATGGTGTGGGCGTTGGTCAGCGGGAGCGACCCGGAGGACGGGTCGCTCCCGCTGACCCCGCTGCGCGTGATCACGATCCTGGGCATGGTGTCGGTCCAGGTCGCCCTGGTCTGCGTATGGCGGCTGGTGACGATGGTGCGACGCGGAACCGTGTTCTCCCACGCCGCCTTCCGGTACGTGGACGGCGTGATCGGCGCGATCGTGGCGGCCGCCCTCGTGTGGTTCGCGGTTACCGTCCTCAACGCGCCGGGCCAGCGGGACGACCCGGGCGTCACGGTCATCATGGGCGGGGTCGGCGTGGCCATCCTGGGGGTCGCGCTCATCGTGCTCGTGCTGCGGATGCTGCTCGCCCAGGCCGTCGCGCGCGACGTCGAAGCGGCGCAGATGCAGGCCGAGTTGGACGAGGTGATCTGATGCCGATCGCCGTCGACATCGACGTGATGCTGGCCAGGCGGAAGATGTCCGTCGGCGAGCTCGCGGACCGCGTCGGAATCACCCCCGCCAACCTGGCGGTACTCAAGAACGGCCGGGCCAAGGCGGTGCGCTTCGCGACGCTCGCCGCTCTCTGCGAGGTGCTCAGGTGCCAGCCGGGCGACCTGCTGCGCTGGGAGGCCGACGAGGCCGCGGAGGCCGCGGACGGACGGCGTGCCCCGGAGTGGGCGTGAAATGCCTGCCCCCGGCCCGTGACACGGGACGCCAATGATGCCTCAAGGCGTGAGTCACCGCGCTCGGTGCGCTCACGGAGGACTCACCAGTCGTCGCTACGCCGGTGGGGCGGCTCAGCAGGGGGCGGTGATGTCGCCCGGGGTGTAGTCGTCGTCATCCTTCTCGATGAGCGTTTGCGTGGCCACGGTGTTGCCGCAGATCGCTGACTGGATGGACTTGGTCTCCAGTTTCAGGGCAACGATCGAGTTGGTGAGGTGATTGTCCTGGACGACGTTTCCACCGGTGTCGTAGCCGTCGTCGTCGCTGGCGATCTTCACACTGTAGCCGGCGCTGTCAGTGATCACGTTGTTGCGCACTACGTTCTGGTGGCCGCGCAGCTCGACATTGCTGCCGTCGAAATCGACCGGTTCGGTGTTGGCCGAGCAGATGTTGTCCGCGAACTCGTTGTTGTGCGCGTTCTCCTTCACGTCGAAGCACTCCGACCCGAACGTTCGGATGATGTTGCGGGTCACCAGGTTGCGGGAGCTCGTGTCGTTGTCGTGCATGGGTTGGTCGTCGGAGTTCGGGCTCGTGCCGATGTAGACGCCCTCCCCGTTGTGGAACGTCGCCCGCTTCTCGTCGTCGTCCCCCTTGCCGTACATCCCGCAGTACTGGATGACCGAATCGACCACCGCGTTGTCATGGGCGTTGTTGCGCAGCCGGACACACTCTCCACCGGCGCCGGACAGGAACATGTTGCTGATGGTGATACCGCTCAGGTCGCGGGACTCGTCGCCGGCGCCGATGTAGATCAGCCGCCCGTCTTCCACCTGCGGCTGCACACCGACCTTGAACGCGTCAATACCGCTCAGATCACCGGGGAACGCGACACCCGCCAGCTTCTCCTGCCCGTCGATGGTGAACCCGTCGAACACGTAGTAGCTGTTGTCGACACTCAGCACGCGACTGGTCCCGTACACCACCGCCTGATAGCGGCCGGCACGGTCGGTCCCCGTCTCCGGTCCCTTGATCCAGATCGGGGCGGCGGCCGTGCCGTCGTGTGTGGTCTGTAGCTCTTCCCGGTACACCCCGGGGGCGAGGGTGATCTGGGTGCCCGGCGTGGCCCGGTCCAGACCGGCCTGAATGGTCTCCAACGGGCGGTTCACCGAACCGTCGTTGCTGTCCGACCCGGCCGGGTTCACATAGAGGAACGACGTCGGTGGCGGGGGCGGCACGAACGTGATCGGCGGCGGCGGGGGGGCAACCGACGGCGAGGGGGCAGCAGACGGCGACCCCGGGATCGGCAGCACCTGACCTGGCCCGAAGACCACCAGCCCGACCAGCACCACCGCCACTGCGACCACCCCCAGCAGGAGGTACCAGCGTGGCGACAACCGCATGAGCGTCGATCCCTTCCAAGCCCGAGAACTGGCCGATCCGGCGCGACAGCCCTGGCGCGTCCCTGCTCCCCCACGGCGGCGGCGCATCAGCCTCGACGTTGCCATGCCGCGCCCACATCGAGAGTGGCACGCGCCGTGACGCTTCGCCAACGAATGACCCGGCATCGCTCGATCGAGCGCCACCGAACCCCACCTGCGGTCTTCTTCCCGCCGGTTACCCTTTCGCTCAAGGATGCCGCGCCGTTACATCCCTCACCTCATATGATGAAAAAGAGCGATAGTTCGGACCGCAATTACCTGATGTCTTGCGTGCCTCGAAGCGCTGCCGTCGCTCAATGCTGGCCGCGAGGGCTAAAGCCCAAGCAACCACGACATTCGATAAGGCAGTGAGCAAGACAGGCGGATCGAGTTCGGCTACCGCACCAACCGCCGCTCCGGTCCATCCCGTCTCACCGACGGACCGGAAGCCGACCTACCCGACCGACCCAGTGCCTGTTCATTCAACAACCGAAGCCCGACCCACAACTCCGCTCGCACCGCAGCCACCTCCAGATCCCGGTCGAGCAAACCCGCCACCCGGCGAATGCGGTTGCGCAACGTATGCCGGTGAATACCCAGAGCCGCAGCCGCCGCATCCCACTCACCGTTGTGGTCGAGCCAGGTTGCGAGCGAGCGGACGAGGTCACCCCGTCCGGAAGCGTCGTGCTCAACCAACGGTCGCAGCATCGATTCGGCGAACGCGGTCGCCGTCGGCCCGGCCAGGAGGCTGAGCAGACCGGACGCGCCGATATCGGTGAAGGACGTCAGCCGCCGATTCGCCCGGACCCCCGCGGCGAGCGCCTGCTCGGCCTCCCGGTGGGCCCGGGCCATGGCGGTGGATGTCGCCTCGGTCGATTCTCCTGCGGTGAGCCCGGCCGGTCCGGCCACCGCGGCCAGCACGCGGCTCCGCAACCGGCCGCGAGCCGGATACACCACGGCCAACCGGTCGTCGACCTCCGCGTAGAACAACCGCTCGCCGGACGCGACCCCGCTCCGCCCGCGGGCACCGGCGGTGCGCTCGAAGTTCTCGGCGAGGTCATCCCGGCCCCGCGTCGACCCCGCCACCAGCAGCAACCGCACCGGATCGGCCGGCAGCCCGCCCCACAGTCCACCCGCGAGTTTCGCCGCGCCGACCTCGCCGCCCACCAGGAGCTCGAAGATCGCCGTCCGCAGGTGCGATTCCGCCTGCCGCAGGGTGCTGGCCTGGGCCAACATCAGCGTCAGCAGCGACACCGCGGTGTTCAGCACCGTGCGCTGCTCCCGGCTGAGCCGCTGCGGGCTGCCCACTGCGAGGAAGCCACCAGTACGCCGGCCGGACGCAGTGACTGCACGGCAATCTGGTCGTTCTCCACGGAAAGCGTGGCGCTGACCGGGCTGGACAGATCACGGAAGCGTTCGAGCTCGGTGCCCAACCAGGCGGCCCGACGGTCCGCGCCGGTCGGGGCGGCGTGCTGAACAGCGCCGCCGACGTCGAGCAACAGAGCCCAACCGTCCAGGCGTTCCGCCAGCCGACGGATCAACCCGGACGCGCCACCGGCGACGGCCGCTCTGGTGAGATCCTGCTGGGCGGTGGAGGTTCGGGTCATCTCCGCGTTCTGGTCGGCGGCGAGCGCCTCCCAGACGCTGCGTCCGATCGCCACGAACGCGGTGTGCTCGGGTACCTGGATCAGCGGCAGCCCGCGGGCGTCAGCCGCGTCGACCAGCCCGACCGGCATCTCGGCGTGCTGCAACCCGACGCCGAAGCCGAGGCCGACCACACCGGCGTCGACCAACCGATCGACGTAGGCCACGACCTGTGCCCGCTGCGCGGACCGGTCGGCGACCGGATCCAGCCACATCCCGACCGAGAGCAGAAGCTCACCGCCGTCGAGATAGGGCGTCGGGTCGACCAGCTCGCTCGCGTGTACCCAGCTGATCTCGCGCCGCAGCGCGTCCGCACCGGTCAGCGCGGTCAGCCCGAGCGCCGGCTGCTGCAGCAGGGCGGCGAGGGTCATCGGCATGTGTCCCCCTCGGGCGGCGCCGCTCGGATGCGACTCCATCAGCTGCGATCGACATCGTGCCCCAATCGGACATGTGCGTCACCGGGGAGAGGTCCGAGCTGCACCGGTGGCGGCGACGCCTCCGTGAGAAGATCGCCTCCACAACGGTCCCGCCCTGGCTGGACAGAGGGAGCGAAACGTTCCGCAGCACAGGGTCTGTGTGGGGGTGACTGTCCCGATGAGTGGTCTCGAGTACCACCGCACGGTCTACGGGATCGACGAGCCGGTCCCCGGCCCGCGCTGGCGCGCGTTGTTCGACGCCACCTGGCCGCACTACCGTGCCTGGTACCTGGGCCACGACCCGCAGGACCGACCGGAGCTGTCGGTCGCGGTCCGAATGCTGGCCCGCCACATGCCCGAGCTGCTGCCGACCTACCAGCGATTGGTCGGGTTGGTGGGCGGCGACGAGACAGCCGCCCGGATGCTCACGCTGTGGAGCGCGCCGCGCTTCTCCCCCGGCTGCTCACAGCTGGCGGTTCCGTGGCCGGCCCCGATGCTGTGCCGCAACTACGACTACAGTCCCGAGCTTTTCGAGTACACCGTTTACTCCAGCCGGTTCACCGGGCGCCGGGTGATCGGCACGGGCGACTGTCTGTGGGGGCTGCTGGACGGGATGAACGACGCGGGGCTGGCGATGTCGCTGGCGTTCGGTGGCCGGCCGGGTTCAGGTCGAGGCTTCGCGATCCCGCTGGTGCTGCGGTACCTGTTGGAGGTCTGCACCACCGTCGACGACGTTCGCGAGGTCCTGCGCGGGATGCCCGTGGCCATGTCGTACAACGTCACCGCCATCGATTCCGGTGGGACGGT
>CAWJFD010000026.1:0-99034 GCA_963841985.1 uncultured Actinomycetota bacterium
CTCAAAGTGTTGTTGAACGACTACAAGTTGGTGGTGGTGGAGCCGCCGGCGCCGAAGATGCGCGAGGACGGGCAGGGCGGTCTGGTGGTGGTGACGGACCGGGAGGGTGTGACCCAGTTCGTGGTGTCGCTGTTCGCGAAGCTGCGCGTGGAGGGCGGGCGTGCGGGCGCCGAAGGGGGAGGAGATCAAGGTGACCCTGGAGACCGACCCGGGGCCGGGGTTCGAGGAGGACGCCCGGGTGGAGCTGATCAACCCGCGGATCAACGCCTATCAGATCGACTCCCCGGATGGGCGGTCGATCTCGGGGATCTCGTTCAAGGCGACCGGGTTGACCCCGGTGGCTGCCCGCCGTTCGGTGTCGCCGGCGCCGCGTCCGGACGACAAGTAGCCCGGGGGGCCGGTCATGTGTCAGGTGAACGTGCGCAGCTGCGGCAGCTCGGGCGGTGGCGCCCTGGTCGGCTTGGCCCTGGCGGGTGGGGCCGGTCGCGCTGGTGGTGTCGGTGATCGGCTCGGTGGTCACGGCGGTGGCGGCGTTGCTGTCCACGGTGTTGTGGGCGCTGGCCGTGGTCGGCGGGGTCGGGGTGCTGGCGGCGGCCGGGGTGGCGGTCACCCGGGAGGTGTTGGCGTATCGGGCGGACCAGCGGGAGCAGCTGGTGCTGTTGGCCCGGTTGGCCGCCCGCGGCATCCCCGTCCCGCCACCCACCCGTCCACGGTCCGCGGTCCCGGCGGCTGGCCGGCCGGCGCTCGTGTCAGCGGGCGGGGTGCGCGGTGAGCACCGGGCCGGAGTGGGAGGCGTTTATGCCGCTCGGGGTGGACGCCCAGCTCAACGAGCACACGCAGATCTCGCACCGGCTCTACCCCGGCGATGACCGGGTGACGGTGACCGTGCAGGGCAGCAACGCTGCGCAGGTCACGCTGTTCCTGCCGCGCACGGAGTTGCTGCGGCTGCGGGACACCCTGACCGCGGTGGCCGGGGAGCTGATCGGCGCGCAGGCCGCGCCCTCGCCGGTGGCGGGAACTCCGGCCGAATAGGCGCCGGTCCCGCACAACGATTCCGGCGGTATCACCGCCACCACCAATTATCGAAGACCCGCTGAATGCGGGTGTCGGTACCGGTATGCCAAAAACAGGTCGGGAAGGTGAGTGATGAACTGTAGCGGAATGCTCGGGTTCCGGGGCGTGTGATGTGTGCGACGGCTACGGCTGCACCCCGGACAGCTACCCGAACGCCGGGGACGGCATCGAATGCCAAGCCTGCGCAGGCAGTGGGCTGTGCCCCGACTGCTACGGCGAGGCAATACCGGTGATCGGTGGGATCACGGGAATCGGATACGAGACAAACAAGGAGCGGGTGTGATGGACGGAAACAGCACAAACAATCGTCGGGTGCCGGCCGGGGTCGGGCGGCTGGTGCGCCGGCTGGAACGGGAGCGCCGCAGCTGGGCGCGCCGGCCCGCGGGTGAGCCGGTGGTGGCGACGGAGGTGGCGTGGCGGGCCGGGATCGCCGAGGGCATCCGGCTGGCCCAGCTGGCGATCCGGAAGGGGGTGTGAGCGGTGACCAGGCCGATCAAGTCGGCGATCAACCGGCGGTCGAAGCGGAAGTTCGACGAGTTCTGGTTCGCCCTGCAAACCGTGGGTGACGCGCTGCTGCAGGCCGAGCAGCTCGCCGCGAAACTCCCCGCGCACCACCGCACCGGCGGCAGCACGGGTGGGCGTGGCGGGGCGCGGGCCAGCAACGGGGTCGGGGGCCGGCTGACCTGGTCGGCGGCGAGCCCGGAGGAGCTGAAAGCGGCGGCGAAGAAAGCCCACAACTCGCTGCGGGTCATGGCCACCACCGCGAAACGGTGGGAAGCCGAACTCACCTCACGAGAATGGAGATAAAACCATGTCCAGGACTGTGGACCGCACCGTCGACGACATCCGCGTCGGAATGCGCACCCTGCGCGGCGCTTTGAAAGGGATCCCGCATCGGGCCGGCGGGTTCCGCAACACCCACGCCAACCTCACCCGGGATGTGGCGTTCCTGATGGTCCAACTCGAATCCGCCCGCGGACAATTCCGCGGACGCTAGCCAGGGGTGGGGCGCCCGCCAGGTGTTCTTGGCGGAAACGAGGGCGGGCGCCCCGCACTACCACACCCACCAACCCATCATGTCGACCGATCGTGAAGGCGATAGTGCCATGAACAATACCGTCCTGGCCGGAACCGACCCGGCCCGCACACCGCAACGCCGCTCCACCCGCCCCATCGGCCGCGAAATCCGCGGCCTGATCTGGCTGGCCCGCCACCCCGGCTTCCTCCTGCTCCCCGCTCGCCCTCGGCGTGGGCGACCTACCGGTGGGGGTGGCTGGTCACGGGCAGCGCCCTGGCCGGTGTGGTCGCGGTGGTGCTGCTGTGGTGGCGGACCCACCCACCCTCGTTCGACCGGTTCGCCGCACCCTGGTTGCGGTCCGGGTGGCGACGCTGGACCGACTACCGCGGCCACCACTGGCGCGACGCCCTCGACGACGTCGGCCTCACCAAACACCGCCGCCGCACCGGCGAACTCCTCAGCCCCCGCGTCATCCGCGCCCGCGCGGTCACCCCGTCCATCGACGTCCTCACCGTCCGCCTCGTCCGCGGGCAGGACCTCAAGACCTGGACCGACCGCTCCGACGCCCTCGCCGAAGCCCTGATGGCGCACCGGGTCGCGATCAGCAAACGCCGCCCCTCGGTGCTCACCGTGGTGGTGGAGCGGGAACTCCCGTTCGCCGAGGTCATCCCCGCACCCGACATCCCCGCCACCGCCGACCTGGTCGACTTGCGGCGGCTGGATGTGGGGGACAACGAGTACGGCGGCCCCTTCCACCTCGACCTGCTCGGCAAACACCTGCTCGTCGCCGGCGCCTCCGGGGCCGGGAAAGGGTCGCTGCTGTGGGGACCCCTGCGGGCGATGGGACCGGCCATCCGCGACGGCCTGATCCGGGTGCACGGCATCGACCTGAAAGGCGGCGCCGAGCTCGAACGCGGCCGACCCCTGTTCACCAGCTACGCCATCACCCCCACCGACGCGCTCGACCTGGTCGCCGACTTCCGGGACCGCATGCGCGCCCGGCTGGAATGGATGCGCACCCACGGCGGACAACGGGCCTGCCCCATCACCGTCGAGACCCCGTTCGAGCTGCTGGTCATCGACGAGCTGGCCATGCTCACCGCCTACGGCGACCGCTCCGACGTCCGCGAAGCCCTCCGGCTGCTGGCGGAGATCATGACCCAAGGCCGGGCACCCCGGTTCTCGGTCGCCGGGTACATCCAAGAACCGTCCAAAGACATCCTGGATGTGCGGGACCTGTTCACCACCCGGGTCTGCCTCGGCGTCACCACCGCCTCCCACGTCGACATGGTGTTGGGCGACGGGGCCCGCGACCGCGGCGCCCTGGCCGACGAGATCCCCGGCGATGCCGCGGCATGCCGGGATCGGGTTCACCATCGACCCGATCACCCGGCTCCCGGTCCGGTTCCGCGCCGGCTACAGCACCGACCACGACATCGACGAACTCGTCACCACCTGCCACCCCCGCCCACGCCCCGCCGAGCTGATCCACCTGCCCGCCGGTCGGGGCGGAGATGACGATGATGGGCGGGTGGCGTGATGTGGGCCGTCACCGGATGGGCCATCGCCACCTGGCTGAAAACCAGCATCACCCTCGCCGCCGCCCTCGCCGCGGCCTGGTGGCTGTGTGGCGCTGGCTCCGGCGCGTTCACCCTCGCCTGCCTCGCCGCCACCGCCGCTGAGCTGTATGTGACCCGGCAGCTGGTCCGGGAATGGTGCAGCGAAGCCCGCATGTCCTGGTGGTGGACCCCATGACCGCACCGCAGCCGAGCTGGGCGAGCGCGGTGACCGGCGGACCTGGACTGGTGGCTCGACCCGCCACCCGCGGCCTGGCGCTCCCGGGCGGTGACCGCGCGGGGCTGGGACCCGGGCTGGCAGCGGGTCATCACCTGCATCCACGAGGCCGGGCACGCCGTCGTGGCCGAACACCTCGGGGTCCGGGTGACCGCGGTCGTGGTCAGCCGCGACGGCAGCATCGGGGTCACCGAATGCGACACCACCACCGGTGTCACCTCCGCGGTGATCTCCGTCGCCGGGGTGCAGGCCACCCGCCGGTTCTGCCAGGAAACCAGCGGCGGCGAGGTCGACTACCGGATGGCCGGCGACGCCCTCACCGGCACCGGCCGCACCGTGGCGTGGGCCGAGCAGCGCGCCGACGGGGTCATCCACGAGTGCCGCCACGACCTGCTGGTGCTGGCCCGCCAGCTGCACCGCCACGGCCGCAGCGGGCGATGACCATGACCAACAACCAGCAGACCGATCTGTTCGGCAACCCCGTCACCACCATCCCGGCGCCGTCCGGGCGGGGTCGGGTGGACAGCAACGACATCGACCTCATGCACACCATCGCCGGCAACGCCGTCCGCTGCGGCTACCTCCTCGTCGGGCACGCCGAGCGGGTCTACACCCGCACCGACCACCACCACGAAGTCGCCCGGGTGCCCCGCTACGAGGACGACGCGGTGCACCAGCTGCTGCGCCGCCACTGGCTCACCCGCGGCTCCCAACACCGCATCCGCTGCGGCGCCGCCATCCCTGCTCGGCACCGCCGTCCTCGTCCCCAAAACCACCCGCGAGCAGATCACCCGCTGGGAACGGCTGCAACGCCCCTCGTCCTGGCCCACACCTGCCCACCAACCCCGCCACCGCGCCAAGCGCCAGCAGCGGCTGGTGGCGGGGTGGTCGACCTCGACCAACACCGGCAACGGAGACGCCCATGACCCACACCCCGGTCACCGACCTCCCACCGACCTCCTCAGCGCCCGCCTCCGCGCCGCCGACTACCGGCAGTGGCGCACCCAGGTCGAGCAGACCCGCGGCTGCTCCATGCCGATCCACCTGCACGGCGGCTCCCAGATCCGGGACCGCGACGGGGCGGTGCTGCTCGAGCGGGCCGGCACCGTGCTGGCCCCGTGCGGGAACCGCCGCGAAGCCGTCTGCCCGGCCTGCTCCGACCGCTACCGCACCGACGCGTTCCACCTGCTGCGCGCCGGCCTCGCCGGCGACGAGTCCAAGAACATCCCCGACACCGTCGCCGACCGGCCACGGATGTTCCTGACCTTGACCGCGCCGTCGTTCGGGCCGGTGCACACCCGCACCCTCACCCGCCGCGGGCACGTCATCCCCTGCCGGTGCGGGGAGCGGCACCGCCCCGACGACCCGCGGGTCGGGACCGCGGTCGACCCGGACACCTACGACTATCAGGGCGCGGTGCTGTGGCAGGCCCACGCCGGCGCGCTGTGGGCCCGGTTCACCACCACCCTGCGCCGCACCCTCGCCGCCCAGCTCGGCGTCCGAGCAGCCGCAGTTCTGCGAGCACGCCCGGCTGTCCTACGCCAAGGTCGCCGAGTACCAACGCCGCGGCCTGGTCCACTTCCACGCCGTCCTGCGCATCGACGGCCCCGACGGACCGACCGACCCGCCACCCGCCGGGCTCGACCTGCCCGCGTTCCGCGCGGCCATCACCGCGGCGGCCCGCGCCACCACCCTCACCATCGCGCGGCCGGACGGGACACCGCTCGTGCTGGGCTGGGGTGTCCAGCTCGACCTACGGGAGGTCACCCCGACCGCGCGCCGGCAGATCGAAGACCAGCACGGCGAGATCACCGACCTGGCCCTCGCCGGCTACATCGCCAAATACGCCACCAAGACCACCGGCGCCACCGACGGCGCCGACCGGCCCATCCGCGACCGCACCCACATCGCGCACCTGCCCATCCCCGACCACCACCGCCGCATGATCAGCACCGCGTGGGACCTCGGCGGCCTGGCCGACTACGAGCGGGCTGAACCTGCGGCGGTGGGCGCACATGCTCGGGTTCCGCGGCCACTTCCTCACCAAAAGCCACCGCTACTCCACCACCTTCACCGCCCTCCGCCGGCAACGGCGGACCTGGCGGCTCGCCGAGGACCTCGCCCAACTCGGCCGCGACACCGACGACCCCGGCGACATCCCGCCCGACCTGGACAGCGTCACCGTGATCAACGACTGGTGGCCCATCCACTACGGACACCGCGACGACGGCGAACGCGAACTCGCCGCCGCCATCGCCGAACGACACCGCAGCGCAGCAACGCAGCACGGTCAACAGGTCAGCAGGAGGTCAGCATGAAGTCGTTGGGAGCTGGTCCGTCGCCGTACCTCACGGTGCCGGAGGCAGCGACGCACCTCAACACGTCGGTGCGCTTCGTCCGGCGTCTGATCTCGGAACGGCGGATCGCGTTCCACCACGTCGGCCGCCACGTGCGCATTGCTCTGGTCGATCTGGAGGCGTTCGTCCAGGCCGGACGTGTCGAGCCGATGACCGAAGCGGACGTGTGGCGGGACCTGTCGGGGGGTGGCCTGATGGCCAACCGGCCCGGACACCGTCGCTTCGGCTCCGTCCGGAGGCTGCCCTCCGGCCGGTACCAGGCGAGCTACCTCGGCCCCGATGGTCGCCGGCGGACCGCGCCGGAAACGTTCGATCGGAAGAAGGACGCCGACCTCTACCTCGTCCCGGGTGGAGTCCGTGATGTCGCAAGGGGAGTGGACCGACCCGCTTCGGGCGAAGATCCGCCTCGGCGACTACGCGGAGCGATGGGTGCGCGAACGGGCGTGGACTCCGACCGCGCACGATCGAGCTGTACCGCTGGCTGCTGGGCAAGCACATCGTGCCGAAGCTCGGTCCGGTCCCGCTGGGGAACCTGACGACACCGATGATCCGGAACTGGCGGGCTGACCTGCTCGACTCCGGGGTGTCGGAGACGATGGCGGCCAAGTCGTACCGGCTGCTGCGGCGCGGTGCTGAACACGGCCGTCGACGAGGACAGGATCATCCCGCGTAACCCCTGCCGTGTCCGTGGCGCCGACCGGGAGAGTCCGGCCGAGCGTCCGGTCCTCACGGTGGCGCAGGTGTTCGAGCTGGCGGACGTCGTGCGGTATCGCCGGCTGCGCGTGCTCATCCTGGTGACGGCCTTTGCGACGCTGCGGTGGGGCGAGGTGACTGCCCTCCGTCGGCGGGACATCGCTCCGGACGGGAGCTGGGTGCGGGTGAGCTTCGCCCACACCGAGGTCGTCGGCCGCGGGATCGTCGTCGGTCCGCCGAAGTCACGGGCCGGCGTCCGCACCATCAGCATCCCGGAGGCGATCCGCCCGGAGATCGTCAAGCACCTGATGACGTACGTGGAGCCGGCGCCCGGACGCGCTCGTGTTCACCGGGCCGAAGGGCGGTGCGCTGCGCCGGGCGCACTTCAACAACCTGACGCAGGTGGGTGGAGACGGTCAAGCAGCTCGGGGTGCCGGGCCTGCACTTCCACGACCTTCGGCACACCGGCAACCTGCTGGCCGCGCAGACCGGAGCAAGCACCAAGGACCTCATGTCCCGGATGGGTCACGACGACATGCGCGCCGCGTTGATCTACCAGCGGGCCACGAGTGAGGCGGACCGGCGCATCGCCGAGCGGCTGAGCGGACTGGTGGACGAGCACCGCGGAGCCCGGACCGATGACCCAGATGACGGCGAGGACGGGACGACCGGCGTCCTCGTTCCCGCTCGGCTGATCGCACGTGAATCGCACGCAGCCCGACACGGACCGGGCACAACGAAGGCCCAGGACCGGGAGAGAACCCCGCTGACCTGGGCCTTTGCTGTGGAGCGGATGACGGGAATCGAACCCGCGTATTCAGCTTGGGAAGCTGATGTTCTACCATTGAACTACATCCGCAGAGTGCGTCCGAGCCTAGCAGCTCACCCTGCGTACGAACGTCCACGGTGCGGGTGCGCCCATCTGAGTGGTTCTCAGGTTCTCAGTCTTACTGGCTCGACGCCTGGTCGCCGGTCGGGTCACACTGTCGGGGCATGCGCAAGGCCAGCTCCCCCGGCCGTTCAAAGGACCCCGAGCAATGACCGAGCTCGAACCGCCCCTTGTCGCTCCCGGAACAGGACCACGACCACGACGTGCTCCTGATCGCCGGCAGCCGACCCGAGGTGGCCCGGCTCGGCGCCGGTGGCCACGGCCTTCGCCGAGGCCGATCGGATCCGCGCGCTCACCGTGGCCACCGGCCCCGACCCGATGACCGTGCACGAGGCGTTCGAGGCGCTCGGCGTGCCGGCCGACGTCACCCAGCTGAGCCAGGAGCCGTGTCGAGCCGCATCCGGCCGCGATCGGCGCGATGTTGATGACCCGGCTCGACGGGCTGCTGGTCGACCTCGACCCGTCCGCGGTGATGGTCTACGGCGGCGGGATGACCGCGGCCATCGCCGCCCAGGTCGCGTTCTGGCGGCAGATCCCGGTGGTGCACCTGCAGGCCGGGGTGGCCAGCGACGATCTGCTCTGCCCGTTCCCGCAGGAGGCGAACCGGCGGGTCATCGGGCAGCTCGCCTCGCTGTTCCTCACCACCGGCGGGGCGGCGATGGGCAGCCCGATCGGGCCGAACGCGATCCCGGTCGGCGACACCATGGCGGCCAACCCGCAGCCGTCCGACCTGCGGTTCGTGCAAGCTGCTGCGCCGGGTCCGCGACCGGCGGGCCGCAGCTGGTGCTGGTCGGGCTGGACCGGCTCGACTCGCTCGGCGTGCTGGCCGGCCTGCCCGATCTGCTCGAACGCGAGCCGAACATCGAGATCGTCTGCTACGGCGAGCTGGCCGCGCACGGCGCCGCCTACCCGCTGCAGCAGCACGAGCCGGGCCACCGTCGTCCGCAACCTGCCGCTGGACGAGCTGCTCTGGCTGGTCGCGGCGAGCACCGTGCTGGTGTCCGACGATCCCGGGCTGGTCACCGACGCGCCCGGGCTCGGCACGCCCGGCCGTGCTGGTCGACGGCCCGCACATCCCGCAGCCGGGCGACTCCATCCGCAGCATCCTCAGCCCGGCCGTGATGGCCACGATCCGGCAGGTGCTCGCGGCCCGGCCGGTGCTGCCCGTCGAACCGTCCGACGGCATGGAGGCCGCGCGCGTCGAGCAGGCGGTGGCCTGGATGTTCGGGCTGTGCCCGTCGCCGCTGCTCAGCGCGCCGTTCCCGTCCAACACCGACGCCTGACGCGACGCCGTAGGGTGGCGCCGTGCTGCTGTCCGACGGTGACCTGCGCAAGGAGATCGCGAACGCACGGCTCGTGCTGGAGCCGTGGGATCCGGCGATGCTGCAGCCCTCCAGCATCGACGTCCGGCTGGACCGCTACTTCCGCGTGTTCCAGAACTCCCGCTACACCCACATCGACCCCGCACAGCAGCAGGACGACCTGACCTCGACGGTCGAGCCCGCCGACGACGAGCCGTTCGTGCTGCATCCCGGCGAGTTCGTGCTCGGCTCGACGTTCGAGTCGGTGTCGCTGCCCGACGACCTGGCCGGGCCGGCTGGAGGGCAAGAGCTCGCTGGGACGCCTCGGGCTGCTCACGCACTCCACGGCCGGGTTCATCGATCCCGGCTTCACCGGGCACATCACCCTGGAGCTGTCCAACGTCGCCAATCTGCCGATCACCCTCTGGCCCGGGATGAAGATCGGCCAGCTCTGCCTGTTCCGGCTGTCCAGCCCGGCCGAGCGGCCCTACGGCAGTGCCGGGGTCGGCTCCCGCTACCAGGGCCAGCGCGGACCGACGCCGTCCAGGGCGCACCAGAACTTCACCCGCATCGACACCCGCCGCTGATCCCAGATACGAGGATCGTGAATTCGACGCGCGGCGAGTCCGGCCGCCGCGCCGCGGCAACAGTCGTAACCTCGCATCCGCGATGGATCAGGGACCCGCAAGCTCACCGACGGTGCTGCCCTTGCCGCAGCCACTGAAGTATCCGCCTGCCCTGCGCGAGCCGACCGTCGAAGATCCCGATGTCCCCGACGTTCCCGATGTTCGGGATCGGGAGCCGGATGAGCGGTCCGCCCTGGCGTCCGACGCCGCGCGGCCGGACGATGCGTCGGGTCGGGCGGGCTGGGCGGATCGGATGTCCGACGGGGTGCGCGGGCGGGCGCTGCGTCGGGCCGGGCCGGCTGGGCCGGATCGGGCGCAGTGGCGCCGTGCGACAGGCAAGAGATCACAACCGGCATCGACGAGCGGCGGGCCGGGATGGCGGCGGTTCGTCCGGACCCGGCGGGGCGCGGTCGGGCTGGTCATCGTGGCTGCCGCGCTGCTGCTCTGGCCGTTCGCCGAGCTGTCCTGGATCCCCTGGCTGATCGGTTTCGTGGCGCTGATCCTGATCCGGCTGCTGCGCCTGGACGGCGTGCTGCGCGGCTGGGACGTGCATCTCGCCGGGGTTGTGGTGATCGCCGGGTTGATGATCACGACCACGCCGTGGGCCTGGGCGCTGGCGGCGAGCATCGGGCTGCTGATCGCCGGACTGGCCCGGCTGCCGGCGTGGCGGCTGGCGGCGCTCGGTGCGGCGGCGTGCCTGCTGGCCGGCGCCGGCTACGTGTGGTCGAACGTGCAACGGGAGGAGCAGGCGGCTGCCGCCTACGCGCCGGTCCAGGAGCAGAGCCGGCAGAACCAGGGCGCCACGCGGCCGAACGGCGTGCTGCCGATCCTGCTCAACCGGATCGCGCAGGGCAGCCCGGACGCGATCTGCACCAACCTGCTGGCACCGCACGCCCGCGCGCAGTTCGCCGCGTCCGTCGGGCAGCCTGACTGCGACGCAGCCGTCCGGGCGCTGTCCGCACAGGTCACCGATGCCCGCCGCTACGCCGACGCCGATGCGCCCGGCGAGCTCATCGGAAACGGGTCGATCGTCGACGCCTGCACGCTCGAGTGGGGCCCGAACCCGGCCGGTCCGCAGATCGGGCACCTGACGATCACCGCGGTCGCGCCGTCGCGCTACCTGGTGACCGACTTCCGCCCCTGCTGACCTGAGGGTCGACACTGTCGGTCGTGGTGCCGGGCCGGACCCACGGCACATCGCAGGCACACGGCACATATCGCACGGACACCACACACATGGCCGGCCATGTGTGTGGTGTCCGGGGGATGTGTGCGGTTGGGCGGCTCGTGATCGGGGCCGGGCTCGTGACCGCGACCCGTGGCGGGGCGCGGTGGAGCGGTGGCGGATGCCTGGCCGCAGCTCGGGCTCCGAGCGCTTCAGCGGCTGCCCGCCCTGATCCGAGGTCGCTCGCGCCCTGGCCCGCTCAGGTCGAGGCTTCCTCTCAGTTCGAGGCTTCCTCCTGATCGGCGGGGGTCGGGTCGGTACCGGCTGAGCCGTTCGGGGCCGGGTCACCGCGGCGCACCGCGTCCAGCAGCATCTGGGACACGTCCTGGATCCGCATCCCATCGCCCTCGCCGCCGCCCTGCTTCTGCGTCAGCCCGTCGCTGAGCATCGTGCGGCAGAACGGGCAGCCGACGGCGATCGTCCCGCCCGCCTCCCCGCCCGCTCCCACCCCGGACAGCGTGGAGATCGCCTCCTCGGTGCGGTTGACGTTCACCCGCTGCCCGATGCGCTCCTCCATCCACATCCGCGCCCCTCCCGCGCCGCAGCACATCGACCGGTCGGCGTGTCGCGGCATCTCGGTGAGCGTCGCCCCCGCCGCCCCGACCAGCGCCCGCGGCTCGGCGTAGACCTCGTTGTGCCGGCCCAGGTAACACGGGTCGTGGTAGGTCACCGGAGCGCTCGCATCCGGCGCCGCGACCGGCACCAGCTTGCCCTCGCGCACCAGCCTGTTCAGCAGCTGCGTGTGGTGCACCACCTCGTAGTGCCCGTCGAGCTGGGGGTACTCGCGGCCGAGCGTGTTCAGGCAGTGCGGGCAGGTGGTGACGATCTTGCGGGTGCCTGGTTCGCGCCCCTCGAAGACGGCGTTGAGCACTTCCACGTTCTGCTGCGCAAGCATCTGGAACAGGAACTCGTTGCCGGAGCGGCGGGCGGCATCCCCTGTGCACGTCTCCTCCGGGCCGAGCACGACGTACCCGACGCCGGCGCGGTGCAGCAGCTCCGCGGTGGCCTGGATCGTCTTCTGCTGGCCGTCGTCGAACGCGCCCGCGCAGCCGACCCAGAACAGGTACTCGGTCTCGGCGGTCAGCTCGCCGTCGAACACCGGCACGTCGAAGTCGAGCTTCTTGGTCCAGTCCAGGCGGTTGCGGGCGTTCTGCCCCCATGGGTTGCCCTTGTTCTCCAGGTTCTTGAACAGCGTGCCCAGCTCGGAAGGGAACTCCGACTCGATCAGGACCTGGTGTCGGCGCATGTCGACGATGTGGTCCACATGCTCGATGTCCACCGGGCACTGCTCCACGCACGCCCCGCAGGTGGTGCACGACCACAGCACGTCGGGGTCGATCACACCGCCCTGCTCCAGCGTGCCCACCAGCGGCCTGGCCGCCTGCTCGGGACCGGAGCCGGGCACGCGGCCGAATCCGGATTCGGGCACGTGGTGGCCGTGCCCGCCGGCCTGGTCCGCGCCGCCCTTGATCGAAACCGCGCCTTCCTCGGGCATGTCCTTGCCGCCGATGAGGTAGGGCGCCTTGGCCAGCAGGTGGTCCCGCAGGTCCATGATCACGAGCTTCGGGGACAGCGGCTTGCCCGTGTTCCACGCCGGGCACTGGCTCTGACAGCGGCCGCACTCGGTGCAGGTGGCGAAGTCGAGCATGCCCTTCCAGGTGAAGTCCTCCACCTTGCCGCGCCCGAAGACGTCGTCCTCGCCGGGATCCTCGAAGTCGATCTTCTTTCCGCCCGACTCCATGGCCGGCAGCGGGCCGAGCGCCTTCGGGAAGCGTTTCGCCGATACGTTGACCGGCGCCAGGAAGATGTGCAGGTGCTTGCTGTAGGCGATGATCACGGTGAAGACCAGCATCACGCCGATGTGCAGCAGCAGGCCGATGCTCTCCAGCACCTCGAGGGTGCCCGGATCGATGCTGGACAGCAGCCGGCCGACGCCGAGCGAGACGAACGCCCCCGACTCGTACGGGAAGGTGCCCAGAGCCGCGGACGCGCCGCGGAAGAAGAACATGGTCCACAGCACGTTGAAGATCATGAAAAGGATCAGCCAGGCGCCGCCGGTGTGTGATCCGTAGAAGCGGGACTCCCGGGCCCGCCTGGCCGGGTCGTTGCGCAATCGGATCACGGTGAACACGCCGATGGAGATCAGTGCGGCTGCGGCGATGAAGTCCTGCACGAATCCGAGCACCGACCACCGACCGATCAGTGGAATGTGGAAATCGGGTACGAACAACGCGCCGTAGGCCTCGATGTACACTGTGATCAGGATGACGAACGCCCAGAACGTGAAGAAGTGGGCCAACCCCGGAACGGACCATTTCAGCAGCTTGCGCTGACCGAATACCTCTATGAACTGCGCCCCGATCCGCTTCTGCAGACCGTCCGTTCGGTCGTGCGCAGGTTGTCCCGAAGAGATCAGTCGATACAGCCAGAAGGCGCGGCGCCCGGACACCGCCACGGCGATCAGTGTCATCGCCAGTCCGATGACGAGTCGTGCAATCACGGGTTCCTCCCTGGGGCTGGCCGCGCGCGTGGTGGACCGCGGGCCGTCGCGCTGCAGCCTAAACTGCCGGGCCGCTCCGGACGCAGTTCCGACGCCTGGATCACTCACCAACCTACTGGCAGGTAACTGATGCCGCGCGCGGAAATGAGTCCCGCGGCGCGCCGGGGCCGCTCGCTCGATCGTTACAGAACCGGAGGTAGTATCCGCAGCTGGAATCGAATGCGTATCACCCGAACGGCGGATGCAATCACAGGGAGTTCCGTGTTGTCGCCGCGTTGCGGGCGAGCCGCGTCGGATCCGCTGAACAGTACGGGCCGCTCGAGCAAGGACTGCCGAAAAGCGCAGGTCGGACGTCCGTCGGTGGAGGGTCGCCGGTCGGCAGCCCGTGCCGGTGGCGGCCACGAAAGGGAGCGTCATGACTCGATCCGAAGCCGTCACGCTCTACGCGCGGGGCCTGAGCACGACCGGGCTGCAGGGCTGGATCCAGGACAACGTGGTGCCGGTCGTACTGCTGGGTATCGCGATCATCCTGCTGTGGATCGGGGGCCGCGGCGACAACGCGGGGGTGGCCCGGCGCAGCGTCGGCTTGCTCGTCGGACTCGTGGCGTTGGGTATCGCCGTGTCGGGCAACGGTCCGGAGATCGGCAATTTCCTGGCCGGTCTCCTCATCGGGTGACCCGGGTGCTCGTCCGCACCGATGACGAGGTATACCGCGTCGACTCCGTCTGGCTGGGTCCGCCGCGGGCCACGTTTCCTTGGCGTGCTCGTTATGTGAGTTACGGTCTGGGCCTGCTGGTGATGATTCTCGTCATGTTCGTGCAGCGTCGGATCGGTATCGGTCTCGATTTCTTCTCCGTCGCGTGGGCGCTCATCCTGACCATCGTCTGCACCCGTTTCCTTGGCCAGAGAATCGATTACGAGCGGCCGCTGGGCCAGGTGGTTGCCCTGTTCTGTCACGAAGTCAAGGGGCCGCGGGAGCGCACGGCCGCGGCCGGGGGGCCGGTCCGCTCGAGTCATGTGCGGGTGGGAATGATCGGACGCCCGCGGCGGCGGACCGGTCGCCCGGCCCGCGGCGCGGCAACCGCCACCCTGACCTCGTGGCCGCGCAGCGGCGACCAGCGCACCAACGATCAGCGGAGGGAGCGCGCCCGTGCCGCGTCCTGACTCCGCCCGTGAGCGCACCCCGACCGACCGTGTCCGGACCAATGCGTCGACGGACCGTCCACCGACCGACCGGGAGGGGACCGACCGCGGCCGCCGCGAGCGGGACGCCGCTGCCGCGACCGAGCGGGCACGAACCGGCCGTCGGGATCAGGGCCGGGAGACCGGTGCGTCGGACCAGGCCCGCACCCCCGCGCGCGAGCAGAAGCGCGCCGACAAGGCTCGGGCCAGGGCCGACAAGGTCCGTGCCGACAAGGTCCGTGCCGACAAGGTCCGTGCCGACAAGGTCCGGGCCGACAAGGTCCGGGCGCGAGAGGGTCCGGGCCGAGCGTCGTGACGGGCGCGCGAACGGGTCAGCGCGAAACGGGGCAGCGCGAGACGGGGCAGCGCGAACCGGGGCAGCGCGAACCGGGGCGCCGCGGTCCGGTGCGCCGCGAGCCTGCACCCGCCCGGGTGCGTACCGGCCGCCGTGGCCGCGGCCTGGCGGGCGAGGCCGGGCTGCCGAAGTACGTGCCGAGCATCGCGTTGCGGTCCATCGAGGGGCACCTGACCCGCACCGGGACGCAGGTGATGGCCTGGTACCGGCTGGCCACGCAGCCCTGGAGTTTCCGCAGCGACTCCCAGCGCGAGGTGCTGATCCGACAGATCGCCGCGCAGCTGGGTGAGCTGCAGGGACGCTGGTTGCACGTGCGCGTGACGAACCGACCGTACCCGGTGCACCTGTGGGCCGAGGCCTTCGACCACAACGCGCTGGGCCGGATGCCGGACGTGCGCGGAGCGCTGGGCTGGGACGGGTTCCTGGAGGGCGAGCAGCGACACCTCATGGGCCTGTCGATGTCGGACAAGGAGGTGTTCCTCGGGATCGAGGTGTCCGGGCGCAGCATGCTCGACCGCTGGGTGGAGAAGGCCGCGCCGTTGCTGGGCCGCCTGGCCCCGGCCGCGGCGCACGCCGAGCTGGCCGCGTTGAGCTCCGAGGTCGCGCACCTGGACGCGCTGGTCGCCGGCAGCGGGCTGGACGCGGTGCCGGCCGGTACCGACGACGTCGCCTGGCTGATGCGCCGCTCCTGCGCGCTGGGCCTGCCCGCGCCACAGACGTTGTCGGTCGCCGGCGGCAACCGCTGGGAGACCGAGGACCTGGCCGCGTTCACCGAGGGGGTGAGCCTGCACCAGGAGCCCTACGCGCCGACGGTCCGCGTGGTCGGGCGGACCCGCTCACAGACCACATCGCGCAACGTCGCGGTGCTGACGCTGGGTCTGATGGAATCGCTGCGCATCCCGGAGGTCGACGACCCGTGGATGCAGCACTCCGATCGGCTGCCGTTCCCCGTCGAGTGGTCGGCGCGGATCTACATCCGAAGACCCGAGGAGGTGGCGGGGGAGCTGCAGCGCCAGATGGGCAAGGTGCGCAGCCAGATCCGGCACTACACCCATGATCACGACCTTGACCCGCCGATGTCACTGGCCCGGCAGGCCGAACGGGTACTGGAGGTCGAGGACGAGCTCACGAGCGGGCTCACGCAGCTCAACACCCGGCTGTACGGCTGGTGGCGCGTCGCGGTGTCCGGCAAGGACGAGGCGGAGGCGCTGAGCCGCGCCCAGCAGGTGCTCGAGGTCTACCGGCCGAAGGTGCAGATCGAGCATCCGGAGGCGCAGTACCGGTTCGCCCGCGAGTTCATCCCGGGTGAGCCGCTGGCCTCCACCGCCTACCGGCGGCGCGGTTCGGTGATGTGGGCGGCGGCCGCGGTGCCGGCGGCCACCGCCTCGGTCGGGGACCGGCGCGGCATCATGCTCGGTGAGACGTGCACGGCCACGCGCCGGCCGGTGGCGTGGGACCCCTGGCTGGCGCAGGAGGTGCGCCGCGCTTCGGGTCTGACCGCTGTGGTCGGCGGGCTGGGTTCCGGGAAGTCGTTCCTCACCGGCTTGATCGTCTACAAGACGTTGCGGGCCGGCGCGCGGTGGACGGTGCTCGATCCGTCCGGACCGCTGGCCGAGCTCACCCGGCTGCCCGAGCTGGCCCCCTTCTCCCGGCACATCAACCTGCTGCGCGCCGACCCGGGCATCCTCAACCCGTACCGGGTGGTCGCCGAGCCGCGACCCGAGCACTTCGTCGACGAGGACGACCCCGAGCGGGCCTGGCGCCGGGAGCGGGCGCTGGCCGCGGCCACCCGCCGCAGGCTGGTGCTCGACGTGCTCACCGGGCTGCTGCCCTTCGACGTCTCCCGGCAGCCGCAGACCCGGATCGTGCTGCTGCGCGCGGTGCGCGAGGTCGGCGGCGCCGCGGACCGGGATCCGGGTGAGGTCATCGACACCCTGCGCCGGCACGCCCAGCAGGGGCAGGAGCACGCCGGGGTCGTCGCCGACTTCCTCGAGGAACGCCGCGAGCTGCCACAGGCCGCGCTGCTGTTCCCGGATTCCAGCCGGCACGACCCGTGGCAGGCCGACCGCGACTACCGGCTCACCGTGCTCACGATGCAGGGCATGACGCTGCCCCGCCCTGGCAGCCCGCGCGAGGAGTGGACCGACGGCGAGTCGCTGGCCGTGGAGCTGCTGAACCTCGCCAGCTGGCTCACCCAGCGCACGATCTACGACGCCGACCGGAACGAGCGCAAGGGCGTGGCCCTCGACGAGACGCACTTCCTCTCCCAGGTACCCACCGGGAAAGTGCTGATCGACCGCCTCGCCCGTGACTCCCGCAAGTTCAACGTGCGCGCCCTGTTCGCCTCCCAGCTGGCCGGCGACCTGCTGCGGGTATCCGGCTTCGCGTCGCTGGTCAACGCCGTGTTCGTGGGGCGGACCGACGACGCGGAGGCGCAGACCGAGGCGTTGCGGCTGCTGCGGGTGCCCACCGGCGTCGGCTACGAGCAGATGCTCGGCATGCTCTCGCCGCGGCCCCGCCGCGACGACGGGCCCGACGACACCCCGCGGCAGTTCGTGTTCGCCGACGGGCACGGCGGGGTGGAGAAGATCCGCATCGACCTGGAGGGCCCGCACCTGGAGCACCTGCGGGCCGCGCTGGACACCAACCCGGACGCCAACCGGATGTGGACCGTCGAGCCGGCTCCCGTAGCCGTCCCCACGGCTGGTACGACCGGCCCGCTCGCCACGGCCCCGGTCCCCCACGCCGCCGAGAGTGCCGTCGATCGGGCGGTCGGCGCTCTCGACGACGACTTCAGCGAGCTCGACGACCCGGAGGGTCTGCTGCTCGCCGAGAGCGACGCATCGGCTCCACGCGCGCTTCCGGTTCAGCCCGCGGCGAGCCGACCGGCGGCGATCCGACCGGAAGCGACCCAACTGGGGACAACGCCGCCCGCCGGGGCCGTTCCGCTGGGCGACGACGAGCTGCTCGACGGGGACCTCGAGCTGCTCGACCTCAGCGAGCCCGCCCACCCCCAGGACATCCCGGCCCAGGACGCTCGGGCCCACCACGGAGCGGGACCTCCTCGACGCGGAGCAGAGCAGGGCGCCGACCAACCGGACGCGCGCAACGGGAACGGCCGACCCGCGGCGGACGCCGAGGCGCGAGTACGCGCGGCCGGGGAGGCCGTTCGGTGACCAACGGGGTGCTGCCTGCCGCATACGGGTGGCTTCCGGTCGCCCTGGTCGTGGCCGTCGCACTGCTGGTCGGGCTGCGCCGGCGGCGCCGCGCGAACCGGAACGATCGATCGGACTCCGCGCGCCGGCATCGGTCGGCCGCCGTGCTGGTGGTCGCCGCGCTGGTCGGCGGATCGGCGCTGCTCGGGCAGCCGGCCTACGCGCAGCCGCTGTCGTGCAAGGAATCGCCGGAGCCCGACCGTCCCGGCACGGGGCTGGTGGGCTCGCTCGACCCCCCGACCTACGGGGTGGGCGAGCCCGGCAGCGTGTACGACGAGGTCGGCTACGCCGGCCTGGTGTGGCACAACTACGACCTCGGCTGCGCCGGCACGGCCGTGTTCAACCCGGCGACCACCACGGACACCTGGCTGGGCAACCAGACCCTCAACGTGGCCAAGTTCGTGGTCGGCGGCGTCAACTGGTCGCATTACCTGATCGCCGACGGTGGCAAGCTGCTCTCGCCGCTCGACGAGCTGATCACCAACGGCACCCGCGCGATGTACAACGCCGTGTTCACCACGTTCATCGGGCCGGTGCTGCTGATCCTCTCGGTGGTGTTGCTGACGCTCGCGCTGCGCGGCGACCTGGCCCGCCAGACCCAGCGCGCCGGGATGGCCGTGGTGGCGCTCGTGGTCGGCTCCGGCGCCTACCTCGCGCCGGTCGACTGGGCGACCGCCGCCGACGATCTGCTGCTCGACGGCGTCACCCAGATGCAGGAGGGATTCCTGGGCCAGATCGGCCTCGGCGACCGGGACACGCTGCCGACCGTGCTCGTCGACCAGGTGGTCTACCAGAACTGGTTGCGCGGGGAGTTCGGCTCGCCGGACGTGCCGCAGGCCCAGCAGCTGGGCCGCGAGCTGCTGCGGGCGCAGACGTTCACCAAGGCCGAGATCGCCGAGCACCGGGACACGATGGAGCTGGCCGCGCAGAAGAAGGCCGCGTTCGCCGGGGTAGGGGACCGGATGGGCGATCGCTACCCCTACTTCCAGGGCAAGTCCGGAAGCCGGGTGGGCGCCGGCCTGCTCGCGGTGGTGCAGGCCGCGTGCATCGGGCTGTTCCAGCTGCTGTCGAAGGTGCTGGTGCTGGTCGCGATGCTGGTGCTGCGGCTGCTCGTCATGACGGCGCCCGCGGTCGCGGTGGTGGCCGTGCTCAAGCCCGACATCCTGCCGGCGCTGCTGCGGGTGGCCGGAGCGGCGATCGTCAACACGCTGGTCGTCGGGCGCGCTTGCCGGGCTGCACGCGCTGCTCGTGGTCTCGCTGTTCCGGCCGGGAGCGGGGATCGACCTGTGGCTGTCGCTGCTGGTCACCGGGGTGGTGACGGTGGTGCTGTGGGCGGTGGCCCGGCCCTTCCGGCGGCTGGTGTCGATGGTGTCGCTCACCCGTGAACAGTTCGGTGGCATCGTGCCGGGTGCCGGCAGCGGCCCGATGTCGCGGGTGTGGCAGCGGCTGCGCGGCGCCGAGGACGACGACCGGCAGGCCCGCTGGTGGTCCGAGCGGCAGCGCGGCGCGGCCGGCGTCTTCGAGCACCCGGACGGTGGCCGCCCGGAGGCCGAGCCGGCGCATGCGGATCTCCGCGCAGGCCACGGCGACCGCGGTCCGGCGCGGTTCCGGCCGGGGCGATCCGCCGGCGGCTCGAACGCCGCTCGCGGCCACCCGCCGCCCGGCACTGCCGGCGGCGATCCGACGGCTTCGGGCCCGATCCGGGCCTGCCGAGCTGGTCCGATCTGCACGGCGCGGACCGCGGCGAGATCGACGACCGGGTGCTCTACCGCCGGCCCGATGCGGTGCCGCTGCGGCCGGGTGGGGCCCGCCCGGTCGCGGCCGAGCTGGTGGACGGCGAGACCGTCTACCGGATCTACCGGCCGGGTGCGCGGCGCCCGGTGTACACCCCGACAGGGAGGTCGGGCTGATGCCGATCCGATCCCAACACGGACGGGCTGCCGCTTACCGCGCGCTGTGGCAGTGGCCGCTGCGGTCGGTGCGGCGGCTGGTGATCACGGTGCTGGCGCTGCTCGTGCTGGCCGGCGGGGTGAGCTACACGATCGCGTCGCTGGGGATCGGCTCGCGCGCGGGAGGGACCGGGCGGTGTCGCCGCTGGCCCGTCGGATGCGGCTCCCGCGGCGCCGTCGGCCACCGCGCTGCCGCCGGTGCCGGCGCTGCGAACCGGCGACGCTGCCGCTGTCGAAGGCGCCCCCGGCCGCGCTGGACGTGGCCCGGCGCTGGTCCCGGGCCTGGATCCGGCCGGCGGCCGGGATCAGCAACGAGCAGTGGCTGGCCGGGCTGCGCAACACCACGACCGAGGAGTACCTCGGGGTGCTGGCCGCGGTGGACCCGGCGAACATCCCGGCGGCCCGGGTGGTGCGGCAACCCGAAGGCGGTGCGGGTGTCGCCGCGCTCGGTGCAGGTGCAGGTGCAGACCGACGGCCCGACTCTGCTGGTCCTGGTGGTGGACACCGACGCCGGCTGGCGGGTCGCCGGCTACGACCGGACATGACGTGGCGGACGGCGCGATGAGGGCGCCTGCGATGAGGCGCGCTGCGATGAGGGCGCTGCGGCCCTTGCGACTGCTGCTGCCCTTCGCTCGCGATCGCGGCCGCTCTGGTGCTGTTCATCGCGATCTCCTTCGCGGCGTTCACGGTGGGCGGCGGGTGGTGGGTCGGTCGCGTCCGGCCCGTGCGACACCGGCGTGCGCTCGTCGCCCGGTGTGCTGGCCGGCGGCCGGTCCGGCACCCGCGCCGCCGACCTGGACGCGGCCCAACGCCAGAACGCGGCCACGATCATCGGGGTGGCCCGCGGGATGGGGGCGCCGCCGCGGGCCTGGCTGATCGCGCTCGCCACCGCCATGCAGGAGTCCACCCTCAACAACATCAACTACGGGGACCGCGACTCGCTGGGACTGTTCCAGCAACGACCGTCCCAGGGCTGGGGGTCTCCGGCGCAGGTCACCGACCCGGTGTACAGCCACGACGATCTTCATCGAGCGGCTGCTGGAGGTGCCGGGCTGGGACTCGCTGCCGGTCACGGTCGCCGCGCAGACCGTGCAGCGTTCGGCCTTCCCCGACGCCTACGCGAAGTGGGAGGGGCTGGCCACCGAACTCGTCGAGCAGCTGGCGAACGTGGCACCGATCAACGAGTGCCGGGAGCCGGTGTCGCTGGCCCAGGGGGTGGCCGGGGCGGCGATCAACTTCGCGCTCGGCGAGGTGGGCAAGCCGTACGTGTGGGGGGCGACCGGCCCGTCCACCTACGACTGCTCCGGGCTGATCATGCGGGCGTTCCAGGCGGCCGGGGTGAACCTGCCGCGGGTGTCGCGGCAGCAGTTCTACTCCGGAGGGCACGTGCCGTTGGCCCAAGCCCAGCCCGGTGACCTGCTGTTCTACGCCACCGATCGGGAGGATCCGGCGACCATTCACCACGTCGTGCTGTACATGGGCGACGGGCAGATGGTGGAGGCGCCCTACAGCGGCGAGCAGGTGCGGGTGCGGCCGGTGCCCTGGGACTTCGCGGAGCTGGTGCCGCTGGCCACCCGGCCGGGGACTGCACCGAACACCACGGACCCGCCGCCGGCTCGGTGAACCCGTTCGGCCGGTGCGGCGTGCGGAGGTGGGCCGGAGTTGCTGCGTGATCGGGGTGAGCGTCCCGAGGCGCAGTTCGATCATGCGTGAATGCACGCTGATGGCGATCACCGCGGCTGGCCGTATCACGCCGCGGGGAGCGGGCTCTTCCGTCTCATCCACCACGCATTTTGACGGCCCGCCGCCTGTCCTGGGCTGCGTGGCACGACGTGCGTCCGCCGGCCACAACCGAGGAGTCCTGCCATGCCCACCGAATTCCGGTCCGTCCCGATCACCATCCCGAACGGGGCAGGAACCAAGACGCCCACCGGACCGTGAGCTTCGGCAGCGCCGTGCTGCGCGCCGCACCGCGTTGAAGGCCATCACCATCGACTACACCAGCGGTGATCACCACATCAACGTGGTGCGAAGCGACGACGGGTGTCCGCAGCATCGTCGGCAACACCGTCACCGTCGCGGTGAACGTCCGGTACGCCGACAAGAACTTCGACGACGCCTACGGCGGCTTCGCCCAGGTCCTGGTGGTCGCCCAGGTCGCGTGACCGTGATCCGCCCTGCGTGAAAGCGGAGCTGATCAGGGAGCAGGCGGGCCCCAGCTCTCCCGGCCGTCACCGTCGATCGGGATCCTCGGGCCGGGCATCACCGAGCTGTGGACGCCGGCCGAGTAGACCGCCTTCACCCGCGCCGCGGCCTCCCTGATGGTGCTCGACAGGCCGGCCCGGCCGTAGGGGTGCAGGTCGCTGGCCACCCCGCTCGCGTCCAGCCCGGCCGCTCTGGCCAGGTACAACGCGCGCGGCAGGTGGAAGCCCTGGGTGACGACGATGGCGGACCGAACGCCGAACACCTCGACGGCCCTGCGCATCGTCGACCACGTGTCGAAGCCGGCGTGGTCGGTGAAGATGTCCGCCGCCGGCACGCCCGCGGCCAGCAGGGCATCGCGCATGGCCCCCGGTTCGTCGTAGGACCAGCTGCCGTGATCGCCGGAGACGATGATCCGGTCGACGGCGCCAGCACGGTACAGGGCGAGCCCACCGGCGACGCGGTCGTCCAGCATCGGGCTCAGCGTGCCGTCCGCTCCGACGCGGGCGCCGAGCACGATCGCGGCCTGGGCGTGCGCGGCGCGGTCGACGGTGGTGATGGCGCTGCGGGTCGACGCCAGGATCACCAGGTTCGCGGTCGCCGCGACACCGGCCAGCGCCAGCAGCACGGCCAGTGGCCGACGCCACGCTCCGTTGTCCGCCTCCCGCACGGCCGCGAGGGTAGCCGTTCCGGCCTGATCCGGAGGGTCGGGAACACGAGCGCCGGGGTGCGCGTTGGAGCAGCAGAGCAAGTTGAGCGCGCATGGCTCAAGGTCGGTGTGCAGACCGGATCCGCCGCGTGGCAGACTTGAGCGAAGTCAACGCAAGTACCCCGAAACTCGGAGGAACCACCATGGCTCGTGCGGTCGGCATCGACCTCGGGACCACCAACTCTGTCGTCGCCGTCCTTGAGGGTGGCGAGCCGACGGTCATCGCCAACTCGGAGGGCGCCCGGACCACCCCGTCCGTGGTCGCGTTCGCCCGCAACGGCGAGGTACTCGTCGGGCAGTCGGCCAAGAACCAGGCCGTCACCAACGTGGACCGCACCATCCGCTCCGTCAAGCGCCACATCGGCACCGACTGGAGCACCCCGGACATCGACGGCAAGAAGTACTCCGCGCAGGAGATCAGCGCCCGGGTGCTGCAGAAGCTCAAGCGCGACGCGGAGGCCTACCTCGGCGAGGAGATCACCGACGCGGTGATCACCGTGCCCGCGTACTTCGAGGACGCGCAGCGGCAGGCCACCAAGGAGGCCGGCCAGATCGCGGGCCTCAACGTGCTGCGCATCGTCAACGAGCCCACCGCGGCCGCACTGGCCTACGGGCTGGACAAGGGCCAGAAGGAGCAGACCATCCTGGTCTTCGACCTCGGTGGCGGCACCTTCGACGTCTCGCTGCTGGAGATCGGCGAGGGCGTCGTCGAGGTCAAGGCGACCAACGGCGACAACCACCTCGGTGGCGACGACTGGGACGAGCGGATCATCACCTGGCTCGTCGACAAGTTCAAGAGCGCCCAGGGCATCGACCTGACCCGGGACAAGATGGCCATGCAGCGGCTGCGCGAGGCCGCGGAGAAGGCCAAGATCGAGCTGTCGAGCCAGAACTCGGCCACGATCAACCTGCCCTACATCACGGTCGACGCGGACAAGAACCCGCTGTTCCTGGACGAGACGCTGTCCCGCGCCGAGTTCCAGAAGATCACCTCCGATCTGCTCGACCGCACCCGCGCCCCGTTCAACCAGGTGATCAAGGACGCCGGCATCGCCGTCGGCCAGATCGACCACGTGGTGCTCGTCGGTGGCTCCACCCGGATGCCTGCGGTCACCGAGCTGGTCAAGGAGCTGACCGGCGGCAAGGAGCCCAACAAGGGCGTCAACCCGGACGAGGTCGTCGCCGTCGGCGCCGCCCTGCAGGCCGGTGTGCTGCGCGGCGAGGTCAAGGACGTGCTGCTGCTGGACGTCACCCCGCTCTCCCTCGGCATCGAGACCAAGGGCGGCGTGATGACCAAGCTCATCGAGCGGAACACGACGATCCCGACCAAGCGTTCGGAGATCTTCACCACGGCCGACGACAACCAGCCGTCCGTGCAGATCCAGGTGTTCCAGGGCGAGCGCGAGATCGCGGCCTACAACAAGAAGCTCGGCATGTTCGAGCTGACCGGGCTGCCGCCCGCCCCGCGTGGCGTGCCGCAGATCGAGGTCTCCTTCGACATCGACGCCAACGGCATCGTGAACGTCTCGGCGAAGGACCTGGGCACCGGCAAGAGCCAGGCCATGACCATCACCGGCGGATCCGCCCTGGGTAAGGACGAGATCGACCGGATGATGCGCGAGGCCGAGCAGCACGCCGAGGAGGACCGCAAGCGCCGCGAGGACGCCGAGGTCCGCAACCAGGCCGAGTCGCTGGTCTACCAGACGGAGAAGTTCGTCAAGGAGAACGACGAGAAGCTGCCGACCGACGTCAAGGACGGCGTGAACGCCGCACTCGGCGAGGCGCAGGAGGCGCTCAAGGGCACCGACACCGCCACCATCAAGGCGGCGATGGAGAAGCTGGCCACCGAGTCCCAGAAGATGGGCACCGCGCTCTACCAGCAGCCCGGCGCCGACGGTGCGCCCGCCGACGGCGGACAGCAGGCACAGGGCGGCACCGACTCCGGTGCCGACGACGTGGTGGACGCCGAGATCGTCGACGAGGAGAAGGACAACAAGTGACGAACCACGACCGCAACGAACGCGCCGACAACGGTGCCGACGGTGAGCGGGTCGTGGTCCGGGACCGGCGCCGGGTCGACCCGGTGACCGGTGAGGTGCGCACCCCGGATCCGGCGGAGACGCCGCCGGCCGGGGGTGCACCGGCACCGGAGCACGACCTGGACATGCCCGGCGCCCTCGCGGTCGCGGAGCTGACCGCCCAGGTGGCCGAGCGAACCGCGGATCTGCAGCGGGTCAGCGCGGAATACGCCAACTACCGGCGGCGCATCGATCGGGACCGGGAGACGGTGCTGGTCACGGCCCGGGTGCAGTTCGTCGGCGAGCTGCTCACGGTGCTCGACGACCTGGACCGGGCCGAGGCCCACGGCGATCTCAACGGCCCGTTCAAGGCCGTCGCCGACAAGCTGATCGCCGTGGTGCAGAAGCTCGGTCTCGAGTCGTTCGGGTCGGTGGGTGAGCCGTTCGACCCGTCGGTGCACGAGGCGGTGCAGCACGAGTCGGCGGAGGTCCACGGGCCGAGCATCGCGATCGTCGCCGCGGTGCTGCGCCGCGGCTACCGCATCGCGGACCGGGTGCTGCGACCGGCGATGGTCACCGTGGTCGACCGTCCGGACGACGGCGCGGCCGACCCGCTGGGTCCGTTGGAGTCCGATCCGATCGCGGCCCGATACCGGGCCACTGAGCAGGAGTTGAGGAGGCGGAATGACCCAGCGCGACTGGATCGAGAAGGACTTCTACCGCGAGCTGGGCGTCGACTCCAAGGCCCAGGCTGACGAGATCAAGAAGGCGTACCGGAAGCTCGCCCGCGAGCTGCACCCGGACGCCAACCCGGGTGACGCCAGGGCCGAGGCGCGGTTCAAGTCCGTGTCCGAGGCCTACGGCGTGCTCTCGGACGAGAAGAAGCGCAAGGAGTACGACGAGACCCGCGCCCTGTTCGCGGGGGGCGGTTTCGGTGGCGGCGGTGGCGGTGGCTTCCCCGGCGGCTTCGGCGGCGCCGGCGGTGCGCAGAGCTTCGACCTGAACGATCTGCTCAACCGCAGCGGGGCCGGTGGCATGGGCGGTGCCGGGGCGGGCGGGCTGGGTGACCTGTTCGGCAACATCTTCAACCAGCGCGCCGGCGGCGCCGGGCCGTCGGCAGCCAGCCGGGCCCAGCGCGGCCGGGACGTGGAGACCGAGGTCCGGCTGGACTTCGTCGACGCCGTGCGCGGGGCCGAAGTGCAGCTGCGGCTGGCCACCCCGGGTCGCTGCGAGCGTTGCGGCGGCACCGGCGCCAAGCCGGGCAGCACCCCCCGCACCTGCCCCACGTGCAATGGGGTCGGGCTGGTCAGCCGGAGCCAGGGCGCGTTCGCGTTCTCCGAGCCCTGCCGGGACTGCCGCGGCACCGGACGGATCATCGACGATCCGTGCTCCGAGTGCGGTGGCGACGGCGTGAGCACCCGCACCCGCACGATCAACGCCCGGATCCCGGCCGGTGTGACCGACGGTCAGCAGGTACGGCTCAAGGAACAGGGTGAGCCCGGTCGCGGCGGTGCCCCGGCCGGCGATCTCTACGTCAAGGTGCACGTCACCCCGCACGCGCTGTTCGGGCGGTCGGAGCGCAACTCCGACGACCTCACGCTGACCGTGCCGGTGAGCTACCCGGAGCTGGTCCTCGGCAGCACCGTGAAGGTGCCGACGCTCGATTCCACCGTGTCGCTCAAGATCCCCGCGGGCACCACGAGCGGGCGTACCTTCCGGGTGGCCGGGCGGGGCGTCGCACGCAGGGGGAAGACGGGCGATCTGCTCGTCACGGTCGAAGTGGCGGTGCCGGCGAAGCTCGACGACGCGGCGAGGTCAGCACTGCAGTCGTATGTAGAAGCCACGAGGTCGTTCGACCCGCGGGCCGATCTGCTGCGGAGGGCGCGATGAGTGACGTGACCGGTACCCAGGCGCCGTGATGAGCAGCGGCGGACCGGCGTTGCCACCCGGCACCAACCTCGACAGCCCGGTGTTCGTCATCTCCGTGGCGGCCGAGCTGGCCGGTTTGCACGCCCAGACGCTGCGCAGCTACGACCGGCTGGGGCTGGTCCGCCCCGGCCGGTCGGCAGGCGGCGGGCGCCGGTATTCGGCACGGGACATCGCGCTGTTGCGTGAGGTGCAGCGGCTCTCGCAGGTCGACGGCGTCAACCTGGCCGGGATCAAACGCATCATCGAGCTCGAGCAGCTGGTGGATGAGCTGCGGGCCCGCCTGGACGACATGGCCAAGCAGCTGCTCGATGCGCAGGTGGCGGCGGAACAGGCCGCGGCCACGGTGCACGCTTCGTACCGGCGGGATCTGGTGCCGATCAACCCTCACCAGTCGCTGGTGGTCTGGCGGCCGAAACGGACCTGACGGGGTCGGTTCAGTCCATGGTGAACGGGTCGTAGCGGATGCGGTCCAGCGGGGTGCCCGCCACCAGCATCCGGGACACCGTGGCTCGGATCATCGTCGGCGATCCGCACACGAGCACGTCGTTGTCGATCCACGCCCCGTAGCGGGTGACGACGTCGGCCAGCGTGCCGCGCTCGGCGCCGGATCCCGATTCGTCCTGCTCCACCACCGGGATGACGTCCAGCCAGGCGTTGCGGTAGGACAGGTTGCGCAGCGTGGCGAAATCGTAGAGGTCCTCCCACGTGCGGCCACCGACGAAGACCTGGGTGTGGGGTGGGTCGGGCCGCTGGGCGAGGTCCTCGAGCAACGCCTTGATCGGCGCCATCCCCGTGCCGCCCACCACCATCAGCACATCGCGGCCCGAGGTCGGATCGATGTGCATCCGTCCCATCGGCGGCCCGATCCGCCAGGTGTCGCCCACCTTGGAGTGCGCCACGATCGCCCGGCTCACCCAGCCGTTGTTCACGGCGCGGACGTGGAAATCCAGGGTGCCGTCGGCCCGCGGTGCGTTGGCCGGGGAGAGATAACGCCACAACCGGGGCCGCTGCGGCGTCTCCACGCTGACGTACTGCCCGGCCCGGTACGGGATCGGGTCGGCGACCTGCATCGTGATCAACGCCAGGTCCCAGCCGATCCGCCGGTGCTCGCACACCCGCCCGAGCCACGACGCCGGCCCCCGCTCGGCATCGGCCGCGGTGCGCATGGCGTCTGCCACGGAGCTGTAGGCGTCGGTCCATGCCCTCTCGACGTCAGGGGTCCACGCCGGGCCGGAGAACGTACTGATGGCGCCGAGCAGGGCCGCACCCACCGCGTCGTAGTGCTCGGAGAACACCCCGAACTTGCGGTGGTCCCGGCCCAGCTGGTGGAGGAACGGCACCAGCTCGTCGGGCTGGTCGACCATCTGGACGACGTGTACCAGCGCGCGCAACAGCCGGCTGCGCTGGACCTCCATGTTCACCGGGAACAGCCCGCGAGTCTCCGGAGCCTGGCTGAACAGGCTGGCGTAGAAGTATCGACCCATTTCGTCGATCCGGGGTTCGACCACGGCAAAGCTGGTGCGGATGATCGCGACGATTTCCGACTCAGCGCTGTGTGTCTCGCCCACCGACGGCAGATCGAGGGCGAGCAGCTGTTCAGCGGTCATCGGGGCCGACGCCTTCTCTTAGACTGCATGGACGCCCAGTACGCGCAAACGGGGTAGTACGCGCACGAAGGCGTGCCTAGAGTAGCGCGTCCAACGCTGCGAGTGACGGTGACCCAGGTCGACTGGGTGTGATGGAAAGAGTGAATTTCCGCGCGCTCGCGCTGCGTGCCGTAGTGGCTCTGTCGAACGTGCGGGGCCTGCTTCCGTTGCCGACGTACGCGAAGCCCATGGTTCGATGGACCTGAGCGGAACACACTCAACTTTCCTGACGTTGTTGGTGTCGACGGGCACGATGGTGTCCAGCGAACCGTGTGCAGGAGGACCCGAGGGATGGACTCGTTCAACCCCACCACGAAGACCCAGCAGGCCGTCTCGGCTGCGGTGCAGGCCGCGAGCCTGGCCGGCAACCCCGATGTCGGACCGACGCACCTCCTGGGTGCGCTGCTCGCCCAGGGCGACGGCATCGCGGCGCCGCTGCTGAGCGCGGTCGGAGCCGATCCGGCGACCGTGCGTGCCGAGCTCACGCAGCTCGGCAACCGGCTGCCGTCCGCGTCCGGTTCCACCGTGAGCGCGCCCCAGCTGTCCAGGGACGCTCTTGCCGCCATCACCGCGGCCCAGCAGCTGGCCACCGAGATGGGCGACGAGTACGTCTCCACCGAACACCTGCTGGTCGGGCTGGCCTCCGCGCCGAGGAATCACCGCGCGAGCCCGGTCGCCGAGCTGCTGCGCCGGCACGGGGCCACCCCGGACGCGCTGCGTGAGGCGTTCGTCAAGGTGCGCGGCTCGTCCCGCGTGACCAGCCCCGATCCCGAGGGCACCTACCAGGCCCTGGCCAAGTACGGCGTCGATCTCACCGAGCGCGCACGCAAGGGCGAGCTCGACCCGGTGATCGGCCGGGACACCGAGATCCGCCGCGTGGTGCAGGTGCTGTCCCGGCGCACGAAGAACAACCCGGTACTGATCGGCGAGCCCGGCGTCGGCAAGACCGCCATCGTGGAGGGCCTGGCCCAGCGTGTGGTCGCCGGCGACGTGCCCGAGTCGCTGCGCGGCAAGCGGGTGATCTCGCTCGACCTGGGCTCGATGGTGGCGGGCGCCAAGTACCGCGGCGAGTTCGAGGAGCGGCTGAAGGCCGTGCTGAAGGAGATCACCGACAGCGCCGGCCAGGTGATCACGTTCATCGACGAGCTGCACACCATCGTCGGGGCGGGCGCCACCGGCGAGGGCGCGATGGACGCCGGCAACATGATCAAGCCGATGCTGGCCCGTGGCGAGCTGCGGCTGGTCGGCGCGACCACGCTGGACGAGTACCGCCAGCGGATCGAGAAGGATCCCGCCCTCGAACGCCGGTTCCAGCAGGTCTACGTGGGAGAACCGTCGGTGGAGGACACCATCGGCATCCTGCGCGGGCTCAAGGAGCGCTACGAGGTGCACCACGGCGTACGGATCACCGATGCCGCGCTGGTGGCGGCGGCCGCCTTGTCCGACCGTTACATCACCGCCCGGTTCCTCCCGGACAAGGCCATCGACCTGGTCGACGAGGCCGCGTCCCGGCTCCGGATGGAGATCGACTCGCGCCCGGTGGAGATCGACACCGTGGAGCGGGCGGTCCGCAGGCTGGAGATCGAGGAGATGGCGCTGGCGAAGGAGTCGGATTCCGCGCCCGCCGGCGCCAGAGGCATGGATCCCGCCTCCGTCGAGCGGCTGGCCGCGCTGCGCGCCGAGCTGGCGGAGAAGAAGGAGCAGCTCTCCGCGCTGACCGCCCGCTGGCAGAACGAGCGCGGCGCCATCGAGGGCGTGCGGGAGTTGAAGGAGCAGCTGGAGTCGCTGCGCGGTGAGTCCGAGCGGGCCGAGCGCGACGGCGACCTGGGCAAGGCCGCGGAGCTGCGCTACGGGCGCATCCCGGCGCTGGAGAAGCAGCTGGCCGAGGCCACGGCGGTGACCGCGCCCGGAGCCGACCTGATGCTCAAGGAGGAGGTCGGCCCGGACGACGTCGCCGACGTCGTCTCCGCGTGGACCGGCATCCCCGCCGGCCGGATGCTCGAGGGCGAGACCGCCAAGCTGCTGCGTATGGAGGACGAGCTCGGGAAACGTGTGGTGGGGCAGGCCGAGGCCGTGCGCGCGGTGTCCGACGCCGTCCGCCGGGCCCGCTCCGGCATCGCCGACGAGAACCGGCCGACCGGCTCGTTCCTGTTCCTCGGGCCGACGGGGGTGGGCAAGACCGAGCTGGCCAAGGCGCTCGCCGAGTTCCTGTTCGACGACGAGCGCGCCATGGTCCGCATCGACATGAGCGAGTACTCGGAGAAGCACAGCGTGGCTCGGCTGGTCGGAGCCCCTCCCGGATATGTCGGCTACGACCAGGGCGGGCAGCTGACCGAGGCCGTGCGGCGGCGTCCGTACACGGTGGTGCTCTTCGACGAGGTGGAGAAGGCGCACCCGGACGTCTTCGACACGCTGCTGCAGGTGCTCGACGACGGCAGGCTGACCGACGGCCAGGGCCGCACGGTCGACTTCCGCAACACCATCCTGGTGCTGACGTCGAACCTGGGTTCGCAGGCCATCGCCGATCCGGCGCTGGACGACCGCGGCCGCCGGGACGCGGTGATGGCGATCGTGCAGCGGCACTTCAAGCCCGAGTTCCTCAACCGGCTCGACGACGTCGTGGTCTTCCACGCGCTGTCCACCGAAGAGCTCACGCACATCGTCGACATCCAGCTCGACGTACTGCAGAGGCGGCTGGCCAAGAGGCGGCTGACGCTGCAGGTCTCCGACGCCGGGCGCGAATGGCTGGCGATGAACGGCTTCGACCCGGTGTACGGGGCGCGGCCGCTGCGCCGGCTGGTGCAGTCCGCCATCGGCGACCAGCTGGCCAAGGAGCTCCTGTCCGGGGACGTCCGCGAGGGCGACACGGTGCGGGTGGACCTCGACCCGGCGGCTGCCGGCGGTACCGGGGGCCTCATCGTGGGGCGGGCGCTGCCGGTCACCATGTCCTGACCGGCCTCGCGCCGGCGGAACGGCTCAGCTCCTGCACCCGAACGGGTGTGGGAGCGTGCCATCTTCCTGCAAATCACACTCGGGTGCCCGTGGCGTTGCCGGTGCGGCGCGGCGCCCGGGTCTACCCTCCTGACGTGGGCCTTTCCCCGACACTCTGGTTCGTACTCGCCGCGATCGCGCTGCTGGCCGGCGTGGCGCTGCTGCTCGTCGAGCGCATGCGTGGTGCCGACAGCGGCGTTCGCGATCGCAAACGATGGGCGGCGATGCGCGGCTGGGACTACACGGCCGTCGATCCGGTGCTGCCCAGCCGCTGGCGCTACGGGACGATCCACATGGGTGGGCCGGGCGTCGCCCGCCATTTGATCAGCGGGGACGTGCCCACGCCGGACGGTCCGCGGCAGGCCTACGCGTTCGACCACGAGCAGGGCGGCCGGGCGACCTCGATACTCGCGGCGGTGCAGGTCCAGGCGTTGCTCCCGGCGGCGGTGGAGCTGCGGTTGCCGTCGGCTCCGGTACCCGACGACGCCGGCCTGGAGCTGCTCGAGCCGGCGGGGGAGCGCTACGCGTTCGTCACCAGCGCCGAAGCGGTCCGCCCGCTGCTCACGCCCCGGCTGATCGAGGCCAGCGACGCCGTCGGTGCGGACGTGGAGCTGTTGTGGGCCGAGGACTCCTGGGTGCTGGCCACGATTCCGCTCGGCTCGAGCCCGGACCGGCTGCAGGATCTCCTCGCCGACCTCGCCGAGGTGGCCACGGCCCTGGAGCGTGGCCTGCGCTCCCCGCAACTCGAACGCTGACCGCGTCCTTCCGGCGAACCGGACGGGCTCTCAGTAGGGTCGGCCGATGCCGACTGCCTTGATCACCGGCGCCACCTCGGGAATCGGTGCGGCCTTCGCCGACCGGTTGGCGGCCGACGGCCGCGACCTCGTGCTCGTCGCTCGGAACAAGGAACGCCTGATGGGCGCGGCCGATGCCCACCGCCGGAGCGGGGTCGCCGTGGAGATGCTCGCCGCGGATCTTGCCGTCACCGCCGACCGGGAACGGGTGGCCGCCCGGCTCGCCGACCCCGACCTGGCCCCGGTCGATCTGCTGGTGAACAACGCCGGGTTCACGACGCCCGGCGAGTTCCTCGCGGCCGCCGCCGCGGACTGGGAACGGCAACTCGACGTCAACGTGCGCACGGTGCTGCGGCTGACCAGAGCGGTGCTCCCCGGCATGGTCGAACGGGCCGCCGGCGCGGTGATCAACGTCTCCAGCGTGGCCGGCTTCCTCGCCGGCCGCGGCGTGACCTACGGTGCCGACAAGGCATGGGTCACCTCGTTCACCGAGTCGATGGCTGCCTCGCTCGCCGGAACCGGGGTGCGGGCGCTCGCGCTCTGCCCGGGTTTCGTGCGCACCGAGTTCCACCAGCGGGCCGGGATCGACGTCGGCGCGCGGGCGGGTCTGCTGTGGCTCGATCCGAATCGGGTCGTCACGGAATGCCTGTCCGATCTGGCGAAGGGAAAGGTGGTGTCGGTGCCGAGCCGGCAGTACAAGGCGATCGTCGCCGCGGTGGACATGATGCCGCGCGCGCTGGTCCGGCGGATCACGGTTGCGGTCGAGCGGAGCAGGCGGTGACCGGCGCGGACGCGGAGCGCGAGCAGCTGGCCACGCTGGTCCGCGAGCTCGGGGTGGTGCACGGGCGGGTGGCCCTGTCATCGGGCGCGGAGGCCGACTACTACGTGGATCTGCGCCGGGTGACGCTGGAACACCGCGCCGCTCCGCTGGTGGGGCGACTGCTGCGGGTGTTGACCGCCGACTGGGAATACTCGGCGGTCGGCGGTCTGACGCTCGGCGCGGATCCGGTGGCCGACGCGGTGCTGCACGCGGCTGTGGCCGAGCGGGCCGCCGATCCGGAGCAGCCGCCGGTCGACGCGTTCGTGGTGCGCAAGGCCAACAAGCAGCACGGCATGCAGCGGTTGATCGAGGGGCCTGACATCGAAGGCCGACGGGTGCTGATCGTCGAGGACACCTCGACCACAGGGGCGTCGGCGCTCACCGCGGTGCGAGCGGCTCGGGAAGCGGGAGCGACTGTGGTCGGCGTGGTCACGGTCGTCGACCGCGACACCGGTGCGCGGGAGGCGATCGAGGCCGAGGACGTGCCCTACCGGGCCCTGCTCGGCCTCAGCGACCTCGGGCTCGGCTGAGGCCGACCGACTTCTCGGCTGCGGCCGACCGGCTCACCGACCCGGCCTGGCGGACGGCGATGCCGGGGCCACCGTGTGGTGGCCCCGGCATCGGGTTGTTCCTTGGTGCGATCGCAGCGTCTACCTACGGCGCACCGTCCTGCTCAGCCGCCGTTGGCGGCTGTCTCCTGCTCCTGCGCTTCCCTGAACCGCTCCTGCAGGCTCTGACCGGCGGCGGGAGCCGGGGCGGCCGGATCCGCGGCCGGCGCGGCCGGGTCCGCAGGCGCGGCCGGCGCTGCGGTGTCCGGGGCCGGTGCGCCCGGGGCATTCGGGACGCCGTTCTGCTCGCCACCCGGCTGCGGGGCGCCGTCCTGGTCGGGCTTCTGCGGGACGGCCTCCGCCGTCTGCGCCGCGGCCTGCTGCTGCGCGTCCGCCTGCGCGTCCGCACCGTTCACGTTGTCCTGAACGGCCGCGGCGTTGCCGCCCACCGTGATTCGGACCGAGTCGGTGGCCGGCGTCTGGTTGGCCTTCGACATCATCGGCGTGCGGTGCGAGCCGTCACCGGCCCACGAGGTGCACTGCATCGTCCCGGCGGTGGCCGTGGCGGTGCCCGGCACCTTGATGGTCACGGTGTCCGGAGCCCTCCCGCCGCCGTTGTCCTGGGTGGCCAGGAAGAATGCCGGAACACCCGACGAGTCGGGGGCCTCCGTCGTCGAGGGCAGCATCCGGCACGCGGTGTGGAAGTGACCGCGCTGCAGACCGCTTCCCCTCTGCAGGAACGAGCTCTCCAGGTAGTACCCACCGGCGGCGGCACCGAGGAACCGGTCGCGGACCAGGTTGCGGGTCGAGACCTCCAGCATGAACTCCTTCCCGACGCCGACCTCCTTCGGCGCCGCGGTGATGAGCAGCGACGGCAGCCTGTCCTGAGCTGCGACGGCACCCATCTGGGTGCTGACACACTTGGCGGTCGTGTCCTGGAAGCCGGAGTGCGGCCGGAGTTGCCGCAGTCCCTGCGCCCTGCAGTCGCGGCCGAGCACCTGCAGCCCGTTGTTCCCGTTGAGCGGGCCGTTGCCGGCGTCACGATCGTGGTCGTGGCGGGGGCCGCGACCACGGGGGTCGTGGTCGTGGTCCCGTCGACGGGCGGCACCGCGCTCGTGGACTCGGTGATCGTGGCCGCGTCGGTGGTCGTCGTGGCCGCCGCGGTGGTGGTCGTGGTGGTCTGCGACGTGCGAGTACCACGGGTCCGGTTGTCGCGGTCGCGGAAGTCGCGCGTCGCGGTGTTGCCGACCGGCACGACGACCGGCGCCGTGGTGTCGATACCACCACCGGAGTTGTCACCGGACGGGGCGGTCGGCGCTCCGGCGGGGCTGGCCAGCGGGAAGTCGCAGGCGGTGGGGAAGACGCAGACGGCCAAGGCGGCCGCGGAGATGGCCAGCTTGTGCACTGCCCTCCGGCGTCGTTCTGGACTGGACATCGTGCTCCGTTCGGAGTGGGGGAGCGGAACCGGACGACCTGCTGGCCGTCCGGCGCAACCGCACGGATTTTTCAAACTGCGCTGGTCAGCGCCGGATGGAGTGGCGAGATCGTGTGCGGGAAGAGAACCGGCGGAAGCCGGAGTCGGTGTCGGGATCGGTGACGGCGCGGTAGCCGCCGGAGTCGGATACGGCGCGGTAGCCACCGGAGTCGGACACCGGCTTGAAGACGTCGGACTCGGTGATGGCCCGGAACGTCTCGGTCTCGCCGGAGACCGCGCGGTAGGTGCCGCTCTCGGAGCTGCGGTACTCACGCGGGACCGAGGTGGAGCGGTAGCCCCCGGTGTCACTCGGACTCCGGAACGAGCCGGTGTCGGCCGGCGCGGGGTAGGAGCCGGTGTCGGCGGGGTCGGGGAAGGAGCCGGCGGAGCTGCCCGCTTCCAGCATCGGGTGGTATTCGGCCTCGTCGCCCGTCGGCCCGCGGGCCCCCGGTAACGCGGCCACCGCGGCAAGGGCCGGTAATGGAGCCGCCGTGGCCTGGACCGGTGGTGGGACCGTCAGCCGCGCCGGTCTGGAGCTGCCGCGAGCCCGCAGCGCCGAGAACAGCGCGATCGCGCCGAGGATCGTCAACACGAACACGACGATCGGCAGGATCAGGTCCTTCGGATCCGTCGAGCCCGACAGCAGACCGGGTGAGGGCGGTGTCGGCAGGGCGGCGTAGTTCACCAGGCCGGTGCCCTCCAGGTACTTGCAGTGCCGGCTCACGAACGAGTCGGCGAGCTCGGCGAACGCCCGGACCTTGTCGTTGCGGGTGCCGATGCGGACCTCAGCGATGATCGGCAGGACGATGCCGTGGGCCTCGCGCACCCGCTGGATGAAGACCCGGTCGTACTCCGCGCCGCTGCGCGAGGAGATGTCCGACATCCACTGCATCTGCAGCGCGGACGGCGCGGAGGGCAGCGCGATCCCGAGCTCGTTGGCCACGGCACGCGTCTGCACGTCGAGGTCGGCGTGCTCGACGCCGAGCTTGCCACCGACATCCCGGACGGCCGGGCTGGTCGCCAGCTGCTGAGCCTGCTGGCCGGTCGGGCCCTCCCAGAGGTTGGCCTGACGCACCTTGATGAGCAGATCGCGATCACTCGGACCGAGCGGACCCCACTGCGTCTGGGTCCAGCCACCGGTGCCAGGGGCACCCGACGACCAGGATTGATACACCGATACGGACACTGCCAGCACCACCGCAACAAGCACGGCGCGCCGGAGGAACCGGGGGATACGGCGCAGCATGAAGGCCTTCCTCTTACACGAAGTCGAACTGTTCGGTGTGCACGCGATCGGCGACGACGCCGAGGCCATCGAGGACCTCCATGGCGTCGTCCACCATCGACGGCGGACCGCAGATGAAGTAGTCGAGGTCGCCCGGCTGATCGACGGTGTGCAGCACCATCGACAGCAGCCCGACGGTGATACCGCCGGTCGGTCCCTGCCAGCCGTCGGTCGGTCGGCGCAGCACCTCGGTGACCTCGAGGTCGATGTAGTGACGCAGTTCCGCCAGTTCCTCGCGGAACAGCAGGTCGGTGGGAGCGCTGGCCACCACGATGAGCCGGTACGCCCGGTTGTCCCCGCGGTGTGCGGCGGTCCGGATCATGCTCATCATCGGTGTCAGCCCGACCCCTCCGGCCAACAGCACGAAGCCGGAGCCCATGCTGTGGTCACAGGTGAACGCGCCGTGCGGCCCGTCAACCCATACCGGGCTGCCGGGGGGGAGCTGCCGCACCGCACGCGTGAAGTCACCTGCGTGCCGGATCGTGAACTCGGTCGTCTCGTTGTGTGCGCTCGAGGCGATCGTGAACGGGTGTTCCTCGGCGGTCACCGACCGGTCGAGGCGGATCCAGGCGAACTGACCGGGCGCGAACGCCCAGGATTCGGCCTGGCCATTGCTCTGCCGCCGCGGCTCCAGCACCAGGGTGCTGACCGTGGCGTTCTCCCGCCGCACCTCGCGCACGAGGAACTCGGTCGACGGGTCGAACCACGAGCGCCACGCCCAGCGGTAGCCGAAGATGGCCAGCACCACGGCGATGAACAGCACGAACACCGCCGCGATGGCCGGCTCCCGCACCGTCTGGTTCAGCAGGTAGACGTGGGACGCCGAGAAGTAGAGCACCGACACCGATAGGGCGAGGTGCGTCCACCGCCAGAGCTCGTAGCTCAGATTGAGCTTTCGCTTCATGACAGCCAGCAGAACCAGCCCGACGAGGGAGACGGTGGCCACCGTGGCGGCCTGGGCCCGTCCGGGAGCGGTCGGGAAGTTCAGGAGGCCGACGTTCGACGGGTTGGCGGCCACCACGCACGCGAGGTGGGCCATCACCAGCACCGCGGACGCCACGCCGAGGAAGCGATGGATCTCGATGACGCTCTCGATGCCGAACGCCCGATTGAGGGAGCGCAGCCGCGAGGGGAGGATGACGGTGCAGACCAGGGTGGAAAGTAACAACATCCCGGTCAACACCGAGAGATTGCTCCACAGGGTCACACCGGCGAGCCCGAACCCGGGCACCTCCCGCGGTGACATGAGCCAGAGGATCGACGGCGCGACGACTATCGCCCCGAAGCCCCCGAGCCACGCCACGCGCAGCACCCGCTGATCCATGGGCGGGACGTTATGAGGTGGTGACCCTAGCGAGTTGCCAAACTGAGAGGTTCGTAAGCCGGGAGTGATGGTCGACGCGACGAGTGGCTCAACTTTAGACCGAACGGCCGTCTTCTTAGACCGGATGCTCCTTAGGGGCTTTCAGGGAGTGATCGGAGCAGGCCTGGGATCCGCACGTCGTGCCACTCACCGACTCACCCGGACCGGTCCAGGTCGGGCGGCGCGACGAGCGGCGCGGCGGGCGTTCGTCACCCGCTCGTGGCGATCGACACTGCTCGCACCCGAATCGGCGCATCCATCGATCGGTCGAGTGCCGCATACTCGGTTGTCACGGCCAGATCACAGTCCCGGGAGCACGCTGCTACCGGCAGGACCGACAGGGCGAGAGATCGACAGGGTGCGAGATCGAGAAGGCAAGGGCACACCGGACGGTCGCGTGGCCGGCCGGGTGCATCGCGGACCGCGACGGCGAGCGAGGTGGGCGGGGGCGCTGCTCGCGCTGGCGGCCCTGGCCGGCTGCGGAGCTCCCGAGTACACCTATGTCACGAACTCGGCCGACCACACCTACCTGCGCATCCCCTATTCCTGGCGTCCGATCGACGAACGTGCGCTCGGCGAGGCCATCGGGCTCGATCCGACCGACGAGAAGCAGCAGGCCGGATTCTGGTTGGAAGGCTATGACGCCGACGCGACGCCGTCGGCCGATCATCTGCTGGGACAGCACTCGGCCGCGCCTGCCGTCTTCATCGGTGTGCGGGACGTACCCGAGTCGGCCCGTGGCCAGATCTCCCTCGACCTGCTGCGCGACCTGTTCCGGCCGGTTTCGGCCACCGCGCGGGGTGAGGCCGCGATGAACCCGGCCTCGCCGTTCACCGGATTTTCACTGATGAACGACGAGGTACTGACTCCCGGTAAAGGGCTGCGTGGGGTACATGTGGTGTACCGCTACCGCATCAGCGGTGGGCCTTCGCAGGTCTTCGACCAGATCGCCTACGTCAACGATGACGCCAGCAAGATCTACATGTTCTACGTGCGGTGCTCGACCGACTGCTACGAGCAGCGCAAGCAGGAGATCGCGAACGTGGTCTCATCGTTCACCGTTCGGGAGACCGCATGACCACTCCGGATGACCGGCCGTTCGTGCCCGAGGGGCTGACTCCACCGGACGAGCCGCCGCACACCACAAAGCCGAGGCCCACTCGCAAGAAGATGACGTTGTGGGACCGGCTCCGGCTGCTGCTGCTGTTCATGATCTCGTGGTTGATCCTCGTGTGGGCCGCGATGGCGGACAACCCGCTGCTGCCTTTCGTCGACGCGGCCCGGATCCAGGCCGACGAGTCACAATGGCTGCTGTGGCTGGCCGGCGCCGAGCTGCTGCGCCAGGTGCACTTCTTCGTCAGCGAACGGTCGCCCGGGTACCACCGCTTCTGGTCGCAGCGGGTGTTCGGTGGCACCGAGCGGGCGCTGCGCAAGAGGTTCTCCGACTGGAGCCGGTTCCGCCTGGCCCGGCTGCTCAAGTTCGTCGCGTTCATCGTGCTGTTCGCGCTGGTGGCCGGCAAGGCGCTGGACACGTCACCGGTGCTGGCGCTGTTCCAGGCGCCCGCGCTGCTCTATGCGGCGCTGCCGCTGATCCTGCAGCTGCTGTTCGCGTTCTTCTTCGTCGCCTTCCAGTTCATCGGGTTGTTCTGGTTGCTCTCCCGCGGCGGGGTGGACACGTACTACCCCGACGACATCAACACGCGGTTCAAGGACGTGTGGGGCCAGGACCACGTGGTCGACCGGGTCAAGGAGAACATCGTCTTCCTGGAGAACCCGGACGCGATCGAGGCCAAGGGCGGCTACGTGCCGTCCGGCCTGCTGCTGTGGGGGCCGCCCGGCACCGGAAAGACGCTGATGGCCGAGGCGGTGGCCGGCGAGACCGGCCGGCCGTACGTCTTCGTGGATCCCGGCGCCTTCACGAACATGTTCATGGGCATCGGCATCCTGAAGGTCAAGTCGCTGTTCCGGAAGCTGCGCAAGCTCGCGCTGCGCTACGGCGGCGTGATCGTGTTCTTCGACGAGGCGGATGCGCTGGGCAACCGCGGGATCATGACCCAGGGCGGACCAGGCGGGCCCGGCGGCCGCGGGATGGGGCCGGCCGCGCCGTTCCAGGCGGCCGGCTGCCACGGCTTCTCCTACCTGTCCGGTGACACCCGCTCGTTGCTGATGCGCACGGCGATGGAGTCCGGTGCCGCCGAGCCGGTCGAGACGGGCCGCAGCCGGTTCTTCATGGGCGGCATGGGCGGTGGTGGTGCGGGTGCGGGCACGCTGCAGGCGCTGCTCACGGAGCTGTCCGGGCTGAAGAAGCCGCGCGGGATCATCAACCGGCTGGGCCGGCGGATCCTCGGGATGCGGCCGAAGCCGCCCCCCAAGTACCGGATCCTGGTCATGATGGCCACGAACATGCCCGAGGCGTTGGACGAGGCGCTGCTGCGGCCCGGCCGCATCGACCGGATCTACCGGGTCGGTTACCCGAGCAAGGCCGGCCGGGTGCGGACCTACGAGGGCTACTTCTCGAAGGTGGCCAACGAGCTGACCGCCGAGCAGCTCGACAAGCTGGCCACCATCACGCCCTACGCCACCGGCGCGACGATCAAGGACCTGGTCAACGAAGCGTTGATCATCGCGATCCGGGACGGCCGGGAGATCATCACGTGGAAGGACGTGATGCGGGCCAAGCAGCTCAAGGACCTGGGCCCGCCCGAGGACGTGGAGTACATCGAGCGCGAGCGGCACGCCGTCGCGGTGCACGAGGCCTGCCACGCCGTGGTGGCCTTCCGCACCCGGCAGCACATGGAGATCGACCTGGCCACGATCGAGAAGGGCAGCGACTACCTGGGCATGGTCGCGAGCATCCCGCCGGAGGACCAGTTCACCCGGTGGCGCTCGGAGTTCGAGGCCGACATCCTCGTGTCGCTCGCCTCACTGGCCGGCGAACGGATGTTCTTCGACGGCGACTCGTCGTCCGGGGTGTCCGGCGACCTGGAGTCGGCCACCGCGGTGGCGTCGTTCATGGAGGGCTACTGGGGCATGGGGGCCACGGTGTCGTCCTACTCGACGGCGCGCCGGCTCGAGGTCGGCAGCCCCGGCGGGGGCCGCGGCGGCCCGCCGAAGGGCGAGAACACCGAGAAGGCGCTGCGGGCGGCGCTTGCCGACCGGATCGAGGACCAGCTGGCCGACCTGCTGGAGCGTGCCGAAGCGATCCTGCGCGAGAACCGGGCCGGTGTGCTGGCCATCGCGCACGCGCTGGAGACCCACAAGACGCTGTCCGGTGACGACATCGAGGCCGTGCTGGACGGCCGGCCCGGGACAGCGGTGGACGGCTCCGTGTACTCCGACCCCGGCTTCTACGCGAAGCTGGAGGACTATCACGCCGCCGCTGCGGGAGCGCATCGCGGCCACACCGGGGTGCAGCTCGCGATGCCGCTGGGTGGGCACCTGCCGGCGCCGCCGGAGCCGCAGGGCTCCGACACGGCCGCCAACGCGGAGCACCGGCCGTGAGTTCGTAGCGGCGTTCTCACACGGCTGAGCACTCACGACCCCACGGGCGCGGCGACGCCCGGTTGCGTGGGCGTCGACCGGCGACAAGGCGCGGCACGGCATCATCGCGGGATGCAGGAGGCCACCCCGGAGCCGGCCGGGCCCAGTGAGTGGGAGGTGCCGGGGCAGGTCGGCGTGGGCCCGTGGCCGGGCGGGCGGGCGGCGTGGCCGCACGATCGGCGGTATGACCCCGAGCTGCTCGAACACGGCGACACCCGCAACGTGGTCGACGCCTATCGCTACTGGCGGCGCGACGAGGTGGCCGCCGATCTCGCGGCGCGCGCCCATCCCTTCCATGTGGCGATCGAGAACTTCGGGCACGACCACAACATCGGCACCGTCGTGCGCACCGCCAACGCGTTTGCCGCCGCCGGCGTGCACATCGTGGGTCGTCGACGGTGGAACCGACGCGGGGCGATGGTGACCGATCGTTACCTGCAACTGCACCACCACGACACCATCGCCGGGCTGGTCGACTTCGCGCGCCGGCACGAGCTCGCGGTGGTGGCCGTCGACAACGTGCCCGGCGCCCGGCGGCTGGAGACCGCCGAGCTCCCGCGGGCCTGCATGTTGCTGTTCGGGCAGGAGGGGCCAGGAGTGTCCGGGCCGGCGCACGAGTCCGCCGACCTCGTCGTCTCCATCGCGCAGTTCGGCTCCACCCGGTCGATCAACGCGGGGGTGGCCGCCGGCGTGGCGATGCACGCCTGGATCCGCCAGCACGCCGATCTCGCCCGCGCCTGGTGACGTGACAATTCGCGGACGTCGAGCCGGCCCGGAACCTAGGCTCGACAGCATGCGGAAGACGCTGGTTTTCGACGCCGACGACACCCTCTGGGAGAACAACGTCCTGTTCGAGCGCGTGGTATCGGACTACCTCGACTGGCTGGCGCACCCCACCCTCGACCGTGACGCGACCCGTGCCGTGCTCGACGACGTGGAGCGGGCGAACGTGGTGGTGCACGGCTACGGCAGCGCGAGCTTCCTGCGGAGCCTGCGGGACTGTTTCGAGCGGCTCAACGAGCGCCCGGCCAACGCCGCGGAAGCGGACCGGATCACCGAGCTGGCGGCGGCGCTGATCAACCACGAGGTGGAACTGGTTCCCGGTGTCGCGGAGACGCTCGCCGAGCTCGGCACCCGGCACGATCTTCTGCTGCTCACCAAGGGCCAGCAGGCCGAACAGCAACGCAAGATCGACGCCTCCGGGCTGGCCGAGCATTTCCGCAGCATTCACATCGTCGCCGAGAAGCGAGCGCCGACCTACCAGGAGCTGATCACCACCGAACACCTGGTGCCGTCGGCCGCCTGGATGATCGGCAACTCGCCGGCATCGGACATCCGGCCGGCCCGGGCCGTAGGGATGGGCGCGGTCTTCATCCCGAACGCCTACACCTGGGCGCTCGAGCACGACGAGATCGACCCGGAGGACGACGGCATCCTGCAGCTGCGGCGATTTCCCGAGCTGCTGCAACACTTCTGACCGGATTACGGGTGGTCCACCGCGGACCGGTGATCGTGCAGACTGAGCCCATGGCAGCGGAGGTCGACTGGTCGGAGCGGGCGGACATCGCCGAGCGGGTGATCGTCCGCCGGCACCTCCGCCGGCTCGCCGGGGTGCTGCCGGGTACCCGGATCGGCCGGATCCGGTGGCCGCGCCGGATCCCCGTGTGGCCGTTCCCCTGGCACTACTGGTGGCAGGCGCACCTGCTCGACTGCCTGGTCGACGCCCAGTTCCGCTCGCCCACCCCCCGTCGGGCCACGAGCATCGCGATGCTGGCCCGCGGGGTGCGGCTGCACAACGCCGGCTCGTGGGTCAACCGGTACTACGACGACATCGCCTGGCTCGGGCTCGCCCTGCAGCGGGCGGGCACGCTGGCCCGGCGATCCGGCCCGTCGGCGCTCGGGGCGATCACGAGCCGGCTCGACGAGGGATGGACCGAGGACGGCGGCGGCGGGATCTGGTGGCGGCGCGACGACGACTTCAAGAACGCCCCGGCCAACGGCCCGGCAGCGATCCTGCTGGCCCGCGCCGGGCAGGTCGGGTTCGCCTCCGCCATCGCGGACTGGATGGCCGACGCACTGGTCGACCCCGAATCCGGGCTGGTCCGGGACGGGGTCCGGCTGGCGGCCGACGGTTCCGTGCGCGAGATCGTGCCGCTGGTCTACACCTACTGCCAGGGCGTGCACCTGGGCACCTGCGTCGAGCTCGCGGCGCTGGACGGGCACCAGCGGTGGGCGGATCGAGCGGTCGCCGTCGTCGACGCGATGACGCACCGGCTGGCCGGACCGGACGGTGTGCTGCCCGGCAGCGGCGGCGGCGACGGCGGGCTCTTCGCCGGCATCACGGCGCGGTACCTGGCCGACGCCGCCGTGCGGAGGCCGGAGCTCACCGGAGCCACGTCACGGCTCGTGCTGGCCAACGCGGCGGCAGCATGGGCCGGTCGAGCCGAGATCGGCGGCGGCCCGGTGTTCTCGGCCGACTGGGGGCGTCCGGCCGTCGAACCACGACCGGGAGTCCCGGAGGCCGACCTGTCGGTGCAGCTGGGGGCGTGGATGCTGTTCGAGGCGGCGGCCAGGGTGCAGCGTTCCGCCTGACCGGGTCAGGCTGTGGTCGCGCCGCCCTTGCGCCGGGCGCGCACCAGCTCGACGACGATCGGCAGCACCGAGATCGCCACGATGAGGATGAGCATCAACTCGATGTTGGAGCGGACGAACGCGAACTGCCCCAGCCAGAAGCCCAGCAGGGTGACCCCTGCCGCCCACAGCACGCCGCCGATCAGCGAGTACGTGAGATAGCGCTTCGGCTCCATCCGCCCGACCCCGGCCATCACCGTGATGAACGTGCGCACGATCGGCACGAACCGGCCCAGCACGATGGCCCGGTTGCCGTACTTGTCGAAGAATTCCTGCGTCTTGGCCACGTGCGTCGGGTTGAACACCCGTGACCGCGGCTTGTCGAAGATCGCCGGCCCGGCCGCGCGGCCGATGTAGTAGCCACAGACGTTGCCGGCGAACGCCGCGACCACCAGCAGCAGGCACACCGCCCACAACGGGGAGCCGATCGCGCCGTTCGCGACGAACAGGCCGGCGGTGAACAACAGCGAATCACCGGGCAGGAAGAACCCGAGCAGCAGACCGCATTCGGCGAACACGATCGCCGCCAGCCCGACCAGGGCCCACGGGCCGAGCCAGGTGATGATCGAATCGGGCTGGAGCCACTCCGGACCCAGTGCGATGGCGTTCACGATGAACGACGCTACCGGGCAGACCCGGCTCCACGAGCGGCGGTGTCACCCGAGCGGGGGGAGCGCTCCCGGCACGAGCAGCGACAACAGCGCCAATGCGATACCGAGCACAACCCCACCGAGCAGGGCCAGGAGCAGGGTGAGGCGGGTGCTGGCTAGCGCCACCATGAGCTGCGGGCGGTGCTCGCGGCCGGCTGCCGCCGTGCCCGACGGCTGGCGGCGGGGTGCGACGGTGCGGCCTGGCCGGCGCGGAGCCCGGTCGGGGCCGCTGGGTGCTCGGCAAGCGGGCCGGGGTTGCGCCCGACGAAGCCGGGCCGCCCGGCGCCGGATGCGTGGGCGCGCATCGCCTCGCCGAGCCGGCGCTCCGACTCCTCGCTGGTGGACACGGTCATCATCGTCCCCCAGGATTCATCGCCCGGGCTACCGTATCCATCGCTCGGCTTGCCGTGGACTTCACCGTTCCCCTGGAGATGCCCGTCGCATCGGCGATTTCCGACTCCGACAGCCCACCGTAGTAGCGCAGCACCAGCACCTCGCGCTGGCGCGGCGGCAGCGTGGCCAGCGCATCCACCACCGCCTGGTGCTCGGCCGACAGCATCGCCAGCGATTCCGCCGAGCGGGCGTTCACCTGGTGCGGCGGGACGTAGTCGCGCGCGGTCCGGCGGCGTCGCAGCATCGAACGGGAGCCGTTGACCACTGCGGTGCGCAGGTAGGCGACGGCGGCGGCCTCGTCGCGCAGCCCCGACCAGTGTCGGTGGAGGCCGGCGAACGCCTCCTGCACCACGTCCTCCGCGGTGGGCGGGTCGTCCACCAGCAGGATGGCCAGCCGGACCATGCGCATCCGGTGGTCCGGTACAGGTCGGCGAGCGTCGTGGCGGTGCCTGCGGATCCGGCGCCGGCTCCGGGCGCGCGTCGATGCTGCGCAGCCGCGAGAGTGTCATCTCGCCGGCGTTCGCTGCACCGTCCCCCGCCATGACACTCGTACAGGGTAGTGGCCGACCCCGACATCGACGTTGCCGGCATCCCGGGCCGTGCGGGATACTCCGAGGTCGAAAAAACCGACAGGAGGGCTACGTCGTGCCCATCGCCACCCCCGAGATCTACAACCAGATGCTGACAAGGCCAAGAACGGCGGGTTCGCCTACCCGGCCATCAACATGTCCTGGTCCGAACGTCTGAACGCGGCGCTCCGCGGGTTCGCCGACGCGGGGAGCGACGGGATCATCCAGGTGTCGACCGGTGGCGCCGAGTTCGCCTCGGGCACAGCGGTCAAGGACATGGTCACCGGGGCCGTCGGGCTCGCCGAGTTCGCGCACGTCGTCGCCGCGAAGTACGCGATCACCGTCGCGCTGCACACCGACCACTGCCCGAAGGACAAGCTGGACAGGTACGTCCGGCCGCTGCTGGCGATCAGCCGGAGCGGGTGGACGGTGGCGAGAACCCGCTGTTCCAGTCGCACATGTGGGACGGGTCGGCGGTCGAGCTGGAGGAGAACCTGGACATCGCCGCCGAGCTGCTCGACCTGGCGGCCAAGGCGAAGATCATCCTCGAGGTCGAGATCGGCGTCGTCGGCGGCGAGGAGGACGGCGTCGCGCACGAGATCAACGAGAAGCTCTACACCTCGGCCGAGGACTACGAGGCCACCGTGGCGGCCCTCGGCGGCGGGGAGAAGGGCCGGTACCTGCTCGCGGCCACGTTCGGCAACGTGCACGGCGTCTACAAGCCGGGCAACGTCAAGCTGCGGCCGGAGGTGCTCAAGCAGGGCCAGGAGGTGGCCTCGGCCGTGCTCGGGCTGCCGGCCGGCTCGAAGCCGTTCGACCTGGTCTTCCACGGCGGGTCCGGCTCGCTGATCGAGGAGATCCACGAGTCGCTGACCTACGGGGTGGTGAAGATGAACGTCGACACTGACACGCAGTACGCGTTCACCCGCCCGATCGTGGACCACATGTTCGTCAACTACGCCGGCGTGCTGAAGATCGACGGCGAGGTGGGCATCAAGAAGACCTACGACCCGCGCAGCTACATGAAGGCGGCCGAGCTCGGGATGGCCGAGCGGGTGACCACGGCGTGCGAGAACCTGCGCTCCACGGGCACCGCCCTGCGCTGACGCGCCCGTGAGTGCGTAGCCGTGTGAGAGCACGGCTACGCACTCACGACACAATCTCCTCATGTCTCTGCACGGCAACCTGCTCGGGCCCGAACCCGTCCTCCTTCCCCACGATCCGGCCGCTGCCGACCTCGACAGCGGGGCGGACCCGGCCGAGGTGGCCGCGGCGCGGCCCACCTCCAGCCTGGCGTGGGCGGTGCTGGCCGAGAAGTCGCTCGCGGACGCGGGCGGCGCGCTCGGCGCCATCGTCACCGGCTACGCGTTCGCCCGCACCGGCTATCACCGCGGCCTCGATCAGCTGCGCCGGTCGGGGTGGAAGGGGGCCGGGCCGGTGCCCTGGTCCCACGAGCCCAACCGCGGGTTCCTGCGCGCGCTGGGGGCGCTGTACCAGGCGGCCGACGCGATCGGTGAGACCGACGAGGCGGAACGCTGCCGGCTGCTGCTCGTGGACGCGGATCCGACCGCACTCGCCGCGCTCGGCCTGGGCTGAGCCGAGTGCCCGCGACCTGGCGAGGCCGCCGGTTGCGGGCGCAACTGCGGGCGCGTGCTCGCCGGCTTGCGCGGTCCGCGCTGCCGATCGGCCAGTGTGCGGTGGCGGCCGGGGTCGCCTGGTTCGTGGCCACCGAACTGGTCGGGCACGCCCACCCGTTCTTCGCCCCGATCTCGGCCGTGATCAGCCTCGGCGTCTCGCTGGGCAGCAGGCTGCGCCGGGTGGTCGAGCTGGTGGTCGGCGTCAGCCTGGGGGTTCTGGTCGGCGATCTGCTGATCTCGCAGATCGGCAGCGGCAGCTGGCAGATCGCGCTGGTCGTCGCGTTGGCGATGGCCGTTGCCGTGGTCACCGACGGGGCCACGCTGCTGGTGGCGCAGGCCGGCTCGTCGGCGGTGCTGGTGGCGACCCTGTTGCCGCCCGGTCAGACCGGCGGATTCGACCGCTGCCTGGACGCGCTCACCGGAGGACTGGTCGGGGTGCTGGTCGCGGCGGTGCTGCCGGTGGACCCGGTGGGGCCGATCCGGCGTTCGGCACGCGCGCTGCTCGACGAGCTCGCCGCGGTGCTCGCGGGGGCGGCTGATGCGTTGCGCGATCGCGACGTCGAGGCCGCGCGAGGGGCCTTGCTCCGGGCCAGGGCCAGCCAGTCGTTGATCGACGGGCTGCGGGCCGCGCTGCGCGACGGCCGCGAGGTGACGACCGTGGCCCCGCTCTTCCGTCGACGCCGCCGCGAGCTGGGCCGCTACGCCGAGCTGGCGGAGCGGTCCGACTACGCGATGCGCAACGCCAGGGTGCTGGCCCGCCGCACCTTCGGGGCACTGAGCGACGACGAACCGGCCGCGCCGGAGCTCGCGGACGCGCTCGGTGAGATGTCGGCGGCCGTCGGCGTGCTGACCGCCCAGCTGGGCCGTGACGGCGACCGCGAGCTCGCCCGCGAACCGGTGCTCGACGTCGTCCGGCACGCGAAGGTGCTGGCCCACGACTGGACCCCGGGCCCGTCGGAGGCCGTGATCGTCGCCCAGCTGAGCTCGATCGCGCTGGACCTCCTCCAGGCCACCGGCCTGAGCAGGGACGAGGCGCTGGTCGCGATGCGCGATCGACGACCCTCGGGCTGAGCTCAGTCCGCCGCGTGCCCCAGCAGCGCGGCCTGATGCCGGTGCCCCACCGTCTCGTACCCCACGACGGTGACCGCGGGGGCCAGCATCAGCACCACCAGGCACACCGCCATCGAGACGCCGGCCGCGGCCAGCAGCACCGGCGCGACGAGGAACACCGCCGTACCGGCCAGCAGCCACCAGTGGAACGGGTCGACCGCGCGTACGAGCAGGCTGTAGAGCACGAACACCATCACGATGTAGAGCGCCACCGGGACCGCCACCGTCAGCACGGTGGCGACGGCACCGATGTGCGCCTCGTGCTCGATGTAGTAGGCCGCCACGTGCAGCCCGGCGCCGGTGCCGGCGATGCCGGCGTAGAGCAGGACGTGCCCGTAGCCCCAGCCGAAGGAACGCTCCCTGTGGAGGTGCAGCATCTCGCCGGCCGGGTTCACGAAGTACATCCACCACATCCCGAACGTCAGTCCGGTCCCGGCCAGCCCGACGAGCGCGGCGTCGAGCGTCCAGCCCTGCTCCTGCACGCTCGCCGACAGTGCGGCGACCGTCCCGACAATGCCCTCGCCGAGCGCGATGATCGTGAGCAACCCGTAGCGCTCGGCGATGTGGTGGGCGTGCCACGGCGTGCCGCCCTTGGCGCGCTCGGCCACCAGGGGCCCGACGAACTCGACGGCGAGCAGGCGGACGATCAGCACGGCCGTGACCGGCACCGACGTGTTCAGCACGATCACCACGATCCAGCCGAGCTGGGCCAGCACGATCGCGGCGGCGTAGGTGAGGCAGGCGCTGCGCCGCTCGGGGCTCTGCCGGGCCGCGCGCACCCACTGCGCGACCATCGCGACCCGCATCACGACATAGCCGAGCACCATCACCCGGTTGTCCACGGTGGTGCCGTGGTCGAGGGAGGCGAACATCGGTGGCAGCCCGAGCGCCAGTACGAGCACGCCGACCATCTGGATCAAGGTCGTGACCCGGTAGATCCAGTCGTCGGTGTCGAACGCGGAGGCGAACCATGAGAAGTTGATCCACGCCCAGACCACGGCGAACATGGCGAAGGAGAACCCGAACAGGCCGGCTCCGAAGTGGCCCTCGGCGAGCAGGTGTGCCGCCTCGTTCCCGGCCACCCCGAAGGCGACCACGAAGCAGAGGTCGAACAGCAGCTCCAACGAGGTGGCCACCCGGCCCGACTCGTGCGGGTCGCGCCCGGCCATCCGGGTCACGTGATGGGACAGCCCGTGCGTGGCGGACAAGGCGGACGATTCGGTGGTGCTCACCCGCACGATTTTGTCAGCACACCGGGGCGATGGGCAGGCGATGGGCCTGGTTCGCGCCCGGCCGCGCCTCCACACTGTGCCGCATGCCCCGACTGATCGAGCCGGACGTGCGGGCGCGGGAGTCGTTCCTGGCCGCGATGGACGAGTTCGCGGCCGAGGGCAGGGCGGGCGGCGGCACGACGGTGGGCGGTGACCTCGTCGAGCACGGTGTCCGGTGGCACACCGAGGCCGGCTTCGCGGCGTACGTCGCGGAGGTGCGGGCCGAGGAGCGAGTGGCCCGCAGGCAGGGATTCGTCACCCAGACGACCCGGTGGTGGGTGGAGGGTCCGCAGGACCGCCCGGAGTTCCTCGGGCGGATCGCGGTCCGGCATCGGCTGACCGAGCAGCTGCGCCGGCTCGGTGGACACATCGGCTACGACGTGCGGCGCTCCCGCCGTCGCGAGGGCCATGCCACCGCGATGCTGCTGGCGGTGCTGCCGCTGGCCCACGGCATGGGCATCGACCCGGCCCTCATCACCTGCGACGCAACCAATGTGGCCAGCCGTCGGGTGATCGAGACCAACGGCGGGATCTTCGAGGACGAGCTCGACGGCATCCTGCGCTTCTGGGTTCCCACCCGCTGAAAGCCCTGCCTTCGTCGACCGACTTCGACACCGTTGCACCTTCGTGCAAGACAAATGGATTCACGTCGAGCTCGGCGGTCCGGCGCAGGCGTGCGCCCATCCGGGTGGACGGGAGCGCCCAGCGGAACCGGCGCCGTGGACGTGGCGTTGTCGGGCCGTGCACCTGCTGGTCCGTCTGCTGCTCGCCCCGCTCGTCCGATTGTTGTACCGGCCCGTCGTGGTCGGCGCGGACCAGGTGCCGCGGCAGGGCCCGGTGATCATCGCCGCGAACCACCGGGCGGCCGTGGACACCGCCACGATCGCGCTCACCGCGGGGCGGCCGGTCTCGTTCCTGGGCAAGTCGGAGTACTTCACCGGCACGAGCGTGCGCGGCCGCCTCCTGGCGTCGTTGCTGACCGCGCTGGGCTACGTACCGGTGGACCGCTCGAACGCGAAAGCGGGGATGAACGCTCTGGCCGCGGCCCGTGGCGTGCTGGAATCCGGTGGCGTGTTCGCGATCTACCCGGAGGGCACCCGGTCGCTCGACGGGCGGCTGCACCGCGGGCACACCGGCGTCGCGACCCTGGCCCTGGCCACCGGTGCCCCGGTGGTCCCCGTCGCGCTGCTCGGCACCGAACGGGTGCAGCCGGTCGGGAAGCGGTTCCCGCGGGTTCGGCGGGTGACCGTGCGCTACGGGCAGCCGCTGACCTTCGCCCGCTACGACGGGCTGGCCGGCTCCGGGGTGATCCGCCGCGCGGTCACCGACCAGATCATGGACGCCATCGCGTCGCTGTCCGGGCAGGACTACGTCGACGCCTACCACGAGCGCCCGGCCGCCTGAGGGCGCCGCTGTCGGGTTCGGGTGCTGTCGGGTTCGGGTGCTGTCGGGTTCGGGTGGGTTCGGTGCTGCGGGTGGTCGGGTGCTGTGGGTCGGGCCGTCGGTCAGATCGTCATCGCGCCGCGGACGTCGACCAGCGCGTCGGCGCCGCCGGTGCCCTGCGCGGTCACCCGGCCCGAGGCCAGCACGTAGTAGCGCTCAGCGGCGCTCAGCGCGAACCCGACGTGCTGCACCACCCGCAGTTCACGCCCCGGCGAGCAGCCAGTCGGTGGTGTGCCGGTACCAGGACCAGCGCCGGACCGGGCGTGGGTGCGGCACCCCGTCCAGCACCACGGTGGCCGGCTCGCAGCCCACCTGCACGGCGCGTCCCACCGCCGAGCCGTGGCCGCTGGGCGCGGTCGCCGGCACCGGGCGCATCCTCCCGTCCGGGGCCCGACGCCACCGCCCGGCGCGCACCGCCACCCCGCCCGGGCCCGGCGCGACTACCAGCCATCCCGCGGAGCCGCGCAGCACCAGCGTCTCGTCGCTGTAGCACTCCCCGCGCGGCGTGCGGATCTCGCCGCGACCCACCAGTACCCCGCCGCCGTCGTCCCGGATCAGCGGTACCGGGCGGGCCGGCGCGTGGACGGGCCGCGGCGGCCGCGGCCCCGGTCGCCAGACGCCAGGCCGCGGTGGCGGCCGAGCGGCGCACCGGGAGGTAGGCCACCTCGATGTCCAGACGATCGGTGCGCAGCAACCGCAGAAGAACCGCAGCGAGGTCGGCGTCGGAGCCGGCCACGATCAGTCGACGGGGATCGTGCTCGGCGAGCAACGGGTCCAGCTCGGCGCGGCCGGGTCGGGTCGGGACGGTCGCTGTCGGTATGTCCGGGGCTACCGCGTGCATCCGGCGGGCGGCGTCGGGTCGCGGCCGGCGGTGTCGCTCGTCGCCAGAGCACGACACCAGCAAAATGTTCGAATCGGTCGCGAGCACTCTGATCGGTTACCCTCCCCGCGCGGTTGCAGAGGTAGCCACCGCTGCGCTCCGTGACAGCCAGACTGGAGTTTCACATGCCGGCGATCGTGTTGATCGGTGCCCAGTGGGGTGACGAGGGCAAGGGCAAGGCCACCGACCTGCTCGGCAGCCAGGTGCAGTGGGTGGTGCGCTATCAGGGCGGCAACAACGCCGGCCACACCGTCGTGTTGCCCGATGGGCAGGACTTTGCGCTCCACCTGATCCCGTCCGGGATCCTCACGCCGGGGCTGCGGAACGTCATCGGCAACGGCGTGGTGGTGGACCCCGGCGTGCTGCTCGACGAGCTGTCGGGCCTCGAGCGACGCGGTGTCGACACCAGCAACCTGCTGATCAGCGCCGATGCGCACTTGATCATGCCGTACCACGTGGCCATGGACAAGGTGAGCGAGCGCTTCCTCGGCAAGGCCAAGATCGGGACGACCGGTCGCGGCATCGGCCCGGCCTACCAGGACAAGGTGGCGCGGGTCGGTGTGCGGGTGGCCGACGTGCTGGACGAGAAGATCCTGCACCAGAAGGTGGAGGCCGCCCTCGAGCACAAGAACCAGGTGCTGATCAAGGTCTACAACCGGCGCGGGCTCGACGTGGACGAGGTGGTGGACTCGGTGCTGGCGCACGGCCGACGCATCGCCGACCGGATCGCCGACACCCGGCTGCTGCTCAACCAGGCCCTGGAGCGCGGCGAGACGCTGCTGCTGGAGGGTTCACAGGGCACGCTGCTCGACGTCGACCACGGCACCTATCCGTTCGTGACGAGCTCGAATCCGACGGCGGGCGGGGCCGCCGTCGGCTCCGGCATCGGCCCGACCCGAATCACCAGGGTGATCGGGATCCTGAAGGCCTACACCACCCGGGTGGGCTCCGGCCCGTTCCCGACCGAGCTGCTCGACGCGATGGGCGAACACCTGCGCAAGGCGGGCGGCGAGGTCGGCGTCACCACGGGGCGACCGCGGCGCTGTGGCTGGTTCGACGCTGTGATCGGGCGTTATGCGGTGCGGGTGAACGGCATCACGGACTTCTTCCTGACCAAGCTCGACGTGCTGTCGGGGCTGGAGCGGGTGCCTGTCTGCGTGGGCTACGAGGTCGACGGCAGGCGTCTCGACGAGATGCCGATGACGCAGTCCGAGGTGCACCATGCCCTCCCGGTGTACGAGGAGCTGCCCGGCTGGTTCGAGGACCTCTCGCCGTTCCGGGCGTTCGACGAGCTGCCGGCCGCCGCACGTGCCTACGTGGAGCGGATCGAGGAGCTGACCGGGGCCCCGGTGAGTGCGATCGGCGTGGGGCCCGGCCGCGACCAGACGATCACCCGCGACGTCTGATCGGCGCACTCCGCGCCTGGTCATCGGCCATGTATCGCTTGTCCGTTCGTCAGTAGTTCGTCAGCTCCCTGGCCAAGCACCTCTGCGAGCGTGCTCGTCACAGCGGCCCGGGTCCGGTCTTCGGCGCTTGGCCACAGGTGCGCGTAGGTGCTCAGGGTGACGCTCGCGCTGGCGTGTCCGAGCGCCCGCTGCACCGTGACGACGTCGCAGCCGGACGCGATCAAGCCGGACGCGTAGAAGTGCCGGAGATCGTGCATGCGCAGTGTCGGTAGCCCGGCCGCCGTGCGCGCCTTTCGCCACAGGTAGCCGACGCTGTTCTGGTGCAGCGGGTCGCCTGAGTCGCCGACGAACAGCCAGCGGCCCGGCTCCCGATCCGGCAGTGTGGACAGATAGGAGCAGACGAGGTCGAGCAGTCCAGCAGCGAGATAGACAGTCCGCTCGCTGCCGTGCTTGGGCAGACTGACGACCACCTTTGTGCCGATGTCCCTCTGCACCTGGCGACGGACGGCGACAGCACGGGAGCCGACGTCGATGTCCCCAACTTGGAGTGCCGCAGCCTCGCCGAGACGCAGCCCCGCGAACGCGCAGAGCGCGACGAAGACGCGGAAGACCGGGTCTGACGTGTCCAGCACTGCGCGCACCTGCGCCGGCGTTGGGAGCTTCATCGCAGCATCGGCCCTCCGAAGCCGAGGTAGGCGCACGCCCTCGCTCGGGTCAGAGACGATCAGCTTGTCCCGAACAGCGCTCCGCAGCACCGACCGCACGTTGTTGTAGCGCTGCCGGATGGTGCTCGGCGCGAGCCCGTTCGTACCCGCTCGCAGGCCGTGCGGGACAGACTGCAGGTGCTTGATCCACGTCTCGATGTGGGAGCGACGGAGCAACCGAAGAGGCACGTCCGAGAACGTCACCGACCGTGCGGACAGACGCATCGCGTGCTGCGTCGTCGTCGCCCACAGCTGACGTGCCGCCCACTGCTCGAAGTAGGCGCCGAACGTCACCCGGCCGGCGTTGGGGTCGCCGTAGTTGCCGCTGACGAGCGCGGTGGTCTGCTCGTCAAGCCAGCGTTGCGCGTCAACCTTCCGGCGGGTGGTGCGGGTGATCTGCTTGCCTCCGGGCACTGGCCGGTACTGCGCCTGCCAGCGGCCGTCAGCGAGCTTGCGAACGCTGGGCATCAGGTTCTCGCATGGACGACGGCGGCCACCCATGAGCGGACGTCCTCACGGCCGGCGGACAGCTTGCGGATGCTCGCCATCACGCACTCGCCCGGAGCTGCGCCGCCACCCAGGCACGTACGTCCTCCGGCCGGTACCGCACGTAACGCCCGACCCGGACCCCGCGCGGCCCGTAGCCGGTCGACCGCCACTGGTACACCGTCTGCACCGGGACCCCGAGGTAGGCGGCCACGTCCTTGACGCCCCACAGCCGGTCCGCGCAGCTCATGCCGCTGCCTTCCTGGTGGTCGCTGTCCTGGTGGTCGCTGTCCTGGTGGTCGCTGTCCTGGTGGTCGCTGTCGTGCGGCAGTGGCCCCGGTGTCGTTCGGCGATGGCGGCGGCGAGTTCGCGTTCGCCGTCGTCGCGGTGTCCGAATGGACGGGCCACCAGTCGTTGATCACGGTGACGGTGTCCAGGTCGATCAGGTGGGGCTCCTCTGCGTCGCTCAGGGCGTCGAGGCTGGCCCGAAGGCGGTGGGTGCGCCGTTCGGAGCGGATCGCCGTGAAGGTGGTGGAGAAGCGCCGGGACTTGGTCAGGAAGTGGCCGCGGAAGCCGAGCATGTGCGCCCACCGGCGCAGTTGGAGCCCGGTGTAGTCGGATCGGCCGCCGAGCTGCCACGCGGTGGTGATCATGCGACGGTGGTGGTCGGGTAGCCGCAGGTGCTCGACGTGGGTGATGTCGCGGATCGGCCGGTCGGTCATCCTCGCCATCGCCCCGGACGCCGAGGTGCTGGCTGCCGACCGCGCTGCCTGGTCGCGTGCTATGGCGGACGCACTACAGCCGTTCGCTCTCGACGCCGGAACCTACGTGAACGGGATGGCCGAGCAGGACGACCGTCGGGTACGCGCCGCGTACGGAACGAAGTACGAGCGGTTGGCTCGGATCAAGGCCGACTACGACCCGGGCAACGTCTTCCACCGGAACATCAACATCAAGCCGGCCTGATCGATCCTGGGGCGGCAATGTGATCATAGGGGCGCGGTTAGACGATCTCCGTTAGTCTCAGTCATAGTCTCATTCGGCTCCGTCCGGGCGCGTTCGTCGACATCGGGGCAGGGTGCGAGCATGCAGATTGAGACGCTGGCGACAGCGGCAGAACGACCGTCGGCAGATCTCGAAAGCGTGTGAGGTCTCGAGCCTTCGTGGCGTCACGTCCAGTGCTACCGCGCTACCCGCCCTTCATGCTTGGCTGGACAAGTGGCAGCGCGTTGGGACGGTGACCAGACCGGTCGAGGGGTGGGAAGCGCTGCGCAGCTCCTGACCGGCGCCAGCGAGCTGATGGCAGCGTTCGGCCAGCCCGACTGGGTGGCAGAACAGCCCGAGCTGCATCTCCTACCACACGTAGAAGCATGGTGTCGCCAGGACCGAAGACTCGCACTGACCGGCACCCACACTGACGACAGCCGCGCCTACGTCCTCGATCTCGAATGGCGTAGCACGACGGGCAGCGTCGGGGCCATAAGAGCGGCTGTCTTCTCGCTGATCGGCTCCTTTGCGGAGAGCGCGACCTATGTTCGCCAGCGCCGTGCGGCGAGCGACGATAGCGGCCCGGCGTCGGAGCTCCAGTTCGAGGTCGGCACCGGTGAGTTCGCTCCCGGAGCACGCTTCCTGCCCCATGGTCACGTCGTCCTGATCAACGTGGTCGGCATCGTGTAGCCAGGGTCGCCCGGTCGCCAGCCGGCCTCTGGCTCCCGGTGAGTGACTATCTGAGTACCAACCATTGCGCGACTTTCCGGATCATGCCGGACGCTGACGGACTCTTGACCAGCATTCGTCGTGACAGCGGCACAGGTCGCAACCTCCCATCGGGTGCCTGGCAGGCAAGAAGTCAAACTTCGCTCGCCCGATCAGGATATCAGTAAAGCATGATAGTTGTTGTGTGGTGATTAACTGCTCACCCTCGACATCTAATAGTCGCTCCGCCTGAATACTCGTTTGAATCCACAGGCTTGAAGGTAATAGTGATCCCCGTCCTCGACTTCTTAATCTTCTTAATATTTTCCTGGCCGTGCTGAATTGAGTAGCTAACGAAAGTTCCGCCAGGATCACATGTAAGAGTGACGGTCAGACCGTTGGGATTGCCACCCCACTCATCTCCAACGCTATAATAGACGGGCGTCTTTTCGCACCTCACGGTGAGCGTCACGCTATTCCAGCCTTCCTTTCCGTTAACAGAAATGAATGCGCCCCACCTGAAGTCTGCACCATCCTCAGGCTGGAAGACTCCGATAACTCTCAAATTAACCACGTCGCGTTTGGCAGTACCGTACGACGTCTTACGGTTGATCTTTGCCGAGCCTGTGAGGATCTTGTCGCCTGGGTTGCACGCGACAGACTTCGCTTCGCTGTCCGGACCGATATAGCCAGGGCCTTCCGGTCCCGCGGTCCCGTTGTAAGGGCCCACAGTGCGTGTCACCGTGTACCTGCTGGATGTTGCCGCAGTGGCAGTACCAGCTAGTGCTAGCCCAAGCACTGCGCTCACAGATATAGCTAACAGGATCAGACGGCGCATAGGTTCTTCCTTTGCATTGGCCGGTCGCCCCTCACGAGGCAGCTCGATCCCGAACTCGATATCAGGAGTTCAGGTGTTACCAACGAGCGCGCAATAGCGCCGAACGTGTCCCGGAACCCAACCATTCGATGGGTAGGTGAGTCAGGGAAGTTACTGACAGTGAAGCGGCGCGTAGCACGATAGGGCGCCGGTGACTACAGTAAGCGCGAAGCCTAACCACAATCGTAACCTCGGCCCGCCAGCAATTCAGCGGATCAGGCTGAACGGCCATGAACGCGTAACCAGCATGTATCCAGGCGGCCGGACTACCTTGCGAGCAAAGTGCATGCCCTCGCCGGGCAGGCAGATCAACAGGATGGCCGTTCCGGCAGCGGGACGGGCTCGGGGACCAGCGGGCGGAGCAGGTACCGGATCGCGGGACCGCCCGCAATGACCCGGCTCGCCGGCTGGAGCCGCGTCGCGGGTTCGGCCCCGTCATCGACCGCAACCTCCGGACGGCCACGTGCAGCACGCGCGCAAGGTCGGAGCTTCGCGGGATCTCGCGAAGCCACCGTCGCGGGCCAGCGTGCGAACTGACTGCGCCAGAGAGGGGATCGACGAGACGTCACGTGAGCCCCAGTGCGGCTTGGCGGAGCAAACCCGGAGCGACCCACCTGCGAGCACATGTCACGCGCCGGGATGCAGCAGCAGGAAGCCGCAGGTCGCGCGTCACGCAACGGCACCAGGCATCAGTACTCGAGAGCCCGCGTCCGTGTTCACACCGAAGTGCTCATGCCATTGCCGGCCGGCGGCGTTGGGCGACGAGCACGGGGTTGATCAGTCCGCTGGCTCCGTCCCAGGAAGATGACCAAGCTGGCCGAGGATTGTCATGTTGTCCCAGGTCACCCAGAACTCCGCGATTCGGCCTTCCCGCATGCGGGCGACCCCGGCGAAGCTGAACTTGGTCTTCCTGCCGGTGGCCGGGAAGGGGCCAAGGTCTCCCGTCTGAGTGCCCTCATAGGTCGCCCAGAACCCGGCTATGTCGCCCTCGGCTATGACCTGCTCGAAGGTCTGTACGTTGTCCGGGAAGGAGAGCGTGTACGCCCGGAGGAACTCCTTGAAGTCCTCCCGGCTGTCGACGACGACGTCCGGAGTTGGCTCGCAGTGCCGAGCGAAGTCGTCGGTCAGGATGTCGTCCAGCTGCTCCAGCTTCCGGGAGTTCATCGCCTCGGCGAGTCGGCGGAAGAGGTCGCGGGTGTGCTCGGTGTTGGTCATGGCAAGCACCTTTCGATCAGGACGAGTGCGTGATCAAGCTGTGCGAACCGCCGGCGGGCTGGCGTTGGAAAAGAGGCCGGGGACATTGCCGAGCTGCCGCAGCGACCCGTCCCACCATGACAGCCGAGTGTCTGCAGGGCAACGACCGAATACCGCCTGTACCTGGGACCGGACACCACCAACACGCTGGTCCCCAACCTGATCATCAGGCAGGCGTTGAGTGACGAACTGCGTGACAATCGTGCCGCACAACTGGAAGTCAGCACGGACGCCAGCGGACATCACTCGCCCGGCTACCAGCGCGTTGAGCCTTTCTACCGACTTCAGTCAGTTGCTTCGGGACGAAGAAGTCGCACGCATATTACCCGCGCCGCTGATCGGCGCCGCTAGATACCTAAAGTCGGAAAATCGAGGTGGCGCTTACGGCTGCACCCGCCACGGAAGCGCTTGGCCTAGGAGCGCATCGGCTCCATCTCGTTCATCTGGTCGGTTCCGGGAACAGTGAGGGCCGGGATCGCGTGGGGAGCGGCGAGCACTAGTACGCCGAGGGTGAGCAGCACGAGCGCGGTCCCGTAGGTCGCGACGCGGCGCCACGGCAGGGTCTTCTCGATGGCGATCAATCCGGCGACGAAGGCCATCCAGGTGAGACTCATGACCCCCAACGCGAACAGTGACGCCATCAGGGCCCAGCAACACCCGACGCACCAGGCGCCGTGCTTCGCACCCATCCGCAGCGCACCCCGGCGGCCGTCACGCCAGGAGCCGAGCAGGAAGCCGAGCGGGCTGCGGCATTTGCCGAGGCAGACGTCCTTGAGGGGGGTCAGTTCGTAGATCGCCGCGACGACGAGGGTGGCGCCCGCGACCCAGCGCCCCGCGCGGTCCCATGCGAGCACGTCGCCCGCAGTCTGGCCCAGGATCGCTGCGAGTGTGAAGGCGCCCAGACCGGCGGCGGCCCACGTGATCAGATAGCCCGCCGCGAACAGCAGCGGCGAGAGTGGAGATCGCTGCTTGGTCATGCGGGAGTACAGCGCGATCGTCGGGGCGACCGAGGGGAACATCATCGCGGCCATCATCACGACCCAGATCCCGAGGAACCAGCCCAGCGCTCCAAGGCCGGTCCACGGCCCCTGGTCCATGCCCCGCATCTGCTGGCCCGTCCACCACCAGCCGACGCCGGCAAGGGCAAGCAGCGCGGCGACCAGCCCGAGCCGGACACGTACGGCGGCGAACGCCGGCGCGAGACCGCCGGCTTCGGTCGGGTGTTTCTGCGCCGGGGCGCTCATCGGGTCAGGCGGCCCAGGAGAACTCGGAGGTGGACAGAGCGGTCTTGCCCTCGTACTGGATGCCGAAGGCGTTGATCCGCGTGTGCTGCGCCTCGGCCATCGTCAGGTTCGAGCCGGCCGGGTGGAACATGCCGTCGAACCGGACCGGTTGACCGGTCTCGACTCCGAACGGCACGATGTCCTGGACCTCGAACTCGATCGCGTCCCCGACGCGGACGCTGTGCAGGATCCCGTTGTCGCGGATCTCGATCGCCGCCCGCTCGATCCCGACGACCTCGCCCACGAGTGGTGCGAGCCCGGCCATCGGGCCCCCGAGCTGTCCGCCGAAGACTTTGACCAGCTTGTCGAATTGCTCGTCGGTGGCCTGGTCGTCGATGAACATCCCGAGCCGCCAGTTGCCGTCGGTCATGACTTTCGGTGTGTCGATGATCGCGACCACGCTGCGGCCCCGGACGTCAGTTCCATCGACCTCACCCTCGCGGATGTTGAAGGCCATGGTGGCGCGGCAGAAATCGTAGGTGGCGCCGTGGTCCAACGTAAGGTTGCACGGGCACATCAGCTCACACGAGCAGGTCTCGACGAAGCTACCTTTGAGGTTCCACGACATCGTCGACTCCCTCCGCGAGACGGCAAGTCTCCATCGCGCGGATGAACGGGTCAACCGCCTCCCGGATCTGGCGCCATGGGACGCTGCAGCCATGGCGGGCGGAGACGTTCAACGTGAACGTTCACCTGCTCGTCGTCATCATCGCACTCGCCCTACGCGCGATCGTCCGCCACGCCGGTCCCACCGCCCCTGGCTCGCTACTGGCCCGGCACCCCGGACGGCCTGGTGAACGTGCACCGGATGCCGACATTCCCTTCCACCCCAACCGACAGACGGACCCCCTCGGCGGCGGGCTGATCTGCCCCTATCTCTGCTCGCGCTGCTCTGGGCCGCCGCCGACGTGCCGCGCTTGCTTAGGACGAAGTGGTCATGCTTTCCCGAGCAGGCAGGCGACACGCACCAGCCCGAGGCCGCGCTGACAACAACCGTGACATCAACCCGCGCTCGGTCCGCGGAACGCGACTGGACGCGCTCGAACACTTCACCTGGGCATCTTGCGGCACGAGCTGCCGTCCGGGTCGCCTTGAAAGCAAGTGCATGCCCTCGCCGGCGGGCAGATCAACAGGACGGCCGAGCCGGCAGCGGGCAGCGTCGGGGGAGCGGTGGGCGGGCAGGGTGCGGCATCCCGTCGACCTCTTAGAGGGGGCTACCACGTGCCGGCCCGAGGGCAGAGCTTGGCAACGACGGGATCGGTAGGCTGCGGGGCTGCCCTCGGGCCGGCACGTGGTCGGTCTCACTGTCGACGGGATGCCGCACGGCTATGACCGACACATCGGGTCAGGCCCCGCGCAAGATCTTCGCGCTCACTGGAACATGAAGCCCGGCGCACCCTCGTGCGACGAGCGTGCGATACCGACGTACACCCGACGGTCAGCCACGGTCACCAGGACCACCAATGAACCGCAGGTCGTGGCCTCAACCACGACGACGGATAGTGTTCCCAAGCTGATCACCCCGCACGCTTTGAGTGACCAACTGCGTGACAATCGTCCCGCACGACCGGGCTCCGGAGGCACCGGAGTCAAGAGCTTCACCGACCCTCGACCGGACGCACGTTCGAGGATACGACGGTTGCTGGCGTCTGCAGCTCGACGGCGTCGGCTCGTTTCACAGCGATCGCCCGGGCTGTCAGGTGCAGCTTATGGCGCAAACCGTGCCGGCAATGGGCACCAACAGAGCGGCCCCGACACACTCGGTGGGCGGCGGGGAGGGGCGGTTGGAGATCAAGATGGTGTTCGAGCCGGACATCGCGGTCCACCACCTGACGGTCCGCCGCACCGTTAGCGGCACCGGAACTGGCGGAGGATGCTGTGCAGCCTGACGCCGACGTTAGGGAGCAGCCATGCCATACGGCCGATGCGTGATCTATATGTTCCCCGGTGATGCCGAGGAGATCATCGGTAAAGCCAGGACCGGCATCCTGCCCATCTTCAAGAACCAGCCGGGCTTCGTCGCCTACGGCGTCATGGTTCGGGGCAACCAGCTGATCTCGATGAGCGCCTGGAAGTCCGAGGGTGACGCGAAGGCCGCGGACGAGCTGGCCAGGGAGTGGGTCTCGCAGAACGTCGACATGACTGTCGTCAACAGCTTCGTCGGTGACTACGAGTGGTTGGAGTTCGCCCAGCAGTGACGGCGCTCCCCGGACAGAAGAGGAGCCTCCGGGAATCACCAGCCAGTCGCCAGCCAGCGGGCGCGGACGGGTGCTGCTGCGGACAGGCGTAGCCGTCCGTACCGTCGACATGTGGCGTGGTCGGTGTTCAGCTCGCAGTCCGTCCCCTCGAGTCAGCTCGAGTCGCTCATGCAGCAGTTCGGGGCCCAGCCGACGGTGTTCCCCATGGAGGAGCCTGAGCCGGGGTCATGGTCGGTGCCCATCGCTGGTGGCGAGTTGGTCGTCAGCGAGGCAACCAGGGACCTCCGAACCATGCCCCCGAGGATGATCGAGGCAGCTACCAGCCTGCTCGGCACGGCCCCCGTGTACTGCTTGTCGATCTTCGCTGGAGCAGGGCAGTCGACCGGTTCAGCCGTGGTCGAGGACGACAAGGAGACGGCGGCGCTTATTCGGCGGATCGTGAACGCCTTCGCCGCCCGATGGCCAGCGGTGCTGAGTGACAACACGACGAACCCCATGGTCCCGCTCGGCCCGCTGGCGGAGGGTCAGACGCGGCAGTCATTCCAGCAGGAGCAGAAGCGGGGCTGGAGGCGGCTCTTCGGCAGGTAGCTGGAAGCCAGCTTGCTCAGATCAGCGCCCCGTATCGAACCCGTCAGCGTGTTGGCGGCGGTGCGGCGATGCGGCGGTCGCAAGGAAGCAATTGATTGTCGCACTGTCGACGGGACGGCGTTCAACACGCGGGCAGAGTCTCGGTCTGGCGGCGAGAGACAGAGGTCGACGGCGACGGCTATGGCGATCCGGGGTCGACGCGCCTCGCGGCCGCGACTGAACGACTACTTACCGCACACCCGCAGTGAAGGACCTGCGTACCCCCGTTCGACCCCGGTCGTGGCCGCGCAAGCCGACGAGCGCGACTAACGTCAGCACGTCTGGCGATGCACGTCGACGAGACGGCGCTCGGCGGGATTCGGGGCTGCGCCAGGTCAGGGGCCAGCTCAGCGGAGACAGGGGGCCGCATCGGGTCCGCCGACGGAGGGGCATCATCGTGACGGCAACAATGACGGCAACCCGTGTCGACGAACGCGGTCACGGCTGAACGGGCCCGTACGGCTCACCAGTGTTACGACGGCCCCGACCCTGGCCCCGCTACACCTTGAAAGCAAGTGCATGCCCTCGCCGGGCGGGCAGATCAACAGGATGGCGGCCGTGCCGGCAGCGGGCAGCGTCGGGGGAGTGGCAGCACGTCCACCGGGACCCGACAACCACGAGAAATGCCGATGAGCGTTGGCACATCTCTTGGCAGCTCACACGGCGTATCGGCACGTGAGGGCACCGACGCCAGGCGTCCACCCGCGACGTCTGATCCTCCGCGCTCGGTGCTGGTCAGACGGCCTCGTGATCGAGGCGCCACCTGTCGATCGACGGGGGGAACTCCAGGCGTGCCGCCCGGTCGCCGGTGTCGGGATTCCGGCGTCGGGTCGGGCCGTAGGGGTCGTCGAGCATGGTCGATGGCAGGAGGTCGGGTCCCGCCGCGGCGTTCCGGTACGGCGAGGCGCCGAACGTCCAGGTGACCGGCAGCGGCCGGGGACCCGTCGTCGACGCACCCAGCGACGTCGCCGGGCGCGGGCCGACCCCGAGCGCCCCTGCGGGACGCTGCCGGCCCTGGGGCATCGGCGCGGTTCGGCGTGCGGTTCGGAGTCGCTCATCCGGAACGACCGTTGGCGTCCGGGCGGCGGCGGCGATCAGCAACAGCGGCGCCTCGATCAGCACGTAGGCGGCGACCGTCGGGGCCGGACCGGTGATCGGCGGCAGCCCCGGCCAGCTGCCCAGCAACAGCCCGACTGCGGCTGCGGCCAGCGCGCCACTGAGCATCGGCACCAGCGCGGATCCGCTCGCTCTCATGCCTGGAAGAGTGCCTGTTCCGGCGCGTGATACTCGCGGGTAACGGCGCGGCCCGCCGGCGGATCCGGTAGGCACGGGCAGAGGGCGCCCTCGTCCGACGGGATGGGACGGACGAGTGCGGTTCGCTCAGGTCGGAGTGGACCGGAGCCCACTTTCAGGCGGCGCAGTTCCCGGTGTCGACAGTGCGGTTGAGCTGCGTGGCCGACCGCACGGCGGCGGACACCTGCTCGACCGTGAGCACGAACCCGGTCTCCTGGTCGTCCAGCGCGGCACCGAAGACCACCCCGACCACGCGGCCGGCGGGGTCGATCATCGGACCGCCGGAGTTGCCGGAGCGCACCACCGCGCGGACGGTGTAGACCTGCCGCGTGATCTCTCCGGTGTCGTAGATGTTCGGGCCCTTGAGGTTGATCATCTGCCGGATCTTGCCGGCGGTGGCGGTGAAGGGTCCGTCGAGCGGGTAGCCCAGCACCACCACGTCGTCGCCGACGACGCGGGGTTGCTGCTCGAACGCCATCGGCTCGGCGTCAAGGTCGGGCACCCGGAGCACGGCGACATCGGTCTGAGGGTCGTAGAGCACCACCTTGGCGTCCAGCTCGACCGTGCGGCCACGGCGGCCGGCCACCTCGACCCCGGTCTCGTCGGTGCCGGCCACGACGTGCGCGTTCGTCAACACCAGCTGCGGTCCGATCACGAACCCGGTGCCCTCGAGCTGCCGGGAGCAGGACGGGGCCCGCCCGCGGATCTTGAGCACGCTGCCGGCGGCGTCGGCCACGGCCGAGCTCTCCAGCAGCGCCGGGTTCGGCGGACCGACCTGGGTGATCGGCGTCTCGGCGAACGGGCTGGTGACGTCGGGGAAGCCGGAGTTGTTGAGCAGCTGGCGCAGATCCGATGGCAGCTTCTTCGCCCCAGCCGGCATCACCGAGTCGACAGCGCGCAGCACCTCGGAGCCGCGCACCCCTTGGACGAGCCCGGGGAAGCTGGCCGACGCCAGCGGCAGCGCCACCAGCCAGGCCGCGAGCACCACGGTGACCGCCTGCAGGACCGATCCGAGCGTGGAGTCCAGCTGCAGCGAGCGGGTGCCGGTGATGCGGTCGCGGATCCGGCGCCCGAAGAACACCCCGGTGGTCTCGCCCAGTGCGACGAGCAGCACGACGACGGCGATGCTCACCATGATCCGGGCGGTGGGGGATTCGACGGCCGTGGCGAACAGCGGGGCGAGTCTGACCCCGATGATCGCGCCACCCAACACCCCGACGAAGGACAGCAGCGCGACCGCCATCCCGTGCCGCCATCCGGACACGGCGGCGATCACCGCCAGCAGGACGACGATGGCGTCGACCCAGCTCACGCCGTGGGCCCGAGCGTCGTGCGGAGTGTGGGCGGCCGGCCCGGACAGGGCTCTATGCCCACCGACTTCATTACCCAGCGACCTCCCGCCGACCGGCCCTTGCCGTGGACCAGGCTTCGTTCAAGCCGAGAGTCCGGTTGGAATCCCACGGATGTGCCCAGCCGCCCAGATCCAACAGGGCGGACAATATGCCCCCCGTGAAACCCCACACGAGCAGCCCCGCCACGATGAACGCGGGCCCGACGTAGCCCGACGGATGGCGGACCCGGAGCCGGTTGGCGGGTTCGGCGAGCGCGGCCAGCGGTACCCGGACCACCGTGGCCGTCTCGCCCGCGTCCACGGCGTGGACCGCGACCGGGCGCTCCCAGTACGCGAGCACCGGGGTGACCACGTAGCCCGAGGGCGGCACGAAGAGATCGGGCAGCACCGCCAGCGGCACGACGCCCGATGGCAGCAACCCGGTCTCCTCCTCCGCCTCCCGCAGTGCGGTGTGCACCAGATCGGTGTCGCCCGGATCGGCGCCGCCGCCGGGAAACGCCACCTGACCGGCATGGTCGCGCAAGGTGGACGCCCGCTCCATCAGCAGCACGTCGGGACCGTGGGTGGCGTCCTCGCCGAACAGCACGAGCACCGCCGCCCGCCGCCCGTCGGCGGGGGGCGGGATGCGGTGATGGCTGAACGTGAACGCGTCGATGCCACGGACGCCGTGCAGCAGCGGACGCAACCATTCCGGGGCCCGCTCGGGGTGCAGCCGGGCGGTCATGATGCCGCCTCCGCGGGAAGGAGTGCGTCGGCGGTCATGATGCCGCCTCCGCGGGAAGGAGTGCGTCGGCGGGGTTCACGTCAGCCGGGCCACGGCCGCGGCCACGTCGTCGGCGGTGCCGAACGGGATCGGTGGATCGACGCGCACCACGGTGCCGTCGGCCCGCACGAGGTACGACATCGGCAGCCCAGGCGGGAGGTCGAGCGGAGCCCGCAGCACGTCGTTCGGATCGGTGACCATCGGCAGCGTGACGTCGATCTGATCCAGCAGCGCCAGCGCGGCCCGCGGATCGTCGCGGACGTCGACGCCGAGCACCCCGACCGCCCCTGGCCGCGCCGCGTACTCGGCGAGCGCGGGCAACTCGGTGCGGCACGGCGCACACCAGGACGCCCACATGTTGAGCAGCGTCGGCTTCCCGGCCAGCGCCTTTCCCAGCTCGACCTGACCGGCGGCGCCGAGGCAGGGCACGGTGATGCCGGCCAGCGGGCCGCCGGCCGGCGCACCTGTCGCCGCCGGGCACGGGGCCAGCGCGGCGGCGGCCCGCAGCGGGGCCAGCTCCGCATCGTCGACCGAGCCCGCGGGGCCGGCGGGGTGCGGGTCGGTCGCCGAGGCTGCTCCGGCGACCGGCGGACCGGACCCGGTGGACTCGGCCGGGCCGCTGCGCGGCCACAGCGCGAACGCGGCCAGCGCGACGAGCACCACGACCACCGCCGTGGAGACGATCTCCGAGCGCCGGGCGAGCTTCATCACCGGCTCCGGGTCACGGGGCGTCCTTGTCCTCGACCGGCCCGGCCCCGGCCGGGACGTCCGGCTCGCCGAGCCCGACCAGCTCGAGCAAGTGTGGCCGCGACGGGCCGGACAGCAGTGCGGCAGCCATGATCGGATCGGTGGGTCCGGTTCCGTAGGCGGGACAGTCGGCGCTGAGCGTGCACGCGCCGCAGGCCGGCTTCTTGGCGTGGCAGACGCGGCGCCCGTGGAAGATCACCTGGTGCGACACGATCGTCCAGTCGCGTCGAGGAACGAGCGCCCCGATCGCGTGTTCGACCTTCACCGGATCCTGCTCGCTGGTCCAGCCCCAGCGCCGGACGAGCCGGCCGAAGTGGGTGTCGACGGTGATACCGGGCACGTCGAAGGCGTTGCCGAGGATCACGTTGGCGGTTTTGCGCCCGATTCCCGGCAGCGCCACGAGCTCGTCGAGCGTTCTCGGCAGCACCCCGTCGTGCTTCTCCACCACCGCGGAGCCCAGCCCGATCAGGGAGTTGGCCTTGTTCCGGAAGAAACCGGTGGAGTGGATCATCTCCTCCAGCTCGGCGCGATCGGCCTTGGCGTAGTCGAGAGCGGTGGGGTAGCGCGCGAACAGCGCCGGTGTGACGCTGTTGACCAGCTTGTCGGTGCTCTGCGCGGACAGCACGGTGGCCACGGCCAGCTCCAGTGGCGTGCGGAAATCGAGCTCGCAGTGCGCATCCGGATGGGTGGTGGCCAGCGTGCGCAGCATCCGCCCGACCCGGCGGGCTCTTCCGAGCGGTGGCTCTCCCGCGGCGATGCGCTTGGCCAGTCGGGCCGCGTTGCGGGGTGTGGTGCTCACGCACGCGAGCCTACGGCCGGGCACCGACAGTCGTCGCCGCGCCGGCTCGTGTCCGGATGGTCATGCGCTTGCGTGAACCGATGTCACGTCGGGTCACGAAAACATATCGGCACGGTCACGCCGCCCCCCCGGCGCGGCGGTTCGAACCGGAATGCGAGAGGATCCCGCCCGACATGAGCGCCTGGTTGTCCGTCCTCGTGCCGTTGCTGGTGATGTTCTTCGCGCTCGGGATGGAGCGTGTGGAGTCCCGGCTGCGGGAAGCCAATCTGCGTCCGGAAGAACTCGAGGAACTGCTGGAGCAACCACGTCCGGACGAGGTCAGGGCCCTGTTCAAGCAGGGCAGCGGTCGCGCGCTCGAGCTGTTCCGGCTGCGCAACCGGCGTCCGGGCGGACGGTGGTCGTCGCGCCGTGGCAACAAGGCCGCCTGAGCGGCGGAGCGTTTCTCCCGCTCCGAGCGGGAGGGCGTGGTGGCCATGTCACCCGGTCGAAGTGGAAATCCGGCTATGACGAGGGGCACAGGGGATTCTCGGGCCCTAGACTGCCGGCCAGTGATCGCCGCGGGTCAGCGGCCGGAGCGAGGAGCAGTGGAGTGGACGAGGTTCTGATCCGTGCGGGGATCTTCCAAGGGGTCGAGCCCTACGCGGCCGAGGCGCTGGCACAGGCGCTCGAGCCCGCGGACTTCGCTCGTACTCAGGTGATCTTCGCGGAGGGCGAACCGGGCGACCGCCTCTACATCGTCGGCGCCGGCAAGGTGAAGGTCGGCCGGAAGTCGCCGGACGGCCGGGAGAACCTGCTGATGGTGGCCGGCCCGTCCGACATGTTCGGCGAGCTCTCGATCTTCGATCCGGGTCCGCGGACCTCGTCGGCCACGGCGGTGACCGAGGTGCGCACGTACACGATGGACCGGGCTGCGCTACGCGAATGGATCGGCAAGCGACCCGAGATCGCCGAGCAGCTGCTGCGGGTGCTCGCGCGCCGGCTCCGCCGCACCAACAACATGCTCGCCGATCTGATCTTCACCGACGTGCCGGGCCGGGTCGCGAAATCGCTGCTGCAGCTCGCGCGCCAGTTCGGTTCGCAGGAATCGGGGCTGCTTCGGGTGACCCACGACCTCACGCAGGAGGAGATCGCGCAGCTGGTCGGCGCAAGCCGGGAGACCGTGAACAAGGCGCTCGCCGACTTCGCCCACCGCGGCTGGCTGCGACTGGAGGGCAAGAGCGTGCTGATCCTGGAGCCCGAGCGGCTGGCTCGCCGCGCCCGCTGACACCCTTCGCCGGTCCTGATCGCCGTCCTGAGTGGGCTTGGTCTCCAGCACCGGAAATAAAGTGGTACTGCCGTACCAGAATGTGCGATCCTCGGTGGCATGTCCGCTCCATCCGCCTCGTTCGCCGACTACCGCGCCGCCCTGACCGCACCCGGTGCCCTGTTCCCGGTGCTGGCCTCGGCGCTGGGACGGCTGCCGATCGCGATGTTCGGCCTGGCCACGCTGCTGTACGTGCAGCGCGTGACCGGGTCCTTCGCCGCGGGCGGGCTGGTCACGGCGGGCGCGCTCGCCGGTGTCTCGCTGGGGTCGGTGGCGCAGGGCAGGGTGATGGACCGGCTCGGCCCCGCCCGGCCGCTGCTGATCCTCACCGCGCTGTTCGCGGTGGCCACCACGGCGACGGTGTCCGCCGTGGAAGCGGCCCAGCCCGTGTCGTTGCTGGTCCTCCTCGCGCTGATCACCGGGCTGACCCAGCCGGCGATGCCGGCCGCGTCCCGCTCGTTGTGGGTGGTGCTCGTGCCCGCCGGACCGCAGCGGGCCGCGGCCTACAGCTACGAGGCGATCAGCCTGGAGGTCTTCTTCATCGTCGGGCCCGCGCTGGCGGCGTTCCTGATCCTGACGCCGTGGCCGGGCACCGGTCTGGTGGTGGCCGCGACCGCGATGGTGATCGGCGCGCTGGGCTTCGCGCTCAGCCGTCCGGTCCGCACGCTGCGCGCCCACCCGGCCCGGGCCTCCCTCGGCCTGCTCGGCGCGCTGGGCCGGCCCGCGATGCGCACGGTCGTGCTCGCCTCTCTGGGTTTCGGGATCGCGATCGGCACGGTCGAGGTCGGCGTGCCGGCGGTGACCGCCGCTTCCGGATCACCCGCGCTCGGCGGGGTGCTCATCTCGGCCTGGTCGGTCACCTCCGTGCTCGCGGGTGTGCTCTACGCGATGCGGCCCTGGCCGGAGCCGCTGCACCTGCGGATGCCGGTGCTGCTCGGGATCTTCGGGCTGCTGGTCGGGTCGATGGCCGCTGGCCGGGATCGGTGGTTCGCTCGTGCTGCTCACCGTCGCGATGCTTGCGGCCGGTGCGATGATCACTCCGCAGGTGACGGCCCACTCGGTCGCGGTCGACATCGCGGCACCTGCCGGCTCCGCCACGGAGGCGTTCGGCTGGGTGGTCACCGCGGCCACGCTCGGACTGGCACTCGGGCAGTCGATGGCCGGGGTCGTGGTCGAGGCGGCCGGGCCGCACGCGGCCTTCGTGGTCGGTGGGGTGGCGGGGGTGGCGCTCGCGGGTGTGCTCTGGGCCCGGCGCGCCACCCTGGTGCCCGCGCCGACCCGGGACTACGCGGTGGCCTGATCCCGCCGTCTAGGGCCGGAGGTAGTCCAGCTGGGCACGTACCGACCATTCGGCCGCCGGCCACAAGGACCGGTCGACGTCGGCGTACACCAGCTCCACCACCTGCCGGGCGGTGACGTCGGGACCCAGCCGGCTCAGCGCCGCCCGGACCTGCTCGAGGCGCTGCTCGCGGTGGGCCAGGTAGTGCTGGGCGGCCGCGGGTGCGTCCGGCAGCTCCGGGCCGTGGCCGGGCAGCACGGCGGTGCCGGGAACGAGTTCGGCGAGCCGGCGCAACGAATCCAGGTACGGTCCGAGTGCCCCGTCGGGATGCGCGATCACGGTGGTGCCGCGACCGAGAATCGTGTCGCCGGTGAGCACGGCCGGATCAGCGGCGGGTCCGTCCAGCAGGAAGCACAGCGAGTCCGACGTGTGGCCCGGCGTGCTCAGTACGCGCACCTCGACCCCGGCGGCCGCGACCACGTCGCCGTCGGACAACGCCTCCGAACCGAGCACCAGCGACGGGTCGAGCGCCCGCACCGGCGCGCCGGTGAGCTCGGCGAACCGCCGCGCCCCACCCGCGTGGTCGTGGTGGCGGTGGGTGAGCAGGACCAGCGCCACCGGGCCGCACCCGGCGACCGCGCTCAGGTGCTCCTCGTCGTCCTCGCCGGGATCGACGACCACGCAGTCCGGCGCGTCCGGTGCGCGCAGCACCCAGGTGTTGGTGCCCTCCAGCGTCATCGGCGACGGGTTCCTGGCCAGGTGCACCGCGGCCAGCGGGGTGACCGGGCGCAGCTCGCCGTAGGCGGGGTGAGTTGGAGTCATTCCGCGTCCACCGGGCTGACCGGATGATCGGCCCTGACCTCGAAGCCCGGATCGTCGGGCAGGACGACCACGACCTGGTTGCCGCGGCGGGCCAGTCGCGGCGTCACCGGCGTCACCACCCGCGTGTCGGCCGCGGCCAGCACGGCGGCGCTGTCCGGGTACCCGGCGATCTCGCGCAGCGTCCGGATCGTGGGTGCCATCAGCTGGATCTGCCCCCGCTCCCGCTCCTCGAGGGCCTGCTCGGGATGCCACCACGTCGCCTCGACGGCCTCGGTGGTGTGCGCGTCGGCCTCCTGACCCGCGGGTACCAGCGCCACGAAGAAGGCGGTGTCGTAGCGGCGCGGCTGGGACTCCGGGGTGATCCAGCGAGCCCACGCTCGCAGCAGGTCCGCCCGCACCACGAGCCCCCGGTCGGCGAGCAGCTTCCCGAGCGTCTGCCGGCGGGACACCAGGTCGGCCCTGGCCCGCTCCAGCAACACCGGGTCGAGCCCGTGGCTCTCGAGTCCGCGCGGCCCGGCGAGCAACACCCCGCACTCCTCGAACGTCTCGCGGACGGCCGCCTGCACGAGTGCCCCCGCCAGGCCAGCCGGGCAGTGCAGTCGCCGGCCCCACCACTGCGGGTCGGGGCCGGTCCAGGCGTCCGGATCCGGGACGTCGGCCGGATCGACGCCGCCGCCGGGGAACACCGTCATACCGCCGGCGAACGCCATCCCGGCCACCCGGCGCTGCAGGAACACCTGCAGCGGCGTGCGTCCCGGTGCGGGGTCCGGATGATCGCGCACCAGCAGCACGGTGGCCGCCGGCCTCGGCACGACGACGTCGGATCCCACGAACCGACCCTAACGTGATCGCCGGAACGCGCGCTCGGACAGCGTCGGCGCGACGTCGACCGTGGGGAAGGATGAGCGACGTGGACGAGAGGGTGCGGGTCGGCATGATCGGCGGCGGGCCGTGGGCCTTCCGGGTGCACGGTCCCGCGCTGGCCGCGCACCCACGGGCGCGGCTGGCCGGCGTGTGGACCCGCCGGCCGGAGGTGGCGGCCGAGCTGGCCGGCAGGTTCGGCGGTCGCGCCCATGCCGGGATCGACGCCCTGCTCGCCGACGTGGACGTGGTGACGCTCGCCGTCCCGCCGCAGGTGCAGGGCGCGCTCGCGGTGCGCGCCGCGACCGCCGGCCGGCACCTGATCTGCGAGAAGCCGCTGGCCGACTCGGTACCGGCCGCCCAGGAGGTGGTCGAGGCGGTGCGCCGCTCCGGGGTGCACTCATCGATGATGTTGACCTTGCGCCACGATCCGGCGGTCCGGGCGTTGCTCGCCGGGCTGCCCGCCGGCCCGGCCGGACCGGACACCACCGGTACGGCCCGCTGGCTGTCCGGCTCGCTGCTCGGCGGGGCGTACGCAGGCTCCCCCTGGCGGGCCGAACACGGTGCGCTGCTGGACATCGGGCCGCACGTGCTCGACCTGCTGGACGCCGCACTCGGCTCGATCGTCACCGTGGACTGGGTGCACCTGGACGAACCGGACCTCTGGCGGATCGGCCTCACCCACGCCGGCGGGGCGCACAGCACCGCGATCCTGTCGATGCGGATGCCCATCGATCCGTCGGAGATCGAGTTCGGCGTGTTCGGCCGGTTCGGGCGGCACCAGGTGGGCCGGTCCGCCGACGCCGTCGGCTCCTTCACCCGGCTGCTCGACGAGCTGGTGGCCGCGATCGACGGTTCGGGCCCGCCGCCCGCCCTGGACGTCCGGCGCGGGTTGGTGGTGCAGAAGCTGCTGGACCGGGTCCGCGAGGCTGTCGAACCGATCCGAGGGGTAGCCGCGCGTTCGGCTCACCCGATCCCGGGCAGCGCGCGGCGGTAGCGCTCGCCGAGCACCCTGAGGTGCTCGACCAGCTCCGGTGGCCCTTCGACGTGGAAGTCCAGTCCGAGCATGCCGATCCAGACGGCGACGATCTCCAGGCTGTCGCCGCCCGTGACGAGTACGCAGCTGCTCTCGTCGACGGTCTCCACCACGCCGACCGTGGGGTTGATGCGGGCCAGCACGTCGGCAGCGGGGGCGTCCACCGCTATCCGCGCATGCACCCTCCAGCCCGTGAACGCGACCTCGCGCAGCACGAAGGCGGTGTAGTCCCCGCTGGGCAGCGGTTTCGGGACGAATCGTCGACCGCCGGGTGTGCGCAGCGTCATCCAGTCCAGCCGGTAGGTCGACCAGCTGTCCCCGCGTGGTTCCCGTCCCACCAGATACCACCGCCGTTGCCAGCTGACCAGCCGGTAGGGCTCGATCTGGTGGCGCTCGCCACGATGGTCGAAGCGGATCTCCTCGGCATCCCGGATGGCGGCGGCGATCGCGGTCAGCAGGCCGGCGTCGACGGCCGGATCCTCGACGTTCGACCCGGTGTTCTCCGGGCCGGCCACCATCGCCTCCCGGATGGCGCCGACCTGCCGGCGCAGCCGGTGCGGGAGCACGTGCTCGAGCTTGCCCAGCGCGCGGGCCCTGGTCTCCTCGATCCCGCTGACCCCGGTGGCCGCGTGCAGGCCGATCACCACCGCGACGGCCTCCTCGTCGTCCAGCAACAGCGGGGGCAGCGTGGCGCCGACACCGAGCCGGTAGTAGCCACCCGGTCCGCGCACGGCGTCCACCGGATAGCCGAGCTCGCGGAGCCGGCCGATGTCGTTGCGCACCGTGCGATCGGTGACGCCGAGGCGGTCGGCGAGCTCAGCGCCGGCCCAACCGGGGCGGGCCTGCAGGAGGCCGAGCAGCGCGAGCAGGCGGGCGGAGGTCTCCGACATTCTCTGATCCTGCTTCGGATTGAGGAACGAAGTGTTCCTGAATAGCTCGTAGCGTACCGCTCATGACCACAACAGAGAACAGCCTCGACATCCGCCCGTTCCGCGTGCAGATCCCCGACGAGGCGATCGACGACTTGCAGCGCCGGCTCGCCGGGACCCGCTTCCCCGTCGCTGCGCCGGGCGACAGCTGGGACTACGGCACCCCGGTGTCCTACCTGCGGGACATGGTCGCCCGCTGGCGTGATCTCGACTGGCGCGCCCAGGAAAAGCGGATCAACGAGATCCCGCAGTTCACGACGGAGATCGACGGTCAGACCGTGCATTTCGTGCACGTCCGGTCGGCCGAGCCGGATGCGACGCCGCTGGTGCTCACCCACACCTACCCGGGGTCGTTCCTGGAGTTCCTCGACATGATCGGCCCGCTCACCGACCCGGTGGCGCACGGCGGACGGGCCGGCGACGCGTTCCACGTCGTCATCCCGTCCGTCCCGGGGTTCGGCTTCAGCACCCCGCTGGTCGGCGACGGCTGGACGATGGCGCGGGTGGCCCGGACCTGGGACACCCTGATGCGCGGGCTCGGCTACGAGTCCTACGGCGCGCACGGCAGCGACTGCGGCGCGCTGGTCTCGCGTGAGCTGGCCGTGCTCGACCCCGACGGCTTCCTCGGCGCCCACGTGCTGCAGCTGTTCTCGTTCCCCTCGGGCGACCCGGCCGAGTTCGAGACGTTCACCGCGAAGGACCACGCCGCGCTCGAGTTCCTCGGCTGGTTCCAGTCCGTGGGCGGCTACAACTCGATGAACGGCACCCGCCCGCAGACGATCGCCGCCGCGTTGTCGGACTCGCCGGTCGGGCAACTGGCCTACAACGAGCTGTTCGAGAACTTCGGCAACGGCACCGGCCTGGTCACCGCCGACCAGGTGCTCACCCAGGTGTCCCTGTACTGGCTCACGAACACATCTGCCACCGCTGTGCGCTACCACTACTCGGAGGGCCGCTCGGGTCAGCAGCAGATCAACAACGGCCGGATCGGCGTCGCCGTGTTCGCCGACGACTTCCAGACCATCCGGCCCCTCGCCGAGCGCGACAACACCCGCATCGAGCACTGGGCCGAGTACCCGACAGGCGGCCACTACGCGGCGCTGGAGGTGCCCGACGTCCTGGTCGGTGACCTGCGCACCTTCTTCGCCGCGTAGCCCTCAGTTGCCGACCGGCGACGCCGAGATACGCGAAATGGCTGTTCTCCGTCCGGAGAACAGCCATTTCGGCACTCTCGACGTCGAACGAACGCGGGCCGCGAACGCTCAGCCGGCGAGGTCGGGCGGGTCGACCTTCCTCTGCGGTCCGGTGCCGGTCCCGCCACCGTTCGCAGTGAGACCACCAGCCCGCTGGCCGGCCTGCGGTGCGCCCCGCAGCTCGGCCTGCAGTCGGGCGAGCAGCTCACGGCCGGAGTCACTGAGCCTGGCCATCGAATCCGGCCGGAGCAGCTCACCGGACAACGGGTCGAACGCGGACGGACTCGACCTCGGTGTACCTCCGGCCGGCGTCGGCCGTGGTCCCGTGCCCTGCGGCTCCGTCGTCGGTGCCATGGAGCGGTCGTCGTTCCCGCCGTCGGTGTCGCCGGCGTCTCCGTTCGAGAGGGCCGGTGCGGGCCGGTCGAAGAGGAACGGATCGGCCGCCGGCCGGTCGGGGAGCTGCCGGTTGTCCGACCACACCATCGGCTTGCGAGCCGACAGCGGTTGGGTGCCGCTGATCGACGGCTTGGGCGGCGGCGGCCCCTCGATCCGGGTGGTCTCGGCCTTCGCGGTGCTGTTGTCCTGGGCGGCGCGACGCTGTTCCGTGCCGGCGCCCGTTTCCAGGCGTTCGATCAAGTAGCGGTGCCGCACGGCGCGCGGCGGGGGCGGCACGAGCTGGGTGGGCGGCACCGCGGTCGGGCCCCCCTCGGTGGCCCGGTCCGGCATTCCGGCCTCGGACGGCTCGGTCGTGCCGGTATCGGCTTCGGTGTCCGCCGTTCGGCGGTAGCCGACGTCGGCGAGAGCCGGCTGGTCCGGTCTGTCCGGCCGCTCCGCCTGCGGCTGCCCGGCCAGACGTTGATCGGCCAAGAGCTGATCGGCGGAAAGTTGATCAGCCGGTTGGTGCTCCCGCGGCCGCTCGGCTGCGGGCCGCTCGTTGCCGTCCGAGGCGCCAGGCTGGACGAGAGCGCGCACGTTCGTCGCCACCGGCGCGGCCGCCGGGCCCGGGACGTGCACGGCCGTCACCGGATGCGGGCCGGGGCGGGCGCCGGGTGGCCGGGTCACCGGACCGGAGCCGGCCGTGTGCGAACGGCCCGGGCCGGAAGCGGCGGTTTCGGAACCGGCCGTGTCGAAATCGGCCGGGCCGGAACGGACTGTGTCGGAACCGGCCGTGTTGGAACGGGCTGTGTCGGAACCGGCTGTGTCGGAACCGGCTGTGTCGGAACGGGCTGTGTCGGAACGGGCTGTGTCGGAACGGGCTGTGTCGGAACGGGCTGTGTCGGAACGGGCTGTGTCGGAACGGGCTGTGTCGGAACGGGCTGTGTCGGAACGGGCTGTGTCGGAACCGGCTGTGTCGGAACCGGCTGTGTCGGAACCGGCTGTGTCGGAACCGGCTGTGTCGGAACCGGCCGTGTCGGAACCGGCCGTGTCGGAACGGTGTGTCGGCGGGCTGTGTCGGAACCGGCCGTTTCGGAACCGGCGTCTTTGTCGGAACCGGCCCTGTCGGAACCGGCCGTGTCGGAGCTGGCGGCGGTCGCGGTGATCGGCGCCCGATCAGGCTCCGCCGACGACGTGTCGCGGCCGGAGCCGTCCGAGGTGCCGCCGAGGGAGGACCAGGCCCGGGCTCCGGCCCGAACCGGGACGGGCCGCGGCGGCGGTCCTCCCGGGGAGCCGATCGGCGTCGTGCTCCGGTTCGACGACGGTTCCGCCGACCCGGGCTCGCCGCTGCGCACCGGCTGCGCGCTGCGCAGCGCTTCGGCGTGATAGGCGGGCAGCTCGTCGCCGGTCGTGATCACCTCGACCGACGCGCCGACGCCCGCCCGGTCCAGGGCATCGGCCAGCTGGTAGGCGAGCACGTCCCGGTTGCGGGACCCGGCGGTGACCTCGATCAGGACGACCGGGTGCGGCAGCGGCCCCGGCGCGGAACCAGCGGGGGTGAGCCTGCGGGCGAGCGACGCCCGGCAGTCGACCAGCAGCCGAGCCGGCAGTGCGCGCAGCGCGTCGACGACCGCGTCCGCCGGCCCCCCGTCGAAGCGGTGCGAGGTACCGATGGTGGCTCGGTGCGGCGCCAGCGTGGTGTCGGCGTCGAGTTCGGTCCGGGTGCTTCTGCTCGCCGCGACGACCGCGGCCCTGGTCTCCTCCGGCAGCTCGACCTGATCGGCGACGAGCGTCGCGGTGAGCAGCTCCACGGCGTTCCTGGCCTCGTCGACGGCAACCAGCTCACGGGCCCATGCCAGCAGGTCGTCGTCCACCCAGCCGGCCAGCGCAAGCAGTAGGTCGTGCGTCGTCTCCGCCGATGTGCCGTCCATCCGGCCCCCTCGCTTGACCCCGTCAGGCCCCAACCGCGACCGCCGATGGGGCGCGCCACAGTTCCATCGAATTGATGATTGCGCTGCGGTGGTACTCCGTCGGCTCCCCGTTCGCCGAAAGCACCTCCACACACGGTGTGCGGTCGCCGTGAGCGCGCAGCAGCCGCTGCAGCGTGCCGGCGAGCACCCAGGGTCGATCGGCTCCCCGAACCAGCACAACACGCTGGTCACGGCGACCGGCTCGCGCTCCGATGGGGGCCACGGTGTGACGCACGGTCTGGTGCAGCTCCCGGCATCCGGGGTGGCCGCGCACCACGGCCAGCATGCTGAGCGCGGCCCGATCGATCTCGAGCGGTGTCGATCGGAAATCGGCGACGGGTTCGTCGGCGGTGTCGACGGGCAGCACGGCATCCAACATCCGGCGCGACGCTCCCCATTCGCCGACCGCCGCGGTCAGCAGCTCGCACTCCGGCTCGGTGAGCCCGATCCGATGCCGCAGCAGCTCACGCGGCAGGGTGGCGCCGACCGCGGCGCGGCTCCCGGCGGCCAGCCAGTCGCGCAGCCGCCAGAGCAGCTCGTCGGGCAGCCGTCCGGCCAGGCGGAGCAGCATCTCGTGGCAGATCTGATCGGGCGAGCCCTCGCTCGGACCAGCGGAGCTCGAAGCAGGAGAGCCCGGTGTCTCGGAGAGGTTCAGGGTCACGAGGCGACCTCCACCAGTAGCTCGACCTCGACCGGTGCGTTCAGCGGCAGTTCGGCCACCCCCACGGCGGAACGGGCGTGCCGACCGGCCTCACCGAACACCTCGGCAAGCAGGTCAGAAGCTCCGTTGATCACGTTGGGCTGACCGGTGAAACCCGGGGCCGACGCGACGAATCCGACGACCTTGATCACACCGGTGACCGAGTCCAGGTCGACCACGCCGGCGATGGCCGCGAGCGCGTTCAGCGCGCAGGTCCGGGCGAGCGCGGTGGCCGCGTCCTGGTCGACCTCGGCGCCGACCTTGCCCGTGGCCGGCAGCGAGCCGTCGACCAGGGGCAGCTGTCCCGCGGTGAACACGAGGGAGCCGGATCGACGAGCCGGGACGTAGGCTCCGGCAGGCGTCGGTACGGCGGGGAGCTCGATCCCGAGCTCGCGCAGTCGTTCGGTCGGGGTCGGCACGGTGGTCAGCCTTGAACCGGGCGCTTGAACCACGCGACGAGCTGCTCGCCGGACGCGCCGCTGGTGACCGCGACCAGCTCCCAGCCGTCGCGGCCGAAGTTGTTCAGGATCGCCTGGGTGTTGTGGATCAGCACCGGTGCGGTGAGGTATTCCCACCGTGTGATCGAGGAACCGGGTGAGCTCATGGCGGGACACTGTAGCCAGCGCCTCATATGTTCAGGCGGCCGGTCGGGGATAGCGCGCATAACCTGGACCGGTGATCGGATCCGGTTGGCCCGCGGAGCTGCTGGCGGCGCGGCTTCACGTGGTGACCGGCAAGGGCGGCACCGGCAAGACGACGGTGGCCGCGGCGCTTGCGCTCGCGCTCGCCTCCGCTGGTCACCGGGCGTTGCTCGTGGAGGTCGAGGGGCGCCAGGGCATCGCGCAGCTGTTCGACACCCCGCCGCTGCCCTACGAGGAGCGCAAGATCGCGGTGGCCCCCGGCGGTGGGGAGGTGCGCGCGCTCGCGGTCGACGCCGAGGCCGCGCTGCTGGAGTACTTCGAGCTGTTCTACCGGCTCGGCGTGGCCGGTCGGACCCTGCGCCGGATGGGTGCGGTCGAGTTCGCCACCACGCTCGCGCCCGGACTGCGCGACGTGCTGCTCACCGGCAAGGTCAAGGAGTGCGTGAACCGCAAGGGCCGCGACGGTCGCCCCGTCTACGACGCGGTGGTGCTGGACGCGCCGCCGACCGGTCGGGTGGTGAGCTTCCTCGACGTCACGAAGGCGATGGCCGACCTCGCGCGCAGCGGGCCGATCCACAACCAGGCCACGGGCGTCGTGCAGGTACTGCACTCGGAGCTGGCCGCCGTGCACCTGGTGACGTTGCTGGAGGACCTGCCCGTGACCGAGACCCTGGACACCGTCAACGAGCTGGCCGCGGCGGGCATGCGGCCCGGCGCGGTGATCGTCAACCGGGTCCGGCCGCAGTGGCTGCCGGACCGCTCGGTCGTCGCGGCCGCGAACGGTCGGGTGGACGCCGGCCGGATCCGGTCCGGGCTGTCGGCCGCCGGGCTCGACCTCACGCCGGACGTGATCGACGGGCTGGTCACCGAGACCGTCGAGCACGCCGTTCGGGTGCACGCCGAGGGGGAGGCGCTGGGCCGGCTGGAGGAGGGATCGGTGTTGCCCCGGCTCGAGCTGCCGCAGCTGGTGGACGGTGTCGATCTGGGCTCGCTCTACGAGCTGGCGGCTCTGCTCGTCGACGCCGGGGTCGAAGTGCGAGCGCTGAGTGGAACGGCGTCCTGATGGGAGCCAGTGCGCTCGTTCCCGCGGAGGCGGCATCGTGACCGCCGACGTTCTCGTTCCCGCGGAGGCGGCATCATGACGGCCGTACTGGACGTCGACGCACTGCTGGACGATCCGACGACGCGGGTCGTCGTGTGCTGCGGTGCCGGCGGGGTGGGCAAGACGACGACGTCGGCCGCGCTCGCGCTGCGCTCGGCCGAACGCGGTCGGCGGACCGTCGTGCTGACCATCGACCCGGCCAAGCGGTTGGCGCAGGCGTTGGGGCTGGAGGCGTTGGACAACGAGCCCGGCCTGGTCCTGCGCACCGACGGGTCCGGCGAGCTGCACGCCATGATGCTGGACATGCGCCGCACCTTCGACGAGATGGTGCAGGCGCACACCACCCCCGACCGGGCCGCCACGATCCTGGCCAATCCCTTCTACCAGACCATTTCCTCCTCGTTCTCCGGCACGCAGGAGTACATGGCGATGGAGAAGCTGGGTCAGCTCGCGGCCACAGGCGAGTGGGATCTGATCGTCGTCGACACCCCGCCCTCCCGATCGGCGCTGGACTTCCTCGACGCGCCACAGCGCATGTCCAACTTCCTCGACGGCCGGATGATCCGGCTGCTCTCGTCGCCTGCCCGTGCGGGCGGGCGCGGCCTCCGCAAGATCGTCGGCGCTGGGTTCGCGCTGTTCGCCAAGGCGGTCTCCACGATTCTCGGTGGCCAGCTGCTGGCCGACGCGTCGGCGTTCGTGCAGGCGTTCGACACCATGTTCGGCGGGTTCCGCGAGCGGGCCACCGCCACCTACTCCCTGCTCCGCTCGCCGGGCACCGCGTTCGTCGTGGTGGCGGTGCCCGAGCCCGATGCCCTGCGCGAGGCGTCGTACTTCGTCGACCGACTTTCCGCGGAGCGGATGCCGCTGGCCGGACTCGTGCTCAACCGCACGCACCGGGTGCTGGCGCCGCTCTCGGCGACCCGGGCCAGGGCCGCCGCCGACGGGCTGCGCGGAGCCCCGCTGGCCGCGGCGGTGCTGCAGCTGCACGCCGACCGGGTGGACCTTGCCGACCGCGAGATGCGGCTGCTGTCCCGGTTCACCAGCGCGTTTCCCGGCGTGCCGGTGGCACGCGTGCCGGTGGTGGCCGGCGACGTGACCGACCTCGACGGCCTGCGCCGGATCGGCGACGAGTGCGCAGCCGCCCGCAAACACGGCAGTGCCCTCACCACGGAGGGCGTCTGAGCAGCTCACGCCGATTCGTGCATGCGGTGCTCGGCGGCCGCCTGCTCGGCCGCGATGGCCAGCCCGTCGGCCGTTTCGTCGGCCGCGGACGCGTAGTGCGCATCGCGGGCGTCGATCAGTAGATCCGTCCATGACGTCACGTCCGGACGTGCCCGCAGCAGCGCTCGGCGCTCGCGCTCGGTCATCCCACCCCAGACGCCGAACTCGATGCGGTTGTCGAGTGCGTGGGCCAGACACTCCGTCCGGACCGCGCAGCTGCGACACAGCTGCCTCGCCTGGCGTTGCGCGGTGCCGATCACGAACAGCCCTTCGGCGTCGTCCGTGCGGCATCTCGCCGCCGTTCGCCAGTTCCACCGAACCGTCATACCCGCCCCCTGACCTGGATGTACTCGTCACGACCAGCACAGACGGATTCTGCGGGCGTTCGGTTCCCGGTGTAACCGAGCAAAATTACTCAGACCCGGCGGTGCCAGCTGACGGAGCGCCTACGAGGGTGCCGCGTAGTCTGAAATCGTGAGCTCTCCGCGCCAACTCCTGCGGCCGGTCGCCATGTTGCTTGGTTTGTGTCTTGTCGCAGGTGTGATCGTCGCGGGCATGGCGTTCCCGGTCGCCGCTGGTTTCGGGCTGGTGTCGAACGATGCCGGTGACAGCGTCAACAGCGTCTCGACCGACCTTGTCGACGGGCCGTTGCCGCAGGCCAGCACCGTCACCGATGCCGCAGGCAACCCGATAGCGCGGTTCTTCGAGCCCAACCAGAACCGGCAGGTGCTGAAGCCGGATCAGATCTCACCGGCGATGAAGGCGGCCATCGTCGCCGTCGAGGACCGGCGGTTCTACGAGCACCAGGGCGTGGACTGGCAGGGCACGATGCGCGCGGTGATCGCGAACTCGGCGTCGGGTGACGTCGTGCAGGGCGCGTCCACGCTCACCCAGCAGTACGTGAAGAACTACTTCCTCTACGTCGCGGCGAAGACCGAGACCGAGCGGCTCAAGGCCACCGAGCAGACTCCCGGCGCGCAAGCTCAAGGAAGCGCAGATCGCCCTGCAGATGGAGCGCAGCCTGAGCAAGGAGGAGATCCTCGCTCGCTACCTCAACATCGTCTCCTTCGGCAACGGCGCCGCGGGCATCTCCGCGGCGGCACGCACGTACTTCAACACCACCGCCGATCAGCTCACCGTCCCGCAGGCCGCGCTGCTCGCCGGCATGGTGCGCAGCACCACGGCCACCGACCCGGTGACCAACCCGGAAGCGGCGATGGAGCGGCGCAATGTTGTCATCCGGCAGATGCGCGAGCAGGGGATGATCGACGAGACGCAGATGCAGGCCGCGCTGGCCGAGCCGCTCGGCATCGTCGGGCCGCTGATCACCCAGCCGGCCGGCTGTATCGGCGCGGGTGACGCCGGCTTCTTCTGCAAGTACGTCGCCGAGTACCTGGCGGATGCGGGCATCTCCGCGGATCAGCTCAACCGCGGCGGCTACACGATCACCACCACGCTCGACCGCAACGTGCTGGAGAAGATGCGGGCCTCACTGCTGGCCGAGGTGCCCGCCGATCAGCCGAACGTGGCCAACAACATGGCCGTCGTGGCAGCCCGGGCAGGACAAGCACCGGGTGCTCGCAATGGCTTCCAGCCGCACGTTCGGGCTGGACGCGGGGAAGGAGGAGACCAGCTACGGCCTGCCGTACCAGCCGGTTCCCCTCGGCGCCGGATCGGTCTACAAGATCTTCACCGCGGCCACCGCGATGGAGAAGGGGCTCGGGATCAACTACCAGCTCGCGGTGCCGCCGAGCGGGTACGCCTCGCCGATCTACATCGACGGCAACGGGCGCCCACTGCCGGTGGCCAACTCGGGTAACTACCCGGAGCGGCTGTCGCTGCAGGACGCGCTGGCGTTGTCGCCCAACACCGCGTTCATCAAGCTCGAGGAGTTCACCGGGGTACCGGACGTGGTGGACATGGCGGTCCGGCTCGGCATGAAGAAGCTGGACGACACCCTGTTCGTGCAGCCGAACGGCCAGCGCACCGACCGGACGATCGCCGAGGTCACCAAGGCGCAGAAGCAGGCCTCGTTCACGCTCGGTGTCACGCCGACCAGCGTGCTGGAGCTGGCCAACGTGGGCGCCACCCTCGACAGCGCCGGCAAGTGGTGCCCGCCGAGTCCGATCGAGAAGATCACCGACGTGAACGGCAACCCGGTGCCGATCCCCGAGGCCCCGTGCACGCAGGCCGTGGATCCCGGGCTGGCGAACACGCTGCTCATCGGCCTGAGCAAGGACGACACGTCGGGTACCGCCGCCGCCGCGGCGCGCCAGGTCGGCTGGAACCGGCCGATGGCCGGCAAGACCGGCACCACCCAGGAGCACAAGTCGGCGGCGTTCATCGGGGTGGTCCCGCAGATGTCCGGCGCGGTGATCACCTTCGACAACTCGAACGCGCCGAAACCGCTGTGCGACGGGGCGGGTTCCCCGTTCGCGTGCCGGGAAGGGAACATCTTCGGCGGCAAGACGCCCGCAGAGACCTGGTTCGGGACCATGGTGCCGCTGCTCGAGGGCCAGCCGGTGCTGTCGTTCCCGGCCCCCGATCCGCGCTACCTCGAGGGCGGTGCCGAGTCGAAGGTGCCGGGCGTTGTCGGGAACGACGAGAACGAGGCCCGCGACCGGCTCCAGAAAGCCGGTTGGTCCGTCTCGGTCCGTGAGGTCGACAACGCGGCGGACCGCGGCACCGTGATCGGACAGAGCCCGTCAGGCACGGCGCTGCCCGGCGAGACGATCGTGCTGAGCATCAGCAGCGGTGAGGTGCCGCCGCCACCCGACGCTCCGGGTGACGGCGACTCCGACAACAACAACAACGACGATGACGACGACGGGGACGGCTAGTCACCGGTCGCGGGGGCGAACTGGATCGACAGCGGCGCGGAGTCTGTGCGGTGTCGGGTTGCTGGGCGGTCAGGCACATCTCGTCGCACGATCGGGGGATCCCCGCCGGTCGGGTCGCCTATTCGGGTGGTCCTTCGGCGACGCGAACCGACGATCATGGGAGCGGCCTAACCTCCTCGATCGTGGCGGCGGATGGTGCGTGGAGCGGTCGGTTGCCGGCCGGAGCCACCGTTGCCGATCTGGTAGCGGCACTGGCCGCGCGCGATCAGCCCGCCCGCGCTCACGGCCCAGGCCCCGAGAGGGTCACCGACCTCGTTACGTCCGTCCGCCCGGATGCGGATGCCGGACGGCGGGAGCGGCGCCCACTGCCGGGGCCGGCGTCCACCGGAGCGCGGCCGACGCATCGCGCCCACGATGTCCCCGCGCCCCGATCCGATGCGCGGGTGCCCTGGCCGAACCACCGGAGCCGTACCGATTCCGAACCAGCGTCCGGCTCACCCGCGGACGAGAGCCCGGCGGGTCCTCCCGCGGGCGAGTCGATGTCGGATCGAGCCGCGGTCGAGCGGCCGGGCGGTTCTGTCGTGGGTGAGTCGCCGACCGGCCGGAACACGGCCGAGGGCCCGAACCTGCCTCGTACCGGTGAGTCGCCGGCCGCCACCTCCGGCCTCGACCGACCACTCGACCCCGGTGGCGCGGCGGCCCGTCCGCACGGCGTCCGCCCCGTCGAACCGGCGGCAGATCCCCTGCTCGCCGAGCTGGAGCGCGCCCGGCCGCCGATCGGCGAGGAACCGGTCATCCTCGGGCTCTCCCGGCACTCCCACAGCCGGCTGGGATCCCGCCTGTTCACCCTGTTCTTCGTGTTCGTGTTCGGGCTGATCACCGTTCAGATGTTCGTCGCGCTGCTGATGCCCTGAGCCCCGCGGCCGGCGGTGGCGGGACGCGGCGCGGACCGCGGTACCGGCTCTTGTCGGGACGCCGGTCTACCCTGGTCATGGACGGCCGCCCGCTCGCCCCGCCCCGCTGGGCCGTCGCCCGCGGCCGGGGGACGCCGAGGAGGTGATGCGCGATGAGCACTGAATCCGCGCCGCCCTCGTCCTCGCCTCCGCCACCGGCGGCCACGCAGCTATCGGAACAGCGCCCCACGCCGGCCCCCCCGGCTCCCGCGGCCGCGTCAGCAGGCTCGGCGACCGCGCCGACGGGCCCGGCGCCCGCATCCCCAGGATCTGCGACCGCAGCCGCCGATCCAGCGCAGGCACCCGCCGCTCCGCCACCTGGATCCGTCACGCCGCCCACGGTCTCGGCGCCTCAACTCTCCGCCGCCACGTCGCGCAGGGTCCGCAGCGTCCTGGCGATCCCCGCCTTCCGCCGGCTCTGGTTGGTCACCTCACTCGCGGCGGTGTGCGACTGGCTGAGCCTGCTCGCGCTCTCCGCCCTCGCCACGCAGCTGACCAGCGGTTACCAGGCACAGAGCTTTGCGCTCGGCGGGGTGGTGGCCACCAAGCTGCTGCCGGCACTGGTCTTCGGGCCGCTGGCCGGCGCGCTTGCGGACAAGTTCGACCGCCGCCGGGTGATGGTCGTCTGCGACCTGCTTCGGTTCGGGCTGTTCGTGTCCATCCCGATCGTCGGGTCGCTGTGGTGGCTGTTCGTCGCCACCTTCCTGATCGAGATCTGCGCGTTGTTCTGGATCCCGTCGAAGGACGCGTCGGTGCCCAATCTGCTGCGCCGCCCGGACCAGGTGGAAACGGCCAACCAGCTCGCCGTCGTGATGACCTACGGCGTGGCAGTGATCACCGCGTCCGGACTGTTCACGCTGCTCTCCAGCGCCGGCAGCTTCCTCGGAGGGCCCGCCTCGCGGCTGCCTACGGTCTACATCGCACTGGCGCTGAGTGGGTTCGCGTACCTGGTGATCGCGCTGACGGTGTGGTTCGCGCATCCCGGAGATCTCCGGCAGGGCCGGCGGGACGCGCGCGGTGCAGCCAGGCCTGCTCACCCTGATCCGGGACGGAGCCGCCTTCGTCGCTCGCACGCCACTGGTTCGCGGGCTGGTCACCGGCATCATCGGCGCCTTCACCGCGGGCGGCATCGTGATCGGCTCGGCCACTCTCTACGCCGCCAGCCTCGGCGGCGGCAATGCGGCGTACGGGCTCCTGTTCGCTTCCGTCTTCGTCGGACTGGCGTTGGGAATGGGCGCCGCGCCGCGGATGGCCCGCCGGATCCCGCACAACCGGCTCTTCGGAGCGGCGATCGTCGCCGCGGGGGTGGCACTGCTGCTGGTGTCCATCGCGCCGCACCTGTTCGTGGCCATCGCGGCGGTCATGCTGGTCGGCGGCTTCGCCGGTATCGCGTTCCTCACCGGGCTGACGATCATCGGCGCGCAGGTGGCCGACGACATCCGCGGCCGGGTCGTCGCGTTCGTGCAGTCCATCGTCCGGTTGACGCTGCTCGGTGCGCTGGCGCTGGTGCCGCTGATCGTCGGCCTGGTCAGCGCCCGCGAGGTCGACCTGTGGGGCCACGCCATCGTGATCGACGGCACCCGGGTCGTGATGCTCGCAGGCGGTCTGGTCGCGGCCGCGGTCGGCATGCTCGCCTACCGTCAGATGGACGACCGCAGCACCGAACCGATGCTGCCGGATCTGCTGGCCGCGGTGCGCCGTGGACATCCGCGGCAGGGCTCCGGGATCCTGATCGCGGTCGAGGGCGCGCCGGCCGAGGACACCGCGGAGCAGGCCGCCAGGTTGGTCGACCGCCTCAAGGCGCACGGTTACCAGGTGGTCGAGGCCGACGGCGGCGCCCGTGGCCGGGAACGGTGGGCCGCCGCAACCCGCGAGGCCGCGCTGTCCGGCGCCAGGGCGCAGGCGCTCGCGGCCGCCGCGGTGCGGGCCGACCAGGTGGAACGAGTGATCCGACCGGCCCTGGCGCAGGGCGCGGTTGTGGTCGTCGACCGGTTCCTGGAGAGCCCGCTCGTGCAGTACGGGGTCGCGGCCGACCGGTCCCGCTCCGAGCTGGATCCCGGCGAGCTGGACAGCCTCGCGGTGTGGGCCACCGGCCGCCTGCGCCCCGACGTGTCGGTGCTCCTGGACCGGGCTCCCACCGAAGTCGCACCGGCTGTCGTCGAGCTGCCGGGCGAGGAACACATGAGGGTGCAGCGGCTGCTCACCCGGATGGCGGCCGCGGAACCCCACCGCTACGTCGTCGTCGACGCCGACGGCACGCCGGACGAGGTGGCCGAGCGCGTGTTCAGCGGCTTGGCGCCGATGCTGCGGGGGCGGGACCGGTCTGTCACCACGGACCAGGCCGAGGCCGTGACATGAGTGCGCAAGCGGTCGTGAGCGTCTGGGACGAGGTGGTCGGTCAGTCGGCCGTGGTCGACGAGCTGCGAGCGGCGGTGGCCGATCCGGCGGCGATGACGCATTCGTGGCTGTTCACAGGTCCTCCCGGATCGGGCCGGTCGGTGGCTGCCCGGGCGTTCGCCGCGGCCCTGCAGTGTCCCCAGCAGGGCTGCGGACACTGCTCGAACTGCCGCACGATCATGGCCGGCACGCACCCGGACGTGCGCCAGGTGGTGCCGGAGGGGCTGTCCATCCGGGTCGACGAGATGCGCAACCTGGTACAGCTCGCCGCCCGCCGCCCCGCCACAGCGCCGTACCAGATCCTGGTCATCACCGACGCCGACCGGCTCACGGAAGGGGCGGCGAACGCGCTGCTCAAGGCGGTGGAGGAGCCACCGGAGCGCACGGTCTTCCTGCTCTGCGCCCCCTCCGACCACCAGGACGACGTGCCGATCACCATCCGCTCCCGTTGCCGGGTGGTTCCGCTGCGCACGCCGTCGCCTGCCGCGATCGCCGCGGTGCTGGTGGCCCGCGACGGCCTCGCCCCCGACACCGCCGAATGGGCAGCCGCGATCTCGGGCGGCCACGTCGGCCGGGCCCGCCACCTCGCCCGCGATCCGAAGGCCCGCTCGCACCGGGAGGCCATCCTCGGGCTTCCGCTGCGGATGCGCGGCCTCGGCGACGCGTTCGCCTTCGCCGGCGACCTGGTGCGCACCTCGAAGGAGGAGGCCGCCACGTCGAGCGAGAAGCGTGATCTGGCCGAGCGCGAGGAGCTCGCCGTCGCGATGGGCGCAGGCGGCACCGGCAAGGGGGTGGCCGCGGCAGCGCGCGGGGCCAAGGCGGCGGAGCGGGAGCTGGAGCGCCGGCAGAAGTCGCGCACCACCCGCACCCAACGCGACGCCATCGATCGCGCGCTCGTCGACCTTGCCGGGTTCTTCCGCGACGCCCTGGTGGCCGGCAGTGGCGCCCGGGTGTCGCTGAGCAACCCCGATCGGGAGGGCGACATCCGGCGAGCGGCCTCTGAGTGGACCCCCGAGTCGGTGCTGCGCCGGCTGGAGGCCGTGCTCGCCTGCCGCACGGCGCTGGACGAAAACGTCAAACCCGAGATCGCCGTCGAAGCGATGATGACCGCCCTGCACCGCGGCTGACGGTCGAGGAGCCGCTGGAAGCGGCCAGGAGATCCCGATCACCCGTCGAGGACCGCCCTCAGTGGGGTAGCCCGGGCGGGTGGCTCGGATGAGCGCCGTGGCGGGTCCGGAGCAGCACAGTGCGCGTGCCACATGACCGCACATACCGCCCGGACACGGCACACACGGCCGGCCGTACGTGCCGTGTCCGCGCCATGTGTGCGGTGGTCCGAGGTCCCGGTGGCGCGGCGGCGGCGACCCGCTACGGCGGGCAGTTCCGCAGGTCGGCCCGGTTTCAGTCGGACCACTGCGAGTTCTGCTCACAGGGCTCCAGCCGGCCTCGGGGCCAGGATCCCGACCGTGACGCGGCAACCAGTCCGACGCCCTACTCGTCCAGGTCGGTGATCCGAGCCGGCTGCTCGTACTCGAGGGCCACCCAGAGCGCAACGTCCGGACCGTGGGCGAGGCCGCGCGGCTCGCACATGGCGCCGACCGACCCGGCCGTCACGGCATACGGCCCGACGCCCTCCGCCCCGACGTCCAAGAACTCGACGCGCGACGTGCTCACCGCCCCGGCATCGTGAAGAAGATCATCGGATTGTCCCCGTCACCACGGACCGGCTTCAGGCCGAGCTCGGCGCGTAGCGTGTTCAGGGCGTCGAAATCGGCGCGGGCCTTCGCGCGGGACGGGGTGAAGAACGGCACGCCTCGGCCGTCGAGCCAGCGCACGACCACTCGACCCTCGTGCAACGGCAGCGTCGTCCGGAAGTGATAGACGTCGTGCACGCTCACCGTGCTGCCGGCGGGGACCCGCGGGAACAGGTGGTCGAGGTACCAGCGCGCGAAACGACCCGTGTGCGCGGCGTCGACGAAGAGGTAACCCGTGTCCGACGGCACCTTCTCGACCGTCTCCTTGATGTCGCCCTTGACGAACGTCCACCGGCCCTCCGCGAGCTCGGACGGGACGTTCCGTACCACGTTGTCGATCAAATCGAAGCTGTGGAGGTGGCCGGCGCCGTTGTCCCGCAGAGCGCTGAGGATCCAGGAGGTCGACCAGCCATGGAATGTGCCCAACTCGACGACGGCAGCCGGCTGGGTCGCACGCAGAAGCAGGTAGGTGATCTCCGCTTCGAGGTCGTCGAGCTGCGGGTTCATCGTCGGCTTCAGCGCCGCAGCGAATCTGCGCTGCGCGTCCCCGACCGCTGCGAGATCGCTCGTGTACTCGCGGTAGAGCTCGCAGACGTAGCCGAGGTCGATGGAGGTCACGGCGGCTCCCTGCGGGTCGGGTCGACGGGCAGGGCCACGCTATCCCGACGACCGATGTGTCGTTCGACGGCGCGTCACCCCGGCCTGGGCGGGCACGAGGTCCGGCCGGCCGGTCGCTACACTGGCCCGGCATCATCCGCCGCCTTAGCTCAGTCGGTTAGAGCGACGCACTCGTAATGCGTAGGTCTGGGGTTCGACTCCCCAAGGCGGCTCCATAGCGTGGCTTCTGACCTGCGCAAACGCTGCAAGCTAGATTTTCTTCGATCCCTGATTCGATCTTCATTCACAAATTGGCTGGTCAGGCGACCTGCGGTTTTGCGTTTGTCAGGTCTCGTGGCCTCGAACAGTTGACGACGAAGCGGTCGTGGTGTCGGCGGAGCGACCACGGGCGGTGTCCGGCTCAGACAACGCTGGTGCCGGCGCGTCATCAACGGTCGCCACCCGCGACAGCCTTCGTGTGGAGTCATCGGTGGAGCCAGTCGCTGCCCCGCGTCGATGATGCGCGCATGATCGTCTGCGCGGAAGGGTGCAGGTCGAGGGTCAAGATCCACTCGACGGCAGGCTCCTCACCGTTGCATCTTAAGAGCTGACCGGCATGCTCGGCGATCTCACCGCGCTCACCGAAGTGCAGTGGAACCTCTACCTGCCCGGCCAGGCCTACGATCCTCCGTGCGCATGATCGCGAGAAGGTGGCGGCAGGTCGTGATCGTGCTTATCGGAATGGGGTGCAGCGCCACATGCGGCGCCCACCTTTGGTCCGAAAATCACGAAGCAGACGCTGGCGCCCTGGTCGGCGGCGGAGACGGCCGGCCCGGCGCCGACCGCCAGTCCACCCGCAGCGCGAAATGATCTCGGCCCTGCACCCGGCGGAGCTCCGTCGGATCGACTTGGCGCAGACCCGGCTTCCGAGTGAGTTCTGCGCCGTCCCCCGGAGTCGTGCAGTTCACCTTGGGCGCGCCAGTGCCACCCTTCCCACAGACTGGGATCACTACCTTGTCGCCTTCGACAGCTTCATAGCGAGCGGCGACACGCTACTAGGTCTCGTCGTGGATCCCCAGCCTTTCGCGGCTCTGGCCCGAAGACGTCGTGATCTCGGCCCGAGAGGACTCGTCACTTGGCTTGCCCATCCGTAGCTCCAGTGGGTGGCGCCTCATCTGTGAGATCGCCCTACCAACATCGTCGATCCGTTCGGGCTTCTCCTTCAGCGTCTGCCGAATCAGCCTCCGGTCCAGCTCGCGATCGATCAGGCGAAAGACCTGGCTCAGAGCAGTACCTGCAGCAGCGATCCCGGCCGCGATGATCAAAGTGAGCGGGTCCATCCTGGACGCTCCATCCGGGCCGCCCGCACTGCGCCCGAGTGCGCGGCCCGTTGGAACGGCCCGGTGTCAACGCGCGACGAAGTAGAGGCGCGCCAAGACCTCTTCAGGACAATGGCCTACCTCGCCGGTCGATGCGGACATTTTTTTCCGCATCGGTTTACACTTAAGTTCACCTCCGGGGGGTCGAGGTGAACCCGTGCCACGGCAAGACTACAGCTGTCTTGATCAGACGACAGCTTGCTGGAGACGCATAGCGAGGTCTGAATGGCCGATATTCGGAGAGCCCAAACAGAGGTAGGCGAGCGCCGCCTCGATCGTTCGCACGTCCGCGTGCTGGACGGGTCGGATTGCAGGACGCGGCGCTTGGACCAGGGGAAGGACCGTGCGGCCCACTCAGCATATCCAGTGGCCGGTGGGTGGTGATGTCGATGACGACCGTGCCGTAGATGTGTCCGCGGCGCAGCGCGAAGTCATCCACCCCAGCACCTGCGGGCCACCGACTGGTGGGTGGGGCAGGGCGCGGACCAGTCGCAGCAGGCTGTCCCGGCCGACAGCTGTGCCGACCTTGTCGCCCAGGCGGGCGCGCCCGCTCGTTGGCCAGCGCGAGCCCGATCGTCTCCTAAGACTGAACGCTGCGGCCCGGTCCATCGGGCCCGCGGAGTGGTCAACCCAGGACCTGCTCGGCGAACGTCCGTGCTCGGCGACTGGGCATGATTCCGCCGTGATCTCTGGGTGAGCTAACCGGGCCCGCTCTGTCGCCGGCCTCGCCCCAGCAGGTCCAGCGATGGGGATGGTCCGACCAGGTGATCTTCAGGATTCCGATTCAGGCCTTCCTTCATGACGCATCTTGTGACGCGAACGGTAGTCACGCAGTGCCTGATGCAGTCCGTTGACGCAATCTCGCGTACACAGAAATCCCTGGTTGCAACCATGATCGACGAGGTAGTTGGCACTCGTAATGCATAGGTCTGGGGTTCGACTCCCCAAGGCGGCTCCACGGCACAGCCTCTGACGTGCGCAAACCCTAGAATAGAGATCATTTTTGGCGGTGAGTTCAACCGCTATTCGCAAGTCAGCAGGTCACCCGCGCTGCAGTTTCGCACCAGGTCACAAAGCTTGACGATCTTCACTTGGAGTCATCAGTGGGGCAGCTGCGGGTGTTTCTGGCGCCAGCTCCTCGAGGCAGCTCCAACCTAACGAGTGAGCACGACGGCCACAAAGGGTTGGAGCGCCTCGTCGCGTCACGGAGACAAGCCACCTGCTCGTGCCTCACCGACGTCTGTCCGCGCCGGAACGCTATCGGTGCTTGCCTCGGCGATAGCAAGAGCGTCAACAATGTCCGGCACCATGCTCATATAGACGAGGAACTGGTCGGCGGCCAACGGCTGACAAAGAGCGGGGGTTAACACGGTCTCGCTCCCGGTAACGGGGCCCGCTATCAGCCATGCCGGTGACGGAACCACGTGTCACCGGCATGGCTGATAGCATTCCGCTGGAGGCTCGCGGCCGCCAGGTGGAGGGTGTCAATCCTTGCAGTGTGAACCATTGTTGGTCGAAATATGTGTGACCGTTCCCGGTAGGTTCCCTACGGGTCGAGTATAGGTTACCTTGAAGCACTTGTTGAGATTCGCGGCCTCATCGAGCATCATGTCGAACTGCTTGAACCGGAATCCGCAATAGAGACCAAGCGGAACGCCGACGTACGGGACGAAACCAAGCCCCGTGCACGTAGCTGCCTCGGCGCCGAACGATCCCCACTCCGCCACCTTGCCGTCGAGAAACCGATCCATCGAACCTGTGCCTGATCGAGAGATATATACCGAACAGGTAACAATTCCGCAGTTGTTGGTCACGGCTCCGACAGTAAACGCTCCAGAATCAGCATTCGCGGCCGGGGCACTTATAGACAGGCCAGCCAAGGTGCAGGTGAGAGGGTCCGAGCCGGTCGCAGATCGCCGGTCGTCTCGGATCGTTGGGCCCACAACTGCTCCCGGGCCAGCGCCCGAGCCGCCCGCAGCCGGTTCAGCATCACCGGATCGACCTTGTCCAGGACCCGCCACGCGGTCGCGGTCGAGGCGACCGGGCCGAACAGCATCGGCTGGTCGCGCAGCACCGCAAGGTCGCTGATCGAGCGGCCGCCGTCGGCGAGCAGGACCGCGAGATCGGTCAACACCCGGCCCGGATCATGGCCGCTACGACGTTCCCGCAACCCGGCCAGCGCATCGCTGAACGCCTCGGTCAGCCCGCTGCGATCAGCCATCCCGGCCAGCAGCTGGGACCCGACATGCGACACGACACCGGCCCCGTCCGTGGTCACCGTGATCGTGGGTCGTGCGGTTGTAGGGTGCACGAGCGAAGTGCCTCCTCCGTGCGTTGAGTCAGAGCCTCGAGAACTCCGATCCAACCGCCCTGAGCAGGCACTTTCGCGCATTCAGGCCCCGTGTCGGGCCACCAACATCAAACCCTTTCTGCAACAGTGCTGGCGATCATGAGGGTCTGGACGGCGGCGACGAGTTCGGCGGCCCGGCTTGGGCAGGACCGGATCTTGCGCAGGATGCGCCAGTTCTTCAGCTCGGCGTTCGCCCGCTCACCCGGCCCTCGCCGGCGGGCGTGCGCGGTGTTGACCTGTTTCTGGTTGCGGGACAGCCGCCGGTAGCGGCCGGTGTCCGGGTCGAGACGGCGCCGCCGCTGCGGAACGGCCACCGTCGGGCCGGCGCCTTGGTAGGCGGTGTCGGCGACTGCGGGGACCTCGGCCTCGGTGAGGGCGTCGATGATGCCGTGCTCGCGGGCGGCGCCCATGTCGTGGCGGGCACCGGGTAGAGGCGGTGAGATCCACACCAGTCGGCCGATCGGGTCGGCGATGACCTGCACGTTCAGGCCGTGGGCCTTGTGCTTGCCCGAATAGAACGCCCGGTCCCGGCCCGTGGCCATGCCGACCCGGTCGATGCGCAGCAGCGTGCCGTCGAGGATCACGAACGCCTTGCCGGATGCGACCTCGATCGCCTGCGCCAACGTGGGGGCCATCGCCGCGAGCAGCGTGAGCGCCTCGCGCACGTATCGGTAGACCGTCGAGGTGCCGATCGTGAACCCGCAGGCCAGGTCGGCGTAGGTCTCGCCTTTGCGCAGGTAGGCCACGACCAGCAGGGCCTGGCGGCCGGCGGACAGCTTGCGCCAGCGGGTTGCTCGCTGGTTGCGGTGCGCTCGCAGCGTGTCGGCGAGCAGGCTGAGCGCGCGGCTGGACACGGTCATCCCGGACGGGTAGGACAGCACTCTGAAGCTCCTGGTTGGACGGATTGATCTAGGCAATCGCCCGTCTACCAGGAGCTTCACCCATTCGTGGTCACGCCACGCCGAACACCCGCTGACCAGCCCGTCCGTCAGGTTGGCAAATGCTCACTGCTAGGACCTGAGGTCATGATGACGCAAACGGGATCTCGCTGAGGTCCGCTCATCCTGGCCTGAGCCGTTCGGTGGTATCGGCGTAGTCTGACCACCGTCATTCGGCGCATCTGTCATCGGTAGATCTGGCACATTGGACGGTCGCACGGCACAATGAACCGTTGCCAGCTCCACTACTGTTTTCGCGCGCGACCAGTACAGACCGCTGTTCTCGAATGCTCGTGTTCGTCAAGCTCATCGAATCGACGTCCGGACTGGTCGCTTGGGTTTCCGACAAGCGGCAGACCACGTTGGGGCGCGCGAGTGCTCAAGGAGGCTGGCACGTCTCAACATCGAATTTCCCAGATATGTGTCATGCTGTTGCGCCCGCTATAGCAGCTGAACATCGATCTCTATCTAGTGCCTACGGAGGCGGCCAAGCCATGTCGGACAACATGAACAACAGATCGATCGACATCCTGAAGGTCGCCACCGCGTCTAAAGGTGAGCGATCGAGTGAACTGCAACACATTCAGAGCTTCTTGGATAAGTTGGGATATCTCTCGGGGGACTATGCTCGGGGAGAGCTAGATTCGGCAACCTCGGTGGCTCTCGCGGAATACCAGCAGTTTAGTCACCTCCCGGCGACGGGAGAGTTTGACGAGGCAACACGAGACGAGATGGCCAAGCCGCGATGCGGATTGCCCGATCAATTCCTTGACTTTGAGAATTTCAAGAAGGCCTGCGAATGGGACAACAGTGCTCTGACGTTCGCTTGCGACACCGGCACAGCGGACGTGGCCGGGCAACAAGAATTCGACGCTGTTCGCGCCGCGTTCCGTACATGGGAGGCACTCGGTCACTTGACCTTCAAGGAGGTCAAGTTTAATGAGGATCCGGACATCTTCGTGGACTGGCGACCAGCCGATGATCCTGACCATAGCATGGTCGGCAACGTTATTGCTCATGCAGACTATCCCCCAGGATGCAGCGTTATAGTTACCAGTCTGCCCCTGCCGATACACTTCGACGATAGTGAACACACTTGGGCGGTCGGTGCGGTATTCGGCGCATTCGACGTCGAGTCCGTCGCACTACACGAGATCGGTCACATCGTAGGGCTTCTCACACTCGACCGTAACAGGTGCAGTAATGTCGCCCGGCATAAATTCAGACTTCACTCAACGTGCGCTAGCGCAGGATGATATCGACGGCGCCTGGGCGCTATATGGTAGGACGGTTCCCGACGTTGTTGACTTGCCGGCAGGTTCCGCAGTTAGAGCCTTGCGCCGATCCAGTTTAGTTCCGAAGAATAGGGGCGAAACGGGTCCTAGAATCCATGTAATCAGTCAGAATCCAGCGGGGAACAGTAGTCCGCCGGCATAGTACCGTGGAAATATATTGTAGACGCGAAGTGCTTTCGGTGGCCGCGCAGTTGGCCAGTGCTGGTCTGGTGGCGAGGCTCCAGCGTGCGCGGAAACGTCTCATAGCAACCGCCGTACTGACACGGCGGCACGGCAAGCATCACAAGTACCCGTACTCTCGGTACGTCAGGGGCCCGTCAATACGTGGACTCCGCAACACTTGAACTAGGCTGGTCCGAGGTTCGTGGTCTGAATCAGGACAAAGAAATCCGGACGCCCACCGACGTGGCAACTAACTAGATCGTGGTCGGCCACGCGGATCATCTAGAGGGAGCGTCGGCGAGTGCGTCGACCTCACCGGGACGGCAGCCACCGAACGCGAGGCGGAGAAGTTGGTCACCCAGTTCCTCGCCGAGAAAGACGCCCGGCGAGCCGCCCGCAGCCGCATCACGTTCGGCGACGCCTGCGACCGGTGGCTGGCTTGGTCTGTCAGCCGAGCTGGCCATGAAGCTGAGTGCTCGGTGCGTGTCTCGGGGGGCCGAGATATGCCGGAAGCGATGCTTCCGACGGCATGCTCTGAACGAGGGCGTTCCGAAACCCCATGGCTACGCTGATCAGGTGGACTCGGCATGCACGAGTTGATCTCGCCCGGGAGCCAACGTGAGTGAACTGGGTCGACCGGTGCCCCTGGAGCCACTCACGACGATCCGTTGCCGTCTATAGTCCCTGGTAGCGGGCATGGTGCTGCTGGTACTAGTCACTCGTAATGCGTAGGTCTGGGGTTCGAATCCCCAAGGCGGCTCACTATAAGTCGCAGGTTCGACTGCATCTCGATCGCCAAGATGTAACAGCAAGAGGCCTTCGGGCTCAGGCTGCTGCCTCCGGCATCCCCGAGTGTCGTCCGGGCCTTGCGACCGGTCATGTGCACTGCCACTGCGCTGCGCTGATCGCGCACGCGTCGCACCAGCTCACGTAGCCGATCCCACCCGAGCCCCAGAGGAATTCGCCGCCGCCTTCCATCCGCAGGTCGGAGTCGAGCTGGAGCAGCGCGGTCATCGTGGCCGAGCAGTTCGGGCACGTGAGGTAGTCGGGGTATTGAATCCAGGTCGGCTCGCCGCCGAGGCGGTGCAGGTTCTGGCGATGGTTGCTCGATTCCACGTCCTGCAACCGCCATCGCGGAGGCGTGGGCGCGAGCCCGACGGTGCCCTCGAGCAACGGGTCCGCATCGAATTCGGGTTCCTGTCGCTCGGCCAGAACGATGAGTGGCTCCGGGCGGCCGGCGGTGTCGTGCTGGTAGGCCAGGGTCCGGGCGTCATCGGACCAGCCCAGGCACCGCAAGCAGGTCGCCAACTCCAGCGCATCAAGCGAAACGCCGAGGCCGGCAGGTACTGGGTCAAGCGTGAGCAGTCGATGCAGCGGCTCGTGACAAACGCCGCAGCGTCCGGTTGTCGCCGTGCCGCCCATGAGCGCGGCGCCGTCGGCGGGCAACGACCAGGTCGGGTGGATGTCCGGATGCAAGTGAGACGGCCCGGCGCGCCGGTCGGCCAGATGCTCGTCGGACAAGACGAGGTGAAAGCACTTGTCGGGAGCGAGCTGGCGCCCCCCGCCGGCGATCGGCTCCATGCCGGCCAGTCGGATGTGATCGAGCAGGTCGGTCGGCTCCATGTCAGATGCCCACCTGGACGCAAGCACGGCGGTGATGTGCGACTCGTGGCGAATCGACAGCAGCGCCTGCGCGACCTGCCCCCATTCCGGTTTCTCAGACAAGGCCTGCAGCAGCCACTCGCGCTCGTTCTTGTCGGCCGCCCGCCACAACCCGGATGGCGTGTCGGGGTCGTCCAGCAGATGACGCAGTCCGCGAAGGTGCGGAGCGAGCAGGTGCGGGACCTCCATCGCGGCGTGGTTGAGGACCTCGCGCGCAGCGCTGTAGGAATTGCCCAGCCGGTCACGCGTCGAAGGCTCCAGCACCCGAGCGATCGCCCGCGCGAACGCTGGCTCGTCGAGATGGCCAAGGGCGTCGCTGAAGAGCGTCACGCCTTCCTCGAACTCGTCCAGATAACCCAGAACGAACTCTGCGATCTCGCCTGACTCGCCGGCGCGGAGCAAGTCGAGGAACTTGTCATACGGAAGTTTTCGCGGGTCGCGCCTCAGCGCCGCAAGCAACTGCTCCGCCCCTGTCGTCACGCGATCATCCTGGCAGTCGAGGTTTGTGGTGTGGGCGCGGACGGGGATTTGTCGGTCGGTGGGCGCTCCGACCTCACCTGTCCCGGATGTCGGTGCACTGCGTGGGCGCGAGTCGCCCGGTGTACGCATGATGTCCAGATGGTGGTCGACCTCGCCATCATGGTGGCCAGGGGTGACCGCGACATTCGCCTTCGACGAGCAGCCGGCGAGCGATCATCCGCTGCTTCCGGATGCCTCGCCGGCGGCGATTATCAGCGATCACGAAGTTCCCCTACGGCCGTGCGTCCGATCGGGTGATCTCAAGATCGCGATAGTCGATCTTCTGCGGGGAGCTACAAAGGGAGCGAAACAGGGTCTCCGGTGCCCGTGGAGCGACTCGGGGCGATCCATGGCTACCTGTTTCCGCTGGTAGAAAGCCTGGTCGTCGCTGTCGGAGTCCCTCGTAATGCGTAGGTCTGGGGTTCGACTCCCCAAGGCGGCTCCACAAAACTCCTGGTAGGACCCCTGCGGGGCGATCATGAGCGGATCAGGGAAGATCCTTTCCCCCTCGAATCCCCTTCAGTCGCGAGCGCCGTTCGGCGACAGAGCGTGTTCGAATGTCACGCTCCGTGGTCGACCGGTAACGTCCGGTCATGATCAACTCGGAGGACGAGCCCACCGACCTCCTGTGGGCGTGGCGCACGGCGATCGACAACAACGAGTCCCACGCCCGCAGCGTCGCGGCATGGATGAGCATCGCGCCGGCACCGGCGGCCGGGACGGGCTGTTCCCCGGTGGGGCGGCAATCTGTGCCTGTCCTTCCGGGCTTCGAGGCGGTGTCGACCTTCGCCGAGGAGTCCGCTGAATCCCGGAAGGTGCTCCCCGGGCGATCATGCCGACCAGTTTGTTCGCCGGGGTGTTGTTGATCGGCCTGGCCTACTTGAGTTACCTGGTGCTGCCGAACGCGACGTTCGCCGACGTGGACACGGCGTCACTGGAGGTGATCGGCAAGGCCGGCGGCTGCGTTCCTGTCCACCTTCTTCACCGCGGCCTACGTGGCCGGCTCGCTGGGCTCCGCGCTCACCTCGCTGGCATCGGTGTCCCGGATCACCTCCGCGGTCGCGCTGCTCGCCCTGGCGATCTCGCTGACCACGATGTCCTCGCTGATCAGCTTCGGGGCCCCGGTGGCCTTCTCGATGGTCAACCTGCCGGTAATCAAGCACTTCGCGGTGGACCGCGAGCAACCGGGGCG
>CAWJFD010000027.1:0-102500 GCA_963841985.1 uncultured Actinomycetota bacterium
ACGCCGACCTGCCGGGCGGCGTCGAGGATCGTGGTGCCCTCTCCGACGGTGATCTCGTGCCCGTCGATCGTCACGCTCATCGTGCGGACGTCGACCGCCCGTTCCTCTACCGCGGTCATGACGACCCCCGATCACCTGCGACCAGCTGCGATGCCCACACTAGGCCGTGTCGTCGATCGGCGCTGCGTCCCGTCCCACCTCCTCGCGCGGGCCGACCGGCTCCGTCCGGGGCGGGCATACCCGGGTGTGTCGAGCGTCGACCGCGACGCACAGCTGATCGCCGGGTGCGGTCGTCACCTCGGTGGTGGTCAGGACGGCGACGGGTCCCGCCGCGGTGTCGACGTCGACCCGCGTCGTTCCGCCAAGGGGCACGACCCGGCGCAGGGTGCCCGAGACGACCACCGCGGCGTGGGTCGGCGCGACGACCCCGCGTGGCAGGAGCCGGCAGCGTTCGGGTCGGGCGACGAGAAGCGCGTCGTGCCCGGTGAGCTCGGGCGGGAGGCGGGTGGTGTAGCCGAGCAGGTCGGCGCAGTCGAGGTCGGCGGGCGAGTCGAGAACGTGGGCCGTGGTGCCGAGCTGTCGGATGCGACCCCGGACGAGCAGTGCGGTGCGGTGCGCGAGCGCGGCGGCTTCGTCGCGGTCATGGGTGACGAGCAGGACGGCCGCCGTGGAGTGGTTGAGGGCGGCCCGCAGGTCGGCAAGCAGGTCGGCCCGGGTGGCGGCGTCCAGCCCGGTGAACGGCTCGTCGAGCAGCAGCACCCGCGACCGGACGGCCAGAGCTCGGGCAATGGCCACGCGTTGGGCCTCGCCGCCGGACAGCGTGCGGGCCTGGCGATCGGCGAGGTGCGCGACCCCGAGCGCGTCGAGCCACGGCCGGGCGAGTCGGCGGGCTCGCGCCCGGCGCACTCCGCGCAACCGCAGGCCGGCGGCGGCATTGTCGAGCACGGAGGCCCGTTGCAGGACGGGGCGCTGCAGCACCGCCGCGACCGCGGCGCGCAGCTGCGCCGGTGGGACCGGTTCGCCGTCGAGGAGCATCTGCTCGCACGTGGCCGCGGGCTCGAGGCGGGCGAGAGCCCGCAGCAGCGTCGACTTCCCAGCGCCGTTCGGACCGAGCACGGCCAGCGTCTCGCCGTCGGCGACCTCCAGGACGTCCACCGCGAGCAGTTCACGGCCGCGGGCGGCAACCCGCAGGCCCCGGCAGCTGATGCTCACGACGGCGAGGACCGGGCGTCGCGCTGCTGGGCGAGGGTGACGAGGAGGTTCACCGCGAAGGCGATGGCCAGCAGCACGAGGCCGAACGCGATGGCCAGGGCGAACTGGCCGCGGCTGGTCGCGAGGACCGCGGCCGTGGTGAGCACCCGGGTCTGGCCCTGGATGTTCCCGCCGACCATCTGCGCGGCACCCACCTCACTCACCACCGCGCCGAATCCGGCCAAGCCGGCCGCGAGCAGCGGCAACCGGGCCTCGGCGAGCAGCGCCAGCAGCGCCCACATCCGGGTCGCGCCGAGCGCGCGCATCTGGAGCAGGAAGTCCGGGTCGACCTGCTGGAGCGCCGCGGCGGTCAGCGCGGCCACGATCGGGGTGGCGATCACGGCCTGGGCGATGACCATGGCGGTCGAGGTGTACAGCAACCCGAACGCCCCGAGCGGGCCGCTGCGCCACAGCAGCACGGTGACGAACAGCCCGACCACCACCGGCGGCAGGCCCATCCCGGTGTTGGCCGCGGCGAGCAGCACCCGGCGGCCGGCGAACCGGCCGAGGGCCAGCGCCGTGCCGAGGGGCACCCCGAGCAGCAGCGCCACGGCGGTGGCGGTGAGCGAGACCCGCAGGGTCAGCGCGGTGATCGACCAGGTGTCCTCGTCCCCGGTGAGCAGCAGCCGGACCGCCTGGAGCAGCCCGTCCAGCAGCACGTCCACCGATCACACCCCACGCATCGTGTTCACGTGCCCAGGCTGGCCTCGTCCTTGCCCGCGTCCGGGGTGAACAGCGGCTGCCCGAACTTCGCCTGTCCGAACTGGCCGATCTGCTGCTGCGCCGTCGGCGAGACGATCCAGTCGGCGAACGCCCGTGCACCGTCGGGTTGCACGCTCGCGCCGGCCTTGGTCGTCATCTCGATCACGTGGTACACGTTCAGCAGGCCGGGATCGCCTTCGCTGAGCACGTCGAGCGCGAGCGTCTCGCGCTGGGCCAGGTAGGTGGCCCGGTCCGACAGGGTGTAGCCCGCCTTCTCACTCGCCACCCGCAGCGTCGCCCCCATGCCCTGCCCGGTGGCCTGGTACCAGCTTCCCGCGGGGTGATCCCGGCCTTCGTCCACAGGTCCTTCTCCCGGGCGTTGGTTCCCGAATCGTCGCCGCGGGACACGAACAGCGCCTGCGCAGTGGCGATCTTCGTGACCGCGCCGGTGCTGTCCAGGCCGCGGACCTGGGCGGGATCGTTCGCCGGGCCGACGAGCACGAAGTCGTTGTGCATCACCAACCGCCGCGGCCCGGCCGTACCTTCGGCCACGAAGGCCTGCTCCGCGGCCGGCGAGTGCACGAGCAGCACGTCGGCCTCGCCGCGGCGCCCGAGTTCGATCGCCTGACCGCTGCCCACGGCGAGTGTCTTGACCTGCCACCCGCTGTCCCGGGTGAACACCGGCAGCAGCTCGTCGAGCAGTCCCGAGTCCTGGGTGCTGGTGGTCGTGGCCAGGATCAGCGATCTCTCCGCCGAGGGTCCCGCCGCCGGCGGTGCCGGGGCAGCGGTACCGCCGCAGCCCACCACCAGCAGCACTGCGGCCAGAACCAGGCCGGTGATCGAGCGACGCATCATGTGTCTCTTTCTGCCACAGTGCAGTTCAGGACAACATTAGGGTGTTTCCGCATGACCCGATACCGGGAGATCGGCGAGGAGCTCGCGCGCCGGGTCCTCGCCGGGGACCTCGTCCCTGGCGACGAGCTGCCCGGCATCCGTGAGCTCGGCAGGCAGTGGTCGACCGCCGCATCCACGGCCAGCCGTGCGCAGCGGGCGCTGGCCGAGGCCGGGCTGATCGAGCTCGCCGACCGGCGCCGCGCCCGCATCGCCGCCGACGCCCTGTTCGCCGCGCGCCGCTTCCTGCACGGCCACGTCGTCCTGCGGCTGGCCGGCAGCGATGACCCCGCTCTCGACCTGGTGGTCCGCGGCGTCAGCCGGAACGTGGTGCCGGTGCCAGCCGACGGCAGCGCCGCGGGGCTGCGCGCGGTCGCCCAGGGTCGCGCCGACGCCGCCGCGATCCACCTCCTGCACCACAGCGGCCACTACAACGCACCCTTCGCCCGTGCCCTGCTGCGTGGCCGCCGCCCGCATCTGGTGCACCTGTGGCGGCGCGAGCAGGGGCTGCTGATCCCGCCCGACCGCACGGGGCCCACCTCGGTCGGCGAACTGGCCGGGCGGAGGGTGGCGCGCCGGGCCCCGGGCACCGGCACCCGGGTCCTGCTCGACCGCCTGCTCCTCGACGCAGGACTCGACCCCGACGTCCTCCGCGGGCCCGAGTTCGGCTCCCACCTGGAAGTAGCGCTGGCCGTCGCCACCGGGATCGTCGATGCGGGTCTCGGCGTCCGCTCGGCGGCCGCCGCACTGGACCTGCGCTTCGTGCCGGTCAGATGGGAGGACTACGACCTGGTCCTACCGGGGGACGCCCTCGACCTGGCCGCCCCGCTCATCACCGCGCTGCGCAGCTCGTCGGTGCGGGCCGCGGTCGAGGCGCTGGACGGCTACGACGCGGGCAACTCCGGCGAGGTGGTCAACCTGGAGTAGCCGTCGGCACCGGCATCCCCTGGCCGGCGAGCCGCAGGTCGGCCAGGTCCGCCGGGTCCGGGCGACCGGCCTGATCCAGGCCGCGGGCCCGGTAGTAGCCCTCGACCATCGACCGCAGCCGCCCGGCCGTGAGCGAGGCGGTGCGCCCGGAGCCGAGCTCGAGCGGCGTCTCCAGCAGGCGGCGGGGCAGCGTGTCGTCCGCGGCGGTGGCGCCCTCGCGCAGGTTGAACACCCGCTTGGCCAGGACGATCCGCCGGGCCGTCGCGCGCAGCTCGGCCGCGTCGACGTCCCAGCCGGTGACCGCGCTGCAGCAACGCGGCCCACTCGGTGAACGGGTCGTCGAAGACCCCGCGCAGGAACTTGCAGAGGATCATCGAGTCCATCACCGCGGCCCGGTCCTCGGTGCCCACGGCCGCCGCGACCTGGGCCGGTCCGCCGTTCAGCCGGTCGTGCTCGCCGGACAGGTCGGCTTCGTAGGCTCCGGAGCGGTTGTGGTCGGCACCGCGCGCGTTGACGGCCAGGCCCAGCGCCATCGCGTGCAGCGTGCGCGGCTCGTACCCGGGCAGCTCCATGCCCTTGACCTGCGGCGCGAACGCGATCGAGCCCTCGCCGACGATCGTCGGCCGCGCGCCGGGACCCCTGGGCGAGCAGCTCGCCGAGGCCCTCGCGGGCGCCGATCAGGTCCAGGGCGCTGAGCAACGCCGCGCCGTCGCCGAAGCGCAGCCACGGCGCGTCGATCAGCCCGCGCTCGGCGCACTCCATCGCCCAGGCGATCGTGCCGCCCGCCGAGATGGTGTCGAGCCCCAGCTCGTCGCAGCGGGCGCTGGCGGCGAACACGTCGTCCGGGTCCGACACCCCGCACAGCGGCCCGAGCGCGAACACGTTCTCGTACTCCATGCGCTGCTGGCCGCCGCCCTTGCGGGAGTAGATGTGCTCGCAGCCGATCGAGCACGACGCGCACGAGTTGCGGGCCACCCCGCGCAGCTCGTGCAGCTCCTCGGCGGCCAGTCGCGGAGCGCCGTCGAAGGTGGCCGCGGTGAAGTTGCGGGTGGGCAGCGTGGAGACGGCGTTGAAGGCCAGCAGGTTGGCCAGGGTGCCCAGCTCGCGGTACTTCGCGGTGGCCGGGCCGAAGCTGCGCTCCCGCAGATCCTTCGCCGCGGCCAGCACGGCCGCCTGATCGGCTACGCCTACCCGGGTGGCCGACCGGACCATGACGGCCTTGAGGTTCTTGGCTCCCAGAACCGCACCCAGCCCGCCGCGGCCGGCATGCCGGCCGTCGTGGCTGACCGTGGCGTAGCGGACCAGCCGCTCCCCGGCGGGCCCGATGGCCGCGGTCTGCCAGCCGCGCCCGAATCGCCCTCGCAGGGTCTCCTCGGCCTGGGCCGCGGACAGACCGGCCAGCTCCGGCGCAGGTTCGAGTCGTGCTCCCGTCGCCATCGACGAGCAGCACCGACAGCTGCGCGGCCCGTCCCCGCACAACGATCGCGTCGTTCCCGGTCAGCTTGCCGGCGATGGCGAACCGGCTGGACGCCAGCGCGTCGGTGAGCAGCCCGGTGAGCGGCGACTTGGCCACGACGGCGAACTTCGCGCTGGTCGTCAGTGGCGTGCCGACCAGCGGGGAGAACACGAAGGCCAGCGGCGCGTCGGCGGCCAGCGGGTCGATCCCCGCCGGGGCCAGCCGGTGCAGCAGCCAGGTGCCGAGGCCGACGCCGCCCAGATAAGCGCGCAGGACGGCGTCGTCGAGGGGGAGTGGCGCGCTCGTCGCCGCCCGGTCCCCGATGTCGACCACCAGGGCCCGGCCGAAGTACCCACCGGATGGCATGCCCCCGAGGGTAGGCGTCATCGCACCCACCCCGCCTCCTTCGTCGGCTTCCGTCCCCCGGTCATCCGCCGGCGTCGGCCGACAGGAAAGCGACCGTGTCCCCTGCGACGAGCGGGAGGCGGGCGTCGCGGGTCATCTGGTCGCCGTTGAGGGCCGCGACGACATGCCGGTCGAGGGCAATTCCGACGGCCGCAGCGGCTGCGCCGAGGGTGGCCGCTCGGACACGGCGTGCCCCCCGCTGCCCGCCGCTCGCCAGCGCCCCGAACCGCTCGACCAACACCTCTGGTTCGGGGCGGGCCCGGGCGGCCGCATAGTCCTCGGGCTCGTTCACGTTGACGAATGAGTCCAATGTCGGGTCATGTCGCGCCAGGTCGGGGTCCACCAGCAACGCATCGTCATCGAGTTGGGTGACCTGGCAGTGCCGGAACAGCATTCCCGGCCGCAGCTGCCCCTCGCCCAGCAGCTTCTCCACCAGCCCGGCGAGCGAGGTCCGGTAGCCGGCGGCCAGCGGCTGCCGGTAGCCGTGCGCAACCGGCAGCACGACCTGTGTGTCCCCATCGGCGAATCCACGCAGTACCCGCCGGACCAGTGCAGGGTGCAGGAACGGCAGGTCGGTCGAACACACGAAGGCGACCGGTGCACGGTCGTCGAGCGCGGCCAATCCCGTCGCCAGCCCCCGCATCGGCCCCTGCCCGTCGATCGGGTCGGTCACGACCTCGATCTCGGGCGGCAGCTCGGGCAGATCCTGCCCGGGCGCGGCGACGACCAGGACGGGCCCGCCGACGGTGCGGGCGAGCAGGGCGGTGGTGCGGTGCAGGAGTGTCGAGCCATGCCACTCCAGGGCGGACTTGGGGCAGCCCATCCGGGAGGACCGGCCGCCGGCGAGAACGACGCCGGCGGCTTCCGCGAGCCCGGTCACCGCCCCATGTTAGTGCCGCGTCAGGCACCGGTCGGTCGACAACCTCAGCCACCCCGAGGGGTCAGGCCTCGGTGCCGGTCTCCAACAACAGGCGCTCGGCGTCGTCGAGGTAGCCGGCCAGCAGCTGCTCGGCTGCCGCCCCTTCGCCCGCCTCGATCAGCGCCGCGAGCTCGCGGTTGCGCAGCAGGAACGGCTCGTGGAACGCCCGCGGGTTGGCCATCACGTGGAACGCGAGGCGTAGCTCGGCGGAGACCTGGCGCATGAACTCGTCGAGCCGGGCGCTGCCGGCGAGGGCGACGATGGATTGGTGGAACCGCATGTTCGCGGTGCCGACCTCGGCCCAGCGGCCCTCCGTCGCGGCGAGTTCACCGTCGGCCACGGCAGCCCGCATCGCTTCGATCGCCGCGGTCGCCGGGGCGGTCGCGGCGAGGCCGACGGCCTGCCGGACGGCCGCGCACTCGACGAGCCTGCGTACCCGATAGAGATCAATGACATCGGCCGCGGTCAGCCTGCGGACGAAAACCCCGCGGTTGAACTCGGCGACGGCGAGGCCTTCGTGCACCAGCAACCGGAACGCCTCGCGCAGCGTGTTGCGGGAGACTCCGAGGGCCGAGCCGACGGCGTCCTCCGGCAACCGGGACCCGGGAGCGAGCGAGCCGTCGGTGATCCGCTCCCGCATGATGTCGGCCACCCGCTCGGCTGTGCTGCTGCGGGCCAGCACACCGCGGTCGGATTCGAGCGCCGCGAAGGGCTCCGCTGCCGGTGACATCGTCCGACCGTACAACACCGTACGTGCGGATTGCCGGATCGTTGAACGTTCGCCGGCGCGTCCGCCCGGCCTCGACCTCCCCACCCCGGCCGGGACACCGCGCTCGGCGATGGGCCGTGTCCCTCCGCGGTTCCGCGGAGCCGCCCGCTTACGATGACCGCCTGATGCGGTTGCTGCACACGGCCGACTGGCACGTCGGCAAGACCCTCAAGGGGCACAGCCGGCTCGACGAGCAGGAACGGGTGCTGCGCGAGATCGTCGGCGTCGCCCGGGAACAGCAGGTCGACGCCGTGCTGGTGGCGGGTGATCTCTACGACTCGGCGGCGCCGTCGGCGCAGGCGCAGCAGCTGGTGGTCCGCACGCTGATGGGCCTCGCCGCCACCGGCGCCGAGGTGATCGCGATCGCCGGTAACCACGATCACGCGTCCACCCTCGACGCCTACCGGCCGCTGGCCGGCGCGGCCGGGATCACCCTCGTCGGCTCGGTGCGCACGGCCGAGCACGGCGGCGTCGTCGAGTTCACCGCGCGCTCGAGCGGGGAGCGGGCGACGGTCGCCGTGCTGCCGTTCCTGTCCCAGCGGTACGCGGTGCGTGCCGCCGACCTGGTGGTCAACACGCCTGGCGAGAACACCAGCGCCTACGACCAGCAGCTGCGTGACATCCTCGCCACCTTGACCGCGGGCTTCCGCGACGACGCGGTGAACCTGGTGCTGGCCCACCTGACCGTGCTCAACGGGCGGATGGGGGGCGGCGAGCGAACCGCGCAGTCGATCTTCGAGTACGCGGTACCGGCTTCGATCTTCCCGGTGGAGGCCCACTACGTGGCGCTCGGGCACCTGCACCGCCGGCAGCGCATGGACGCACCGTGCCCGGTGCACTACTGCGGCGCGCCCTATGCCGTCGATTTCGGTGAGCAGCAGAACACGCCGGTCGTCTGCCTGGTCGAGGCGGCTCTCGGCACACCGGCGACGGTGACCGACGTCCCGATCACCGGTGGCCGCCGACTGCGGACGTTGCGCGGGACCCTCGCGGAACTGTCGGTGCTCGCCGACACCGTCACCGACGAGTACCTGCGGGTCTGGATCCGGGAGCCGGCCCGCGCCGGGCTGCGCGACGAGGTCACCGCGATCCTGCCGAACGTCCTGGAGGTGCGGATCGACCCTGAGTTCGCCGCCACCGTGACGGAGTCCCGTCCTGTCGCGGGCGCGGGCGCCCCGCGCAGCCCTGCGGAGCTGTTCCGGGAGTACCTGCACACCCGCAACGTCGACGATCCGCGGGTGGAGCAGCTGTTCCGCCGGATACACGACGACGTCCTCGGGAGCGGCTGATGCGACCGGTGCTGCTCGAGATGGCCGGGTTCGCCTCCTTCCGCGAACCGACCACGGTGGACTTCGCGGGCGCCGACTACTTCGCGCTGGTCGGACCCACCGGATCCGGCAAGTCCACCGTGATCGACGCGATGACGTTCGCGCTCTACGGATCGGTACCGCGCTGGGACAACCAGCGCACGGTGGCACTCGCGCTGGCGCCGACCGCGGGTCGCGGTGCGGTCCGCTTCGTGTTCGACGTCGGCGGGATGCGGTACGTGGTGGCCCGCGAGCTGCGGCGCGCGGCGGCGGGTGGGGTGTCGGTGCGTACGGCGCGCCTGGAGCGGTTGCTCGATCCCGCGGGCACGGGCGCCGCGGAGGAGCAGACCGAACCGATCGCGGAGGGGGCGGCGGCCACCACCGCCGCTGTCGAGGAACTGCTGGGGCTGCCGTTCGGCGATTTCTGCACCTGCGTGGTGCTGCCGCAGGGCGATTTCGCCGAGTTCCTGCACACCGAGCCGCGCAAGCGCCAGGAGAAGCTGGTCCGCATTCTCGGCCTCGGCGTGTACGACGAGATCGCCCGCGCGGCCAACGGCGAGGCGTCGGCGCAACGGCTGCGGGCCGGGATGCTGTCCGAGCAGCTCGTCGAGTACGCCGACGACACGCCCGAGGCGGAGCGGGCGGCGACGGCGCGCGTGGCCGCGCTGGACGGGCTCGCCGGGCGGGTCGCTGCGGCCGTTCCCGTGCTGGCCGTGGCCGGAGCCGAGCGGAGCGCAGCGGAAGCGCTCGTCGAGCGGGTGCACCGCGAGCGGACGTTGCTGCAAGCGCTGGTGGTGCCCGCGGGGATCGACCAGCTGCACGCCAGGGAGCGGGCGGCGACGGAGGCCGCGCGGATGGCCGCCGACCGGGTAGCCGAAGCCGAGACCGTCGACGGCGAGGCGCGGCGGCGACTCGCCGGGGCACCCGCCCGCGGCCGTCTCGAACAGCTGCGCCGCGACCATGCCGCGCTGGCCGCCGGGCTGGCCGAGCTGCCGGGGGTCCGCGAGCGCTGCGAGAAGTCGCTCGCCGACTACGAGCTGGCCGTGCAGGACGCGGCGGATGCGCGGACGACGCTGGACCGGGCCCGGATCGCGCGTGACGCTGCGGCTGCTGCCCTCGACAACGCGCAGGAGCAGGTGCGCAGGCTGGTCGCGGAACGCGCCCGATTCCGGGCACTGGCCGTTCCGGACGGGTTGGACGCGCTCGAACGCCGCCGCCTTGCCGCGGCCACCGCGCTGGAGGAAGCCGACGCGGCCCTGGCCTTCGCCGAGTCCGCCGACACCGAGGCCAGGGCGGCACTCGCCGCCGCGCCGCCGCGCGGACCGTTGGAGCAGTCCCGCCGAGACCATCAGGCCCTGCTCGACACCGAGCGGCAACGGGGTCGCGCCGTCGAGGCGCGGGCTGAGGCGGAGGCCGAGCTGGTCGCGGCGCTCGCGGTCGTCACCGAGGCCCGGCACCGGCTGGAGCACGCACAGGTGCTGGCGGCCGAGCGGCAGCGCGGGAACCTCGCCGCTGCGCTGCGACCGGCCCTCACCGTAGGCGCCGACTGTCCCGTGTGCGCGCAGCACGTGCTGGAGCTGCCGCCACCGCTGCCGGCCACCGATCTCGACGAGGCCGAGCGGGAGGTCGGGGCCGCGCAGCGGGCGCATGAGCGGAGTCTGAGCCGCGAGGCTGCGGCGCGGGCTGCGCACTCCCGGGCGGTGGAGGCTCTGGCCCGGTTGGAGGAGACGGCCGAACGATTGTGGTCCGGCGTGATCGGAGCGGTCGTCGGGGTCGTGTCCGGAGCCGCGGTTCCTCGGGATGCGGCAGGTCGTTCGCGTCCGGCAGGGCGGTCGGCAGTGCTGTTCGATCGGTTGGCCGCGGCGGTCGGTGCCGTTCAGGGGACGGGTTCGATCCGAGTCGGGGGAGCTCCGGCGGAGGACGGGGGGGTGCCCGCGCCGGGCGGATCCGGTGTCGGCGTTCGGCAGCACGCGGAGCTGTCGCCCGCGGTCGTCCGCGCATCGGGTGTCGGGCGGAACGGGGCCGGATCGCCGGTGGCCGCCGCGAGCGTTCCGAGGGAGTCGCCAGCCGTCGGACCGGACCCGTTCCGGTATCGAGGCGACCCGGGCGGAGACGGCGCCGCATCGCCCGCGGCGCCGGACGGGCCGGTCAGGCGCGACCTCGCCGCGGCCGTCGACGAGGTGCTCACCGAGCTCGACCGGCTCGCGGAAGCCGGCGCAACCGCCGACGCCGCCATGCGGGCGGCCCGGCGGGAACGCGCCGTGGCGGCCGGTGCCGTCGCGTCGCTGCGCGAGGAGGTGCTTGCGGCGACGGCGGAGCTGCGGGCGGCACGCGACCCGCTCGTCCCGTTCGGCGCGCCCGCGATCGGCTCCGACGACGTGCTCGGCGGCTGGACCTCCCTGGTGGCCTGGGCCCGAGCCGAGGCTGCCGGGCGCGAGGCTGCGCTGCCGGGCCTTCGAGCCGCCGTCGACAAGTGCGAAGCCGAGCTCGATGCCGCCGAGCTGGCGTATCGCGCGGCGGAACGCGGAGTCCGCGACCGCCGTACCGACGAGACGGCCGCCGCTCGGGCCGAGCAGGAGGCGCGGGACGCGGTTGCGGCGATCGAACAGAGCATCCAGCGGTTGCGTGAGGCGCTGGCCGGCGCACCCACCGATGCCGAGACGGCGGCGGAGCTGGCTGCCCGCGACGAGCTGGAGACGGCCGCCGAGGCTGCTGACGCTGCTCTGCGCACCGCCCGCGCCGCGCTGCGTTCCGCGGAACGCAGCGCGGCCGAGATCGGCCGGGAGACCGGCGCCGCGTGGGACCGGCTGCGGGCCGCCCGGGATCCGCTCGTCCCGCTCGACGCTCCGGTGCTGGTCGGCGACGACCTGCTCGCGGCCTGGAGCACGCTGGCCGCGTGGGCGCGGGACCGGGAGATCGACGGCGACCAGCAGCTGAGTGCCGCCATGGCTGCCGCGCATGCCGCCAGGGAGCGCCGGACCGCCGATGAGCAACGGTTGGCCGCGGACCTGGACGAGCACGGTGTGTCGGTCCCCAGGGCGTCGGTCGGGGAGGCGCCGGTCGACGGGATGCCCATGGATGGGCCGCCGCCCGACCGGGTGTCCGTCGGGCGCGAGCCGGACGGAATGGCCGGCGAGCCGGAGCAGGGTCGCAGCGCCCGGGCCGCACGGTGGCCGGTCGAGCGATCGCTGGCCGAGGTGGCGCTGCCCGTGGTCGCGGCTGCGCTGGAGCGGGCCCGCGGTGACCAGCGGCGCCTCACCGAGCGCCGGACCGCCGCCGCCTCGATCGCCACCGACCGGGACGCGGCCGAGGACGCCCACCAGGTGGCCAAGATGCTCGGTGGACTGCTGCGTTCGGACGGGTTCCCGCGCTGGCTCGTCGCCTCGGCGCTCGACGCGCTCGTGGCCGACGCGTCCGCGAGCCTGGTCGAGCTGTCCGGCGGGCAGTTCGAGCTCACCCACGCAGGCGGCGAGTTCCTGGTGATCGACCACGCCGACGCCGACGCCCGTCGCCCGGTCAAGACCCTGTCCGGCGGCGAGACCTTTCAAGCCAGTCTCGCGCTCGCGTTGGCCCTCTCGGCGCAGATGTCCGGGCTGGCCGCGCGGGGCGCCGCCCGGCTCGAGTCGATCTTCCTGGACGAGGGCTTCGGTACCCTCGACGAGGCCAACCTGGAAACCGTCGCCAGCACCCTGGAGAACCTCGCGGCCCACGGCGACCGGGTCGTCGGGCTGATCACGCACGTGCCGGCGCTGGCCGAGCGGGTGCCCGTGCGGTTCGCCGTGAGCCGGGACGAGCGCACCTCCTCGGTGGTCCGGGAGGAAGCGTGAGGTTCAGCGTCGACCCATGGGATCCGTCCTACGGCACGAGCCTCGACACCGAGCTGGGCGCGTCGACCGCGGAAGTGGACGTCGACGTCGAGCTGCCGGCCGCGCGCTGGCGGCCGCTCGATCCGAGCCAGGGCACGACCCCGCCCGGCGCTGTGCTCTTCGTGGACGGCGTGCGCAGGATCGATGCCCAGGTGTGGGTGGGTGAGGCCGACGGTGCGGCCTCGCCCGCGCTGTGTGCCTCCTACGCCGCTGGAGTGATGTGCTGCTGCGCCGAAGGCGGCGCACATCTCGTCGAGGCCGACGTGCGGCGTGGCCTGATCACGACCGCATCCGCCGCCGCCGACATCGTCACCGCAGCCGGGCGGTACGTGGCCACGCACACCGCAGCGCACCAGGACCGGCCGCCGATGCAGATCCTGTCCCTCGCCCTGCAGCGCAGTCTCGCCGCCACCGAGCTGCTCGCGGCCGTACGCTTCCGCGCCGACCGCGGCCCGACCGACACCGATGACGACCTGATCGTCATGGACGGACCGTTGCCCCGCCAACCGCTGCCGCGGGCCATCGGCTTCATCAAGTCACATCGCGACACCTACCTGCCCGCCACTCTGGGCGGCATCGTCGCGACGCTGGGATCAGGGCAACGGACGCCGGTGTTCCGGCTGTGCCGATCATTAGGGCGCTCGTGGGAGCGCTACACCTGGTACCTGCGGCTACCGGCCGCGCAGGGCGCGCCGTGGGCCGGGGTGGTGCGCGTGGAATGCGGGTCCGACCTCGGTGCGGAGCAGGCCGTCGAGCTCGCCGAGCTGAGCCAGGCGACGCTCGTGCGGTTCGCCTCGACCGAGTACAAGGACTCCCGCGCCCCGCAGAACCTTTATCCGATCGCAGGTCTGGAGCGGGCGCTGCGCAGGCGGTTGGGGGAACCGGCCGTGCTGTACCGCGCGCTGCGGCGGGCGGCCGCGGCGGCCTGACCTGGTGGGCTACCGCCGACCCGACCCGGCGGGCTACCGCCCGACCCGACCGGCGCTGGCGGTGCCGTATTCGGCCAGCAGCGTGGTCGCCACCCACCGGAGCATCACGGCGTCGGTGCAGGTCGCGAGCATGTCGGCCTGTTCCACACCGGACGGGTCGCCGATCGCGGCCGCGCGGTGTCGGCGGCGCAGCTCGTCCGGACTGATCGTGGTAGCGGCGGTGAGACCGTCCGGCACCGGGAATCCGAGCTCGGCCAGCAGGAGACGGAAGGCCTGCAACCCGACGACGTACATGCCGGCGGGCAGCGTGGTCAGAGCATAGCCGTACAGGTGCACGATGCCGCCGTCCAGCACCGCCCACGCGTCCACCGACGGCTCGTGCACCGGGCGTCGGCTCGACCGGGGAATGGGCTGGCGACCGGCCCAGTCGAGCACGCGGTGCCGCTGCGCGGCGGACACCTCGAACACGGCGGCGCCGATCTCGGATCGGCGGAACGCGGCGGACCAGCCCGCGGCACCTGAGGTGCCGACCTCTTCGTGGGTGATCGCCACGTACCGCACCTCCCCTGGGACCCACGTCCAGGTTAAGAGCACCGCGCGAGCTTCGCCCGACGGTGAGGCAAAGATCCCCTCATCGGGGCGGCGACGCACCGGATGGGGCGGTCTGCTGCTGTCGCGGCGGGTCGAGCTGCGGTGTGTCGGCGCCGGCTCCGCGCGAAGGTTGCCGAACGCCCGACCGGCCCGCGACGGGAACAGGTGGCGCGGGGTGGCGGCTCCGCGGTTCCCGCCATCCGTGCTGGGATCGAGGGGCCGGGCACGGTCAGCCGCCGAGCCGGTGCCGCAGGCCGCTCGCCCGGCTCACCGGCCGGCCGACCGCGGCTCGCACGGCCGCCTCGGTACCGACGACACGCACGTGTTCGCGGGCCCGGGTCACGGCTGTATAGAGCAGCTCCCGCGTGAGCAGCGGCGACTCCGCCGGTGGCAGGACGACGCTGACCCGCCGGAACTGGCTGCCCTGCCCGCGGTGCACGGTCATCGCGTGCACCGTGACGAGATCGGACAGGCGCCCCGGTGGGTACAGCGTGGGTGGGCCGCCACGGGCGAACGCCACCCGCGGGCCCTCGGGGCGGGACACGACCACACCCACGTCGCCGTTGAAGAGCCCGGTGTCGTAGTCGTTGGTCGTGACAAGGACCGGTCGGCCCGGATACCACGGATCGCGGGTCGCTCCGGTGATCGCATCCTGCAGCCAACGTTCGATGTCGGCGGTCCAGCGCGCCACGCCGTAGGGACCGCGGCGGTGCGCGCACAACACCCGGTGCTGCTCGAGGGCGGCCAGTGCGGCGCTCACGTCGCCCGCTTCGGCGGCGGCGACGAGTGTCCTCCCGGCGGCGACGACATCGCGACGGACCACCTCGACGGCGTCGCCGATGACGTCGGTGACCTCGGTGCTGACGAGCGGAGTGTCGCTGGATCCGGCGCGGCCGGAGTCGGTGTCGCAGAACTCCAGACCCGCGTGTGCCGCGCGGAGCAGAGCGGTGGCGGCGTCGGCGTCGCCTGCCTGGATCGCGCGGGCGAAGTCGGCGATCGCTCCGTCGAAACGCCAGACGTGGTCGAGGGTGACCACTCCGTTGCGCACCCCGGTGGGTAGGCCCAGCGTCCGCAGAGCGGCGTCCAGGCCGGGTTCCGGGCGGCCGCCCGCCCGGGCCAGGTCGCCGAGCACCGCACCCGCCTCGACCGACGCCAGCTGATCGGGATCGCCGACCAGGATCAGCCGGGCCTGCGGCCGAACCGCGTCGAGCAACCGGGCCATCATCGTCAGCGACACCATCGAGGTCTCGTCGACCACCACCACGTCGAAGGGCAACCGCTGGGTCCGGCCCGGCCCGGCCCCGGAGGCGCGGCCGAGCAGCCGGTGCAGGGTGGACGCCGCGGGCAGCTGCGCCGTCAGCCGGGCGGGCAGCGCGGCGGCTACGGCCTCCTCGAGCCGCGCGGCCGCCTTGCCGGTTGGCGCGGCCAGCGCAATACGAGGTGGCGCTCCCGGCTGGTCGAACAGCAGCGCCAGCATCCCGGCGACCGTGGTGGTCTTGCCGGTGCCCGGGCCACCCGCGAGCACGGTGACGCGGCGCAGCACCCCGACCGCAGCGGCCAGGGCCTGCCGCCGCGCCCGCGGATCACCGAACAGCTCGCCCAGCCCGGCCTGCAGCCGCGGCACGTCCACCTCCGGCGGCGTCGCCGCGGCCCGCTGCTGCAGCGATCGGCGGACCAGCTCCTCCTCGCGCCAGTAACGGTCCAGATAGAGCAGCCCGTCGACCAATCGCAGCGGTCGACCGCCGGAGGCGTCAGCGCCGTCGGCGACCAGCGGGCCGGCCCGGCACTCGGCGAGCCACGACGTCGGATCCGGCCACGGCAGGGCGGAGACGTCGAGCAGCTCGTCACCCTCGCCGAGCACCGTGTGACCGGCCGCGGCCAGATCGATGCACACCGAGCCCAGCCGCAGCGCGCGCACGGCCAGCGCAAGCGCGAGCAACGCCGGCTCGGACCGTTCACCGGCCAACCCGCCGACGCGGGTGGCGACGTGCACGTCGGCGGCGTCGAGCACGCCGGCCACGTTGAACGCCTCGAGCAGTCCGGAGCTCGAACCCGCGAGCCGGGCGTCGCCCGCATCCGCGACGGGGTCGGCACCGGTCGTCTCGAGCACGTCGGCCGTCATGTCAGCGCCTCCGCGGGCCGCGGCGCTCCCCGATCGAGCAACTCGGACAGCTCGATGATCAGCGCAGGTGGCGGTGACCAGCTGAAGACCCCGCACGGGACGCCGTCGACGACGGGTGTGTCGGACCCGCACATCCCGCGCACGAACAGATAGAGCACGCCGCCCAGGTGCCGCTGCGGCGCGTACTCGGGCAGTCGCCAGCGCAGGTACCGGTGCAGCGCCACACCGTAGAGCAACGCCTGGAGCGGGTAGTTGGCCGCGATCATGGCCTCGGCCAGCCGCGCCGGCTCGTAGTGCGCCGCCGTGAGCGGTGCCCGGCCGGACGCCCCGATCGGGCCCAGCCAGTTGGTCTTGTAGTCGACGATCGTGAACCGCGGTCCGGGTAGCCGCAGCACCGCATCGATGCTGCCGGTGAGATAGCCGCGCAACGGCTGCCCCGCCAGCGCGGGCGTCGACAGCGCGGACGGATAGTCGTGCAGCGGATCGGCGGCGGCCAGGTGTCGACGCAGCAGGGGGACCAGATCGCCCAACGTCACGTCGGGCCCGGCATCGACCCCGGGTCGGATCGCGTCGGATCGGCTTCGGGTCGGGTCGGGCTGTGTCGAGTCCGGCCGGGTCCGATCGATCACCACCGGCCAATGGGAGCTCGAAGTCGAGCTCGGCCAGCCGGTCGTCAGGTGCGATGTCGGCCAGCCGCAACCCGGGGGCCAGCGGGCCGAGCGGGGTGCGGGCGACCGGCAGCAACGCCGCGGCCAGCGCACAGGGATCGACACCGGACACCGGCGCGCGGCGGAGCTGCTCGGTGCAGTGTGCGGTGAGCTCGGCGGGTAGATCCGCGGCGGTGAGGTCGGCGACCTCGAACACCGAGTGCACCAGCGTGCCGAACCCGGCCCCGAGCGGGAGGCCGGCCATCGGGGACGCCAGAGCAGCACCCGGCGAGGCCGCAAGCCTGCCGGCGCCCCCCACGATCCCGGTGACATCGGTCTCGTCGTCGGTACCGGGGTTCTCCGGTTCGCTGCTCACCCCGGCCAGCGAGTCCCCGGCAGCGGCGTGGCCGGCATGGGCGGCGGGGCCGGCGGGGCCGTGCCCGGACGTGGCGGTGAGAGCGGAGTAGGAAGTGCGTCGCCACCGCGTATCGAGCACCCGGCTGAACGTCGCGGCGACCAGCGCGGTGCCCTGATCGCAAGGAGCACCGGACATGACGGCGTCCGGCTCCGGCGGGCCGACCTCCTCGACGGCGAACTCCGACGTGCTGAGAGACCGCAGCGCGGCCAGCGCCGCCGGGTCGGACGGCACGCGGCAGCGCTCCGGTGGCACGAACACCGATCCGGGCCCCGTCTCCGGCCCCGGCCGCAGCGGGTGCGAGCCGGGCGCCGGACGACCGAACAGCAGCCGGTGCAGCGGTGACGCCGCCGTGGTGGTTGCGGGAACCCACCACGCGACCACCTGGCACTGCGCGCGCGTCATCGCCACGTAGAGCAGCCGCAGGTCCTCGCCGGCCTCCTCGGCCCGGTGCCGCGCACAGCGCTCCTTCCACCCCTCACCGGTCTCGCCGCCGACGTCGAGCACCCGCTGCCCGCGCTCGTCGTGCAGCAGCGGGACCTCCGGATCGCGGACGTTGCGATCCCAGCCGAACGGCAGGTAGACGATCGGGAACTCCAGGCCCTTGCTGCGGTGGATGGTGATGATCTGCACGGCCGCCGCGTCGGAATCGAGGCGCCTGCTGCGCTCGGTGCCGACGTCCACAGCGGCCTCATCGATCCGGTGCCGCAGCCAGTCGAGCAGCGCCGCCGGCCCGAGATGTCCACCTGTGGCCGCCGCGTGCAGCGCCTGCGCCACGTGCCGCAGGTCCGTGAGGGTCCGCTCGCCGTCGGTGCGTCCGAGCAGCCGCCGCGGCAACGCCGTGCCCGTGGTCACCGCCTCGAGCAGCGCCGCGACCCCGCGTTCCCGCAGCACGGTGGCCCACGCCCGAACGGTCCCACCCAGCTCGTCGAGCAGTTCGGGGCCGCGCGGATCGCAGAGCTCGGTGACTGTCAGACCGACAAAAGGGGTCAGCGCCGCGGCTCGGAGCCGGATCAGGCGTGGCTGCGCCAGCGCCTCCAGCAGGGTGAGCCAGGCCGCGGCGATCGGCGTACCGAACACACTGGCGGTCCCGGACAGGACGGCCGGCACACCGGCCGCGGCGAGCGCCTCGCGGACCAGGCTGCCCTGGTCGTTGGTACGCACGAGGACGGCGACGTCGCCCGGTTGCACCGGGCGCTCGCCGAACTCCGCCGAGCCGGCCAGCAGAGCGGCGACATCGGCAGCCACGTCGCGGGCCACCAGCTCGCGGGCCGGGCCCACCACGGCGAGATCGCGCGCAACCCTGGGCAGATCCGTCCGGGGCACCACCCGCAGCCGCAGCGGCGTGTCCACCGGCGCGCCGCGGAGCCGCCGGCCGTGGTGAGCGGCGTCGACCGGATGCACGACGATCCGCGGGTCGCCGAGTGCGGCTCCGGCGAACACCGCACCCAGCGCGCCGAGCAGCGGGGCGTCGCTGCGCCAGTTGCGGGCGAGGGTGGCGTGCTGGCCCGCGGCCTCGGTGGCCTCCAGGTAGCTGATCACGTCGGCCCCGCGGAAGGCGTAGATCGCCTGCTTCGGGTCGCCGATCAGCACCAGCGTGACCGAAGGGTGGTGGAACGCGCGGCGCAGGATGGACCACTGCACGGGATCGGTGTCCTGGAACTCGTCGACCAGCACGACGCGGTACCGGCCTCGCAGGCGTTCCGCCGCACCCCGTCTGGGGTCGCTCAGAGCGTCGTCGAGCTGGGTGAGCATGTCGTCGTAGGTGTAGATCCGCCGGGTCCGCTTGCGCCGCGCCACCTCGGCCCGGACCGCGGTGGCGAAGCGGCGCCGCACATCGGCGGTGCTCGCCGACTCGGCGTCGACCGGCTCCAGCCGGGCCTGCCCGTCGTGCACCGAGCGGCGGGCGAGCGTCAGCGCTTCGCTGCGGCTGAACGCCGGTGTGCCGGTGCCGTGGTCGCCGTACTTGCGGATGTAGAAGTCGTCCACCACCTCGGTGAGCAGGTCGTCGATCGAATCGACGAACACCGCGCCCGGATCGGCGTCCCCGGCCACGCCGAGGCCGGCCAGCATCTGCTGGCAGAACTGGTGGGTGGTAGCGATCGTGGCCGCGTCGAACTGGGCCACCGCTCGGGTGAGTCGGACCCGCCGCCGCGCCACCTCGGCGTCGTCCGCGGCGGCGAGCAGCGCGAGCACCCGATCGGGTCCGGCCCGTGCCGAACCCGGCTCGGCCAGCCCACGCTCGGCCGAGACCAGCCGCTCACGCACCCGCTCGCGTAGCTCGTTGGTGGCTTCGCGGCCGAACGTGACGAGCATCAGCTCGGCCAGCTGCGCCCGGCCCTCCGCGATGTAGCGGGCGGCCAGTGCGGCGATGGTGAAGGTCTTGCCGGTGCCCGCACTGGCTTCCAGCACGGTGGCGCCGCCGGGCAACGGCCCGCAGACGTCGAACGCCGCGACGCTCGCGGTGCTCCCCGAAGACGTGCTCACAGCCGCTCCAGGTCCTCGGCCAGCAACATCGGCGCCCACAGCGCCATCGCAAGCGCACCGAACCGGGTCGGCTCGCCGCCGGCTGGCCCGGGTGCCCGGAGCAGCACATCGGGAGCCGCGGACGCTCCCCAGACCTGCCGGTGGGCGTCGTCAAGGCGTTCGGCGGCCGCGCCACCGCCTGCCCACTTCTTCATGGCCTCCTCCGCCGCCTCGGCCGCGGCCGCGCCGCCGAGCCGGGCCCGGGCGTAGTTGTGACCGGTGACCGTGGGCAGTGGCAGCGCTTCGCGCAACCCGGCATCGCGCAGCGCCGCCAGCTCGCCGAGGGTGGCCAGCGCTCGCGCGCCGGTCCAGCGGGCCGAGCGTGGCGCGGGCCAGCCCGTGGTAGGCACCCCGACCGACGGTGACCGCCAGCCACGGTCCGCCCGCCGTCGCGACGAGCGCCAGCAACCGCACCCAGGCCCGGATCCGCTGTTTCGGCGCCAACCGGGAGTACTCGACACGGAGCAGGGTGGGACCACCCTGGCCGCAGTACAGCTCGTCCAGCGTGCCGATCAGCCGGCGGCCATCCGGCAGGGGGACGTCGACGTCGTGGTCCGGCAGCGCTTCGGTGCGCATCGGCGCGGCCACGGCGACGAGCGGTTCGACGTCGTCCAGGATGCGGGTGAGCTGCGCGTCGCCGAGCGCTCCCGGCGGCAGCTCGCCGCGCCGCCACTCGGCCTGCCGGCAGCGGTCGAGCGGGTGTCCGGCCAGCCGGTCCCGGAGCAGCCGGTCTCCGATCGCCCAGCCGGCGAGGCCGTCGAGCTGCACGGGCAACGCGTCGGCGGCCGGCTCGACCAGCGCCGCGACCGGCAGCCCCACCCGCTGCCGCAGGAACCCCTTCACCGGGTGTTCGAGGAAGCCGGTGAGCTCGTCGAGCGTGACGACGTCGCCATCGGACCGGACGGCGGCCAGCGGAGCAGGCAGGAACGCCGGCGGCGCTGCCTTCGGTCCGCTGGTGGCCCTGGCCCCCGCGAGCTCGGTGCGGTCGAAGCTGAACGCGCGCTGCCGGCCGAGCGCACCCGGGACGAAGTTGTCAGGGTGGAACGGCTGCAGCGGATGACGGACGACCACCCGGCTGCGGACGGCCGGCCCGCCGAGGTCCGCGATCGCGTCGAGCAGCTCGCCGAGCGGCACCGCGGGTGGGCGGCGGGCGCCGGTTCGTTCGTCGGCGCCGGAATGCACGACGACGAGCCGTTCGGTGGTCGCACAGATCGGCGTCCAGCAGGAGCTGGCGGTCCTCGCTGCGGGCGTCGCGCTCGCCGACCAGCGGGTCGCGGGCAAGCAGATCGTCGCCGTCGGGCGCCGCGGCCCGCGGGAACACACCGTCGTCGAGACCCAGCAGGCAGACCATCCGATGCGGAACCGACCGCATCGGCACCAGGGTGGCCACCGTGATCGTGCCGGTGCGGAAACCGGCCCTGGTGGGACGGCCGCGCAACCGGTCGGCGAGCAGATCGCGCACATCGGCCAGCCGCAGCGGGACCGTGTCGGCGTGCGGGCCGGCCCCCCGCGCGGCCGCGGCGAGCTCGGCACGTGCTTGGGCCTCCTGCCACTCGTCGGCCGGTGTGGTGTCGGTGAGCAGTTCCAGCGCGGCCCCGAGAGCCTGGATCCAGGACGTCAGCGGCTGCTCGCCGGTGAGCGACGCGAGCGCCGCGGCGAGCCGGTCGATGTACTCGGCGAGGCGGCCGATCCGCTCGGTGTCGCCGGAATCGACCTCCGCCATCGGCAACGCGGTGCCGAGCCAGCCCGGTTCGCCCGCGCCCGACATGGCCACCCCGAGCAGCAGCCGGTCGAGTCCGGCCGCCCAGGTGCCCTGGCGGTAGCCCTCCAACCGGTAGCGGCCGCGATGTGTGGCGTCGAGGCCCCAACGCACCCCGGAACGCACGGACAGCTGCCGCAGGCGGTCGAGATCGGCGTCGTCCAGCCGGAATCGCAGCCGCACCGGTGCCGTGGCCAGCAGGTCGAGGGCCTGCGCGGCCGTGACCCGGGAGTCGGCCAGCTCGAGCAGCGTGACCACGGTGTCCAACAGCGGGTTGACCTGCCGCAACGCGCGGTCGGCCAGTCGCACCTGCAGCCGCTGCCCCGGATGGGTGGCGGCGCCTGGATCACCACGCTGCTCGCCGAGACCGAAATCCGCCGACACCAGTGGTGCGAACGTCTCGACGTCGGGACACATGACGAGGATGTCGCGAGGTTCGAGCGTGGCGTCCTCGGCCAGCGCACCGACGATGATCTCGCGGAGCACCTCGACCTGTCGGTGCGGCCCGTGGCAGCCGTGCACCTCGATGCTGCGGTCGCCGTGCGGGACCGGATCCGGCTCGGCAGGCGGGAGGTCGTCGCGCAGGCGCCGCTGCAGCCGCCCCAGCAGCGTCGGCGGCGGTTCGGGCAACCGATGGTGCTGGTGCACCGCATCGGGAGCCGCGGCGGCCAAGCGCAGCTGCAACTCCCGGATGTCGCGGCCGAGCGACGACAGCAGCGGGTGCCGGGCCGCGCCCGCGCTGGGATCGGCCGCGCGGCGCGGAACCCCGGCCGGCGCCCCGACGGCGGCCACCCGCTCCCATACCGCTGGGGAGGGATGCGGCAGCCACAGGTGCACCGCGCGGTGCTGGGCCAGCGCGACCAGCACGTCGAGGTGCGCGGCCGGCAGCCGGGTGGGCCCGAACAGCGAGAACCGGGCGGGCAGCGCCGCCCGCCCCGGGTCGGCGCGGAGCACGGCACAAGCGGTGTCCAGCCGCTCGGCCGGATCCGGCCCGCCGACCCGCTCGCGCAGCCGACGCCACAGCTCCGGTTGCCAGCCCAGATCGCCGTCGATTCCGGCGCCTGCCGCCCAGCTCCGCAACAGCTGCGGCCGGTTCGCCGCATAGCTGGCGAACAGCTCCGCCAGCCGCCGCGCGGTGCCGTACCGGCGCCCGCGCCGGAAGCCGCCCGGATCGTCGAGGTCGAGGTGGGCGCCGAGCGGAGCGCACCACGGCTCGCCCGCGCTCCGGTCCATCACCTCCAGCAGTGGCCACACCAGCCGCGCCGGCTGCCACGGATCGGCATCGGGATCGACCCCGGCCGCGGCGGCCACCACCGTATCGAGCACGGCCGTGGGCGCCGGGAAGCTGACCCCGGCGCACACGCCGTCGCCGCCGCCGGGACCGGCACCGAGCCGATGTGAGAGACGCTGGGCCAGCCAGCGCTCCACGCCCTTGGCGGGTACCGCAACCACTTCGGTGGCGAACGGATCGGGCAGGGGAGTGGCCAGCAACGCGGCCAGGGCGCCGACCAGCGCATCGGCCCGTTCGGCCCGGTGCACCTGCAGCACGCCCACCCGCTCCGTCATGGGCGTCAAGCTAGGCCCTCGGTCCGACGGGACGGCGCCGCGGTAGCCGGCGTCGCCGAGTTGTCCACAACTTTCGACGGGTACCTCGGTCCGCTTGACAATTCCGTTCACACCGAGCTGACAGGTCCGGCGCGGACGACGGACCCACCGCACGGCGTCCGTCCGGGTGACGGCGGTGCGGCAGACCCGCTGCGCGCGAGCCGGACGGGTGGCGAAACCTGCGATCGCCGGCACCTGAGTGGCAGGGTGTGCGTGACCGCGACCCCGTCGCCTGAAGGAGGAAACGCCGATGTCGATCGACCCCCGTGCCGGCACCCCCGCCCGCCCCGAGGACCTCGTCGACGTTTCGGCGTTGCTGGCCGCCTACCACGACCGCCATCCGGATCCGGACGACCCGGCCCAACGGGTCGCGTTCGGCACCTCGGGGCACCGCGGCTCGTCGCTCAAGACCACGTTCAACGACGATCACATCGCCGCCACCAGCCAGGCCATCTGCGAGTACCGGGCCGGTCAGGGCATCGACGGCCCGCTGTTCATCGCCAAGGACACGCACGCGCTGTCCGAGCCGGCCTGGGTCACCGCCGTCGAGGTGTTCGCGGCCAACGGCGTGCAGGTGCTGATCGACGCCGATGACGGGTTCACCCCGACCCCGGCGCTCTCGCACGCGATCCTGCAGTACAACCGCGGGCGGACCACCGGGCTGTCGGACGGGGTGGTCATCACCCCGTCGCACAACCCGCCGCCCGACGGCGGGTTCAAGTACAACCCACCCAACGGCGGCCCGGCCGACACCGACGCCACGAAGTGGGTCGCCGACCGGGCCAACGACCTGCTGGCCGCGAAGCTGGACGGCGTGCGTCGCCGGTCGCTCGACGCCGTGCGCGGCGAACTGGGACGCTACGACTTCGTCGGCGAGTACGTCTCCGACCTGCCGTCGGTGCTGGACCTGGACGCGATCCGCAGCGCGGGCGTGCAGATCGGCGCCGACCCGTTGGGCGGCGCGAGCGTGGCGTACTGGGGCGCGATCGGTGAGCGCTACGGCCTGGACCTCACCGTGGTCAACCCGGACGTCGATCCGCAGTTCGGGTTCATGACCCTGGACTGGGACGGCAAGATCCGGATGGACTGCTCGTCGCCGTACGCGATGGCTTCGCTGGTGGAGGGCCGGAACCGGTACGCCATCTCCACCGGCAACGACGCCGACGCCGACCGGCACGGCATCGTCACCGCCGACGGTCTGATGAACCCCAACCACTTCCTCGCCGTCGCCATCGGCTACCTCTACGCCAACCGGCCGGGATGGCCGGCCGATGCCGGCATCGGGAAGACCGCGGTCAGCTCGTCGATGATCGACCGAGTGGCCGCGGACCTGGGCCGGACGCTGGTCGAGACGCCGGTCGGGTTCAAGTGGTTCGTACCGGGACTGCTCGACGGCGCGCTCGGTTTCGGTGGCGAGGAGAGCGCGGGGGCGTCGTTCCTGCGTCGCGACGGCGGCGTCTGGACCACGGACAAGGACGGGATCATCCTGGCTCTGCTCGCCTCGGAGATCCTCGCGGTGACCGGGGAGACCCCGTCGCAGCGCTACGCCGCGCTCACCGCGCGGTTCGGGGCGCCCACCTACGCGCGCACCGACGTGGCCACCACGGCCGAGGCCAAGGCGAAGCTGGCCAAGCTCTCGGCGACCGACGTCACGGCCACCGAGCTGGCCGGTGACCCGATCACCGCCCGGCTCACCGAGGCGCCGGGAAACGGGGCGGCGCTCGGCGGGTTGAAGGTGGTCACCGACGGAGGCTGGTTCGCGGCGCGCCCGTCGGGCACCGAGGACGTCTACAAGGTCTACGCGGAGAGCTTCCGCGGAACGGAGCACCTGGCCCAGATCCAGGAACAGGCCCGCGACGTCGTCTCGGCCGCGCTGGGCTGACGGGCGGGGCGGTGCGCCGATCGTGCCGTCGGAGTTCGGCGCGATCGATCACGGATCGAATCGGAACCCGTCGAGACTCGACGCGAACCAGCCCCGATTGGCGGTAGGAAGGATCGTTCCGCCACCAGCTCGGGCACCTTCTCGGATCGGTCGCGGCTGCGGCCGCGACGACCAACTCGAACAAGGCTCAAGAGCGGCCACCGGATGTCCTCTCGTTCGCCTGTGAGCGGCGCGTGCCACCCATCCGGTACCTCGTGCGGCGCGCCGACGGCGTGACCGTGTGGCGCAGCGGTTCGTCACAACTGATGAAGATCCGTTCATCGCGACGGGTGATGTCGTCACCCTCCGCGCTCACCGTGCCTCCCGTCGTCGCCCCAAGTCGCTCGACGGTGTCGACGGGCGACCCGCCCGTAGGCCGTTTCAGCGATCGACTACGCCACCTGGATGCGTGATGATGTCGCGATCCGTGAGCGGATCGTGTGAGGGGGCGCCCATGCGGGCGGTGCAAGTGGTGAGCTGGGACGGTCCGGCGGCGGTCGAGGTCCGGGACGTGCCGGAGCCGCGGCCTCGGCAGGACGAGGTGCTGATCGACGTGCAGGCGGCCGGGGTGAACTTCCCGGACGTGCTGCAGACCAAGGGCCTCTACCAGTACAAACCCGAGCTGCCCTACACACTCGGCTCCGAGGTCGCCGGCGTGGTCCGGGAGGCACCGGCGAGGGCCGCCGTACGACCGGGCGACCAGGTGGTGGCGTTCACCGGCACCGGCGCCTTCGCCGAGGTGGTCGCGGTGTCGCTCGAGCACGTGTTGCCGCTGCCGTCCGAGATCCCGTTCACGGTCGGCGCCTGCCTGCCGATGAACTACCTGACCGCCCACTTCGCCCTGCTGGTGCGCGGCCACCTGGAGGCGGGACAGTCGGTGCTGGTGCACGGGGCCGCGGGCGGGGTCGGCACCGCGTCGATCCAGCTGGCGGCCGCGCTCGGGGCCCGGGTCATCGCGGTGGTGTCCTCGTCGGCCAAGCACGAGGTGGCCCAGGCCGCGGGTGCGCACGCCACCGTGGGCGTCCGCGGGTTCCGCGAGGCGGTCCACGAGCTCACCGCAGGGGCAGGCGTCGACCTCGTCGTCGACCCTGTCGGCGGCGATCGGTTCACCGACTCGCTGCGCAGCCTGGCCCCGGGAGGCAGGCTGCTGGTGATCGGATTCACCGGTGGCGAGATCCCGACCGTCCGCGTGAACCGGTTGCTGCTCAACAACATCGACGTCGTGGGCGTGGGCTGGGGCGCCTACGCGCTCGGCCGCCCCGGCTACCTGGCCGGGCAGTGGGCGCAGCTGGACCCGCACCTGCGTTCGGGCGCGCTCTACCCGCTGGTCAGCGCGACGATCTCGCTGGAGCTGGCGGCCGACGCGCTGGCCACGATCGACGAGCGCCGGGTCACCGGCAAGGTCGTGCTCCAGATCTGACGATTCAGTCCTCGATCGTCCGCTCGGCCTCCTGCTCCCGTTGCCGCCGATCCTGCTCGGCATGCTCGTGCGGCTTGATGTTGAGGAAGAAGCGGTCGCCGTAGGTCTGCGTCCCGTAGATCACGGCCTGCTCGACGGCCGCCGCGGACCGGTCGTCGCGGCGGACCAGCGGGTCGTTGCGCAGGTCCCTGGTCAGCGCCACGCAGAGCAACACCATCACCAGCGCGAACGGTGCGGCCATGATGATCGTGATGTTCTGGATCCCGGTCAGCGCCTCACTGCCCGGCGCGACGAGCAGCATGACGATCGCAATCGCAGCCATCAGCACGCCCCAGAAGATCACCACCCAGCGCTGCGGTTCGATCGAGCCGCGCTGCGAGAGCGTGCCCATGACCACCGACGCCGCGTCTGCACCGGACACGAAGAAGATCGCGACCAGCACCATCGCCAGTATGGACAGCGCATACCCGAGCGGCATCGACTGCAGCAGCCCGAACAGCTGCCCCTCGGAGCTCTGCGACGCCAGGTCGGTGCCGGTGCGCTGCAGGTTGATCGCGGCGCCACCGAAGATCGCGAACCAGATCAGGCTGACGAAGCTCGGGATCAGCATGACCCCGACCACGAACTGCTTGATCGAGCGGCCGCGGCTGATCCGCGCGATGAACATGCCGACGAACGGCGTCCAGGAGATCCACCATGCCCAGTAGAAGACGGTCCAGCCGGCCAGCCACTCGGCGGTCGCGTCGCCGCCGCTGGCCGCGGTGCGGGCCGCCATCTGGGCGAGGTTGCCGAAGTAGTCACCGATCGCCGTGGGCAGCAGGTTGAGGATCAGGATGGTCGGACCGGCCACGAACACGAACAGCGCCAGCACGCCGGCCAGCACCATGTTCACGTTGGACAGGAACTGCACACCCTTGGCCACTCCCGTGACCGCGGAGCAGACGAATGCGACGCTGAGGATGGCGATGATCGCCACCAGGATGCCCTTGCCGACCGCGGGCGCCCCGTTGGCCTGCAGGCCGGCGCCGATCTGCAACGCGCCCAGGCCGAGCGATGCGGCCGAGCCGAACAGGGTGGCGAAGATGGCCAGAATGTCGATCGCCTTGCCCAGCGGGCCCTGGGTGTTCATCTCCCCGAGCAGCGGGGCGAACGCCGAACTGACCAGCTGCCGGCGACCGCGGCGGAAGGTGCTGTAGGCGATGGCCAACCCGACCACGGCGTAGATCGCCCACGGGTGCAGCGTCCAGTGGAACAGGGTCGTGGCCATGGCCACGTCGAGCGCTTCCTCGCTGTCGGCCGGCACGGTGCCCGGAGGCGGGCTGGAGAAGTGCGACAGCGGCTCGGCGACGCCGTAGAACATCAGGCCGATGCCCATGCCGGCGCTGAACATCATCGCGATCCACGACGTCGTGCGGAACTCCGGCGGCTCTCCGTCGCGACCGAGCGTGATCTTGCCGTAGCGGCTGAAGGCCAGCCACAGCGCGAAAACGACGAAGCCACTGGCGGAGAGCACGAACGCCCAGCCGCCACCGGTGATCACACCGGCCAGCACGGCGGAGGCCACCGCGCTCAACGAATCGGTGGAGAAGACCCCCCACAGGATGAAGGCGATGACGAGCACCCCGGCCACCCCGAAGACCACCCGGTCGACCGGGTAGTTCTGCTCGGCTGCGGTGTGCGGCTCTTCCTCACCGGCGGGGGTGATCGTCACGTCGTCGATCGAGCGGGGCCGGTCCGGCTCGTCGCGCCCGGATCGGGTTTCCCGCGGAGTGTCGTCAATGCTCATCGAACACCGGCCCCGGACGGGGCCGACCCCCTCACGCATCTCGTGGCCGCGCCCCGTTGCGCGACCTGGACTGGTGACGCTCACCTTGCGGTCACGCCGGGGACGACGTCAACCGGTTGATGCAACGGGATCAAATCGTTCACGGTCCGTGATCGAGGACAATTCACCGGGCCGTTGTGCGGCTGATCCGCGGGTGATGGCATGGAATCAGCGCCGGCGATCAGGAGGCAGGATGACCGGGACCGGGCTCCACGTCGACGAGCTGACCACCGATCGTGGTGAGGTGCTCCGCGAGATCGAGCAGCGGGTGCTCTGGCTCGCCACCGCGATCGTGCATCACGCCAACCGCGTGCGGCCCAGCCGGAGTGGTCTCAAGGTCGGCGGCCACCAGGCGTCGAGCGCATCGATCGTGACGATCATGACGGCGCTCTGGTTCGAGCACCTGAACAGCGGCGATCGGGTGGCGGTCAAGCCGCACGCCTCCCCGGTGCTGCACGCGATCAACTTCCTGCTCGGCGAGCTGGACGAGCGGTACCTGGAGACATTGCGGTCCTTCGGCGGGCTGCAGAGCTACCCGAGCCGGGCGAAGGATCCCGATCCCGTCGACTACTCCACCGGCTCGGTGGGGATCGGGGCCACCGCCCCGATCTGGGGCGCGCTGGCCCGCCGCTACGTCGCGTCCCGGCAGTCGGCGTCGTCACCGGCCGATACCGCCGCGCACGGTCGGCAGTACTCCCTGGTCGGGGACGCGGAGCTGGACGAGGGGGCGTGCTGGGAGGCCGTGCTCGACCCGATGGTCGGCGAGCTGGGTGAGGTCGTGTGGATCGTCGACCTCAATCGGCAGTCGCTCGACCGGGTGGTGCCCAACATCGGCGCCACCCGGCTGCAGGGCATGTTCGCCGCCGCGGGCTGGCAGGTGCTCACCGTCAAGTACGGCCGGCTGCTCGAGGAGCTGTTCACCCGGCCCGGTGGCGACGCGCTGCGCAGGCGCATCGACGACATGTCCAACCCGGAGTACCAGCGGCTGCTGCGCTGCACGCCGGCACAGCTGCGGGAGCGGTTGCCGGGGTCGGATCCGGCTCTCGCCGAACTGGTGGCCGGGCTGGACGACTCCACGCTGCACGCCGCGGTGCGCAACCTGGGCGGGCACGACCTGGCCGCACTCGGCGACGCGCTGGGCGCGATCGACGACAGCAGGCCCACGGTGATCTTCGCCTACACGGTGAAGGGATACGGGCTGGCCAGCGAAGGGCACCCGCAGAACCACTCGTCACAGCTCACGCACGAGCAGTTCGGCGAGCTGGCGCAGCGTTCCGGGACGGACCCGCAGGCGCCGTGGCAGGGCTTCGACGTCCGGTCGCCCGCCGGACGGTTGTGCGCGGCCACCGCGGCCCGGCTGCGCCGGAAGCCCGTGCCGGCGAACCCGGCTCCCGCGGTCCCGACCGATTTCGGCCGCACGCCCGGTGGCGTGGCCACCACCCAGGCCGCGCTGGGCCGCGCGCTCCTCGATCTGACCCGGTCGGCACCCGACGCCGCGCGCCGGGTCGTGACGCTCTGCCCCGACGTCAGCTCCTCGACCAACCTGGGCGGCTGGGTGAACAAGGTCGGGGTGTGGTCGGCCCGCGAGCGGGTGGACTGGTTCGCCGACGACCCCGAGACGATCCTGCACTGGCGGGAGCGCCCCGAGGGCCAGCATCTGGAACTCGGCATCGCCGAGACCAACCTGGTGGGCCTGCTCGGTGAGCTGGGCGCCACCTGGAGCCGCTGGGGCGAGCCGCTGCTGCCGATCGGGGTGCTCTACGACCCGTTCGTGGAGCGCGCGCTGGAGCCGTGGTCGTTCGGGATCTACGCGGGTGGGCAGTCGATCCTGGTCGGCACGCCGTCCGGGGTGGCGCTCGCGCCGGAGGGCGGCGCCCACCAGTCGATCACGACGCCCTCGGTTGGCCTGGAACAGCCCGGGTGCGTGAGCTACGACCCGGCCTTTGCGATCGACGTCGAGTGGACGCTGCTGGCGTCGCTCGGCCGGCTGGGGCGGCCGGACGGCACGTCGGCGTACCTGCGGCTGTCGACCCGGCCGGTGGAGCAGACGCTGGCCGCGGTGCCGACCGACGCGGCGGCCAGGGAGCGGCGCCGCCGGCAGGTGGTCGCCGGGGCCTATCCGCTGCGGCGGGTGGACCAGCCGGCGCTGACGATCGCCGCGATGGGTGCGGTGCTGCCGGAGGCGCTGGCCGCGGCGGTCCGGCTGACGGAATCGGGCACGGCGACCGACGTGGTGTGCGTGACCAGCGCCGGACTGTTGTTCGATGCCGTGCAGGCGCGGGCCGGCCACACGGGCGGCCCGTCGTGGATCCTGGACGCGGCGTTCCCGGCCCGGCGGGCGACACCGCTGGTCACCGTGCTGGACGGGCATCCGCACACGTTGGCCTTCCTTGCCGGGATCAACCAGGTGCGGGCCGCGCACCTCGGGGTGTCCCGGTTCGGGCAGTCCGGTGATCTCGACGACGTCTTCCGGCACCACGGCCTGGACACCGACAGCATCGTGCGGGCGGGGCTGGATCTCACCGACTGACGCGGCGGGGGCGTATCTGGACCACCTGCCCGGCCATCTCGTTGGGTGCACGCCACTGCACCCAGGGAGCCGCCATGCAGGTCGACATCACCCACTTCGCGTCCGACACCTACCCCCGTGTGCTTGCCGACCCGACCGGTTCGCCGAACCCGGACCTGCTGGTGCCGTTCCGGATCAGGACCGACGAGCCCGACGTGCGTGTCGTCTCGTCGAGGCTGGACGTGCAGGTCGACGGGCGGTCCTGGTCGACGCGGGCCCGGGTACGGCAGATCCATCCGGGGTTCGCGAACTGGCTGCGCGAGCAGATGCAGCGCCAGAGCATCTTCGGCTTCGACCACCTGCCCTACTACCTCGAGATGGACCCGGGCCGGGAGTTCGGGCGTGCCCAGTTCCTGGAGGCGCGGCTGCCGCAGGTGCCGGCCGGGGCGACGGTCCGCTACCAGCTCGAGCTGACGGTCCGGTCGTCCGACGGCGTCGACCAGGAGGCGCGCTCGGCCCGGTACACGACGTCGGCCGTGCCGCCGAACTTCACCCGCGACGACATCAAGCGCATCCACATTCCGGCGCCGGGTGGGGCCATGGACGCGTGGGTGCTCTACCACCGCAGGCGGGGCGGGTCGGACGAGTTCCGGATCGACGTCGTCGACCTGCAGGTGGACAACGGATCCCTCGACATGGTCGTGCACGTCGGTGACCGGGTGCTCGACCTCAACCGCCCCGATCCGGCCGCCCTGCCGTTGCTCGACATCTCCGCCGACTCGATCACCTTCGCGGTGCCGCACGACGGCGGCGGGACTCCGCCCGTCACGGTCAGCTATCGACACGGCGAGCCGGTGCCGGTGGACCTCGACGAGCGGACCGGTGTCGGCTCGGCCCGGCTGATGTTCGTCAACTTCGCGATCCAGGGGCTCAACGACCTGTTCGCCACGGCCGACGACGACTACACCCCGCCCCGGACCTACGCGCAGGTGACGATGCGCGATCCGGCCGCCAGCTTCAGCAGCCGGCCCGGCAGCAAGGAGACCACCACCGGCGACGGCTACGGCTACACCCTCGACGCGCACCGCCGCTACCGGCTGCCCCAGATGTGGGCGATGAACGGAGGGCTGCTCGGCCTGCTGGCGCACGACTGCCCCGACGAGCTCGAGCAGATGCGGGCCGACCTGCGCGACAAGTTGCTGGTACCGGTGGTGACCGGGTTCGGTGCACACCGCGTGCCGTACTACTCGAAGGCGACCAACTCCGACTCGATCCGGTTCGGCAGCGAGGCACTGGTCGGGATCCTCGGCGCGACCCGTCCGGTGTACTACCCGGACTCGCGCATCACGACCTGCGAGGACAACGTCGTGCAGGCGTTGCAGCGCAACGACATGGAGTACCTGGTCGTCGACGCCGGGGCGGGGGAGACCAACAACTCCGACTTCACCGTGGTGCAGAACCCGCAGCCGCCGATGGGGGCCACCACACTCGACCGTTACCACAACTGGCAGTACCTGTGGCGGGACCGCAAGAGCGGGCTCAAGATCGTCTTCATCGACCCGGAGATGAAGGACAAGCTGCTGCGCGGTCCCACTGCGGAGGTTCTCCGCGACGCCGACCGGGGCAAGGTCGCGCCGGAGCTGCGCCGCAAGTTCATCGAGCTCGCCGCGCAGCCGAAGCTCCGGGAGCGCAACCTGCTCGTCTACAGCGACGACGCGGACAAGGCGAGCGGGAACGGCTGGTTCGACGGCGTCTACGGCGTGGGCCAGGCCCTCCCGTTCAACCACCAGTACCAGGCGGCGCTGTCCTGGTTGGCCGCCCATCCCTGGGTGCAGGTGATCACCACGGACGATCTGGACGACGAGGACGTCGTCGGCGAGCTCGACCTGATCCGGGCCAGCGACCCGTTCATCAAGACCTGGACGCTGCCGTTCGACCCGGTACCCGGCCAGCGGTTCGGGCTCGCCTTCGACACCTGGTATGCGGCATGGAGCGCCGTTCGCCCGGCGTGGCTGGGGGAGACCCTCAAGGAGATCAGCGACCGCGCCGAGCAGGCGATCGAGCACTGGCCGGCCGAGTACCGCAACGGGCTGTACGACCTCGCCGCGCTGTACTTCACCGCCTGCCTGCACGAATCGCAGTGGTCGAAGCGGGCCCGGATCGATCGGGACAAGCCCGGCTTCACCGACCCGGAGAACTTCGTGGTCGCCGAGTCGATCCAGCTGCGCAACGCCCACGTCTACCTCAACGCGTCGGTGTGGGCGTGGTGGGCCCGCCGGCCGCCGGTCGCCGGTGAACCCGCGGCGTACCGCGACAACGGGCCGGTGGTGGAGAAGGTGGCCGAGCTGGACGCCGGGCCGGCGACCTGGCGCCTACCCGATGCGGCCGGGCTGCAGTGGGACCACGACCCGCTGGCCAACGTCGTGCTCTACAACCGGGACGCCCTTGTGGTGATCGACCGCAACGGCGGGCGCATCACGCACCTGTTCGCCATGGTCGACGGCCAGCCGGTCTCGGTGAGCGGGACCTTCAAGGCCTACCAGTTCCTCGACATGGACTGGCCCTCCGACAGCGGCACCGAGTGCGAGGGCATCGTCCTGCAGAACACCGTGTGGACGCCGAACCACGCCTACGTCGCGTGCGACGTGGACCCGAGCCGGTGCACCACCGGCGCGAGCCCGGCCGGGGACGACGTCTTCGACTTCTACTATCCCGACAACTTCAACGCCTACCAGGTGGCCGACGCACCGGCAGGGCAGCCCGAGGTGCGGTTGACCTACGGCGACGGCCAGCCGCTCGAGGAAGCACCGGAGACGTTGGCCGACCTGGACGCCCGGCTCGCCGATGACCGGCGGGCCAAGCTGGAGGGGCGCAAGGGCGTGGTCCTGCACGACACCGGCGCCTTCGGTCGGTTCAGCAAGACCATCCGGCTGGACGGCCGAACCGTGCACATCTCCTACGAGGACACCGTGCCCGGACATCGGATCGCCAACGAGTTCTGCGTGGATCTGTGGGCCGCCGCGATGAAGGGGCAGCGCCAGTCGCACCGGGTCGCCCGGGACGGACGCAGCGCCGACGTCATGCACGTCGACGGCAAGCTCGGGGTCCGCGTCGAGCTCGGCTCCCGGTGCGAGTTCTCGGCGGCGACGTCGGCGCCGGTGGACGCGCGCACGGCCGAGTCGCTGCGCGTGCACCGGGTGATGACCGACGACCTGGAGATCGTCGCGCCCGCCGGTGGCGACTTCGACTACCGGATCGTGCTGCCGTAGCCGGCCTGTGATCGTCGTTTCGGGGCCAGCGCGGCCGAATACGGCCGGGACGACCCCGAAACGACGATCACGCCTTGCCCGGCCCGGCCGGCCCGTCCTCGTCCGGCTCGTCCTCGTCCTCGGTGTGGCCGGCCAGGAAACGCTCCACCTCCGCGCCCAGCTCGTCGGCGCTGGGCAGCTCGCCGCCGAGCTCCATCCCGGCCCGCTCGCCCCGACCGGAGGAGACCATGTCGTACTGCTTCTCCAGCGCCTCCACCACCTGCTTCACCTCGTCCGACGCCGCGACCTGCTCGGCGATCTCGGCGTCGGCGCGGCGGGCTGCCGCGGACAGCGACTCCGTGGGCAGGTAGAGCCCGGCGGCCAGTCCGACGTGGTCCAGTAGCACGCGCGCGGCCTGCGGGTACTCGGCGCGAGCCAGGTAGTGCGGGACGTGCACGGCGAAACCCATGGCGTCGTGCCCGGCCTCGCCGAGCCGGTACTCCATCACGGCCACCGCGCTGCCGGGGACCTCCGCGGTGGTGAACCACGCCTCGTGTCCCTCACTCAGCTCCGGACGGGTGCCGTGCACCGTCACCCCGATCGGCCGGGTGTGCGGGGCCGCCATCGGGATCGCCGTCAAGTTGATCACCAGTCGGATGCCGAGCCGGCGGACAAGCTGCTCCACCGCGGCGGCGAAGCGCTCCCACTGGGTGTCCGGCTCCGGGCCGGCCAGCAGCAGGTAGTCGGTCTGCCCGGTGTCCGACAGCGCCACGACGTCCAGCTCGGGCGGCGCGTAGGACGCCCAGTGATCGGTGTCGAAGGTCAGCGGTGGCCGCCGCGACCGGTAGTCCACGAGCTGGTCGACGTCGAACCGCACCACCGGCCGACCGGCCGCTTCGCCGCGCATGGCCTCGACCCCCAGCCGGGTCGCGCTGCCGGCGTCCACGAAGCCGTCCAGCGCCACCAGCAGCACAGGCGCATCCAGCTGCGGCGCATCGGCCACCACCTCGTACAGCTCCGCCGGCTCCAACACTGCGCCACCTCCACGATTCCGTTCCGCCCCGCACAACGTGAATCTGAACGCACAGCATCCCGTTACAGGCCCCGGTCGCGCACCATGGGTTCGGTCATGCAGAACTCGTCGGTGAGACCCTCACACGTGTCGGCCGTGAACTCGGGCCGGGTGATCTGGTTCGTCTGGGCGGTGGGTTTGATCGCCTACACCGTCGGTGTGATGCACCGCACCTCCCTCGGGGTGGCCGGACTCGATGCTTCCGCCCGGTTCGATGCCTCTCCTGCCGCGTTGTCCGGTTTCGTCGTCCTGCAGCTGTTGGTCTACGCGGTTCTGCAGATCCCGGTCGGCATGCTGCTCGACCGGTTCGGGGCCCGCAGCTTGATCGTCACCGGCGCGCTCGCGATGGCCGCAGGGCAACTGCTGCTCGCCGTCGCCGACACGATCGTGGCGGCGGTCGCCGCCAGGGTGCTGGTGGGTGCTGGCGACGCGCTGACGTTCATCAGCGTGCTCTCGGTGGTGACGGCCTGGTTCCCGGCCCGGCGGGTGCCGCTGATGACCCAGCTGACCGGGCTGCTCGGCCAGCTCGGTCAGGTGCTGTCCGCCGTGCCGTTCGCCGCATTGCTGCACGGCCCGGGCTGGACGACCGCCTTCGTGTCGGCGGCAGCGCTGGGTGTGGCGGTTGCGCTGGCCGTGCTCGCCGTCGTGCGCAACCGCCCGGTGGGGGCACCCGTGCCCCCACCTGCTCCGTCGCCCCGAGCGGTGCTCGCGGGTCTGGTGGTGTCGTGGCGGGAGCCCGGCACCCGGCTCGGGCTCTGGACGCACACGGGCACCCAGTTCTCCGGCACCGTGTTCGCACTCCTGTGGGGCGTGCCGTACCTGGTGGCGGGTCAGGGTGTCTCGGCGGGCGGCGCGAGCGCGATGCTCACCCTGTTGGTACTGGTCGGCATCGTGGCCGGCCCGCTGTTCGGCGTGTTCACCGCCCGCCACCCGCTGCGCCGGTCCTGGCTCGTGCTGGGGGTGATCCTGCTGACCGCGGCGGCGTGGACCGTGGTGCTGGCCGTCCCGCCGCCCGCGCCGCAGTGGCTGCTGGTGGTGTTGATCGTGGTGCTGGCGCTCGGCGGCCCCGGCTCGATGATCGGATTCGACTACGCCCGCACCTTCAACCCCGGGCACCTGCAGGGCACGGCGGTCGGGATCGTGAACGTGGGCGGCTTCCTCGCCGCGCTGCTGGTCTCGTTCGGCGTGGGGGTGGTGCTCGGCGCCGTGGGATCGGGCGGCTACACACCCGAGGCGTTCAGGGTGGCGTGGACCGTGCAGTACGTCGTGTGGGGATTCTCGCTGGTCGCGGTGCTGGTGACGCGGCGGAGGGCGCGGCGGAAGATGGCCGCTGACGGCGTCGTCGTCCCACCCCTGCGCGAGGTGCTGGCCCGCAGGCGGCGCACCCGCTGACGCGGCCGCGAGCCCACCCGCACGGGGTCTACCGCAGGCCGACGATGATCTCCTTGCCCGCCGGCAGCTCGACCTCGGTCCCGTCGACCACCACGGTCTCGTGCGTCCCGTCGGGCCCGAACAGTCCGAGAGTCATCGACCCGTGCCGGATGACCACGGAGACGCTGTTCCCGTGCCAGCGCAGCCGGAAGGCGATCGCGGTCCACTCCGGCGGCAGCCACGGCTTGAAGGTCAACCGCCCGTCGCGGACCCGGAAGCCGCCGAATCCGCACACGACCATCTGCCACGTTCCGCCCGCGGACGCGATGTGCATGCCTTCCTGGGTGTTCCCCTGGTTGTCGATGAGATCGACGAACGCCGCCCGCCGGAAGTACTGAACGGCCCGGCTCGGGTCGCCCACCTCGATGCCCATGATCGAGTGCACGGCCGGGCTCAACGACGACTTGTGCAGCGTGCGCGGCTCGTAGAAGTCGTAGTTGGCCCGCTTCACCGCGTCCGAGAACGCATCAGGGAGCACGTAGGTCAGCATCACCACGTCGGCCTGCTTGAGCAGCGTCGAGCGCTCCAGGTTGTAGTGGTGGTAACCCTCCGGATAGCGGGGCATGTCGTTCTCGTCGAGCGTGACGGGCAGGTCCGTGAGCTCGAAGTACCCGTCGAACTGCTCGATCACCCCGGCGTCTGTGGTCGGCGGAAGGTGCACCCGATCCGCGGCTTCCTGCCATTCCCGCACCTCGGCAGGCGCGAGCTCGATGCGCTGCGACAGCGCGGCCAGCTCGGCCGGGTGGGTGGCCATGAGATCGGTGTAGATCCGCACTGCCTGCTGCAGGTGCCAGCGCACCAGGTAGTTGGTGTAGGCGTTGTTGTCGACGTGTTCGTGGAACTCGTCGGGCCCGACCACGGTGGTGAGCTCGAGGTCGCCGTCGGAGCGGGGCTCCAGCCGGGAGATCCAGAACCGGCTCGTCTCGAAGAGGATCTCGGCGCCGAAGTCCACCATGATCTGCTCGTCACCGGTGGCGGCCGTGTAGGCCAGCAACCCGTGCGCGACGCCGGCGCTGACGTGGATCTCCTGCTCGCCCATCCAGATCCGGTGCGCCCCGTCGACCGTCCACTTCGGAGTCGTCTCCACCCCGGTGTCGGCCGACTCCCACGCGTACCGGGCGCCGGTGAACCCGCCGTCGCGGGCGTTGGCCTTGGCGCCGTCCATGGTGTGGAAGCGGTACTCCAGCAGCGCGCGCGCCGTCTCCGGGTGGGTGTAGATGAAGAACGGCAGCAGGAACAGCTCGGTGTCCCAGAACGTGTGCCCCCGGTAGAACTCACCGGACAGCGACTTCGCGCCGATGTTGGCCCGCGGATCGTCGGAGTTCGCCGCGATCATGAGGTGATAGATGTTGAACCGGACGGCGAGGGTGGCCTCGTCGTCGCCCTCGATCCGGATGTCGGCGTCGGCCCACTTCTGCGACCAGGCGTGCCGGTTCTCCTCCTCGGCGGCGGTGAAACCGGCGGCGACGTGGGCGTCCAGGGTGGCCACGCACTGCTGGCGGACCTGGTCAGCAGGCACGTCGCGGGAGGTGTGGACGGCGACGAACTTCTCACATGTCAGCGTCTCGTTCGCCGACACCGAGGTGCGGAAGACCTGATCGATGTGCTGGAACCGCTGCTCGACCTCGCCGGTGACCGCGGGCGATGTGACGGTCCGGGCACCGAAGCCGACCGTGATGCCGGTGTCGATCGTCGCGTTCTCCAGGTGCACGCCGCCGGCGACCTCGGCCCTGGCCACCTCGCTCAGGTGCCGGGACTTGGCCCACTTCTCCCACTTCATGTGCGGGTCGTCGGGGGTGGGCGTGGCGTAGATCGGCGGTCTGTCCAGGTTGTACCCGGTGCCGTCGATGCCGCTGCGGACCACGATCGAGGCGTCGTGGTCCACCGGCGTGATCTGCACCTGCATGCAGCACAGGTGCCGGTCGGCGAAGCTGGCGAAGCGCACGGACCGCACCCGGGTTCGGCGGCCCTGCGCGTCGGCGAAGACGGTGTCGCGGTGCAGGGTGCCGGTGCGCAGGTCCAGGGTCCGGCGGTGCTCGACGACCGTGGCCGACGCCACGTCCAGCCGAGTCCCGTCGGCCACGACCGCCAGGCTCAGCCAGTCCGGCACCTTGACCAGGTCGACGACGGCCGAGTCGTGGTGGTCGAAGACGCCGCCGAGGAACGTCCCTGGCAACGCTCCCGGATGACCCTCCTCCAGCGCGCCACGGGTGCCCAGGTACCCGTTCCCGACGGTGAAGACCGTCTCGTACCGGTTGGCCAGCGCCGGGTCGAAGCCGTCCTCGACGACGAGCCAGTTCGGATCCGGATCGGTGACCTCGCTCATCAGCCTGCCCCTCCCGTCAGTGCGGGCCGTAGGCGGCGAGCAGCTGCTTCTCGGTGTCCGCACGGGAGAGATAGACGTTGAGTTGCGCGCCCGAGCACCGTTGGGCTCCCATCGCGTTGCCGTACTGGCAGCCCAGCACGTAGTTCTGGAACTCCAGGTAGCCGAAGGCCAACCCGGCCGCGAAGGAATCGCCGCAGCCGGTGGTGTCCACGACGTTCTCGACGTGGATCCGGCCGACCACGTTCTCGACCATGTCGCCGGCCGCGTCCTTGGCGAACACCACGCAGCCCTGCTCGTCGAGGGTCACGCAGACGGCCCCGACACCGCGGTCGAGGCAGTGCTGCGGCCAGCTCGTGCAGGTCTCCGGTGCCCAGCCGGGGGGACACGTCGTCCACATCGGCCGATTCGCGCAGCCAGGCCGAGCTGGCCTCCTCGAGGTTCATCTTGAGGATGTCGATGTAGGGCAGCCAGATGTCGCGGTCGGCCCAGATCCGCGGGTGGCGGGCGCCGCTGCGGGTCAGCGTGACCGCCGGGCCGTGCGCGTCCAGCACGACGTGCCGCTGCTGTGCTCCTTGATGTGCCGCAGCGTCGGCTGGCTCACCTCGTAGTCGGTGATCGGCACGCAGACGAAGGCCTCCGCGTCGAGCACGTGCTCGAGGTCGGCGGGCAGGATCGGATCCATGAATCGGGTCTGCCGCTCGATGCGGGTGTTGTGCTCGATGTAGCGCAGCTCGATCACGTCGCCCTGGTCGGCATGCGACGTGATGCCCGAGTGTCGATGTTCGGGTAGGCGTCGAGGATCGCCTTGATCGGGCCCTCGTCCTGTTTCTGGACGTGCGAGATCACGGCGATGGTGTCGTCCGGGTCGAGCAACGCCGACATGGCGACGGCGGTGTAGAGAGCGCAGCCGTACTTCTCGAACCGCTCGCCGGTGTGCGTGATGATCTGGTCGCGGGGGATGGGACCGAGCACCGCGACCTTCCGTGCGCGCGCCGTTCCGTCCCCCGTGCAGCTGTCATGGTCAGGTCCCTTCTCGAGTCTCTCGGGCTGGAACGCGTAGAGGAAGGCGGCAGCCCGGCCAGTACCCCGACCCCCAGGAGCACGGCGACCGGTGCCACGGGTAGGCCGCGGCATCGGAAGCATCGTGGATTTCCAGCCCGTACACCAGACCGTGGAGCTCCTCATCGGTCGTGGGTCGCTGCCGCACGGACGACAGGACCATCGCGATAGCTCCCGCGGCGAAGGCGAGGAGCCCCACGTGGTCGTGCAGGTCGCTGCGGAAGGAGATCACGCCGAACTGGTGGAGCGCGTAGACGGAGCGTTCCGGCCAGGATTCCCGATCGCGACGAAGCGCCCGGGGACCAGGTCCCCGGCGCTGTTCAGCGGGCCTGCGCCGCTTACTCGGCGAGCAGGCGGTAGATCGTCTTGCGGGCCTCGGCGAGAGCCGCGGTGGCCGCGGTGATCTGCTCCGGCGTGCCGGCGCTCATCACCTGCTGGGTGGCGGCGTGCAGCTGGGCCAGCTGCTCCCACAGCTGACGCTGCTCGTCGTCGCCGTCCTGCCCGACCGACGCCCATACGGCGTCCAGCTCCTCGCGGTGCTCGGCGACGTAGGTGGTGCCGGCCTCGGTCAGGTGCACGACCCGGCGGCCCTCGGACTGTTCGACGCGGACCAGGCCTTCGTCCTCCAGCTGCGAGAGCGTCGGGTAGACCGAACCGGGGCTGGGGCGCCAGGCCCCGCCACTGCGCTCGGCGATCTCCTGGATGATCTCGTAGCCGTGTCGCGGCTGCTCGGCGACCAGCGCGAGCACGGCGGCGCGGATGTCACCGCGCGCGGTGCGGCGCGCCGCGGCGCCGGCCGCGGGGGCCGGGGAAGCCACCGCGGTGCGGCGGCATGCCCGGGCCGAAGCCCGGGCCGAACCGCGGGGCCGCCGTGGCGACGGCCGCGGCGGCCGCGTCCGTGCGGCCCGCCGGCTCGTCGTCGACCGGGCCCTCGAAGGGCGGCGGAACCGGGGGGCCCGGCGCCTCCATCGGGGGCAGCCAGCGGCCGGTCGAAGGGAGGGCGGCCGAACCGGCCGGCCCTCATGCGGTTCCATCGGGGTTCCCAAGCGGGATTCATGGCGTTCATGTTGTTCTCCTCAGACGTGGCGAGCCTCCTGCTCCGATAGCATTGAGTAGCTCGTGTGCCATCACGATATATCGCGATAGAGAAGACCGCCAAGGTGATCTGCATCACACTGTGGCGGGTCGCGCCGGGCCCCGGTGAGCACGCAGGCTCGCCGGTTCAGTCCTCGTGCCAGCGCGGGGACGTCGTGCGTGGCGGAGTCAGGGCGGCCGGCACCTGGACCAGGTTGGGCCGCCCGCTGCGCACGCCCGCCGCGAGCGCCGCGCCCCAGCTCCGGGCCGATCGCCCCGACCCGCGTGGCCGGCATCCCGAACGCCGCCGCCACGGCCGCGAAGTCGGGGTGACGCAGGTCGGTGCCGATCGGGTGGTCGCCGGCCCGGATCTGGTCGTACCGCAGCATCCCGTAGCCACCGTCGTCGACGACGAGCACCGTGACCGGCAGCCGCTCCTGCACCAGCGTGGCCAGCTCGCCCACCCCCATCAGCACCCCGCCGTCGCCGCAGACCGCGAGCACCGGATGCGCCGGCCGCGGCCGGGCCGATCGCGGCCGGCAGCCCGAAGCCGAGCGTGCCCCAGCCCACCGGGTAGCTGATCGTGCGCGGCGCGCGCGCCGCGGCGTAGCCGCCGACCCAGTACCCGCCGACCGACATGTCGCAGACCAGCACGGTGTCGTCGGTCCGTGCCGACTGCACGGCGTCGACCAGCGCTATCGCCTCAGCCGTGGCCGGGTCGGCGGCCAGCCGCGCGAGTACCTCGCCGCGAAGCGGTTTCGGTGACCACGGCGCGCGGGCCGGCACGCGGTCGCGCAGGCCGCGCAGGGCGTCACCGAGCCGGCCGGCGACGGCGACGTCGGGCGTCCACTCCGGCGCGTCGCGGGGCGGGAGCGGATCCACCGTCACCAGCGAGGGGCGGTCGCGGCATCGTCCAGTTGCGGGTGTTCATCCCGTCCAGGTCGCCGCCGACGGCCAGCAGGACGTCCGCCCCGGCGATCAGCGCGGCCACCTCGGGTTCGTGCGGCGGCAGCCCGACCGCGGCCGGATGCTCGGTGGACGGGCAGCCACGGGCCTGGAAGCTCGCCACCACCGGCGCTCCGAGGTGCTCGGCCAGCACGGCGATCGTGGGCTCGACGTCGACCGCGCCGCCGCCGACCCAGATCACCACGCGGGCATCGGCGATCAGCGCGGCCGCGGCGTCGAGGTCGTCGTCGGCGGGGATCGGTTCCGTCCATGGCGCGTGATCGTCCCTGCTCAGCGGCACGGCCTCCTGCGCGAGCACGTCGGCCGGCACGTCCATGTACACCGGCCCGCGTGGGTGCAGCATGGCGGCGGCGGTGGCGCCGTCGAGAGCACCGGCCACCGCGGCCGGGGTGCGCGGGGTGAACACCCGCTTGGCCAGCGGCGCGAAGATGGCCGCTTGGTCCCGCGACTCGTGCAGCACCCCGCGCAGCCGCCCGCCGCGGCGCTGCGCCTGCGGGATCTCCGAGGCCACCAGCAATACCGGCGAGCCGACCGCCGCGGCCTCCCCGAACGCCGCGACCGCGTTCGCCGCGCCAGGGCCGGTGGTCACCACGGCTGCGCCGAGCTGCCCGGTGCTGCGGGCCCAGCCGTCGGCGGCGTAGACGGCGGTCTGCTCGTGGCGGACCACGAGCGGTGTGCGGCCCGTCCCGCGCCAGAACGCGAGGTTGTGCACGCCGGGCAACCCGAACACGGTGGTGGCCCCATGCCCAGCGACGACATCGAGTATCTGCGCTGCGACGATCACACCCCCGCACGCTACGCGGTGGGTGGGAGCGGCGAGCCGCACGTGTGCGCCCATGGCGGTGTGGCCGCACCGGGCGCGGGCGGCGGTTCGCGCCGCCGTCATGATCCGCGCGAGTCGTCGTTCAGGGTCCCGGCGCGGGCGGTGTGTCGCGGGCGATCACGGGTTCCGGTCCACGGAACGCCATGGTTTCCCCTCGGCGTCGCGAGGCGTCACGCTGGGCCGATGAGCGAGCCTGCGAGCGAATCAGTGTTACAGCGCCTGTGCGCAGCGCCGACCGAGCGCAGCGAGGGAGAGCGGTGAGCGAGCTTGCGAGCGAATCAGTGTTACAGCGCCTGTGCGCAGCGCCGACCGAGCGCAGCGAGGGAGAGCGATGAGCACCGCGAGAGTGCCGGCCGCCATCGTCGGCCCCGGCAACATCGGCACGGACCTGCTGGCCAAGCTGCAGCGCAGCAGCGTGATCGATGTCCGGTACATGGTCGGGGTGGTCGAGTCCGACGGGCTGGCCCGCGCCCGCGAGCAGGGTCTGGCCGCCTCGGCCGACGGCGTGGACTGGCTGCTGCGCCAGGACCCGCTGCCGCAGATCGTGTTCGAGGCGACCTCGGCGAAGGCGCACGAGGCCAACGCGCCGCGCTACGCCGAGGCCGGCATCCAGGCCGTCGACCTCACGCCCGCGCACCTCGGGCCGATGGTCTGCCCGCCGGTGAACGGCGCCGAGCACATCGACGCCCCGAACGTCTCCATGATCACCTGCGGCGGCCAGGCGACGATCCCGATGGTGCATGCCGTCTCGCGGGTGACACCGGTGCCCTACGCGGAGATCGTCGCATCGGTGGCCTCGCGCAGCGCCGGGCCCGGCACCCGGGCGAACATCGACGAGTTCACCGCACACCACCGCGCAGGCGGTCGCGGAGGTCGGCGGCGCCGAGCGCGGCAAGGCGATCATCATCCTGAACCCGGTCGAGCCGCCGATGATCATGCGGGACACGGTGTTCTGCATGATCGGCGCGGACGCCGACCAGGACGCGATCACCCGCTCGATCCACGAGATGGTGCCGAGGTGCAGGAGTACGTGCCCGGCTACACGCTGCGCGCGGAGCCCCAGTTCGACGACCCGCGGGACGACTGGCGCGGCCACGGCCGGGTGGCGATCTTCCTCGAGGTCAAGGGCAACGGCGACTACCTGCCCGAGTACGCGGGCAACCTGGACATCATGACGGCCGCGGCCGCCCGCGTCGGCGAGCTGATGGCCGCAGGAGCCAAGGGCGAAGCAGGGAGTGCCGGCATGACCCGCCCGCAGATCACCCACGACGTCCGGATCACCGACACGACGCTGCGCGACGGCAGCCACGCGATGGCCCACCAGTTCACCGAGGCGCAGGTGCGGGACACGGTGCGGGCGCTGGACGGCGCGGGCGTCGAGGTCATCGAGGTCACCCACGGCGACGGGATCGGCGGCACTTCGTTCAACTACGGCTTCTCGCAGACCGACGAGATGACGCTGATCGCCGCCGCGCGCGAGGAGGCCCGCAGCGCCCGGATCGCGGTGCTGCTGGTGCCCGGCATCGGCACGATCGACGACCTGCAGCGGGCTCACGACGCCGGCGCCGAGATCGTCCGGGTCGCGACGCACTGCACCGAGGCCGACGTGTCTCCTCAGCACTTCGCGCTGGCCCGCGAGCTGGGCATGGAGACCGTCGGGTTCCTGATGATGGCTCACCGGACCCCGCCGGAGGAGCTGGCGAAGCAGGCGCGGATCATGGTCGACGCCGGGTGCCAGTGCGCGTACGTCATCGACTCGGCAGGCGCGCTGGTGATGGACGACGCAAGGGAGCGGATCGAGGCGCTGGTGGCCGAGGTCGGCGACGAGGCGTAGGTCGGCTACCACGGCCACCAGAACCTCAGCATGGGCGTGGCCAACTCGGTGATCGCCGCTGAGCTGGGCGTCAAGCGAGATCGACGGCTCGCTGTGCGCGCTAGGCGCCGGGTCGGGCAACTCGCCGACCGAGGTGCTCGCCGCGGTGTTCGACCGGCTCGGCATCGCCACCGGCGTCGACGTGGCGGCGCTGCTCGACGCGGCCGAGGACGTCGTGCGGCCCGTACCTGCCGCGCTGGCCGAAGATGGACCGCAACGCGATCGTGCAGGGCTGGGCCGGGGTGTACTCCTCGTTCCTGCTGCACGCCGAACACGCCGCCGACCGTTACAAGGTGCCCGCGCACGAGATCCTGCGCAGGTGCGGCGAGATCGGGCTGGTCGGCGGCCAGGAAGACATGATCATCGACGTGGCGATCCAGCTCGCCGCCGAACGGGATCAGGGCTGACGCTTCGAGCGGGGAAGTGTGGTGGATTCGTCGCACCAGGCGCGTCGGATCCACCGCCCAGTCACGTGCTGCCGGGTGCGGGCCCGCACCGCTCCGGCTGCACGAACGGGGGGCGCGGGAGGATGGCGGCATGAGCAACGAGCTGTTCGCCGTCGACGCGTACCTGCGTTCGTTCGACGCGGCCGTCGTCGAGGTCGACCGGGACAGCCGGCGGGTGGCGTTGGCGCAGACCGCGTTCTACCCCGGCGGCGGTGGCCAGCCCCACGATCTCGGCACGCTGCTCACCGAGTCGGGGCCGGTCGCCGTGACCAGGGTGAAGCGGGAGCAGGGTCGGATATGGCACTGGCTCGACGCGCCCGAGCTGCCGGCGGTGGGCACCGAGGTGCACGGTGAGCTCGACTGGGGCCGCCGGCACCTGCTGATGCGCACCCACACCGCGCTGCACGTGTTGTGCGGGGTCGTCTGGGCGGAGTTCGCGATCCCGGTGACCGGCGGCAACATGGAGCCCGGCACCGGCCGCCTGGACTTCCCGCTCGAGTCGATCTCCGCCGAGCTCGGCAAGCGACTGGAGTCGCGGATCAACGCCGAGATCGCCGCGGCCCGCGCCATCGTCGTCGAGTTCCTCGGGCGCGACGCCGCCGACGCCGACCCGGCGCTGATCCGCACCGCGGCGAACCTGATCCCCCGGGAGATCGACCCGCTGCGGGTGATCGACATCGTCGGGCTGGACAAGCAGGCGGACGGCGGCACGCACGTGGCCAGCACCGCCGAGGTGGGCGCGGTGCGGGTGACCGGCACGGAGTCCAAGGGCAAGGGCAACAAGCGGGTGCGCATCGAGGTCGTCGACGCTCACCGAGAACGCTCGGCGGATCTAGGGTGTCGACATGGGTGACGGGGACATCGCGCTGCGCGTCGAGGCGCTCGAATCGATCCTCGCGGAGAAGGGTTACGTCGAGCCCGCCGCACTCGACGCCATCGTCGCGACCTACGAGCGGGACATCGGGCCGCGCAACGGGGCCCGGGTCGTCGCCCGAGCCTGGACGGATCCTGGCTACCGCGATCGGCTGCGTGCCGACGCCACCGCGGCCATCGCCGAGCTGGGCTTCGGGGGCCGGCAGGGCGAGCACATGGTGGCGGTCGAGAACACCCGCGACGAACACCATGTCGTGGTCTGCACCCTGTGTTCGTGCTACCCGTGGCCGATTCTGGGGCTGCCCCCGACCTGGTACAAATCGCCGCCCTACCGCTCGCGCGTGGTGCTGGACCCGCGCGGCGTGCTCGCCGATTTCGGCGTGACGCTGCCCGCCGACACCCGGATCACCGTGCACGACTCCACCGCCGAGGTGCGTTACCTGGTGGTGCCGATGCAGCCAGCCGGGACCGAGGGCTGGGACGTCGAGGCGCTCGCCGCGATCGTCACCCGCGACTGCATGATCGGCACCGGCCTGCCGACGGTGCCGGCTGACGGGCCAGGAACGACGGCGCCGGCATGAACGGGGCAGCGGACCTCGGCGGCATGATGGGCTTCGGCCCGGTCGTGCCGGAGCCCGAGGGGGAGCCGTTCCACGCCGACTGGGAGCGGCGGGCGCTGGCACTGACGCTGGCGATCGGCGCGGCGGGCCGTTGGAGCATCGACGCCAGCCGGCACGCCCGCGAGAGCCTGCCGCCCCCGCTGTACCTGAACTCGAGCTACTTCACGATCTGGATCATCGCCCTGGAGCGGCTGCTGGTCGACCGGGGATTGGTCACGGCGGCGGAACTCGCGCAGCGGAAGGCGATGCGGCCGGGAGAGCCGGTGCGGGTGCTGCGGGCCGCCGACGTGGCCACGGCACTGGCGGCCGGATCGCCGTACGACCGACCGGTGGCCGATCCGCCGCGGTTCGCACCAGGGCAGCAGGTCCGCACCCGCAACACGCATCCGACGGGGCACACCCGGCTGCCGCGCTATGCGCGCGGGCGGATCGGCGTGGTCGAGCGGGTGCACGGCGCCCACGTGCTGCCCGACGCGAGTGCGCACGGCGAAGGGGAACAGCCGCAATGGCTGTATGCGGTGCGTTTCGACGGGCACGAGCTGTGGGGAGCGGACGCGGAGCCGGGGTTGGGCGTCATGATCGAGGCCTGGGAGAGTTACCTGGAACCGATCGCCGGGAACTTGGTGGACCGGCCGGTCGTCACCATGAACGAGGCATGACAAGCAGCAGGAGGTCGGATCGATGGTGCTGAAGATCCTGGGTATCGCGCTCGCGATCTGGATCGTGCTGTCCCTGTTGGGGGCGGTGTTCAAGTTCCTCGGCACCGCGCTGGTGATCGGTGCCCTGCTGTTCGTCGGGGCCGCCGTCTACTCCGCCGTCAAGGGCCGCTCGCGGGGTTCGATCAGACGCTGATCTCAACCGTTGCTGCGGGGCAGGGCCTGGTTGCAGGTCCGGTTGACGTAGATGCGGTACCGCTCGCCGGCCCCGGCCAGCTCCGGTGAGCTGAGCTGGGCGATGAGCTCCGGGTCGCGGGAGAGCGCGGAGGCGTCGCCCTCGTTCGCGACGAGCACGTCGAGCTGCAGGTTCACGGCCTGGACGGTGCGCTCGACGTCGGGCCGGATCTCGTCAGGGGACACCCGGATCAGCTCGGCGCCGGTGCGCCGGACCTCGTCTACGGCGCCCGGCAGGTTCGCCGGCCGGGGCCCGCCCGATGCCAGCCCGTTGAGCGGCCGGATGGCTTCCGAGCTGGCCCGCGCCGCGACGCAGAACGCGCTGGGCGCCGCGCCGGTTGGCGAAGTTCTCGACCGGGAGGACTCCGAATCCGCATCCGCCACCGATCCGCCGCAGGCCATGAGCAGCGAACACCCGATCACCGCGGCGGCAGGTGCGGCGATCCGCGAGACCAGACCCATCGCGACGCTCCCCCATGCCGTGTTGCCGATGGCAAGGGTAGTACCGGGCACCGACAGTCCGCGTGAGGAGCCCGCTTCACGGAACCACGGGGAACGCCTGGGAACCGCCTGACGTTGAGCAGCCGTGCCCACCTACCGACCTCAGCGGATCGCCGCGTTCCATGCACTGTGGCGCGCGATCGTGCGGGGCAACCGGCCGGGCGCACCCGGCCTCGGTGACCGGCTGCGCTCGTTGCCGAGGATGGTCTCCGCCGCGTTGTCCGGGCGGTACGCCGAGCTGGGCCGCGGCCGGCTCGCGATGCTCGTGCTCGCCCTCGCCTACCTGGTCTCCCCGGTCGACCTCGTGCCCGAGGTCTTCCTCGGGTTGCTCGGGCTCGGCGACGACGCGGTGGTGGCACTGTGGCTCGGTGGCGCTCTGCTGGTGGAGACCGACCGCTACCTGGACTGGGAACGGCAGCAGCCGCGAGTGGTCGACGCGCCGCGGTCGTAGCCCCCGTTCGTCGGTCCGGCCGCTCGCGCGCCGGATGGCGCTGATCTCTACGGTGTGCGCCATGCCGATCGTCGAGGTGCACCTTGTCGAGGGAATGCACACCGCCGCGCAGCACTCCGAGCTGCTGCGAGCGGTCAGCGCCCGGTACGCGGAGGTGCTCGACTCGCCACTGGACCGGGTGCGGGCGTATGTGACACTGCACCGGCCCGAGCACTGGGCGACCGGTGGGGAACCGGGCTCCGCGTCGTCGGCGCCCTACTTCACCGCGATCGTGCTGGAGGGCAGGCCAGCCGAGCAGCGGCGCCGGCTGGTCGAGGCGTTCACCGACCTTCTCGTCGACCTGCTCGGGGTCGACCGCAAGCTGGTGCGCGGCCGGATCATCCAGGTGCATCCCGACGACTGGGCCATCGGCGGGGTGCCGGCCAGCACGGCGCGGCGTTCCGAGATCGCCGCCCGCGCCGGCTCTGCGAGCAGTCCGCCGCGCTGAGCACGCGGAGTTGATCCGCCAGCTCGTGATGCGCCGCGGACGTGATGCGTTCGCGGACATGATGCGCCGCGGACATGCGCCGCGGACATGATGCGCACGGTCGCCGATGCTCTCGACCAGGGCGGGCCTCAGCTCGAGCCGGCGTCCGCCGCGGTGAGAACCACCGGGTCATGGCAGGCCCGGGCGAAGGCCGCTATGCGCGCTCGGATCTCCCGCCCGAGCAGCCACTGGCCGATCGGTTCGGCGACCACCCGCAACCAGGCCGGGCGGATCGTGTAGGTGTACTTCCACACGGCCCGGGTGCCCTCGCCGTCGGCCTGGAACCGCCAACCGCCGCCGAAGCTCGCAAAGAACCACGGGCCGCGGACCATCGTCATGCCCACCGAGGTGGGCGGGCGGTACGAGACGTACTCGCTGATCATGCTCGGACCGATCCTGGCCCTGGTCAAGGTGCGGACGCCCGTGCCGGGGTGGGTCGCGCCGCCGAGGAAGTGTTCAGCCCGGATGAACGGGTCCCAACCCAGCCGGACCGCACCCGTGGTCTGCGACACCGCGAACGCGCGCGCGGGCGCGATGGGTACCCGGACGGTGGTGCTGACCTGGGCATGTCCGGAGCGTAGAGGGCTGCCGGACGCGTCCGGGTGCTCGCTGCCCTGATCAGCGCCTACGGTGCAGGAGCCTCACCGGTGAGGCTCCTGCACCGCAATCGACGATCTTGCTGGCCGGGTCGGCCGCTAGAAGATCCCCCGCCGCGCACCGATGTCCAGCGCCAGCGTGGCGCCGTCCAGCGCGTCGGCCTCCGGCGCGAGCAGCACCGCGACGGCCCAGGCCACCTCGGTCGGCGTGACCAGCCGGCCCAGCGGTGACTCGGCGGCCCGCTCGGCCAGCACCTGCACCACCGACACCCCCCGCTCGGCGGCCGCCTGCTCGCACAGCCCGCGTAGCCGCGGCGTGTCGACCGGACCAGGCGCGACCAGGTGTGCGGTGATTCCCCGCGGCCCGTATTCGATCGCCAGCTGGCGCACGAGGTTGGCCAACGCGGCGTTGGTGACCCCGGCCGCACATGCGTACGGAGCCGGCTCGCTGCCGAAGTGCCCGCCGAGCGCAACGATCCGCGAGCCGGCCCGCAAACGGTCCTCGACCGCGCGCACCAGTCGCAGCAGCCCGCCGGCCTTGAGCGCCACCGCCCGTCCGAGCGCGTCCGGCTCGATCTGCGCCAGCGGCCCCGTGGGCGGCAGCCCGGCCGCCTGGACGACCATGCGCACCGGTCCGTCGCCCGCTGCGGCGACGGCTTCGGCGATCGCGGAAACCGCGGAGTCGGATCCGATGTCGGCCGAGCACGAGGCACCGGAGCGGGACACCCCGACCACCGTCAGCCCGGTCGCGGCCAGCCGCTCCGCGATCGCGCCGCCCAGTGACCCCGACGCCCCCACCACGACGGCGATCCCGGGCGGCTCACCCATCGGAGTGGCCCGGTCCGGTTCCCATCCGCTGCTCGTTCCGCGGCGCGCTCGACATGATGGAGACCGTAGACCGCTCCGACCTGCGCAGAAGACGCACGTTCGGCGTCGGCGGGCGGGCTTCGGCGGCGCCGCGGCGTTCGTCAGGAGCGAACGGGTGGGTTGCCGCGGGGTGTGGGCGCTGTCACGGTCCATCGAACTGAGTTGATCCCCGAGGAGACCAGATGGCCCACGTCGTCCCGCTCGATGCGTTCACCGGCGAGTGGTACCCCGGCTACAAGCCCGAGCACTTCGATTTCCCCTACGTGGTGGACGCGCCGTCCCCGTTCCGAGCTGGTGACGAGAACGCGTTCTGGTTCCTCGACTTCCACTGGTCGCGCGGCCTGACCCCGCTTGCCGCCACCCTGTGGAGCGCCGACGGCTACTGCGCGGGCACCCAGAGCGCGTCGGAGTCGTTGCCGTTGCCGCCCGGCCGCGGCGTGACCTGCCGCTTCGCCGGCACCCACCTCTACGGTTCCCCGATACCGGAGAGCGACCCCCGCGAGATCGCGGCCCGGGCCAACAGGTTGGCCGTCAACCTGCCGCACTTCCTGCAGAACTACCGCTCCATCTGGGAGGCGGGGCGCGACGAGCTGGAAGCCACCTGGGACTACTTCCAGGGCGTCGACCTGCCCTCGGTCCCGACCGCGGAGCTGGCCACGCTGATCCAGCAGGGACGCCGCTACCACAAGAGGGCCATGGAGATCCACTTCGCGGTCATGTACCCGATGCTGGTCAACTTCCTGGGCTTCTACGGGGCCTGCGCGGAGATGGGCATCGACACCACCCTGGTCGGCAAGTTCCTCCAAGGCGAGGAAACGAAGATCATGGAGTTGGACCGGGAGCTGTACGGGCTGGCGATCAAGGCCCGCCAGGCCGGGCTGTCGGACGTGTTCGCCGACAACGAGCCGAACCGGCTCCGCGCCGCGCTCTCGGCACACGGCGGCTCCGCCTCGCAGTGGCTGACCGACTTCGACGACTTCCTCGCCGTGTTCGGGCACCGCCAGGAAGCCACCTGCGACGTCGGCCTGCCCAGCTGGATCGAGGACGACACCAACCCGTTCGGCATGGTCAAGACCTTCCTGCTCCGGCCGGACGACCACGACTTCGAGGCCGCGGCACGCAACGCGCTCGAGGAGCGCGACGCCGCGATCGACACCGCCCGCTCCGGGCTGACCAGGGAGGAACAGGCCGTGTTCGACGGCGGCCTGGCCGCCAACCAGGCCGCGAACTTCCCGTGGTGGCAGGACGATCACAACTTCTACATCGATCTCAAGGTCATGCTGCCGCTGCGGCACGCCTGCCAGGAGCTGGCCGGCCGGGTCGACGCCGACCACCGCGACGACATGCTCTACCTGTTCTGGCCGGAGGTGTTGGACGTCGCAGGGGGCAAGCCCTACGCGGGCGAGCTGAAGAGTCTCGTTGCCGACCGGCGCCAGTACTTCGATCACTGGCACACCCGCCGCGGCGAGATGCCCAAGGTGCTCGGCACCATCCCGGAGTCGGTCGAGGACCCGGTGCTGATCGAGATCTTCGGCATCAACCCGGGCTCGCTGCGGGCGATGCAGAACCCGGATGCGGCCAGCCAGACCACGCTGACCGGGGTGGCCGCGGCCAAAGGCTCGGCTACCGGCGTAGCGCGGGTGCTGCAGAGCTCCGACGAGCTGCACCGGCTGGCCCCAGGGGAGATCCTGGTCTGCGAGTCGACGTCACCGAACTGGACGCCGGCCTTCGGCAAGATCGCCGCCGCGGTCTGCGACGGCGGTGGCATGCTGAGTCACGCCGCCATCGTCGGCCGCGAGTACGGCGTGCCGACGGTCACGGCGGTCGGCATCGCCACCATCGCGATCGGTGACGGCGACCAGATCGAGGTGGACGGCAGCAACGGCACGGTCACGATCCTCAAGCGGGCCGCGGAGCTGCGCGTCGGAATGACGCCGGGACGCGATGACGGGGGTGCTCGTGGCAGCGGAGACCGAGAGCCCGACGACGTTCTGGGTGGACGGGCCCGCGGACCCCGCGACCGCGGTCGCCAGGGCCGGCTCGAAGATCGGCAGGCTGGCGGAGCTGCACCGGAGCGGAGTGCTGGTACCGCAGGGCTTCGCGGTCACCGTGGACGCCTATCGCCGGCACTGTTCCGAGTCCGGCCTCGAGGTCGTGATCGACGAGGTGCTCGGCGGGTTGGGTACGGAACCGGGGGAGGCTGCGGTCGAGGCCGCCTCGGCCCGGATCAGGGGACTCGTCGAGGCCACCCCGATGTCGGAGGCGCTGACCGCTGAGATCAGCCAGGCCTACGAGGAGCTGTGCCTGCGCTGCACGGACGTCAACGTGCCCACCGCGGTGCGCTCGTCGGCCACGGGGGAGGATGCCGCCGACGCGTCGTTCGCGGGGATCTTCGACACCTACCTCGGGGTGTCCGGCAACGAGCGGGTGCTGGACGCCGTGCGACGCTGCTGGGCCTCGCTGTTCACCGGCCGCGCGCTGGCCTACCGGCTGCGCAAGGGGATCAGCCACCACGACATGCCGATCGCGGTGGGAGTGGTCGAGCTGATCCACGCCCGCGCTTCCGGCGTGGCGTTCTCGGTGCACCCCGTCACCGGCAAGTCCGACCGGGTGGTGATCGAGACGTCCTGGGGATGGGGCGAGGCCATCGTGCAGGGTCTGGTCAACCCCGACCACGTCGAGGTGGGCAAGGCCGACGGCCGGGTGCTGCGCTACGACGTCGCGCACAAGACCGTGGTCTCGGCGTTCGACTTCGCCGCCGGCCGGGTCACGGAGATCGAGATGCCGGCGAAGCTGGCCGACCGCAAGGTGCTCGACGACGAGCAGATCTCGGCGATCGTGGGTGCGGTGACCGCGATCGAGGACCACTACGGCTATCCGGTGGACGTGGAGTGGGTCATCTCCCGCCACCGGCGGGCGGGCGACCCGGTGTGCATCGTGCAGACCCGGCCGGTCACGGTGACCGCCGACGCGCCCGCGCCCGCGGCCTACGACCCCGTGGCGCTGGCCCACAAGTACGTCTTCAGCGGCAAGCCGATCCCCGGTCGCTGACGCGCCCGTGAGTGCCGCGCCGGGTAAGAACACGGCGCAGCACTCACGACCTACGACGTCCAGGGGCCGAAGCCGCCGATCCGGTCGATGGTGATCCGCACGACATATCCGGGCGGCGGGTCGGGTGGCAGCGGGAACACCGTGCCCGCTCCGCCGTATACCTCGGCGAGCCGCTGCAGCAGTTCGGGTGCCCCGCCCTCGGTCACCGCGGCCGTGCCGTGGATGACCAGGTAGTGCTGCATACCGATTTCGTTGCGGTCGTCGGACTGCAGCGTCAGCACGATCCGCGGATCGCGCCGCAAGTTGCGCACTTTCGCGTTCTGCGGGATGTGCCCCATCACGATCTCGTCGCCGTCCAGACCGACCCAAACGCAGCTGACCTGCGGTGATCCGTCGCTGTTCAGCGTTACGCAGTGCGCAAGGCGGCCGGACTCGATCAGCGCGCTGGCACTGTGGGGCAGTGGGCTCACCCCTGAACCCTATCGGTGACGGGTGGGCCCGAGCCGCGCGTCGCGGCCGGCGATGGTAGGCATCCGCGCGTGGCAACGATGCGCGTCGATCACCCAACGGCGGACCGGTGGGCCGGAGGTGCTCGAGATCCATCAGGTCGCGGTGCCCGATCCGCTGCCGACGGAGATCCGGGTCCGCGTCGCGGCCGCCGGGGTGAACCCGGTGGACTGGAAGACCCGGGCCGGGGCCGGCATGGCCGCGGTGATCGGGCCGCCGCCGTTCACCGTGGGCTGGGACGTCGCCGGCACCGTGGACGCGGTCGGAGCGGGGTCACCCGGTTCGCGGTGGGCGATGCGGTGTTCGGGATGCCGTGGTTCCCGCGCCAGGCCGGCGGCTACGCCGAGTTCGTCACCGCGCCGTCGCGGCACTTCGCGCACCGCCCGGCCCGGCTGTCCGAGGTGGAGGCGGCCGGACTGTCGCTGGCCGGGCTCACCGCATGGCAGGCGCTGGTCGACATCGCCCACCTGCAGGCCGGGCAGCGGGTGCTGGTGCACGCCGCGGCCGGCGGCGTCGGTCACCTCGCGGTGCAGATCGCGAAGGCCCGCGGCGCGCTACGTGATCGGCACCGCGTCGGTCGGCAAGCACCCGTTGCTGCACCGATCTCGGGGTGGACGAGGCGGTGGACTACCGGGCCGAGGCGTTCGAGCGGGTGATCGAGCCGGTCGACCTGGTGCTGGACCTGGTCGGCGGCGACGTGGCGGTGCGCTCGCTGGACGTGCTGCGCCCGGACGGCCGGCTGGTCTGCGTGCCCTCGGCCGCCAGCGCCGCCGCGGTGGCCGCCGCCGCGGAGCGCGGGCTGCGGGCCACCGGGATGCTGGTCGAGCCGGACGGCGTAGGGCTGGAGGAGCTGGCCCGGCTGGTCGACGACCGGCGGCTGCGGGTGCTGGTCGCGGAGACCTTCCCGCTGGAACGGGCCGCGCACGCCCACCGCGCCGGCGAGATGGGCCACACCACGGGAAAGCTGGTGCTGACGATCTGAACGGTCGTCGAGCTCACACGGGTGCTCCGATCGCGGTCCGGTTCAGCCGGTGTGGCCCCGAGCCGCCGGGAGATCACCGCCGCGGCGTCCAGCAACCGCGGACCGGATCCGTGGCGCAGCCGTCGGGCCCACCCGGTCGGTCGGCGCGGCCACGCTGAGGGCGGCGATCACCGCACCGCAGGCGCCGCGGACCGGCGCTGCGACCGACACCACCCCGACCCGGCTCTCCTCGCGGTTCTCCGCCCACCCGCGCTCCGCGATCTCGCGCAGCCGGACCCGCAACGTGGCTTCGTCGACGATCGTGAACGGCGTGTACCGCTCCGGCCGCCAGCCGGCCAGCCGGAGATCCAGCTCCGCGGCCGGCAGCGCGGCCAGCAGCGTCTTGCCGGTGCTGGTGGTGGCGGCCGGTAGGCGCGTGCCGACCCGGGAGAAGATCCGCACCGTGTGCGGGCTCTCCAGCCGGTCGATGTACACCGACTCCAGCCCGTCGAGCACGGCCAGCTGCACCGTCTCGCCGGTCGAGTGCCGCAGCGTGGCCATCACCGGCATGGCCGCCTCGTGCAGGTCCAGGTGCGGCGCGACGACGGCGCCGAGGTCGTACAGCGCGAGCCCGAGCCGGTAGCCGCCGGGGCCCCGCTCCAGCAGCCGCTCGGCGGTGAGGGTGGCCAGCAGCCGGTGCACGGTGCTGGTGGCCAGCTCGAGCCGGCGGGCGAGCTCGGAGACGCCGAGTTCGCGGTCGCTCCGGGAGAACTCCTTGAGCAGCCGGGCCGCGTTGCGCACGGAGCGTGAGCTCCCACGACGCCCGAACGGGGCCTTCCCTCCATGCGGGAAGGATGCCTTGTCCGGCTGCCCGGCGCTACCTAGCGTCAGCACCGACGCCGCCCACCACGGGGAGCTGCCATGCTGACCGCCGAGCAGAACGACGAGCTGACCCAGGTCGAGGCCGGCACCAGGATGGGCGAGGTGCTGCGCCGCTACTGGTACCCGGTGGCGTTCACCCGGGAGCTGGTCGAGTTCCCGGTGAAGCGGGTGGAGCTGCTCGGGGATTTCTTCGCGCTGTGGCGCACTCCCAGTCGGCCGCTACGGGATCATTCCGGAGCCGTGCCCGCACCGGAAGGCGTCGATGGCCTACGGCGTGGTCGAGTCCGACGGGCTGCGCTGCCCGTACCACGGCTGGAAGTTCGACACCGAGGGCGCCTGCATCGAGCAGCCGGCCGAGCGGGAGAACACCCAGTTCCAGAACCGGGTGCGGGCCGAAGCCGGCAAGGTCGAGGAGCTGGGCGGGCTGGTCTGGGCCTACGTCGGGCCCGGTACCCGGCGCCGAAGCTGCCGCGCTTCGACACCTACGTGATGGACGGCTTCCGGGACATCGGCTGGGCCGACCTGCCGTGCAACTACGTGCAGATCATGGAGAACGCGGTCGACCCGCACCACGTCGAGTTCCTGCACGGGCGCTACTTCGAGTTCGTCGGCCGGCACGAGGGCTTCACCGCGCCCGCCTCGTTCGGCAAGGAGCACGTGAAGATCGGGTTCACGCCGTTCGAGTGGGGGATCATCAAGCGCCGGGTGCTCAAGGGAGCCAGCGAGGAGAACGACGACTGGAAGGTCGGGCACCCGCTGGTCTTCCCGTACAACATGCGGGTCGGCGGCGGGGGCGTGCACCAGATGCAGATCCGGGTGCCGATCAACCGCACCACCACCCGGTTCATCCTCTACACCGTGCACAGCCCGGACGGCTACGAGCACGTGCGAGCAGCCGCAGATCCCGGACTACGAGGTGCCGGTGATCGACTCCAACGGTCGGCACGTCACCAACTACGTCGAGGGCCAGGACATGATGGCCTGGGTGACGCAGGGCGCGATCACCGATCGGACCACCGAGCACCTCGGGCGCAGCGACATCGGGGTGGCGATGCTGCGCAAGATGTTCCGCGAGCAGATGGACGTCGTCGCGTCCGGCGGCGACCCGCTGGGCACCATCCGCGAGCCGCACGAGCGGATCGACCTGCCGTGCGAGAAGGACAAGTTCAACGCCGGCGGCGCGCAGTTCGCGCTCGACTTCTGCGACATGGGCTCCTCCCGCTTCTCGCCGATGCTGGACACCATCAAGAAGATCCACATCAGCGCGGCCGACAAGATCGCGGCCGAGAGGACGGGCCGGAGCGGCGACGTGAGCCGAGCGGTGGACCGCCGGTTCGCCGCGGACGCCGCGGCACACCGGCGGGACGCACCCCGGTTCTGCCCGCACTGTGCCGGCGGCCTGGACCTGGCGACCGAGTTCTGGGAAGCCGAGGATCGGCGCTTCTACTGCTGGTGCGGCGGCTGCGGCTGGACCGGCGAGATCACCCCGACCGGCGATGTGGCGATCGGCCACGAACCCGATCACTGACTCCCGGGGGGTCGTGGGTGCTGCGCCGTGTTCTCACCCGGCGCAACACTCACGGACGCTTGCGCGCTTGGCTCACCACGTCGCGCACCCGGTCGGTGATCGCCGCGCAGCTCGGTGAGGTAGAGCCAGTAGTCCGGGTGCACCCCGGTCAACCGGTCCTGGGCGTTCTGCAGCCGCACCGACTGCGCGTCGAGGATCGGGCCGAACTCCTTGACCAGGCCGCGGTCCACCACCAGCCGTTGGGCGTCGCGCACCACGAACCGGGTGTCGGCGGCGAACCGGGTCGGGTCGGCGCGCACCGCCCTCAGCTCGGCGAGCCGGCCGATCACGGCCTCGTGGCGCTCCTCGGCCCGGCCGAGCGCCGACGCGTGCCTCGGCGACGTGGTCGACCGCGCTGTCCCAGTCGCCGGCGTCGGCGTCCCGGCGAGCCGTCTCGAGAGCGACGTCGGCCTCGACGATCGCCTCGCGGGTGCGGGCCTCGGAGCCGATCAGGTCACGCGAGCAGGGCTCGGAGAACTCCCGGCGCAGCGCGGACATGGCCGGCTCGATCTGCTCGGCCTTCGTGGCGGCGGCCTCCCGCCGGGTCGGGATGCTGACCAGCGCCGAACGCACCGAGCGGGCCGTGCCCGGCGCGTCGGCGGCCAGCGTGCTGGCCGAGCGGGCAAGTTCGAGCACCCGCAGTGCGGTGTCCCGCCGGTCCTTCAACCCGGCGGCGGGCGCGTCGAGCAGGCCGGCGGCGCGCTCGGCGTCGGCGAGCCGATCGGCCGCCCGCCGGGACCGCACGCCGGCGGCGTCGGCCTGCTGGACCGCGGTGCGGGCGGCGACCACCGCGGAGCGCGCATCCTGCACGGTGCGCGGCAGGCTGTCGGCGGCCAGCGCCGCATCGTCGAGCACCCGCGCATGCCGGGCACGGAACTGGCGGATCGACTCGCGGGCCCGCTCGATCTCGGCCCTGGCCCGCTCGTCGGCGGCCTGGGCTCCGTGCACCGGCCCGGTGCCGTCCAGCGGGAACTCGTTCGTGGCCGCGAGGTAGGCCTCGGTGGCGGCGTCGCCCACGGCGGCGATCTGGGCCCATGCGCTGTCGAGGCGCCGTCCGGTGCCGAGCTCGTCCGCGGCGGCGACCGCCGCGGCGGCGGCCCGCTGCTCGTCGTCGAGGGCGAGGAAGGCCTGGGTGACGGCGTTGCGCGCGGCCAGGGCCTGCGCGTCCGGGGTGCCGCGCCCTGGCCTGCTGTGGAACACCTCGCTCCCCTCGCCGCGGCTGCTGATCGAACGGTACCCGGATCCCGGTCGGGCCCGCCCGTCCCGCCGCCGCCGCGCCCGGCCGCCGGCGTAACACGAGAACTCGGCCGGCCGAGTCATGGGACGTGACGCTGCCATTGTTACCCAGCGGGTGGTCCCGACTGCCCGGTGAGCAGCGGCGGCAATGGGAGCAGCTGCAACGCCAGCACGCACAGTACGAATGGCGCCGGTCGGCGATGCTGCAGCGTCGCGCACACGCCACCGCATCGCCGGTCCGGCTGGCGGGACGGTTCTGGACCGTCGTGCTGCCCGTCCTGCTCGTGCTTCTCGCCCTCGCCGTGTTCGTGACGGCCTTCCGCTAGGCGGCGGGGCTCGGCCCGGACGGCGGCGGTCCGTCAGGCGAACGTGATGTTCTGCGCGCCGCCTGCGATCTCCTCGACCACCTTGGCCGCCCCGATGATCTGCGCTCCCTTGATCAATTGATCTTCGGTGATGTCGCGGGGCTTCGTGCAGGCGCCGCAGGCCCAGATCGTCCCGCCGTTGTCGAGGAACTCCGCCATCAGCGGGCGCAGCGCCGGCATCCCGGCGAAGTGCATGTCGTCGGCGTAGCCGGTGGTCGCCAGCCACGCGCCCTCGACGGTCAGCAGCACGTAGGCCTCCTGACCGGCGATCGCCGCCACATTGGCCGCGATGAACGGCAGCGTCGCCCGCTCCACGTCGTCCCGGCCGTGGGAGCAGCCGAAGATCATCTTGCTCATGTCTGGTTTCCCTTCGTGCGGACCGTGATACGCGACGTATCCCCGGTCTCGGTGGTGTCCTCGACGGTGTGCCCGAGCAGGCGCGCCAGCGCCGGTACATCGGCCTTCGTCGAGGGATCTCGGACGGAGACGACGGTGCGCGTGCCGGGCGGACAGGCCCCCCACCACGCCTTGAGGTCGCGCCCCACCCCGTCGCCGCAGGCGCGGTCACCGGCACTGAATTCTCGGATCTCGGTGTACTCCATGCCGTTCATGACGGTGGCCGGCGCGGCCTCATTGCGGGTCGGCCGAGATGCAATGACATCGTCGCCCGCGGCGTCCTGAACGGGTTGACGTGCGGTGACGGTGATCGCGGTGGCGATCGTCGGCTGCTGCTGCGGCGGGATCGTCGCCCGCATGACGGCGAGCAGCTCGGGGGTGAACAGCGGGAACCGGGCGCAGTCCTCGACCCCGAACGGGTGCCGCTCGAGCACCGTCACGTCCACCAGCCCCACCCGGCCCAGCCCGCGCAGCAGCGCCTTCTCCGCCATCGCCCCTGCCGCGCAACCGGACCACGCCGCGGGGTGGGTGAGCACCTCCGGCGGCAGCGCCCGCTCGTCGATCGTCACGTCGGTCAGGCACAGCAGCCCGCCGGGCCGCAGCACCCTGGCGCACTCGAACAACGCGCGCATCTTGCGGGCCGACAGGTTGATCACTCCATTGGAGACGATCGCGTCCACCGAGTCGGCGGGCAGCGGGATGGCCTCCATCTCGCCCTCGACGAACTCGACGTGGGTCAGCCCGGCCGCGCGCGCGTGCTCGCGGCCGCGCGCACACATCTCGGGCAGCAGGTCGAGCCCGGTCACGTGACCCGTCGGACCCACCTGGCGGGCCGCGAGCAACGTGTCGATGCCGCCGCCGCACCCGACGTCGAGTACCTCGGCGCCGACCGGCAACGTCACCTGCCCGAGCGGGTTGCCGACGCCGAGCGACCAGGCCACCGCGCCTGCGGGCAGGGCGGCGAGCTGCTCGTCCCGGTAGTAGGGCGTGCCGGCGGCGCCGGCGGCCTCCAGCCCCCGGTAGGCGGTCCGAACCAGCTGCTGGATCTCAGCCTTGTGCATCAGGTCGGTCATCGGGCCCCTTCGGCGTCGACCTCTCGAGGGTGGACAGGAAAGCCTCCATCCGAGCCCCCACGTCCGCGGGCAGCGCCGGGCGGGCGGTGGCCACGAAACGCTGCAGCTCACCGAGGAACTCCAGCTCGCCGCAGCAGCGCCGGCACGCGTCCAGATGCTCGCTGATCCGGTGCCGGTTACCGGGGTCGACCTCGTCGAACAGGTACTCCCACAGGTGACGCAGTGCGTCATCGCAGTTGATCACGGAAGCCCCCTGGTGCTGGTCGTGGTCTCGCGGAGCAGGTCGTGCGCCACCGCGTAGGTCCACAGGTCCTTCTCGAACAGCTTGCGGCCCCGGTGCAGCCGGGCCAGCAGCGTGCCCAGCGGGACGTCGAGCAGCCGCGCCGCCTGCTTGGTGGCCACGTCGTGCATGTGCACCAGCACCAGCGGGTCCCGGTACAGCGCGGGCAGCCCGCGCAACACCGCCCACACGTCCTCCGGCCCGAACCGGCACAGGAAGTCGAGGTGCAGCGAGTCGGAGTACGGGAACGGGTCCTCCGCGGCGATCATGCGGTAGAGCGAGAAGTCCTCGTAGTCGGGCAGCGGGCTCTCGCGCGGCCTCCGGTCGCGGTGCCGGAACCGGTCCCGGGCGCAGTTGACCAGGATCCGGGTCAGCCAGGCGGGCGCCGCCTCGACGTCACGCAGCTCGGCGAACCCGCGGCAGGCCCGCAGCAGGCACTCCTGCACGAGGTCCTCGGCGTCGTCGGCCACGAGTTGGCGGGCCAACGAGTACAGCCGCGGCAGTTGCTGGCGTGCCAGCTCGCCGAACTCCATGACGCCGCCTCCCGGTCCCAGGATGCAGGACGCCGCGGGCATGCGGGGGATTGCATGTCCGGCGGCGCAATCCGCACAAATCTACGATCCGTCTCCCCTGGCGTGCGCGCGCAGCCGCTCCGACCAGGAGAGAACGGCCGGTGGTTCACCGACGTCGGCGAACGGCGAGCCGTCCCGCTCGATCACCGGGTACGTGCGCAGTACCAGCTGGGGGTTGGTCTCGCACGCGCCGCTGTCCAGATCGAAGCGGTACCAGTGCCACGGGCAGACCACGATCCGCCCGTCGCGCACCCAGCCCTGTTCGAGGGGTCCGCGGTTGTGCGGGCACACCGCGTCGGTCACCCGGTAGCCGTCGTCGACCGCGAAGACCGCGAAGCTGCGCCCGTCGGCGGCACGCACGACCCAGGCCGGTGCGCCGGGCGGGCGGCCGTCGTCGAGCGGGACGAGGGTCATGGCCGCGTCAGCGCTTGCCGGCTTCCCGCAGCGCCGCCATCGACTCGCCGCCGATGAACCACAGCTCCGGCTCGCACTCGGTCACCACCACCCGGATGTTCGCCGTCGGGGCGCCGATCGACTCGTGCACGGCAGCGGTGACGGCCGCCCCGAGGGCGGCGAGCTGCTCGGGTGTGCGACCCCGGGCGAGTGTGATCTGGACGAGTGGCACGGGTGCTCCTTCGTTCGGGTCGTGAGTGCCCCGCCGCGTTCTAGCACGGCTGTGCACTCACGGGCCGCAGGCGATGGGGCGATGATGGCTCCCAGCCGTCGCACATACCGGCGGTGTGTGCGGTGATCACGGAGCCTCCGGGTTCCAACCGAGCCGGCGGCTGACCGCCTCACCCGCCTCCACCAGTGCCTCGGCCATGCGGCTGCGGGGCACCGCGCCGAAGCGGGACACCGGGGCGCCGATGCTCACCGCCGCGACGACCTCACCGTGCCGGTCGCGGACAGGAGCGGCCAGGCTCGCGACACCGATCTCCCGCTCGTTGATCGCCTCGGCCCAGCCCCTGGTCCGCACGGTGGCGAGCTCGGCGCGCAACGCGTCCGGATCAGTGATCGTGTCCGGGGTGAGCCGGGGGAGGGCGCCCCGGGACAGGTACCTCTCGAGCTCCGGCGCGGGCCGGTGCGCCATCAGCACCTTGCCGCTGGACGTGCAGTGCGCGGGCACCCGCCGTCCGGTCTCGGTGAACAGCCGCAGCGAGTAGGCGCTCTCCAGCCGGTCGACGTAGACCACCTCGTCCCCGTCGAGCACCCCGACCTGCGACGACTCCCCGGTCTGCTCGCGCAGGTGCGCCAGGACGGGACCGGCCGCAGCGTGCAGGTCGAGGTGCACCTTCACCGCCTCGCCGAGCTCGAACATCACGATGCCCAGCCGGTAGCCGCCGGTACGGCGGTCCTGCTCGACGAGTCCCTCGGAGACCAGTGTGGTCAGCAACCGGTGCACGGTGGACTTGCCCAGCTCCAGCCGACGAGCCAGCTCGGACACCCCGAGCGACTCCTCCCTGGTCCGAAACGACTTGAGCACCCGTGCGGCGTTGCGCACCGTGGACAGCGTCGCGTCACCCACCGCGCCCACCCCGCCGCCCGTGCCCACGGCGCGGACCCGGCGCACCCGAGCCCGGATCCCCGAGCCACTGGCGCGAACGGCACTTTCGCGCATACCTATCGCGCGAAAGTGCCGTTCGCGCACAGGGGCAGGGTGTTCGCCGGGGGCCGATCACGCCGGCGGCTCCGGCCGCCACTCGCGGCGGCCGCCGACCGACTCCAGCAGGGCTTTGCGGACCGCGTCCGGGTCGGGGTCCGGGGCGTCGGCCACCGCAGCCACCGCCGCGTTGTGCGGGGCGATGGCCCTGGCCAGCAACGCCTGCGCGTGCGGCAACCCGGCCGCAGCGGCCCCGACCAGCTCGTCGACCAGCCGCTCCCGCCCGCGCACCCGGCTGCGGATCGTCTCGAAGTCCCTGGCCGCCGCGGAGTGCCCGCTGGCCAGCCCGGATCCGACGTGCCCTGCGTGGTGCGGGGTCAGGCCCGACCCCGGTTGCGCCACCACGTGGTAGACGGTCGTGGTGATCCCGAGCGCGTGCTTCACCTCGCCGTAAGCCGGTGCCTCCCGCTCGTCGATCAGCCCGAGCGCAGGCGTGACCACCGGGTCGTAGAAGCGCAACGCCCAGTCCAGGCCGGGCAGCGATCCGGCGAGCTCCACCTCCTGTCCGCGCAGCGGCCCGAGCCCCTCCCGGGTGGCCAGCAGGTGCAGGTTTCGGGCACCGATCGCGGCGACCGTGAGCGGGCCCCCTGCCAGCAGCGGCAACCGGCCGCGCACCGCGGGCGGGAAGGTGTCGGCTTGGGCCAGGTAGGACCGGTGCAGCGCCATGACGTAGTCGGCGACCGCGGCGCGCATCCCTTCCGGGCCCGGCATGTGATCCCATCCGTTCTGATATCGCGGACGTTCTGATTTGCGGAACACCTGATCTTCCTTGCGGAACGCTAGGCGGGCTAGCGTCGAGCCGTCAAGGATCGACCCGACCATCCCGGGAGCTGGTTCGCCGTGGGGATCCTCCGCCTGGCGCACATCGACATCCGTACCCCGGACCTCGACCTCGCCACCGCCTACTACACCGGGGTGATGGGGCTGCAGCAGGTCCAGCGCACCGTCGACCCCAACCTCGGCGACACGGTCTGGTTCAAGTGCTGGGACGAGGAGGACCACCACTCGCTGCGCATGCGCTACCACCCGCGCACCGGGATGGACTCCTTCACCTTCCGCGTGGAGGCCGAGGACGACCTGCACGACTTCGAGAAGAAGCTGGCCGACTACGGATGCCAGGTCAGCCGGGTGTCCAAGGGAGAAGCCGTCGGGCAGGGCGAGTCGATCCGCTTCGAGGTGCCGTCCGGCCAGATGATGGAGCTGGTCTGGGACATCGAGAAAACCGGGAACATCCTCGGCAAGCACAACCCCTCGCCGGTTCCGCCGCCGGACCTGCCCGGAATCGCGCCGCCCCGGATGGACCACATGCTGGTCAACGCGGAGGAGGTGGCCGAGGCCAGCCGCTTCTTCATCGACGTGCTGGGCCTGCGGCTCACCGAGCAGGTGCTCGACGGCAACGGCCACCAGCTCGGCGTGTGGCTGGCCGGGCGCACCAACTCCCCGCACGACATCGCCATCGTCAACGGGCCGAACGGGGCGTTGCACCACTGGGCCTACTGGCTCGACGACTGGGACCACATCCGCAAGGCCGCCGACACGCTGGCCTACAACGGCGTGCAGATCGACCAGGGCCCGACCCGGCACGGCGTCACCCGCGGCAACACCATCTACTTCTTCGACCCGCTCGGCATCCGCAACGAGGTGTTCACCGGCGGCTACTGGGTCGATCCCGACGTCGAGATCATCACCTGGACCGAGAACGAGTTCGGCAAGGGACTGTTCTACTACGAGAACGTCATCAGCCAGCGCTTTCTGCGGATGCACACCTGAGGCCTGCTTGTCAGGGCCGAAGCATCGACACGAGAACGGGGGACACCCATGCCGGACCGGATCCTGCGACTGCAACACGTCGAGGTGCGGGTGCCCGACCTCGAGCTGTGCACCGCGTACTACACCGAGGTGCTCGGCCTGATCGAGACCGACCGCGACGTGCGCGACGGCGTCGAGCGCGTGTTCCTCAAGTGCTGGGACGAGCACGAGCACCACTCGGTCGTGCTGCGGCAGGCGCCCACCTACGGCCTGGATCACATGTCGTTCAAGGTGGCCGATGCCGGCGACCTGGACTACTTCACCGACAAGCTGCAGGCCGCGAGCGTGCCGGTGAAGCGCTACGCCGCCCGCGAGCTGGGCCCCGGCTGGGGTGAGGCGATCCGCTTCGACTCGCCGTCGGGGCACGTCGTGGAGCTGGTGCACGGCATGCAGCGGCTGGGCAACATGCTGCCGCTGACCAACCCGCCGCCCAAGCCGCAGGACCTGGTCGGGATCGCGCCACCGCGGCTGGACCACGTGTTCGTGATGGCCGAGGACGTGGAGGCGTTCACCGCGTTCTTCACCGAGGTACTGGAGTTCCGGCTCACCGAGCAGATCGTGGCCAACGACGGTCACCAGCTGGCCGCGTTCCTGGAGCGCAGCCACACCCCGCACGACATCGCCGTGATCACCGGCCCGAACGGCGCGCTGCACCACTTCGCGTTCTGGATGGACGACTGGAACGGCATCCGCGACGCCGCCGACACGCTGGCCTACCACGGCGTCGAGATCGACGTGGCGCCCACGCGGCACGGCGTGACCCGCGGCTACACCACCTACTTCTTCGACCCGGTCGGCAACCGCAACGAGCTGTTCACCGGCGGCTACTGGGTGGACCCGGACTTCGAGCCGATCACCTGGACCGAGGAGGAGATGGGACGGGCGATCTTCTACTACCACCGGCAGGTCAACGAGCGCTTCTTCACGGTGCACTCGTGAGCACCCCCCATGACCCCCGCAAGCTCGACCGCTACGAGGCACCCAACTACCTGGCCCGGTACCGGGAGCGGCAGGGGAGCAAGCCCGCTGCGAACGGAACTGCAGCAAACGGTTCGACGGCCACCGTCGACGCGCCCGACTCGACCCCGCTCTACCTGCGCCGGTTCCGGGAGCGGGGCACGAAGGCCGCGGCGGCTCCCGCCCCGGTCGTCGAGTACGAGGGCGCGACGTTCACCCCGGCGCTCGCCGAGGCCACCCGCGGCAAGGAGATCGCGGCGCCGGTCGAGCGGCGGGCGTCGGAGAAGTTCGTCCGCGAGATCTCGATCATCCGGCACGGCATCACCCAGGGCTACTCCACCGACGCCGGCCTGACGCCGATGGGCGGCTGGCAGGCCCACCGCCGCGGCCACGAGCTGGCCCGCCGCTGGGACGACGGCGACCGCGTCCGGCTCGTCTGCGCCGACACCAACCGGGCACGCCAGACCGCCGAGCAGCTCTACCGGGGCGCGACCGACGGCATGGAGATGTGGGGCAAGCACATCGAACTCACCGCGCCGGTCGCGATCGCGGAGCTGCGCAACTTCGGCGTCTGGACGCCCGACGGGCTGCGCGACGTCACCTCGGCGTTCCGGCAGTACCAGTCGATGATGGAGAAGCTGGAGCGGATGGCGGTCGGCGACCGGCCCCGCTGGCTCGTCGAGATCGACCGCTTCTACCGCGTGCAGCTGGGCGGGGCCGACCCGATCCAGATGTGGCTGACGATCCCGCTCATGTACTTCGAGCCGCCCGCGCTGTGCGTGCGCCGGTTCTGGCGCGGCTTCCACCGGCTCATCGCGGAGTACCCCGACGACACCCGCATCCTGGCCGCCACGCACTCCGGGCCGATGCGCGCGTTCGCCACGTGGGCGCACGGCTACGACCCCGGCGAGCCGCTGAACACCGAGGAGATCCGGGTCAAGGTGCGGGAGGGGGCGCGGACGGCGTTCGTCTCCTACCGGAACCGGGTGACCGAGGTGAACGTGCCTCCTCCCGACGAGTTCCCGGCATGGGAATCATGACGATCACGGATCTCGACGACGCGATCCTCGATCCGGCCGCGCCGGAGTCGGACGTTCCCGCGCTCGTCCCGGACCGGGTGCGGGAGCAGGCCTGCGATCCCGGCGCCGAGCGGGACGACGGTCCGCTGCGTTCGGTCTCGATCGCGATGGGCGTGCTCGGCTGTTTCGAGACCGAGGCCGAGCTGGGTGCCACCCGGGTGGCGCGGGAGCTGGGCATCGCCAAGAGCACGGCGTGCCGGATGCTGGCCGCGCTGGCCGCGAGCGGGATGTTGGAACGCACTCGCAGCGGCCGCTACCGGCTGGGCCTTCGACTGTTCGAGATCGGTCAGCTCGTGGTCGACCGGTTGATGCTGCGCGAGCTGTCGGTCCCGGTGCTCGGCGAGCTGCGCGACGTGCTGCGGGAGACCGCGCAGCTCGCGGTGCCGGTGGGCGCGGACGTGCTCTACATCGACCGGCTGGAGACCAGCGGCGCCGGCACGATCTTCCACACCGAGCTGTACCGACGCGGGCCGGGACACTCCTCCAGCGCGGGCAAGGCGATGGCCGCCTTCCTCCCGTCGATGGAACGCGCGATCCTCGAGCGCGGCTTCGTGCGGCGCACGCCGTTCACGATCGTGGACCCGGTGCGGTACCGGCAGGTGTTGCGGCAGGTGCGCGTCGACGGCTTCGCGGCGTCCCGCGAGGAGCACACCATGGGCATGTCGTCGATCGCGGCGCCGATCGTGCTCGACCGCGGCGACCGCAAGGTGGCGGTCGCCGCGATCTCCGTGGTCGGCAGCACGTCGCGGGTGCTGGGAGCGCGCAAGGTCGCCGTCGTGCAGAGTGTCCGCAGGGCCGCGGCCAAGGTCTCCGCGGCACTGACGCACATGTGAGTGCGGAGCCGTGTTCCAGCACGGCTACGCACTCACGACCCGCGACGAAGGAGGCCGCTTGTCCGTCGATTTCGAGCTTGCGGCGCGCTATCGGGCCGGGGCCGGTCCGGTGCTGCTCACCGGCGTGCAGGCGATCGCCCGGATGCTCGTCGAGCAGCACGCGGCCGACGCGGCAGCGGGCCTGAGCACCGCGTCGTTCGTCTCCGGCTACCAGGGCAGCCCGCTCGGCGGGCTCGACCAGACCCTGGCCAGGGCCACCGAGCTGCGGGAGGGCGCCGGCCTGACCCTGGTGCCCGGCGTCAACGAGGAGCTCGCCGCCACCGCGGTGTGGGGCAGCCAGGTCGAGGTGCCCGGCCACGAGCGGACCGTCGACGGTGCGGTGGGTGTCTGGTACGGCAAGGCGCCCGGCGTCGACCGCGCCGGAGACCCGATCCGGCACGGCAACATGTGCGGCGCGCACCCGTCCGGCGGGGTGCTCGTGCTCGCGGGCGACGACCCGAGCTGCAAGTCCTCCACGATCCCGTGCATCAGCGAGCGCACCCTGGCCGGCTACGGGCTGCCCGTGCTCTACCCCGGCACCGCCGCGGAGATCATCCGGCTGGGGCGCTACGGCATCGCGATGTCGCGGGCGTCCGGCATGTGGGTCGGGATGAAGATCACCGCCGACGTCGCGGACGGCATCTACACGATCGACGGCTCCTGCGCCGACATGTCGATCACCGTGCCGGAACTCGAGTGGGAGGGCCGCCCCTGGTCCTACCGGCAGATCCCGATGCTCGCGCCGCCCGCGTCGCTGCAGGCCGAGGCCCAGATGTACGGTCCGCGCTGGGCGATGCTGCGAGCGTTCCTCGCGGCCAACCCGATCAACGAGATCGAGCTCGACGCCCCCGGCGCCTGGCTCGGCATCGTGGCGGGCGGCAAGGCGTTCACCGACGTCCGGCAGGCGCTGCGCGACCTCGGCCTCGACGACCCCGATCCCGACACGCCTGCCGCCGCGCCGGCATCCGGCTGCTGCGCCTCGGGATGATCCACCCGCTCGAGCGGGACCTGCTGCGCTCCTTCGCCACCGGCCTGTCGCAGGTGCTCGTCGTGGAGGAGAAGTCGCCGTTCGTGGAGTCGGCGGTGCGCGACGTCCTGTACGGGCTGCCCGACGCCCCGCTCGTCGTCGGGTCGGCCGACGCCGCGGGCGCGCCGCTGGTGCCGGTCGCCGGTGAGCTCACGGCGGGCGCGCTGGTCGGTCCGCTGCGCCGGGTGCTGGCCGCCCACCCCGAGATCGACCTGGCCGCGGTCCGCCGCGAGCCGCCGCAGCTGGCCCTGCTGCCCGTCAACCGGACCCCGTACTTCTGTTCCGGCTGCCCGCACAACCGCTCGACGATCGTGCCCGAGGGTGCGGTCGCGGGTGGCGGCATCGGCTGCCACGCCATGGTGGCGCTGGTCCACCGCCCGGAGAGCGCGGTCACGTCGATCACGCAGATGGGCGGGGAGGGCGCGCAGTGGATCGGCCAGGCGCCGTTCACCACCGCCGGGCACATGTACCAGAACATGGGTGACGGCACGTTCGCCCACTCCGGGCAGCTCGCCGTGCAGGCCTGCGTCGCGGCCGGGGTCTCGATCACCTACAAGCTGCTCTACAACCGGGCCGTCGCGATGACGGGCGGGCAGGACGCCGAAGGCGGGCTGGAGGTGCCGGCACTGGCCGCCAAGCTGCTCGCCGAGGGCGTCAAGAAGATCATCGTGTGCGCCGACGAGCCGGAGCGCTACCGCGCCCTGCCCGCGCTGCCGGCCGGGGTGGACCTCTGGCACCGCGACCGCTTCGACGAGGCCCAGCGCGTGCTCGCCGACGTCGCCGGGCGTCAGCGTGCTCGTCTACGACCAGCGCTGCGCCGCGGAGTCCCGCCGGCTGCGCAAGCGGGGCACGCTCGCCGTCCGGCCCACCCGCGTGATCATCAACGAGGCCGTCTGCGAGGGCTGCGGCGACTGCGGTGTGAAGAGCAACTGCCTGTCCGTGCAGCCGGTCGACACGGAGTTCGGCCGCAAGACCCGCATCGACCAGACCTCGTGCAACACCGACTACTCCTGCCTGGCCGGCGACTGCCCGTCGTTCGTGACGGTCGAGCTGCCGCCAGGCGGGTCGACCACGAGCCCCGGCCGCGAGCGCCCCGAACCGCCCGCCGTCCCCGACGTCGAGCGGCCCGCGTCCGGCGACGTCTTCCTGGCCGGGATCGGCGGCACCGGGATCGTCACGGTCAACCAGGTGCTGGGTTCGGCCGCGGTTCGCGACGGGCTCGCGGTACACGGGGTCGACCAGACCGGGCTGTCGCAGAAGGCCGGGCCGGTCACCTCGCACCTGCGCATCGCGCGGGACGCGGCGGAGCTCGGCCCGGCCAACCGGGTCGGGGCGGCGACGGCGCGCTGCTACCTGGCCTTCGACGTGCTGGTCGGCGCCGACGGCCGCAACCTCGGCTACGCCTCGCCGGAGGCGCACGCTGGCGGCCGTCTCGGTCAGCCCGGTGCCGACCGGGGCGATGGTCCGCGACGCCGCGGTGGCCGCTCCCGACGTGGCGGCGCTCGTCGAGCGCATCCGGGGCTCGGCCCGGGAGGTGGTGACGGTCGACGCGCAGGCGCGCGGCGCGTGCACTGTTCGGCGACGCGATGCCGGCCAACCTGCTGCTCGTCGGGGCCGCGTACCAGGCGGGGGCGCTGCCGCTCTCGGCCGCGGCGGTCGAGTGGGCGATCGCGTTGAACGGGGTGGCGGTGGCCGCGAACACGGCGGCGTTCCGTTGGGGGCGGGTCGCGGTGGCCGATCCGGCCGCGTTCGCGGCGGCGACGAGAGCGAACGCCACCGCCGTCCCGGCCCGGCCGCCAACCCGCGCGCACCGATCTGGCCGACCTCGCGGGGGAGACCAGGCGGCTGGTGGAGATCCGGGCGGCGCAGCTCGTCGACTACGACGGGCCGCGCACTGCGCGCGGTTACGTCGCGGACGTGCTGGCGATCTGGCGGGCCGAGCGGGCGCTGGGCGAGGACACGGCGTTCAGCGAGGCCGCGGCGCGCGGGCTGCACAAGCTCACCGCCTACAAGGACGAGTACGAGGTGGCCCGGCTGCTGACCGACCCGGCCTTCGACGCGCGGCTGGCGGCGGAGGTGCCCGGCGGGGAGAAGCTCCGCTACCGGCTGCACCCGCCGATGCTCAAGGCGCTGGGCTGGGACCGGAAGATCGCGCTCGGTCCGTGGGCCCGCCCCGCCCTGCAGGCCCTGGCCCGGGGGAAGCGGCTGCGAGGCACCCCGCTCGACCCGTTCGGCCGCACGGCCATCCGGCGACTGGAGCGGGAGCTGCGCGATTCCTACCGGGCCATGGTGCTGCGGCTGGCGGCCGGGTTGACCGCGGAGTCGTATCCGACGGCCGTCGCGGCCGCCGAGGCCGCCGACCTGGTGCGCGGCTACGAGGACGTCAAGCTGCGAGGCGTCGAACGCTACCGCGCCCGGCTCGCCGAGCTCGGCGTGAGCGGTTGACGCCTGCCGCGGGCGTCCCGAGCCGGTGCCGCCGGCCGATAGGGCGGGGCGGCAGCACTGTCGCCGTCGGTAGCTCGTCAGTTACCTTCCAGTGGGCCCGCCACTCGACAGAGACGAACTGATGACCTCCACGGAGTCACGCCCCGAGTCCGATGCGCTGCCAGCCGATCCGGCCGACACTGCGCCGGAACCCGATCTCGGCGCCCGGCTGGGTGCCGTCGAGGCACACCTGGCCGCGATGCGTGAGCGCCTCGACGAGGACACCGCCCGCGCGGCCGCCCGCGAACGGGTGATCGACCGTCAGCACGCGGAGATCCAGCGGCTGCGTTCCGCGGAGCGCAACGGCGTGTTGCGTCCCGTGGTGACCGATCTCTACCGGCTGCGCAACGACCTGCTCCGGCAGGCCGCCACTGTGCCGGCCGCGATCACCGGTGAGCAGGTGCGCAGCCTGCTGCGCTCCTTCGCCGAGGAGGTCACCGACGCGCTGGAGCGCTGCGGGGTGGGCGTCATGCCGAACGCGGCTGGCACCGGGATCGAGCCGGGCCGCCATCAGGTCGCCAACGCCGTCCCGACCGACGAAGGCGAGCGGGACGGGACGGTCGCCGAGGTGCTGGCCGACGGCTACGCGGAGATCGACACCGGCCGCGTGATCGCCCCGGCCCGGGTCACGGTGTACCGCTGCGAGAGGGAGACGAGATGACCGACGGCGCCGGCCGGGTGTTCGGGATCGACCTGGGCACCACCTACTCGGCGATCGCGTACATCGACGACTCCGGTCGCCCCACCGTGTGCCGCAACGACACCGGAGCCGAGATCACGCCGTCGGTCGTGCAGTTCGAGAGCCCGACCAACGTGGTGGTGGGGGAGACGGCCAAGCAGTCCTCGTTCATCGACGCCGACAGCGTCGTCACGCCTGATCAAGCGGCGGATGGGGGAGGACCGGGAGTACGAGTTCCACGGCGAGGTGCACACCCCGGAGTCGATCTCCGCGCTGATCCTGCGCCGGCTGGCCGCCGACGCCGCGAGCTACACCGACGGCCCCGTCGAGCAGGTCGTGATCACGGTGCCCGCCTACTTCGGCGCCCGGCAGAAGGAGGCCACCCGCAAAGCCGGCCTGATCGCCGGGCTGGACGTGGTGGGGATCCTGCCCGAGCCGGTCGCGGCGGCCGTGCACTACGACCTCACCGCCGCGGCAAAGGACCAGACGGTGCTGGTCTACGACCTGGGCGGTGGCACGTTCGACACGACCGTCATCCGGGTCGGCGCGTCGCGAGATCACGGTCGTCTGCACCGACGGTGACACCAACCTCGGCGGCGCCGACTGGGACGCACGGCTGCGCGAGCACCTCCTGGAGCGCTTCGTCGCCGAGGCCGAGCCCGCCGAGTCGCCCGAGGACGACCCGGAGTTCCTGCAGGAGGTGGCCACCAAGGCCGAGGAGCTGAAGAAGCAGCTCTCCCACCAGGAGACCCGCCCGATACAGCTGCGCTTCGCCGGCGCCGCGGCCCGCATCGAGGTGAGCCGCGCCGAGTTCGAGACGATGACCGCGGACCTGCTCGACCGCACCGTCGAGATCGTCCGGCGCACGCTGGCCACGTTGCAGGAGAAGCAACCCGGTGCGGCCATCGACGAGGTACTGCTGGTGGGCGGCTCGACCCGGATGCCGGCGGTGGCCGCCCGGTTGAGCGCGGAGTTCGGCTGGCAGCCGAAACTGCACGACCCGGAGCTGGCGGTGGCGAAGGGGGCGGCGGTGTTCGCGCTGTCCCGGGTCGTCTACCGGATGCAGCAGGAGGCCAAGGAGCGTTCCGAGAACGCGGCAGAAGGGGAACGGGCGGCGGCGGACGTCGTCGGCGAGGTCGCCCGCCAGGTCGGCATCTCCGCACAGAGCCTGCAGCACCTGATCGCCAAGCGGACCCGGAGCGTGTTGCCGCGTGCGTACGGGGTGCGGCTGCAGGACGGCAACGATCCCGACCGGCTCTACGTGGAGCACCTGGCGCGTGCCAACGACCCGCTGCCGACCGGCGAGCGGACCATCGTCGCGACCACGGTCACCGACAACCAGACCAGCGTGATGATCGCGCTCTACGAACAGGCCGGACCGGTGCTCAGCCCGGAGCTCGCCGCGAACAACCCGCTGACCAACGGCAGCGGCGTCATCACCGGCATCCCGGCGCGGCCTCGCGGCGTGCCGGCCATCGACGTCACGATGTCCATCGACGAGGACGGGCTGCTGGCGTTGCGGGCCAGCGAGCGCGAATCGGGCCACGACCTGGTGATCGAGGTGTCCATCGGGCTGTCCGCCGCCGAGCTCGACGAGGCGATCGAGGCCGTGTCGAAGATCGCGGTCTCGAGCTGACCGGGCCATCGGGGATGACGCCGTTCGATCCTCGGACCTACGAGGACGAGGTGATCAAGCCGTTGCGCAGGCGGCTGCCGCACCTGCCCGACGACCTGCTCACCCGCTACGCCGTGGACCCTGACATGGACGCCGGCCGGCTGCGCGAACGCACCGATGCCGTCGTACGGCTCTGGGCCAAGATCGCGCAGCGCGCCGGGCAGAGTGGCCTGGTCTGCGCCCAGCTCCTGCGCGAGCACGACGAGCTCACCCGGTCCCGAGGCGTCGACCTGACCGACCCGCACTGGTGGCAGCGCCGGGAGCAGGAGCGACACCGGCAGCTGGGGCCGGAGATCGCGGCTCTCGCCGCGCTGCTGACCGCCGGCCACGGCGAGCTGGGCGTGATCACCGACGGTCAGCTGCGGGCGGCGGCTGCGGCCCACGGGGCGCTGGGCGACACCGACCTCGATCGCGCCCGTTCCGCCGCCGGGCTGCGGATCGTGTCGCCGGTCCCGCTGCCGTCCGCGGCCGGGATGCGCGGCCGCTTCGACAGCCTCACCACGAAGCTCATCGCCGCAGGCGTCGACAGCATCCCGCGGCTGCTGTTCCCGGCGGCCACGGCGTTCCGGCTGCTGCGCGGGTTCACCGTCACCCCGCTTCCGGCCGGCCGGACGGGCGCGCTGAACGCGGTCGCGATCGGCGAGCGGGCGCACGAGCTCGACACCCTGCCCGACAACGCCGCCGTCCGGGCCGCCAGGGAGGCCGTCGGCATGCTGGCCACCGAGGCCGCCGCCGGCACCGACCTGACCACGCTCTGCCTGTTCCATCTGCTCGCCCCGGTGCGGGACAAGCGGGCAGACGGCGCCGGGGCACGCACGCTCTACGGGCTGCTCACCCGCACCGGCCTCGACCCCGACGAGGCCGGCAGGATCGCCGTGAGCGTGCTCGCCGAGCCGGGTGGCCGGGCCGATCCGGCCGGCACCGTCGACCGGCTGCTGGCCGACGGGCTGGTCGTGGCCGCGCAGCAGGCCGCGGACCAGCTCACCGGGGCGCAGGCGGAGGCCGCGCGGGCTGCGGTGCGGCACCGGCTCGAGGAGGTCGAGCGGCTGCGGTGCGGCGCCGCCGAGGACCTGCGAACCGGCGAGCACGAACGCGCCGGGCAGCGGCTGCGCGAAGCGTTGCGGCAGGCCGCCGACCTGCCCGGGCTCGCCGCCGAGCTGGACCGGGTACCGGCCGCTGCGGTGCATCGAGGTCACCGCGCGTGCTGACGGGGGCGGGGTGCGGATCTCCTGGCGCCCGGCGGCCGAGCACGCCGGCGACACCACCTACCAGGTGGTGCGCCGGGTCGGCGGCCCGCCGGCCGACGCCGACGACGGAACCGTCGTCGTGGCCGGTTCCGGGTCAACCGCGTTCGACCACACGCCGCCGGCCGGCCGGCCGCTGCACTACGCGGTGTTCGCCCGCACCCCGAGTGGCCCGTGGTCGCGCCCGGCCGTCGCCGGCGAGCTGCGCGTCGTGCCGCCGGTGAGCGACGTGGTCGTGGAGGGCGGCGTCGGCGTGGTCGAGGGCCGCTGGCAGGCCCACCCCGAGGTCATCGGCATCGAGGTCTGCCGCCACGAGCACCTGGTCGGGGCGGCGGAGCAGGCCGGTCCCGGTGAGCCGGTCCCGGTCGATCGACACCGCTCGTTCCGCGACGAGACCGCCGTCGACGGCGTCCGGTACCTCTACTCGATCGTCGCGGTCCACCCGCCCGTGCAGGCCGAGGGCCGGCCGTTGCGCTCGGAGCCGGTCGTGGTCGGCGGAGCCACCCGTCCCGAACCGCGCCCGGTGCGGTCGCTGAGCGCCGTTCCGCTCGGCGGTGCCGACCGGTTCGCGGTCCGGCTGAGCTGGCGCCAACCACCCGGCAGCGAGATCGTCATCCGGGCGGCGGCGCGGCCGTGCCCGTGGGCGTACGGGCACCCGGTGAGCGGCTCCGACATGCGGGAGTACGGGACGGAGCTCGACGGGGTCCGCGGCACCCGCGGTGACGGCCAGACGCTGGTGGCCGAGCTCCCGGCGGGCCGGATGCACTGCGTCCCGTTCACCCTCGGGCCCGAGGGCGGTGTCCGCGGGCAGGACGCCGTCGTCGACCTGATCCCGCCGGTGCCCGGTTGCGGGCGCAGTCGCTTCGGCACGGACGTCCTGCTCAGCTGGTCCTGGCCGGACGCGGTGAGCGCCGCCGTGCTCGAGTGGGCCGGTGGCGCCCGGCGGATCACCCGGACCCGGTACCGCGAGGAGGGCGGCTGCCTGCTGCGCGCCGTGCCCGGCGGTACCCGCGTCGACGTGAGCGCCGTGCTGCTGCCCGATCCGCTCGACGGCGGGGCCGACGAGGCTCGGGCACCGGCGGTGTCGGTGCTCGCTCGCCGAGCGACCGCCGCAGGTCGCGCTACCAGCTGCGCCGCCGCGGGAACCGGCTGACCGGCGGGGTGCGCTGCACGGTGACGCTGTCCGGCGCCGAGCCGGTCACCGGGCTGACGGTGGTGATCGTCGCCGCCGCCGGGCCGGTGATGCCCGGGTCGGCTGGCCGCCGGGACGGAGCTGCTGCGCGCCCCGGTGCGGATCGAGCCGGGGGTGCCGGTGCAGCTGGAGGCGGCGGTCCCGGCCCTCCGCAGGCCGTACTGGCTGCGCTGCTTCCTGGCCGAGCCGGCGCCGGCACTGCTCGTCGACCCGCCCGTCGACCAGCTCAAGGTGCCGTGATGGCCACCATCGCCTGCCCGTACTGCTACCGGCGCATCGACCAGCGCAGGCTCGCCTACCAGTGCCTCGGCCTCGGCGTCCCCGGCGGCGTCCGCTGCATCCGCAGTGTCGACGAGACCCGGGCCGAGCTGACGAACGTGCGAGCGGCGGCCTTCCCGACCTTCGACGCGCCCCCGGCTGCCGGCGCGCATCGCAAGGCGCCCTGCCCGCACTGCGGCGGCCTCACCGGTGTGCGGGCCTGCCCGGTCTGCCACAGCCCGCTCTCGGCGGCCTTCGGATCAGCCGCAGCCCGCTGATCGGCATGGTCGGGGGGAAGGGAGCCGGGAAGACGGTCTACCTGGCGGTGCTGCACCACGAGCTGCGCACCTCGGTGCGCCGCCGGTTCGCCGCCGACGTCCGGCTCACCGGCGACCAGCAGGGGGGCACCGGGTCTCCGCGGCAGTGGCTGCAGAGCTCGGAGGAGCAGCTGTTCGAGCGCGGGCGGCTGCTCGAGCAGACCGCCGGTGCGCTGAACGGGCAGCGGGCCCCGGTGGTCATGGAATGGCGGCAGCCGCGCCGCTCGTTCGGCCGCGAGGGGTTCCGCACCACGGTGCTGTCGTTCTACGACGCCGCCGGCGAGGACCTGACCAGCCAGGAACGCGCGCACACGCAGGCCTACCTCGGCGTGGCCGACGGCCTGGTGCTGCTGCTGGACCCGTGGCAGCTGCCGGGTGCGCTGGAGCGGATCGACGTGCCGGCGGCGGCGGTCCGCGACGCGGAACCGCCGCTGGAGGTGCTGCACCGGATCACCGAGCTGCTCCGGGTCGCGCACGGGGTCCGGACCAGCAAGCGGGTGCCGATCCCGCTCGCCGTGGTGTTCGCCAAGATGGACGCCTTCTTCCCGGTGCTCGGCGGCGGCCACCCGCTGCTCGTGCCGGCCGCGCCGGCGCCCGGCTACGACGAGGACGTCGGCCGCAGCACCCACGAGCACGTGCGGGCCATGCTGCACGACTACGGCGCCGACGACATCGACCAGCACCTGGAGCTGAACTACGCCGACTTCCGCTACTTCGCCGTGTCCGCGCTGGGCGCCGCCCCGGACTACCAGGCGGCCGCCGTCGACCCGGGCGGGGTGCAGCCGTTCCGGGTGGACGAGCCGCTGCTGTGGCTGCTGCACCGGTTCGGCGTGATCGACCGAGGACGCAGGCCGTGACGGCCGGGTTCGGCGCGCTCTACTACACCGACTGCGTGCCGGGGCAGGGGCTGCAGGGCGGAGCGGGGTTCCAGTTCCAGGCCGCGTCCGGGGAGCCGGCCGCCGAGGCGATGGCGCTCGTGCAGCGCACCGCCCTCTACGAGCCGCCGCCCAGCTGGATGCGCGAGCGCCGGCCGGTCGGCGACTACCCGCTCTCACTGGCCCACACCGCCGAGGCCGGGCTGCTGGTCACCGCGGCGGGCCGCTACCTCGGCCAGGAGGCCAACGGCACCCGCGAGGGCAACCAGTTCACGCACGCCGTGGTCACCCGCGACCCGGCCGACTACGGGCTCGTCCGGCCGGCGCAGCTGTGGGCGGCCCCGTGGTGGGCGTCGGGGCCGGCGCCCGGCACCGAGCTCGACCCGGTCCCCGCCATCCGGGCCCGGGGCCGCTGGACACCGAGACGGTCCGCGACCGGGTGCGCGCCGCTCCCGGCGGCGTCGCCGCTGCTGATCGCGCTGCTCTCGGCCGTGCACCGGCTCGCCGATCCGCGGCGGCGGCGCACCGTCGTGCTGGTCACCGCCGACGCCGAGCGGGCCGCCTGCTGGATCGCCGCCGCCACGCTGCTGCTGCCCCAGCCGGTCGCGCTGCGGGCCAGCTTCAAGATCTTCGTGGCGGACGCCCGGTACGGCCGGCACGACATCATCGCGCTGCACCCGGACTGGGCCGGGCCGTGGGTGGACGCCGGCCGCGGCCAGCGGGACTGGTGGTGTTCGACCTCGACGCCGGTCGGCGCCGACGCGGTCGGAGCCGACCGCGGCGGCGCGGTTCTGGGTGCCGCGCTTCCTGGCCGCACGACGCCTACGACGTGGTCGACGCCGTCGAGCTGGCCGGCGCAGTTCGCCCGGGCCCGGGCGCGGCGCCGATCCGACGGGCGCCGACCGGACGCGCCGACCGGATCGCCGGCCGCCGTGGTGGCCGCGGGGGAGCGGCTGACCGGCCGGGGCAGCCGGCGGTGCTGGCGGACTGGCTGCTCGCCGCGCCGGAGCCGGTCGTTGCACATCGCCCGGGACGGCGTGATCGACGCGGTGCTCGGCGCCGACCGGGGGCAGCGGTGCTGCGCACGCTGGCCGCGGCGGTGAACGGGCGTGGCTGGGGCGGCGTCGCGGCCGCGGTGCAGGACGCGTTGCTGCCGGCCGAGCTGGCCGAGGTTCTGGCCGCCGCGGACGGGGTGGCGGCGCTGCGGGCTCTGCAGGAGCCGTCGGCTACGGACCTGCGCCGGACGTGACGGGCGGACCTCCGTCCGGTCGGTCAGCGGGACCCGTCCCCGGCACTCGGTCGCCCGACGGCGGACGCGGACGCGTCCGACCCGGCCGACGGTGACGCCGACGCCGCCGGCGGGAAGTCGAGGCCGCGCTGCGGGCCGCCCGCCCGGACCAGGTGCCCGCGCTGCTCACCCTCGCGCACCGGCACGGCGTGCGCCCGCGTGGCCCAGGAGTACCGCGACGCCGCGCACGCCTTCGCCCGCTGGTGGCTGGACCGGCCCGACACCGGGCTCGAGCCCGGCCGCTGGCCGGCGCCCCCGGAGGCGCTGCGACTGGGTGCGCGACGAGCTGCGGGACCGGCTGGCCGGACCGCAGCCGCACGGCCGCTGAGCTGGCCGTCCGGAACGGCTGGTGGCGGCACGCTGCGGCGAGCCGGCCGCGACCCCGGCGACCCGCTCGACCGGCAGGTCATCGCGGCCGCGGTCGAGCAGCTCGAGCCGGCGGAGCGAGCCGGTGCTGTCCGCGCATGTGCTGCTACCGGGCGTTCGCCGCCCGACCGCCCGACGAGCACCCCAGCACGCTGGCCTGGCGGGTGCTGTTCGGTGACCGTCGCCGGTCGGCGGCCGAGGTCGGCGCGTTCCTGCTCGCGCTGCGCGAGCACGGTTCGGAGCTGTCCGCGCCGGTCGCCGCCCGGATCGGCGAGGTGCTGGCCCGCGAACCGCAGCTGTCCGCGCACGGGCTGTGGTGCGCCCGCGAGCTGCAGCGGCTGGGCCAGCCGCTGCCGCGGGCCGTCGACGGAGCTGGCCGCGCAGGACCTGCGGTTCCACCGGCTGCTCGACGAGCTGCGGGCCGCCGAGCCGGCGCGCTCGCCGGCCGAGATCGCGGCGCTGCTCGGCCGGGGTGCCGGACCCGGTGCTCGCGATCCGCGCACCGCGAGCTGGTCGACGCCGCTGCTGGACGCCCCGCGCGACGTCGCCGTCGAGGTGCTGCGGCGCTGCGCGCGCCGCCCTTCCGGCTGGCCCGGGCGCTGGAGCGGCGCTGGCCCGGCCCGGTCCGGGGTGCCCGACGCCGGCCGGCGGCCGCGCGCTGGCGATGACGTTCCTGCTGGCCCGCGGGACCGACCGTGAGCGTGGACCAGCCGCGGCGACCGCACCGGCGCTGGAGCGCCGGCTGGAGGATCTGGTCCGGGCGATGTCGGAGCCGGCCCGGGCCGTCGTCGACGCCGGCTACGAGCCGCCGCTGGGCAGGCCGTGGCAGGACTGGGTCGCCGGGATCACCTCGACCCGGCGCCGGCTGCTGCGCCGGTTCGAGGGTCGGTCCGATCGCCGGCTCGGCGGAGCCGGGAGCAGGTCCGAGGCGGGCCGGGCGGGGGAGCTGAGCCATGCCCGTCCTGCTCGGCGCCCTGGTCGCGCTGGCCGCCTACATCGCCGTCTGTTACGCCGCGGTGCGGTACCTGCTGATCCCGGCCGCGCCCTGGGTGCTGCTGACCGGCGCGGGCGCGGGTGTGCTGCTGGTCGCCGCGGTGCTGATCGGCACCCTGCTGCGGGCCCGCGGGCTGGCCGCCGGCCACGGTGACCGCGGCGCAGGCCGGCGAGCGGCTGCCGGCGGCGCGCTCCGCGTTCGAGCGCGACAGCGCCCGCCCGCACTACCTGTTCGCCCAGGGCCGGGACGACCTGCGGGCGGCGGCCAAGAACACCATCGGCACCCTGGGCGCCATCTGGGCGGCGCTGGGCGGCGCTGCTCGCCGGCGCGCCGCCGCTGCTGCTGGCCTGGCCGCTGCTGGCGGTCCCGCTGGTCGCGCTGTCGCGCTGACCCTGGGCGCGCTCGGGTTCGGGCTGGCCGCCTACTCGGCGTGCTCGGGCTGGCGCTGGGGGCTGGCCTGGGTGGGCTGGCTGCTGACGGTCGGGCTGCTGCGCGGCTGGGACCGGACGGTCCGCCGGGCGCGCGGGGCCTGGGCGACCTGCCCCCATCCGGGCTGCAACCACCGCACCCGGCTGCCGGCCTACCGGTGCCGGCAGTGCGTGCGGGTGCACCACGACATCCGGGCCGGGCCGGCTCGGCGTGCTGTCCCGGGAGTGCGCCTGCGGCCATCCGCTGCCCACCACCGTGCTGCGGGCCGCCGCCGAGCTGGTCGCGGTCTGCCCGATGTGCGACCGGCCGCTGCGCGAGGGCGCGGCCGTGCTGACCGACGTCGTGCTGCCGGTCTTCGGCCCGGTGTCGGCGGGCAAGACCCGGTTCGTGATGGCCGGCATGGTCGAGCTCGGCCGGCAGCTGGCCGGCGACCGGCGGGAAGCTGGCCCCGGTCGGGGCGGAGAGCGAGCAGCGTACTTCCGGCGCGCCGCCGAGCTGGTGGAGCGGCGGGAGCAGACCACGAAGACCGACGCCGACCGGCCGCCGGCCGCGGTCACCGTGCGGCTGCGGCACGACCGCGCGCACCGCCGCAGCTGCACCTGTTCGACGCGGCCGGTGAGTTCTTCGCCGACCGGGAGCAGAACCGCAGCCTGCACTACCTGGACCGGGTCGACGGGCTGGTCTTCGTGCTCGACCCGTTCTCCATCCCGGCGGTGGCGGCCCGGCTCAGCGGGCGCCGCATCGCGGCCCGGCTCGCCGCAGCGCAGCCGGCGCGCAGCCGCCGGACGAGGCCTACCAGCTCACCGCGCAGCGGCTGGCCGACCACCGGGCCACGCTGCACGGATGGCCGCTGGCGGTGGCGGTGGTCAAGGCCGACCTGCTGCTCGGGCTGCCGCCGGCCGCCGGGCTCGACGCCGGCCGCGGACTCGGACCGGGTCCGGGACTGGCTGGTCGAGCAGCGGGCTGGACAACACGGTGACCGCGGCCGAGCGGGACTTCGCGGCGGTCCGCTACTTCCTGGTGTCAGCTCGATGGAGCTGGACCGGTACGGCGCGCGCTCGCCGGCCGCACCGCTGCGCTGGTTGCTCGCCGGGCCGGGGCCCGGCTGCCGGATCCGGCGCCGGCCGCCGACCCGTGAACGACCGGGTACCCGCGGCACTACCGCGCCTACCGGTTCGTCCTGGTCGGGCTGGTGCTCGGCCTGCTCGCCGTGCGCCGTCTGGTACCTCGTCGCAGCCCGGGAACCTCGAGGAGATCCTGCGGCTGCTGCGGATGGAGGTGACCGCCTGCCGACGTCGGGGCTTGACGGGTCGCGCCATGGCCGATCTCCGAGGCCGACGATCGGCCGCCCGGCGCAGCGGGCGCGGTGACCGACGGTGAGTTGCTCCGTTCGCCGCGGCAGGCGACCTCCGTCCAGCACGGTCAGCGCACGGACTGGACCGCCGTCGGCCGGGGGACAGGGAGTCGACGCTGCGGTGAACGGCAGACGGCTCGCGGCGTGTCGGCCGGGAAACGCCGGTTCCGGCCGCTCGCCGCGCCGGGCCGCCCGACGATCTCAGTGACGCTCCGTACGGGGTTGCCGCGGCCGCGGCGGCCGTTAGCGTTGCCCTCGGATCGATAACAGCTCGGTCACGTCGATCGGACAAGCGAACCGCTCCCCGGCGGCTTCGTCCCGAACCCCCCGACGGGAGTCCGGTCGGACCGAGTTGGTCCGGAAGGATAGGTAGTGGCACGGCACCGCTCCCCCAAGGGCCGGCGCGCACACCTCATGCCCCCGCTGACCGCGATCGCGGCAGCGGGGGCCGGTGGCGCGCACCGGCCCATCCCGGTCAGCAGCTGGCCTCCTCGCTCCCGGTGCGCTTCGTCGCGACCGCGGTGGCCGGCGGCGCGCTGGCCGCGGTCGGCCAGCACGCGCTCGTGCAGAGCCTCCCGGCCACCGGCGGCGGGATCCAACGTGCTGCGCCTCGGCGTGCAGGAGCTCTTCGGCTCCGGCCGCCGTCGCCGCCGACGCCCCGGCCGGCCGCCGTCGCGCTGGCGCCGTCGGCGGTGGCCGAGCCGCTGGTCACGCTGGCCCCGGTGGCTGACCGACGCCGACCGCGCCGGAGACCGCCGTGGTCGACGCCGCTGAGCTGGTCAAGGCCAGCGACATCCAGCGGCAGCTCGCCGATGCCGGCACCCGCGCGGCCGCCGCCAGGCGCGCCGCCGAGGCGGCAGCCGCCGCGCGCAGCGCGGCCGAGGCCGCCCGAGAGGCGGCGACGGGGCGAAGGCGCGGCCGAGGGCAAGGCCGGCAGAAGACACGCCGCGCAGGACGGCCGGAAGGGCCGCGGCGCCGCAGGGGCAGCCGCGGCGGCGCGGCGGCGGCCGCCGGGAAGGCGCAAGGCCGACACGAGCTCGCTGTCCGGCGGCGCCATCCAGATGGTCACCGGGCGGGTGACGTCCGGGTTCGGTGGCCGCTGGGGCACCCGGCACGAGGGCCTGGACATCGCCGCCCCGATCGGCACCCCGATCCGGGTCCCGTTCGCCGGCACCGTGGTCGACTCCGGGCCGGCCAGCGGGTTCGGGCTGTGGGTCCGGGTCCGGCACGGCGACGGCACGATCACCACCTACGGCCACATCAACCGGTCCTTCGTGAGCAAGGGCGAGCAGGTGACGGCCGGGCAGGAGATCGCCGAGGTCGGCAACCGCGGCCACTCGACCGGGCCGCACCTGCACATCGAGGTGACCACCGCGGCCGGCACGAAGATCAACCCACGGCCATGGCTGGACCAGCACGACATCGGCTACTGATCCGGCCGCCCACGCCGTCGCCCGCGCGTGCCCGGTCAGTCGTGTTGCCGAAGGCGCTCAGCGCCCGCATCTTGTTCGACACGTCCAGCGCCGCCACCTTGTAGGCCTCCGACAGCGTCGGATAGTTCAGCACCGTGTCCACGAGGTAGTCCACCGTTCCGCCACACCCCATGATCGCCTGCCCGATGTGCACCAGGTCGGTGGCGTTGGTGCCGAACACGTGCACCCCGAGCAGCGTCCGGTCGTCGCTGGAGACCAGCAGCTTCAGCATCCCGTAGGAGTCGCCGACGATCGCGCCGCGGGCCAGCTCGCGGTAGCGCGAGATCCCCACCTCGTAGGGCACCGCGGACTGGGTCAGCTCCGCCTCGGTCTTCCCGCAGTAGGAGATCTCCGGGACCGTGTAGATGCCGATCGGCTGCAGCGACTGCAGCTCCCGGGCCGGCTCGTCGAACGCGTGCATGCGGCCAGCCGGCCCTGGTCCATGCTGGTCGCCGCGAGCGCCGGGAAGCCGATCACGTCGCCGACCGCGAAGATGTGCGGCACCGACGGTGCGGTACTGCCCGTCCACCTGGATGCGGCCGCGCTTGTCCGCGGACAGTCCGGCCTTCTCCAGCTCCAGCTCGTCGGTGACGCCCTGCCGGCCGGCCGAGTACATGACCATGTCGGCGGCGATCCGCTTGCCGCTGGCCAGGCTGGTGACGGTGCCCCGCGGCGTGATCTCGACCTTCTCCACCTCCTCCCCGAACCGGAAGGTCACGGCCTGGTCGCGCAGGTGGAACTTGAGCGACTCGACGACCTCCGGGTCGCAGAACTCGAGCATCTGCGGCCGCTTCTCGACCACCGTGACCCGGGTGCCGAGCGCGGCGAACATGGAGGCGTACTCGATGCCGATCACCCCGGCGCCCACCACCACCAGCGACTTGGGGACACGCTGCAGCTTCAACACGGCATCGGAGTCGATCACGTGGTCGTCGTCGAACTCGACCTCCGACGGCCGGGCCGGTCGGGTGCCGGTGGCGATCACGATGTTGGCCGCGGTGACGACGTTGTGGTCACCGCGGGCCTCGCCGCGCACGACCACGGTGTGCTCGTCCTCGAACCGGGCCGTGCCGCCGAGGATCTCGACGTGGTTGCGCAACAGCTGGTTGCGGATCACCTCGATCTCCCGCCCGACCACGTGCGCGGTGCGGGCGAGCAGGTCGGCAATGGTGATCTCGGACTTGACCCGGTAGCTGGCGCCGTACATGTCGCGCTGGGCGAACCCGGTGAGGTACAGGACGGCTTCCCGCAGCGTCTTGGACGGGATGGTGCCGGTGTTGACGCAGACCCCACCCATCATGTTGCGGCGCTCGGCCACACACACCCGCTTGCCCAACTTGGCCGCGGCGATGGCGGCCTTCTGGCCCCCGGGCCCTGACCCGATCACCAGCAGGTCGTAGTCGTACACCAGTCGGTCCTCCCACCACGTGCGCGCCCGGCCACCCCGGTCGCCTGATGGACGTAGCCACGTCCAGGGGTCAGCCTCGCTCGCCGCGGGCACGCCGGCAAGCAGCCGAGGTTAACAAGCGACAACGACATCAGGCCGGTGTGCTTCCGCGGCTGTGCACAACCCGCCGGGATCAGGCGTGGCGGAGCCGGTTGTTCCACAGCCGAACGGAGCAACGTCTCGTGCTCTGGTGCCGTCTCCCCGAGTCTGGGCTCATGTCTTCCACCGACAAGCGTCCGTCCAGCGCCCGCACCCACCGCCTCGTCGGCTCCGGGGAACCGACTGCACCGGGCTCGTCCGAGCCGCCGATCCGCGTGCGGGACACCGGCGAGCTGGTGGCCAGCGTGCCGGCGCTGATCGGTTTCCATCCCCGCGAATCGCTGGTCATGATCGCGATGGGTGGCCGGTCCGGGCGGCGGATCGGCCTTGCGCTGCGCGTCGACCTGCCGCCGCCGCGCCATCGCGACGCCGTGGTCGCCGACGCGGTGCGCGGGTTGCTGCTCGACGGGCCGTCCGGGGCGGTCGTGATCGTGCTCGGCGGCCGGTCGGGCCGCGGCGCCGGCCCACCAGGCGGCGACCTGCCGCACGCCGACCTGGTCAGCTCGGTGGTGACGGCGCTCGGCCGGCACGGCGTCGATGCGCACGCCTCGATCTGGGCCGAGAGCACGTCCGCGGGCGCACCGTGGGCGTGCTACGACCCGTGCCGGTGCTCCGGAGTGCTCCCGGATCCGGCGACTACCGCGTTCGCGGCGTCCGTGGTGGCGAGCGGCCAGGTCATCCACCGCGATCGGGCCGCGTTGGATCAGCTCGTCGCCCCGGCCGACCCGGCCCGAATCCGCCGCCGGGAGGAGATGCTGATCGCCCGACTCGACGAGGCGGTGCGTCGTCCGGAGGCCACGGCCGAAGGTCCGAGGGCCGGCCTGGCGCTGGTGGACGCGGCGATCGTCGCCGCCGCGGAGGGCGGGCCGGACCTCGACGACAATGCCGTGGTCGACCTCGCCTGTGCCCTGAGCGACACGGAGGTGCGGGACGCGGCGCTGCTGCGCAACACGGGGCCGACGGCGGCCGCGGCGGAGCAGTTGTGGACGGTGCTGGTCCGCGAGACGCCCGATCCGGAGGCGGCGGAGCCGGCCGCGATGCTGGCGGTGTCCGCTCTCCTGCGTGGCGACGGGGCGCTGGCCAACGTCGCGCTGGAGCGCGCCGCGCAGGCCTGGCCGGGGCATCGACTCACGGGGCTGCTGCGGGTGGCCGCCGATGTCGGGATGCGGCCGGATCAGGTCCGTTCCTGGCTGATCGGTCCGGCGCCATCCGGCCTTCGGACCGGCCCGGTCCGCCGGATCCGATGATGTCCACTCCGGTGCAGGCGACCCGGTACGGGCCGAGCTCCCACCGGCTACTGGCTCTGGGCGAACTGGCTCTGCGCGAACCGCCAGGCGTCGCCCACCGTGGTCACGATATCGGTGCGCTGCGGGCGCCAGCCCAGCTCGGCCCTGGCCGCGTCGCTCGACGCGATGAGCACCGCCGGGTCGCCTGCTCGGCGTGGGCGCCACGACCATCGGGATCGGGTGTCCGGTCACCGCCCGGGCCGCTTCCAACACCTCCCGCACCGAGAAACCGGTGCCGCATGCCGAGGTTGTAGATCGGCGTGCTGGCCGGGCGCGGCCTTGTCCAGCGCCAGCAGGTGGGCGTCGGCGAGGTCGTCCACATGGATGTAGTCCCGCACGCAGGTGCCGTCGGGCGTCGGCCAGTCGTCGCCGTAGACCTGCACCGACTCCCGCTGGCCCGCGGCCACCTGGAGCACGATCGGGATCAGGTGGGTCTCCACCGCGTGCCGCTCGCCGAAGCGGCCGTGCGCGCCGGCCACGTTGAAGTAGCGCAGGCTGACCGCCGCCAGCCCGTGCGCGACCGAGTAGGAGGTGATGGCGTAGTCGATGGCCAGCTTGCTGGCGCCGTAGGGGTTGGTCGGGCGCGGCGGCGCGTTCTCGGTGATCGGCACCTGCTCGGGCTCGCCGTAGGTGGCCGCGGTGGAGGAGAACACCAGCCGCGGGGTGCCGTGCCGCGCGCATCGCCTCCAGCAGGCGCAGCGTGGTCACCACGTTGCCCGACCAGTAGAGCTCGGGCTTCTGCACCGACTCGCCGACGAGCGAGCGGGCCGCGAAATGCAGCACGCCGTCGAACCCCGTCGGCGAGCAGGTCGTCGGCGGCCTCCGCGAGATCTGCCTGCACGAACCGGGCGCCGTCGGGAACGGCGTCCTGGTGGCCGGTGGACAGGTCGTCGAGCACGGTCACGTCGTGGCCCGTCTCGACCAGGTGCGCGGCGCACACACTGCCCACGTAGCCGGCACCGCCGGTGACGAGCAACTTCACGAAGACCCTCCTGGAGCGAGGCCGGCAGGCTTCACGCGGTACGAATCAGCTCGGAACGGCTGTTCCCGAGCACCGTCTCACGACACACCCCGAGCCGGCACGGGCAGCTACCCGTTCGTGGGTCAGCGTGGCCGCACCAGCACCGCGTGCGCCACCAGCGGAGCAACCTCGGAGCCGTTGTCCCCCGACCCGACCGGTACCGGAACGCCGAACCGGTTGATCGGGCGGACCTGGACGTCGTGCCCCGGCACGATGCCCGCATCCTTCAGCTCGGTCATCAGCTCGGTGTCGACCTGCACGTGCTCGGCGATCCGCCGCACCTCCACCGGGCCACCGCCCCGGCGGGCGAACTCGTCGAGTCGCTGCAGGCCGATCTCCAGGCTGGGCGGCGCGAACACTCCGGGCGCTCGCTCCTCAGGGGGCCGGCGCAGCTCGTCGAGTCCCGGGATCGGGTTGCCGTACGGGGAGATCGTCGGGTTGTCCAGCAGCTGCACGAGCTTGCGCTCCACCGCCTCGCTCATCACGTGCTCCCAGCGGCAGGCCTCGGCGTGCACCAGCTCCCACTCGAGCCCGATCACGTCGGTGAGCAACCGCTCGGCCAGCCGGTGCTTGCGCATCACCGACACCGCGCGGCCACGTCCGGCGTCGGTCAGCTCCAGGTGACGATCGCCGGCCACCACGACCAGGCCGTCGCGTTCCATCCTGGCCACGGTCTGGCTCACGGTCGGTCCGCTCTGGCCGAGGCGTTCGGCGATCCGCGCGCGCAGCGGTACCACGCCCTCCTCCTCCAGCTCGTAGATGGTCCGGAGGTACATCTCGGTCGTATCGATGAGCTCGTTCACGCGCACAGCCCCTTCGGTCGCCCCCCATCCTATCCGCCCAACGCCGCGCCTACCCCGAACCATCCCGGACCGCAACCCCCGGCGATCCCCACCGGCATCGCCTACGGTCATCCCGAGCGGGAACCGCCGTCGTCGAGGGGCCACCGGCTCGGGGAGGAAGCGCGATGAGTGCCACGGCAGCGATCGTCTGGACACCGGAGTTCTTCGGCTACGACCTCGGTGGTGACCACCCGCTCGACCCCGTCCGGCTCGACCTGACGATGCGCCTCGCCACCGGGCTCGGTGTACTGGAAGGGATCGAACCGCTGGTACCGGAGCAGGCGCCGGACGCGGAGATCCAGCGTGTGCACGTCCCGTCGTACCTGTCCGCGGTCAAGTCGGCACCCGACGCGCCCTTCGGCGTCGGCCACGGGCTCGGTACCGAGGACAACCCGATCTTCGAACGGATGCACGAGGCCAGCGCGCTGGTCTGCGGCGGCTCCCTGCTGGCGGCCAGGGAGATCGCCGAAGGACGGGTCGACCGCGCGGTGAACATCGCCGGCGGGCTGCACCACGCGATGGCCGATCGAGCGGCCGGCTTCTGCGTCTACAACGACTGCGCGGTCGCCATCTCGTGGTTGCTGGACCACGGGTTCGAGCGGATCGCCTACATCGATGTCGACGTGCACCACGGCGACGGCGTGCAGGCCGCGTTCTACACCGATCCCCGGGTGCTCACCATCTCGCTGCACCAGCACCCGATGACGCTCTGGCCGAGCACCGGATGGCCGGGGGAGTACGGCAAGGGTGACGCCGCCGGCTACGCGGTGAACATCCCGCTTCCACCCGGCACCGCCGACGCCGGGTGGCTGCGCGCCTTCCACGCGGTCGTCCCCTCGCTGCTCGGCGCGTTCCGCCCGCAGATCCTGGTCACCCAGTGCGGCGTCGACACCCACGCCGAGGATCCGCTGGCCAACCTCGGGCTGTCCGTCGACGGACACCGGGAGATCTATCGCAGGCTGCGCGAGTTCGCGGGCGAGTTCGCCGGCGGCAAGTGGCTGGCCGTCGGCGGCGGCGGATACGGGCTGTTCCGCGTCGTGCCGCGGTCGTGGACGCATCTGATCGCCACCGTCCTCGATCGCGACGTCGAGGCCGACCGGCCGCTGCCGGCCGCCTGGGTGGCCCACACCGCGGGGCTCACCCGGCAGCAGCTGCCCACCGCGATGACCGACGGCCGCCCCACCGCCTACGAGCCGTGGTCGGAGGGCGCCGACCGTGTCGACGCCGCGGTGATCGAAACGCGTCGGGCGGTCTTCCCGCTGCACGGCCTCGACCCGCACGACCCCAGGGACTGACCATGACCGACACCGACACCGACACCGACACCGACACCGACACCGAATCCGGCCCGACCCCGGCTGTGTCAGCGGAGCCGGCCGAGACCGGCAACGGCCGGATCGCCGAGGAACGGGGCTACCCGCGGCACTGGGAGGCCGACGTCCTGGCCTCGGACGGGCGCATCGTGCACCTGCGCCCCATCCTGCCCAGCGACGCCGACGCGCTGGTCCGGCTGCACGACAGCCTGTCCGACCGCACCCGCTACCTGCGCTACTTCGGTCCCCACCCGCACCTCTCGGCGCGGGAGCTGGAGCGTTTCACCACCGTCGACCACCGATACCGGGTGGCCTTCATCTGCCTGATCGGTGACGAAATCATCGCCGTCGGCCGGTACGAGGGCCTGCCCGGCGACGGTGGACCCGGCGGTACCACCGGTACTCCGGAGTCGGACACGGCGGAGATCGCTTTCGTCGCCCGCGACGACCAGCAGGGCCGCGGTCTCGGTTCGATCCTGCTCGAACACCTCGCCGCCGCGGCGCGGGAGAACGGGTTGCGCCGGTTCGAGGCCGAGGTGCTCGCGGAGAACCACTCCATGGTGCGGGTCTTCCGGTTGGCCGGCTACCAGATCAGCCGGGCGTTCGAGGAGGGCGTGCTGCACCTGGAGTTCGACATCGATCCCACGGAGCAGTCGATGGCCGTGCGGGATTCCCGCGAACAGCGTGCCGAGGCCCGCAGCGTGCACAACGTGCTGCACCCCCGATCGGTGGCGGTGATCGGGGCCTCGGTCGATCCGTCGAAGATCGGCAACGCCGTTTTCAGCAACCTGCTGCGCGGCGACTTCGCCGGTCCGGTGTTCCCGGTCAACCCGGACGTCCGCTCCGTGCGGGGCGTCCGCGCCTACGCCTCGGTCACCGACATCCCCGACGAGGTCGACCTCGCGGTGGTCGCGGTGCCGGCCGACGACATCGATCGCGTGATGGAGTCCTGCCGCGAGAAGGGGGTCGCGGCGCTGCTGGTCCTCAGCTCCGGTTTCGCCGACGCCGGCGCCGGCGGCACCGCGGCCCAGCGCCGACTGGTCACCGAAGCCAGGGCACACGGCATGCGGGTGATCGGCCCCAACGCGCTGGGCGTGGCGAACACCGACCCGCAGGTGCGGCTCAACGCCACGCTCGCCCCGGACATCCCCGGCCGCGGGCGGATCGGCTTCTTCGCGGAGTCCGGCGCGCTGGGCATCGCGATCCTGGCCGCGGCCAAGAAGTGCGGCCTGGGACTGTCCAGCTTCGTCTCCGCCGGGAACCGGGCCGACGTGTCGGGCAACGACCTTCTGCAGTACTGGCAGACCGACCCCGGCACCGACCTCGTCCTGCTCTACCTGGAGACCTTCGGCAACCCGCGCAAGTTCGGCCGGCTGGCCAGCCGGCTCGCCCGCACGAAGCCGATCGTCGCTGTCAAGAGCGGGCGGCACGCGGGGCCGGACGCCGCCGTCGCGGCAGGGGTCGACCCCATCGACGACGCGGGCGTCAAGGTGCTGTTCGAGCAGGCCGGGGTCATCCGCGTGGAGACCCTGTCGGAGCTGTTCGACGTCGCGCTGCTGCTGGCGTACCAGCCGTTGCCGAAGGGCTCGCGGGTCGCCGTGGTGGGCAACTCCACCGCGCTGGGCGCGCTGGTCAGCGATGCGCTGCTCGACGAGGGCCTGCAGCTCGCTGCGGCCCCGGTCGACGTCGGTGCCGGCGCGACGCCGGAGGATTTCGCCGCGGCCATCCGCCTGGCCATCACCGACGTCCCGACCCTCACCGACGTCCCGGCCGCCACCGACGTCCCGGCCACCGAGTCCCGGCCCTCGACGTCCCGGCCGCCACCGAGATCCCGGCCCTCGACGTCCCGGCCGCCACCGAGATCCCGGCCCTCACCGACGTCCCGGCCGCCACCGGCGGAACCGGAGTCGGAGCCGAGGTCCCCGCCGGAGCCGATGCTCTGATCGCGGTCTTCGTCCCGCCGGTCGCCACGCCGGGCGCCGCCTACGCCCGCGCGTTGCGGGAGGCGGTGGCCGGCGCCGGCAAACCCGCTGCGGCCGTGTTCCTGGCCGCGGAGGGGGTACCGGCCGAGCTGGCCGTCCCCGGCAACGACGGCGCCCCCGGAGCGGGATCCATTCCGAGTTACCCCAGCCCGGAACGGGCGGTGGCGGCGCTGGCCCGGGTGAGCCGGTACGCCCGCTGGCGATCGCAGCCGGTCGGGGAATTCATGGTCCCGCCCGATGTGGACGCCGAACGGGCCCGCCGGCTGGTCGCCGAGTTCGGGGCCGAGCATCGCCGCACGCTCACCGACGCCGAGGCGGGCATGCTGCTGGGCTGCTACGGAATCCCGGTCACCGAGTACCGGCTCGTCAGCGGGGCGGACGCGGCACTGGCCGCGACGTTGGAGCTGGGCTACCCGGTGGCGATCAAGGCGGTCGGTGACCGCTGGCACCACCGCGCCGACCTGGTCGGGGTCCGGCTGGACATCGTCACGGAGACCGGCGTGCGGCGGGCCCACGCGGAGCTGTCCGCGCTCACCGGGCAGGACGAGGTCTATGTGCAACGGATGGCACCCAAGGGGGTGTCCTGCGTGCTGGAGGTGGTGGACGACCCGTCGTTCGGGTCGCTGCTGTCGTTCGGGCTGTCCGGGATGGCCACCGAACTGCTCGGCGACCGGGCGCTGCGGGCGGTCCCGGTGTCCGACCGCGATGCCGCCGAACTGATCCGCGCGCCCAGGGCGGCACCGCTGCTCACCGGCTACCGCGGCAGCGAGCCCGCGCGGCTCGACGCGCTCGAGGACCTGGTGCTGCGGCTCGGACGGATGGCCGAGGACCTGCCCGAGCTGCGGTCGCTCAGCCTGGACCCGGTGCTCGCGTCGGCCGCAGGCGCGTTCGTGACCGGGGTCCGGGTCGTGATCGGCCCACCCCTCACCCGGGAGGACAGCGGTCCCCGCCGGCTGGGCTGAACCGGAGGGCCGTCAGCGTCGGAAGGACACCTCGAGCAGCGGCTGGCTCACGTCGGCGAAGAAGTCGTTGCCCTTGTCGTCCACCACGACGAACGCCGGGAAGTCCGCCACCTCGATCGTCCAGACCGCTTCCATGCCGAGTTCCGGGTACTCCAGCACGTCGACCTTGCGGATGCAGTCCTGCGCCAACCGCGCGGCCGGCCCACCGATCGAGCCCAGGTAGAAGCCGCCGTGCGCCGCGCACGAGGTGGTCACCTTCGCCGACCGGTTGCCCTTGGCCAGCATCACCAGCGAGCCGCCCGCCGCCTGGAACTGCTCCACGTAGGAGTCCATCCGGCCCGCGGTGGTCGGCCCGAAGGATCCGGACGCGTACCCGGCCGGGGTCTTCGCCGGCCCGGCGTAGTAGACCGGATGATCGCGCAGGTAGTCCGGCATCGGTTCGCCCGCGTCCAGGCGCTCGGCGATCTTGGCGTGGGCGATGTCGCGGGCCACCACGAGCGGACCGGTGAGCGACACCCTGGTCTTCACCGGCAGCGCGGACAGCTGCGCCCGGATCTCGGCCATCGGCCGGTTGAGATCTACCCGGACGACCTCCGCCGACAGGTCGTCGGCCTCGGTCACGTCCGGCAGGAAGCGGGCCGGGTCGCGTTCGAGCTGCTCGAGGAACACCCCGTCCGGGGTGATCTTCGCCCGGGCCTGCCGGTCGGCCGAGCAGGACACCGCGATACCCACCGGGAGGGAGGCGCCGTGGCGCGGCAGCCGGATCACCCGCACGTCGTGGCAGAAGTACTTGCCACCGAACTGGGCACCGATGCCGAACTCGCGGGTCAGCTCCAGCACCTGTTGCTCGAGGTCCTGGTCGCGGAAGGCGTGCCCCAGCTCCGATCCGGCCGCCGGCAGCGCGTCCAGGTAGTGCGCCGACGCGAGTTTCGCGACCTTGAGCGTGTACTCCGCGGACATCCCGCCGACCACGATCGCCAAGTGGTAGGGCGGGCAGGCCGCCGTGCCCAGTGAGCGGAGCTTGGCGTCCAGGAAACCGGCCAGCCGCTTCGGGTTCAGCAGCGCCTTCGTCTCCTGGTAGAGGAAGGTCTTGTTGGCCGAGCCGCCGCCCTTGGCCAGCACCAGCAACTCGTACTTGGGCGCCTCGCCCGGCGCGCTGTACAGCTCGACCTGTGCGGGAAGGTTGGTGCCGGTGTTGCGCTCGTCCCAGAACGACGTGGGCGCCATCTGCGAGTAGCGCAGGTTCAGCTGGTCGTAGGCGGTGAAGATGCCGCGCGAGATCGCCTCCTCGTCGTTGCCGCCGGTCAGCACCGTCTCGGTGCGCTTGCCGACGACGATCGCGGTGCCGGTGTCCTGGCACATGGGCAGCACTCCGCCGGCCGCGACACAGGCGTTGCGCAGCAGGTCCGTGGCCACGAACCGGTCGTTGGGCGAGGCCTCGGGATCGTCGATGATGGACCGCAGCTGGGCCAGGTGCGCCGGTCGCAGCAGGTGCTGGATGTCGTGCACGGCTTCGTGCACGAGCGCGGTGATCGTGGCCGGTTCGATCTGGAGGAAGGTCCGGCCCGCGGCCTCGATGATCGAGCCGGGATCCAGGTCGAGACGGCGGTAGTCGGTGTCGTCGGGTCCGAGCGGGAGTACTTCGGTGTGGTGGAACTCGGGCACCGCTCGAACCTAACAGGGCAGCGTGGGCACCGGTCGAGGTCCGGAGCAGCACCGTGGGCGGGATGGCACCGGGGGTCCACTCTGCGGGACGGCATCGGGTCACGTGAAGCGCTTCCAACCGGCGGAGGCAGACTGCAAAGTGTGTACCGGAACTTGGACCCGACCGCCCGTCGTACCTGCCGCATGGAGGTGGCCCGTTGAGGCTGGCGACGATTCGTACCGCCACCGGACATCGCGCCGTCCGGATCGACTCCGACACAGCGACCGAGACCGGCGACGCGGATGTGCGGGCGCTCCTCGAGCATCCGGACTGGGCCCAGCGGGCGGCCGCGGCGGCCGGCCCGTCGCATCGGCTGGACTCGCTGGACTACGCGCCGCTGGTGCCGTCCCCCGAGAAGATCGTCTGCGTCGGGCAGAACTATCGCGACCACGTGCTGGAGATGGGCAACGAGGTGCCCGACTACCCCACGTTGTTCGCCAAGTACGCGCCGGCACTGGTCGGGGCGTACGACGACATCGTGCTGCCGAGGGTGTCGGACAAGGTCGACTACGAGGCCGAGCTCACTGTGGTGATCGGGCACCGGGTGCGGCACGCGACCCCGGAGCAGGGGCGTGCGGCGATCGCGGGTTACACCGTGCTCAACGACGTCAGCGTGCGCGACTGGCAGCAGCGCACCAAGCAGTTCCTGCAGGGCAAGACGTTCGAGCACTCCACGCCGGTTGGGCCGTGGCTGGTCACCCCGGACGAGCTGCCCGCGGGCGGCTGGGAGATCAGCAGCGTGCTGGACGGCGAGACGATGCAGCACTCCACCACCGATCAGCTGCTGTTCACCGCCGTCGACCTGGTGTGCTACCTCTCCCAGATCCTCACGCTCGCCCCCGGCGATCTGATCGCGACCGGAACGCCGGGAGGGGTGGGCCACGCCCGCAAGCCACCGCGCTACCTGACCGACGGCGCGGTGCTGATCACCGCTGTGGCCGGGATCGGGGAACTCCGCAACACCTGTCGCCTGGAGAAATGATGGCCCGCAAGCTCGCCGACACCTTGGCCTGGACCGGTGACGGTGCCGCCCACCTGCGGGGGCTGATGATGCGGATGGGGGACGACGCCTTCGCCGCCCCGTCGGCGCTCGCCGGCTGGACCCGCGCCCACGTGCTCAGCCACGTCGCCCGCAACGCCGACGCGATGATCAACTTGCTGGCCTGGGCCCGCACCGGGGTCCGCACACCGGCGTACCCCAGCGACGAGCAACGGGTGGCCGACATCGAGGCCGGTGCCCTGCGCGCACCCGACGAGATCCGGGCCGACGTCATCTCCTCCTCGGACCGGCTGGCGCAGGTCGTCGCGGCGATGCCGACGCAGGCGTGGACGGCGCGGGTGACCGACCGGCAGGGCACCAAGATCCCGGCGACCGACATCCCGTGGGCGCGGGCGCGCGAGATGTGGATCCACGCCGTCGACCTCGACGCCGGTGCGACCTTCTTCGACATCCCGGGCCCGATGTTGTCCGAGCTGATCACCGATGTGGTCGGCATCCTGAGTACCAGGCTGGACTGTCCGAGCGTCCGGTTGATCGCCACCGACCAGACGCTGACCTGGACGCTGGGTGAGGGTCCCGATCCCGACGAGGTGCGCGGGCCGGCGGCCGGGCTGGCCGCGTGGCTGGTCGGCCGCTCCAAGGGCCGGGACCTGCGCACGGTCGACGGAGCTCGGCCCCCGGTGCCGCCCCGCTGGCTCTGACCGCCCCCGCCGAGGTCCGAGGGGGCGTGCGCCGCGACAAGAGGGCGTGCGAAGCTCGCGTGGTGCCACCGACCCGGGTCAGCGCCCCCGACTTCGACGCCCCCGATTTCGATGCCGTCCGCGCCGAGTTCGGGCTGCCCGCGACGTTCCCGCCCGAGGTGCTCGCCGAGGCCGAACGTGCGGCCGCGCATCGGACCGGCGCCGGGCCGGATCGGACGGACGCCACCGACATCGAGCTGGTGACGATCGACCCGCCAGGGTCCAAGGACCTCGACCAGGCGATCGGCGTCGTCCGCCACGGCGACGGCTTCCGGGTGCACTACGCGATCGCCGACCTCGGTGCGGTCGTGCGGCCCGGCGGGGTGCTGGACGTCGAGGTACGTCGCCGCGGGCAGACGATCTACCTGCCCGACGGCTCGGTACCGCTGCACCCGACGGTGCTGTCCGAGGGCGCGGCCAGCCTGCTGCCCGACGGCCCACGGGCCGCCGCGCTCTGGCTGATCGACCTCGACGCCACGGGAGCGGTACAGACCGTCGATGTACGCCGGGCGATCGTGCGCTCGCGGGCCCGGCTGGACTACGCGGGCGTGCAGGCCGATCACGAGGCCGGGCGGTTGCACCCGGCCATCGCCGCGTTGCCCGAGCTGGGCCCGTTGCGCCGCGAGCTGGCCGTGCGGCGCGGCGCGATCGAGCTGGAGCTTCCCGAGCAGGAGGTCGTTCCCGCGCCGGGGGGCGGCTGGACGGTGCAGGTCAGGCGACGCCTCGACGTCGAGGCGTGGAACGCGGAGATCTCGCTGCTCACCGGCATGGCGGCAGCGCGGATCATGCTGGACGGCGGCGTGGGGTTGTTGCGCACGCTGCCGGCACCCGACCCGGCTGCGGTGGCCGAGCTGCGGCGCACCGCTCGCACTCTCGGGGTCGCGTGGCCCGACGGTGCGGCAGTGGCGGAGGTACTGGCCACGCTCCCCGCGGACACCGCGCACGCCCTCGCAGTGCGCCGTGCGGCCACCACGTTGCTGCGCGGGGCGGGCTACGCGTCGTTCGACGCAACCGCGGGCGTGGCACCGCCCCCGGACCCGGGGCACGGGGGGATCGGGGCGCCCTACTCGCACGTCACGGCGCCGCTGCGCCGGCTGGTGGACCGTTTCGGCACGGAGGTCTGCCTGGCGCTGGCCGCCGGTCGGGAGGTGCCCGACTGGTTGCGGGCCGCGTTGCCGCAGCTGCCCGAGCTGATGGCGGCCTCGGACGCGGTGGCGGGGAAGGTGACGAGGGCGTGTGTCGACCGCACCGAGGCGGCGCTGCTCGCCGGCCGCGTGGGGGACGAGTTCCAGGTCGTCGTGCTGCGCCCGAACGGCCTGGACGGCGAGCCGGGCGAGGTCTTCCTACTCGAGCCGCCGGTGCTCGCCCGCTGCTCCGGACGGCTGCAGGCCGGCGCCGCCGTCACGGTGCGGCTGACAACCGCGGACCCGGCGACCGGTCGGATCGAGTTCGCTGCGCCCGTCGACCCGGCCCGCTGACGGGCGCACCGAGATGGAACCGGCCTTCCGGTACGGCATCGAGCACGAGAGCGCGCTGCTGCACCTCGACGGCACCTTCGCCGATTTCACCGACACCCCGTTCGACGTGCTGCAAGCCGTGGTCGACGCCCTGCCGTGGGACGCGGCCGACTATCCGGATCTGCGGATCGGGGACCAGGGCATCAAGCGCAAGCGCTGGTACGTCGAGGGCTACGAACGCTTCGACGACCGCGGCGGCCTGGTGCGCTGCGACCCGAAGGGCATCGAGATCCGGACCCGCATCCACCCGTCGGTCGACGCGGCCGTCGCCGCGCTCAGCCGGGACCTGGAGCTGCTGGAGCTCGAGTCCCGCCGGCACGGACTGCGGCCGGTCACGGTCGCGTTCAACCCGATCCGCTCGGAGTACCGGGTGGCACCACCGCTCAACGCCTGGGAGCGGGCCCACCGCCAGGAGTCGCCCGAGGAGCGCACGGCGCACCTGCACATGACCACCTACGGTCCGGATCTCAACCTGTCCTGCGCCGGGCTCGACGCCGCCGCGGTGGTGGACGTCGGCCGCAAACTGACCCACTACAGCCCCTGGCTGGTGCCGCTGTCGTTCTCCGCGCCGTTCCGCGACGGCGGGCCGTGGGGCGGGTTGTCGGCCCGGACCCAGGTCCGGACCGGGGCGCGCCCGGCCGTGCTGGTGTTCCTCGACGCAGGCGAGCCGCAGGTGGACGCCGACCCGTCGCTCACCCAGGTCGCCCGGATCCCGGCCGAGGTCGGCCGGATCGAGTTCAAGGCGTTCGACTCGTGCCCCGACCCCGCGCTGTACGGGGAGCTGCTCAGCCTGCTCACCGGGCTGGTGCTGGACGAGACCCTGCCGGGCCGGCGGACCGTCCCGGACACCGCGGCCCACCAGTTCGTCGCGCGCGAGGGGCTGGCCGACGACACCGTGCACGCCGGCACCGGCGAGCTGCTCGGCGCGGCGGCGGCCGCGCTGGCGGGTCGCAGCGCAGATCTGCAGCGGTTGGCCAGCCTGCGGGCTCGATGGGAGCGCCGCGAATGCCCGGCCGTCGCGATGCTCGCCGACTATCGCGCCGGCCTTCCGGTGGCCGGTCTGCGCGATCCCCGTTCCGTGACGTGACGGCCGGGACCACCCGGCTCGTCAGCTGTAGGAGTGCTCGTCGTCCGGGTACGACCCGCCGCGCACGTCGTCGCCGAACCGCTTGGCCGCGTCGAGCAGTATCCCGCCGAGGTCGGCGTACTGCTTGACGAACTTCGGCTTGCGCCCGCGGTTCATGCCCGCCATGTCCGACCAGACGAGCACCTGGGCGTCGGTGTCGGGCCCGGCTCCGATGCCGATCGTCGGGATCACCAGCTCCGCCGTCACGCGCTTCGCCACGTCCGCCGGCACCATCTCCAGCACCACCGAGAACGCTCCGGCCGCCTGCAACGCGAGCGCGTCCTCCACGATCTGCTCGCCAGCGTTGCCGCGACCCTGGATGCGGAATCCGCCGAGGGCGTGCTCGCTCTGCGGCGTGAAGCCGAGATGCGCCATCACGGGGATGCCGGAGCCGGCGAGCGCCTCGACCTGCGGTGCGAACCGGGCCCCGCCCTCCAGCTTCACCGCGTGCGCGCCGCCCTCCTTCATGAACCGGAAGGACGTCTCGAGCGCCTGCTGCGGGCCGATCTGGTAGCTGCCGAACGGCAGGTCGGCCACGACCAGCGCGCTGCTTGTGGCCCTGACGACCGCTTTGACGAGCGGCAACAGCTCGTCGACCGTCACCGGCAGGGTGTTGGCGTGGCCGTAGACGTTGTTGGCCGCCGAGTCGCCGACCAGCAGCACGGGGATGCCGGCCTCGTCGAAGATCTCGGCCGAGTACATGTCGTAGGCGGTGAGCATCGGCCAGCGCTCGCCGCGTTCCTTCAGCTCTCGAAGGTGGTGGATACGGGTCCGCTTCGGCCTGCCGGCGGCGGGGGCGCTGACCCCGAACGGTACGGCGGCGCCACCTCGGCCGAGGCCGAGATCGAGGCGGGGGCCACGGTGGTCAGTGGGTCAGACATCGTTGTCCATCCTCCCTCGAGGCCTGCTCTGCAGGTCCCCGGGTCATCAGGCTGTGACGGATGGAAGCGTGTCACCGCGGAACCGCCACGGCACGGTCCTGGGACGAGAAACACATCACTCTCCGCGCAGGGACGGTTTCTCGAGCCGGGCCCGAACGCTGGCATGCTCACCCGGTGTCCGCCCGGGTCCGATCCACCTTGTTCACCGCGATCCTGTGCGGTGTCGCGGTGCTGGTCGCGGCCTGTGCCCAGCCGGTGGTCGATACCCCGGCGCCGGCTCCGCCGCCGGTGCCGGCGGCGCCGCGACTCGACCGTTTCTACGACCAGCGGCTGTCGTGGGGTCCGTGCGCCGAGTACGCGAGCGGGGCGGAGGAGCGGTCGGCCTTCAGCTCGCCCGCGTTCGACTGCGCACGCCTCGACGTCCCGCTCGACTACTCGCTCCCGGGGGGGACCGTCGCCCGGATCGGGGTACTGCGCCGGCGGGCCGACGGCGAGCGGATCGGCTCGTTGGTGATGAATCCCGGCGGCCCCGGTGCCTCGGGGATGGCGCTGATCCCGACGTTGTCGGGCCCGCTCACCCGTAGTGCACTGGGCCGGCGCTTCGACCTCATCGGCTTCGACCCCCGTGGCGTCGGCGCGAGCACCCCGAAGATCAACTGCTTGGATGAAGGGGACTGGGCAGCCGAGCGAGCCGATCTGGACGTCGACCCGTCGCCGGCCGGTGTCGAGGCCACCGAGGCGGAGAACCGGGCCTACGCGCAGCGCTGCACGGAACGCTCGGGAGGCGTGGCCGTGCTGGCCAACCTCGGGACCCGTGAGGTCGTGCGTGACCTGGACATCCTGCGGGCCGCGCTGGGTGAGGAGAAGCTGAGCTACGTCGGCTACTCCTACGGCACCCGGCTCGGATCGGCCTACGCGGAGGCGTTCCCGCAGCAGGTCAGGGCGCTGGTGCTCGACGGCGCGCTGAGCCCGAACGAGGGCTCCGTCGACCAGAACGTCGCGCAGGCCGTCGGCTTCCAGCGGGCCTTCGACGCGTTCGCCGCCGACTGCGCCCTGCGGCGGCACTGTCCACTCGGCACGGATCCCGCCCGCGCCACCGCCGCCTTCCAGGCGATCACCCGACCACTGATCGACAAGCCGGCCCTGGCGGCGGGGTCCCGCACCCTGTCCTATACCGACGCGGTCGCCGGGACGACCCAGGCCCTCTACGTATCCGGCTACTGGCCGGTGCTGTCCCGGGGTATCTCCGCGCTCGCGGCGGGAGACGGCACGATCCTGCTGGCGCTGGCCGACAGGTACTACGAGCGCGCACCGGACGGCGTATACGGCAGCCTCATCGAGAACTTCATCACCATCAGCTGCGTCGACGAGGAGCGCATCACCGACCGGGCGGTCCAGGCCGACGTCGCTCGTCGGGTGAACGAAGCCGCACCTTTCAGGGACAGCGGCCGCGGCGCGGTCGGCGCCCTCGATGCGTGCGCGTTCTGGCCGGTCCCGCCGACCCGGCAGCCGCACGTTCCCCAGGTCACGGGGCTGCCACCGACGGTGGTGATCTCCACGACCGGCGATCCGGCGACGCCGTACGAGGCCGGCGTCGAGCTCGCCACGGCGCTGCACAGCCGGCTCCTGACCGTCGAGGGCAACCAGCACACCGCGGCCCTGCAGGGAAATTCCTGCGTCGACGATCTGGTGGCCGACTACCTCATCGAGCTCAGGTTGCCGCCGGACGGAGCCCGCTGCGCACTGTGACGAGCCCGTGCCGGATCAGGGACGAAACATGTTCGTAACGCGGTGTTCCTAGGCTCGGCGAACATGGACCGCCAACAGGAGTTCGTGCTCCGCACGCTCGAGGAACGCGACATCCGTTTTGTGCGGCTGTGGTTCACCGACGTGCTCGGCTACCTCAAGTCGGTCGCCGTCGCTCCCGCCGAGCTGGAGGGGGCCTTCGCCGAAGGCATCGGGTTCGACGGATCCGCGATCGAAGGCTTCGCCCGCGTGTACGAGTCGGACATGGTGGCGCGGCCCGATCCGTCGACGTTCCAGGTGCTGCCGTGGGAGACGTCCGCGGGTGAGCACTACTCGGCCCGGATGTTCTGCGACATAGCGATGCCGGACGGCTCGCCGTCGTGGGCCGATCCGCGGCACGTGCTGCGCCGGTCGCTGAGCAAGGCGGCCGAGGCCGGCTTCACCTGCTACGTGCATCCGGAGATCGAGTTCTACCTGCTGCGCGACCTGCCGGAGGACGGCACCCCGCCGACGCCGGCCGACTCGGGTGGCTACTTCGACCAGGCCAGTCACGATGCCGCCCCGCATTTCCGCCGCAACGCGATCGAGACCCTCGAGTCGATGGGGATCTCGGTCGAGTTCAGCCACCACGAGGGCGGCCCGGGGCAGCAAGAGATCGACCTGCGCTACGCCGACGCGCTCACCATGGCCGACAACATCATGACCTTCCGGTACGTGGTGAAGGAGGTGGCGATCACCCAGGGCGTGCGCGCCTCGTTCATGCCCAAGCCGTTCTCGAACCATCCCGGCTCGGCGATGCACACGCACTTCTCGCTGTTCGAGGGCGACCGCAACGCCTTCCACGACCCGAACGACCCCTACGAGCTGTCCGAGACGGGCAAGGCGTTCGTCGCGGGCGTTCTCCGGCACGCGCGCGAGATCACCGCGGTGACCAACCAGTGGGTGAACTCCTACAAGCGGCTGATCACCGGCGGCGAGGCGCCGACCGCGGTCTCGTGGGGACACGCGAACCGATCGGCGCTCGTGCGGGTGCCGATGTACTCGCCGGGCAAGTCGTCGACCCGCCGCGTGGAGATCCGCACCCTGGACACGGCCTGCAACCCGTACCTGGCCTTCGCCGTGATCCTCGGAGCCGGTCTGCGGGGCGTGCAGAAGGGCTACGAGCTCGGGGCCCCCACCGAGGACGACGTCTGGTCGCTCACCGAGACCGAGCGCAGGGCGATGGGCCTCGAGTCGCTGCCGCAGAACCTCACGGAGGCGCTGGCGGCCATGGAGCACTCGGAGCTCGTGGCCGAGATCCTCGGTGAACACGTGTTCGAGTTCTTCCTGCGCAACAAGCGTGCGGAGTGGGACGCCTACCGGCGCAACGTCACCCCGCACGAGCTGGCGACGTACCTTCCGGTGCTGTAGCCGCCGGCCGGCTCCTCACCTGCGGTGATACGGACGGACCACCCCCCGCGCAACAGCCGGTGCGGGAGGGGGTAGTGTTCCTCAGGTCGCCAACGCGA
>CAWJFD010000028.1:0-117670 GCA_963841985.1 uncultured Actinomycetota bacterium
TCGCTCGTTCGGCCCTGTACCGTGCCAGGACCTCGCCGCGACGGCTTCGACCTGCAGGTTCGCCCTCCAGTTGGCCCGGCGGAGGATCATGCCGTGGCCGCACACCTGCTCTCCCTGACCTTGACCCGGATACTGTCCTGGCTCGCGCTGCTCTGCCGTCGACGAAGCACACTGATCGCCGAGACGTTGACGCTTCGACACGAGATCACGGTGCTACGCCGGCAACTCGGTCCAGCCCGCCCATCCTGGCCAGACCGGGCACTCCTGTCCGCCCTGGCCAGAATCCTGCCCCGCGAACTGCGCCGCCACCGCCTCGTCACCCCCGCCACCCTCCTGGCCTGGCACCGACGCCTGATCACCAAGAAATGGACCTACCCGAACCGGCCTGGCCGCCCTCGGATCGAAAGCGAGCTCCGTGAGCTCGTCATCCGGCTGGCACGGGAGAACCCCCGCTGGGGACACCGCCGCATCCAAGGCGAGCTCACCCGCCTCGGACACCAGATCGGCGCCGGCACCATCCGCCGCATCCTGACCACCACACACCTGGGCCCAGCACCTCGCGGGACAGACACCCACCGGCGCACGTTCCTCAGAGCCCAAGCAGCCGGGTTGCTGGCCACCGACTTCTTCCACCTCGACACCATCGCGCTGCGCCGGCTGTACGTCTTGTTCGTCATGGAGATCGCCAGCCGCCGCGTCCACATCCTCGGCGTCACCGCACACCCGACAATGCCGTGGACCTCGCAGGCCGCCCGCAATCTCCTGGCCGACCTCGACGACCGAATCTCCGCGTTCCGGTTCCTCATCCGCGACCGGGACACCAAATACGGCGCGTCCTTCGATGCCGTGTTCGCCTCCGAGGGCATCACGACGGTCAAGATTCCACCGGAGACACCACGAGCCAACTGCTACGCCGAACGGTTCGTCCGCAGCGTCCGGTCCGAATGCACCGACCGAATCCTCATCTACAACGAACGCCACGCCGCAGACGTCCTCGACGAGTACGCCCGACACTTCAACAATCATCGGCCGCATCAGGGCCGCGGGCAACGACCACCCAACCACGACCCGGCGACCGTCATCCCACTCGACGGTCCGATCCACCGGCAGCGAGTCCTCGGCGGAGTGATCAACGAATACCAACGACCCGGCTGAGCTTCACCAAAGACCAGGTCACCGGGCTCCACGACAGTTTTGGCACGCTACAGGCAGCAAGGGCGGGCGGCCACCCCGGTTCGACCCCGATTAGGCGCCCTTGCTTGCCGGTCCCGGCCTGCCGACGAGCGTAAGCGCTCAGCGCCAACCTGCGTAAACGCCGGATCAAGGCCCACCGGGCCCGGGCCACCACCCGCGTGCGTCCGATCGGCGCCAGGTGGTGCCGGAAGGCCGAAGGGGCCACGATCTACTTCGCCGACGAGGCCGGGATCCGCTCCGACTACCACGCCGGCACCACCTGGGCACCGATCGGACGCACGCCGGTGGTGAAGGCCACCGGTGCCCGGTTCTCGCTCAACATGCTCTCCGCGGTGTCCGCGCAAGGCGCCCGGCGGTTCATGGTGCACGAAGGCACCGTGAACGCCGCGGTGTTCATCGACTTCTGCCGCCGGCTGCTGCGCGACCACCCGGGGCCGGTCTACCTCCTTGTCGACGGCCACCCCGCCCACCGGGCCCGGGCCACCACCGAGTTCGTAGCTTCCACCGAGGGCCGGCTCAGGCTGTGGCTGAACCCGCCGATCGGGTCCGTCCACCACGGCGCCGGGCACGCCGGCGAAGAGGCGCAACTCGACGACGCTGCCGGGGGTCTTGCTCTAGACGTGATCGCCAATCCGGGGAGGGAAGTACTCAGGATTTGCCATGGCTACCGGTGGTGGCTGCGGTATAGGGCTCGACAAAGTAGGGGTTCTCGACAATCACGCCCTCGATCCATACCTTCGGATGCGACATGACCATGGCGACGATCACGTTCCCGCCGAAGAGGTCCATGTCATAGAGGCAGACTCCGACCTGGTGATAGGCCCGTGTCCAGCGCACCACCCGCGCCTCGTAGCTGACCAGATCACCAATCAAACCCGTGCTCACGTACGGCAGCGCCCAGCTCATGTCGGATGCGGCTCGCGCGAAGCGGCAATCCTCACGCGCGAACGTCTTACGGGACCAGTCCTCGATCAGCTCCAACATCCCGTCCGGGGAGAACACCCCGGCCTGCAGGTACGTCGAGGAGGGCTCCCGCACCTCCAACCACCCCAGGTCGACATCAGGGGCGTCGTCGGCCAACGCGGCGCGGAAGCCATCCCGGTCCCCTTCGGTGGTGACGTACAGGCAGGTGTCGCCGGCCCGCAGGCCCTCCTCCAGGTGATCGAAGATCAGCCGATCGCGTTCGGCCCGGCCACGGTAGAGGGCGCACAGATGATCGTGCTCGGCCACGGCTACGCCGCCGAGGGTGACGAGCGCCCTTTCCGAAGAGCCGGAGCACGGTCCGAGTCGTTGGCTGGACACAGCGCCTCCAGCCTCGCCGCGAGTGGGCACGGCCGGAGTCTGGGCCGTGTGGGATCACCGGCCCGCATCCGAGGCGCCTGCCAGAATAGGCCGCGCCCGGTGGAGAGGAAACCCGCAACAGGTCCAAGTGGTTGTGGCTGGGCGAGTTCTCGGCACCCACACGATCGCCGCAGGTCACAGGCTCAGGCCGACTTCTGGAACCCCACAAGCCGCCCGCGAAGCGCTGGTCGCCGAGCGCACCCCCGTCAGTGAACGCTGCGCTGCACCGGATCGTCATGACTCGGGACGCCGTGGGCGTCCGCAGCACGCGGGTACCACCGCGGATTCGTTCCTTGTAACAGCCCTCCGTCAATCCCGGGCCGGCCGCACGGGAATGGCGGCGGCTACACCGGAGAGCTCGATCATTTTTCGGATCGGTGACTCCGTGGGAACGAGGAGTTCCAGGGCGATCTGCAGCGTCTCGAGGCGGGTGCCGAGTGTGAACAGCACCCGCAGGCCGGCGCTATCGATGTAGGCGAGTGCGGTGAGGTCGAGGGTGACCTCGGTGAGCTGGTTGCTGATCGCCTCGACGATCTGACGCTCGACGGTGCTGGCATTCGCCAAGTCGATCTCACCGCCCACGACGATACGCACGGCATCCTCGCGAACCCGCTCAACAGCAAGGTGCGCCTCGGTCACCGGGGCCCCTCCCGCACGATGTCTCGACGCAGGACGACGCGGGTACCGGCGTCGGTCTGCTCGATCCTCACCTCATCGGTGAGGGCTTCATGAGAATGATTCCGCGGCCGCGGTGATGTCCCCGCGCTGGTCGCCACCGACCGGTATCGCTGATCACGGCGACCACGTCCGGCGGTTGACTCGTCAAGCGGACCGACAGGTCGCCACCGCTCGGTCCGTAGGCGTGTTCGACGGCGTTCGCACAGGCCTCACCGACCGCGGCGACAAGATCAGCGGTCTCCTCCCGGCTCGCGGGCACACACGCGAGCCAGCGGCGGATCGCGCTGCGGATGGGCTGCAACGACGCGGGCACCGCGGGCATCTGCAGGACCAGCGGGTCGGTGGCGGCGACGTCCTGCCGTCGCAGGACGAGAACGGCGATGTCGTCCGACGCCGCTTCAGCGCCCACCAGCTCGGACATCACCGCGGCACACACCGACTCCGCCGGGCCCGCGAACATCACCCGGCGCAGATGTTCGAGCCCAACGGTGAGCGAGCGTCCCCGGCGTTCGATCAGACCGTCGGTGTAGAAGCACACACCGGTCCCCGGCGGCAGCGCCATGACGCTGGTGTGCCGTGGGTGCGTGGTGTCGACTCCCACTGGGAGATCGATCGGTAGCTCGAGAACCGCGGCCGGCACCTCCCCCGACGCCGACACCACCGGCGGCGGATGTCCGGCCGTGGACAGGCGCAGTTGCTCACCGGAGGGATCCACGATCGCGCACAGCACAGTCGCCATGACCTCGGGCTCAAACTGCCGCACCTGCCGGTCGAGCTTGCCCAGCAGCTCGGCCGGATCGTCGCAGTCCACCGCGTAGGCGCGCAACACGCTGCGCAGCCGCCCCATCGCGACCGCCGCGGGCAACCCACGACCGACGACATCACCAACCACGATGCACAGCGAGCCGGACGGAAGGGCGAACACGTCATACCAGTCACCGCCGACCTCGCCATCCCCAGCAGGGATGTAGCGGGCGGCGAACTCGAAACCCGCAACGTCGGGCAGCTTCGCGGGCAGCAGGCTGCGTTGCAGCGCCGTCGCCGCGGTCCGCTCCACGCGCGAAACACGGGCATGAACGGCCAGCGCGACCCGGTCCGCCACCAGCTGCAGCAGCCCGCTGTCCTCGCCGGAGAAGCGACGGGGCGACAACGTCCCCACGTGAAGCACACCCATCACCGCACCGCTGACCACCAGCGGAACCCCAAGCAGCGAGGCAATCCCCTTGTCCCGCAGGATCGGGTTGAGCACATTGGAATGATCGACTTGCTCAATGATCACCGCACTCTTCTCCGCGGCGATGCGGCCCGCGAACCCCTTCCCGACGGGAATCCGCACGCCCTGCCGAACCTCCTCCTCCAGACCACGAGCCGCGGTCGCGACCAAATACCGCGAGGAGGGATCCAGCAGCAACACCGCGGCGGTATCCACCCCGAGTAGGTCACACAGCCGGTCGAGCAGCTCCTTGAGCAGCTCATCGACATCGAGATGGGCCAACCCGGCGTCGGTCACCGCCTCGAAGCGGCGCAAACGGTCATCGGCACTGGCGGCCGAACGGTCCTTCAACACGCCAGGCAGATCATCACGTGGGTGACCAAAATTGGGCTCACCCCCACGACCTGCTGCTTTAATGTTGTTGCGCACCGTCCCGGACCCTGCCGGGTTCCAGAATTCGGCTGTAGGCCTTGACCTGCGGTTCAGGCGGGTCTGTCAAACGAACGGTGTAACTCGGGTTGTTGGTGATCTATTTGTGTGCGGCTGACAGGCGGCCGTCGAAGGCGATGTCGAAGGCGTTGAGGGCGGGCTTCCAGCGCATCGACCAGCGCCGTTGGCCGGTGCCGGTCGGGTCGAGGCTCATGATCGCCATGTAGATGCACTTGAGCGCGGCCTGCTCGTTGGGGAAGTGCCCGGCTCTGGCGCACTTTGCGTGATCTACCGGTTCAGGTCGCGAGAAGCACGCGCTTGCGGAGGAGGTCGAAGTTGGCCCGGCCGAACATCTGGCGTTTGATCATTTTGATGCGGTTGACCGTGCCTTCGACGGGTCCGGAGTTGTAGGGAGGGTCAGCCCGGCGGTGACGGCGTCGAGGTCGCGTTCCAGGCCGGTGGCGAACGAGCGCAGCGCTGGGGCGCCGTCGGTGGCGACCCGCCGCATCCAGGCGTGGAGTTCGTGGCCGCGGCGTTGGGTGAGGATCTCGGCGAACTCGCTGACCTGGTCGCGGGCGGCGCGCAGGGCGGGGCTGCGGTCCAGGACTGCGTCGCGGGCGGCGCGTTCGTCGTCGGTGAGGCTGTCGGGGTGGCGGGTGAGCCATCCGGTCGCATCCCGCGCCGTGGGCGGTGTCGGTGGCCGTGGTGTCGTGTTCTGGCCGTCGCGGAGGGGTTGCAGGTAGCGACGTACGGTCTTGACGCTGCCGCGGTAGCCCAGGGCGGTGATCTCGGCGGTCAGGGCGACCGCGTCGGTGACGCCGGCCGCCCACCGTTGCTGCAGGTGCGGGGTGTAGTCATCGAGCACGCTGGCCCGCGTGGAGCGGGCGGACACGAGCTCGTCGGTCGAGGCGGCGCGGGCGAAGCGGCGCACGGTCTTGCGGTCCAAGCCCAGGGTCTGGCTGATCGCCGACACCGATGCTCCGGCGGCGAGAAGGGTGTGGATTGCGGCGTGACGCTCCTGGGTCCGTGTGGCCAGCCGGGTCGGGCCGGGCGAGCGGGCCGGATCGTCCTCGGTGCCGTCGTGGGTGCCGTCGTGGGCGGCCGCGGTGTCGCCGGTCGTGTCGGTGTTGGTGTCGGGTGTGGGTGCGCGGAGATCGGCGTGATGCTGGCGCACGACCTTCTCGACGGCCTCGACGAGGTTGTGCCACAGGTGCCAGCGGTCCGCGACCTGCACCGCGTCCGGGGCGCCGGCGCGGATGCCCTCGGCGTAGGCGCCGGCCCGGTCGCGGCACACGATCTGCACCCCGGGATGCGCGCGCAACCAGGCCGCGAGGGTCTCGGAGGTCCGGTCGATCGAGCAGGTCCAGCGGCCGGCGAGTGGAGATGTCGATGATGACCGTGCCGTAGACGTGTCCGCGGCGCAGCGCGAAGTCGTCCACGCCCAAGATCTGCGGGGTCCGATCGGCGGGTCGGGCAGGGCGCGGACCAGCCGCAACATGCTGTCCCGGCTGACAGTCATGCCGAGCTTGTCGGCCAGGCGGGCGCCGGCACGTCCGGCCAGCGCAAGCCCGATCGCCTCCAAGGTCACCTTCAGCAGCCCGGTCCGGCGGGCCCGGGGCGTGGTCAGCCCGGGAACCTGCTCGGCGAACGTCTTGCGCCGGGCAGCCGGTGTTGTCGCAGAAGAACCGGCGGACCCGCAACACGACCTCGACCGGGCGGCCGCTGATCGGGGCATCGGCGAGGTGACGTCGGTAGCTGCTGTGCACCCGGGCTGCGGGCTGCCCGCACCGGGCGCAGTCCGCCGCGCTGGCCCGGACTCGGGCCGCCAGCCGCACGCCACCGGGCCCGCGCCGGACATCGTCGAGCACGACATCGTCGAGGTGCGGCAGCAACCGGGCAACAAGATCACATGGCCGGTGATCATCGAGCCTGGGTCACTCCATGATCGAGTGACGCGCCGGACGGTGATCACGCAAAGTGCGCCAGAGCCACTTTCCCCTGGCCATGGACAGGAGCGCGGCCTCTCGGGCGATCGCCGCGTGGCGCGGCTACACTGAACGCCGCCATTCTCACTCTGACCCAAATCCGACAGTCCACTTTGTTGCGCCATTCGAAGTTGCCCCATAGAGATCTGCACCATTCAGGTCTGCCCCGGTCAGGTCGGCGCCAGACAGATCACTATTACGCAGCGTGGCGTGCGATAGATTCGCATTCAACAGGCTGGCATTGGCAAGTCTTGCGCCATCAAGGTTGGAACCGACGAAGCATGTCTGACGAAGATCCCGACCTGCAAGTTCGGCGCCACGCAGGTCCACTTTCTCAAGCTCCGACCACGCACCCTCTTCGATCATGGTTCTACGCGCCAAAGCTCCCAGTGCCGCACCCACGTCATCGGCGAGCCCGCCATGAAATCGCACACGATCAGAGTCCACTTGCCCCGGATCGAGCGGCGGCCAAGGAGCCCGTTGCCGTACAAACGCTGCCAGAAGGGCATGAATATAACCCCGGTAGTTAGGGTCCAGCCTGGCCAATGACTCCATCGCGTAGATCCCGCCCTGCCGAATCGAGATGCTGCCGCTTGAAATTTGATCGATCGCCTTGGTGAACAGGCCGATGGTGTTTCCCTCCCGGCTGACTCGGATCTGACGCAGCGTCGCGGCAGCTCCCAACGCCACCCCGCCGAATGCCAGTAGGCCACCCAGCCCCTGGAGTAGAGTTAGGCGCACATCGTTCTCCGCCTTCAAACGGTCCAGTCTTATGAGTACATCGGCACCCCTATCCGGCCCAACGAGCCAAGTAGGGAACACGGTTACGCATGCGATCAGTAGGCCACCGACTTGAACCCCCACGCACGTTGCGGGTTGATCGTCCAGAGCAGGCGATCGCCCGACCCAGAGGAGGTGCTACTCGTCGGTCGCGGGCGGCATCGATCGCTTCGGCATCCGGGCGCCGAGGATCTCGGCCGCCTTACGATCGCTCGCCGCGACCCACGCCGCATAGACCCGCAGAGTCGTCGCTCCGCCACCACCGTGACCAAGACGTCCAGCAACCGTGCGAAGGTCAACCCCAGCCGTCAGCAGCTCGGTGGCCGAGTAATGCCGCAAAGCGTGGATATGGGTGTCGATGCCGAGCCGCCGCGCCAGGTTGCGGTACCGACTCGACACCGAGTGCGGCGAACACGGGCTGGTCGGCTCGAACTTCCGTGCGCCGGAGAACACGTACATGTCCTCGGTCAGCTCCATGCCCAGCTCGCGGAGCCGCTGCCGGTACCGCCGCTTATGCTCCGTGAGGAGCACGACGCTCTCGTTGTCCAACGCGATCCGGCGCATCTGGTGCGTCTTGGTGTCCTTCTCGGTGCCGACGCCGTACCGCAGCCGATAGCTGCGCCGGACATCCACCATCCCGGCCTCCAGGTCCACCCGCGACCAGCGCAGCGCGCACACCTCGCCGCGACGCATCCCCGTAGTCATCACCAGCCAGACCAGGGTGCCCCAGTCGTCATCGACCGCGAACGCGCCCTCGACGAGCCGCGCCGCCTCGGACGGCGACGGCGGGTCCGGTTGCGGCGGGGTCTGACGTGGCCGCTGAGCACCCCGAGCCGGGTTGGTGGCAATCCAGTCCCACCGGACCGCCGCACTCAGCGCGCCGCTGATGACGGCGTGGATCTGCCGCACGGTCGAAGCGGCCATCGGCCGGCACACATGCGGCGCGCACCCGGTCTGGGCGCAGTCGTGCCGGCCCTCGGCGCGGTGCTCAACAGCGGGCCGACCGTTGCAGCGCGTCCGGCAACGCCGCAGCTCCGCGTAGAAGGTCTCCAGCGTCCGCGTGGATAGCTTCGAGATTGCGACGTTGCCCAGCGCGGGCCGGATGGTGCGCTCGATGTAGCCGACGTAGGTGTCGCGGGTGCTGTCCTCCAGCTCGACCGTGCTCAACCACTCGTCGAGCGTGTACCCGAGCGTCACGTTGCTCTGGGTGGAGCGCTGGCCGTCCACCTCGGCCTGAAGACGCGCCATCACCTTGTCCGCCTGCCGCCGAGCGGCGCGATCGGTGCCCTTCACCGACTCGGACAGGTAGCGATCGCGACCGGTCACCGGGTCGACGCCGGCGAAAACCCGGACCTGCAGCGAGCCGCCGCGGGCCCGCACACTGCCCCGCCTGCGGTCCGCCGCCGTGCCGTCTGCCCTGGTCATATCGCTACAGTAGGCACAAGTTCATGGACAGGAACATGGACAGGGCACCGGTCGCTGATCATGAAAATGATCAGCCCCCTGACCAAAGTGCTGGTCAGGGGGCTGGTGGCAGGTGAAGGATTCGAACCTTCGTAGGCTAAGCCGACGGATTTACAGTCCGCTCCCTTTGGCCACTCGGGCAACCTGCCGGGTGCGCCGAGGCGCGAGACGAGGATACGACAGTGAGGAACCAGGCTCCCCGGGGGCCCGGCTCGACAAGGAGGCATGTCCATGGCCGACCCGTCGTTCGACGTGGTGAGCAAGGTCGACCGGCAGGAGGTCGACAACGCCCTGAACCAGGCAGCGAAGGAGCTGTCGCAGCGGTTCGACTTCCGCGGCACCCACACCTCGATCTCGTGGGCGGGTGAGGAGGCGTTGACGATCGAGTCCGAGACCGAGGAACGGGCGGTGGCCGCGGTCGAGGTCTTCAAGGAGAAGCTGATCAAGCGCAACATCTCGCTGAAGGCGTTCGAAGCGGGCGAGCCGGCGATCTCCGGGAAGACCTACAAGGTCAGCGGGAAGATCCTGCAGGGCATCGAGTCGGACAAGGCCAAGGAGATCAGCAAGGCCATCCGCGACGAGAAGCTCAAGGGCGTCCAGGCCCAGATCCAGGGGGACCAGCTGCGCGTCTCCGGGAAGAAGAAGGACGATCTGCAGGCAGTGATAGCACTGCTCAAGGGACGGGACTTCGGGATCGCCCTGCAGTTCACCAACTACAGATAGGCGCCGCACCTCGGGAGGGGCACACAGATCAGGACGGTTGCTGACGTGTTCGGATCCATGGTCTGCCGATCCTGTGCGGTTGTCGCTGCCCGGGTAACGACGCGTACTGCCGAGCCGACCACCAGCTGAGGGTATGACCCAGCCGAGCTGGCCGAGCGAGGGAGCCGCAGGCGTGGACACGACTGTGCTGAGCGATCCAGCTACCTCTCCGGCCACCCGTACCGTCCGGCGCGGGCCGACGCCGTGTCGGCTGTGCGGGTGTCCGGATCTGCGCAGCTTCCTCGATCTCGGGGCGACGCCGCCGTGCGAACTGTTCCTGACACCGGCCGCGACCGAGACGCCGGAACTGACCTATCCGCTGCACGTCCGGCTTTGTGCGGGGTGCCTGCTCGTGCAGCTGCCGTCGGCGATCGAGCCGGAACAGAAGTTCACCGAGTACGCCTACTTCTCCTCGTTCTCGACCTCCTGGACGGCCCACGCCAGACGGTTCGTCGACGACGCGATGCACAGGCTCGACCTCGGGATCGACTCGTTCGTGGTCGAGGTGGCCAGCAACGACGGCTATCTGCTCCGGGAGTTCGTGCGACGCTGGGTCCGCTGCCTGGGTATCGAGCCGGCGAACAACGTCAGCGAGGCGGCGCGGTCGAACGGGGTGCCGACACTCACGGCGTTCCTGACCCCGGAGACCGGCGCGGGCGTTCGCACGATCCACGGGCCCGCCGACCTGGTGGTGGCCAACAACGTCTTCACCCATGTCCCGGACATCATCGGGTTCGCCAGTGGCCTCCGGGCGATGGTGGCCGACGACGGCTGGGTATCGGTCGAAGTGCCGCATCTGCTGACGATGGTTCAGCGCAATCAGTTCGACACGATCCATCACGAGCATCTTCAGTACTACACGCTCTTGTCGGGACAACGATCACTCGAGGCCGGTGGCCTGTCACTGGTGGACGTGGAGCGGCTGGACACGCACGGTGGTTCGATCCGGATGTGGGCGCGACCGTCCGAGGTTGCGGCTCCACCGTCGGCACCGGTCCGCGAGCTGCTGGCCCTCGAGGAAGCAGCCGGCCTGCACGCGGTCGCAGGTCACAGTGGGTTCGGCAGCGCGGTGTCCCGGGTGCGCGACGACCTGGTCACGTTCTTGATCGAAGCGCGGCGGGCCGGCCGGACGGTGGTGGGTTACGGAGCGCCGGGTAAGGCCAGCACGCTCCTGAACTACTGCGGGATACGGCCCGACCTGCTCCCGTACACAGTGGACCGGAATCCGTACAAGCAGGGGCGCTTCATGCCCGGCACCAGGATCCCGGTACTGGGCCCGGAGCGCATCGGCGAGCACAGACCCGACTATGTGCTCGTGCTTCCATGGAACCTCCGCCACGAGCTGGTCGAGCAGCTGGACTACGTGCGGGAGTGGGGCGGCAGACTGGTGTTCCCCATCCCGCACCTGAGTGTCGTCTGACGTTCCTCCGCTACGTCTGCGACAGCTCGGCGAGCCGCGCGACGTGCGCGTCGTACCCGGCCGCTCGCGCGGCGGTGAGCGCGGCCGCAGCCAGAGCTGGGCCCTCCACCGCTCCGCGCGCCGCGCGCAGCTCCACCTCCGCCAGCCGTGCCTCGTAGTGCCCCAGCGGAGGGCCGATGGCCAGCGCCCGCGCCACCAGCGGCCGGGCCAGGTCGAGCGCGCCTTGCTGCACGCCGACGAGCGCCGATCGGGCCGCGGCCCAGCTCGCGAAGAGCGTGAGCGTGTCCCCGGCGACCTCGGCGGAGTCGGCGAACGCGCGGCCCGCCGCTTCCAGCTCACCCGCCGTCTGCAGGGCGATGCCGAGCGCCCGATGCGCGGTGGCAGTCCAGCCGCGATGCGCCGCGGAACGGGCGATCCGGAGCGACTCCCGCGCGTCGTACTCGGCCTCATCGGTCCGACCGAGGCCGGACAACGCCTCGGACCGGTGCCAGAGCGCGTAGGCCTGACCTTCGGGGGCGTCCAGCTCGCGGGCCAGACGCAGCGCGGCGTCCGTGTCGACCAGCCCCTCCGCAGCCCGGTCGGCGAACACGAGCCCGTGCCCGCGGGTGGAGCGCGGGGTGACGGTGCGCAGCAGGTCACCGGAGTCCTCGAACAGCTGCGCCACCCGGCCGAACAGCGCCACGCCTTCGGAGATGCAGCCGTCCAGGAACGTGGCCATCGCCCGCCCGTCCAGGATCCGCGCGACGCCACGCGCGTCGCTGAGACGCCGATACAGCTCCAGTGATTCCTCCGACCGTGCCCGCGCCCGCTCGGCGCGATCGAGGTTCATGTCGAGGATCGCCGACGTCTCCAGGGCGACGGCCCGAGCGGCGTCGTCCGCGCCGGCCGCCACGATCGCCAGCTCAGCCAGCTCAGCGGCCCGACGCAGATCCTGCGCTCCGGACGTGAGCATGGCCAGCCGCGAAAGCCGGCGGGAACGTTGCGGTCCGGCGGCGAGCAGCGCCGCGTGCATGTCGTCGATCGCGCCCGCCGGATCACCGTGCGCCGCACGGGATTCGGCCCGCGCGTCGAGCAGCGCGGCACGAACCGGCGGACTCGGGTCCAGCGCGAGCCCTGCCTCGGCGAGGGCACCGGCCTCCCTCGTGGCGTACTGCGCCAGCGCTTGCTGCGTCGAGCGCACGTAGGCCGCCGCCGCGGCCGCCCGGTCCCCGGCGTCCCGATGATGACGGGCGACCTCGGCCAGGTCGGTGCCCCCGGCCTCCAACGCGGCGGCGAGCAACCCGTGCAGCCGGCCCCGCTCCCCCGCGCTCAGACCAGCCGCGACGGTCTCCCCGACCAGGTCGTGCGCCGGCGCCCAGCCCTGCTCACCGAGCCGGACCAGGCCGGCGCGGGCCAGCTCGGACAGCTCCGCGAGCACGGACCGCGGCTCGGCGCCCGCCGCGGCGGCCAGCGTGCTCGCCGGCACCTCGCGCGCCAGCAACGCGATCAACCCGAGCAGCTCCGCGCGGGTGCCGACCTCCCGCTGGACGCGGCGGCGGATCGCTCGCCGTTGGCCCGCCCGGCCGAGCTGGACGGCCAGCTCCGCGGCGCCCGCCGTGCCCGCGACCCCGCGGGCGGCCAGCTCCCGCAGCACCTCGGCGATCGCGAACGGGGTGCCGTCGGTTGCGGCGCGCAGCGCGGCAGCGAGAGCCGGATCGTCCACCAGCCCGTCCACCGCGGCGGCGGGCAGCGGACCGAGCGGCAGCTCGACGACCGGGCGGGAGCCCGCGAGCCCGGCGACGGCGGCCGGATCGAGCTCGTCGCTGCGATGGGCGAGGACGACGGCGAGCCGGGGTAGCCGGTCCAGCACCGACTCCAGCAGGGCGACGCTGCTCGGGTCGGCCCACTGCAGGTCGTCGACGGCGAGCACGGCGCCACGGCCGGTCACCGCATCCAGCACCCGCAGCCCGCCGGTCAGCAGCAGCGCCCGCCTGCTCTCACCGTCCACAGCAGAGGGTGCACCCGCGCCGAGCTCGGGCAGCAGCCAGGCCAGCGCCTCGCGCATCCGTGGCGGCAGGCCGTCGGCCACCACGGAGTCGACGGCCAACGCCTCCGACAGCAGGGAGCGAGCCAGGCCCCATGCCTCCGCCCGCTCCGCACGGAAAGCCCGTGCCGCGATCACCGGAACCGGCGACCCGCGCAGCGCCTCGGCGACCAGCCGGGACTTTCCCACTCCCGCCACACCGGAGACCACGACCATGTCCCGGGCCGCCACCGCGGCCCGCAGCGCCGCGATCTCGCTGGTCCGGCCGACGAACGGGAGCCCGTCGAACACCGTGCTCCGAGCCGGTCGCCTCACCGGGGACGGGACGGCCGACGTGCCGCGCAGCAGTTGCAACTGCAGCCGCTGCAGCGGCGGCGACAGATCCGTCCCTAGCTCGTCGGCCAGCCGGTGGCGCAGCGCGGCCAGCTCGCGCAGCGCACCCGCCCGGTCGCCGCCCGCCGCCAACGCCCTGGCCAGCACGGCGACGGCGGGTTCGCGCAGCGGATCGGCGGCGACCGCCTCCCCCGCCGTCGACGTGGCCGCACCGGTGTCGCCCAGCTCGAGCGCCGCGCTCGCGGCCAACTCCAACGCCTCCACCCGTCCGCGGTGCAGCCGCTCCCGCGGATCGCGCGCCCATTCCGCATAGGTGTCCTCGGCGAGCGGCTCACCCCACAACGCCAGCGCCGCCCGGCTGGCCGCCAGCACCTCGGACGGCGACTGCGCGGCTCGGGCCCGATGCAGCGCGGCGGCGAAGTCGGTGGTGTCCAGCCCGACCGCGCCGAGCGCGTAACCCGCCGTTCCGGTGACGATCACCGCGGGCTCGTCCACGGCCCGCCGCGCGCGGCTGACCAGCACGTTCAGGTTCGCGATGGGATCGGCGGGCAGCCGGTCCGGCCAGAGCGTCTCGGCGAGCACGTCGTAGGGCACCAGGTCGGGGCGGCGCACGGCGAGTACCCGCAACAGCGTGCGCACCTTGCGGCCGCCGAATGCCGCGGGCGGCACCTCCTCGCCGTTGCGGCGCACCTGGAAGCGCCCGAGCAGCTGCAGTGCCACGCTCGTCACCCGCACATCGTGCTCGCCCGCTAGGGAACCGCAAGGCGCCACTCCTACCGTCCGGCGCACCCCGATCCGAATCCCGGAGGCACAGCATGGAAACCGAGTACGAGCAGCAGGATTTCGCCGCCCCGACCGAGACGCGGGAGTTCCCGAACGGACGGGTGGATCTCGTCCGCGTCGGCGACGCCGACATCGGCAGGCTCACCCTGCAGCCAGGCTGGCGCTGGTCGGTCGACGTCAAGCCGCTGGCCGGCACGGACCTGTGCGAGGCACCGCACTTCCAGTACCACGTCGCCGGCACGCTGCGGGTCCGCACGGCAGCGGGTGTCGAGTTCGACGCGATCCCCGGGCAGGTCACGGCCCTGCCGTCGGGCCACGACGCGTGGGTGGTCGGTGACGAACCGGTCGTGGTCATCGACTGGTGGGGCGCGTCGAACTACGCGAAGAGCTGAGTACCGCGATGATCTCCACCAGCATGGACACCGTCGAGATCTACACCCGCTGCAGCGCCGAGTTCACCCGGCGGCTGCCCGCCGCGGCCGGGAAGTGGGCCGCCCCGACCGAACTGCCGGGCTGGGACGTGCGCCGCCTGGTGCACCACATGGTCGAGGAAGAGCTGTGGGCCGTCCCGCTGTTCGACGGGCAGACGATCTCCGAGGTCGGGACCCGGTTCGACGGCGAGCTGCTCGGCGACGACCCGATCGGCGCCTGCACGCGGGCCGCGGCGCACGCGGTGGCCGCGGTCGCCGCCCCTGGAGCGCTCGACCGCGCCGTGCACCTGTCGTTCGGCGATCACCCTGGCCACGAGTACGCGTGGCAACTGGCGGCCGACCACCTCGTGCACGCGATCGACCTGGCCCGCGCCCTCGGCATCGACGAGACCGTGGACGCCGACGCGGCCGCGGCCATCCGGGACTGGTTCGGGCCGACGGAGGAGGTGTGGCGGGGAATCGGCGTCATCGGCCCGCGGGTCGACGTACCGGCCACCGCCGCGCCGATCGTGCAGCTGCTGGGCATGATGGGACGGCGATCATGAACACCAGCACCATGAACGCGGCGGTGCAGCGTTTCCAGAAGGCGTTCGACGCCAGGGACGTCGACGCCGTGATGGCCGCGATGACGCCGGACTGCGTCTTCGAGGACACCAGCCCACCCGATGGGCGGCGGCACGTGGGCGCCGACGCGGTCCGGGCCGCCTGGGAGACGCTGTTCGCCGCGTCGCCGGAGGCCGCGTTCAGCACCGAGGAGGTGATCGACGCCGGCGACCGGGTGGTGGTGCGGTGGCAATACACGTGGGACGGCGGGCACGTGCGCGGGGTGGACGTCTTCACCGTCCGGGACGGGCTGGTCGCCGAGAAGCTCGCGTACGTCAAGGGCTGATCCCGCGCACCTCAGGTGCGGATCGGCGCCTGCTTGTCGCGGCAGGCCTGCGCATAGGCGACCGGTGTCATTCCGATCGCGGCGGTGAAATCGCGGATGAAGTGCGACTGGTCGAAGTAGCCGAGGTCGGCGGCGACCTCGGCCCACGGGCGGTCCTGGTCCCTGGCGAGCGCGGCTGCCGCCTCGTGCAGCCGGTAGCGGCGCAGCACCCACTTCGGGCTCACCCCGACGTACCGCTGGAACAGCCGCTGCAGGGTGCGCGGGCCGAGGTTGAAACGCTCGGTGACGTCGTCGACCCGGCTGATGGACCGGTCGTGCAGCATCGCGGCCACGATCCGTCCGACCAGCTCGACCTGCGGGTCGGGAGCGGGCCAGCGCTCCCGCAGGAAGCCCTCGGCGAGCGCCACCAGCTCGTCGACCCCGCGGGCGGCCGCCATCCGTGAGGCGACGGCCGTCGCCGCCGATCCCCACAGCCGCTCCGCGGGCAGCACCGTCTCGGTGATCTCCGACAGCGGTCGGCCGAGGAACGGCTGGAAAGCACCCGGCCGGAACTTCACACCGAACACCCGACCCGCGCCCCGATAGCGGTAGCTGAACCGCTCCCGCCCGACCCCGGCCACCGCCAACCGCCCCTGATCCAGCACCAGGTTGACGCACGGGTGGGGCAGCAACGTCACCGACGCCTCCCGGCCGAGCGGCAGCTCCCACGAGACCAGCCAGTGGCGCTCGACCAGCGCACCGAGGTCGGCGGCTGGCGGGAAACGGTCCAACGAGAAGTCGAGATCGCGCACACCGAGCAGGCCGTACTCGCTCGTCGTGGACACCGTGGACTCCGGCACGGCGTCAGCATGCCCGCCGGCACCGACAGAATCACGCGCTGGCCGACAAGTGCAGCTGTCTTGACAAACAATATTGTCGGTGAGACCGTCGCACCGTGCAGGAGCTCGCGGTGATCGACGACCCGGCGGTCGCCGGCGTCTCGCTCGACCCGGTCCGGGCGCGGCTGCTGGCCGAGCTGGTCGTGCCGGGCTCGGCCAGCACACTCGCCACCAAGATCGGCCTGCCCCGCCAGAAGGTGAACTACCACCTGCGCACGCTGGAGCAACACGGGTTGATCGAGCTCGTCGAGCAGCGACGACGGGGCAACATGACCGAGCGCATCATGCAGGCCACCGCGGCCGGCTACGTGATCTCCCCATCCACGCTGGGCGCCGCCGGCCCGGACCCCGCGCGGGCGCCCGACCGGCTCTCGGCGCGCTGGCAGATCGCGGTGGCCGCGCGCACCGTGCAGGAGGTCGGGGAGCTGCTGGCCGGCGCGACGAAGGTCGGCAAACGGTTGGCCACCCTCACCGTCGACGGTGAGATCCGGTTCGCCTCCGCAGCCGATCGTGCCGCGTTCGCCGACGAGCTGGCCGCCGCCGTGACCGCCCTGGTCGGCAAGTACCACGACGAGAACGCACCGGGCGGCCGGCCGCACAGGGTCGTCGTCGCCGTGCATCCCCACATCGAACGAGAGGACCGGTAGATGGGTCGCGAGCTGGTCAAACGCGTCGAGCTCGACGCGACGCCCGAGCAGGTGTGGGAGGTCATCGCCACCGGTCCCGGCATCTCCACCTGGTTCGTTCCGCACGAGGTCGAGGAGCGGGATGGCGGGACGGTCACCGCCCGGTTCGGCAGCGGTTTCGACGCGACCGGGCGGGTACGGGCATGGGAACCGGGACGCCGCTTCGCCTACGGGGCAGCCGAGGCTCCGCCCGAGGGTGCCGCCGACTACACCTTCGAGTTCATCGTCGAGGGACGCGACGGCGGCGGCGCCGTGCTGCGGTTCGTGCAGAGCGGCTTCCTGGACGAGGGCTGGGAGGACGAGTACTCGAGCTACGACACGGGCTGGGACCTGTTCTTCGCCAACCTGCGCAGCTACCTGGAGCACTTCGCCGGGCAGCCGGTGAGCAACGTCGTGACCATGGGCTTCACCCCGGGGGCTGCCGCCGACGTGTGGCCGGTGCTGCACCGGGCGCTCGGTCTGGCCGGCCACCCCGCGGTCGGCGAGACGGTGACGCTGGTGCCCGACGGGCCGCCGGCGATCAGGGGCGTGGTCGACGTGGCCAACGACGCGTTCCTCGGCGTGCGCTCGGCGAACGGGCTGCACCGGGTCGGAGCCGAGGGGGATGCCGGCTGCGGAGTCAGTGCCTACCACTACTTCTACGGCGAACCGGTCGACACCGAAGAGCTCACCGCGGCCTGGCAACGGTGGCTGACCAGCCTCTTCCCGATCCCCGACCAGGCCACGTCCTAGCGACGGCGCAGTTGCATCTGCTCGAGTCGGCGGACCCGGTCGGCCAACGGCGGGTGGGTGGAGAACAGCCGGCTCAGTTCCCCCGGCCGGAAGGGGCTGGCGATCATCAGGTGGGACTGGGAGACCAGCTGCGGCTCCGGCGGCAGCGGGGCCAGCCGGGTGCCCAGCTCCAGCTTCCGCAGCGCGGATGCCAGCGCCAACGGATCACCGGAGAGCTCGGCCCCGCTCGCGTCCGCCTGGTACTCCCGGGACCGGCTCACCGCCATCTGGACGACCCCGGCAGCCACCGGTCCGAGCAGCGCGATCAGCAGCGCGGCCAGCGGGTTGGACCGCTCGGAGTCGTTGCCGCCGAAGAGGCCGGCGAACATGGCCATGTTGGCCAGGAACCCGATCATCGAGGCGAGCGCGCCGGCCACCGAGGAGATCAGGATGTCGCGGTTGTACACGTGGCTGAGCTCGTGGGCCAGCACCGCCCGCAGCTCCCGCTCGTCCAGCAGCGTGAACAGGCCGGTGGTGACGCAGACCGCGGCGTGGCGCGGGCTGCGACCGGTCGCGAACGCGTTGGGCGCGTCCGTCGGGCTGATGTAGAGCCGCGGCATCGGCTGGCGCGCCGCCTGTGACAGCTCGCGCACGATCCGGTACATCACCGGATGCTCGGCCTCGGTGATGGGTCGGGCATGCATCGCGCGCAACGCAAGCGTGTCGGATCGGAAGTAGGCATAGCCGTTGAGGCCGAGCGCCACGACCACCGCGATCAGCAGCCCGGACCGGCCGAACATCGATCCCACGAGCAGTACCAGCGCGCTCATCGCGCCGAGCAGCAGCGCTGTCTTCAGCCCGTTGACTTGCCTGTGCACGACGTTCCTTCCCCTCGACCTCTACTTCGTGAACGTGCAACGACCGGGCCGGGTTCCGGGCGAAGCCGGGCAGCACTGTCAGACTGGTCAGATGTCCAGCCCGCGGGACCTCGCCGACGCCGATGCTTCCTGACTTCCGCCTGGAGACCTACTTCTCCCGCTGGGAGTTCGCGGCCCGGCACCACCTGACCGCGTCCGACGCCCAGACCCACAGCGTGAACGAGCTGCTCGCGATGGCCGACGAGACCGATCGTGCGCGCTGGGACGGCTTGCACCTCGGCTACACGCAGACCTGGGGTCTGCCGGAGCTCCGGGAGGCGATCGCCGCCACGTACACCGGCGTCGACGCGGCCGACGTGCTGTGCTTCGCCGGCGCGGAGGAGGGCCTGTACCTGGCGATGCAGACGCTGCTCGGCGTCACCGATCATGCCGTGGTGATCACGCCGAACTACCAGGCGGCCGAGACGGTGGCGCTCTCGCGCTGTGCGGTGAGCGGTGTCGCGCTGCGGGAGGAACAGGACTGGACGTTGGACATCGACGCCGTCCGTGCCGCGGTGCGACCCGAGACCCGGGTGGTGTCGGTGAACTTCCCCAACAACCCCACGGGAGCGATCCCGGACCGGGCCACGTGGTCGTCGCTGGTCGAGTTCTGTGACGAGCGGGGCATCCACCTGTTCAGCGACGAGGTCTACCGCGGCCTGGAGCAGGACCCGGGGCGCGCCATCGCCCAGGCCGCGGACCTGTCCCCCTCTGCCCTGTCGCTCAACGTCATGTCCAAGGCATACGGACTCCCGGGCCTGCGGATCGGCTGGATCGCCTGCCGCGACCGGGACGTGCTGTCCCGCCTGGAGCGCGCCAAGCACTACACGTCGATCTGCAACGCGGCTCCGAGCGAGGTACTGGCCCTGATCGCGCTGCGGGCACGGGAGCAGATCCTCGACCGCAACCGGGCGCTGATCGCCGCCAACCTCCCGCTCTTCGACGCGTTCTTCGCCGAGCACGAGGAGCTGTTCGAGTGGCGCCATCCGGACGGCGGCTGCGTCGCCTTCCCCCGCTACCTCGGACCGGACGACGTCGAGGTCATGTGTCGCGACCTGGTCGAGCGAGGCCGGTGTGCTCCTGCTGCCGGCCGGCATCTATCGATCCGAGCTGACGCCCACGCCGCTCGACCGGTTCCGCATCGGGGTCGGGCGTCGCGATCCCGAACCCGCGCTCGATGCCTGGGCCCGGTGGCTGGAGAAGCGGCAGGGCTCATGAGCGTGCTCGGTACCTGATGTGAGCGACATTGGGCAGGATGCGGTCATGGCCACCGCCGTCCACACCCAGATCACCGACCGGGTCGCCGTGCTCACGCTCTCGCACCCGGAGCGGCGCAACGCGATGAACATCGAGCTGTCGGCCAAGCTCGTCGACGCCGTGCGGGCCGCGGCGGCCGACGACGGCGTCGGCGCCGTCGTGATCACCGGCGAGGATCCCGCGTTCTGCGCGGGCGGCGATCTGGCCGAGCTGGCCCGAGCCGACCCGGCCACACTGCACACGGTCTACGCCGGGTTCCTGGCGATCGCGCAGTGCCCGCTGCCGACGATCGCCGCGGTGAACGGCGCCGCGGTCGGCGCCGGGCTGAACCTCGCGCTGGCCTGCGATCTGCGACTGGCCGGGCCGCGGGCCAAGTTCGACGCACGGTTCCTGTCGCTGGGCCTGCACCCAGGCGGTGGCTACACCTGGATGCTGCAGCGGCTGCTCGGACCGCAGGCCGCCGCCGCGTTGACCCTGTTCGGCGAGGTCGCCGACGCCGCGGAAGCCGCGCGGATCGGGTTGGTGCACCGGGTCGTCGACGACGTGGTGCCCGCCGCCGTCGAGCTCGCCGGCCGGGCCGCGGCCGCGCCCCGCGACCTCGTCGTCACCACCAAGGCGACGATGCGGTTGACGGCGGGTGCGGTGTCGCACGCGGACGCGGTGGAGACGGAGGTGCGGGCGCAGGCCGCGTCGGTGCGCTCGGATCAGTTCCAGCAGCGGCTGGCCGCGCTGCAGACCCGGATCCGTGGATCCCGCTGAGGTTCCGCTCAGCGGCACGCGCACTGTGACGCGGCACGGGGTCGCGGCGCACTCGATGGGTCAGCGAGTTAACCTCGGGGTAAGCCATTCATCGCACTGGAGCAACCACGGAACCGGGAATCGAGCAGCGAACGCGAGATGACGACCGCGACATGACGACTTCGGATACCGCCGTCGACGGGCCCGCCCAGCCCACGGTGATCAAGCGAGACCGGGTCGTGATCCGGTTTGCTGGCGACTCGGGTGATGGCATGCAGCTCACCGGGGACCGCTTCACCTCCGAGACCGCCGCGTTCGGCAACGACCTGTCCACGCTCCCCAACTTCCCGGCCGAGATCAGGGCACCCGCGGGCACCCTGCCCGGGGTGTCGTCGTTCCAGCTGCACTTCGCCAACTACGACATCCTCACCCCTGGCGATCGCCCCGACGTGCTGGTGACGATGAACCCGGCCGCGCTCAAGGCCAACATCGCCGACCTGCCCCCCGGTGGCGTGCTGATCGCCAACACCGACGAGTTCACCAAGCGCAACCTGACCAAGGTCGGCTACGCGAGCAACCCGCTCGACGACGACTCGCTCGAGCGGTTCCAGGTGCACAAGGTCGCGATGGCCACCCTGACCAGGGGTGCGCTGGAGGGCACGGGCCTGTCGAAGAAGGACGCGGAGCGCGCGAAGAACATGTTCGCGCTCGGGCTGCTGTCCTGGATGTACCACCGGCCGCACGAGAGCACCGAGCGGTTCCTCCGCGAGAAGTTCGCGCGCCGCCCCGACATCGCCGAGGCCAACATCCTCGCCTTCCGGGCAGGGCACGCCTACGGGGAGACCACCGAGGCGTTCGCGGTCACCTACGAGGTCGCGCCCGCGCGGCTCGACGTCGGTACCTATCGTCAGATCACCGGCAACACCGCGCTCGCGTACGGCATCGTGGCGGCCGGGCAGACCAGCGGGTTGCCCGTGTTCCTCGGCTCCTACCCGATCACACCGGCGTCGGACATCCTGCACGAACTGTCCAAGCACAAGGCCTTCAACGTCACCACGTTCCAGGCCGAGGACGAGATCGCCGGTATCGGTGCCGCGCTCGGGGCCTCGTTCGGCGGAGCGCTCGGCGTCACCACGACCTCGGGCCCCGGGATCTCGTTGAAGTCCGAGACCATCAGCCTCGCGGTCGCGCTCGAGCTGCCGCTGCTGATCGTCGACGTGCAGCGCGGCGGCCCGTCCACCGGGCTGCCGACCAAGACCGAGCAGGCCGACCTGCTGCAGGCCATGTTCGGCCGCAACGGCGAGGCGCCGCTACCGATCGTCGCGCCGCGCTCCCCCGGCGACTGCTTCGACGCCGCACTGGAGGCGGCCCGGATCGCCGTGACCTACCGGACGCCGGTGATCCTGCTGTCGGACGGCTCGCTGGCCAACGGTTCCGAGCCGTGGCAGGTGCCCTCGATCGACACGCTGCCCGCGATCGAACCGAACTTCGCCACCGAGTCCCAACGCACCGGACGGCTCCGCCGAGTTCTGGCCCTACCTGCGCGATGACGACACGCTCGCCCGGCCGTGGGCGCGGCCCGGCACACCAGGGCTGGAGCACCGGATCGGCGGGCTGGAGAAGGCCGACGGCCGCGGCTCCATCTCCTACGACCCGGACAACCACGAGCGCATGGTCCGGCTGCGCGCCGCCAAGATCGACGGCGTGACGGTGCCGGACATCGAGGTGGACGATCCGACCGGGGACGCCGAGCTGCTGGTGATCGGCTGGGGCTCCACCTACGGCCCGATCGGAGCCGGCTGCCGGCGCGTGCGCGCGCTGGGCCATTCGGTGGCACAGGCCCACCTGCGGAACCTGAACCCGTTGCCGGGCAACCTCGGCGACGTGCTGGCCCGTTACCGCCGCGTGCTGATGCCCGAGATGAACCTCGGCCAGCTCGCGTTGCTCCTGCGCGGCCGCTACCTCGTCGACGTCAAGAGCTACACCAGGGTCTCCGGTCTGCCGTTCAAGGCCGAGGAACTGCAGAACCTCTTCCTGGACCACTTGTCTGGAGCGCACGTATGACCACCGCCGACGTACTCCTTCCCGCGGAGGCGACATGAGCACAGTTGATCTGGGCCTGCCTAAACGAGGAGGCTTGGACGGCGTCCCGACGACGGCGGACAAGCAGACGGCCAAGGACTTCACCTCCGACCAGGAGGTGCGCTGGTGCCCCGGCTGCGGGGACTACGCCGTCCTTGCCGCGGTACGCCAGTTCCTGCCCACGCTGGGGATCAAGCGCGAGAACACGGTGTTCGTCTCCGGTATCGGGTGCTCGTCGCGGTTCCCGTACTACCTCAACACCTACGGGATGCACTCGATCCACGGTCGCGCCCCCGCAATCGCCACCGGGCTCGCCGTCAGCCGGCCCGACCTGTCGGTGTGGGTGGTCACCGGTGACGGCGACGCGCTCTCGATCGGCGGCAACCACCTGATCCATGCGTTGCGACGCAACGTGAATCTCAAGATCCTGCTGTTCAACAACCGGATCTACGGGCTCACCAAGGGCCAGTACTCGCCGACGTCGGAGGTCGGGAAGGTCACCAAGTCCACCCCGATGGGCTCGGTCGACCATCCGTTCAACCCCATCTCGGTGGCGCTGGGCGTGGAGGCGACGTTCGTCGGGCGGGCCATCGACTCAGACCGGGCCGGGCTCACCGCCGTGCTGCGGGAGGCGGCGGCGCACCGCGGCACCGCGTTCGTCGAGATCTTCCAGGACTGCCCGATCTTCAACGACGGCAGCTTCGACGTGCTGCGCCGCGGCGACGAGGCCCTCGAGCGGCTGATCCCGCTCGTGGACGGCGAGCCGATCCGCTTCGGCCCGGTCGACGACGACGGGCTGGGCACCTACGCGGTGGTGCAGGACGGGTTCGGGCTGCGCGTGGCCAAGACCGACGAGGTGTCGGTCGAGGAGATCGTGATCCACGACGCGACCGACCACAACCTGGCCTTCGCGCTGTCCCGGCTGTCGGACCAGGACCTCACGCACACCGTCACCGGCGTGTTCCGCAACGTCGACCGGCTCACCTACGACGACGGGGCCCGCGCCCAGGTGGACGAGGCCCGCCGGACCGGCCGCGCCGACCTGCAGGCCCTGCTCAACGGTCGCGACACCTGGACGGTAACGGGCTGACGCGCGCTGGCTGTGAACGACCCTCGCGAGTGATCACCGGATCGTGTGGGCTGGCTGAGGGCGTCGAGCGCACAGCGATGTCAGCGCCGCCGCGTGACCGTCAGCCAGCCGCGCCCGGACAGCCGGCTCGCACCGCCACCGCGCACGGCCGACAGCACCCCGGCGCTCAGCCCGCCGGCGAGGGCGGACCGCGCCGTCGGCGCCGTGTGCACGTGACCAGCGTCCGACGGATGGCGACCACGTGCTCGCGTGACTGGCACGCCGGTGGCCTACCTGTCGCCTCGGGTGGCAACTGGGCAGCGGTGCGGTCGACCACGTATGCGGTCAGCGAGGCCAGTGCCTCGGTGGCCGGGCAGTCCGGAAGCTTGGCCAGTTCGGCCCGCGCCGAGGCGGCGTGTTCGGCGAGCACCGCCCGCGCCCGGACCAGCCCGGGGCCTTCGCGCAGCAGCCTGAGCGCCTCGTCGACCTCGGCGTCGTCGCTGATCGGTCGGGCGAGCATCCCCCGCAGCCGGTCGGCGACGGCGCCCTCACCCTGCATCGCGTAGAGCATCGGCAACGTGTGGATGCCCTCGCGCAGGTCGGTGCCGGGGGTCTTGCCGGAGCTGTCGGACGGCGACGCGATGTCGATCACGTCGTCGGAGATCTGGAACGCGGTGCCGATGATCGCGCCGAAGCGGTGCAACGACTCCACCTGATCGGGCGTACAACCGGAGAACATGCCGCCATAACGCCCCGCGGTGGCGATGAGCGAACCGGTCTTCTCCGCGATCACCGTGAGGTAGTGCTGCACCGGGTCCTCGTCCGGTCCCGGGCCACGGGTCTCGCGCATCTGGCCGGTCACCAGCTCGGCGAAGGTCTCGGCGATGATCCGCACCGCGTCCGGTCCGAGGTCGGCCACCAGCCGGGAGGCGTGTGCGAACAGGAAGTCCCCGGTGAGGATGGCCACGGTGTTGTCCCACCGCGAGTTGGCGCTCTCGGCGCCGCGGCGCATCGTCGCCGAGTCCATCACGTCGTCGTGGTAGAGGGTGGCCAGGTGGATCAGCTCGACGACCGCCGCGGCGGTGATCACCTCGTCGCTGTCGGGGCGCGGCCCGACGCGCGCACCGAGCAGCGTGAACAGCGGTCGGAACCGCTTGCCACCCGCGTCGATCAGGTGCAGCGAGGTCTCGCTGACGAACGCGTACTTGCTGTCCACCGAACGGTGCAACACCGCCTCGACCCGGGTCAGGTCGGCGGCCGTCGCCGCCGCCAGCCCGGCGTCGGAAACCTCTACCCCGGCGATCGCTTGGTTGCTCACCTGCTCAGCTTACGAAGCCGCCACCCGCCGCCCAGCCCAGCGCCAGCGAGGGCGCAATGCCGAGCAGCAGGGTGATCAGCACCCCGAGGGTGATGGCCGCGGTCGTGAAGGCCCCGGGCACCACCACGGTCGGCCCGTCCTCGGCCGGCTCGCTGAAGTACATCATCACGATCACCCGGAGGTAGAAGAACGCCGCGATCGCGCTCGTCACCAGACCGATGATCACCAGCGGGGCCATGCCGTCACCCAGGGCCGCCGCGAACACCGCGAACTTGGCGGTGAAACCGCTGGTCAAAGGGATGCCGGCGAGGGCGAGCAGGAGGAACGTCATCACCCCGGCCATCACCGGCGAACGCTTGGCCAGCCCGGCCCACTGGGAGAGGTGGGTGGCCTCGCCGTCACCGTCGCGCACCAGGCTGATCACGCCGAACACCGCGATCGTGGTGAACCCGTAGGCCAGCAGGTAGAACAACGTGCCCGAGATACCGTCCTCGGTGATCGACATGGCCCCCAGCAACAGGAACCCGGCATGGGCCACCGACGAGTAGGCGACCATGCGTTTGACGTCGGTCTGTGTGAGTCCGATCACCGCGCCGATCACCATCGACGCGATCGCGATCGCCCACAACACGCCACGCCACTCCCAGCGGCTGTCCCCGAAAGCCACGGAGAACACGCGCAGGATGCCGCCGAACGCCGCGACCTTCGTGCAGGCCGCCATGAACGCGGTGACCGGAGTCGGGGCGCCCTGGTAGACGTCGGGTGTCCAGGTGTGGAACGGGCCGACCGAGGCCTTGAACATCAGCCCGACCACCAGCAGCGCCAGCCCGCCCAGCAGCAGCGCGTCGGAGCGGGTGGAGCCTGCCGCCGCCGTGGCGATGTCCGAGAAGCGCACCGAGCCCGCGTACCCGTAGAGCAGGGCGAGCCCGTAGAGGAAGAACGCCGAGGCGAACGCACCCAACAGGAAGTACTTGACGGCCGCCTCCTGCGAGAGCAGCCGGCGCCGCCGTGCCAGCCCGCACATCAGGTACAGCGGCAGGCTCAACACCTCGAGCGCGACGAACATGGTGAGCAGGTCGTTGGCCGCGCAGAACGTCATCATCCCGGCCAGCGCGAACAGCGTGAACGGGAAGACCTCGGTCTGCATGGTGGGGGCCTGCTCCGGCGAGCCGTAGCCCGCGCTCGTCCGACGGCAGCTCCACGCGCGGCCGCCGATCATGGCCCGGGCCGGCATCGAGGCGATGAACGCCCCGCCCGGCTCGACGGAGCGGTCCGCGATCAGCAGGATGCTGGCCAGCCCGAGCGCGATCAACGTGCCCCAGAGGAACAGCGTGGGCCGGTCGATCGCCAGCGCGTCGGCGAGCGTGGTGAGGCCTTCCGGACCCGCGCTGCCCGCGTACAGGCCGAGCGCCAGCCCGGCCATGCCGAGCGCGGCGACCGAGAGCCCCACCTGCACGGGCCAGCGCTGGTGGCGCGGCAGGAACGCCTCCACCAGCACGGCCACGCAGGCCGCGCCGAGCACGATGAGCAGCGGTGCGATCGCGTCGTAGTCGATGGCCGGGACGTCGATCGGCTGCGCCTGAGCGAGAAAACTCATCGGACTACTCCTGCGACCGGGTCGGGCAGACCCACTTCGTTCATCGTGGCCACCACCGAGGGCGTGATCACGTCGAGCACCGGACCGGGCACGAAACCGAGCACCATGATCCCGAAGATCAGCGGGGTGAGTACGGCGATCTCGCGGCGGGACAGGTCCGGGAACCCCATGCCCTCACGGCCGGCCGCGACGGCCGGGTCGAGCATGGTTCCGGGGCCCCCACCACCGCGTTCCATCGCGCCGAGCACGGCCGCGCCTCGCAACGGGCCCTGCATCGTGCGCTGGTAGAACCACAGCACGTAGAGCGCGGCGAAGATGATGCCGACGGTGGCGATGATCGCGTACACCGGCTCCCGCGGGTAGGAGCCCAGCAGCACCAGGAACTCGCTGACGAACGAGTTGGTGCCGGGCAGTGCCAGCGACGACAGCCCGGCCAGCAGCAGGCAGCCCGCGAGCAACGGGGCGATCTTCGAGACGCCGCCGTAGTCGTGGACCAGCCGGGAACCGCCGCGCACCACCAGGAGGCCGACCATCACGAACAGCATCCCGGTCGAGAGCCCGTGGTTGACCATGTACAGCGACGAGCCGGCCAGCGACTGCGACGAGAACGAGAAGATCCCCACCGCGATGAAGCCGAAGTGCGCGATCGAGGTGTAGGAGACGAAGCGCTTCATGTCCGTCTGGGCGACGGCCAGCAACGCGCCGTAGAGCACGCCGATCACCGCAAGGGTGAGCACGAGCGGAGCCAGCCGCTGCGAGGCGAGCGGGAACAGCGGCAGGCAGTAGCGGAGGAAACCGAACGTGCCCACCTTGTCCAGCACCCCGACCAGCACCACGCCGGCCCCGATCGGCGCCTCGGCACCGGCGTCGGGCAGCCAGGTGTGGAACGGCACCAGCGGTGCCTTGATCGCGAACGCGACGAAGAAACCGAGGAACAACCAGATCTGCGTGGACTCGGGTACCCCGGCGGCGGCCTGCTGCAGCTCGGCCCAGCTGAACGTGCCCTTGCCCAGCTGCTGGCCGCTGACCACGAACAGCCCGATCAGCGACGCGAGCATGATCAGGCCGCCGAACAACGAGTAGAGGAAGAACTTCACCGCGGCGTACTGCCTGCGCGGCCCGCCGAAGCGTCCGATCAGGAAGTACATCGGCACCAGCATGGCTTCGAAGAACACGTAGAACAGGAACACGTCGGTGGCCGTGAACACCCCGACCAGGGTGGCCTCGGTGGCCAGCAGCAGCGCGAAGTACCCGGAGTGGGTGCGCCCGTCGGGCAGCTTCTCGTCCCACGAGAACAGCAGCAGCCCGGGCACCAGGAACGCGGTCATCCCCAGCAGCACCAGCGCGATGCCGTCGATGCCCAGCGCGAACCGGGTGCCGAAGGCGGGGATCCAGTCGACCGCGAACTCGAGCTGGAAACGGGTCCCGGCCGAGGCGTCGGCCACCGAGTAGGAGAACCAGACCACGACCACGAGCACGAACTCGAGCAGCGCGAACGCCATCGCGGTCTGCTTGGCCAGCTGCACGTTGTGGCGCAGCGGGTACAGCACCAGGGCGCCGGCGAGCGGCACCACCATCAGGATCAGGAGCAGCACGTCGCCTCCGTAGACGGCACCGGAACGGCGATCGACGCCGGAATCAGGCTCATGAGAACCGCACCATCAGCAGGCCCGCGACCACGAGCACCGAGCCGCCGAGCATGGACAGCGCGTAGGAGCGCACGAAGCCGGTCTGCAACCGGCGCAGCCGCCCCGACGTGCCGCCGAGCAACGCGGCGGTGCCGTTGACCACCCCGTCCACGCCGCGGTTGTCGACGTAGACCAGTGCCCTGGCCAGCCAGGTTCCCGGCCGTGCGATGAGCGCCTCGTTGATCGCGTTGGCGTAGAGGTCGCGGCGCGCGGCGCGCACCGGCAGCGACACGCGCTCCGGTCGCTGCACCGGGGTGGGGTGGCGGCCGACGACCAGCCAGGCCACCAGCGCACCGAGCGCGGAGATCGCCACCACCAGGATCGGCACCAGCGAGTGCGGCAGCGCGCCGCCCTCCAGTTCCTGCAGCTCGCCCGAGCGAGGGAGCCAGCCAGTGCGCCAGCAACTCGCCCTGGGAGAGCACGAAACCGGCGAACACCGAGCCGACGGCGAGGACGATCATCGGGACGGTCATCGTCGACGGCGACTCGTGCGGGTGGTAGTCGTGCCCGTCCGCGCTCTGCAGTTGCTCCCAGCGCTTCTCGCCGAAGAAGGTCATCAGCATCAGTCGGGTCATGTAGAACGCGGTGAGCCCGGCGGCCAGCGTGGCGGTCAGCCCGAACACCCAGCCCTGCCAGCCCGGCTGCGCGAACGCGGCTTCGATGATCGCGTCCTTGGAGAAGTAGCCGGACAGGAACGGGAAACCGATCAACGCCAGATAGCCGAGGCCGAACGTGACGAACGTGATCGGCATCGCGGTGCGCAATCCGCCGTAGTGGCGCATGTCCACGTCGTCGTTCATCGCGTGCATCACCGAGCCGGCCCCGAGGAACAACCCGGCCTTGAAGAAGCCGTGCGTGAGCAGGTGCAGGATGCCCAGCGCGTAGCCGGCCGGGCCGAGCCCGACGGCCAGGATCATGTAGCCGATCTGGCTGACCGTGGAGTAGGCCAGCACCTTCTTGATGTCGTCGTAGGCGCAGCCGATGATCGCCCCGATCAGCAGGGTGATCACCCCGATCAGCGCGACGACCAGGCGTCCGCTCTCGCTCAGGTTGTAGATCGGATTGCAGCGCGCGATCAGGTACACGCCCGCGGTGACCATGGTGGCCGCGTGGATCAGCGCCGACACCGGGGTCGGGCCCTCCATCGCGTCCGGCAGCCAGGACTGCAGCGGGAACTGGCCCGACTTGCCACAGGCCCCGAGCAGCAGCAGCACCGTGATCGCGACCAGCGCCGGCCCGTCGACCTCGCCGATCCGGGCGAACACGTCGGCGTACTGCAACGTCCCGAGCCGCGTCCAGATGATGAAGATCGCGATGGCCAGCCCGACGTCGCCGACCCGGTTCATCAGGAACGCCTTCTTGGCGGCGGTGGCCGCGGACGGGCGGTCCTGGTAGTAGCCGATCAGCAGGTAGGACGCCAGACCGACGCCCTCCCAGCCCAGGTAGAGCAGCACGAAGTTGTTGCCGAGCACCAGCACCAGCATCGCCGCGACGAACAGGTTGAGCTGGGCGAAGAACCGCCGCCGACCCGCGTCGTGGCTCATGTAGCCCACCGAGTAGAGGTGGATCAGCGCCCCGACCCCGGTGATGAGGAGCACGAACGTCAGCGACAGCGGATCCAGCCGGAGTCCGAAGTCGACATTGAGCCCGGCGACCGAGATCCAGTCGTAGAGCGACTGCTCCCGGGTGCGCTGCTCCGGATCGAGCCCGACGGTGTCGATGACGATCGCCAGGCCGATCAGGAACGACGCGAAGACGGTGCCGACGCCGAGCCAGTGGCCCCAGCCGTCGGCGCGGCGGCCGGCCAGCAACAGCACGATCGCGCCGAGCGTGGGCAGCACGATCAGCAGCCAGGCCAGTGAGGCGGCGCCGGTGGCCGCGCCCACGTCGGGCAGCCCCACGTCGGGTATCACTGCGTTCACCGGGGCCACCGGATGGCCGGGGTCAGGGGAGAGAACACCGGGGAGCTCCTTGCCGTCAGTACTTCAGCAGGTTGGCGTCGTCGACCGACGCCGTCCGGCGGGTGCGGAAGATCGAGGTGATGATCGCCAGCCCGACGACCACCTCGGCCGCGGCGACCACCATCACGAAGAACGCCATCACCTGGCCGTCGAGCGTGCCGTTGATCCGCGCGAACGTGACCAGCGTGAGGTTCACCGCGTTGAGCATCAGCTCGACGCACATGAACACGACGATCGCGTTGCGGCGCACCAGCACGCCCACCGCGCCGATCGTGAACAGCAGCGCCGAGAGCAGCAGGTAGTAGGTGGGGGTCACCGGGTCTCCCCTGAGGAGTCGGTCGTGGAATCGGGTACGGGCCGGGCACCGCCGGTGAGGGCGTGCGGGTCGACCGGGTGCTCGGGGATCTGCTCCACGAGCGAGGCGTCGATGATCGCCGAGATCGACTCAGGGGCGATCGAGCCGTCGGGCAGGATCGCGGGCAGCGCCACCGAGTTGCCGGTGGCGTAGACCCCTGGCCCGGGAAGCGGGGAGATCCGGTCGTGCTCGCCGCGCAGCCGCGCCTCGACGGTGGCCCGCTGGCCGGGCTTGAGCTGGCCGCGGGACATGCCGTAGGTGAGCACCATCGCGCCCAGTGCGGCCGTGATCAGCAGCGCCGAGGTGAGCTCGAACGCGAACAGGTACTTGGTGAACACCAGCCGGCCGATGCCCGTGACGTTGCCGTTCGCGTTGGCCCCGCCCGCGTCCAGGCCGACCGGGGTGACCGCGGTCAGCGAGCCGCCGATCGCCCCGACCAGCAGCACCGCCAGCCCCACGCCCAGCCCGAGACCGGCCAGCCGCTGCCCGCGCAGCACCTCGACCACCGAATCGGAGCTGTCGCGACCGACCAGCATCAGCACGAACAGGAACAGCATCATCACCGCGCCGGTGTAGACGATGATCTGCACGAAACCGAGGAACGGCGCCTGCCCGACGATGTAGAAGATCGCCAGGCAGAACATGGTGATGATGAGCATCAACGCCGAGTGCACGGCGTTCCGGGCGACGATCATGCCCAGCGCCGCGGCCAGCGCGATCGGTCCGAGGATCCAGAAGGTGATCGCCTCACCGGTCCCGACGGCACCGGCGGCCTGCGCGAGCGTCATGATGCCGCCTCCGCGGGAAGAAGTACGTCGGCGGGGATCATCGCCCCTGCTCCGCTTGCACATCTCGGGCCGGCTGATCGCGGTCGGGGCTCTGCCGAGCCAGCGTCGGGCCCTGCACGTAGTAGTCCTGTTCGGACTCGCCGAGGCGCATCGGGTGCGGCGGCTGCTCCATCCCGGCCAGCAGCGGCGCGAGCAACTGCTCCTTGGTGTAGATCAGGTCCTGCCGGTTGTCGTCGGCCATCTCGTAGAAGTTGGTCATCGTCAGCGACCGGGTGGGGCAGGCCTCGACGCACAGCCCGCAGCCGATGCAGCGCAGGTAGTTGATCTGGTAGATCGCGCCGTAGCGCTCACCGGGAGAGAACCGCTGCTCCTCGGTGTTGTCGGCGCCCTCGACGTAGATCGCGTCGGCCGGGCAGGCCCATGCGCACAGCTCGCAGCCCACGCACTTCTCCAGCCCGTCCGGATGCCGGTTGAGCTGGTGTCGGCCGTGGTAACGCGGCGCGGCCGGCGGGAAGTTCTCCGGGTACTCCTCGGTGACCACCTTCTTGAACATGGTCGAGAAGGTGACCCCGAAGCCTTGGAAGAACTCGAACATCTACTCGGTCTCCTTCCGCATCGAGACGCCGGCGAGGCCCGGACCGGTCTCGACCGCACGGTCCCGGCTGCGTGGCGTGGTGGGAACCTCGAGGTCCAACGGCGGCACCGGGTAGTCCGACGCCAGCTCGACCGTGGCCTCCTGCGGCAGCTCCCGGTCGGGCACCAGGAACGCGATCGCCAGCAGCACCGCGACCCCGATGCCCACGGCCACCAGCACCGCCGTGACGCTGCCGGCACCGCTGGTGCGGTAGGTGCGCACCGCGAAGATCAACATGATCCAGAGCAGGCTGCCCGGGACCAGCACCTTCCAGCCCAGCCGCATGAACTGGTCGTAGCGCATCCGGGGCAGCGTGCCGCGCAGCCAGATGAACAGGAACAGGAAGATGAAGGTCTTGATCAGGAAGGCCAGCATCTGCAGCCAGCCGTTGCCGTTCAGGAACGACAGCGGCCACGGCCAGCTGCCGCCGCCGAGGAACAGCGTGGTGGCCATCGCCGAGACGGTGACCATGTTGACGTACTCGGCCAGGAAGAACAGCGCGAACTTGAGGCTCGTGTACTCGGTGTGGAAGCCGCCGACCAGCTCCGACTCGGCCTCCGGGAGGTCGAACGGCGCCCGGTTGGTCTCACCGATCATCGCGATCACGAACACGATGAAGCTGGGCACCAGCAGGATCGCGTACCAGCCACCGGCCACCTGAGCCGCCACGATGTCCGATGTGGACAGCGAGCCGGCGTAGAAGATGACGCCGACGATGGACAGGCCGAGCGCGATCTCGTAGGAGATCACCTGCGCCGCACTGCGCAACGCGGCCAGCAGCGGATACGGCGAGCCGGACGCCCAGCCCCCGAGCACGATGCCGTAGACACCGATCGAGGAGCACGCCAGCACCACCAGCACCCCGACCGGTAGGTCGACCAGCTGCAACGCCGTCCGCTCGCCGAAGATCGTGACCTCGCCGCCGAACGGGATCACCGAGAACGCCACGAACGCCGGGATGGTGGAGATGACCGGGGCGATGAAGTACACGCGCTTGTCGGCCATCACCGGCATGATGTCTTCCTTGAACGCCAGCTTCAGCCCGTCGGCCAGGCTCTGCAGCCAACCGCCGGGGCCGACCCGGTTCGGGCCGGGACGCTGCTGCATCCGGCCCACGACCTTGCGCTCCCAGTTGATCATGAACAGGGTGAGCACCACGCCGAGCGCGAACAGCGCCACCACTTTGATCAGGATCAGCCAGATCGGGTCGTCGGCCAGCAGCTGCTGGGTCGGATTCATCGAGTGACTCCCACCAGTTGGCCGTGCCCGACGCCGAGCTCGGGGCGGACCCGGGAACCCGCGGAGTTGCCCGGTAGCCACACCACGCCGTCGGGCAGGTCGGCAAGGGCCATCGGCAAGGTGATCGCACCTCGGTCGGTACGGACGGTGGCCGGTTCCCCTTCGACCAGGCCGAGCACGGCCGCGGTGGCCGCGTTCACCCGCAGCAGCGGCGGGCGGGCGGTGCCGGCCAGCGCCGGCTCGCCGACGACCAGCGAGCCGCCGTCGATCAGCTGCCGCCAACTGGCGAGCACGGCCTGCCCGAAGCCGGGCCGCAGCAGGGCCGGGGCCGGCACCCGCGGCGGTTCGGACGCCGACAGGCCGGAGATCGATCCGCCCGTCGGGCCGAGCCGAGCCAGCTCGGCGGCCGCGGCGGCCGGCGTCTGGGTGAAGATGTCGACGTCCATCTCGACCGCGAGTGTGTCCAGCACCCGGCAGTCGGGCAGCACCCCGCTCACGTCCAGCGCGGGACCGAACGCGCGGGACCGGCCCTCCCAGTTGAGGTAGCTGCCGGCGCGCTGGGCGTCGGGGGCCACCGGAAGCACCACGTCCGCGAGCTCGGTGACCGCGGACCGGTGCATCTCCAGGCTGACCAGGAAGCCGACCTGGCGCAGCGCCTCCAGCGCGGCGGCCGGATCGGCCAGGTCGTACGGGTCGACGCCGCCGACGACGAGCGCGGCCAGCCGGCCGTCGGCCGCGGCGGCGAGCATCGTGTCGGTGTCCCGACCCGGGGCGGTGGGCAGCGAACCCGCTGGCACGCGCCACATCTCCTCGACCGCGGCGCGCGCCGCGGCGTCGTCCACCCGGCGGCCGCCGGGCAGCAGCGTCGGCACCGCACCCGCATCCAGCGCGCCGCGGTCGCCGGCCCGCCGCGGGATCCAGCCGATCCGCGCACCGGTGCGTCCGGCCAGCACGGACACCGCCGAGTACAGACCGGGGACCTCGGCCGCCCGCTCACCGACCAGGATGACCCCGCCCCCGGCCAGCGCGGCCAGCACGTGCTCCGGCAGCTCGGCCAGCACCGCGGCCTCCGCGCCCGGCACCGACGGGATCAGGTTGTCCCGAGCGGCGGGCTCGGCGACGCCGCGGTCCAACGCGGTGCGCAGCACTGCGGGGGTGCTCCACTGCCCGAGGTGGAAGACCCGTTGCCCGTGCTTGCGCGCGGCCTTGCGCAGGCGGAGGAAGACGATCGGCGCCTCCTCCTCCGGCTCCAGCGCCACGCACAGGACGGCGGGAGCGGCCTCCAGCGCCGCGTAGCTGAGGCCCGTGTCATCGGAGCCGGCTCCGGGACCTGTGCCGACCACGTGCGCGGCCAGGAAGTCGAGCTCCTCGGCGCAGTGCGGACGGGCCCGGAAGTCCACGTCGTTGGTACCGGCCGCGACCCGCGCGAACTTGGCGTAGGCGTAGGCGTCCTCGACGGTCAGCCGGCCGCCCGCGAGCACGCCGATGCCGTCCGGCCGGGCCGCGAGCAGGCCACGGGCGGCGACGGTCAGCGCCTCGGTCCAGGACGCCTCGGCCAGCACGCCGTTCGCCCCGCGGACCAGCGGGCGGGTGATGCGGCCATCGGAGGTCAGGTAACGGAAGGCGAACCTGCTCTTGTCGCAGATCCACTCCTCGTTGACCTCGGGATCGTTGCCGGCCAGCCGGCGCAGCACGGTGCCGCGGCGGGTGTCGGTGCGCATCGCGCTGCCGCAGGCGCAGTGCTCGCACACGCTCGGCGTGGACATCAGGTCGAACGGCCGCGAGCGGAACCTGTACGCCGCGCTGGTGAGCGCGCCGACCGGGCAGATCTGGATCGTGTTGCCGGAGAAGTAGCTCTGGAACGGCTTGTCCTGCGCCACCCCGATCTGCTGGTCGGCGCCGCGCTCCAGGAGGTCGATGAACGGGTCGCCGGCGATCTGCTCGGAGAACCGCGTGCAGCGCTGGCAGAGCACGCAGCGCTCGCGGTCCAGCAGCACCTGGGTGGAGATCGGCAGCGGCTTGACGAAGGTGCGCTTGGTCTCCAGGAACCGGCTGTCGGTCCGGCCGGTGGTCATCGCCTGGTTCTGCAGCGGGCACTCGCCGCCCTTGTCGCAGATCGGGCAGTCGAGCGGGTGGTTGATCAGCAGCAGCTCCATCACGCCCTGCTGGGCCTTGTCGGCCACCGCCGACGTGTGCTGGGTCTTGACGACCATCCCGTCTGCCACCGTCATCGTGCAGCTGGCCTGCGGCTTGGGCATCGGCCGGCCGCCCATCTCGACCTCGACCAGGCACTGGCGGCAGGCGCCGGCCGGATCGAGCAGCGGGTGGTCGCAGAACCGCGGCACGATGATCCCGAGCCGCTCGCAGGTGCGGATGAGCAGCTCGCCCTTGGGCGCGTCGAGCTCGATGCCGTCGATCGTCAGCCGGACGTGCCCCGCGGGCACGGGGCGGGTCTCGCCCTGCTCCTCCGGCGGCCCCGTTCTCTCCAGCGCCTTCGTCATGCGTGGGCTCCCGTGAGCTCGGCCAGCTGTTCCGGCTGCGCGACCGCGGGCTGCTCGGCGATCAGATCGAGGAACTCCTGGCGGAAGTACTTGATGCCACTGGTGATCGGGCTGACCGCGCCGTCGCCGAGGGCGCAGAAGCTGCGGCCCAGGATGTTGTCGCAGACGTCGAGCAGCACGTCGATGTCGGCCTCGGTGCCCTCGCCGTGCACCATCCGCTCGAGCACCTGCAGCAGCCAGTACGTGCCCTCGCGGCACGGAGTGCACTTGCCGCAGCTCTCGTGCTTGTAGAACTCGGTCCACTTCATCACGGCCCACGGCACCGAGACGGTCTCGTTGAACACCTGCACGGCGGTGGTGCCCAGCATCGAGCCGGCGGCGGCTGCGCCCTCGAAGTCCAGCGGGACGTCCAGGTGCTCCGCGGTGAGCAGCGGCGTCGACGAGCCGCCCGGGGTCCAGAACTTGAGCGGGATGCCGTCCTTCATGCCGCCGGCCAGCTCGAGCAGCGCGCGCAGGGTGATCCCCAGCGGGGCCTCGTACTGGCCGGGGTACTCGACGTGCCCGGAGATCGAGTAGATCTTCGGGCCGGGGCTCTTCTCGGAGCCCATGGTGCGGAACCAGTCGCTGCCGCCCTGCACGATGGCCGGCACGCTGGCGATGGTCTCCACGTTGTTGACCACGGTCGGTGAGGCGTAGAGCCCGGAGGTGGCCGGGAACGGCGGCTTCAACCGGGGCTGGCCGCGGCGGCCTTCGAGGGAGTCGAGCAGCGCCGTCTCCTCGCCGCAGATGTAGGCGCCGGCGCCGGCGTGCACCACGATGTCCAGGTCGAACCCGGAGTCGAGGATGTTGTCCCCCAGATAGCCCGCGGCGTAGGCCTCCTCGACGGCGTTGCGCACCCGGCGGATGCAGTGCAGTGCCTCACCCCGGACGTAGATCGCGCAGAAGTTGGCCCGGATCGCGTAGCTGGTGATGATGCAGCCCTCCACCAGTGAGTGCGGATCGGCCATCATCGTCGGGATGTCCTTGCAGGTGCCCGGCTCGCCCTCGTCGGCGTTGATCACGAGGTACTTGGGCTTGGCCCCCGGCCCGGTGGGGCGCTCCCCTGGTTTGATCTGCGGGATGAAGCTCCACTTCATCCCGGTCGGGAAGCCCGCGCCGCCACGGCCGCGCAGTCCGGCGTCCTTCACCAGCTGGATGAGCTGGTCGGGGTGGGCGGTCAGCGCGCGCCGCAGAGCCTGGTAGCCCTCCAGCTGCTCATAGACCTCGATGGTCCAGGACCGCGGCGACTGCCAGCGCCGGGTCAGCACCGGGGTCAGCGGGTCGGGCGTCGTCGACGTCGTCATCTGCTCTTCTCCGGGAGATCCGGCCACGCCGGTGGTTCGTCGGGCATGGCCGGGGCCGTCCAACCACGATCGGTGGCCAGCCGGGCGCCGCGAAGCGTCTCCACGGCGGTCGACGGGCCCTGCACGGTCTGCTCCAGATCGTCGAAGATCCCGGCCAGCTCCAGCGACACCGTGCGCAGGTCCGTCAGCGGCGCACCGCGGGTGGGCGGCGGCCGCTCGCCCCGCTGCAGCGCGTCGACGAGCTGCTCGGCCGATTCGACGCTCTGGTTGTCGTAGTACTCGTAGTTCACCTGCAGCACCGGCGCGAGGTCGCAGGCGGCCAGGCACTCGGCGTGCTCGAGGGTGATCGAACCGGGGGCACCGGGCTCACCGGCGGTCTCCTCGTGGCCGACACCGAGCTTCGCCTCCAGCCGGGCGTAGATCTCGTCGCCGCCCAGCGCCGCGCACAGCGTGTTGGTGCAGACGCTCACCAGGTGCTCGCCGCACGGAGTTCGCTTGTACATCGTGTAGAAGGTGGCCACCGCGGACACCTCGGCTGTGCTCAGCCCGAGGGCTTCGGCGCAGAAGCGGATGCCGTCCTGGCTGACGAAACCCTCCACCGACTGCACCAGGTGCAGCAGCGGCAGCAGGGCCGAGCGCGACTGCGGGTACCGGGAGATGATCTCCTTCGCGCGCTGCCGGGTGAGCTCGTCGAACCGTGGCGACACCGGTGACGGCGGCGGTGGCGCGTCCCAGACGACCTCGGCCGGCGCGACCGGCGCCGGCGCGTTCATCTCGGGATTGCCCTCCGGCAGGGTCATCGCACGCCCTCGCCACGCCCGGTCGACGAGATCCTCGGGCGTTGTGACACCTGTTCACCTGCAAGCTCGTTCACCGGTCCACGCCTCCCATCACGGGGTCGATCGAGGCCACCGCGGCGATCACGTCGGCGACCATGCCGCCCTCACTCATCGCGGGCATCGTCTGCAGGTTCACGAAGCTGGGGTCGCGCACGTGCACCCGCACCGGCCGGGTGCCACCGTCGGAGACCAGGTGGTAGCCCAGCTCGCCCCGCGGCGACTCGATGGGCACGTAGACCTGGCCGGGCGGCACGGGGAAGCCCTCGGTGACCAGCTTGAAGTGGTGGATCAGCGACTCCATGGACTGACCCATGATCTTGCGGACGTGCTCGAGGGTGTTGCCCATCCCGTCCGAACCGACCGAGAGCTGCGCCGGCCAGGCGATCTTGCGGTCCTCGACCATCACCGGGCCGGGCTCCATCTTCGCGACGGCCTGCTCGATGATCTTGAGCGACTCGTGCATCTCCGCGACCCGCAGCCGGTAGCGGGCGTAGCAGTCGGCCTCGGTGGCCGTCGGCACCTCGAAGTCGTACTCCTCGTAGCCGCAGTACGGCTCCACCTTGCGCAGGTCCCACGGCAGCCCGGCGCTGCGCAGGATCGGCCCCGTGGCGCCGAGCGCGAGGCAGCCGTCGACCGGCAGGTACCCGACCTTCTCCAGGCGCTGGCGCCAGATCGGCTGGGCGGTGAGCAGCTTGTCGTAGTCGGGCAGCCGCGAGCGCATCACCGCGATGTACTCGGTGACCTTCTCCGCCCAGCCCTCCGGGAAGTCCTGGGCAAGCCCGCCTGGCCGCACGTAGGCGTGGTTCATCCGCAGGCCGGTGAGGAACTCGAGCAGGTGCAGGCCCTCCTCGCGCTCCCGGAACCCGGCCGTCATGCCGGTGAGCGCGCCCAGCTCCATCCCGCCGGTGGCCAGGCACACCAGGTGCGAGCCGATCCGGTTGATCTCCATCAGCAGCACGCGGGCCACCGTGGCCCGCCGCGGCGCCTCGACGCCCAGCAGCTTCTCCACGGCGAGGCAGTAGGCGACCTCGTTGAAGATCGGCGCGAGATAGTCCGCCCTGGTCACGAACGTGACGCCCTGCGTCCAGGTGCGGTACTCGCAGTTCTTCTCGATCCCGGTGTGCAGGTAGCCGATCACCGAGCGGGCCTGCTGCACGGTCTCGCCCTCGAGCTCCAGCACCAGCCGCAGCACGCCGTGGGTGGACGGGTGCTGCGGGCCCATGTTGATCACGATGCGGTCGTCGTGCTCGCCGTCGGTGATCGTGTCCCAGTCACCGCCGGTGACCGTGTAGACGGTGCCCTCGGTGGTCTCGCGCTCCGGGGCGGCCCCGAGGTCGGGGGCGGCGTCGTCGCGAATGTCGGTCATGTGTACGACCTCCGCTGGTCGGGCGGCGGAATCTCCGCGCCCTTGTACTCCACCGGGATCCCGCCGAGGGGGTAGTCCTTGCGCTGCGGGTGTCCGTCCCAGTCGTCGGGCATCAGGATGCGGGTGAGCGCCGGGTGCCCGTCGAAGATCACGCCGAACATGTCCCAGGTCTCGCGCTCGTGCCAGTCGGCCGTCGGGTAGACCTCGACCACGCTGGGCACGTGCGGATCGTCGACGTCGAGCGTCACCTCGAGCCGGATCCGCCGCCGGTAGGTCATCGAGAGCAGGTGGTACACCACGTGCAGGCGCTGCTCGACGTCCTCGCCGTAGTCCACACCGGACACCGATGAGCAGAGCTCGAAGCGCAGGCCCTCGTCGTCGCGCAGGGTGCGGCACAGGTCGAGCACCCGGTCGCGCTGCACGTAGAAGGTGATCTCGTCGCGGTCGACGGTGATCTGCTGGACGGCGCCGCGCGGGACACCCCGTTCCGCGAGGGCGTCGGCCAGCTCGTCGGCCACCTCGTCGAACCAACCGCCGAACGGGCGCTCGGCGGGCGCCGGCACGTAGCCGGGCAACCGCAGGCCGCCGAAGCCGGACGTGTCGCCGCTGCCGCTGACCCCGAACATGCCCTTGCGCGCCCGGGAGGGGGCCAGCCGGGTGCCGCCTTCCGGGCTGCTGCCGACGTCGGCCGCCTGCTCCGGTTCGCCCGCGACCGGGCTGGTGCCGCCCGCCGCGCGTTGTGCCGCGAGATCGGCGCCGCTGCTCTCGGCCGAGGACTGGGGGCCCCCGGTCGGCTCGGCGCCGTTCTTCGACGTACCCGTCGTGTCGTCCTTGTTCATCTCACTTCTTCTTCGCGAACTTGATCGACGACGGGACCATCTCGGTGCGGTGCCCGCTCTCGGCGAGCGCGGCGGCGCGCTTCGGCCCGAGCGGCTCGTCCATGATCTTCGCGTGGATCTTGAGGATCGCGTCCATCAACATCTCGGGGCGCGGCGGGCAGCCCGGCAGGTACATGTCCACCGGCACCACGTGGTCCACGCCCTGCACGATCGCGTAGTTGTTGAACATGCCGCCCGAGGATGCGCACACGCCCATCGCGAGCACCCATCGCGGTTCGGGCATCTGGTCGTAGATCTGGCGCAGCACCGGGGCCATCTTGTTGCTCACCCGGCCGGCGACGATCATGAGATCGGCCTGCCGCGGCGATGCCCTGAAGACCTCCATGCCGAACCGGGCCAGGTCGTAGCGCGGCGCACCGGTGGTCATCATCTCGATGGCGCAGCAGGCCAACCCGAACGTGGCCGGCCACAGCGACGACTTGCGCGTCCAGTTGACGAGCTTCTCCACGCTGGTCAGCAGGACGCCGCTCGGGAGGTTCTCCTCGAGACCCATCGTCTTCTACCCCCTAGTTCCAGTCCAGCCCGCCGCGCCGCCACACGTAGACGTAGGCGAAGCCGACGGTCGCGATGAACAACACGATCTCCACCAGGCCGAACAGGCCCAGCGCTTCGGCGGTGACGGCGAACGGGTAGAGGAAGACCATCTCGATGTCGAACAGGATGAACAGCATCGCGGTCAGGTAGTAGGCCACCGGCATCCGGCCGCCGCCCACGACGGGCTGTGGCGACGGCTCGATGCCGCACTCGTAGGCGTCGAGCTTGGCGCGGTTGTAGCGCCGGGGGCCGATGAGTGGCGCGGACGCCACCGAGAACAGCGCGAACGCCCCGGCCAGCGCGAACAGCAGCACCAGCGGGAGATACGGATCGAGCATCGTATGTCGCACCTTCTCGTCGTATGCGCGCTGGAGCGCATGCTCTGACTTCCGTCGCTACCGGCGTCGCGACCCTAGGTCGTGGCCGGGTGCCCAGCCGAAGCCAGGCCAGCCTTACTTGTTGAGCAGTCCCAGGTCATCGCGCTGTTCGCCTTCGTCGCCGCAAGCCTGGATGAACGCTTTCCGGGAGTTCGTGGGCGGCCTGGCAGCTCCTTGTGAACAGATTCACGAAGTCCGGAGCCGAGTCTAAACACCCAGTTCGGCGGGCGCGCGCCCGCCGTCGACACCCTGGAGAGTGACACCGATCCGACCCGCTACGATGCGTACGCGATTCTGGACTCTCCGTAGGGATGCCGTCGAGCGAGGAGGACCGGATGCCGGGCCGGACCAACAACATCCCGCTGCCGCGCTCCAGCGGAGTGCGGCCTGCTGCGACCGTCGAGCGCACCGTCACCGTCGCCGAACTGCGCGACATGATCACCGCGGCCCGCCCGGAGATCCTCGCCGCCGGTACGCGTACCGCCCGGCGGATGGAGCTGTTCCACGAGCTGCACGCGATCATGGCGGAGCTGTCGCTCGAGGCTCCCGACCTGACGCCGGTCCGGCAGCGCTGGAAGCGGGTTCGCCACCTGCTCGGTCCGGTGGCCGGCAGCGGCCGGATCGCCCAGGTCACCGAGATGCTCATCGCGCTCTTCCCGACGAGCCGCCGCAGCTCGCCCGCCGCCGACCGGCGGGCCGCCGACCGGCCGGGACCGGCCGACGACGGCCGGCCAACGACGGCCCGGCCAACGACGGCACGACCAACGACGGCCGACCAACGACGGCACGCCACGACGGCCCGGCGGCGACGATCAGGCGCGGCGAGCCCGGTGCAGGGCCACCGCACCGAAGCTGAGATCGCGCCAGCCCACGTCCCGCCAGCCGGCCGCGGCGATCCGACGCGCCAGCTCCGGCTGTGGCGACCAGGCCCGGATCGACTCGCCGAGGTAACGGTAGGCGGCCGGGTTGCTGGACACCCGGTCGGCGATCGCCGGCAGCACCCGCTCCAGCCCCGCGTAGTAGACCGCCCGGAACGGCCCCCACCCCGGCCGCCCGAACTCGCACACCACGAGCCGGCCGCCGGGGCGGGTCACCCGGGCCAGCTCCGCCAGCGCGGCATCCGGGTCGGCCACGTTGCGGAGCCCGAACGAGATCGTGACCGCGTCGAACGCCCCGTCGGCGAACGGCAGGGCCAGCGCGTCGGCCGCGACCTTGGGCACCGCGCGATGGGCGCCGGCCCGGAGCATGCCGAGCGAGAAGTCGGCCGCGACGCACCACGCCCCGGAGCGGGCGAACTCCACGGTGGACACGGCGGTACCGGCCGCGAGATCGAGCACCCGTTGCCCCGGTTTCAGCTCGAGCGCCGCGCGGGCGCGGCGCCGCCAGCTGCGGTCCTGGCCCGCCGTGAGCACGGTGTTGGTCAGGTCGTAGCGGCGGGCGACGCCGTCGAACATCGCGGCGACGTCATGCGGATCCTTGGCGAGGTCGGCCCGGGTCACGACGAAAACCTACCCGAGGCTGTGAGTGCGGGAGCCGTGTTCTTGCACGGCTGTGCACTCACGACCGAGTCAGCGGCCGCCGCGGACGAGCTTTCGCTCACGCCGTCACTAGGCTCGGAAGATCGCCGCCCCCAGCTCGGCTTCCGTTGCCGTCCGCGCCACGCCCGCCTTGTTCGTCGTGATCTGGGCGTCGGGCTTCGTGGTGGCCAAGTACGCCGCGCCGCACGCCGAGCCGCTGAGCTTCCTGGTGGTGCGCTACGCCGGTGTGGTCGTGCTGATGCTGGTGCTCGCGCTCGTCGCCGCCGCGCCGTGGCCACGGGGCCGGGCTGTGCTGCACATCGCGGTCGCCGGCGTCGGGATCCAGGCTGGTTACCTCGGAGGGGTCTGGTCGGCGGTGGCCGCCGGGATGCCGGCCGGCGTCACCGCGCTGGTGGTCAACCTGCAGCCGGTGCTCACCGCGGTGCTGGCAGCCCTGTTCGGCCTGCGCCTCGGCCGGATCCAGGTGCTCGGTCTGGTGCTCGGCTTCCTCGGCGTGGTGCTGGTGGTGTCCAGCAAGCTCACCACCACCGGGGTGACGCCGCTGACGCTGGGGCTGGCGGTTCTCGCGCTGCTCACGATCACCGCCGGCACGCTGTACCAGAAGCGGTTCTGCCCGGAGTTCGACCTGCGCACGGGGCAGGTGGTGCAGTTCCTCGCGTCCATCGCGGTGACGCTGCCGTTCGCGCTGGCCTTCGAGTCGTTCCGGCTGGACTGGACGCCGGAACTGCTCGGCGCGCTGGCCTGGTCGGTGCTGGTGCTCACCGGGGGCGGGATCTCACTGCTGTTCCTGATGTTGCGTCGCGGCGCGGCGGCGCAGGTGACGAGCTACTTCTACCTGGTGCCCGGGATCACGGCGCTGCTGGCGTACCTGATGTTCGGCGAGACGCTGGGTGTGCTCGCGATCGCCGGCATGGTGGTGGCGGTGCTGGGGGTGGCGCTGGCGACGAGCCGCGTCACCGGGTGAGCCGCTGCCGCACCGGCGCCGCTCATCATCTCGCGGCGGCGGCCCGCCTGCGCCGGATCCAGAGCACCAACGGCCCGAGCAGCAGCCAGCTGACCAGCACCCCGAGCAGCAACGGACCCATGCTGTTCAGCGCGCTCCGCCCGGCCACCCGCACGAGGTCCGGCTCGGTGACGTCGTACTCGACGGCAATCTTGTTACCGGGTTGCAGGCCCCGCGGGTAGAGCACGCCCTTCTCCGGCACCCACACCTCGCCGTTGGCCACGGTGAACCGCACGAGTGTGCGGGCGAAGCTCGACCCGTCCAGGATCTCGGCCTCCGCCGTCGCCGGGTTGGCCGCGATCGCCCGGTCGTCGACGGCCGCGCCGACGATCGCGAAGGCGGCCAGTACCGTGATCAGCAGGGCCAGCCCGAGCACGATCTCCGCCGTCCGTCGGGAGAGAACCGCACCGACCGGCCGCAGCAGCGACGCCAACTCGTCGACAGCCCGCGTGCTGCCACCGGTGCCGGAGGTCCCCGGGCCAGAGCTCACAGCGGGCCATCGTAGGCCTGGTTTCGGAGGGTGTGGGCAGCGCCTCCCCGGGGTGGACGGGCATTGCGAGCCCGCGCCTCCTACTCTCGGGAGGGTGACGATCGCCCCGATGCCGGCCGGTTTGGGCGTGTCGACCAGGCCAGTGGCCGATCCGGGCCGGCTGCTCGACCTGCTCCCCGACGAACGAGCGCTGTCCTGGTTGCGAGGCGAGGACGGTCTGGTCGGCTGGGGCGAGGTGGCCCGCTTCACCACCTCCGGGCCGCGCCGCTTCGCCGAGGCGGACGCCTGGTGGCGCGGTTTCACCGACCGGATCGAGATCCGCGACGAGGTCGCGACGGCGGGCACCGGGCCGGTCGCGTTCGCCAGCTTCACGTTCGCCGACAGCTCACCGGGTTCGGTGCTCGTGGTGCCGCGGGTGCTGGTGGGTCGCCGGGACGGGGTGTCGTGGATCACCGAGTTCTCGCACGGGGACGGCCCGTCCGCCGTGCGGGCGGTCGAGCCGGTGCGCCCCAGCGGCAACCTGCGCTACGTCGACGGCCGCCTCCCGGTCGTCCGCTACCGCGCCGCGGTTGCCGAGGCGGTGCGCCGGATGCGGGCCGGCGCGCTGGACAAGGCGGCGCTCGCGCACGACCTGCTGGCCGTCGACGACGCGCCGCTGGACGCCCGGTTCCTGCTCCGCGGGCTGGCCCGGCGCTACCCCACATGCTGGTCGTTCGCCGTCGACGGGCTGGTGGGCGCCACCCCGGAGCTGCTGGTCCGGCGGATGGCCGGGACCGTGCAGTCCAGGGTGCTGGCCGGCACCAGCTGGCCCAGCACGGACGGCGGGTCCGATGTGGACGCGCTCGCCGAGCAGCTGCTCGGTTCGGCCAAGGACCGGCACGAGCACACGCTCGCGGTCGAGTCGCTCGCCGAAGCATTGCGTCCACTGTGTACCGAGTTGCAGGTGCCGGGCACGCCGGCCGTGATCGCGCTGCGCAACGTCTCGCACCTGTCCAGCGACGTCACCGGCAAGCTCGACGTCGACGCGCCGGCCACGCTGCTGCAGCTGGCCGCCGCGGTACACCCGACGGCGGCGGTCGGCGGCACGCCCCGCGACGCCGCCGTCTCGCTCATCGCGGAGCTGGAGGGCATGGATCGCGGCCGCTACGCCGCCCCGGTCGGCTGGGTCGACGGCAACGGCGACGGCGAGCTGGGCATCGCGCTGCGTTGCGCGCAGCTGGACGGCCCGACCGCTCGGCTGTTCGCCGGTTGCGGAGTGGTCGCCGGTTCCGATCCCGACACCGAGGTACGGGAGGCGGCAGCCAAGATGCTCGCCGTGCGCGACGCCCTCGAGGGCGTCGACTGATCCACAGGAGCTCTCGCCCTTGGTCCACGGCTCGCGGGATCAGGCAATTCGTCTAGCGCTCGTGGCGCCGGACCAGCGCGACCACCTCCAGCTGGGAGCTGACTTCCAGCTTGGCCAGGATCGAACGGATCTGGGAACGCACGGTGGCGACGGACACCACGAACTCCTTCGCGATCACCGCAGGCCGCCGCCCCGCCACGATCCGGCTGACGACCTCGCGCTCGCGGGGGGTGAGCCGTTGCCAGCGCTCGCGCTCGCGTTGCACCACCAGCCCGGCCGTCCGCGCCAGGGCCAGGAAGCGGCCCCGCTCGGCCGCCGTCAGCAGCGGTTGCCCCGCCGCGGCCCGCACCACGGTCTCGACCAGCGTGTCGAAGGGCGACGACTTGGACACCCAGCCGATGGCCCCGGCCGCCACCGCCACCGCGATCCGGGTCTCGTTGCGGGACGCGGTGAACAGCAGCACCTGCCAGCCGGACCGGCGCAGCTGCGGTACCAGCTCGGCCCCGTCCCGACCGGATCCCAGGTCGAGGTCGAGCAGCACCAGCCCCCCTGGCGGCGCCTGGCTCCCGACCTGCTCGATGAACGTCGCCGGGTCAGCCGCGCTGGCCCCGAGGCCGCGCTCGCGCAGGGCCAGCGCGACGGTGTCGGCCACCAGCGAGTGGTCGTCGACCACGGTCACCGCCGGTCGGACGGCGCCCGGCCGCCCGCCGGGGGACCGCAACGTCTCGGCGGTCATGCCGACACCACCTGGGCGGGGAGGATGTGGCTGGCCGTCGGGAACTCCATGACGGCGGTGCAGCCGCTCGAGGTGGAGACCACCGTGAAACTGCCCCGGTACCGCTCCACCAGCTCGGTGCAGATGGCCAGACCCAGCCCGGCGCCGGTCGAGCCCGGCCCGCGAACCCCGCGGCGGAGCAGCCGGGCCGTGGATCCCGGCGGGAAGCCGGGACCGTCGTCGATCACCTCGATGCGCACCCGTGGGCCGCGGGCGGCCGCCCGCACCAGCACCCGGGCACCGGGGGCGTGCCGCGCGCAGTTCGCGAGCAGGTTGGCCAGCAGCTGCGAGAGTCCCCCGCTGTCGACACTCACCCAGGGGTCGCCGTACACCTCGACATCCACCTCCTGCCCGATCGCGCTGTACAGCAGCGCAAGATCGGCGGCGATCGGCCTGACGGCTGCGCCGCCCGGCACCGAGGAGGACCGGGCGGTCGGAAGCTGCGGGAGGACCGGCGTCGACCGGACGGCCGCTCCGCTCCCGATGCCGGCCGTCCGCTCCCGCCCGCGCTCGGCCAGGTATCGCCGCGCCGCCGGGCTCCGTGTGTCGTGGAGCAGTTCCGCCGCGGCGGTCACGAACAGCACGGCCGAGGCGATGACCAGCGCCTCGCCGAACCCCGCACCGAACGGTCCGGAGCCGCCGGGAAGCAGCTGCGCGACCGACCCGGCGCCGAAGGCCAGCCCGATCCGACGCGTCGTGGAACGATCCCGCAGGACGCCGTCGACGATCAGCAGCAGCGCGGCTGCGGTGGTTCCGAGCCGGCCGACGACGCCGGTCGTCGCGACCACCCCACCGGCCGGAACCCACGCGGGGGCCAGCACCCCCGCTACGGCGATCACCGCCATGGCGCCCAGCACGACCCCCAGCACGGCAAGCGCGACCCGCTCCGGCCGGCGGGCGAGCGCACCGCGCCCCGCGGCGGCGGCCAGCATGCCGGCCGCGCCGAGTACGGCCACGTTCGTGAGCAGCAGCCAGAGCTGGTCGCGATCACCTGCAGGTGGCCGCAGCAGGGTGATCACCGCAGGCAGGCCGAGCGCGCAGGCGAAGAGGTAGGCCCGCCTGCTCGCACCCAGCGCCGCCGCCAGCACGAGCATCAGCGCCGCCGTGAGCGCGGCCGAGCGGGCGATCACCTCGATCGGACCGGCATACGCGCCGGAGGTGGTCGTCATCCGGCCGAGGGCGACCAGGGTCAGGAGCAGCAGAAGGTCGACGGCGGCGGCTCGGCGGCCGGACCGGGAGAGCGACACGATGGACACCTCGACGATCGAGGACGGCGGCACGCGGCGGGGCAACCGCGCTGGGGGCATTCCGGGAGGGCGAATCACGACGGCTGTCGCGGACCTCTGGAGCATTGTGACGTAATGAACATGATCAGAGTCATACAGTGACGAACAGTGGGCCGAACGGTCCCCAATCGGAGACCGATGACACGACAGGTATGCGTATGAGCACCCTGTGTCGCCGGGCGATCGCCGGTCATCCGACCGCGGCGACCGCCGCCAGCACCTCCGCCCGCAGCCGGGCGTGGCCGGCGCGCAACGTGGCCCGCTCGGCGCGCACCTCCACCACCCGCAGGCCGGGGGCGGGCACGAGGGCTTTCGCCAGCTCGGCGGCGTCGGCGACGTCCGCATCGATGTGCTGTACCCCGAGCGCGGTGCACAGCGCGGCGAGCTGCACCCGGTGCGGGGTGCCGAACACCCGCTCGAACGCCGCCGCGTGCTCGGCCGCCCCCTGCTCCAGCAGGCTGAAGATGCCGCCGCCACCGTCGTTGAGAACCACGATGGTGAGGTCGGGCCGAGGTTCCTCGGGCCCGATGACCAGTCCCGTCGTGTCGTGCAGCAGCGTCAGGTCACCGAGGAGCGCGTAACCAGGGCCGGGATGGGCCAGCGCGGCCCCGAACGCCGTGGACACGGTGCCGTCGATGCCAGCCACCCCGCGGTTCGCCAGCATCCGCAACCCGCTGCGGGGTGCGGCCGCGAGCGACACGTCCCGCACGGGATTGGAGGAGCCCAGCATCAGCTGTGCACCGTCGGGCAGCGCAGCCACGACCGCTCTCGCCAGCCGCAGACCGGCCGGCGCAGCCGCCTCGTCCAGTGCCCCGTCGAGCACCCGGGCGGCGGCCCGATCGGCATCGCGCCACCGCTGCACCCACGCCGGATCCGGGACGAGTGCCGGCATCGTGCCGACGGCGCGCACCGTGCCGGCGACGTCGGTCCACTGCCGGCCGTGGGGGTCGGCGAGGCCGTACACGGCGACGTCCGCGTCGGCGAGCAACCGCTGGACCGCCCGGTGCAGGGTCGGCCGGCCCGCGACGACGACCTGGGTCGGGCGCAGCTCGGGCAGGTCCAGCAGCCACGGTGCCGTGCGCAGGGCGGTGGGCCAGGCAGCGGTGGTCGGCTCGGCGACGACCGGGGACGGGCCACTCGGCTCCAGCGCACCGTGCCCGGCCACCACCAGCGTCGGCGCGCCGGGATCGAGCGGCAGCGGCGCCGCTGACGCCCGGCCCTGCCGCGGCACCGCGGTCCACGGTGCGTCGTCGGCGCGGCCCGCCGGGGCCGATCCGGAGCCGTCGGGCACCAGCGGCTCGACGAAGGGCAGGTTGAGGTGCACCGGACCCGGCGGACCTCCGAGTGCCCCCGTGGCCGCCGCGACGGCACGATCCACAGTGGATCTCATGCCGGCGGCCGAGCCGGCGGTTCCGGTCAGCGCCAACCGCACCGCGCTACCGAAGATCCCGGGCTGCACGATCGTCTGGTTCGCCCCGGTGCCGATCATCTCCGGCGGCCGGTCCGCGGTGAGCGCCAGCAACGGAACCCCGGCGTGCGCGGCTTCCAGCACGGCCGGGTGCAGGTTGGCTGCTGCGGTGCCGGAGGTGGTGCCCACCGGAACGGGTCGCCCGGAGCGGAGCGCGAGCCCCAGCGCAAGGAAGCCCGCGGTGCGCTCGTCGATCCGGACATGCAACCGCAGCCGCCCGGCCGCGTCGGCGGCGTGCAGCGCGAACGACAACGGGGCGTTGCGCGATCCGGGGCACAGCACGGCGTCGGTCACCCCGCAGCGCACCAACTCGTCGACGATCACCTGCGCCTGCAGCGTCGAGCGGTTCACCCCCGAATCGTAGTGGCGGCCGCCCCGCCCTCCGCTCCCCCAGCCACTGTGCGGGTGTCCCGGCGTCAGCTCGGGATCAGCTCGAACGCGGTGGCCAGCCGAGCGCCGGGCAGCCGCGCGGCGTCCTGCTCCGCCATCGCCCGCAGGAACTCTGCCGGCTCCGCGAGTGGGCCGCCGGACGCCGAGAGCGCGGCCAGGTAGGCCTTGTGCGCGGCGAGCGAGGCGACACCGCGGTCGAAGTGCTCGGTGATGTCGACGGCGTGGGAGTTGAGCGGGGAACCGGTCACCGCCACCCACCGCGCGGCCCACGGATCGCCCAGCTCAGCGAAGATCCACCGGTTGGCGGCGTCCCGGACCGCGTCGATCGCGGACCGGCCGAGCGCGATGTGGTCGGCCATGTTCAGCGCGCCTGCCGCCCACCGGTCGTGATGGTTCGGCGTGATCACCAGATCCGGCCGGTGTCGTCGGATCGCGGCGGTGATGTCACGGCGCAGCGGGATCCCGTATTCCAGCAGGCCATCGGGATGATCGAGGAACTCGACCACGTCGACACCGACCACGGCGGCGGCGGCACGCTCCTCGGCCTCGCGCAGCGGTCCGCATTCGGCCGGCGGCAACGTGTCTATGCCGGCCTCGCCGCGGGTGGCCAGCACGTAGCTGACGGTGCGCCCCTCAGCCGTCCAGCGAGCCACCGCGGCGGCGCCGCCGTACTCCAGGTCGTCGGGATGGGCGACCACGGCCAGCGCCCGCTCCCAGTCGTCGGGCATCGGTTGGTACATCTCCTGCGCACGGATGTCGGACATGCCAGCAGATCATGCCGGGACCACCCGTCGGCCGTCAGGATCGATCGGCGAGAGCAGCGGCGTACAGCTCCCGCTTCGACACCCCCGTCAGCTCGGCCACCTCCCGCACCACGTCCTTGAGCCGCTCCCCGTCGGCCACCCGCTCCCGCACCTCCCCGACCAACGAATCCACCCCAGGGGCCAGCGCGGGAGCGGCCCCGGCCAGTACCACCGTGATCTCGCCACGGACCGGCCCCGCCACCGCCCAATCCGCCAGCTCCGCCAGCGAACCGCGCAGCACCTCCTCGTGGGTCTTCGTGAGCTCCCGGCACACCGCCGCCGTCCGCTCTGCTCCCAACACGTCCACGGCGGCCGTGAGGGTGTCCGCAAGCCGGTGCGGCGACTCGAAGAACACCGTGGCTCGCAGCTCGGACACCAGCGATCGGAGCCAGCGGCGCCGCTCACCGGCCCGGCGTGGCGCGAAGCCCTCGAAGCAGAACCGCTCGCACGGCAGCCCGGACAGCACCAGCGCCGTGGTCACCGCGGACGGGCCGGGCAAGCAGGTCACCGGCAGCCCCTGGGCGGCCGCGGCGGCCACGACGCGATAGCCGGGATCGGACACCGCCGGCATCCCCGCGTCCGTCACGACCAGCACGGTCCGCCCGCTTCGGACGTCGTCGAGCAGGCCGGGCAGCCGGGCGGCCTCCACCGCGTCGTAGTGGCTGATGACCTTGCCCCCGATCCGCACCCCGAGCGCCGCTGCCAGCGACCGCACCCGCCTGGTGTCCTCAGCGGCGATGACGTCCGCGCTCGCCAACGCGTCGACCAGCCGGGCGGAGGCGTCCCCGGCCTGGCCGAGCGGCGTCGCGGCGAGCACCAGACGTCCGGCACTCGAATCGGTGGACTGTGCTGAATCCGGGGCCACGGCGCGCAGCCTACGAACCCCGCCCCCTACGATCGGACCCGTGGTTCTGCGCGCCGTCGACCGTCCACGGCCCGACGCCGCGGCTCCCCCGGAACCCGACGAAGCGCCCGACACCGGCAATCGTCCGCTCGGCGAGGGCCCCACCGCGGAACCGCCGTCCGAGCCGACGCTGCGGCTCGGGCCTCCGCCGGCTGCCGATCGGCTCCGTGGATGGCTGGTCACGATCACGTTGACGCTGATCGCGGGCGCTGTCCGGTTCGCGGGGGTGGGCCACCCGACCGACGCCGGCACCCCCGTTTTCGACGAGAAGCACTACGTCCCGCAGGCCTGGCAGATGCTGCGCAACGGTGGCGTCGAGGACAACCCCGGCTATGAGCTGGTCGTGCACCCGCCACTGGGCAAGCAGCTCATCGCGCTCGGCGAGCTGTCGTTCGGCTACGACGGGGTGGGCTGGCGGGCCGCCGCGGCACTGGCCGGGACTCTCACGGTGCTGCTCGTGGTGCGGGTCGGACGCAGGCTCACCCGCTCGACCATGCTCGGCGCGTTCGGTGGGGTGCTGCTGATCTGCGACGGGCTCTCCCACGTGCAGTCCCGGATGGGGATGCTCGACGCGTTCGCGGCGTTCTTCGTCGTGGCCGCGTTCGCCACCCTCGTGTGCGACCGCGACGACGTGCGCGCGCGCATGCGGGTGGTGCTGGCCGAGGGCCGGATCGGCGATTCCCGGTACGGCCCACGGCTCGGCGTGCGCTGGTGGCGGTTGGGTACCGGCGTGCTGCTCGGGCTGGGCTGCGCGGTCAAGTGGTCGGGGGTGTACTGGCTGGCCGCGTTCGCGGTGCTCGCGCTGCTCTGGGACGGCACCGCGCGGCGGACCGCGGGTGTCGAACGGCCGTGGCGGGGTGTCCTGGTCCGCGACCTGGCCCCGGCGCTGTGGGTGTTCGCCCTGCTCCCGGTGCTGACCTACCTGTCGTCGTGGTGGGCCTGGTTCGGCAGCGAGACGGCGATCGACCGGCACGCCGTGGGCGACGAGATCGGCACCGGTGGCCCATGGGCGTTCCTTCCCGACGGCCTGCGCGGGCTCTGGTACTACAGCGGCAAGGTGCTGGCCTTCCACGCCGGCCTGACCACGCAGGCCAGCGGGGTGCACCCGTGGGAGTCCAAGCCGTGGACCTGGCCGATGGGCCTGCGCCCGATGCTCTACCACTACGCGTCCGGCGGAGAAGTCACCGGCTGTGGTGGACCGAGCTGCGTCAGCGCAGTGATGCTGATCGGCACGCCGGCGCTGTGGTGGCCGGCGCTGGGGGTGCTCGGGTTGGCGATCTGGCGCGCCGCCACCCGCTTCGACTGGCGCTACGGCGCGATCCTGGTGGGCTACGGAGCGGGCATCCTGCCCTGGTTCGCCAACATCGACCGGCAGATGTACTTCTTCTACATGGCGCCGGTCGTGCCGTTCCTGGTGCTCGGCACGGTGCTGGTGATGGGCGAGATCCTCGGCCCGGCTCAGGCCTCCCACGAGCGCCGGCAGACCGGGTTGCTCGTCGTCGGGCTGTGGGTGGGGCTCGTGGTGGCCAACTTCGTCTGGCTGTGGCCGATCCTCACCGGGCAGCCGATCACCCCGGAGATGTGGGAGGCGCAGCTGTGGCTGCCCTCGTGGCGGGCCTAGCGCGGTAGGGGAACGCGGCGTTCAGCGGGCCGCGGCAAGGGCCAGCGACCAGGCCGACGGCAGTAATCGCGCGAACGGCACTCTCGCGCAGACCTATCGCGCGAACGGACCGTTCGCGCGCCGGGCTCGCGACCGCAGCAAGCACCGCGAGGAGTAGTGGGTCAGGCGCCTGCGGCCAGCAATACGCTCGCACCGAGCGCCAGCCCGGCGCTGGTGAGCTGCAGCGGCGAAAGCCGCTCACCCAGCACCACTCGCGCCAGCACCACCACCACGACCGGGTAGAGCGACACGACCACCGCGCTCACCCCCAGGTCACCGAGCCGCGTGGCCAGCAGGAAGCCGGCGTTCGCCGCGGAGTCGGCCACCCCGCTGACGATCATCAGCCGGTTCGGGCGGGCGGTGGACCGGCGCACCAGAATCAGTGCGGCCAGCAGGGTCACCGTGACCACCCGGCCGGCGAGCAACGGCCACAGGCCGGAGTCCGACGGCGTCGCGTCCAGCCCGATGAAGAACAGCCCGAACCCGACGCCCGCGGCAAGACCGAGCAGCGGTCCGAGCCTGGTCCCGGCCTCGCGACCGGTGCCGGCCGTGGCCAGCAGGATGGCGACCAGTGCGACGCCGACCGCGAGGAGCGTGACCGGCCCGAGCCGCTCCCCGCCCAGCACCCCGACCAGCAGCGGCAACCCGGCCCCGACCACCGCCGACAGGGGCGCGACCACGCCCATCGGACCGACCGCGAGAGCTCGCAGGTAGAGCAGCAGCCCGCCCACGCCCGCGATGCCGGCCAGCGCCCCGACGCCCAGCGCGCCGGCGGAGGGGTGTCCGGGCAGCAGCCACATCATCGGCGCCAGGACGAGCAGCCCCGCAAGCTGGACGACCGCGGTGACCGCCAGCACCGGTGCGCGCTTGGCGGCGAGCCCACCGGCGAAATCGGCGACGCCGTAGGCGAACGCGGTGGGCAGGGCGATCGGGACGGACATGAACCCTCGGTTCGGTGCAACGTACTAACAGGTCAGCAACGTGGACGTTACCTGCGAGGCCGGCGCCCGTACAACGAAATGTCCGCCACAGTACGGCAGACTGGTCGCCATGCAGTCCGACGAAGTAGCCGCAGCGGTGGGCCGCAACGTCCGTGCGCTCCGCCAGCAGCGCCGGATGACGATCGAGGCGCTCGCCGCTGCGGCCGGCGTGAGCCGCGGCACCGTCATCCAGATCGAGACGGCACGGGGCAACCCGAGCATCGGCACGCTGGCCGCACTGGCGGCGGCACTGCGGGTGGGGGTGGCGTCACTGGTCGACGGCGACGCCGAGCCGCGGGTCGTGGTCCGCCGCGACGCCGACGCCGCGCGGCTGTGGAGCAGCGCCGCGGGCAGCTGCGCCGTGTTCCGGATCGGCACCGACCCACCCGATGTCGTCGAGCTGTGGGACTGGACGCTGCAGCCCGGCGACAGCTTCGACGGCGAGGCCCACCCGATGGGCACCCAGGAGGTGCTGTCGGTGCTGTCCGGGCGGCTCGGGCTGCGGGTCGGGGCGGTCGAACAGGAGCTCGACCACGGCGACACGGTGATGTTCCAGGCCCACGCGCCCCACCGCTACAGCGGCATCGGCGCGGAGGTGGTCCGGTTCGTGATGGTCGTGCTGCAGCCCGGCGACGCCGGCCTCGTACCACCGACCAGCATCGCCGAGGCGCCCCAGCCGATGTGAATGAGCCGGCCGACGGAGTAACCGGTGCGGTTCCGGCTTGCGCGCGGTCAGCAACCGTCGATCCGCAGTGGGCGGTGCACCGGCTCGACGGCGAGCGTGCCGAGCTCGACTCCGGAGCGGTACCGGCAGCCCGATCCCATCTGCACCTCGACAGTGCTGGCGTCGACGAACCGCACCTCGGCGGGCTGCGGCATCTCCTCGAGGCCCTGGAAGACGAGCGACTCCTGCTCGAAGGGCCCGTGGCCGGAACGCAGCACCACGGCGTAGATCGGGTCGATGGCGATGGAGGCGCCCTCGACCACCAGCAACCGCTGGTCCCCCTTCGCTACTTCGGCCACCACCTGGTTCTCCCGGACGACCTGGGAGGCAAGGCCCACGACGAGCACCCAGCCGAGTATCGCGATCCCCCCGCCCACGAGCACCAGCACCCGCAACAGACCGCGCCGGGCGATCACGGCCGCGGCCGCGGTCAGCAGTACGAGCGTGGCCAGCACGAACCCCGCGGTGAACCATCGGGCGTATCGCAGGTGGAACGGGTCGTCGACGGCCAGTACCGCCAAGCCACCGGCCAGCAATGCGCAGATCGTGAGAACGATCGCGTGCCGCAGTCTGGTCATCGGCGAATCCTGTCGCAGATCGCCCTCCGCGGCCGGACGGAGCGGAACCGGCTGGTCAGGCCTTCCGACCCACACCGGCCAGGAACGGATAGCCGTCGTCGGCCCAGGGGTTCGGCCCGTCCGCGAGCTCGATTCCCCATCGCGGCATCACCACGAGACCCGGATAGACCATGTCGAGGCCGGCGAAGAGATCCTGGATCTCGCGGCGCGAGCGCAACGTCACCGCGCTGGGCGAGGCCGAACCCCGATAGACCTCCGCGGCCTCCCATGCCGCAGGCGCGCCATCGTGACGACCGTGGCTGATCGCCAGGTAGCTCCCGGACGGAACCCCGGTCAGGTAACGCGAGATGAACTCGGCGGGCCGATCGGCTTCGGCCACGAAATGCAGTACGGAGATCAGCAGAATCGCCACCGGGCGATCGAGATCGAGCATTCCCACATCGGCCGCAGCGGCGAGGACGCGCCCCGGATCGCGGATGTCACCAGGGATTGCGGTGACCATGTCGTTGCCGGCCAACAAGGCCCGGCTGTGCATCACGGCAATCGGATCGTGGTCGACGTACACCACACGTACACGGTGATCGCCGTCCTGCGCCACCTCGTGCACGTTTCCCACGGTCGGGATGCCGGAGCCGAGGTCGAGGAACTGGTCGATTCCGCAGGCCCGCAGGTACGACACGACCCGACGCAGGAACTCGCGGTTGTCCCGGGCCACCTGCACGATCTCGGGCATCGTGGCGATGACCGCACGGGCGAAAATCCGGTCGGACTCGAAATTGTTCGACCCGCCGAGATAGTAGTCGTACACCCGCGCGACGCTGGGCCTCGTCGGATCCACATCGGAAGGAGCCCAGATCGATCCGTTCGGCATCATTCTCGTTCCCCCAGGTCCGGCAACTCGGCCGTTCCAGGATTTGAGTCTAGCGACTCCGGCAATCGATCTCCATATACGAGATATCCGTTGCCACGTCATCGAGCCGACGGCGTGATCAGCTCCGTGCGCAGCTCGTGGCTCTCGTCCGGTAGCCGGAACTCGTACCAGATTCGGGTGCTCCCGTCCGGCAGCGGTAGCACGGTGAGATAGCGGGCGTCGTAGGCCGGCTCGGCACTCACGGAGACGAACCCGTGGCCGGACGGGACGGCGAGACCGGTCTGCTCGAACCAGTTCGCCGCGGCGGTCGGCCGTCCGTCGTAGGCCACCCGTCCGTCGTCGAGCACCGCGGTGACGCGCGCGCCGCGGGCGTCCCACATGCCGGGCCGCGGGTGCAGCACGGCGCCATGCCAGCTCCAGTCGAGGCCGTCGGCGCTGGTCGCGTAGGCGGTGGTCATGCGGTCCTCAGCGCCCTCGACGTCGAGTGGGTGACAGCACAGCCACGCCTCCCAGCGCCCGTTCCGGCGGCGGATCACCGGGTCCTTCACCCCGAACAGCGCCGGGTCGCCTGCGAAGGCGGGCCGTGGCTCGGCCGCGGCCAGCCCCTCCGGCTCCGCCGCCTCCAGGAGCGCGACGTACCAGTGCTTGCTGTCGGGCGTGGCGGCGGAGATCCACATCCGCCAGCGCCCGTCGCCGGTGCGGACCAGCGCGGGACGCTCGACCATCGCCGCGCCGATCCGGGCCGGGGCCAGGGTGGCGATCGTGGTCAGCCGAACGCCGTCAGCGCTTCTTGCGATCACATTGCGATCGCCGCCTGGGCCTCGCACCCGGTAGGCAACGACGAGCGAGCCGTCCACATCGGGCGCGACGGCGGCACCGCCCGCCCACTGCTGCGGGCCGGTGCCGGGCGCGGGCGCCACCGTGACGGACTCGCTGCTGCCGGGGGTCGGAAAGGAGGTCATGGGCTCACGATGCCGGCCTCGCTCGTTGTCGAACACTGGCAGGAATGCCTGTTCTCTGGAAGTTTCTGCCACAATGCCCGCGTGCTCCGGAACGTGGTGGCGGTGGTCGGGCAGCACGCGGCCGCGTTCGAGCTGGGCATCGCCTGCCAGGTGTTCGGCCTGGACCGCTCCGACGAGGGCCTGCCGACCTACGACTTCGCCGTCGCAGCCGCCCGACCGGGCCGCGTGCCGACCACGTCCGGGTACACGATCGACGTGCCGAACGGGCCGGATCGGCTGGCCACCGCGGATATGGTCGTGGTTCCGGCCTGGCCGCAGCTGACGGCGACACCCGATCCGAGCCTGGTCAGCGCGTTGCTGTTGGCCGTGGATCGCGGCGCCCGGGTCATGTCGATCTGCAGCGGCGCGTTCCTGCTCGCCGCGGCCGGGCTGCTGGACGGGCGACGAGCCGCGACGCACTGGCAGTTCGCCGATGCGTTGCGCCGCACCCATCCGCGGGTGATCGTCGACGCGGACGTGCTCTACGTCGAGGACGGGCCGGTGCTCACGAGCGCAGGCGCCGCCGCGGGAATCGACGCGTGCCTGCACGTCGTACGCATCGAGCACGGGGCCGCGGTGGCGAACGCGGTGGCCCGCCGCATGGTCGTGCCGGCGCACCGATCCGGCGGCCAGGCGCAGTACGTCCAGGCGCCCGTCCCCGAGCCGGAGGAGGACGGCGAGCTGACCGGGCTGCTGGACTGGATCGAGGCGCATGTCGACGAGCCGCTGACCGTCGACACCCTCGCCGGCCAGGCGCTGATGTCACCGCGCACGTTCGCCCGCCGGTTCCGCGCCGCCACCGGCACCACCCCGCACCGCTACCTGCTGGAGCGGCGGCTGCGGCTGGCCGAGCAGCTACTGGAGACGTCCGACCTGCCGGTGGAAGCGGTCGCAGGCCAGGTCGGCTTCGGCAGCGCGGACACGCTGCGACACCACTTCGTCGTCCGCCGCGGGGTCGGTCCAGCCGACTACCGGCGCACGTTCCGATCCACCCCGCGCCGAGGCCCCGATCGAGATCCAGGCCGTGTCCTAGTCGGGGGTGTCCTCCGACCCTGAGGGCGGGACGTCGATGCCGTCACCGGGCACGGCCGCGAACTCGGATGTCGGGGCGACCTGACCGTTGAGGCAACTGGCGTGCACGAAATCGGTCAGATCCGAGGGAACCTGGCGGATCAGACCGACCACGGTGCATGCCTGCGCGACGACGTCGTGGCCTTGCTTGCGGTATCCGTCGCGCTCGGCGTCGGTGCCGGCGGCCATGGCTTTGCTGATCGCCGCGGCGGTGCTGGCGTCCTGCTGGAGCTCGATGATGCTGGACTGCTCGAACGACGCCCCCGGCTGGGGGGCAGGGTTGCTTCCCGGCCACCAGCCGGCCCGGTAGCTGCCGAACGCGATGCCGGCCACGACCAGGACCGCGGCCAGGCCGATGACCACCTGACGGGGCATGTCGAGTCCTCCGAGGTTGTCCGTCGGCCGACCCACCGGCGTGGGTCGGCCGGCGCCGAAGTGGATGGGACAAAGCGCGGGAAACTCGTCATCGGCGAGTCGACCATCGCTGATCGACCCTACGGGAATTCGGCGATCGTGAGGCAGGTCGATCTGCGAATCCACTCGATGATTCGACCGATTGGATAACACGTCTGCTTTATCCGGGAACGCCGGGTACGTCACGAAAGGGATTGATCGCCTTTTCGGAATCACCCGGCACGGGTGTCGCCGCCCATTTCGCTGCGCGGCGCTCCTACGCCGCGGACGTCCGGTGATCGACGTCGGCACGGAGGCCGGTCGCTGTGCGAGCCGATTCAGCAGGGCCGGGCTGAGCCCGGTAGGCGGCCACGAACCGGCCCCTGAGTGGATCACGGGGATGGGCGTCGGCACCACCTTCGAGGTCGACGGCCAGATCCACCGGACACCCAGGCCGCGCAGTCAGAGGTCGGGCGCGACCTGGGCGATGAGACAGAACGGGTGGCCGGCGGGATCGGCGTACACCCGGAACGACTCCTCATCGTGGATGACGGCGTCGTCGGTCAGGCGGCGCGCCCCGAGCGCGATCACTCGCTCGTCGGCAGCGCCGAGATCCTCCACGAGCAGATCCACGTGGGCCTGCTGGGGACGATCCCGCGCGGGCCAGGTCGGTTCGACATGGTCGTCGACACGCTGGAACGACAGCCGCTTCGTCTTGTCGGCGCTGTCGACGATGGTGACCCAGTCGGGGCTGGCGTGGTGGCGTGCATACCCGAGAACTGCTTCCCAGAACCGGGCTTCCTCGTCCGGGTCGGCGCATTCGAACACGACGCTGAGCAAGCGTCCTACGGGCGCGGTCATGCTGCCAGCTTGCGGCAGCGGCACCCTCCACGCCGATCGAGAACGCGAAACGACGCAGCGGACCATCGCCGCCGGCTGGCCCGGGTACCACGCTCGTGCAGGGGCGATCTGCGGCTCGCGGGCCCGGAATGCGTTCTGCGGACATGACCCGAAAATCGACGGGGGAACCGAAGCAACCCCACCGCCACCTCGGCGTCTTAGGTAGTGAGGCTCGGGCGCTGGGGAGCGGATCGGGCGGACGTGGATCAGCCCCGGCTGGTGGTGATGGCGACCACCAGCCGGGGCTGATCCGCGTTCCGGGGCAGCACCACGGCGCACCTGGTGGATCCCGACGAGATGGCACACAGCGTCGTCCGACCTTGATTGAAGAGCGCTGCGTGCCATCTCACCCTCCGCCGCCGTCCACGCCGGTGGGGTTTTCCCCTTCCGTTTCGGCGGGTTGAGCCGGCGCGTTGGGGGGTTGGCCGGATGGGTCGACGGCCTGGACCGGCGCATCGTTCGGAGGTCACCAGGACACCGGTCGAGAAGGGACACGACGATGCAGACCACGACCGCCAGCCTCACCCACCGCGACCGCGCCGTGCTGCGAGCGGTGGCCGCGGGTCGCTGCGAGATCCCGGCCGGTTCCGGTGGAGCCCTGATCGTCGACGGGCTGTGCTTCTCCGACCAGTTCGCCGGCCTCCGGCTCAGCGCAGCCGGCCTGATCGCCGCAGGCGTCGGTCGGGCCCGGCTTACCCCGTCCGGCCAGGCTCTCCTGGCCGCGGCGTGATCACCGTGCCTCAGGAGGCGAGCAGGTCGTCGATCTGGTTGATCGCCGCCGTGGCCCCCTCGACGATGCCCATCTCCAGCACCTGCTGCAGCGCCTCGGCGGACTCGTAGGTGCTCACGTACGTCGCGCGCGTGCCACCGTCGTGCTCGGCGAAGGAGTAGACGTTCTTGGAGACCGGCATTTTCGGATTCGGGTTGAAGTCCAGGTCCGCGAAGCCGTCGTCGAAGGTGATGCTCCTCGGCTCGTCGACGGCCGTGATCTGCCAGTATCCGGCGTGCTTGTCGCCCTCCGGGCCGGTCATGAAGTAGGTCATCCGGCCGCCGGGGGTCAGGTCGTGGTCGACTACGGTTGCCGGGTAGGTCGGCGGGCCCCACACCTTCTCCAGCTGACGCGGGTCGGCGTAGACCTGCCAGACGCGCTCCACCGGAGCGGCGAAGTCGGCGGTGATGGTCAGGGTGAGATTGTCGAGATCGTGTTGGACGTCGGTCACGGGCATGGTTCAGTCCTCCTGGTCGGGTTCGGATTTCTCGGTGTCGATTTCTCGTGTCATTTCTTTCTTCGAACGCGATGAGCTCGTCGATGCGTGCGATGCGGCCACGCCAGATCTGGTCGAGCTCGGAGAGCATGGACGCCACCGACCGCACCGCCTCCACGTCACCGCGGGCCAGCTGCTCACGACCGCTGCGTCGCTTGGTGAGCAGACCGGCCTTCTCCAGCACGGCAACGTGTTTCTGCACCGCGGCGAAGCTCATGTCGTACTTCGCTGCGAGCGCGGAGACCGAGTGCTCCCCGGCCAGCACGCGACGCACGATGTCACGCCGGGTCCGGTCGGCGAGGGCGTGGAACAGGGCGTCCGCCTTGTCCTCGTTCTCCTCGGTCACGACACAAACATACAACCGACTGGTTGTACGTTGTCAAGCCCGAGGTTCTGACGACACCTGGACCGCTCAGTTCCGCAGCCGGCGGGAGTCGGTACTGACATGACACGCCACGAAGACTTGCCCGAGGTCGTCCCGTACGAGGAGTGGCTGAGCGCACGCAAGGAGCTGCTGGTCAGGGAGAAGCAGCTCACGAAGGCCCGTGACCAGCTCAACGCCGACCGGCGCCGGCTGCCGATGGTCCGGGTCGAGAAGGACTACGTCTTCGAGGGCCCGGAAGGACCGGCCAGCCTGCTCGACCTGTTCGAGGGCCGCCGCCAGCTGCTCCTGCACCACTTCATGTGGAACTACGAGTTCGACGCCGAGGGCCGCGAGATCCCCCTCGACATCGGCTGCCCCAGCTGTTCGGCCACCGCCGACAACATCGCGAACCGCACCCATCTGCACGTCCGCGACACCACGCTCGCCGCCGTGTCCCGCGCGCCGCAGGAGAAGATCGGCCCGTTCCGGGCCCGGATGGGCTGGACCTTCCCCTGGTACTCCTCGTTCGGCAGCGACTTCAACTACGACTTCCACGCCACCGTCGACGACCGGGTGGCGCCGGTGCTGCTGAACTTCCGCACCGAGGACGAGCTGGCGGCGGCCGGGATCACCTGGTCACCCGAACGGCGCGGCGACTACCCCGGACTGAGCGCCTTCCTGCGCGTGGGCGACGAGGTCTTCCACACGTACTCGACGTTCGCCCGCGGCCTCGAACAGCCCGGCGGCACCTCCGCCTACCTCGACCTGACCGCGCTCGGCCGGCAGGAGACATGGGAGCAGCCGCCCGGGCGGGCGACCGGTCGCGGGGCCGCAGCCGGGAGCGGCGACCTGCGGTTCCACGACGAGTACGACGAGCGCGACGTGTGCCGCTGAACGGTCCGCCGCCGGTGGCCGACGAAGGCCGTGCTGTGGGCTCCGCGAGCAGGCAGGACCCGGGAACGCCGTCCGGACCAGCCCTGCCGACCACGAGCTGCCCTACACCGACGGGGTGAACACCTGCACGGAGCCGTCGAGCTCCCGCGTGGCGATCCCCGGCAGCGGAGCGGGCGCCGCCGGGAGCTGGTGGGACACGAGCTCGCCGGAGATGTCGAAGACCGTGGTGTGACAGGGGCAGTCGAGCCGCGTCGACGCCGCGTCGAGCAGCAGCCGGCAGCCCTGGTGGGTGCACATGCCGGACACGGCCCGCACGATCCCCTCCGTGCGGTGCACGAAGCCGACGACCGCACCCAGGTCGAACGCCCGCACCGCACCCTCGGGCAGCTCGTCGCTCGCCACGACCGTGCGCCAGTCGCCCCGGGTCGGGGTGAGGGTGTCGGCAGGCGGGCCGGCTTCCGGCTCCGCATCGCCGCGACCGGTGAGCACGGCCGAGATCGCCGAGCCTTGTCGCGAGGCGCTGCGCCGGCTGCAGACGTCCGGACCGCCGATGCCGACGCGTGACGTGCGCCGAATGCTCGACGAGCAGCTGGGCAGCCGCTGGCGACGGCGCTTCCGGGACTTCGACGACACTCCCGCGGCCGCGGCGAGCGTCGGGCAGGTCCACCGCGCGGTGTGGGCCGACGGGCGCCCGGTCGCCGTCAAGATCCAGTATCCCGGCGCCGACCTCGCCCTCGACGCCGATCTGCGCACCTTCAGCGCTTCTCGCGGCTGCTCGCGCTGGTCGTCCCCGGGCTCGAACCCCGGCGAGCTCGTGCACGAGCTCCGGGACCGCATGCTGGAGGAATTGGACTACCGCGCCGAGGCCGACCGCCAACGCGCGTTCGCCGCCGCGTTCGCCGGGCACGAGACGCTCGTCGTCCCGGCGGTGGTCGCCTCGGCACCGAAGGTGCTCGTCTCGCAGTGGCTTGACGGGGTCACCCTGGGTGTGCTCCGAACGGGCGCCGGCCGACGCCGCCGACCAGGCTCGCCGGGACCGGCACGCGCACACCGTCATCGAGACGATGCTGTCCTCGCCGACCCGGCTGGGGCTGCTGCACGCCGATCCGCACCCGGGGAACTTCATGGCGCTCACCGCCGGCCGGCTCGGGATGATCGACTACGGCGCGGTCGCGGCGCTGCCCGGCGGCATCCCACCGGTGCTCGCCCGGATCCTGCGCCACATCGCCGACGGCGAGCCTGCCGCGATGATGCACCTGTTGCGGACCGAGGGATTCGTGGTCGGCGACGTCACGGCGGAGGACGTGCTGAGCCAGCTCGGTGCGCTGGGCGACCCGCTGCGCGTGGACACGTTCCTTTCCACCGGGCCTGGATGAGCGAGGCCGGCAGCCGCACGTCCTGGCAGACGGGGCGGGCGCTGGCCCTGCCGCCACGCCATCTGCTTGTCGTCCGCGTGCTGTCGGGGTGGATGAACATCCTGGCCCAGATCGACTGCACGGTGGCCGTGCGCGGTCTCGCCCAGCGTTGGCTGCCGGCCTTCGCCGAGGCCGTCACGAGGATGTGACCAGCACGATCGCGGGACGCTCCGGGCGGACCACGCACTCCGCTTCTACCCGGACCTCCCGGCTTTTCGGTGATGCCAAAGCCGTGAGATGGCTCGCCGCTTGTCGCCGGGCCGGTCCGACCGGTGAGCAACGCCGCGTCAGCTTCGGGACCTGCGCCACCGCCGCACTGCGTAGCTGGCCAGCGGCCCCACGATGCTGCCGACCGTGGAGCCGACGATCACGTCACCCGGGTAGTGCACGCCGGTGTGCACCCGGGAGTAGGCGACCAGGGTGGCCAGGGTCTGGATCGGGCCGGCAACCGTCGGCCAGCTGTTCGCGACGGCCGAGGCGAAGGCGAACGCGGATCCGGAGTGACCGGACGGGAAGGAGGTGGATTCGGGCATCTCCACCTGCCGCGTCGCCGGCACCCGGTCGCCGGCGCGGTCGGGCCGGCGCCGGCCTCCCATCGGCTTGAGCACCAGGTTGATCACGGCCGAGGTGGCCGCGACCGCCACCAGGCCGTCGGTGGCCGCGCGCCGTCCGGACGCCCCGGAGCTGGCCAGCAGCGCGGCGGTCCCCAGCCACAGCTTGGAGTGGTTCGCGGCCTGGGACAGAATTCCGAAGGCCCGGTCCAGGCTGGGCGTCGGGGTGGCGGCGATGGCCCGGAACACCGCACGGTCCAACCCGTCGAGCTGCTCACGGAGACCGGGCGACCCGGCTTCGGAGTCCATGGCCGCCGATGCTATCCGCACGATGATCCACCTGCCCTCCTCCCCGACACCCGCGACGTCGAGTCCGGTAACGCGACCGCCGAACAAGCGGCGCGCGGTCGAGAACGTTCAGCTGGGCCCCGAGCGGCCGCACGGCTGCCCCCTCAGCGCGAGCTGGATGATCACCGGATTTGTGATCGCGGAACAGCGTGACAGGTCGGGGCCCATCTGTGGTTCGCTCTGCCTGTGGGCGACATCGACGAGTGGAGCAGGGCCCAGCAACGGGTGATCACGCTGGTGGCGGACCTCCCGCCCGAGCGGGCGCAGCTGGCGGTGCCGGCATGCCCGGACTGGAGCGTGCGCGACCTGTTGTCGCACATGGTCGGCCTCGGGGCGGACGTGGTCGCCGGCGACGAACCGGACGACCACAACGCCGGATGGACCGCCCGGCAGGTCGAGAAGCGCCGCGACCGAGACCTCGCCGCGTTGCTCGCGGAATGGACGGAGATCGCCGAGCCGCTGCGGGAGTGGATGCGGGCCAACAACACGCGCCCGCTCGGCGACCTGATCATCCACGAGCAGGACCTGCGCGGAGCGCTGAACGTCCCCGGCGCCCAGGACACGCCAGGGCTCCAGACGATCCGGGACCGGTTCGTCCCGCGGTTCGCCGCCCGCGTGGCCGGCCGACCCCCGATCGCGCTGGTCGGCGACGGGTGGTCCTGGTGCTCGACCGGTTCCCCGCACGACGCGGCGGTCGTGGTGCGGGCCGGCGACTTCGACCTGAGCCGCGCGCTGCTGACCCGACGGTCGGCGGCGCAGCTGCGCGCCTGGACCATCCGGGGCGACATCACCCCTTACCTCGACGGGTTCGCCCTGCTCGGCTCGCTGCCCGACACCGACCTCACCGAGTCCTGACCCCACGCCGCAGCGCACGGTGACCGAAGTCCGTCGGCGACGGCGACGGCTGCCGCCCGATCTCTGTCTGTCGCGTCCCGCCCGTTCGCGTGCCGAGGACGCCGGCGGTCGACGGTCACGTCACGTCGCGACCCCGGCCAGAACACGGGGCAGATAGTCGGCGGGGGCGAACTCGGCGTACTCGAATTCGTACAGCTGCCGGACCAAGGACCGAAGCTCGTCACCGGCGGGCTGCGAGGCCCCGAGGCTGCTCGGACGCCACAGCAACAACATCGGAACCGCCGTGTCGGGCTCGACCCGATCCGGAATGTAGTAACCGGCGAGACCGGCCAACGGCTCGGCGCCCCACCGTGCATAGAACCCCTTCCGGCGTTCCGCTGTGAGCGGGTCCTCGGTGCGGGCCGGATCCTCGATCTCCAGGACGATGCCTCGGCGGTCGCTCGCCTCCAGGTCGGCGGCCAGAGTACTCGAGCATTCCGGCGCCGATTCCCCGATCCCGCAGCTCCCGCGACACCGCGAGGTACTGCAGGTAGGCGCACCCGGGGAGGTGGCCAACCGCGCAGAAGGCAACCACCTCGTCGTCGTCGAGCCCCAACCAGAACTCCAGGTCCCCATTGCGGAAACGGGAGAGCGGGTTCCGCTCGGCGGGCGGAAACGAATCCTCGTAGATCCGGATCAGCGACTCACCCTCCGCCGACGAAAGACCACGCCACCCGGATCGGCGTGTCCTGATCGCTGGGAAGCGGTCCACACCGCCCAGGGTGACGGTCGGCCGAGAACAGGACAAGAACCAGACGGTGTCGGGAGGCCGGGCGACTCGAGGCCGCCACTCGTCCCGACGACGGCCACCACCATCCTGACGAGTCGAACATATGCCCCTGTTGCGGGACACCGGACGCGACCACGAAGCCGATCGGCTCTGACGTTCGGAATCGAGCGGGGAGGGGCTACCGCCGACGCGTGGTGATCCTCGGCCATGCCCGCTCTTCAAGAGATGGCAGTCGGCGAGCCGATCGCCGCCGTCGTGCCTCGACGTTGGCCGCGCGATCGCGAGACGGGACCGGTGGACGACACTTAGCCCTTGCTCTAAGTATTGGGGTCTGCAACACTTAGCCGCGTGGCACAGTATTCGGCTCAGCTGGACGGCGTGTTCGTCGCGCTCGCAGATCCGACCCGGCGTGCCGTGATCCGGCGGCTCGGCCGCGGGCCGACGAGTGTCGGCGAGCTCTCCCGCGAGTTCCCGATGACGCTCCCCTCGTTCATGAAGCACGTGCAGACCCTCGAGACGAACGGGCTGATCCGCACAGCGAAAGCCGGCCGGGTTCGCACGTGCGTGCTCGACCGGGAGCGGCTCGCCCTCGTCGAGGACTGGCTCGCAGACCAGCGCCGCATCTGGGAGGGGCGCGCCGACCGTCTCGAGCGCTTCGTCACCGACACGACGGAAGGACAGCAATGAACCCCGACCTCGACCTCACTCTCCAGCGCGTCATCCGGGCCCCGCGAACGACCGTGTGGCGCGCATGGACCGACCCGTCCCAACTGGCGCAGTGGTGGGTTCCGGCACCCACCGTGGCCCGCGTCGACCGGCTCGAGGTACGCCCCGGCGGTGCGCTCGTGACGCGCATGAGCGACGACGGCGTCGAGTTCGTGCCCCACATCGACGCATCGTTCCTGGTCGTCGACGAACTCGAGCGGCTCGCCTTCACGAACGCGGTCGACAGCCAGTGGCGCCCGGCAAATCCTGATCCGATCGCGATGGTCGCCGAGATCCTCCTCGAGCGACCACCCGGCGGGCACCGACTACCGAGTCATCGTCCGCCACGGCGATCCCGCCGCTCGCGCGCTTCATGAGGAGATCGGCTTCTTCGACGGTTGGGGCTCGGTCACCGAGCAGCTCGCCGCGCTCGTGGAGAAGAAGGCGGCGCAATGAAGATCACGATCACCGAGTTCGTCACGCTCGACGGCGTCAGCCAAGGCCCCGGTTCCCCGACGGAAGACACCAGTGACGGCTTCACGCGCGGCGGCTGGCTCGTACCCCATCTCGACGAACAGTTCGTACGACGTGCATCCGAGTGGCTCGACCTCGCCGACGGCCTGCTGCTCGGCCGCCGGACCTACGACGCGTTCGCGCGCGACTGGCCGCAGATCACCGACCCCGACGACCCGTTCACCGAGCGGATGAACTCCCTGCCCAAGTACGTCGTCACGAACACCCCCATCGAGAGCGCGTGGAATCCGACGACCGTGCTGCGGGGGAACCCGGTCGAGTCCGTCGGGGCGCTCAGGTCCCGACCGGGGCGGGAGCTGCAGGTCCACGGGAGCGCCCGCCTCGGCGGGTCCCTGCTCTCGGCAGGTCTCGTCGACGAGCTCAGGCTCGTCGTCGCGCCGACGATCATCGGTACGGGGCGGAGGCTGCTCGCTCACCCGAGCGACAGCATCGGCCTTCGGCTCGTGAAGCAGGACGTGACGTCGTGCCGGGCTGCTCCTGCTCGAATACGAGACGACCGGAGCCTCCCCGGTCGCCGAATATGACAGGTATGACCGCCTTCGTGTAGTGGAGGTGGGTCCTGGATCGGAGACCGATCAGAAGGGCACCCGGCTGGCCCAGCAACCCCTGGCCCGCGGCCCCGCCGGACAGGATGCGGCAGAACTCGACGGCATCCAGCACCAGAGGTTCGGCCGAGGATGGGTGTGCGCCGCCGACGAAGACGCCCCCGGCCGGACCCGTGAGGTGCAGGCGGAACGGCAAGGCGTGCCGTTCGGCCCACTCCCGCACCACGTCCGCGACGATCCGCCCGTCGTGCTCGGCGGACAGCTCCAGTGGGCGTCCGGTGGCCCGGGCGACGTCGACCCGAGGCATCCAGTTGTCCCGGGTGAGGACGGTGTCCAGCAAGAACGCCAGTCGCCAACGCTCGGTGCCACCCTCGGGCAGCTCCTCGGTCATCGGGATGGCCCGCATCAGCCGGCGCCGCCCGCGCCAGCGGGCCTGCCGTGGCCCGGCAACCTCCATCCGGCGGACCAGCTCGGCGGTGGACAGCCCCGCGTTGGCGCGTACCTGGACCGCGGTGATGCCGTCGATGGCCGGGCCGTCGCCTGCCGCCCGCCGGCCGGCGACCATCGTGGCGACGAACCTGGCCAGGCCGGTGAAGGTCTCGGTCCGCGGTCCGTGGATCACGGTCATGCCGAGCACATACCCGGCCATCGCCCGGACGTCCCAGGACGCACAATCGGTGGGCCGAGTCCAGTCGTCCGGGCCGAGCATGCGCAGCAAGGCGACCATGCGCTCGGTCTCGGTCCGGGCCAGGGTCACACCCGACCTCGGCGTGCGGCGCCGCGGCCAGCCAGTGGTTCATCGCGCCGCACTCGTCGGCCTCCACGTGGCCGAAGCTGATCCAGCGCAACCGCTCCAGACCGATCACCTTCGCCGCTGCCTCGGAGACCAGCGGGAACATCCCCGCCATCGCGTCGATCCGGGCGGTGAGGACGGCGGCCGTCGTGGCGTCGTCCAGCCGGCCGACGACGCCGCGGGCCGCGGCCGCGTACCCGCCCGCTGCGTCGGCGCCCGCGCGAGCGCGGCGTGCGCGAGCTGCACAAGCAGGTCGGTGCGGCGTTCGGGCGGGGCGGGCTCGGCGTCGAACCGCGCGGCCAGGCCGCGGCCGAGGGCCAGCGCTTCCGCTCTCTTGCCCGCTGCCGCCAGGGTCGTGACCAGCATCTCCTCGGCATCCGACGCGGCCGGTCCACCCGGGGGAGCCAGCACGACGGCCCGGCGGGCGGCGGCGTCGGCCGTGCTCAGCGCGCCGTCGCGGCACGCCCGACCGGCGCTGTCCACCAGGTACGCCGCGGCCGCCTCCGGCGCGCCCGCCGCTTCGGCCAGCTCGGCGGCGAGCCCGTAGAACCCACCGGGCAACCCGGGATGGGCACGTTCGACAGCCGGTCAGGCGCGCACCTGACTTCGACAGCCGGCCAGACGCGCACTGCCAGCTGCGCGCCGTCCGGGGGAAGCAGGTCGGCCAGCACCGCGTCGCGGGTCAGCGCATGCCGGAAGCGCAAATCGCTGCCCTCCACCTCGATCAGCTGGGCGTTGACGGCGCTCCGCAGACCGTCCACCGCCGCGCGGCCGTCGACCTCGGCGATTCCTCGAAGCGGCGGCCGAGCAGCGCGGCCGCCCGACCACGCGCCGGGCCGTGGGGTCCAGCCCGATCAACCGCCGGCGGATGGATTCCCCGAGGCTGGCCGGCACGGTGGCGGTCAGCATCCCGTCGGTGAACTTGCCGTGATGTGGCTCATCCGCAGTTGGGGGTCTCTTCCAAACTCCACGCGAGAAACAGCGAGTCGGTTTGCTGCCGGCGACACCGCATTGGACTACCCTCGCGCACTGCCCACACGTTGTCAGCGATCTCCACGTCACCGCCTCGCCCGAGTTCGACCACCGCGAGCGGCCGCCCTGAGGAACGGCTCCCTCTACGTAATAGTGCGTATTGTCCGGCACGTCCCGGCAAGGGAACGATCGATCCCTGCGACCCCTACTGCCGCCGGTCCGAGACCACCCACCCGGCGAGGAAGGCGAGCACTCAGCATGAACGTCCGGCCCGCTCCGCCGGCCCGACACGCGCGGACCCCCACCGGCGCGCTTCCTGTTCCGGTTCAGCCGGACCTTTCGCCACGGCGCACTGCGGGCTCGGCGACGCGTCCAGCCCGCTGCAGCGGGCCACAGCTAGACGCAGGTGTTGTACGAACCACAGCAGCCACTGCCCGCATCAACCCTGGCTGACCCATGACATTCCTGACAGAGAACAAGGACCTACTCGCCCTATTCGTGTCCCTCGCCGCGTTGGCGATCTCGACCTATCTGAGCTATCGGAACCTCAAAACGACACGAGAGTCGGCTGCACAGAACCTACAAACCAGTAAGGAGATCGCTGCGCAAAATCTTGCCACGACGCAGGAGATCGCCGCACAAAACCTGGCCACGACCCGACAGATCGCCGAGGCTGCCGCCGAGCACAATCGCACTCTGGCTCAGAATGCTACCTATCAGCGCATTCACGAGCTCTTGGTAGATCCCAAAGCAGCCGCCGGTCGTCGGCGTCTCTTCCAGGCCGAGAAAGCTGGGCGCTACCCGGCGGTCGGCGAAAGCGGCTGGGACGAGATCAACTATTCACTCGCCCTATACGACACACTTGCCGGCTACATGAATCGCGACCAGGTCGACAACGAGGTTGTACTCGACGCTTGGCACCACCCTCTCAACAACATCACTAGACCAGTGCGAGGGTTCGTAGCCCATCGACGCGAGCAAGGAGTGCAACAGCCCTGGGCGCACCTCATGGATCTGCTCGGCAAGGCCGGGACGTACGAATGCAGGTGCCCCAAAGACGAGAACGATCAGTAGCCTTACCGGCGTTCGCCTGCTTCCGGGTCCCCACACAACAGCGTGAGCAAGGTGTCGGCCATCGCGTCGATGTCGACGGCCGGCGAGCACAGCATCGGCCGGTTCAACTGGACCGGCTGAGCCACCGGCTCGACGTGGCCTCCGTTCGTCCGGGCGCCGTTCGTCCGGGCGCCGTTCGTCCGGGCGCCGTTCGTCCGGGCGACTGTCGAACTCGGCCCCGGTCGGCCCGCTGAACCCCGACCGTGGCCACCGGACCCGACGGCCCTAAACCTCCGTGGCCTACTATGAATCACTCGGACGGTCGCTCTCCTGGCCCTGTTCACTGGCCTCAGTGCAGCGCCGATCGTCGCGCCAATAGTGCAACCACTCCCAGCGCTCTTCTTCGCGGTTCCATTGCCAATGGTCCCAGTGCCCGACGCGGTTGTTCTTGTGCCACCGCCAATCGGGACCGAGATGTACTGGATCACAGGACGACTCACCATTCGACGGGCTGGCGGCGGATGTCGCAGCCGAGGCCGTTGTGTCGGCCACGGCTACTGACGGGACACTCATGCTCAGTCCGGCGATTGCGCCACTTGAGACGAGGAACATGCCCAACATCCTTGAGAGTGGCATTATGCCTGTCCTCCTTCACGGCAAAATCGAATCGATTTCAACGATTCAAATCCAGAGGTATAGATCGAACCCGCCAGGTCGAGTTGCTGATCCGACGCACTTCCACCTGTTGCCTCCGGCATTGGCCTGGCCGGCAGCCACGCATGCTGCGTAAGTTGGAAAGGTGTCGGATAGAGTCCAGCCCGCCTGAAGAGCGTAGGCAGCGGGGCGGGCCGAGCCCCCAGCCCAGGCCGGGTCGAACGCAAGCGTGAAGGGTGTCGTCACAGCAAGCAGGAGAACCGCCGCCGCGCGTCGGCGGCGTAGAAGACCGTACATCGGACCTCTCCTTTCGTAGCGTCAAGCCGGTGCCCTCTCGATAGGCCTAGCCTATCGATGACCGAACCATCAGTTCGGTCTCTCTAGGGAGTGCACGGCTGCGTGGTCTGATACCGGTTGCACGCAGAGTCTGCTTCGTATTGCACTAACGAGCCGCAGCGCCGCCGCGTTCGGACATATCCGCGTGACGAGCCGGCAAGGCAGTGCGTCGTCGATCGACGGCAGCTCTGAGAGCACGGAGCAGAGGGGCCACGGATCTTACAACGCAAAGAAGAGCAGCAAGCCAAAGGATCAACGTAGTCGACGTTTGCCCCTGTGACGCAAGCACGACTTCGGTCAGCGCGGCACCGCCCGCGAACCCGATGTACCAGCCATAACAGGCAAGCACACTCCAACGGAACAGGAGGACGGCAATCGCCAACAAGAGAAAGGAGACCAGCAGCGCGCTTCGTTGCACTTCCACACCGACGAGCTCAAAATTGCCAGCAGGAGCACCAGGGCGATCCAGCAATCCTATGGCTAGAGTTGTCGTGCTTTCCGCCAAACCGAACGCCAGCAGGAAAGCCGGAGTGAATCGCCGCAGGTAAAAGTGGGTGAGCGCACGCCGCAGACCGTACACCGGGTCAGCGGCCTCCAGAAGTGCACCACTCCACATCCGCCGTCCGCCACGAAGATCATCAATACCGACCAGCAGCAGCAATGTCAGCACCAACTGAACGAGCAGTGCATACAAGCCAGCGGTAGCCAGGCCGCCGTACAGGCGGAACCCTGGCTGTGGTGCCAGGAACAGGATCAAGGTGCCGACCGACGCAAAGGTGGCGGCGGGAGCCAAGAGCCGGTAGAAGCGATTCATCACACACCCTCGCCGGTGAGTTGCGGCAGCAACAGCTGCCTGCTGGGCTGACTGCTCTCTGTGGTGCCGCTGCGGACCAGCCAGAGAGTGCAGGCGGAGCCCGCCGGCAAGAAGGCAACCAGCCGGTCGGGATCCGACATGACTTCATCTGTGCCGGTTGCCGAACAGTTGATGGACGCCGTTACCCCAGCGGGCTGCTTCGTGGTCACTACCACATCCTTTGGAAACTGCAGAGCATACGCAGTCGACATCTCCCCCGGGCTTATCTGGACAACATGGGGCTTGATTTCTGTTATAGGCTGCTCGTTGACCTCTCGTACACTCACCGTGCACGTATTCGAGCCAGGCTGAGAGAGCGCCAATTCGTGGGGTCCGCTGCTCAAACGTAGCGGCAAGAGCGTGCTCGTCGGCCCACGTTGCTGGCGAGCCGACCTTCCGGTCTGATCACCGATCAAGGTGAGGTCGACCGGCTTGCTGCACGCCGCCTCAGCGGCGAGCAGACTATTCGGCTCCGCAACGACGAACTGCGCGATCGCGGCTCCGCCAACCGGCAGTTCGCGTTTCTCGTTCAAGTCGATCGTGATGGGCGGCGGGAGGTCTGTGCGAGTCAACGAACCAGGCGTTCCGGGGCCGACCGTACTCTCCAGATTCAGGACTGCGAGGCCGGCATTGGGCCTGCGCACGACCGCCCAGTCTTGTTCGAAATCACTAGCAATGACCTGCGCGCCATTCACCGAGGTCAGATCTCCCTGCACCTCCAGCTGAGCCGCCTGGCCCGCCCGCAATGCGATCGCAAAGCGAGGAGTGGTTATATTGGACAGTTCTTCGCGACCAGACAGAAGCGGAATTCCAGTAATTGAGACCTGATAGAGGATGTTAATATTGTTGGTCGCCAAAGTGAGGACATAGCTGCCCATCGGTTCGATCGGAACTGCGAATGCAGTTGATCCGGCACCGATTGCCTCGGGTTCGGTCGAGGAGGTCTCGAGCGTCACTAGTTGCCGCTCGAGAGCTGGAGGCTCGTAGTTCAAGTCGGTCCGCGAGACTACTGCGGAAATCTTCCCGTTGACCGGACCGTTAGCGCTGACGTCGATGGCCGCTGCTCCCTCGGCGCCATGGAAGGAAATGCGCACCTCGCCCGCCGAGACATTTCCAGAAATGTGCTCCGCCAACTGGGGTACCCGAACCAACGGTAGCGACAGGATAATTGCGGCGAGGAGGAGAAGGAGAAGGAGAGCTCGACGCTTACGGACGAGGTCGTGTTGCCGAATCCAGCGCTCGTTGGATTCGTGTATGGCCGTGACCATACTGTCGTGAGTCAGCTCCACTAGTTGCGAGCCGTGCCTGCGCTCGGATTGCAGGAGCTTTGCGTCGACCAGGGACCTTACTGCGCTGTTGGGTAGGCCTGCCGTCCGGTAGTCCTCGACGAGTACGAGGTCTCTCGTGCCGCTCGCGGTTATCAAACAGTCTCGTAGCCACATCCGAACTGTGGCCTCGTCGGTCCCGGTGTCCGCAATTGCCGCCTGCAGCGCCTCATCGACGAAGCGTGCCATGGAGTCCTGGACGGTGAACTTCGTATCGTTCTCGAAAAGCGGTTCGCTGATCGAGCCAGGCCGACGCCGTAGCTCTTCCCACAAGCGACGACATACTATCTGAAGTTGGATCGTGTTCACGCTTGGTGCACGGACGGCCGTTTTCGCGTCGGCGGTCGACTGTTCAAGAAGTTGGTCCAGCAAAGATTGCAGATCTTGCGGTGGTAAGATCACCCGAGTTTCGGCGAAGGCGGCTTCGACAGCCTCGGCCGCCTGTGCTTCGCTCAGGCGCTCGATCTGGTACCGAACTGAGAAATTGTCCGGAAGGTAGCGCTCGTAGGGTACTATCTCAGCCAGATAGTCGCTGCGCAGAGAAACTACGGCGCGCAGCCACGGGCGCTCCTTCAGTGTTCTCGCCAGCGTCTTGAAGAAGTTGACGCGCTCCATCCAGGGGACTGGCCTATTGAAGATCTCTTCGAACTGGTCCAGGATGAGTAGAATTCTTTGCGACTCGCTCGTCCGATAAGACGCGGCCAGCGCGCCGATGTCGTCGAGACTGGCTGACAAACTTGTTTGCTTTACCTTGGCGATCGCGTCACATATCGTGCGGACGAATCTGTTGCCAGGTCCGTCGTCAGTCAGCGCACTCTTCCCGAGATGCACGGTAGGCAGGATTCCGACCTTGAAGCGCTGTTCGAGGTACGGTACGAGTCCTGCTTCCAGCAGCGAGGACTTGCCTGCGCCGGATGGACCGAACAAGAGGACTGCACTTGTCGAGAGAGTAAGTGAGGCAAGTTCTTCGATCTCCTCCCCTCGGCCGAAGAAGAACTTGGTATCATCTTTCTGATAGGACTTCGGGCCGGGGAAGGGGTTGACCTTTTCGGGCTGGGCGCTCAAGCCGAGCGGGTCGACGCTGTCGATGCTCTCACCGGGAGCCTTCAACATGCTTCCCCCCTGGACAAACGGGCGGCCGCGACTCGAGAACTGAGTTCCTCGAGGAATGGGCCGACATGTCCCCAATGAACATCAATTTGTGAGGCACTGAGGTACACCTCGAGAAACTTCTCGGCACGCGCGCGCCGCTCGGGCGGCATGTCCTCGTCTGACAGCTGGATGCTCAGGCTCCCGTACTGGCGATGTGGCTGCAGCTTCTGCTGCTTCATGAGGTGTCGCATCATCACCCGGAAGTTCCAGTCCTCCAAGCTGTATCCGACGAACAGCAGGCAGGAGTTTCCCAACGCTCGCCGCACGAAGTGCGGGATAACTGGGTCGCGGCTGGTTCGCTGTGCCAAGCTGACCGTGAAGTCGATATAGTCGTCTTCCGTCACCAGTATCGAGTTTTGCTGGGACATGTGTCCATGCATGTGAAATACTGCCGGCGAGCCAGGGCTGGGTTCTGCTCGTCGATACCTGGGCAATTCGTCAACCAGCTGATCATTCCACCGGCAGATGTCAACCGCAGGTCTGAGGTCGCCCACCCTTTGGAGCGCCTGCGTGAGGTAATGATCGTAGTTCGTCGTGACGTAGAGCGGCAGGCCCAGGTCAGCTAGTAGCAGGTGATTCCTCGGCGGTTCGGTCCCCAACGTGTCCGCCGCAGCATCTTGCGCATCACGGATTCGCTCACAGATCCTGCGTTTGACATACGACGGGTTCCGGCGATAGCTCGTAATGAATTGTGCGACTCTGGCCAGGTTGGTGCTGTCGTCCAGAGGGTATTCTGATTCCTCCGCCAATGCCATCGACAGTTCTTTACCCGTCGGCACATATGGCGCAGAGATGCCGGCCCCGAGAAAGGGCGTGCACTCGCCATCGATCACCGTGTCCACGAGCGTTACCCAGGTTTGCTGGTCCAGGGGATCCTCGGCATGTTGGAAGTTCCCCACACTTTCCGTCCTGGCGATCATGATGAAAGTCCATTCTGAGGCAGTCACACCGACTGATCTGATCCGCCGCGTCGTCGTGGCGGCAACCGCCAGCTGCTCGCCCGGTGCGAGTTCACGTTCATGGCCACCATGATCGTTCCTCTCGGACGGCTCACTCGGTTACGACAGGAGACCACTCCTATCCCGGTTGATACCTGACGCCGAGATTTGGCGGTGGTCGGCTGATGATCCGCAACTCCCAGACCAGAAGGACCACCCATGGGATCCATCGAGGCCACCGATCTCGAAAGGGACCGGCCAAATGCTTCACCGAAGACGCCCTTCTCGACGCTCGGCGGAGTGCCGGCGTTGCTCAGGCCGCGCCCGGTCGCCGGAGGCGGGTCACAGCGAGCTCCTGCGCGGCGTGCAGTGCCCTCAACCGCTTCTTGTCCTTCTTCCCGACGCTGGTCTTGGGCACCTCGGCGAGGAACGACCAGTTCTCGGGAAGCCACCAGCCGACGAACCGGGGCGCCAGGAACTCGCGAAGCTCCGCAGCCGACGCCGCGGCGCCCGCCCGCAGCACCACGCAGGCCAGGGGGCGTTCGTCCCAGCGCGTGTCGGGCACCGCGATGACGGCGGCGTCGGCGACCGCGGGGTGGGCGAGCAGCGCGTTCTCGAGCTCGACCGACGAGATCCACTCGCCGCCGCTCTTGATCACGTCCTTGAGCCGGTCGGTCAGGGTCACCGTGCCCGTCACGTCGATCGTTCCGGCGTCACCGGTGCGCAGCCAACCGTCGCGGAACTTCTCCGGCGCCTCGACCCGGTAGTAGCTGCCCGTGATCCAGGGACCGCGCACCTCGATCTCCCCCACCGCGACGCCGTCGTGCGGGAGGACCACGCCCGCGTCGTCCACGATCCGCATTTGGGTGCCGGCGAGGATCCGGCCCGCCTTGAGCGCGTACTCGATCTCCACATCCTCCCGGACGCCGAGCGGGGCCCGCGCGGCGGTGACCAGCGGGCTGGTCTCGGTCATCCCCCACACCTGCATGAGCCGCACGCCGTACCGGTCGCGGAACTCCTCCACCATTGTGCGCGGCACCGCCGACCCACCACAGAACACCATCCGGAGGCAGGAAAGATCCATGCCGGTGCGCTCCGCCTCGAGCAGCAGGTCGTTGAGGACGGCCGGCACCGCACCCGCCACCGTGGGCCATTGCTCCGCGATGAACTCCAGGACCGGGGCCGCCTGCAGATGCCGTCCGACGAGCAGCAGCTCGGCACCGGCGAGGAACGCGGCGTAGGGCACGCCCCAGGCGTTGGCGTGGAACATCGGGACGATCGGCAGCACCCGGTCGCGGTCGGTGAACCCGAACGCGTTGGCCGTACAGGCGTGCATGCTGTGCAGGTACGTGGAGCGGTGGCTGTACACGACGCCCTTGGGCAGCCCGGTCGTGCCGCTCGTGTAGCACATGGCCGCCGCGGACCGCTCCGAGATGCGCGGCCACGCGAACGCCGGGTCCCCCGAGGCGATCAGGTCGGAGTACCGCGTCACGCCTACCCCGGCCAGATCCGGCAACCCGCCCTGAGTGATCACGATGACGTGCTCGACAGTGGGCAGCTTGGGCAGCAGCCCGGTGAGCAGGGGCACCAGTGTCTCGTCGACCAGGATCGCCCGGTCCTCCGCCTGGTTGACAACGAACTCCAGCTGATCGGCGGACAGCCGCATGTTCAGCGTGTGCAGCACGGCGCCCGCGCCGGGTACCGCGAAGTAGGCCTCGAGATGCTCCTGGGTGTTCCAGGCCAGGGTGCCGACCCGATCGCCCTCCCCTACGCCCAGGTCGCCCAGCACCGAGGCCAGTCGCGCCGCGTTCTCGGCCACCTCCCGGAACGTGGCGGTCCGGCAGCCGTCCGGGGCGTACGTGACGACCCGTTGGGCACCGTAGACATCGGCGCCGGAGCGCAGGATGTCACTGACGAGCAGTTCATGATCTTGCATCGTGCTGTGCATGGTTTCCTCCCTGCGTCGGTGCCGGTCGCGAGAAGGGTGCGTCGAGACAAATCGGCCGATTACCTCCAAATGGAGGGAGTCGGGCGGCCGGGGTGGTTGCGACACTCGTCCCGGGAGGTCGTCCCATGGGCACATCGAGCGTCACACCGGACCTGAGCCGGCCTTTGCGCGAGGGACTCGCGCGGCTGCGCCAGGTGACCGGGGTGGACGGCACCATGGGCGGCCTCGTCGGGCACGGCGGACACAACCTCGTCATCACCGAGAACCACCACATGCTGGTGAACGCGTTCCAGGGCACCGTCGTTGCGCCCGGAGCGGGGTTGGGCGGGCGGGCGCTTCAGCTCGCCCGGCCGCAGGCGGTCAACGACTACCTGAGTGCGGCGCTGATCAGCCACCAGTTCGACAGCCAGGTGGTCCGCGAGCGGATCTACGGCGGCATCGCCCTGCCGATCCGGGTCGGCGGGTGCACGCGGGCACTGATCTACGGCCTCACCCGCACCCCGCTCACCCTCGGCGATCGGGTGATGAAAGCGGCGGGGCCGGTGGCGATCCGGCTTGCCCAGGACCTTGCCGTCGAGATGGAGGTGGCCCGCAGGCTGGACTGCATCCGGGAAGAGCGCGATCGGCTCCGACCGCCGGTCCCCGACCCGCGGGAGGTCTGCGAGGAACTGCGGTCGATCGCGGCGACGACGTCGGACCACGTCGTCCGCGAGCGCCTGACGTTGGTGTGCGACCGAATGTCGAGCCCACAGCATTCGGACCGGCAGACGGTCGTGCTGACTCCCCGCGAGCGCGACGTACTCACCCGGATCGCGGTCGGAAAAACCAACAACGAGGTCGCCCAGGAACTGTCGCTCATGCCGACCACGGTGAAGAGCTATCTGCAGAGCGCGATGCGGAAGCTCGGCGCGCGCAACCGCGTGGAGACGATCCGCACCGCCCAGCAGTGGGGCCTCATCCACTAGGCCGTGTCCTAGCCGGCCTCGGCAGCCGACCGCCTTCCGACAGCTGCCCCGATCGGCTCTCCCGCGCCTTCGACGCGAAATGATCCGACGTCATCGTGCAAGCGTTCGAGGATACGTATGGCCTCGCTCATCGTGTTCCGCACGATGTCCCCCGCCGGGAGCAGGTCCGATACCAACCCCGCTGATTGGCCGGCGAAGGGAAGGTAATCATGGCCACCGCCGTCGAGGACGGCCTGGACGATCTTCGGGGCGAGTTCGGCGGCCTGCTCGGCGAGCTGGTCTGCGCGGCCGGACCACTGCCGGAGGAACGGCGTGGTCAGCACCCGCACCGCGGCCGGGTAGTGCGGCCGATTGTAGGGCGGCAACAGCACGTCGAGCAGATCGGCGTGTACAGCATCGACCGACCGGGCCCGCACGATCATGTCCTTCCACGCCGGATGGATCGACATCTCCTGCGAGGCGAGGAACCGAGTGCCCATCACCACGCCATCGGCACCCAGGGCGAGCGCGGCCGCCAGCCCCCGTCCCGAGGCGATCCCGCCTGCCGCGACGACGGGCGTCCCGGCCGCGACCTCGACGACCTGAGGCACAAGGGCGATCGTGCCGACAAAACCGCTGTGTCCGCCGGCCTCACTGCCCTGGGCGATGATGACGTCAACGCCGCGATCCACGGCCTGCCGGGCCTGATCGACATCCATGACCTGTTGGATCCAGAGAATCCCGACATCGTGGGCGCGAGCCACCAGCTCACCCGGGTCACCCAGGTGGAACGAGATGGCGGCTGGGCGCGCGGCGAGGGTCGCGGCGAACGCGTCCGCGTCGAACGGCCTGGGCACGTGGTTGATCACAAACGGGCGGTCGGTGAGGGCACGCATCCGGCTCCACTGCTCGCGCAGCTGCGTCACCGGCCGCACTGCGGTGCCGAGGCTGCCCAGGCCGCCTGCCCGGCAGACGGCCGCAGCCAGCTCGACGGAGTCCCATGGCCCGAACGGTGCACTGATGATCGGGAGGTCGATGCCGAGCAGGTCGCAGAATCGGGTGCGCATCGGCCCAGCATCATCACGCCGGCCGGACAGCACATCGGGCGAACGCCCCATGCCGCAGCGCTCAGATGATCAGGGCGTTTCGAGCAGTCCCTCGTCGACGGCCCACAGCGCCGCCGCCGCCCGGCTCGATACCCCGATCTTGGCGTAGCTGTTCTCCAGATGTCGGCCCACGGTCTTCGCAGAGATCCGAAGCTGCGCGGCCACGGCCTGCTTGGTCGCCCCTCGGCAGGCCAGCCGGAGCACGTCGACTTCGCGGTCGGTCAGGCCTGCGGGCCAACGGCTCAGCCGTTCTGGCGCGGGCTCCCCCGCCGCCGCGAGGACCGCCGACACCGCGCGCTGATGGAGACGCCCGGCGCGGACTTCGGCGGCCAGCTCATCCGCAGCCTCGGCGGCGGTCCGCGCGGGCCGGTGCGGTCGGGGTTGCCGCATCGCCGCGTAGACGTCCGCCGCAGCGAGGACTTGGTGCAGCACGGTCAACTCACGGCCGTCGACGCCACGGTAGTAGCCACTGCCGTCCAGCCGCTCGTGGTGCGCGCCCGCCAACACCGCCAGCGGCCGCAGCGGCGGCGACCGCAACAGCACCTGCTCGGACAGGTACGGGTGCAGGCGCATCCGCTCGTTCGCCTCCCACGACAGCGGCCCGGGTGTCTCCCACACCCGACTGCTCACCGCGACCCGGCCGAGGTCCTGCACAAGCCCCGCGCGACGCGCTCGCGCTACGGCAGCTGCCCCGGCACCGATATCCCGGGTGGCGCCCTCGGCCAGCTTGGCGACCGACCGCGAGTGGCCGAGCGCAGCGGGCAGCTTGGCGTCGGCGAAGTCGGCCAACACCTCGAGCATCCCGTCGAGCCGGTGGGAGGGAATCACGGTCGGGACCGGCTCGACGGCGAGCATCGCCGGCCAACCGGCGTCAGCCGCCCGCAACAGCGGCTCACCCACCGCACAGAACGCGTCGACAACAGTCGGGTCGTACGCCCTCCCACTTCGGGACCGGGCGACGTCGACGGCAAGGGCGTAGCCCCCGCGGCGCGCCCACAGCTCGACATCGCGGGCCAGCACCGCAATCCGCGTGGGTTCGGGAATCGCCGTGCCTGCCAAACCCGCCGGATGCCCGGTGCCGTCCCACCGCTCGAAGCCATGCCGCAACGCGCCGACCGTGCCCTCGCCGAGCCGCAGGCGCGCGGCGAGAAGGCCGCCCGCCTCGCAGTGCGCCCGCATCGCCGCGGCCTTGGCCTCCGCGAGGTCACCGGCGTCGGCGGCGAGCTGCTCCTGCGTCGGATCGCCCATGACAAAGGGCGCCACCGCGACGGCCAGGGCGACCTCGTCGCCCACGGCCTGCGCGACCTCGAACGCGTCGGCCGTGCAGCCGATGTAGCGCAGCAGGCCCACGAAGAACACGTCGGAGCGAACCCGGATCGAAAGCCCCAACTGCTCGGCCAGGCCGGTCGCGATCACACAACACCGGATCGCGTGACCCAACGGCTGTCCCATCCCGAGGTCGGTAGCCAGCGACAGGGCAGCCAGCACCTCGGCCAGGCGCACCGGCGGACCGCTGGTTTCCTCCCCCACCACGACCTCACCTTGGCCCTGGAAACGCTCGACGGCGACCCGCGTCGTCGTAAGCCCAGGCGGCCGGGCGGAGATGTCCCAGTTCTGGCAGAACCGGCAGGCCAGGTTGCAGCCAGAGTTGCCGCCGTAGAGGCACCCATACCATCGTCATTCAGATACTCTTGACACTCAGATACCGTAGGTATCTAATAGCGAGTGTGCCCACACGGTTGAGCAGGGCGGAGCAGGTCGAGCGCAATCGGGAACTCGTTCTCGACGCAGCTCGGCAGGTCTTCCTCGAACGCGGATATGCCGGGGCGACGCTGGAGGCAATCGCCGAGGCCGCCGGCTTCTCCAAGGGCGTGGTGTACTCGCAGTTCGCGGGCAAGCCCGACCTGTTCCTCGCGCTGCTCGAGCGTCGCATCGATCAGCGGGCGGCCGAGAACGCCGCACTGGCCGCGAGCCATGCCGGACTGGACGCGTTGCGTGCGCTGATGCGCGCGAACGCTCGACACAGCGTGGAGGGCCGTGACTGGGCCCGTCTGCTCATCGAGTTCCGCGTGCTCGCCGCCCGGGACGCGGAGTTGAACCGGCGTTACGCGGCACTGCACATCCGCACCATGGACCAGTTCGCCGATGCGGTGGGCGGGGTGCTGTCCCGGGGCGACCTGGCTGCCGTCTACCCGGTCCGAATTCTGATCGAGCTCATCTTCGCCCTCGACGCCGGCTGGGTGCTCGAGCAAGCGGCCGGCACCGCGCAGGTCGGCCTCGAGGTCGTCGAGGACCTGGTCATCCGACTCGTGCAGCCCGCCTGAGGTTCTGTCCACGCCGTTCCGCACGAGGAGGGCCGGATGCCCACCACGACCTCTCACACCGGATTCGCCGCCCTCCGCCCGCGGCTGCAATCGGCGCTGCTGGCCAGCTATCCCGCACATTTCGCCCGCGCCGGCTGGAGCCGCCCGCACATCCTCGCCCACCAGCGGAGGCAGCTGCACCTGCTGCTCACCCACGCCGCCACCCACTCGCCGTTTCACGCGCGCCGCCTCGCCGGGATCGATCTGACCGCCATCGACCCGCGGCAGATGTCGCCGCTGCCGGTGATGACCAAGACCGAGATGATGAACGAGCTCGACGACGTGTTCACCGATCGGCGACTGACCCACGCCGACGTGGAACAGGCGCTCGCTGCAGCCGGGTCCGAACCCGCAGTGCTGCTCGGCTCCTACCTGGCCCTCACCTCCGGCGGCAGCTCGGGGCAACGCGGGGTGTTCGTACTGGACCTCCCCGGCGCGACGCAGTTCTACGGCTCGCTGACCCGGGGATTCGCCGCGCGGATCGCTGCTCTGGGTGGACCACCCCCTGGCGGCCTGCCCGCAGCCATGGTCGCCGCTGGATCACCCGTGCACGCCACTGGAACCGCCGGGCCGCTGACGGCCGGGGGCGGCCTGCCGTTCCGGTTCCATCCGATACCGGTGACCCTGCCGCTACCGGAAATTGTCGCCCAGCTCAACGGCCTGCAGGCACCCGTGCTGTTCGGCTACCCCACCGTGCTCGCGCGGCTCGCCGCCGAGCAACGGGCCGGCCGGCTGCGGATCGCTCCGGTCGCGGTCACCTGCACCAGCGAAACCTGCACACCCGAGCTGCGCGCGGCGATCACCGACGGGTTCCACGTGCCACTGATCGACGGCTTCGGCTCGACCGAAGGCCTGGTCGGGAGCAGCAAGCCTGGCGACGAAGCGATCGTGTTCGCCGAGGACGGCTGCATCGTCGAGCTCGTTGACGACGACAACCGGCCGGTGTCCCCTGGCACCCCCTCCACGAAGATCCTTATCACGAATCTCGACAACAGGCTGCAACCCCTCATCCGCTATGAGATCACTGATCGGTTGATCGCCGAGCCCCCGGCAGCGCAGCACGGCTACCTGCGAGCCCGAGTACAGGGCCGCGCCGACGAGACGTTCCACTACGGCCCGGTGACCGTGCACCCGTTCGTGGTGCGATCGGTTCTCGTCGCCGTCCCCGATGTGCTGGAGTACCAGGTGCGCCAAACCATCGCGGGCATCGACGTCACCGCGGTGGCCGACCCCGGACTGGACCCGGCGGCCCTGCACGACGAGCTCACCGGTGCACTCACGCACGCCGGTCTACCCGCTCCGGACGTCACCGTTCGTGTCGCAGCCAACCTCGAGCGCCACCCCCAGACCGGCAAGCTACGGCGTTTCATCCCACTCCCGTCGCAGCACTCCCGGCCGCCTCGATAGGCCCGTATCCGCCGACGAGCGCCCTGGTATGAATGACGCCCCATCCCGGCTCGACCGCCGGCGGCGATTGCCTCGGCACCGCTGCCGACCGAGGCCGTTTCCAAATCTGTGTCCGACGTACCGATGACACCCGGCACTGCCGGCGGTCTACACCGGGGACACAATGTCCCGAGCAATCCAACGAGGTGATGACGATGACGTTCCGCCACAACGCAAACCGGTTCGGCCCGCTCCAGGTCGCGATCTGCGCGTTGGCCGTGGCAACCGCCGTGGTGCACATCTATCTGGGCGCGGTCACCCACGTCATGGTGGCGACCCAGCCCGAGGCGACGGCCGCGGCCGGCGGCGCGGTCGCGCTCGGGATCTTCGCCGCGCTGTTCTATCTCGATGGCCTCGGGTACATCGTGCTGACCGTGGCCCTTTACCACCCAGCCTTCGCCCGGTTCCGGCGGCTGACCCGCTGGGCCCTGATCGCGCTGACGGCCGCAACGATCATCGCGTACTTCGCCCTGATCCAGGGCCATTACGACGCGATCGGCATCGCAGACAAGATCGCCGAAGTGGTGCTGATCGTCCTGCTGGTCATGGAGGGCCGCCGCGAGCGCATCGCCCTCGCAGGAGCGGGCGCCGACCGGGCGGCCGGTGAGGAGGCCTGAAGCGCGCTTCTACCCGGTGATGGTCACGAGGCTGCCGGTGCGCACTCCGCCACCCTCGCGCTTCGCCTCGTACATCGCCGAGTCGGCACAACGAAGCAGGTCGTCTGCGACGAGCAGACTCTGTGGACCCGTCGCCTTGGCGGCGGCCGGCACGGACAGCAACCCGACGCTGACGCCGATGATCACCTGGGTCGGACCGATGTCGATCGGGAGGCTGAGCGCCTCCCGGATCCGGTGCCCCAGGAGCAGGGCCTGCTGTTCGTTGATGTCACCGCACAGCAGGACGAACTCGTCTCCACCCACCCTGGCGACGGTGTCGTTCGCCCGCACCAGATCGGTCAGCCGCTGCGCGACCGCGCGCAGCACCCGATCACCGGCCGGATGCCCCCACTTGTCGTTGACCTTCTTGAACCCGTCGAGGTCTAGGAACACAAGAACGAGATCAGGGCCGCTGGCGCCCCGGGCGAGAACCGCGTTCGAGAGCCGCTGCATCATCAGCAAACGGTTCGCCGCTCCGGTGAGCTGGTCGTGGTGGGCCAGATGGCGCAGCGCACGCTCGGCAGCCTCCCGCTCGCGATCCGCCCGGAAGAACCGGACGACGACAGTGATCGATACGACGATGCTGGCGATCAGGCCTGGCACGATGCTGGACTCGGCGTCGTGGACGGCCGCGATCACCATGGCCGTGCACAGCGACGTTCCGAGCAGGACGATGCGCCAGCGATTCATCGCGTGCGCGCCATCCATGGAGACCCGATCGGTCAGCTCGGTACGCCGTGGGTGCAGGGCGGCCGCGCCGAGCATGCCGTTCACGACCAGCAGCACTGAATCGAGCCGGGCAGCTTCGAAATCCGGAGCCGCGATGGGCAACAAGGCTTGTACGAAGTCCAGCGGCAGCGTCAGTCCCAGGCAGGCGATGACCAGTCCGGCGGCGGCACCGCGCCGGCCCGGCATCATCAGCAGCGTGACCGCGAGGGCGAAGGCGGCGACGTCCCCCAGCGGGTAGAGCGAATCGATCACGGATCCGGTAAGCGGTTGGCCGCCGGCGATCGACGGGGCGACCAGCAGCCGCCAACCGCCGATGCACGCCGCGGCGCTCACCACGACCACGTCCAGGCCGATGTCGCGGTGCAGGGCGCGCGGCAGGCCACGGGCGGAGATCATCGCCGCCACCCCGGCGATCAGCAGCGGGTACGACGCGAGCCAGAACACGTCCTTGACCCCCGGCACATCGCCGGGTCCGAGGGCCGGGATGCGCTGAGCGATGTCACCCAACAACCAGCACGTGGCCGCCGTCGCCAGCAGCACCCACGGCCGGCGCTGATCGCCACGAAGGAGCATGCTGCCGCGCCACAGTGCCGCCACCACGATGGCCAACCCGACGAGGTAAGACAACGAAGCTGCGACGCTGTAGGGGTCCAGGGCCGTGGGCACGGCAAGGACCGCGCACACCAGCAGTACACCCCACGCCCGAGCCACGAGATCATTGTCGGCAGACGCGGCGCCGCCAGCCGTGGTGAGACGCAATCGTGACCCCAGTCGAGTGGTGCTCAGTCGAGCGGCACGACGAACAGGTGTGGCCTCACCGGCCTCCTCCACATTGAACGCGAGGTCGATGGTCCCGATCTCCGCGATCCGGCCTTCCGCGCGGAGGCGGCCGTGACATCGGCCTCGCGATGGGCGTCTTGATGGAGAAGCTCGGCGTACCACGCAAGAATCGATCGCCATGCTGCCGCCCCATCCATGAGAGTCGTCCCGCCTAGTGCACGTCCGCGGCACAAGGAGGCCTACGGTTGAGGCATCGCCGGGACCGATCCTGCCCGACGCGCCGGCGTGTCCCCCACGCTGGACTCCAGCAAGGACCCGACGGGCTGGCACAGACATGACGACACCTACCCAGCACCGGCCCCATCAGCCACCAAGGCACCCAGCGCGTAGCGCGGAAGTGAGTGCTTTTCGTGGCTGAGCACGGCACGGTCACCCGGACACTGCTGCGACTGAGGCGCGGTGAGGTGGATGAGCGCGGTCTGGCCGGTCGGATCTGCCACGCCTGCGTCGACGGGCTCGACGTCGACGGCGCCGCGATCTCCCTGCTGACCGCAAGTGTCGCCCGGGAAACCCTGTGGGCCACCGACCCGATCGCGGAGCTGCTGGAGGACCTGCAGTTCACGTTGAACGAAGGCGCCTGCATGCAGGCCGCCGCCACCGGGAACCCCGTTCTGGTACCCGACCTGCATCACAGCTCGGAAGCAGCACGGTGGCCGATTTTCGCCGCCGCGGTCGCCGAACAGAGCCCGGTCAGGGCGCTGTTCGCGCTGCCCCTGCAATGGGGCGCAGTCAACCTCGGGGTACTGGACCTCTACCGGACCACCCCCGGCGGGCTCAGTGACCTGCAGTGGCGCGACGCGCTGGCCGCGACCGACGCCGCGGCGTTGATGATGCTCGGACAACGCACCGACCCCGGCGACGACAGCGCCGACTGGCTGGATCAGACTGCGAGTAATCGGGCCGAGGTTCACCAGGCCACCGGGATGGTCCTGGTTCAGCTCGGGGTCGGTGCCACCGACGCTCTCGCCCGGTTGCGTGCCTACGCGTTCGTGCATCAGCGGCTGCTTATCGACATCGCCCGCGATGTAGTCGCGCAGCGGCTGGTGTTCACCCAGGACATGAGCTGAACCGATGAGTTTAGCGGAGAAGGAGCTGTCGTGAGCCAGCCCGATCGTGAACAGGCCGTGAGCCGGGCGTTCGTCGCGCTCGCCGACACCCTGGTCGCCGACTACGACATCATCGACATGCTCGACCAGCTCGTCACCCACAGCGTCGCGCTGCTGGCCGCCGACGCCGCCGGGCTGATGCTCGGCGACGCCCGCCGCGAGCTGCGCGTCGTCGCCGCGTCCAGCGAGGACGCGAAACTGATGGAGCTGCTGCAGCTGCAGAACGAGCAGGGACCCTGCATGGACTGCTACCGCACCGCCACCCCGGTCAGCGTTCCCGACCTGACCGTGTCCGACCGATGGCCGATGTTCACGGCCGCGGTCGCGAAAGCCGGCGGGTTCCGGTCGGTACACGCACTGCCGCTACGGCTGCGCGGGGAATCCATCGGCGCGCTCAACCTTTTCCACCGCAGTCCCGGCCCGCTACCCGACCCCGACCTGGCCCTCGGCCAAGCGCTCGCCGACGTGGCCACCATCGGCATCCTGCAGGAACGGGCTATCCACCGCGGCGAGATCGTCACCGAACAACTCCAGACCGCCCTCAACAACCGGGTCGTCATCGAGCAGGCCAAGGGGGTACTCGCCCAACACCATGGCCTGACCATGGACGTGGCCTTCGACCGGCTGCGCCGCTACTGCCGCGGTGGCAACCTGCGCCTGGCCGACGTCGCCCAACAACTCGCCGGCGGCAACCTGAACCCAGCCGCCCTCACAACACCCTCAGCAACAAGCTCGCGCTAACCACCCAGAGTTGGTGACGACCCCGAGCGGCGGTCAGTCCGGCCGCCACCGGGGAGTTGCCCATGGTCGAGTTCGTCCCGAAGGCGAGGTAAGCCCGGTCTCCGAGACCGGCAACATCACGCGCATCCCCGGCGATCCCGCGGAACCGGTCGTAGTCCTGCCCGGCGACCCGGTCGGGAAACACGACGCTCACCGACCCTGCGAACGGCCAGTCGCATCCTGACCTGTCGCAGCTGCCTCGTTCGGAGGTGGCCGGGGCGCAGATGCAGGTCGAAACGTGTCGACCGCGGTTGCCTTCGGCCTGGTCGCGGTGGTCGCCCTCGACTGACCGACCAGACGTGCGGCGCGTCCGGAATGCGGTGAGACCGCAGTGTCTGCGAACTGGCGTCCGAGGGCATTGCGGCGGCGACTATTCTACGGTCAAGGGGGACGTCGAGTGCGTCATATTGGGTCATCACCACGTTTCGTGGGCCGGGTAGTTGCGACGTCGCTGTTGTGCGCGCTGATTGCTCTCTGCGTGTGGCGGGTGGCAACGGCGCCCGGGGAAGGAGTACCGAATTTGGTGACACCCCATGACGATGCGGGGGCCGACCGGGCTTGGTCGTGGGTCCGGTCAATGATTCAATCACCCACGCGTGTCGAATCGTCGACGACGCTGATTCCGGAGCGTGAGTACCCCCCAGATTGGACCGGGCCGGTCCGCGGCACCTTCGTGGTGAAAGGCATACCTACCCCCCGGGTCATTCCGGCGGCGATCGCGCTGGATGCGGAGTCAGCCACGCGGGCCGCGTCGCCGGATTTCCGCGGAGTGGTCACCGGTCTCGTGACGCTCCCGCCGCAACCGGGCGGGTGGATCATTCAGGTCTATCGCAGCCAGAACGGCCAGCGATCTCAACTGTCGGTTCAGAGCCTGGCCGGGCCGGACGGCACGTTCAGTATCGATCTGTCCGGAACCGACCCAGGACCAGGGGTATGGGAGTTCGGTGTCCTCGACGCCGTGACCGGTCAACCCCCCGGCGGCGACCCGTCGTCACCGGCTGGCACGTACAGCGGTTGGGAGATAAGAAGTTTCGCCACGACAGACCGCCTCCACCTGGTCGGGGTGCAACCTGCCTCGGCCGATGGATCATTCCGCTTCGACAGCTCGGCCCCGGGAACCAAGACGTTCCAGCTGGTGGCCAGCGAACCCGGAGAAAACTACCCCGCTGGACGGATTCTCGCCGAGCACGCACCGGCCACTGGTTTGGTGCGGTCGTTGTCGACGGTTGCCGGAAGTGAGGATGCACGGCTCCGCAGCTACACCTACGACCAGGCACTGGCACTGCAGAGTGCGCTGGTGATGGACGACCTGGACACCGCTCGGATCCTGGTTCACGGGCTGATCGCGCTGCAAACCCGGTCCGGTCAGCAAGCCGGCGGGTTCGTGTCATCGGCACCTCAGTCGAATCCGGCCGGCGGTGATCCGACCTACCGCACGGGCAATACTGCGATCGCGCTTTATTCGCTGATGAGCTACATGCACCGGACAGGGGAGTCGGAACCGGATGCATCGGCAATTCGGCAGGCCGCCGATCAGGCCGCCGACTGGCTCCTTCGTCAGCAACTGACCACCGGTCCCATGGCCGGCCTACTCACCGGTGGTTGGGATCAGGCCGGGGTCGAACCGGGCACCCGCCTGCCGTTCGCTTCCACTGAACACAACCTTGATGCGTGGCATTCGCTGTCACGGGCCGGACAGGCGCTGAACTGCCCCCCATGCACCGCGGCCGCCAATTCACTGCACGACGCCATCCTTGCCATGCTGTGGGATTCGGGCGGCGGTGGATTCTTCCAGGGTATGCGGCCGGAAGGTGCGGATCGGGTGGAGCCGTTGGACGTCAACTCCTGGGGATCGATCTTTCTCGACGCGATCGGACGCCCCGAGCTTGCCGCGACGTCGTTGGGCCGGACAGCCGCTTTCGCGGTGTCCGATCAGTCGCTGTCGGGTTACCTGGCCTTCCGAGCGCAACCGACGATGCCGAACCCGGTGCCGTCGGTATGGCTGGAGGGGTCCTTCGGGGTGGCCCTCGCCCAGGCCCGGCACGGTGGTGCCGGGTACGCCGACACCATGGCCGGCCTCGCGGCGGCGCAACGTCCGGACGGATCGATGCCGATGGCGAGTTCGGTGGATGTCGATCGCGAGTTGTCAGAAGCATCCTCGGTCGCCGCCACCACCTGGTTCATCCTGGCGAGCCGCCCCCACCACGCAGATTCGCTGTGGTCAGCCCCGTGAGGGAAGACTGTCGTACCGAACCCCGTTGACGGCTGGTGGTTCTTCGCCCGGATGGTCGACCTGCAGGAGCGGTAGTGCGAAGGCGAATGTGGTTCCCTCGCCCACGGTGCTGGCGACCCGAATGCTGCCGTGGTGTGCCACCGCGATCGCCTGGGTGATGGTGAGACCCAACCCGACGCCGGGCACCGCGAACTGGGTGGCGGTCGACGCCCGGAAGAATCGGGAGAACAGCCGATCGATCTCGTCTGCCGGGATGCCGATACCGGTGTCACTGACCGAGATGAGCGCCATCTCGCGCTCCTGATCGTCTCCGGCGGCGGTGCTCAGCGTGATGGCGACCCGTCCCCCGGGCGGGGTGAACTTGATGGCATTGGACACCAGGTTGTCGACGGCCTGACCCAATCTGGTCGGGTCCCCCCAGACATGCGGCGCGGTCGCCGGGTGCGACAGGACGACACGGACGTCCCGCGCCTCCGCCACCGGCTTGGCCGACTCCAGCGAGGCGATGACCACCGTTTGCAGGTCGACGTCGCGCTCCTGCAGGGTGAACCGACCGGATTCCACCTGCGCGGTGAACAGCAGGTCGGACACCAGGCGGAGCAATCGCTGCGCGTTCCGCTCGACGGTTGCGAGGTATTTGGACTGCTCCGCCGACAGCGGATGCTCGTCGTCGTCGCTGATGAGCTCGACGTACCCCAGAATTGAACTGAGCGGGGTGCGCAGTTCGTGCGAGATCAGGTTGACGAACTCGTCCTTCATCCTGGCCTGGCGCCGTTCGTCGGTGACGTCGGTGGCGACGTACAGGTAGCCTTCGACGTCGCCGGCCGCATCGTGTCGAGCGGTGATCGCGACCTGCACCTGCAGGGTCGACCCGTCCTCCCGCCGGTAGGTCCAGTCCTGGACGTTGGCGTCCCCGCCGTCGACCGGATCCATCAGTGGGCTGAACGTGTCACCCGCATCCTCACTTGTCCGATGGCACGAGCTCGTCGGGCAGGTGGAAGTCGGCGATGTTGCGGCGACCGATGACGTCATGCGCGGCAACGCCGAGCATCTTCTGCGCGCCGGTGTTGAACACGTCGATCCGGCCGGAACGATCGGTGGCGATGATCGACTGCTCGGTCACGGCGTCGAGTACGCCGGTCATCTGACGGGCCGATTCCAGGATGAGATTGGATGCCGCGATGCTCGCCGTCGCATTGTCTTGAGCCTCGACCAGCAATGCCTCCTGTTGTCGTCGCAACACTTGGACGGCCTGGACCCGCGATCGCAAGCGGCGGGTGAGCTCGTTGGTCGACAGGGCGGTCAGGATCAGAATCAAGGGCGTGAAGAAGATGCGAATCCACTGGCCATCGGCCGTGCTGGTCGGGATCGAACAATTGCGGGAGGAAGACGACGCCGACGATCACCGGTGCGCCGAGGAGCAGCGACAGCCGGCCGGGCTCCACACCCAGTGAGAGCACCGGCAGGATCCACAGCGCGGCGAAAACCGAACTGGGGCCACCGGTCCCGGCCCGCAGGAATCCGATCGCGATCAGGTCGACCAGGGGAATCAGCATGGCCGCACGGCCCGGTATGTCCGGTCGGCCGAGGACGAACGCGGCAGCGGTCGCACCAGCCATCAGGGCCGCGGCGAGTTCGACGGTCCACTCCTCGGTGGCTGTGACGCCGACCCCCGGCACCAGGAACATCAACTGTGCGAACAGGTAGACCGCAAGGGTGCAGAGCTGGCGCTCCAGAGTCGAATTCGGATCCTCCGGCGAATCGATGCAGTAGCGCGTGATGCCGGGCGCGAGCAAGGGCCTGTCGGCTGAGCGCCCATGTCTATTCCTCCGGCGCTACGAAGCAAGTTGCGGACTCGGAACCGGGCGCCTCGCTGATCGGGGCTGCAACATCTCGCGGATGCGAACGGACAGTCTGCGAGGACTGAAAGGTTTGAACTCATAGGCGTCGGCACCGGCGGCGCCACCCTCGGCCACGGCGGCCGGGTGAGCCGCGGCCGACAGCAGCAGTATGCGGAACGTCGCTGGTCGCCGGGTCCGCGCGAACCGCCCGGCACACCTGCAGGCCGGTCATCTCAGGCATCGAGATGTCCAGGATCGCCAGATCGGGGACACAGCGCTTGATCGCGTGCAGCGCAGCAATACCGGTGGACACGTCAGCGGCGACGATGGCCCCGGCCCGGGTCACCGACAGCACGATCAGCGCGCGAATGTCGGCGTCGTCATCGGCGACGACCACGGTGCCGCCGGTGCTCATCGGCCGGTCCGATCCGGTATGTGGCGCGACAGGATCGCGGCGATCTGGGCCCGGGTCACCGGCTTGGGCAACGACTCCTCCGCGCTCGGGTAGTCCTGGACATCCAGTACGGACGTGATGGCCACCGGGCAGCCGGGGAACCGTGTCTTCAGTTCGGCGGCCAGTTGCCAGCCATCGACTCCCGGCAGCAGCAGGTCCAAGATCATCAGATCAACCGTGAGATCCAGGGGGAGAGAAAGGGCGTGCTCGCCGCTGGCCGCTGCGATCACGGTGCAACCCTCACGATTGAGAAACGCGGTGATCAGACCGAGCTGGTCGGGCTCGTCGTCGACCACCAGCACGGTCGGGCATCGGGTGGCGGTGCGCATGGCGTCCGAAGTTGTCATGGCCAGATCGTCCGCGTCATGATCACTAGGGCAACGAGGATCGCAGCGACGAGGGCAGCCCGAACCAAGAACCGCTCGTGGACGTCTGTCCTCACCGATCTCGGCCCTCAGGCGGGCCTCATCCGGCAGTTCGAAGCCGAGCGTGTCGGTCGCAGGTTCCGGGGTCGGAGCCGGCCGAGTTGCGCCCCGGGGCTCGGTCATGCCATCACTTTTCCCACTTTTTCGGTCTTGTCCCACACCTGGGCGGCCCCCCTGAATTCTTTGATGTACGAGTCGAAGGTGATGGCGCACAGCAGCGGCCCATATCCGACGAGATAGATCAGCGCCGGCGCGAGCACCTTGCCCAGCTTGGTCTTCTCCACCCTCTTCGCCAGCCACGCCGCCGGCATACACAGCGACAACCAGGCGTAGAGGAACAAGGTGATGACGCCTTCTCCGACGGATGTCATCGCCAATCCAAAAAGTCCCGGCACCGTCCGGGTGAACAGATCGGGAGCGAAAGCCATGAGCATGACCAGCAGCGAGATGATTCCCGGAAAGGCGATGGCCTCCCGCCAACTTCGTCGACCGGTCGCCGGATCGAGCTGAACAGTCATCGCGGTGATGAAGACGTAGGTGCACAACGCGAGGAACCAGACTTCCCCAAAAATCGTCATAGCCAGGTCACTGTCAAGAAAGTACAGACCGATCAGAGCGACGGACGAGAGCACCATGGCGACCGGCAGGAGGAGCACCGAGAACCAGATTATCCCGAACGAGAAGCCGCCCAGTCCCCGGTGTTTCGAGGGCCGGAACCACAGCCCGGAGAACCGCCTGGTGACCTGGACGTTGCCACGACCCCATCGCAACCGCTGCTTCCACAGCGCTCCGATGCCCTCCGGCTCCTCGGCCAGGACGACGGCACAGGGCTCGAAAACGACCCGCCTGCCGTTCAGTTGCGTCAGGATCGTCGACACGGTGTCCTCGGCGAGCGTCGTGGAGTCGATGCGCCCACCGATCGCCTCGAGGTTCTCCCTGGAGTGCAGTTGCGCCCCGCCGGCAAGGCACGCCAGGACTCCGAGCACGTTCTGGGCCCGTCGGGCTGCCGCTTGAGCGGCGACGTACTCGTAGCCGATGAACCGGGTCAGGTACGCGGGGTCGACGCCCCCCTCGCGGATGTACGCCGTCACCGCACCGACCTGTGGGTCGCTGAGATGGCGGGTCATCTTCCGCAGCGAATCCGGCTGGTAGATCACGTCCGCGTCCATGATCAGCACCGCTTCGACCCATGTCTCCGCGAGCAGGATCGACAGTCCATGGTTCAGGGTGTGCGCCTTGCCCTGGCCGCCCTTCTCCCGGCGCAGGTGAAAGACCCGGCCCGGGTACCGGGCTGCGCGTCCGAGGACCACCTGGGGGGTGTCGTCCGTGCTGGCGTCGTCAACCACGTAGATCCGCAGCCGATCAGGCGGGTATTCCAACCGCACCAGACGGTCGATCGACGCCCCGACGACGGCACCCTCGTTCCACGCCGGCACGACAACCGCAACCCTGGGGAAGTAGGGCGCTGCCTTCGGGTAGTGGTTCCGGGTCGCATGGAACGGGATGAGCAGGTACTGGTAGAGGCCGGCCGCCACCGGAATCACGCCGATGATCACAAAGGTCGCCAGCACCCAGATGAGGACATCGGTCCACACCGTCATCGCCGGCCGACCGACAAGGGGTCGCCGGCCTCCGCGTCGGCGAGGCATCGGGACAGGTCGATGACCCGTCGGTATCGACCGACATCCCGGCGATGATGACTGTCGCTGGACGCCACGAGGGTGACCCCCGCGGCGGCAAAGGCCTCGATCGCCCGGGGCCCCGGGCAGGCCCACTTCTCGTTGATCTCCACCCAGGTTCCGTGCGCGCTCGCCGCGGCAGACAAAGCCGACAGATGTTCGGCCAGCAGATCGTCCTCGGTCAGACCCATCTTGGGCAGCAACGAGAACGGATGTGCCAGTTGGGCGTGCTCAACGGCCGCCATTGCGCCGATCATCGCACCGACCAACGTGTCGACGATCGCGGCCGAACTCAACCCCGCCGCCCGCTCGTCCAGGACCCGCGACGGGGGCCATGGCCCCACCGGGCTCGGGTACTGGTGGTCGGCGATCAGCACCCGATCAACGCGGTCGGGCCGGTTCGAACCGGTACGCAGCCCCGACGGAAGATCGAGTCGGCCCGTGGCGTCGAGCATCTTGGCCTCGACCCCGGTGCGGATGGTGATGTCCTGAGCCGTTGCTCGCAGCGTTGCGGTCTGGCCACAGAACTCCGGGATCCAGGTCGTCGACGCGCGTACGTGGTCGACCAGGCGGAGCTCGGTGAGACCGACCTGTCGTGCAGCCGCCACGTTCTCGGCCAGGGTGCTGGTCGGCATCATCGGAGAACGTCGAATGCACATGAGTGATCGCCGGCCAGGCCCGCCCATGTCGGGATGGTCATCCCGGGCCCACCCCGATTGCCGTCGGGGGCCCGCGATCGCCGAGCGAACTCGGCACTTCCCGGATGTCGGACATCTGCAGGAACACATCCTCCAGATAGCGGACCACCGCGATATCGCGGAAATCCAGCGCAGCGGGTATCGGTCGTCCCAGGACGGCGTCCAAGGTCAGGGACGGCATGTCGATCCCCGCGGCGATCGTCAGTGGCATCGCACCCGGGAATCGCGGGTTCACCTCCAGCAACGCTGCCCTTCCTTCGCGGTCCCGGCGCAACTGCACGTTGGCGACCGTGGTCAGGCCGATCGCCGTTGCGACCCGTCGGGCTGCTTGCTCCAGTTCCTCGTCATGCAGGGTGGCGCCGGCCACCGAGACGCCGGAGTCCACTCGCAACCGGGATCGTGGGACGGCGGCGACGACATGCCCGGCCAGGTCAGCGAACACATCCACCGAGAACTCCTCGCCCGGCAACATGTCCTGCACCAGCCGCGTGTCGTCACTGCCCAGCGCAAGTAACTCGGCCTCGGATTCGACGAAGCTGATACCGCGGGATCCGGCGCCCCGCCGGGGCTTCACCACCACCGGGTATTGCCGTCCGACGGCGGCCGCCGGGCCGAGCACCTCGGTCCGCGGCACGGGCAGCACACCGGCACAGCGGTCCGCGAGAGACAGCTTGTCCAGGCAGATCTCCAACGTGGACAGGCTGGGTGACGCCACCAGACACCCCGATCGCGGAGAACTCGTCCCGCAGCGCGGCGATGGTCGGCAGCTCGACATCCACGGTGGGGAAGAGCACGTCCACGCCGAAGGACCGGCACCAGTCGAGCAGCACGGGCACGAACTCCCCCGAGAGACCCGCCGGTACCAGGACCCGTTGGTCAGCGGGGACCAGGTACAGCCCGCTCGCGAAGCGATCCATGTCGGCCGCGATCACCCTGGTGTCGCGGCGGGCCAGCAGCGAGCGGACGACCGAGATACCGGCCGGCCCCCCGGCCCCGGTCACGAGAACTGTCGTCGTCACGAGACGACTTCCTCGGCAACGCTGGTGACCAGCTCGGAGTGCGCTCGGCTGCGCCTGACTGGGTTCGGCTGCACCACTGCCGATCAGGCCCCGGGTATCGCGGATGACCTCCAGCGGCTCACAACTGGTGCCGCCACCGAACCGCGACCAGTATCGCGCCGTCGCGAGCACGAAGCTCGGTTCGAGATAGTCGCGGATCCCCGACTGGGTGGCAAAACACGCCAACAGGGCCAGCTTGGTGTCGGTGTACCCGTCGATCGGAACAAACCGGTTCGGGTGGAAATCAACCGTGGCGGAGGGGCTCTGGAAGCAGGCCAGGGTGGGGACGCGGCGGGTCGCGACCGATGCCGCGTGGTGGACAGCGCGATGATCTTGATGCCGGTCGTGCTGGGAATGGGTATAGACGACAGACGGTCCGACCTCGTCGACGATCCTCTCGATGATGCCCACCGTCGGGTCGGCCGGACTGATCTTGGTGTCCTCCAGGTCCTCCAGGAACAGCCGCGCGCCGATCAACTCGGCGGCGGCCAACGACTCGTGCTGCCGGTGCTCGGCGTCGCCCCCGCGATCACCGCGGCACAACGTCAGGATGATCACCGAGTCACCGGCCGCACGGTGCGCGGCCAGCAGGCCGCCGACGCCGATCTCCACATCGTCCGGGTGCGCGCCGATGGCCAACACGACAGATCTGACTCCAGCCGTAGGTCGTTATGGCCGTTGCGAGCTGTCTCCTGACGCTGTAGTGGCTGGTTCGGGCGCGGTGTTGGTGGCGTCGGCGCCAGTTCGACCAGGCTGTGGGCAGGCCGGGGCGCGGCGGGGTGCGACGACGAGGACGGTGAGCAGGCGGCGGATCTCGCTGCAGGTCAACGGGATCATCCGGTGGGTGCGGGCCGGTCGGTGTGCTCGTTCGCGGCGATCACCGCGAGCAGGGCGTGGGCGAGCATGGCCAGCAGCGTCCAGCGCCGCCAGGAGGTCCAGCGGCGGACCTGGTGCTCGTCGAGCCCGGCCAGGCCCTTGCCGGCCTGGAAGGACTCCTCGATGGTCCAGCGGCGGCCGGCGACGCGGACCAGTTCGCGCAGCGGCACGATCTGCGGGGAGTAGCAGCGGTAGAACGCCAGCTCACCGGTGTGGCGGTGGCGCCGGACCAGCAGCCACCAGCACTGCGGTGTCGGCGCATCGGCCGATGTCGCTGTCGGGGTCGAGGGTGATCCACGCCCAGTCGTAGTAGCGCTCGCCCTTCGCGCCCGGCCCGGCGGAGAGCTGCTGCCAGGCCCTCGGGCAGGCCGGCGACGAGGGCGTCGGCGCGGATCGGCCGGCCGCGGTGGGGACGCGGCGGTCGCAGCCGATGGCCAGCACGTAGCCGATCCGCTGGGCCTCGCACTCGGCGCGCAGGCCCGGGTCGTTGCCGTAGACCTCGTCGCCGGCCACCCACCGGGCCGGCACCCCGGCGTCGCAGGGCGCGGGTGAGCATCCCGGCGGCCAGCGCCGGCTTGGTCAGGAAGTCGATGTCGTCGGGCACCCCGGCCTCGGCGCAGCCGGTCGGGGTCGTCGGTCCAGCAGTGCGGCAGGTAGAGCTCGCGGTCGATCATCGCGTGCCCGCGCGGCGCCGGCGTAGGTCAGGTAGACCGCGACCTGGGCGTTCTCGATCCGTCCGGCGGTGCCGGTGTACTGGCGCTGCACCCCGACCGTGCGGATGCCCTTCTTCAGATCGCCGGTCTCGTCGACCACCAGCACCGCGTCGGTGTCGCCGAGGCGCCGACGACGTAGTCGCGCAGGTCGTCACGGACCCCGTCGGTGTCCCAGCTGGCCCGGGCGAGCAGGTACTGCATGCCGTGCGGATCGGGGTCCCCGGCATGCTCGGCGATCGTCCAGCAGTTCTTCCGCGGCAGATCGGCCGAGCAGCCCGAGCACGAACCCGCGGACCCGCCGGCGGGTCTCGACCCGCGAAACCGGGCGGCCATCCGGTCGAGCAGCCTGTCGGTCTCGGCGTGCCCACCGCCCGGGACCTACGCTGTGGCCCGCGGCCACCGCTTGATCATCTGAAGTCGACACAACGGACGAGGATCACGCGGTGGCCGTGCTGCGTCCGGGACCGCCACGCCAGCAAGATCACGACTTACGGCTGGAGACTAACCGCCGCCGCGTTCCGGGCGGTGCGCAACTCGATCAATTTGAGCAGAGTGGAGCGAAACTCCGTCGCGGATACCGGCTTGACCAGGAATTCATCGATCTGGTTGCGCAACGCGCTCACCGCGTAGTCGACGGACGCGTGTGCGGTCATCATCGCCACCGGCATCTCCGGATCAGCCTGACGAACAGACGTGGCCAGTTCGATCCCCGTCATGCCCGGCAATTCGATATCAGTGATCAGGATATCGGCGCCACGCGTGCGGAAGCTCTCCAACGCCATCCGGCCGTTGAATGCCACCTCGACCGTCACATCAGGATTACGACGCAGCACCGTACTGGCGTATTCTGCTAGGTCGGGATCGTCCTCCACCACCAATACGCGCATCAGCCGCCCCCCATGACACACACCAGCCGGAAACCCCCGGGAGCTTTCCGGCGGCCGACCTCAACTGTGTCATTCTTATGCTTCTGAGACACACCCCGATCGGTGCCAATAAATCAGCAGAATGGTCACTCCAGGTCACGATTCCAGCACCGTGGAGTCGCCAGGGAGTGGCGGGGTTCCCAATGACGCGGTGTCGACTCCGCGCAGTTCGTCAGGCCGGCGACCCGGGGGCGGCCGTGCCGGGACCGCCGTCGCAGCATCGCTTGCTGCACCTGGGTCGCACGGCCGGGTTCTCCCCTCCAGCGAGACCGCTACCCGCGCCTACAAGGCGAAGTACTCACGCCGAGCCGGTCGTATCAGGACTCCTTCTCGCTCCGGTCGACCTCGTCGATCCGGTCTCCGCCGAGATCCGCGCTACGGAAGCTTGTGGAGAGCGGCAGCGACAAGTGCAGAGCGGACGACGCGTCGACCGCGAGTTGGCCTCGTGCCAGCGTGAAGTCGAGGACGTGACCGCCGTAACGGCGATCGTCGTCCACGAAGTGCAGGTGGTAGCCCGTCACCCCGATGCCCCGCGCGTAGTCCGGGGTCCGGAAGCCGCAGATGGTGCCGGTGACATCCAGGCGGTCCACGATGGGCTCACTCGCGGTTGCCTCGACCAGCGGCGGATACGGACGGGTCTGCGCAAGTACTGTCCGCGTCCGCATCGCTGAGAAGGTGCCGTGCAACCGCACCGCGTGGATCACGTTCGCGGTGTTCATCATCGCCTCCGCCCGCAGGTGCACCTCGTCGGCGCCGAGCGGACCGTCGACCCATGCCTCCGCCGTCGCGTCGAAGAACGTGACGACCGCGAAGGGCGTCCGGTCCTTCGCTGCCGCCACCGACACCGACCCGTCGGCGCGCAATCGGTAGCACCTACCCTCGAGCACGACCATCTCGCCGTCGAGCGCGTCGAACGTCCCGACTCCGAAGTCGCCGTGGCGGAGCAGGTCCTCGACGGTGGTGTCCCCGTCGTACACGCCCTCGAGCAGCGCATTGATCGTCGACACCTGGAACACCTCGTGCCCACGCACGACATCGTGGTGCAGCCTCTGGTGCCCGAGGCGGTGGGCGGCCATCGTGCGCGCGAACTCGCGCAGATGGTGGCTGGCGAGACCGGACACGGCGGTCAGGGTCGCACACCGGCGGTCGCGCGGGACTCGATCGTCACCCGTGTGGGGTTGAGCAGCCGGCCTGAGCGAGTCGGCCTGCCCGGACCGGACCTGGCAGTTCTCCCGGTTCGCCGGCCCGACGGCACGGTCACAATCAAGGGGCGTACATCGCTGGGATGAAGGGCGAGCCGTGACCGGGTCGTTCGAGGAAGGCCTGCACGTCCTCGTCGGGGCCACGGGCGGGACCGGGCGGGTGATCGTCCGGGAACTGGCCCGGATGCGGCAGGTCTGTGCCGGCGGCCGCGAAAACGAGGCGGTCCGCGTGACGCTCGACCGGTACCGCGCGAACCCGGGCACGCGATCGCTCGGCCGGTGAGCCCAGGGCGTGTCCGGAGCCCGTCGTCCCGGTTAGGTTGGCTGGGTGATCGCCGGAAGGGCGCGGGAGCTCGCGCGGATCCGCCAGGTGCAACTCGACGCCCTCGCCGCGCGAGGTGGCTCCCTCGTCGTGCGGGGCGGCGTCGGGATCGGCAAGTCCGCGCTGCTGCGGGCCACGCTCCCGGCCCCCGACCGATGACCGTCCTGACGGCCCACGGCGTCGAGTCGGAGTCGGAGCTCGCGTTCGCCGGCCTGCACCAGATCCTCCGGCCTGCCCTCCGACACCTGCCGGCGCTGCCGCCCGCGCAGGGCGAGGAGCTGGGGGCCGCGCTCGGTCTCACCCGGGGGTCATGATCTCGATCGGTTCCTCGTCGCCGCCGCCGCGTTGAGCCTGCTGGCGGAGCTGGCCGAGGTGGGACCGGTGCTGTGCGTCATCGACGACGCCCACTGGCTCGACGCGGCATCTGCCGACGCGCTGCTGTTCGTCGCCCGCCTGCGCGCCGAGCCGATTGCGATGATCTTCGCGGCCCGCGAGGGCGGGCGCGCTTTCCCCGCGGACGCACTTCCCGAGTTGCGGCTGACCTGCCTCACCCGCCGGCTGCCGCAGAGCTGCTGACCGCGGTGAACGGGGCTCCGGTGCCGCTCGACATCGCGACCCGCCTGGTCCAGTTCACGGAGGGAAATCCGTTCGCGCTGATCGAGCTGCAGTCGGCGCTGACCGCAGAGCAGCTGTCCGGCGCCGATCCGCTGCCCGTTCCCCTGCCCATCAGCGCCGACCTCGAACAGGTGGTCCTGGGACGGATCCGCACGCTGCCGCCGCCCACGATGCGACTGCTCCTCCTCGCGGCGGCCGACGACACGGGCAGCGTGGCGAACCTGCTGCGCGCCGCGGACGAGCTCGGCATCGACGCGGAGGCACTGGTCCCGGCCGAGGCCGCCGGTGTGGTCACGGTGGCCGGTGGCCGGCTCACGTTCCGGCATCCTCTGGTCCGCACGGCGGTGTACCAGGCCGCCACCTCGGTCGAGCGGCGCGTGGCACATCGCGCCCTGGCGGCCGCGGTGGTCGGGGATCCGGACCGCCGGGCCTGGCACCGCGCGAGCGCGGCGGTCGGCGCCGACGACGACGTGGTGGCCGACCTGCTCGGCGTAGCGGAACGGGCCCGGTCGCCGCCGACGCGGCCGCGAACCCGGCCCGCTCTCACCCGAGCGCCAGCGCCGCCCTGGCCCGGTCGAACGGCCGGCCGTTGAGCCCGATGAGTGCGACCGGCCCGCCGAGAGCCGTTGCCCGCCGGGTCCCGCATCCCCGGTCCGCGGCCGGCACGCCTTTCGGCCTGCACGACAACGGGATCGGGAACCGGCTGCCGTGGAGACGCACTGTCCTACGCTCCACCGCGAGCCCGCACAGGCCGGACGCACGTGCCGGCATCCGAGAACACGGACGAGAGGGGCCCGGCAATGGACCCGGACGATCAGCTGGTCAACGAGCTCTTCCCACGGTCGTCGACCTATCACCCGCACTGGGTCCTCGCCGCGGTCAGCGGCGGCGCGAACTCGCTGTGGCTCACCGAGTGGCTGACCGAGGCCATGGACCTACGCCCCGGGATGCGCGTGCTGGACCTGGGGTGCGGGCGCGGCGCGTCATCGATCTTCTTGCACCGTGAGCTGGGCGTGCAGGTGTGGGCCACCGACCTGTGGTTCGACGCCACCGAGCGGCTTGCCCGGATCCGCGACGCCAAGATCGACGACGGCGTGTTCCCGATCCACGCCGACGCGCGGGCACTGCCGTTCGCCGCGGAGTTCTTCGACGCGATCATCAGCATCGACTCGTTCGTCTACTACGGCACCGACGACCTGTATGCGAACTACCTCGCCCGCTTCGTCAAGCCCGGCGGGCAGATCGGGATCGCCGGCAGCGGGCTGGTCGCCGAGTTCGACGGACCCGTCCCCGAGCACCTCGCGGCATGGTGGGAACCGAGCATGGCGTGCCTGCACTCGCCCACCTGGTGGCGCCGACACTGGGAGCGCAGCGGAGTGCTCGACGTCGAGGTGACCGACACGATGCCCGACGGCTGGCGACGCTGGCTGGACTGGCAACACTTCGCCTCCCCCGACAACACGACCGAGATCGAGGTGATCGGAACCGACGCCGGCCGCCACCTCGGCTACGTCCGGGCAGTCGGACAGCGGCGCACCAGCGCGGCGCTCGACGAGCCTATCGCATCCATCCCGGTCGAATACCAGACAACGCCACTGCTGCGGTCCGACGACCGCCAGTGAACCCGGCACCGCTCCGCAGCGCGTGATGGCGTCTCTTCCGCAGGGCTCGCGCCACGGACCCGGCGACGGCGTTGCAGCTCGCCAGGGCAAGGCTGCTCCCGTTCCACCCGACCGCGCACGCCGCCGTCGGCCACATCCCAACTTGAGTTTCGAGGCGAACTTCCGCTCAAACTCAAGTTCTACTTGAGGATGCTGGCACCAACCTGACGGGAGTGCATCGAAAAGACACACACCCCTAGGTCAGAGACTCAAGGGTCGGCCAGTGGAGCTGAGGGGAATCGAACCCCTGACCTACTCGATGCGAACGAGTCGCGCTACCAACTGCGCCACAGCCCCGGTGCCCCCCGACCGGCAGGCGCTGACGACCTTATCAGCCACACCCCTCCCGGCCGCTCACTGCCCCGACGCACGCCGGTAGTCGGGCCGGGCCAGGCTTTCCAGCTCGTGCAGCGACGGATCCTCCTCGGTCGTGTCCACCAGCGTGGTCCCGATCGGCACGGGCGGCAGGGGCAGTGGCTTGCGTCGCGGCAGCGCCGGTGGCTCGTCGACCGGCTCGGTCGACGTGGCCGAGGTGGTAGGGGTGCTCCTCTCGGCCGCGTCGACCGTCGACCCGCCCACGTCTCCCGCGGTCACCGCGGGAGAACCGTCGGCGAGGTCGGCGCCGTCCTCCTCCTGGTCCTCGTGCGCATCGCCGACATCCGCGTGATCATCGAGGCGGGTTCCGGGCGACGCACCAGAGCGTCGAGCCCGGACGTCCGCCGAAGACGTGCGGGACGGCTCCTCGGGATCGACCTCATCGGCCGCGCGCCGGGTGGAGTCCATCCGGGCCGCCCGACGCCTCCGGATCGACTCCTCCACCCGTACCTGACGCCGCAGGTAGACGAGGTACCCGACCAGCAGGAGGTCGGCGGCGCCGTGCCCCCACCACAGCTGCGGGAGGGCGAACGCGGCTGCCACCGCGGTGCCGACCGCCAGGATCAGCAGCGCAAGCACCATCCGTCGGCGGAACGCGTAGCGGGCCCGTGCGGTCAGCGCCGCGGCGTGCGGGTCGTAGCCACCACGGCCGGGGCGGTAGCGGGGCGATTCCGATCCGGCTCGGCTCGATCCGGGCGGCCGCTCCTCCCCGCGGGAGCGCGGTGCGGGGATCTGGGCCTCCTCGTCGTCACGCCAGGACCAACCGTCCAACCGGTCGGTGTTGCGGGGGCGCGGGTCCGCCTTGCTGGGCGCCGGTACGCCTTGTCGGTCGTCCACCTCGGTTCGCGTCGCGACGGTTCGTGCGGGCTCCAGCTCGTGCCTCACGTTCACCTCCACGTCTCGGCCGGCTGCCCGCTCCCGGTCGGGTTCCGGCTCGCGGCACGGCGACCGCTCCAGCACCCGTCCGGCGAGCGCGGTGGCGCTGGGCCGCGCCACCTCCTGCCGGCGTCGGGCGACGGCAGGGACGAGGATCAGCAGCCACATCACCACCAGTCCGACGAAGATCATCGAGCTGGGCACGGCCACCTCCCCCCAACGCCGACGTCCTGATGCGACCCTTGCGGTCAACGGCGATGACGCTGGTCGGCGTCATCACAGAAGTTGATCAAGTCGCGTTCCCCGGGCGTCACGGTAATGAGGGAAGTCGCGGCACCCGGGAAACGACGCGCCGTGATCGACGACGTTCACCCGTGTGCAGGCCGGGACGATTGGCAACGGATGGTGCCCCTGTGGGTGTCACCCGAACAGACGAATACGGTTGCCGTTCTCGCTCGTTGTGCCGGGCCACATCGGCGCCTACCCGCCAGGGCGACCCCGTCGGAAGGGTGCTCGGGGTTCAACGGCGCTCAGCGCGACCGGAATTCACCAACCGGGCGCTCAGCCCGCCTGGTCCGATCTCCTCGGCGGTCAGCGCGAAGCAGAAATGATCACGCCAGCCGCCGTCGACATCGAGGTAGCGGCGGAACAGCCCCTCCTCACGGAAGCCGAGTTTCGCGAGCACCCGCAGGCTCGCCGCGTTCTCCGGCCGCACCGTGGCTTCCAGCCGATGCAGGCCGACCGGACCGAAGCAGTGATCCACCACCTGCGCCACCGCCGCGGTGATCACCCCACCGCCGCTGACGCGGGCGTCCACCCAGTACCCCACGTACGCGGAGAGCAACGGCTCGCGCACGATGTTGCCCACCATCACGTGCCCGACCAGCTCGCCGTCCAGCGTGACAGCGAACGGCAACGCGGCGCCACGGCGCCCCGCCCCGCGCAGTTGCAGCCAGCGACCCGGCCATTCGCTGGCCGCATGGCGCTGCGCCCATGCCCCCGGCATGGTCGGTTCCCACGGCGCGAGGTGGCGGTGGTCGCGGATCCGGATCGCCGACCACGTGGCACCGTCGCGCAGCCGTACCGGCCGCACCCCGACAACACCCGATCGCACTCTCAGGGCGTCCAGAGTTACGGGCCACCCGGGATGCCGGCCGGGGTGGCGCTCTTGGTACGAGTGCGCCATCTGCTCGGATCAGCTGGGCGCTGGCAGGAACGCGACGGACACCGGCTCGTCGACGGTGGCCTCGGTGAGCTCCTCGGGCAGCACGATCAGACCGTTCGAGTCGGTGAGCGAGGACAGCAGGTGGGTGCCGGAGTTGCCCAGCGGCTGCACGAGATAGTCACCGGTGGCCTGCTCACGCAGCAGCCGCCCTCGCAGGTAGCCCCGCCGCCCCTCGATCGAGGTGACCGGCGAGGTGAGCCGAGCGGTGATCATGCGTCGATGCGGGTCGGTGCGGCCGAGCGCGAGCCGGATCAGCGGGCGCACCAACACCTCGAACAGCAGCAGCGCGGTGGCCGGATAGGACGGGAACAGGAACGTCGGCACCCCGTCCGGGCCGAGCTGACCGAAGGCCTGGCTGGATCCGGGGTGCATGGCGACGCGGGTGGTGTCCATCTCACCGAACCCGCTCAGCGCGGCCTGCACCTCGGCCCCCGCCTTGCCGCCGACCGCCCCGCACACGACGATCACATCGCTGAACGGAAGCCGATCCTGCATCGCCGTGCCGACCTCCCGGGCGTCACCCCGGACCAGCGCGGCTCGTGCCGTCTCGGCGCCCGCCTCCTGCGCGGCGGCAGTGAGCGCGTGCGAGCAGACGTCGCCGACCTGTCCGGCACCCGGCGTTCGGGCCAATTCCACCAGCTCGTCGCCGACCGAGATCACCGACACCCGCGGCTTGGGATGCACGAGCACCTTGTCCCGCCCCGCCGCGGCGAGCAGAGCCACCTGGGCCGCGCCGATGACACCGTCCCGGCGGACGGCCAGATCTCCCGGCTGCACGTCCTCGCCGATCCGACGCACGAACGAGGCCGACGGCACGCCCTGCCGGACCGCGATCCGAGCACTGCCGGCGTCGGTGTAGCTCACCGGGATCACGGTGTCGGCGAGCGTGGGCAGCGGCGCCCCGGCCGCCACCCGCACCGCTTGCCGCGGCTGCAGCCGCAGCGGCTGCCGGGACCCGGCCGGTATCTCCCCGACGACCGGCAGCATCACCGGCGTCTCGACGTCCGCCCCGATCAGATCGACGCTGCGCACGGCATAACCGTCGACGGCGGCCTGGTCGAAACCGGGCAGCGCCCGCGAAGCCACCACCTCCTCAGCACACCGCAAACCGTGTGCTTCGGAGATGGCCACCCGAACCGGGGCCGGCTTGACCGCCGTACCCAGTATCCGACTCAGCTGTTCGTCGACCGACCGCAAACCGCGTCACTCCTCCAGGCGAGCGGCCGGCCGGGCACGCATATCGAAGCCGTACTCTTCGAGTCCGAACGCGAAGTCCACGAGCGCGCTGGATCCGGACCGGATCATCACTCCGCCTTCTCGAACCTCGGTCATGGCCAGGGAGCCTATCTGCGCCGGTAACCTGCGGCGGTGACGGCTCGCTCGGAAACCTCTGGTCCGGCTTCGCAACTTTCCGGATCCGGCAGTGATCGGCCCACCAAGAAGGAATGGCGCACACGGCTGACGGCGGCCCGCCGCGCGATCCCGGTCGAGGTTCGCGAGCAGCGAGCCGCGGCACTGACCGCCGCCGCGGTGTCACTGGCCGCGACCACCGGGGGCCCGGTGTGCGCGTACCTGCCGATCGGAAGCGAGCCGGGCTCGGCGGAGCTGCCCGAGGCGCTGCGCGCGGCCGGACACGAGGTGCTGCTCCCCGTGGTGCCCGCGGTTCCGGGCCCGCTGGACTGGGCTCGCTACGACGGCCCCGGCGATCTCGGTCCCGGTCCGATCGGGCTGCGTGAGCCGGTCGGCGCGCGGCTCGGCCCGGCCGCCGTCGCGCGAGCCCGGCTGGTGCTCGTGCCCGCGCTCGCGGTCGACCGCCGCGGTATCCGGATCGGCAAGGGCGCCGGGTACTACGACCGCTCGCTGCCGCTGGCTGCACCTGGCGTGCCACTGGTGGTCGTCGTGTACGACGATGAGCTGGTCGACGAGCTCCCGGCCGAATCCCACGACTGGCGGATGACCGCCGCCCTTCGCCCGGACAGCGGTGTGACGCCGCTCGGGAACAATCAATGATCCGGACAGGTTATGCTGGCACTCTCTGTGTGCGAGTGCCAGCCAGCGGAGGAACACGTGCCGACCTATCAATACGCCTGTACCGCTTGTGACCATCGGTTCGAGGCGGTGCAGTCCTTCTCCGACGCGTCCCTGACGACGTGTCCGGCGTGCTCCGGCCCGCTGCGGAAGGTCTTCTCGTCGGTCGGGATCGTCTTCAAGGGCAGTGGTTTCTACCGGACCGACAGCCGGTCGGGCTCGGGCAGCACGGTGCCTGGCGGCGATTCCGCCAGCAAGGACGGCGCCGGCAAGGACGGGTCCGGGAAGGACGCCGCCGCGGCGAAGAACGGCTCCGGCAGCGATTCAGGCGGCTCCAGCTCGTCGAAGAGCAGCAAGGACAACGGATCGAGCTCCAGCTCGTCGTCCAGCTCCAGCAGCATGCCTGCGGCCGCAGCGTCCTGATCTTCCGTCCGGACGGTGGCCCGGACGAGTTGTCCACAGGCCGCGCGATGCGGCACCGACGGACCGGTCCACGACCTACCGTGGAGGAGTGAACCGAGCCCACCTCGCACCTCGGCTGCGTGACCGCGTCGCTGCGGCCGTGCCCGGCCCCGGCTGGCGAAGGCTCGTGTTGATCCGCCGTCTCGCGGCCGGCCTGCTCGCCACGCTGGCCCTGGTGCTCGCGCTCACGCCGAACGGGGATCGCGGCGTCCCGGTCGTGGTGGCGACAGCCGATCTCACGGCCGGAGCCACCGTGCGGGCCACCGATCTCGCGGTCCGGATGTGGCCGAGCGATCTCGCACCAGCCGGCGCTCTCGTCGATCCCGCGGCGGCGGAGGGCAGCGTGCTGGTGGGGGCGACCAGGGCAGGTGAACCGCTGACCGACGTGCGGTTGGCCGGAGCCGCGGCCGCGAGGGCCGGTCCGGGCACCGCGGCGGTGCCCGTGCGCCTGGCGGATCCGGGGATCGCCGGGCTGCTCGTCCCTGGCCGGCGGGTCGACGTGGTCGGTGTCGACGAGCAGGGCGGGGCCCCGGTCGTGCTCGCCGCGGACGCCATGGTGCAGGCCGTGCTCCCGGCCGACGAGGGAGCCATCGGATCCACGCCTGGTCGACTGATTCTCGTCACCATGCCGCGCGAACTGGCCACGCGGGTAGCTGCGGCGTCGGTCGCGAACCGGCTCGCCATTACACTCCGCTGACATGATCAAAGGATTCAAGGATTTCATTCTGCGCGGGAACGTGGTCGATCTCGCCGTCGCGGTCGTCATCGGCGCCGCGTTCACCACGATCGTCACCGCCTTCACCGGCGGCATCATCCAGCCTTTGATCAACGCCGTCGGCTCTCCGGAGAGCCAGGGCCTCGGCATCCAGCTGATACAGGGCAAGGAGACGGCCTACATGGACTTCTCGGCCGTGATCAGCGCGGCCGTCAACTTCCTGATCGTGGCCGCGGTGGTGTACTTCGTCATCGTGTTGCCGCTGAACACCATCAAGGAGCGACGCAAGCGGGGTGTGGAGGCCGGTCCGGCCGAGCCGACCGACGTGGAGTTGCTCATCGAGATCCGCGACCTGTTGCAAGGGCAGCAGCGCACCGGGTCAGGACCTCAGTCGGCCGGTACGGAGCCGTCGGGCCGGCACACCGAGATCTGATCGGCGCGCGGTGCGCGACGCTCGGTGCTGAGCCTCCCGCACCGCATGCGGCACCGCGGCCACGAGGGCATGTCGGTCCCGACCCGGACGCGGGGCGCGGGCTCATTGCTCCCGGTCGTGGTGGGGCGGCCGGTCCGCCAGCAACTGCTCGTCGCCTCGCCCCGCGTCGGCATTCTCGCCGTCGTCGCGCTCGTCGCCTGTGGTGGCCGGGAGCACGTCACCGAACACCTCGTCGAGCCGGCGCCGGTCGATCCCGCCCCGATCGACCCCGCGACGATCGATCTGCATCCGATCGAGCGGCGGCCGATCCCCGGTAGCCTGCTCGGAGGGCTCCCCCATCACTCCAGCCCCGACAGCTCCGAGATCACGTGGCCGACCAGCGGCGTCAGCGTCGCCATCCCGTCCCGGACCGCGGCCCGCGAGGACGCCAGGTTGACCACCAGCGTGCTGCCCGATACCCCGACCAGGCCGCGGGACAGGCCAGCGTCCACCGCGCCCGCGGCCAACCCGGAGGCCCGGATCGCCTCGGCGATGCCCGGGATCGGCCGGTCGAGCACGCCTGCGGTGGCATCAGCGGTGACATCACGCGGCGACACACCGGTGCCACCCAGGGTGACCACGAGATCGACACCGCCGATCACCGCGGTGTTCAACGCGTTGCGGATGGCCACCGGATCGCCGGGAACGACGACAACGGCGTCGACGTACAGCCGGGCCTCCTCGAGCAGCTCTGCGACCAGCGGCCCGATGGAGTCCTCGCGTTCCCCATGGCTCACCCGGTCGTCGACGACAACCACGAGAGCCCGACCGATCTGCGGTGGCGCCATCTCCATGCGCTCACCGTAGCGGCACCCGCTCGCCGCCACTTCTCAGACCGCCGTCCCGGTGCCAGACTCCCTCTCCGGTGGACTGCCGATCTTCGAAAGCGGCATCTCCGCGACTCAGGGAGACGACGTGGCGCGACCGACCGACCTGCTGAGTCTGTTCCCGAACGGCAGCACGCTGGACGCCGACGGAGTGCTCGTGGTCGGCGGCTGCCGGGCCGACGACCTGGCCGCCGAGTTCGGCACGCCCGTCCTCGTCGTCGCCGAGCAGGCGATGCGGGCCAGAGCCAGGGAGTACACCACCGAACTCGCCGCCCGCTGGCCCCGGTCCCGGGTGGTACTCGCGTCGAAGTCCTTCCCGTGCACGGCCGTGCAGCGGCTCGTCGTCGAGGAGGGTCTCGGTCTCGACGTCGCCGGCGGCGGCGAGATCCTCACTGCGCTGAAGGCGGGCGTCGATCCGTCGCTGATCGTGTTGCACGGCAACGCGAAGTCCGACGAGGAGATCGCGATGGCCGTCGAACACGGCATCGGGCTGGTCGCCGTGGACAACTCCGACGACGTCGACCGGCTGGAGGCGACCGTGCCGGCCGGCCGGACGCAGTCCGTACTGGTCCGCGTGATCCCCGGGGTCACTGCGGATACCCACAGCCACGTCCTCACCGGCCATGAGGGCTCCAAGTTCGGACTCGCACCCGCCACTGCGGCGCAGCTGATCAAGCGCATCGAGGCCAGCCCCCGGCTCGACATGCAGGGCCTGCACGTGCACGTCGGCTCGCAGATCCTCGACGTCGAGCCGTTCGCCGAGTCGGTCGCGCCGGTGGCTGCGCTCGGCGAGTTCCCGGTCTACGACCTGGGCGGCGGCCTGGGCGCGCGCTACACCTGGGCCGACGAGCCACCGATCGGTGCCCGCCTACCTCGACGCGCTCATCGGGGCGGCCCGCGAGCATCTCCCGGCCGCGGCGGAGATCATCATCGAACCCGGGCGCAGCATGGTTGCGGAGTCGGCGACCACCATCTACCGGGTGACCACCGTCAAGCGCGGCGCGCACACGTTCGTCGCGGTCGACGGCGGCATGGGCGACAACCTCGAGGTCGCGCTGTTCGAGCAGCGCTTCGAGGCCGGCATCGTCGGGCGGTTCGACGGGCCCGATCTCGAGCAGGTGATCGTGGTCGGCCGGCACTGCGAGAGCGGCGATGTGCTGGTCGATGGAGTACCGCTGTCCGCTCCGGCAGTCGGCGATCTGCTCGCGGTACCGACCACCGGCGCGTACTGCTTCACGATGGGCAACAACTACAACGGGAACCGGCGGATCCCGGTCGTCTTCGCGCAGGACGGGCACGCCCGACTCGTCGTGCGCCGGGAGACCTACGACGATCTGCTGGCGCGGGATGTGCCGTAGCCGCCGCCCACCGTCGATCGCCGTACGCCCCTCTCCGCGTCTACGACGCGATGTCGAGCGTGATCGACAGCGTCCGGTCGGACAGCTCGACCGGCACGGTCTCCCCCGGCGCGCGCGACCGAACCGCGGCCTGCAGCCCCTCGCCGGACAGGATGCGCTGACCGCCGAAGCGGAGCACCACATCGCCGGCCTTGAGCCCGGCCTTCTCGGCGGCGCTGCCCGGCTGGACGCTGCGGATGCGCGCCCCCGAGACGTCCTGGTCGTCGCCCACACCCACGCCGAGCTGGGCTCGGCTTGCCTTACCGGTGCGTTCCAACTCCTCGGCCACCCGCTTGACCTGGTTGACGGGGATGGAGAAACCGACACCGATCGAGCCGCCCTCGGCGCCGGTGGTCGCGATCGCCGAGTTGATGCCGATCAGCTTGCCCTCCATGTCGACCAGCGGGCCGCCGGAGTTGCCGGGGTTGATCGCGGCGTCGGTCTGCAGCGCGTTGAGGACCGTCGCCTCGCTCGCGCCCCGGTTGCCGCCGACGCTGACCGGTCGGTTGATCGCGCTGATGATGCCGGTGGTGACCGTGCCGCCGAGCCCGAGCGGTGAGCCGAACGCGATCACCTGCTGGCCGACCCGCACGGCGTCGGAGTTGCCGAGCTCGATGGGCGTCAACCCGGACACGTTCTGCGCGCGGAGCACCGCAAGATCGAAGCTGGGGTCGCGGCCGACGATCTGCACCGGGGCGGTGGCCCCGTCCTGGAAGACCGCGGTGACCTTGCCGCCGTTCGCCGCCACCTCGACGACATGGTTGTTGGTCAGCAGCAGCCCGTCGCGGCTCAACACGATGCCCGATCCCTCGCCCGAGCTGCGCGCTCCCTCGATCCGCAGCTGGACCACGCTCGGCAGCACCCGGGCCGCCACCGCCTCCACCGGTCCCAGCGGAGCCTCGGCCTCGGCGGGCGGCGGCAGTGGTTGTTCGAGCACGCCCGGTGAGACGGCGCCGCCCTGACTGCCGCCGTTCAGCGAGCCGCCGGCCAGCGAATAGCCGACGGCACCGCCCACCCCGCCGCCGAGCAATGCTGCGATGAGCGCGACCGCGGCCAGCGCGGCGATACCCCAGCTGGGCCGCCGCCGAGCCGGCGCCGGGAGTTGGGTGGTGGGCTGCCGCACGGCGGGCTCGGCGAAATAACGCCGCATGCCATACGGGTCGGTGGTGGGCTCGTCGGTCGGCGCCGGATCCGGCCGGTCGCCCAGCCCGTGGTGGGCTCCGGCCGGGGTTTGCTCGGTGGGCTGTGGGTCGGGGGGACGGGTCTCGAGGTGAGCGGTCTCGTGGTGTGAGGCGTCGACCTGCGGGCTACCGGCCTCGGTCGCGTCGCCGCGTGGTTCCGCGGCTGTGGCGACGTCGGCGCCGCCAGCCGGACCGTCCGCGGCGGTGCCGAGGTGATCGGCAGGATGATCCGTTGGGGAACCGGTTGCGGCACCCGCCGGTCCCGGCATCGACGGCGTGGCGGTGCCGCCGGGCTCGTCGACACCGGCCTTCTCCCGCGCGTCCGGCCGTTCATCGCCTCCGGTCGGGCCCTTCCGCAGGCCCGCGAGCTCGCCGGCTCCCTCGTCGTCCACCGTGACATCCCGCTGCTGATCCGCCGCCTCGCGGGGCTCGCTGTCCACTGCCGTGGCCTGCCCCTCGCCCGTGCGGGAGGCCCGGCTGGGCCCACGACGAGCGTCGCGCGGTCGGCGTGACGTCCGTGTCGGGAGTGTCGTTCGCCATTGCACCACCGTGTTCGAGGGCCGATGTCCGGGCAGGAGTACTGCATTACGTCCGTCACGTGCCGGACCATCCCGAGCCTAGGTTCAGCCGACCGCGTCCGCCGATCCGCCTCCCACTGCGAAGTCTCCTCTGTGACTCCACTTGAGCAGAAACTGTGAAGCCTCACGACGACGAACGTCGACCGGGCAACCGGACGGCCAGCAGCGCGCCACCCTCCGGCGCCCGCCCGGCCCACACGGCGCCGCCGTGCCGGAGTGCGACCTGTCGCACGATGGCCAGTCCCAAACCGGATCCGGGCATGGTGCGGGAGGTGTCGGCCCGGTAGAAGCGGTCGAACACCCGCGGCAGGTCCTCCTCGGCGATCCCGCGCCCGGCGTCGGCCACCTCGAGCACCATCGACCAGTCGTCGATCGGGCGCATCTGCACCCGCACGGTGCCACCGGGCGGGCTCCATTTGGCGGCGTTGTCGAGGAGGTTGAGCACGGCCCGTTCCAGCGCGGTGCTGTCGCCGACGAGGGTCCACGGCACCAGCATCGGGACGAACTCGACGTCGCCCGCGCGTCGGCGCGCCCGCTCCAGCGCCCGGAGCACCACGTCGGTGAGCTCCAACGTCTCGTGTACCACCTGCGGGGCGTCGTCGCGTGCCAGCTCGACGAGGTCGCCCACCAGCGTCGACAGCTCGGTGACCTGCGCCCGCACGTCGTCGAGGATCTCGGCCCGCTCCGACTCGGGCAGGGTAGGGGCCCCTGGCCGGTTCGCGGCCGCGAGCAGTTCGAGGTTGGTGCGCATCGAGGTGAGCGGCGTCCGCAGCTCGTGTCCGGCGTCGGCCACGAGCCTGCGTTGCTGTTCCTGGGAGGAGGCCAGCGCCGCGAGCATCTCGTTGAAGCTGTGGGTGAGCCGGGCGAGCTCGTCGGAGCCGTCGACCGGGATGGGATGGAGGTCACCGGTGGTAGCGATCCGCTCGGTGGCCGCCGTCAGCCGGTCCACCGGCCGCAGCCCGGCGCGGGCCACCGCCACGCCGGCCAGGGCCGCGATCACCACGCCCAGCACTCCGACCATCGGCAGCGCGATGCCCAGCCTGGCCAGCATCTGGGTCGTCGGGTCGAGGCGCTGGGCGATCACCAGGGCCTGTCCGCTCCCGGCCTGCACGGCCACCACCCGGTAGCCCTGGGCGGTCCGAACCGACGAATCCAGCTCGCCGCGTGCCACCTTCAGCTCGTCGGTGCCCAGCGGGGGCGCCGAGGAGAAACCCTCCGGCGAGCTGGCCTGGCCGTTGGCGAGCAGCAGCGCGAGCTGGATGTCACCCGCACCGAACACCTCGGTCGGGATGGTGCTCAGCAGCCGCGGATCGACCAGGTCGCTCCGCGCGGCGGCGGTCGCCCGCTGTAGAGGTTCGCGTCGAGGGTGTCCAGGATGTTGGCCCGGACGGTGAAGAACGCCGCAGCGGAAACCAGCACCACGGCGAACGTGGCGGCCAGCGCGGCCAGGATGGCGATGCGGGTACGCAACGAGAAGCGGTCGAGCGCCTCGAAGCGGGGTGCGGAGCCGTCGGGGCGCCCCTGGCGCAGTGGCCGCAGGCCGATGCCCGGATGCGGCGACGGCGCTTCGTTGCCGCGGGGGATGCGCACGGTCACGGGGTCTGCCGCCGGGCCGCCGGCAGGCCTGCGGGGCGACCCGGCGGGGTTCACGGCGGAGTGTCGCGCAGCACGTAACCGACGCCGCGCACGGTGTGGATCAGCCGCGGTTCGCCCTCGGCTTCGGTCTTGCGCCGCAGGTAACCGATGTACACCTCGAGCGCGTTGCCGGTGGTCGGAAAGTCGTAGCCCCACACCTGCTCGAGGATCTGGCCCCTGGTGAGCACCCGGCGCGGGTTCGCGAGCAGCAGCTCCAGCAGCGAGAACTCGGTGCGGGTGAGGCTGATCGACCGTTGCCCGCGCCGGACGTCGCGGGTGTCGGGGTCGAGGCTGAGATCGGCGAACTCCAACTGCTTGCCCGGCCCGCTCCCGGCCCCCGTCTCGTCGGGTGTTCGGCGGCGGAGCAGCGCGCGAAGCCGGGCGAGCAGCTCCTCCAACGCGAAGGGCTTGGGGAGATAGTCGTCGGCGCCCGCGTCGAGCCCGGAGACCCGATCGGACACGGCGTCGCGCGCGGTGAGCACCAGGATCGGCAGGTCATCGCCGCTGCTGCGGAGCCGGCGGCACACTTCGAGGCCGTCGAGACGGGGCATCATCACGTCGAGCACCATCGCGTCGGGGCGTTGCGCGATCACGGCGTCGAGCGCGGCGTACCCGTCGGTGGCGAGATCTACCTGGTAGCCGTTGAAGGCCAGCGAGCGCCGCAACGACTCCCGGACGGCCCGGTCGTCATCGACAACGAGGATGCGCATGCGACCAGTGTGGACGCACCGGCTAAGACCTGCCTGAGAGGACGCCTGCGCGGTCGCCGTTCCGTCCGGTGAAGCTGGCCAGGTAGTTCGCCGCCAGGTCGGCGTGGCCGTGTCCCGCGTCGGAGGCGCGGTGGAAGCGGGCCCCCGCGGCGGCTGCCACATCGAGCTGCAGGCCGGCCGCGGTGCCGGCTTCGACGATCAAGTCGGCGTCCTTGGCCGCGTTGTCGACGGAGAAGTTCGGCGTCCAGTCCTCAGCCAGGATGGCCGCGGCCTTGCCTCGCATGTAGCCCAGGTCGAGCGGACCGCCCTCGATCACGTCGAAGAACGCCTGCGGGTCGACGTCGAGGCCGCGGGCCAGCGCGAGGACCTCGGCCGTGCCGGTGCTGACCGCCAGCACCCAGCTGTTGACGACGAGCTTGAGCCGGCTCGCGGCCGCAGTGGCCGCGTCGTCGGCGATCCAGGTGGTGCTGCGGCCGACCGCGTCGAACACGGGTTGGACGATCGAGGCAGCGGCCGGTGCCCCGGCTGCGAGCACCAGCAGCTGTCCCTGCTCCGCGGGCTGTCTGGTGCCGGACACCGGTGCGTCGACGAGCATCAGCCGGTGTTCCGCGGCCAACCCGACGATCTCGGACTGGTCGACCCCGACGGTCGTCATCTGCGCCCACACCTGCCCGGCCGCCAGCCCCTCGGCGGCCCGGTTCATGGCATCGGCGACGTGGTGCCGATCGCCGAGCATGGTGACGACCACGTCGGCGCCGCGGACCGCGTCGGCGGGGTTCTCGGCGACGACGGCGCCCTCGTCGCCGAGCGGGCGCGCCTTCTCCGCGGTGCGATTCCAGACGCGTAGCGGCAGGCCGGCGGCGAGGATGTTGCGAGCCATCCCCGCGCCCATGATTCCGGTGCCGAGCAGGGCGACGGTCGGGGTGTCGGTCATGGGGCCGAGGCTAGGACGATCGTGGTGGTGCTTCCGACGCCGGGCCGCCATTCTCGGCAGATGGAGGTCAGGTGGCACGGGCCCGATGACGTCGCGACGTTCGCGGAGCTGGCGTGGCCGCTGTTGGACACCGATCCGGTGCGACACACGCTCGCGTTGACCACCCTGCACGGACTGACCCACCCGGCGTCGTCGCGCGCCGCGGGGGCGATGGTGACCGTCCACGACGGCGCTCGGACCGTCGGCGCGCTGGTGTGTTCGGCCGGCCGGCCGGCGATCGTGTCCGCGGTCCGAGCCGATCAAGCGGCTGCCGTCGATCGCCTGCTCGCCACCGCCGACCCGGCTCTACCGGGCGCGATAGGCCCCGTGCGGGAGGTCGAGGCCTTCGTCGCGGAGCACACGGCACGGTCCGGGGCCTCGGTGCGGGTCGATCGGCGGATGCGGTTGTTCGTCCTCGACGAGCTGGCAGCACCGAAGGGCGTCGCCGGAACGGCCCGAACGGCGACCCCGGACGACATGGACCTGATCGACGACTGGATCGACGAGTTCCGTATCGAAACGAGCCAGCAGCGTGATCCGGTTCCCCCACGCAACCGAGTCCGACCAGCCGTCGATCCTGATCACGCGCGGTGGATCTGGGAGGTCGGCGGCGAGCCGGTTGCGCTGGCCGTGGCCCGGTCGCCGCTGGCGGGGATGTCCCGGATCGGGCCGGTCTTCACACCGGTCCGGCACCGCGAACACGGGTACGGCGCCGCCGTGACCAGCGCGGCGTCGCGGTGGGCGATCGATGCCGGTGCGACACACGTGGTGCTGTTCACCGATCTGTCCAACCCGACGACGAACCGGCTCTACCCGCGGATCGGCTACCGGCCCGCGCACGACGAGGTGGAGATCGACTTCCTGCCGGCGGCGGGGCCGACTACCGCTTCGGGCGCTCCTTGATCCCTTCCGCCAACAACGCCACGACCTGGGCGATGCGCTCCGCGCGCAACTCAGGGCTTCGGGTGGTCGCATCGATCCATCGCAGGTAGGCGCGGCGGTAGAACTGGGCGAGCGAGTCGAAGAACTCCCCGGCCGCCGGATCTGCCGCCAACGCGGCAGCCAGATCCTCGGCGAGATCGTCGCGCTGCGGTCCCTCCTGCTCCAGCACCACATCGACGGTTTCGCCCACCGTCACCGCCCGATCGCGGAGCCACGCCGGACCGAGCCTGATGGCGTAGCCGCCGTCGAAGGGCTCGACGACCGCGCGGACATCGCAGGGACCGATCGTCCCGCGGACGTGGTGGACCTTCTTCGGCGCCCAGACGACGTCCGGGTCGAAGGTGAGCGGCACGAACACCCGCCCGCGCGGTCCGGAGACGAGGGTGGACACGAATCGCTGCGGCTCCACACCCCAGATGATGCCCGCAGGTGTCCGCGACACACCTCTGGGCGGTCTCGGGCGGCTCGGGTCGGCAGCTCCAGTGGGCGTGACGATGTCCGCGGTGACGCGGTCGAGCTGCGGAGCGACGACGAACGACGACACACATGTCGTCGCAATCCATGAGGAAGGGCATCGCCACCACCGCGCAGAGCGGGGTCCCACGTGGACGCGGACGAGTGTGCCGAGGTGGCGGTGGGACGAGGACACC
>CAWJFD010000029.1:0-72787 GCA_963841985.1 uncultured Actinomycetota bacterium
CGGCTGCGCGGGCGAGCCCGGCTCAGGGTATGCGCTCGGGTTGCTCATGATCGACGTCGACAACTTCAAGCGGGTGAATGACACGTTTGGACACCCCGTCGGCGACGATGTCTTGCGTAGCATCGCGCAGGTGCTCGAAGCTCAAACTGGGTCGGACCCTGATGTCGCTGCGCGCTACGGGGTGGAGGAGTCGCGATCGCCCTCCCCGCCCGGGGGCCGCGAGGTGTGCGCGCTGTCGGCGAGAAGCTACGACGCGCCGTGAAGATGTTGAAACCGCTTGGTGTGCGATGGAGCCCCCGCCGTTCCAGATCTCAATCAGCGTCGGTGGGGCGTCGGCGTCCGAATCCCGACCTCAACGCGGTCGATCTGGTCCGGGTCCGCTCATTCAGCGCTGTACCTGGCGAAAAACGACGCGGACGTGACATCGTTCTGCGTCGCCACAGATGACCCTTCGGACGACCACCCCCCGCCGGGTATGTAATTGTCATGAACAAGCGCACAGTCCTGCTCGCTGACGACGATCCGGGGCTCCGTCGGCTCGTAGGGGCGACGTCGTTCGGAGCATTTCAATTTGCTCGCGGCCGGGGATGGTCGAGGAAACGCTCTCGGTGGCCCGCTCAATGGCTGAACCTCTGCGGTCTAATCTTGTTGGATATCAACATGCCCCGCAGAAACGGTCTCGAAGTCTGCCGCATGCTCAAGGCCGATCCATCCACGTCGCACATCAAGATCGTCAATGTCGACGGCGAGCGGCAGCGACGTCGATCGAACGCGCGCGTTCGAGGCGTCGGCGGACGATTACTTCGTCAAACCGTTCAGCCCGATCGCCCTGCTCGACAAGGTGTACGCGCTGCTCGGCTGACCGCCTGGCTGGCTCGTTGCTTCGAGCTGATGGAGTCGCTGCTGTCTCCGCTCGGCATCGGCCTGGCGTTCGTCTGGAGTTTCGCCGTCCTCGCCAGCGTTCAGCTCACCGTCCGACTGATCATGGCGTTCTCGGTCAAGCGGACCTTCTTCGCAGTGTCTGGCGTCATGGCGGTGACGGTACCCTTCAGCGTCGCCTACCTCCTGGTGTTCGGCCTGCTCACTGACGGCCATGCCGGTCGTGATCGTGTTGACCGTAGATCTGCGGGTACGTGGTGGCCGAGCGCGTGCTTCGGTTCCGCCGGGCAGCGCAGCACCGTCGCTGCCGCCATCGGGATAGGCCTGCTCAGCGCCCCGTGGGGCGTCCTTTTGATTCCGCCGTGGGGTAGCGGGGGCCGTAAATATTCGGCGAGCCATGGAAATACGTACTTCGTAGCCTGGGGCGCCCCCAAAGGTAGAACGTATCGCCGTGGCTCGCCGCGATCCTTACGGCCCCCGCTACCCCGCCGTGGAATTCAAAAGGACGCCCCACGGGGCGCTGAGCAGGCCTATCCCGATGGCGGCAGCGACGGTGCTGCGCTGCTGGTGGAACCCAAGCACGCGCTCGGCCACCACGTACCCGCAGATGCCGGTCAACACGATCGCTACTGGGACGGCCCGTCAGTGAGCGGCCAAACACCAGGAGGTAGGCGACGCTCAAGGGTACCGTCACCGCCGTGAGCGCGAGCGCTCCCGAAGAAGGTCCGCTTGACCGAGAACGCCATGATCAGTCGGACGGTGAGCTGAACGCTGGCGAGGACGGCGAAACTCCAGACGAACGCCAGGCCGATGCCGAGCGGAGACAGCAGCGACTCCATCAGCTCAAGCAACGAGCGGCCGGTGGTCAGCCAAGCAGCGCGTACACCTTGTCGAGCAGGGCGATCGGGCTGAACGGTTTGACGAAGTAATCGTCCGCCGACGCCTCAAACGCGCGCGTTCGATTCGATGTCGCTGCCGCTCGCCGTCAACATGACGATCTTGATGTGCGACGTGGATGGATCGGCCTTGAGCATGCGGCAGACTTCGAGACCGTTTCTGCGGGGCATGTTGATATCCAACAAGATCAGCGCCGGGAGCCGCTGACGGGCCACCGAGAGCGTTTCCGCCACCATCCCCTGGCAGCGAGTAAATTGAAATGCTCCGAACCGAGCGTCGCCCCTACGAGCCGACGGAGCCCCGGATCGTCGTCAGCGAGCAGGACTGTGCGCTTGTTCATGACGGTTCATCTCCGGTGGGGTGGTCGTCCGAAGGGTCATCGTGGCGATGGAGACGATGTCACGTCCGCGTCGTTTCGCCAGGTACAGCGCTGAATCGGCGACCCGGACCAGATCGACCGCGTTGAGGTCGGGATGCAGCAGGCCGATCTCGCCGACGCCGATCGAGATCTGGAACGGCGGGGTCTCATCGCACAAAAGCGGTTTCAACGTCTTCACGGCGCGTCGTAGCTTCTCGCCGACAGCGCGCACACCTCGCGGCCCCAGGCCGGGGAGGACGATCGCGAACTCCTCCCCGCCGTAGCGCGCAGCGACGTCGGTCTGGCGTAGGTTTGAGCTGGAGCACCTGCGCGATGCTACGCAAGACATCGTCGCCGACGGGGTGTCCAAACGTGTCATTCACCCGCTTGAAGTTGTCGACGTCGATCATGAGCAACCCGAGCGCATACCCTGAGCCGTGCTCGCCCGCGCTGCCGCCTGGGCTGGTCGAGGGTTCCCGGCTGCCGGAGCCGATCTTCACCCCGACGACCAAGGCGCCGGTCGGTGAGCACGACGAGTTCATGACGTTCGACGAGGTGGTGGCGCTGATCGGGGCCGAGCGGGCCGAGCGGCTGCGCGAGCTGACCCTGGCCGTCTACACCCGCGGCGCCGAGACGGCGGCGGCGAACGGGATCCTGCTGGCCGACACGAAGCTGGAGTTCGGGGTGGACGGCGCGGGGGAGATCGTGCTGGCCGACGAGGTGCTCACGTCGGACTCGTCGCGGTACTGGCCCGCCGACCGGTGGGAGCCGGGTCGGCCGCAGTACTCCTTCGACAAGCAGTACGTGCGCGACTGGTCGTCCACCCTCGGCTGGGATCGCACCCCGCCCGGCCCTGCCCTGCCCGCGGACGTGGTCGAGGCCACCCGTACCCGCTACATCGAGGTCTACCAGCGCCTGACGGGCCGTGAGTGGCCAGCCGGGTAATTACCCGGCGCAGCACTCACAGCATCATTTCGCCCGTTGCGCGAACAACTCGCCCACCACCCGCGTGCACATGGCCAGCGAGGTGGCACCGGGATCCGGGGTGCCGATGCTGCGCTCGGCCAGCGGCCGGGCCCGGCCGATCTTGGGTCGCAGGTCCGCGGTCTGCTCGGCGGCCGTGGTCGCCACCTGCGCGGCGTGCGCCCACGCCGTGGCCAGGTCCGATCCGTTCGCCAGCTCCTGGTCCAGCGCGTCGGTGAACGGGAGCAGGGCGTCCATCATGGTCTTGTCGCCCGGTTCGGCCTTGCCGAGGCGCGTCATGGTGTCCGCGCCGGCCCGCACCGCCGCGGCCAGCGCCTCGGCCGGGATCTCGGAGGCGTCGTCGCCGAGGTGCGCGCCCATCGCCCGCAGGGCCTGGCCCCACAGCACCCCGGAGGTGCCGCCCGCCTTGGCGGCCCAGGCGTCACCCGCCGCGCCGAGGACGGTGGCGATGCCGCCGCCGGACTTCAGCGCCGGCCGGGCCGCCTCCAGCGCGAACGTCACGCCCTTGACCATGCCGCGGCCGTGGTCGCCGTCGCCGGCGATCGCGTCGATCCGGGCCAGCTCCGACTCGGCGTCGCGGATGGCCACCTCCATCGCGGCCAGCGCGTGCACCGCGATGGCGGCGGCGCGCCGGGAGGCCTCGGAGCCCTCGGTCACGGTTGCGGCCTCGGCGAACGCGGCGGAGGTGTCCCGACGCTCCCCGGTCACCGCGGCCGCGCTGCCCTTGCGGTAGGCCGGGGTGTCGGCCGGCGCGGTCCAGAACCGCTCCAGCTCCTCGTCGAGGTAGACGAGCGTGAGCGAGACACCGGCCATGTCCAGGCTGGTCACGAGCTCGCCGACCTCCGGGTCGACCACGGTGTAGCCGCGCTCGCGCAGCAGCCGCGACACCGTCTTCCAGACGACGAAGAGCTCCTCGTACTTGGTGGCGCCCAACCCGTTGAGGATGGCGCCGACCCGCTTGGTCGAATCGGCGGGCTCCTCTGCCAGCACCTGGTCCAGGAGCATCTCGCCGACAGCGGAGGCCGACGGCAGCGGTTCCTCGGCGATTCCGGGTTCGCCGTGGATGCCCAACCCGACGCCCATCGTGCCCGGCGCCACCTGGAACAGCCGGTCGTCGGCGCCGGGCATCGTGCAGCCGTCGAGGCCGATGCCCATCGTGCGGGTGCGGTCGTTGGCCAGCCGCCCGACGCGCTCCACCTCGTCCAGGTCGTAGCCGGCGTCGGCCGCGGCGCCCGCCACCTTGAAGACCACGAAGTCGCCCGCGATGCCCCGCCGCTTGTGCAGCTCCTCCACCGGGGCGCTGGCCACGTCGTCGGTGACGTAGATGTTGCGGGTGTCGATGCCCTCGGAGATGAGCCGTTCCTGGGCCAGGTTGAAGTTCATCACGTCACCGGCGTAGTTGCCGGTGGAGAACAGGACGCCGCCGCCGCCGGAAGCCGCCTTGCCCACGTTGTAGGCGTCGTCGGTGGAGGGCGAGGTGAAGATGTTGCCGACCACCGCGCCGTCGGCGAAGCCCGGGCCGACCACCCCGCAGAACGCCGGGTAGTGGCCCGAACCACCGCCGACGATGACGGCCACCTTGCCCGGCGGGGTCTCGACCGCCCGGACCACCCCGCCGGGAACCCCGACGACGTAGGAGGAGTTCGCGTCCAGGAAGCCCTCGAGCGCGTCTTCCATGAACGTGGTCGGGTCGTCGAACAGATGCGTCATCGCAGTCGGTCTCCCGTGCTCGCGTCGAAAAGGCGGATGCGTTCGCCCGCCGCCGAGATTGCGATCTCGGCCCCAGGACGATAGATCCCCAAGGCCGTCTCCAGCAGCTCGCGACGGGACGGGTGACGGGACTTCACGCCGCTCCGCCGGGGATGAGCGAAACCTTGATCGACTCCTTGCCGGAGGCCACCAGGTCGAGGCCCTTCTGGAAGTCCTCGAGGGGCAGTTGGTGGGTGCAGATGTCGTCCATCGGCAACTTGCCGGACTCGATCAGCCGGATGGCGGCCGGCCAGCAGCCCGGACCGAGGTGGGCGCCGAGCACGTCGAGCTCCTTGTCGTCGCTGATGATCGACCAGTCGACGCTGACGTCCTCCTTGAACACGCTGTACTCGACGAACTTGCCGAGCTTGCGCAGGATGTTCAGGCCCTGCAGCACCGCGCTCGGGTGGCCGGTGCCCTCGAAGTAGACGTCCGCGCCGTAGCCGCCCGTCATCTCCTTGACGATGGCGACGGCGTCCTCGTTCGCGATGTTGATCGTCTTGGTGGCCCCGGTGCGTGAGGCCAGCTCGAGCTTCCGCTCGTCCATGTCCAGCGCAACGATCTGGGCCGGGAACTTGGCGGCCGAGCCGGCGATCATGCCCAGCCCGATCGGCCCGCAGCCGGCGACCACGACGACGTCGTCGAAGCGGATGTTGGCGCGCTCCACGGCGTGCAGCGCGCAGGACAGCGGCTCGGCGAACGCGGCGTGCGCGGGCGGCAGCTCCTTGCTGATCTTGTGCACCAGTGCCTCGACCGGGAACACCATGTAGGACGCCATGCCGCCCGGGTTGCGGCGCTTGAAGCCGAACATGTCGTGCGGCTGGCACATGTGGTAGTTGCCGGTGTCGCAGTACCGGCAGTTCCAGCAGGGGACGATCTGCTCGGCGACCACCCGGTCGTCGATGTCGATGTTCCAGTGCCGGCGGGCCTGGTCGTCGAGCTGCACGACGGTGCCGACGAACTCGTGGCCGGGTACACAATCGGTGTCGACCCAGGCCGGCCGGTTCGCGTCGCCCCAGAACTTGGCTGCACCGGCCCAGCACTTCAGATCGCTGGCGCAGATGCCCACCGCCTCGACCTGGACCAGTGCCTCACCTGGCCCGGGCTGGGGGACCGGGATCTCCTGCATCCGGTAGTCCTTGGGGCCGTGACAGATCACGGCCTGCATGGTCGCGGGAACAGCCTGGGCCACGGTTGACCTCCATTGGTCCGGCGCACGGGCGCGCGCTCTCGTCGACGTGATCCCGGTTACCGTAAGCCCCCGCATGAACATACGTCCAGAATTTCTGTTCCAACGGGAATGAGACATTCCGCGGCGGGTCGAAACCGTAGCTCGACCCTCATCGGGCTGGGCCACGACGCGGGAGGAGTCGGCAATCAGCTCGCGGGGCTCGGCGTCACCGCTGCAGGAGCAGGCTGCGGGCCACCGCGTCGTCGGTGACCAGCGTGGTCACCAGCCCGGAGCGCAGCGCGGCCAGGATGGCGCGGGCCTTGCGAACCCCGCCGCCGACCACGATCACCTGTGGGATCCGCTGCAGCTCGGCGAACCCCGCGCCGATGATCCGGTCGTCGAGGTCGTGCACCGGGCGCCCGGCGGTGTCCAGCAGCGCCCCGGCCACGTCGGCGATCACGTCCAGCTCCGCCAGCCGCGCCAGGTCGGCGTCGCTCAGCGCGTCGTGCAGCCGCGACTCGGGTGGGTCGAAGCTGCCGATCGCGGCCAGCGCGATGGTGACCGAGCCGAAGCGGCCGAACGCCTCGGCGATCCGCCGGTCGGTCTTCAGCGCGCGGGCCGCCTCGGCGGTGGCCACCGTCAGCGGGGCGTAGATCGATCGCGCCTGACCGCCGGAGAGCACGGCCACCCGGCGCAGCACCTCGACCGGGTTGTCGTCGAGGTTGCCGCTCATCCCGGTCAGCTGGATGATCTCGCAGCCGGCCAGCTCGACCAGGTGCCGGGCGGTCGCGTCGATCGTCCGGCCCGACGTCACGCCGAAGCACGTCGTCAGCGGTGACGATGTCGGACAGCAGCGTCGCGGCCGCCCGGCCGAGCGCGTCGCGGACCGCCTGCGGGCTGGTGTCGGTCGGGGTGGTGACCACGGCCCGGCCGAGTCCGAACCGCTCCTTCAGTCGCAGTGAGAGATCGACGTCCACCGAGTCCGGAAGCACGATCTCGATCCGGACCAGCCCGCTGCTCAGCGCCGAATCCAGCAGCCGGCTGACCTTGAACCGGGAGATGCCGAACTCCTTGGCGATCTCGATCCGGGTGCAGGTTGTCGAAGTAGTAGCGCTGCGCGATCGCCGCCATCTGGAGCTGATCGTCCAGCGGAGCCCGGACGTCGTCGCTGCGCTGATCGGTTGCGCTCGGGTCCGGGTCCGGCGGCATCTCCGGCGCCGGCTCTCGACTGTTGCTCACATGAGCAGCATATCTGTTGACGGGGTGCTCACATGATAGCTAGCCTTCGACGCTGCGACACTCATATGAGCAAGTGTTGATCATATTGGTGCCCACTTGAGCGATCTCTGCGACGAAGGAGGGTGCGGTGGCCGTACTGGAATGCCAGAACCTCAGCAAGGGATTCGGTGGGATCCCCGTGCTCAAGGGCGTGACGCTGGCGCTCGAGCACGGCACCGTCACCGCGCTGGTCGGCGAGAACGGTGCCGGCAAGTCCACCCTGATGAAGATCGCCTCTCCGGCAACGTGCAGCCCGACGACGTGAAGGCGGGTGAGGAGGAGATGCAGATGATGGCCGACCAGCTCGGCGGCAAGGGCAACATCGTCGTCCTGCAGGGCCCCCTCGGGCAGTCCGGGCAGACCAACCGGCAGAAGGGCATCGAGAACGTCCTGGGCAAGTACCCGGACATCAAGGTGCTGGCCCAGGACACCGCCAACTGGAAGCGCGACGAGGCGGTCAACAAGATGAAGAACTGGATCTCCGCCTACGGCGACGAGATCAACGGCGTGGTCTCGCAGAACGACGACATGGGCCTGGGTGCGCTGCAGGCGCTCAAGGAGTCGGGCAAGACGATCCCGATCGTCGGGATCGACGGCATCGAGGACGGGCTGAAGGCCGTCGAGTCGGGCGAGTTCATCGGCACCATGCTGCAGAACGGCACCGTCGAGCTGTCCTCCGGCCTGGCCGTCGCCGCGAAGATCGCCAAGAAGGAGCAGGTGAACACCAACCCGGTGTACATCATGCCCAAGATCAACAAGGAGAACGTCGGCGTGGCCATGCAGCACGTCGTCACCGACCGGCAGGCCTTCCTCGACCAGATCCCGGCCCTGACCGCGGACAACCTGACCACCGGCAACATCGCCTTCGAAGGCATTCCCGGTCAGACCGAGTAACGCGTCCATCCACGATCGTCACCCGGGAGCGCGGACAATGCTGACCCCACCCGTCACCGACATCTCCAGTCTGACGGTCGACCTCGGCGGCAAGGTCGCCGCGATCACCGGCGGGGCCTCGGGGATCGGCCGGGCCATCGCCGAGCTCTACGCACGGTTCGGCGCCCGGGTGATGATCATCGACGCCGATGCCGACGCCGCGGCGGCCCTGGCGGCCGGTCTCGACGGAGCGGCCGCCCACGGCTGCGACGTCACGTCCACCGCCTCGGTCGCCGCGGCGGTGGACGCGATCTGGGCGGGGGCCGGGCCGATCGACATCCTGGTCAACTCGGCCGGCGTGGCCCGGCTGGCGCCGGCCGAGAGCCTGGACGACGCGCAGTGGGGCAGCACCATCGCGGTCAACCTGACCGGCACGTACCTGATGTGCCGGGAGGTCGGCCGCCGGATGCTCGAGCGTGGCTCCGGCAAGATCATCAACATGGCCTCGCAGGCCGCTTCCGTGGCCCTGCCCGAGCACGTGGCCTACTGCGCGTCCAAGTTCGGGGTGATCGGCCTGACCCGGGTGCTGGCCCTGGAGTGGGCCGGTCGCGGCGTCACGGCCAACACCATCTCGCCCACCGTCGTGCTCACACCGCTGGGCATCGATGCCTGGGACAACCCGAAGGGCGAGGCGCACATGGCCGAGATCCCGGTCGGCCGGTTCGCCATGCCCGAGGAGATCGCCGCCGTGGCGGCCTTCCTGGCCAGCGGCGCGGCGGACATGATCAACGGCGCCGACCTGGTGGTCGACGGCGGCTTCACCATCCGGTGACCGCCCCCGGAATGGCCGCTGGTCATCGCGGTCGACTGCTCGACGACCGGATCCAAGGCCACCGTCGTCGACACCTCCGGGCGCACCGTGGCCGCCGGATCGGCCCCGCTGGCCACCACCTCACCGCGCCCGGGCTGGCACGAGCAGGACGCCGCAACCTGGTGGCCGGCCACCGACGCCGCGGTCCGCCGCGCGCTGGCCCAGCTCGACGGGGCCGGCGCGGACCGGCAGCGGATCGCCGCGGTCTGCGTCGCGCACCAGCGGGAGACCTTCGTCGCGGTCGACGCGGACAACCGGCCCCTGCACCCGGCCATCCTCTGGCTCGACGGCCGGGCCGCCGCGGAGATCGAGCAGTACGGCACGCCCGAGGTGGAGCGGCTGTGCGGCAAGCCGGCCGACATCACCCCGGCCCTCTACAAGCTGGCCTGGGTGCGGCGGCACCGGCCCGACTGGCTGCGCGGCGCGCACCGCGTGGTGGACACGCACGCCTTCCTGGTCCGCGAGCTCACCGGCGAGTGGGCGACCTCGCTCAGCTCGGCCGACCCGCTGGCCCTGATCGACATCACCACCCGTGACTACAGCCCGGAACTGCTGGCGATCGCCGGGGTCGAGCGGGAGCAGCTGCCCGCGCTGTACACCGCCGGCTCGCTGATCGCTCCGGTCCGGCCCGCGGTCGCGGCGAGCTGGGGTCTCGGGCCGGGGGTGGCGGTGGTGGCCGGCCTGGGCGACGGCCAGGCCGCCGGGGTCGGGGCGCAGGTGCTGGACCCGTCGACGGCGTACCTGAACGCGGGCACCGCGCTGCTGCTGGGCACGGAGTGCCGCGGCTACCTGCCCTCGCGGGCCTACCGATCGCTGCTGTCGGTCATCGAGGACCACACCACGCTCGAGACGTTCCTGTCCTCGGGCAACTACCTGCCCACCTGGTTCCGCCGCCAGTTCGGGCCGGTCGAAGCGGCCGGCGCGCCCGACCCCGACCTGGAGGCGGCCGCCCAGGCGGTGCCGGCCGGCGCGGGCGGGCTGCTCACCGTGCCGTACTGGAACGCCGCGCAGACCCCGCACTGGGATCCGCACGCCTCCGGGGTGATGCTGGGCTGGCGGGGCTCGCACACCAAGGCGCACGCATACCGGTCGCTGCTGGAGGGGATCGCCCAGGAGGTCCGGCTGCAGCTCGACGGGCTGGAGGCGGCCACCGGCAACCGGGTGGAGAGCATCCGTGCCATGGGTGGCGGGATCCGCAGCCGGCTGTTCGCGCAGATCCTGGCCGACGTCCTGGAACGCCCACTGGAGCTGTGCGCCGAGCCGGAGATCAGCGCGCTCGGCGCCGCCGTGGTGGCCATGGCCGGGATCGGGGCGTACCCGGACCTGCCGGCCGCGTCGGTGGCGCATGACCCGGATCGGCGAACGGGTGGAGCCCGATCCCGCGGTCGCCGCGATCTACGGCTCACTGCGCGAGCTGCACGCCCAGCTGTACCCGCGGTTGCGCGACGTGATGCGCGACCTCGCCCGCGTGGTCACCGACGAGGCCGACGGGACGCCATGACCAGCATGTCGAGCACACGAGGAGCAGGGATGAAGGCAGCCATCTTCCACGGTCCGGGTGATCTGCGGTTCGAGGACATCGCCGTCGAGGAGCCGGGGCCGGGCGAGATCGCCGTCGAGGTCCGGGCGGCGGCCACCTGCGGCACCGACCTGAAGTCCTACCGCCGTGGCCACCCGAGGCTGTTCCCGACGCTGCCGGCCCGGTTCGGGCACGAGTTCGCCGGGGTCGTGACGACGGTCGGCGAGGGGGTCGACCGGCTTCTCGCCCGGGATGCGGGTGGTGGCGGCCAACACCGCGCCGTGCGGGCGGTGCTGGGCCTGCACCCGCGGCCGGGAGAGCCTCTGCGAGAACCTGGTCTTCCTCAACGGCGCCTTCGCCGAGCAAGTAGTGATCAACCGCGAGATCGTCGAGCGGAACACCTACGAGATGCCGGACACACTGGACTTCGCCGCGGCCGCGCCGCTGGAGCCACTGTCCACCGTGGTGCACGGGATGGCCGAGTCCGGGATCGAGCTCGGCGACATCGTGGTGGTGCACGGGGCCGGCCCGATCGGGCTGATGTTCGTCGCGCTGGCCACGCTGCGCGGCGCGACGGTGATCTCGGTGGACCGCAGCGCCTGGCGGCTGGAGCAGGCGCTAGCCGGCCGGCGCGGCCGAGGCGATCAACATCGGCGAACTGGACGCGCGACGCCGTGCAGTCGACGATCAAGAAAGCCACCCCGGGCGGGCGCGGCGCCGACGTCGGGATCGAGGCGGTCGGGCTGCCCGCGGTCTGGGAGCAGGCCGTGCGCACGCTGCGCCCCGGTGGCACCGCGGTGCTGTTCGGCGGGACGCCGGCCGGTGCGCTGTTCTCGGTCGACTCGTCGGCCATGCACTACCAGGAGTACACACTCAAGGGCGTGTTCCACCACACCCCGCGCTACGTGAAGACCGCGGTCGACCTGATGGCCGGCGGCAAGGTCGACACCGGGCTGCTGATCACCGAGCAGCGCCCGCTGGACCGGCTGGTGGACAGCCTGGAGGACATGGCCGCCGGCCGCGGCTCGAAGTACGTGCTGGTGCCCTGACCATGTCCGCCCTGCCCATGTACGCGGAGCAGCGGACCGCGGTCGTTGCCGCCTGCCAGCAACTCGTCGAGCAGAAGTTGGTGGTCGGCACCGCCGGCAACGTATCGGTGCGGGTCGGCGACCACGTGATCATCTCGCCGAGCGGCGTCGACTACGCCGCCATGACAGCCGGCGGACGTCGGCGTGCACGACCTGTCCGGGGCGCCGGTCGAGGCCCGGCTCGCGCCGTCCAGCGAGCTGCCGCTGCACCTGGCCATCTACCGGGAGTTCGACGCACACGGCGATCGTGCACACGCACGCGGTGGCCTCGACGGCGCTGTCGGTGGTGGTCGACGAGGTGCCGGTGTCGCACTACTACACCGCACTGTTCGGCGGCCCGGTGCGGGTTGCTCCGTACGCCACCTTCGGCTCCGCCGAGCTCGCCACCGGTGTGGTCGCGGCGTTGCGCGACCGGACCGCGGCGCTGATGGGCAACCACGGCGCGGTACTGGTGGGGTCGGACCTGGCCAAGGTGCTCAGCCAGGTGGCCTACCTCGAGTACGTCTGCGACGTCCAGTTGCGGGTGGCCGCCACCGGGCTGCCGGCCCGGCTGCTGCCTGCGGACGAGATCGCACGGGTGATCGCCGGCCTGGCCGGCTACGGCCAGCAGCCCGAGGCAGCGGACCCCGACGCAGCGGATGGAGACCAGCGGTGACCGGCGATTCCGGGCTGCCCGCCACAGATCCGCCGGGCACGACGCTCGCCGGGGACTTGCCCGAGACGGACCTGGCCTCCGGCGGCCTCGGCGGCGTGGCGTTGGCCGCGGCGTGGGCCGGCCGAGAGGCGATCGCCGCGGTGCTGGCCGGCGGCGAGTTGCGCACCGACACCAAGTCCGCCGCCCACGACCTGGTGACCACGGCCGACCGGGCGGCCGAAACGGCGGTGCTGGAGGTGCTGCGGTCGCGGCGCCCGGACGACACCGTGCTGGGCGAGGAGACCGGGACGCACGAGGGCAGCAGCGCGGTGCGCTGGCTGGTGGACCCGCTCGACGGCACGGTGAACTTCGTCTACGGGCGGGCCGGCTGGTCGGTGTCGGTGGGCGCGGAGGTCGACGGCCGCCCGGTCGCCGGTGCCGTGGTCTGCCCGGCGGACGGCCGGTGGGCCGTGACTGACGGCGCGCTCGTGCGCTTCGGCGGCTTCGCGGCCGCCGACGGTCGGGTAGTGACTCCACGGCCGCCGCGGCCCCTCGCGCAGGAGCCGATCGCGCTGTCCGACGCACTGGTGTCCCTCGGGTACCCCTATGGCCTGGTCAAGCGGGAGCGAACGCTGGCAGCGGTGCAGCGGCTGGTCGGCCGGATCCGCGGGTTGCGGCTGACCGGGGGAGCCGCGTCGGAGCTGCTCGGACTGGCCGGGGGCGACTGCGACGGGTTCGTCAGCTTCGATCTCGAGCCGTGGGACACCGCCGCCGGCGCCGCGCTGGTGCTGGCCTGCGGCGGCACGGTCCGGTGGGAGACGAGCGAATCCGGGATGGCGGTGGTGGTCGCGGCGGGCACCGCGCAGCTCGCCGCCGAGTTGGCCGACTGGGCGACCGGCACCCTGAACTGAGGCGCCGCCGCAGACCGTGGCGCCGCGCTCGGGTCGACCTCGGGGGTCATTCGTCGAAGGCGGATTCCTGGATCCCCGCCAGCACGTGCATGTGTTGCTTCGTGGCCGGGTAGAACGCGGTGTAGGTGTCGAACAGCTGCTGGTAGAGCTCGTGGTGCCGGACGTCCGGCTCCACCAGACGTCCGGTTCGAGCCCAGTTCGTCTCCGGGGGGACCAACCCGACGCCGATCGCCGAGAGCAGCGCGTCGCCGTAGCTGGCTCCGATGGTCTGCTCCGGGATCTCCTGCGGCCGGCCGGTGACGTCGCTGACGATCTGGGTCCACAGCCCGCCCTGGGTGCCGCCACCGACCGCGATCAGCCTGGTGATCGGGTGCGCGTCGGCCTCGAGGAACTCCACGATCTGCCGGATGCCGAACGCGATGCCCTCGTAGGCCGCGCGGAAGAGGTGCCCGCGGCCGTGCCGCAGGGTCAGCCCGGCGATCACCCCGCGGGCCCTCGGGTCGAAGATCGGCGTCCGCTCGCCGGCGAAGTACGGCAGCATGATCAACCCGTCGGAGCCGGGGGCGATCTCGCTCGCCTCCCGCACGAGGTCGGCGAACGGCGCACCGCCGGTGAGGCCCTGGATCCACGTGGTCAGTGAGCCGCTGGTGGACATGCCGGCGGCGAGCGTGTGCTGGCCGGGTTCCACGCCCGCCGTGGTCCAGAGCTTGGGCTGCGCACGGTAGGCCTCCAGCACCTCCACGAAGAACATCGTGGAGCCGTACATCAACATCAGGTCACCGGGCTGCCGGACGCCGGCCGAGAAGGCCTCGGCCCAGGCGTCGACGGTGCCGGGGGAGACAGGGGTGCCGGCCGGGATCCCGGTCTCGGCGGCTGCCTGCTCGGTGACCGAGCCGATCACCTCGTGCGGCCAGACCAGCCGGGGCATCGGCATGTCACCCGCGATCTCGGGCACCCACTCGTCGATCCAGCCGAACGCACGCACGTCGTAGAGCGGATCGGTCTGGCTGGCGGTGTGGTGGTCCAGGACGTACTCGCCGGTCAGCTTGGCGGCGACGTAGGAGTTGGAGCTGAACCAGTAGGCGCCGCGCGCCCACGCGTCGGGCTCGTGCCGCCGGAACCACAGCATCTTGGGGCCGACCGCCTGCGTGCTGAGCGCTTTGCCGCAGCGATCCAGGATGGTGTCGACGCCGAATCGCGCGGTCAGCTCGTCGATCTCCTCGGCGGCGCGCCCGTCGATGCCGTAGAGGATGGCCGGCCGGACCGGTTCCAGCTTCTCGTCGCACACCAGCAGGCAGGGCCCGACCCCGCTGACGCACACCCCGGCGATCGGGCGCCCGCCGCGCTGATCCATCAACTCCCTGGCGACCTCGACGAGGTCTCCCCACCACACCGTCGTGGCGTCGACCTCGGCCCAGCCCGGGCGCGGCAGCGACATCGTGTGCGCGCGGCTGGCCGTCGCGACGATCTCACCATCGGGAGTGGCCAGCACACCCTTGGTGCTCCCGGTGCCGATGTCGATGCCGACGAGCAGTTGACTCACGCGACCCCTTTGTCGAGTGCCGGACGGTCGGCGCCATCCTGCCACCGCACTGCCGCCGAGGCCCGGGAAGATTCAGAGTTCGGCGGCGGACTCCCGGTCGAGCACACGCACGGCCGTCCCTGCGGGGGCCAGGCTGTCGAACATCCGGTAGTAGATGGCGGGGATCGCGAGCACCGCCTCGTGGATGGGTACGGCGATACGGGGAGCCACCGCCCGTAGGTAGTCGACGGCCTCGGAGAGCTTGAGCCACGGGGCTCCGGTGGGCAGGAAGAGGACGTCGACCGGAGCCGGCGGCGGGGTGAACGAGTCGCCGGGATGCAGGTACGTGCCGTCGATCAGGTACGCGTTGTTCGCCACGATCGGGATGTCGGGATGGATCACCGCGTGCTCGCCGCCGAGCACCTCCACCCGCGCGCCGCCGACCTGCACCGATGCGCCGGCGGAGACCACCTCGTGGGGTAGGTCGCCGAGCTGGTCGGCGGTACCGGAGTCGACGATCAACCGGGCGTCGGGGTTGGCGGCCAGCACCGGGCCCAGCCGTTCCGGATCGAGGTGATCGGCGTGCTGGTGCGTGATCAGCACCGCGTCGAGTCCGGATACCGACTCGAATCCGGCGGAGAGCGTGCCGGGGTCGATGAGAAGGCGGGTGGTGCCGGTGTCGAGAAGCACGCAGGAGTGGCCGTAGTGCACGGTTCGGCACGTCATCACGTCACGCTCCTCTGCGGTCTCCGTCCGGCTGCGCCGGCATGATCTCACCTCGCAGCCGGGAGTGCTGCCCTCCAGCCGTCGCGCCGCTCGGCCGCCGGACGGCGGCCCGTACGATCGTGGCGTGGCCCGAGTCGTGGTGGACGTGATGCCCAAGCCGGAGATCCTGGACCCGCAGGGTCAGGCGGTCGCCGGTGCGCTCGGCCGGCTCGGCATCGCCGGCGTGGCGGACGTGCGGCAGGGCAAGCACTTCGAGCTCGAGGTCGACGACGCCGTGGACGACGAGACGTTGCACCGGATCGCCGGACAGCTGCTCGCCAACCCGGTGATCGAGGACTGGACGGTGACCCGCAGCGCATGAGCACACCCGACGTACTTCCTCCAGCGGAGGCGCAATGAGCCCCGCCGACGTACTTCCTCCCGCGGAGGCGCAATGAGCCCCGCCGACGTACTTTCCTACCCGCGAGGGGCGCAATGAGCAGAGTCGGTGTGATCACCTTCCCCGGTTCGCTCGACGACGGCGACGCGGCCAGGGCGGTGCGGCTGGCGGGCGGCGAGCCGGTGGAGCTCTGGCACGCCGAGCACGACCTGCGCGGGGTCGACGCGGTGATCGTGCCCGGTGGCTTCTCCTACGGCGACTACCTGCGCGCCGGGGCCATCGCGAGCCTTGCGCCGATCATGAGCGAGGTCGTGGCCGCGGCCCGCGCCGGGATGCCCGTGCTCGGCATCTGCAACGGCTTCCAGATCCTCTGCGAGGCCGGTCTGCTCCCCGGCGCGCTCGTGCGCAACGCCGGGCTGCACTTCGTGTGTCGCGATCAGCGGCTGGTCGTGGAGACAGCGGCGACCGCCTGGACGGCCGGCTACGAGGCGGGCGCCGAGATCCTCATCCCGATCAAGCACGCCGAGGGTCGCTACGTGGCCGACGCCGACACGCTCGCCGGGCTGGAGGCCGACGGTCGGGTGGTGTTCCGCTACGCCGGCACCAACCCGAACGGCTCGCTCGCCGGGATCGCCGGGGTGAGCTCGGCCGACGGCCGGGTGGTCGGCCTGATGCCGCATCCCGAGCATGCCGTCGAGCCGCTGACGGGCCCGGGCACCGACGGCCTTGCGATGTTCGGCTCGATCCTGGCCGCCACCGCGAGGGCCTGATCGTCGCTTGCCGTGGGGCCGAGGTACTTCGGGCTGTGCCACGCGTTACGGTGTCCCTTAGGCTCCGCCTGCCTCAACCGATCGGGACCTGCAAGGAGAGCGCTCCCCCCATGTCCCGCCCCGCCCACGCCGCCGCGCTCCGCGTGCTGCTGGTGGAAGACGACCCCGGCGACGTGTTCCTGGTGCGTGAGCTGCTCGCCGAGGTCGACCCGACCGTGCAGCTCATGGTGGCCGAGTCGATGTCCGAGGTGGTCGATGCCCACCTGCTGCACCGAGCGGACTGCGTGCTGCTCGACCTGAACCTGCCAGGGACCAACGGGCTGGACGGCCTGCGCATGATCCTGAAGGTGGACCCGCTCGCCGCGGTCTGCGTGCTCACCGGCCTCGACGAGCACCTCGGCGTGCCGGCCGTGGCCATCGGCGCACAGGACTACCTGGTCAAGGGCAAGGTCGACGGCCAGGTGCTGATCCGCTCCATCCGCTACGCCGTGGAGCGGCGCCGGGCCGAGACCAGCATGCTGCGGCTCCGCGAGGAGCAGTTGGCGGTCGCCGAGTCGGCCCGCCTGGAGCGCGGGCTGCTGCCACTGCCGTTGCTGGCCGGCAGCGGGGTCGGCGCCCGCGCGTTCTACCGCGCCGGGCGGGCCCGCTCGATCCTCGGCGGCGACTTCTACGACGCGGTCCTCGGGCCGAGCGGCACCGTGCACGCCATCGTCGGCGACGTCTGCGGGCACGGTCCGGACGAGGCCGCGCTCGGTGCGCTGCTGCGCGTGTCGTGGCGGGCGCTCGTGCTGGCCGGGGTGGACGAGCCGCAGTTGCTGCCCAAGCTGCAGCAGGTGCTGGTCAGCGAGCGGCACGACGAGATCCTGTTCACCACGGCGTGCACCGTGGCGATCACCCCCGGCGAGGGGGGCGCGGCGGATGAACTGCTGGTGCGTGTCGCGGGGCATCCGGCGCCGATCTCGCTGCTCGGCGGTCCGCATCCGATCACTCCGCCGATCGGCCTGCCGCTCGGAATCTCGGCCGGAGCGTCCTGGGAGGCGGTGCGGACCCTGTTGCCACCCACCTGGGCGCTGTTCCTCTACACCGACGGCCTGGTGGAGGGCCGGGTCCCGGAGCCAGGCCAGCGGCTGTGGGAGGACGGGCTGCTCGATCTCCTCGCGCTGGAGCGGGACACCGATCTCGAACGGTTGCCGGCACGCCTGGTCGAGCGGGTGCAGGTGCTCAACGGCGGGCCACTGCCGGACGACGTCGCCATACTGCTGCTCTCGAACGACGCCGCCGCGACCGGTGGCGTCTCGATCGAGATGTCGACGGACGGCCGGCCGTCGAGCATGACGTCAGCACCGTGAGCCGGATCGAGGACACCCGACCGGCCGGACGGCTCGAGCCACTGCTTCGCCACCGCGGTACCGAGGGCGACCTGCACCCGCCGCTGGCCAGGGTGTTCGCCGTCGGCGCGCTGGTGGCGGCGCTGATACTGGTGGCCGTGCTCGGCACCGGCGCCTTCGCGTTGTGGCGGTTGATCGAGGCCCGCTCGATAGCGGCGCAGGTGGGTACCCCTGGCCTGGTCACCGGTCAACAGCTGACGGTGGCGCTGGTCGACGAGGAGAGCGGGGTGCGCGGGTTCGCCGCGACCGGTCGCCCGGAGTTCCTGGAGCCCTATCTCAGCGGGCTCGCTGCGGAACGGGAGGCGGTGGCCACGCTGCGCGGGATCGCCCCCCAAGGGGTGCGCGATTTCGGCCCGAACCTGGACGCGGTGGAGCGGGCGGCGCAGGAGTGGCGGACGGCCTACGCCGAGCCGGTGCTCGCCGGGGCCGCGCCGTCGGTGGATCAGGGCAGGATCCTGTTCGACCGGATCCGGGCCGAGACGGCCGGCCTGCTCTCCGAGCTGGAGCAGCAGCGCACCACGCTGGCCGACGCGACGAACGCCGCCGTCGGCTTCCTGGTGGCGGTGAGCGCGGTGATCGCCACCGTGCTCGTCGCCTTCGTGGTGGCCACCGGCATCGGACTGCGGCGGGCCGTGCTGCGACCGGTGTCGGAGCTGGCGGCCCAGGTCCGCGAGGTGAGGTCCGGCAGCGTGCACCGCGACGTGCGCGCCGGCGGCCCCCGCGAGATCGTCGAGCTCGGCGCCGACGTCGACGCCATGCGCCTGCACATCCTGCGCGACCTCGACGCCGCCCAGCAGATCAACCGCAGGCTGGACGACCAGGCCCGCGACCTGGAGCGTTCCAACCGCGATCTCGAACAGTTCGCCTACGTGGCCAGCCACGACCTGCAGGAGCCGCTGCGCAAGGTCTCCAGCTTCTGCCAGCTCCTGCAGCGCCGGTACGGCGGGCAGCTCGACGAGCGTGCCGACCAGTACATCGAGTTCGCGGTGGACGGCGCCCAGCGGATGCAGCAGCTGATCAACGACCTGCTCTCGTTCTCGCGGGTCGGCCGCGGTACCGAGGAGTTCCAACCGGTCGACCTGGGGGCGGTGGCCGCCGTCGCCGTCTCCCAGCTCGAAGCACACTGCGCCGAGGTGGGTGGCACCATCGAGGTCGGCGAGCTGCCCGTGGTGTCCGGCGACCAGCCGCTGCTGCGCCAGCTGCTGGTCAACCTGGTGGGGAACGGGCTGAAGTTCCACCGCGACGACGTGCCACCGGTGGTCCGGCTGAACGCGGTGCGGGAAGGTGGGTTCTGGCAGGTGGATGTCGTCGACAACGGCGTCGGCATCGATCCCGCCTACGAGGACAAGATTTTCGTGATCTTCCAGCGGCTGCACAGCCGTGACAGCTATCCCGGCACCGGTATCGGGCTGGCCTTGGCCAAGAAGATCGTCGAGTTCCACGGTGGGCGGATCAGCCTGGTGCCCGGCACCGGACCCGGAGCCACCATCCGGTTCACCCTGCCCGTCGTCGTTGAGGAGAAGTGACAGTGATGGACGACCAGCCCAGAATCATCAACGTGCTGCTGGTCGAGGACGATCCCGGCGACGTGCTGATGACCCGCGAGGCCTTCGACGAGTACCTGCACAACCGGCTCGACGTGGTCAACGACGGCGCGGAAGCGCTGTCCTACCTGCGCCGGGAGGAGCCCTACACGGACGCCCCGCGGCCGGACCTGATCCTGCTCGACCTCAACCTGCCCCGCCGCGACGGGCGCGAGGTGTTGCGCGAGGTCAAGGACGACGCGGACCTGCAGCACATCCCGGTGATCGTGTTGACCACGTCCCAGGCCGAGGAGGACGTGCTGCGCAGCTACCAGCTGCACGCCAACGCCTACGTGACCAAGCCCGTCGACTTCGACGGGTTCATCGAGGCGATCAAGCAGATCGACCACTTCTTCGTGAGCGTCGTGCAGCTGCCGCCGGGCCAGGACTGATCAGCCGATCAGCAGCAGCGCCGCCAGGGCACCGGCAGGCACGGCGCGCTCGCGCCGGGAGATTCCGATCAGCGTCGGGCGTCGGGGCTGCTCGCTTCTGCTGTTCGGCTCTCGTTCTGCTCGTTGTCGGCGTTCCAGCTGGCCAGCAGGCGGATCGCGTCGGCTTCGGGACTGCCGGGCTGCGGGGTGAAGACGGTGAGCACCTGGCCGGCGACGGCGTCGACGTGCAGGTTCTCGAAGGGCAGCGTGACCACGCCGATGAGCGGGTGCCGGAAGACCTTGGTGCCGCCTCGGTGCGCCCGGACGTCGCCCGCGGCCCAGCGGGTGCGGAACCCGGTGCTGCGGGTGGACAGCTGCCCGATCAGCTCGATCAGCTCGGGGTCGTCGGGGTGGCGGCCGGCTTCGGTCCGCAGCATCGCCACGGTGTCGCCCGCGATCCGGTCCCACTCGGGGAACAAGTCCCGGGCCCTGGGCTCGTCGAGGAACAGGAAGCGGGCGCTGTTGGGTCGGCCGGGCAGGTCGTACACCGGTGCGTAGAGCGCCCGCCCCAGCGCGTTGACGGCGAGTATGTCGAGTCGGCCGTTGAACACCACCGCGGGCAGGTGGTCCATCGAGTCGAGCAGCACCCGCATTCCGGGGGTGACCGGGTACTTCGCCGCGACCCGGCTTCGTTTGCGGGCCTCGGGGGTGAGGGCGGCCAGCAGCCGGTCGAGGTGGGCGCGTTCGTCGTCGTCCAGACGCAGCACACCCGCGACGGCATCGACGACTCCGGCGGAGGGCCCGGTCGCCTGGCCGCGTTCGAGTCGCACGTAGTACTCCGGGCTGACCCCGGCCAGCAGCGCGACCTCTTCCCTGCGCAGTCCCTTCACCCGACGGCGGGCGCCCTGAGGGGGAAGGCCGACGTCGGTGGGGGTGACCCGCGCGCGGCGGGTGGTGAGGAACTCGCGGACCGCCGCGCGTGCCGCCTCCCTGTCGTCCATGACGCCCGAGGGTAGGCCCGGCCCACACCCCTGAAGGGGTCCCTGCGAGTACCCCTCTTCGCAGGTCCTGTCCGGATGTGGTGAACCGGTGTTGTCTGGGTGTCGGCGAGATCGAGGTCGAGAGGGGCCCGCAGGCCGCGGGCACCACCTCGCCACCGGAGGAGGAGCTGAACATGTCCGAGAAGAAGGTCGTCCTGGTCACCGGTGCCGGTCGTGGCATGGGGGTCGACATCGCCCGCGCCGCCCTCGACGCCGGCCACCGGGTCGTGGCCACCGCCCGCAGCGCCGACCGGGTCACCCAGGCGCTGGGCAGCTCGGACGACCTGCTCGCGGTGTCACTGGACATCACCGACCCGGGCAGCGTGCAGGCCGGGGTCGATGCCGCCGTGGAGCGGTTCGGCCGCATCGACGTGCTGGTCAACAACGCCGGCAACTTCTACGCCGGGTTCTTCGAGGAGATCACCCCCGACGACTTCCGCGCCCAGGTCGAGACGAACCTGTTCGGCCCGCTGAGCGTCACCCGCGCCGCGCTGCCGGTGATGCGAGCCCAGCGCTCCGGGCTCGTCGTGACGATCAGCTCCACAGCCGGGCTGATCGGCCAGGAGTTCTGCACCGCCTACGCCGCCTCCAAGTTCGCCCTCGAGGGGTTCATGGAATCCCTCGCCCCGGAAGTCGCGCCGTTCGGCATCCGCACGATGGTGGTGGAGCCCGGGTTCTTCCGCACCGACCTGCTGACCCCGGAGTCGACCAGCTACGCCGAGTCCTCGATCGAGGACTACGCCGAGCGCACGAAGCAGACCGTCGAGGCCTGGAACGGTATGAACGGTCGCCAGGGCGGGGACCCGGCCAAGCTCGCCGCCGCCTTGATCAGCCTGGCCACCTCCGAGGAGCCGCCGGTGCGCTGGGTCGCCGGCGCCGACGCCGTCGCCGGTGTGGAGCAGAAGGCCAAGGACCTGCAGGCGCAGGTCGACGCCCACCGCGAACTGTCGAGCTCGCTGTCGCACGACACCGCCTGAGCGAGCCGCGCGTCCGGTCCCGATCCCCCGGCTTCGCTCGTTCCGGGTTCGGACCTGCACGGATGTCGCCCGATCGGGACGGCCCGGAGATGTCACGGGACGGCGGTCCGTAGGCTGCGTGTTCGTGACGCCCGCCGCCACCACCGCGCCCATCGCCGACACCGTCGAGAACGCCGTTGACGTCCCCTGACCACCCGCAGCCCTACCGCGAGCTGGGGCTGAAGGACGACGAGTACGCCCGCATCCGGGAGATCCTCGGCCGCCGTCCCACCGACGCCGAGCTGGCGATGTACTCGGTGATGTGGAGCGAGCACTGCTCCTACAAGTCGTCCAAGGTGCATCTGGCCTACTTCGGCGAGACCACGACGGACGCCATGCGGACGAAGATGCTCGCCGGGATCGGCGAGAACGCGGGTGTGGTGGACATCGGCGACGGCTGGGCGGTCACGTTCAAGATCGAATCACACAACCACCCCTCCTACGTGGAGCCCTACCAGGGTGCCGCCACCGGGGTCGGCGGGATCGTCCGGGACATCATGGCCATGGGTGCCCGCCCGGTCGCCGTCGCCGACCCGCTGCGCTTCGGCCCGGCCGACGCCCCGGACACGCGCAGGGTGCTGGCCGGGGTGGTCGCCGGCATCGGTGGCTACGGCAACTCGCTGGGGCTGCCCAACATCGGCGGCGAGGTGGTGTTCGACTCGACCTACGCCGGGAACCCGCTGGTCAACGCGCTGTGCGTGGGCACCATGCGCACCGAGGACCTGCATCTGGCGTTCGCCTCCGGCACCGGTAACAAGATTATTCTGTTCGGGGCCCGGACCGGTCTGGACGGCATCGGCGGCGTGTCGGTGCTGGCCAGCGAGACATTTGACGGCAACGAGTCCGGCACCGGCCGCAAGAAGCTGCCGTCGGTGCAGGTCGGCGACCCGTTCACCGAGAAGGTGCTCATCGAGTGCTGCCTCGAGCTCTTCCACGCGGGGCTGGTGGTCGGCATCCAGGACCTCGGCGGCGCCGGGCTGTCCTGCGCCACCAGCGAACTGGCCAGCGCGGGCGACGGTGGGATGGCGATCGAGCTGGACGCCGTGCCGCTGCGCGCCACCGGGATGACGCCCGCCGAGATCCTGTCGAGCGAATCGCAGGAACGTATGTGCGCCGTGGTGCGCCCGCAGGACGTGCCCGCGTTCATGGACGTGTGCCGCAAGTGGGACACCCTGGCCACGGTGATCGGTGAGGTCACCGAAGGCGACCGGCTGGTGATCACCTGGCACGGCGGGACGGTGGTCGACGTGCCGCCGCGCACCGTCGCGCACGACGGCCCTGTCTACCGGCGACCGGTACACCGCAACGCCGACGCCCAGGACGCGCTGACCGCCGACGTGCCCGACGTGCTGCCGCGGCCGGCCGCGCCGAGCGAGCTGCGAGCGGAGATCCTGCGGCTGGCCGCCAGCCCCAACCTGTGCAGCCGGGCCTGGGTCACCGAGCAGTACGACCGTTACGTGCGCGGCAACACCGTGCTGGCCCAGCCCGCCGACGCCGGGATGATCCGGGTCGACGAGAAGACGGGGCGCGGCGTCGCGGTGGCCACCGACTGCAACGCCAGGTTCGTGGCTCTCGACCCCTACACCGGCGCCCAGCTGGCCCTCGCCGAGGCCTACCGCAACGTCGCCACCTCGGGTGCGGTGCCGATGGCCGTGACCAACTGCCTGAACTTCGGCTCGCCGGAGGATCCGCACGTGATGTGGCAGTTCCAGCAGGCGGTGCGGGGGCTGGCCGACGGCTGCGCGCAGCTGGGCATCCCGGTGACCGGTGGCAACGTGAGCTTCTACAACCAGACCGGCTCGCAGCCGATCCTGCCCACCCCGGTGGTCGGCGTGCTCGGCGTGATCGACGACGTGGCGCTGCGGGTGCGCTCCGGCTTCACCGGTCCCGGGGACGCGATCGTGCTGCTCGGCGACACGCGCGACGAGCTCGGCGGTAGCGAGTGGGCGCACGTCGTGCACGGCCACCTCGGCGGCCGTCCACCGGCGGTGGACCTCGAGGGTGAGCGGCGCCTGGCCCGGCTGCTCGCGGCCGCCGCGGCCGACCGGTTCCTCACCGGTGCCCACGACCTGTCCGACGGTGGGCTGGCGCAGGCGCTGGTCGAGGCCTGCCTGGTCGGTGGCTGCGGCGCGACGATCGATCTGAGCCCGGCGCTCGACCCGTTCGTGACGTTGTTCTCCGAGTCGGCTGGCCGGGTGCTGGTCACCGTGCCGCCCGACCGGGTGGTCCGGTTGCTGGTCAGCGCGGCCGCGATCAACGTGCCGGCCCATCCGCTGGGCACCACCGGCGGCTCGGCCCTGTCGATCAGCGACATCCCCACGCTGCCCCTCGACGAGCTGCGTGCGGCCTGGACCGCGACCCTGCCCGCCCTGTTCACCTGACCCGGAGCCGGGGATACGGATGGATGCCGCGGTCGGGGACTGGCTCGACGGGGGGCCCATCCCGCCGCGTGCGGAGCTGCGCTCGGCGGTGAAGCGGAGCCTGGCCGCGCTGGCCGAGCTGGCTCCGGGGCACAGCGTGGAAGTGCGGGTGCCGCCGTACGGCGCCGTGCAGTGCGTCTCCGGCCCGCGGCACACCCGCGGCACCCCGCCGAACATTGTCGAGGCCGATGCGCGGACGTGGCTCGCGCTCGTCACCGATCGGCTGAGTTGGGTCGATGCGCTGCGATCCGGCCGGCTGACGGCGTCGGGTTCCCGGGCGGGGGAGATCGAGGCGTTGTTGCGCCGAACCGGAACCTGACGCTGGTCCGTACGGCGCACCGGCCCGACCTCCCGGCGACGCCGGAACCGACCTCCGATGCCGGGCGGCTACCGGCGTACGTGCTGTTCGCACTGGTCGGGGCCATGTCGTCGGGATTCGGTGACGCGCACCGCACAGGCCCGGCGCCGGCCGCCGAGCGGCGTAGCATTCGGCAGTGATCGCACCAGCTGCCTAGGGAGCGTGTCGTGCGTACGAGTTCCGACTGGAACGAGCACCCCACCGATCCGACCCCCGACCAACGATTAGACGACGAACCCCGCGAGGAATGTGGCGTTTTCGGGGTCTGGGCCCCGGGCGAGGACGTCGCGAAGCTCACCTACTACGGGCTGTACGCCCTGCAGCATCGCGGCCAGGAAGCGGCTGGTATCGCCGTGTCCGACGGCCTGCGTACCGTGGTGTTCAAGGACCTCGGGCTGGTCAGCCAGGTCTTCGACGAGCAGGTGCTGTCGTCGTTGAAGGGTCACCTCGCGGTCGGGCACTGCCGCTACTCCACTACGGGGTCCACCACCTGGGACAACGCGCAACCGACGTTCCGCACGACCGCCACCGGCTCCGGAGTGGCACTGGGCCACAACGGCAACCTGGTGAACACCGCGGAACTCCGCGACGAGGTCGTCGCCGGCCGGAGCCCGGTCACCAGGCCGCGGGCCGACCGCGCCACGATGCAGTCCACCACGGACTCCGATCTGATCACCGAGCTGCTCGTCGCCACCGCCGCCGACACGGGGGTCGAGGAGGCGGCGATGCGCCTGCTGCCGCGGTTGCGGGGTGCGTTCTCGCTGGTGTTCGCGGACGAGCAGACCCTCTACGCCGCGCGTGATCAGCACGGCGTCCGGCCGCTGGTCCTCGGTCGGCTCGAACGCGGCTGGGTGGTGGCCAGCGAGACCGCCGCGCTGGACATCGTCGGCGCCTCCATGGTGCGTGAGGTGGAGCCGGGTGAGCTGCTCGCCATCGACGCGGCCGGCATGCGCAGCTCGCGGTTCGCCGCGCCCGAACCCAAGGGCTGCGTGTTCGAGTACGTGTACCTGGCCCGCCCGGACACGTCGATCTCCGGTCGTTCGGTGCACGCCGCCCGCGTGGAGATCGGCCGCAGGCTGGCCGAGGAGCACCCGGTGGAGGCCGACCTGGTGATCCCGACGCCCGAATCCGGCACGCCCGCCGCGATCGGCTACGCGCAGGGCTCGGGCATTCCCTACGGCCAGGGCCTGGTCAAGAACGCCTACGTCGGGCGCACGTTCATCCAGCCGTCGCAGACCATCCGGCAGCTGGGCATCCGGCTCAAGCTCAACCCGTTGCGCGACGTCATCCGGGGCAAGCGTCTGATCGTTGTCGACGACTCGATCGTGCGCGGCAACACGCAGCGCGCGCTCGTCCGGATGCTCCGCGAGGCCGGTGCGCTGGAGGTGCACGTGCGGATCGCCTCGCCGCCGGTGCGCTGGCCGTGCTTCTACGGCATCGACTTCGCCACCCGCGCCGAGCTGCTGGCCGGCGTTCTCGACGTCGAAGGCATACGTCGCTCGATCGGCTCCGACACGCTGGGCTACGTCTCGCTCGACGGCCTGATCGCGGCGTCCGAGCAGCCGCGCACCCGGCTCTGCATGGCGTGTTTCGACGGCGACTACCCGATCGCGCTGCCGGAAGAGGCACGGCTGGGCAAGCACCTCCTGGAGAAGCTCACGGTCCCGCCGGACCTCACGGCCGACCTCGGGTCGGGGGTGGCCGATACCGTGTCGGGAGCGGCGTCCGGCGATCCCGGCCCGCTGCGCAGTGGGCCGGTCGATCGATCCGCCGCGCTGCTGACCGTCGGCTACGGCGCCCAGGACGCGCTGCGCAGGCCTTGACGGCCGAACCCCGTACCACCGGTGCGGTGCGACCAGCCCCCACCCTCAGGAGTGCCAACCCATGCCGTCCACCAGCTCCAGGCCCGACGGCAGCGGCATGTCCTACGCGTCGGCAGGGGTGGACATCGAGGCGGGGGAGCGGGCCGTCGAGGCGTTGCGGCCGCTGGCGGAGAAGGCAGGCCGCCCCGAGGTGATGGGCGGGATCGGCGGCTTCGCCGGGCTGTTCGCGCTCAAGATGGGCCGCTACCGGGAGCCGGTGCTGGCCGCGTCGACGGACGGGGTGGGCACCAAGATCGCGATCGCGCAGGCCGTGGGCAAACACGACACGATCGGGCTCGACCTGGTCGCGATGGTCGTCGACGACCTCGTGGTGTGCGGCGCTGAGCCGCTGTTCCTGCAGGACTACATCGCCGTCGGCAAGCTCGTTCCCGAGCACATCGCCGCCGTCGTCGGCGGGATCGCCGAGGGATGCCAGCTGGCCGGATGCGCCCTGCTCGGCGGCGAGACGGCCGAGCACCCCGGGCTGATGGAATCGGGCAGCTACGACATCTCGGCCACCGGAGTCGGGATCGTGGAGGCCGATGCGATGTTGCGTCCGGACCGGGTCCATGCGGGGGACGTGCTGCTGGCGCTGGGCTCGTCCGGCCTGCACTCCAACGGGTACTCGCTCGCCCGGCGCGTGCTGCTGGAGATCGCGCGGATGCCGCTCGGCGGTCACGTCGAGGAGTTCGGGCACACGCTCGGCGAGGAGTTGCTGATCCCCACCCGGATCTACGCCCGCGACTGCCTGGCCCTGACCGCCGAGACGGGCGTGCGCACCTTCGCGCACATCACCGGCGGTGGGCTGGCGCGCAACCTGGAGCGCGTGCTGCCACCGCGGTTGCAGGCGGTGATCGAGCGCGGCACCTGGACCCCGGCGCCGGTGTTCAACCTGATCGCGTCCCGCGGCCGCGTCTCACGCGCCGAGATGGAGAAGACGTTCAACATGGGCGTCGGCATGGTGGCCGTAATGCCTCCCGACGACGTGGACCGGGCGCTGGCGATGCTCACCGCCCGTCACGTCGAGGCCTGGGTCCTCGGTGAGGTGTGCCGCGGCGGGCAGCAGCCCGACGCGGGAATCGGCCCGCGGGTGCTGCTGCGCGGGGATCACCCGCACTTCTGAGGCGGCCGCCCCGACCGGCTCGGTGCGGATGCGCTTCGAACCTCCCCGGCTCTAGGGTCGTTCAGGACGCAGGACACTCGCTGCCGGCCAGTCGAGGAGGTATCGAATGGCGCGCTCGTGGCTCGCCCGCAGAACTGCTGCGGTGCGCCGCTTCCTGACCACGCTCGTCCGGCGGCTGCGCGAGCGCGGACGATCGGCGGCCGTGCGGGCCTTCCGCCTGACCGGTGCCGCCGTCGCCGCCTACGTGGTCGCCGACATTGTCGGGCTCGACGATCCGCCGCCGCTCATCGCCGCGCTGACCGCCCTCATCGTCGTGCAGGTGACGCTGACCGAGACGATGACCAGCGGGTTCCAGCGGGTGCTCAGCGTCGTGTCCGGTGTGGTGGTGGCGCTCGGTTTCGTCTCGGTGGTGGGGCTGAGCTGGTGGAGCCTCGGCCTGCTCGTCGGGGCGTCGATCGTGGTCGGACAGCTGCTGCGGCTGGGCCCGCAGCTGGTCGAGGTGCCGATCAGCGCCATGCTGGTGCTCGGTGTCGGCTATGCCGGGAGCGCGACGGCGGTCGCGCTGGACCGGGTGCTGGAGACGCTGGTCGGTGCGGCGGTCGGGTTGCTGGTGAACATCGTCATCCCGCCCGCGGTGCAGAGCCGCTTCGCCGGGGAGGCCCTGCAGAAGTTCGCCAACGAGATCGCCGGGCTGCTGGAGACCGCGGGCGCCGCGATCCCGAACGGGCTCGACCCCGAGGCCGCGAAGCGGTGGCTGGATGATGCGCGGCGGCTGAACCGCCACGTGCCGCGGGTCGACCGGGCGCTCGCCCACGCCGAGGAGAGCCGCCAGCTCAACATCCGGGCGCTGGCCGGGCGGGACCGCGGGGTCGGGCTGCGGGACGGGCTGGAAGCGCTGGAGCACTGCTCGGTCACGGTGCGCAGCCTGTTCCGATCCGTGTACGACGCGGCGCAGGCCCACGGCCGCCCCGGCTCGGAGAGCGACCGGCTGCGGCGGGACGGTTTGCGCCGGATGCAGGCCGAGCTCATCGGACGGATTGCCGAGGCGGTGCGCGCCTTCGGCGGGATGCTCGAAGCCGAGGTGGAGGGATCGGATCTGGAGTCGGAGGAGGCGCGGCTGGCGAGGGCGCTCTGGGCGCTGCGGGCCGCCCGCGCCGACGCCACCGACCTCCTGCTGCACGATCCGCGGGAGCAGCCGGCGGACTGGGACCTGAACAGCGACCTGGCCCAGGCCGTCGACCGGCTGCTCACCGAGCTCGACCTGGGGGAGCACACCCGGACCCGGGACGAGCTGCGCCGGGCCCGCATCGCCGCCCGGCAGCACCGGATCGCCGTCCCGCAGCTCTCGCACGTGCCGCATGTCCCGCTCGTCTCGCTCGCGCCGCTGCGCCCGCTCGGGCTGCTCCTGCACCCGGGACGCATATCCCGCGACCCCGATTCCGATTCCGGCCCCGAATCCGGCGCCGACCCCGTTTCCGACCCCAGCCCCGGGCCCGGCGAGGACGGGAACGCGCCGCCGGGTGTGCCCGGGCGCGACGCGGCTCCGGAGAGCCCGGCAGCGAGCAACCGACCGTCCCCCTGAGCGAACCTGGTCAGTCCAGGCCCCCGAGGACGTTCTGGTCCCAGTCCAGCACCGAGCCGGTGACCACCCCGCTGCGGTCCGACAGCAGGAAGACCACGAATTCGGCCACCTCGTCGACGCGGCCCAGCCGACCCATCGGCAGCCGCTGAGCCGCCCGCTCGCGCCAGCCGTCGTCGGCGTCGTGGAACCGGCGCTGGATCTCGTCCTCGCCCTCGGTGTCGGTCCACCCGATGTCGAGGCCGTTGATCCGGATCCGGTCGAAGCGGTGCGCGTGGGCGGCGTTGCGGGTGGCGCCGGCCAGCCCGGCCTTCGCGGCCACGTACGGCGCCAGGTACGGCTGCCCACCGAGCTCCGACGAGGAGATGATGTTGACGATCGATCCGGGCGCGCCGCGCTCCACCAGGTGCGCGACCACGGCCTGCATGAGGAAGAACGGGGGCTCGAAGGTTCACCGCGATGTGCTCGTCGAACAGCTCCGGCGTCGTGTCGAGCAGGCTGCCCCTCGACGTCAGCCCGGCGGCGTTGACGAGCGCGTCGATCCGCCCGAACGCCGAGACCACCGCGGCGACGCTCGCCTGGGCCTGGCCCACGTCGGCCACGTCCGCCGGAACGTACAGCGCCGTGGCGCCGCTGTCCTGCAGCTCGGCGACCAGCTTCTCCCCGGCCTCCTGTCGCCGCCCGCTGACCGCGACCGTGGCCCCGTGCGCGGCGGCGGCCCTGGCGACGCCCGCGCCCACTCCTGCGGTGCCGCCACTGACCAGCAGCACCCGATCGGCGAGCAGCCTCATCAGCTGCTGTGCCGGCGCGTGGAGTGCGCGGTGAGCTCCTCGTCGAAGCGGGCCGGGTCCCAGCCCTGCGCGAGGGCCGAGCGCACCAGGTCGGCCTGGCTCGGCGGCGCCAGCCCGTCCACCGGCGGGTCGCGGTCGAGGTTGGTCGGGAACGGGTAGCCCTCCGCCGCCGCGGCGACGGCGTGCTCGACGTCGGTTCCGGCGCGCAACGCGGGGTAGATCGCGCGGCACACACGTTCCCGGTCCACGGCCTCCATGGTGCGACCGAACGCCGAGGAGACCTGCAGCAGGTTCGCCATCCGGCGGATGTCGGCCGATCGGTTGGTCCCGGCGCCGTGGATCACCGCGGGGTTGAAGAATGCCGCGTCCCCGGCCTGCAACGGCAGCTGCACGTGGTGGGCTTCGAAGTACGCCGCGAACTCGGGCCGGTTGGTGGCCAGGTAGCCGGGCTCGTACTTCTGGGAGTGCGGCAGGTACAGCGTCGGGCCGCTCTCCACCGGCATGTCCGAGTGCGCCACGGCGCCCTGCAGGGTGAGTACGGGGGAGAGCCGGTGCACGTGCGCCGGGTACTGCTCGATCACCGGGTTGGACAGGAAGCCCAGGTGGTAGTCGCGGTGACCGACCTGCGCCTTGCCGCCGGGGTTCACCACGTTGAGCTGCGAGGTGACCTGGTAGCCGGGGCCGAGCCAGGCCGTCGCGACCAGCGCGAGCATGTCGTTGGCGTAGTAGTCGACGAACACCTCCGGACGCGGCGACCGCGAGCTTCTCCAGCGCGTTCCACACCCGGTCGTTGGCCCCGGGTGGGGCGAAATGATCACCGGCGACGGCGCCGGCGGCGCGCTGCTCGGCGATCAGCCCCTCGAACGCCGCGGTGGCCCGGTCGACCACCGCCCGGTCGGAACGCGCCGCGGAACACGACGATCCCGGGCCCGTCGGCCAGGGCCCGGACCAGCTCGGCGGCCACCTCGGCGTGCGGGGAGCGGCGCAGCTGAGCCGCGTCGTAGACGAGCACCTCGTCCACCACGGCGTCCGCGTACGGGTAGTCGGCCCCATCGGTGCGCGCGGCAAGCACTTCCACCAGGTCCTCGAGCCGGCAGTCGGCCTCGGTCAGCCGGCCGACCGCTGCGGTGCGGGTCATCGGCGCTCTCCTTCCGGCAGGTTCGTCAGGAACAACCAGTACTCCTCATCGGGGACGGTGCGGGAGCCGCGGTTCAGGCGACGACTCGCGGCTCGTGGAACAGGGCGGCGCCGGGTGGCAGCTCCCGGCGCACGTCGCAGGACTGGTCCGTGAGCTGCCGCAGGACGGCGCAGCGCTCTTCCGCATAGCCGCGATCCTCCGCATCGTTGCCTCGCGAACAGAAAAACATACGGACCTGGTGTTGTCACGATGTGCTGACAAATTGGCGAAGGGCGAGCTGCTCGAGGGCATGGGTACGCTCGATGGCCTCTGACGGAAAGAGGACAACGATGCCCACCCGTGCCGCCGCCCCGCTCGGAGCGCCGTGCTGGATCGACCTGTACAGCTCCGATCCCGACCGCGCCGTGAGCTTCTACGGCGAGATCTTCGGCTGGACCGCCACCTCGGCAGGTGAGGACTACGGCGGCTACGTCAACTTCCGGCGCGGTGACGCCCTGGTCGCCGGGATGATGCGCAACGACGGCAGCGCCGGCACCCCGGATGTCTGGAGCACCTACCTCGCCGTCGCCGACGCCAAGTCGGTGACCGAGGCGTCGGTGGCTGCGGGCGGGCAGGTGCTGCTGGAGCCGATGCAGGTGGGACCGCTGGGCACCATGGGCATGGTGGCCGATCCGGGCGGCGCCGCGGTCGGGTTGTGGCAGCCGGGCGAACACAGCGGGATACGGGTTGATCGCCGAGGCCGGCGCACCGGCGTGGCACGAGCTGCACACCCGTGACTACGCGGCGACGCTGGACTTCTACCGGACCGTGTTCGGCTGGCAGACCGCCGTCATGAGCGACACGGACGACTTCCGCTACACCAACCTGGTCGTCGACGGCGAGCCGTACGCCGGGGTGATGGACGCCAAGGACTTCCTGCCGGAGGGCATGCCGGCCAGCTGGCAGACCTACATCGGCTGCGTCGACGTGGACGGCGCATTGTCCGCCGTGGAACGCCTCGGCGGTGAGATCGTGCAGGCTGCGGAGGACTCGCCGTTCGGCCGGCTGGCCCAGATCGCCGACCCGACCGGCGCCACCATCAAGCTCGTATCGGTTCCGGTCTCGTCCTGATCCACCGCACAAGCCGTTCTCGTGGCGCCGCCGGTGCGCTCGCCCGCGCTAGCCGATCTCCGGGTGGCGCGGGCGCGGTGGGAAGCCGGCGGCGGCGTAGGTGGCGTCGATCAGCTCCGCGGTGGTCACCGCGTCGTGCACGTCGATGGGCAGCGGGGCGCCGTCGCGCAGGTGTGACCGCAGTGCTTCCAGTTGGTACGTGTAGCTGGAGCGGGTGCCCATGCGTTCCTCCCGGTGGCCCTTCGGAGTGATCACCAGCACTCGGTCGTCCTGATCGGGGCGGACGAAGTTGGAGGCCGTGGCCTCGCCCCGGCTGCCGAGCACCCGGCAGGTGATGCGCCAGTCGGGGGCGGCCATGTCGCAGTGCGCCAGCGCGGTGGCGCCTCCGGGGAACTCCAGATCGGCTTCCAGGCGCTCGTCGACGCCGGGGCGGCCGGTCCGCTCGGTGCCGCGAGCGGCCACGACCTGCGGCTCGCCGCCGGCCCACGGCGCCAGCATGTGCACCGAGTGCAGCGAGTAGCAGCCCAGGTCCATCACCGCCCCGCCGGCCAGCTCCCACGACCAGCGCGGATCGTCGTCCGGAGGTGCCGGCATCGCGAAGTGCGACTCGACCCGGCGCAGCTCGCCCAGCTCGCCGGAGTCGAGCAGCGAGTGCAAGCGGCGCATCACGGGGTGGTGCAGGTAGTGGAACCCCTCCAGCACGGTCACCCCGGCCGCCACGGCGGCGTCGCGCACCTCGCGTGCCTCCGTCGCGTTGCTGGCGAACGGCTTCTCGCTCAGCACGTGCTTGCCGGCGTCGATCGCGGCCCGGTTCCACGGCCCGTGCAGCCCGTTGGCCAGCGGGTTGTAGACGACATCGATCTCGGGGTCCGCGATCACCTCGGCGTAGGAGTCGAGGGCACGCTCGAACTTGTGTTCGGCGGCGTAGGCAGCTGCTCGTTCCGGGTTCCGGGCGGCCACAGCCACCAGCCGGTCCCCGGTGATCCGCGCCGGGACCACCAGGGCCAGCTCGGTGATCCGCGCCGCCCCCAGCACCCCGATCCGCAGACGGCACTTCGCAACCTATTGCCGAGCCGTTCGCTCACGCGGCGCGGTCCTGAGCGAGGAGGCTGCGCAGATAGTCGACGCTGGTGCGCACGTCGGCCAGCGGGCCCTCGCCGCGCGGCTCCTCAGTGAGGATGGTGTCCTGCTCCAGCACGTACCAGCCCCGGTAGCCCTGCTGACGGAGGTAACGGATGATCGCTTCGAAGTCCACGTCACCGGTGCCGAGCGGGCGGTACATGCCTTCGCGCACGGCCTCGGTGTAGGTCCGCCGCCCGTCCTGCACCTGCCGCGCCAACCCGGCGTCGACGTCCTTCATGTGGGTGTGCGCGATCCGCTCCGGGGCCTGTCGGGTCAGCTCGGCCGGGTCGGTGCCACCGATCAGCAGGTGCCCGGTGTCCAGGCAGAGCGCGATCGACGAGCCCTCGAGCACCCGCTGCACCTCGGACCCGTTCTGCACCATGGTCCCCACGTGCGGGTGCAGCACGGCGTGCACGCCGTGCTCGGTGGCCAGCGCGCCGAGGCGGTCCAGGTTGGTCAGCAGTGTCGTCCAACCGGTCTCGTCGAGCTCGGGGCGCTCGTCGTAGCCCTCCAGCCCGGTCACCGCCGAGAGCACCAGCGTGTCCGAGCCGGTGGCGCCGTAGGCCTTCAGCAGCTCGGCGACCGCAGGCACCGGGTCGTGGTCGGGCCGGTGCAGCAGCAGCGGTGTGAAGCCGCCGACCGCGTGCAGGTCGTGCTGGCTCAACGTCCGCGCCATCGCGCCCGGCTCGGCCGGCAGGAAACCCTCGGGACCCAGCTCGGTGGCCACCAGGCCCACGTCGCGCATCTCGGTCAGCACCCGCGCCGGGGTGAGCTGGTATCCCCACCCGGGAACCTCACACACACCCCACGAGATCGGGGCCCCGGCGATCCGGTCGGTCATGTCACTACCTCCCCTGTGAGTGCGCAGTCGTGTTGGAACGCGGCTGCGCACTCACGGCCACGGTTCGTCCACTTCGCCAGGATTCGTCGCACGCCTGCGCCAGATCGAACGCGGCCAGCGCATCCCGGCCGGTCACCCGCGGCTCGGTGCCGTCGAGCACGCAGCGGGCGAACGCCTCCAGCTCCGCCGAGTAGGCCAGGGGATACCGCTCCTCGAAGTCGCGCGGCAGTTCCCGCGACGGCCAGCCCGGGGGTCCGCCACTCGTAGCCGCGACGGCGGGGGCGTCCACCCGCGCGGTGGCTAGGGTGCCCATCACCTCGGTGGAGCACTCGTAGCCGTACCGCGCCGAGCGGCTGTTGTCGATCATGCCGAGCGCCCCGTTCGCGAAGCGCAGCACGACCACGGCGGTGTCGATGTCGCCGAGCTCGGCGAACGCCGGGTCCGACGCGGCCCCGTGCGCGGTCACCTCGACGATCTCGCCGACCATCCAACGGGCCACGTCCAGGTCGTGCACGGTGACGTCGACGAAGAACCCACCCGATCCGGTCAGGAACGCGGGGTTCGGGGGTGTCATGTCCCGCAGGGACGTGCGGAACAGGGTGACCTCGCCCAGCTCGCCGGCCTCGATGCGCTCGGTGACAGCGACCCAGTCCGGGTCGAATCGGCGGTGGAAACCGACCTGGAACGGCACGCCGGCGCGCTCCACGGCCTCGACGGCGGTCACCGACGTCGTCCGGTCGAGGGAGATCGGTTTCTCGCAGAAGACGGGCTTACCGGCTTCCGCAGCGGACACGGTCAGCTCCGCGTGCGAGCCGGTGTTGGTCGCGATGGCGACGGCGTCGCACGCGGCGAGCAGCTCCGCGTAGGACGCGGTCCACGGCACGCCCAGCCGGCTCGCGGCATCCTCGGCGAGCACAGGGTCGGCGTCGTAGACGCAACACAGCCTGGCCGACGGGCAGCGGCCGGAAAGGTTGCGCGGCGTGTATGCGTCCCATCCGACCGAGGCCGGCGAGGCCGATGTTCAGGCGGTCGGTCATTGGTCGGACTCCCTTGTCGAGCTGGGCTGTGCGCGCAGGACGGCCGGCACCCGGGACCGGGTCTGCGGCCGGGTGCTATCGAGGTCGTGAGTGGCCAGCCGTGCCCTAGCACGGCCGCCACTCACAACGGCTAGCGCTTGAGCTCGTGGGAGAGTTCGGCGAGTTCCTGGCCGCCGGCCATTTCTGCGGTGAGCTCTTCGAGGGTGACTTCGGCGCGCTTCTTGTCCAGGACGCGGCGGCCCAGTTTGAGGATGATGAAGTGGTCGCCGACCATGAACGCGTGGTGCGGGTTGTGGGTGATGAACACCACGCCCAGTCCGGCGTCGCGGGCGGCCGCGGTGTATTTGAGGACCACGCCGGACTGTTTGACGCCGAGCGCGGCGGTGGGCTCGTCGAGGATCAGCACCCTGGCCCCGAAGTAGACGGCGCGGGCGATGGCCACGCATTGGCGTTGGCCACCGGAGAGGGTGCCGATGGGCTGGTTGATGTCCTTGACGGTGATGCCCATCTTCTTGAGCTCTTCGTCGGCGATCCGCCGCATGCCCGGGATGTCCAGCGGGGCGAGGGGGTAGTTGCCCTTGGTGAGCTCGGAGCCGAGGAAGAAGTTGCGCCACACCTCCATCAGGGCCACCACCGCGAGGTCTTGGTAGACGGTGGCGATGCCGTGGTCGAGTGACATGCGCGGGTGAGGAGAAGTGCACCTCTTCCCCGTCGACGGTCAGCTTGCCCTCGGTGTGCGGGTGCAACCCGGAGATGATTTTGATGAGGGTGGATTTGCCGGCGCCGTTGTCGCCCAGCACGCAGGCCACCTCGCCGGCGTTGACCCGCAGGTTGATGCCCTCCAGTGCGCGGATGGCGCCGTAGGCCTTGCCCACGTTCTCCATCTCTACCAGCGGCGTGCCGGCCTTCAGCGTAGGGTCGGCGCGATCGGTGATCGTGTCGGTCATGGCCGGTCACTCACTTCCTCGTGAAGGCGTAGTTCTTGACGTACAGGTTGACCATCACGGCGAGCAGCAGCATCGCGCCCAGGAACGTGTAGAACCAGTTCGGGTCGAACCCGGCGAACACGATGCCCTGGGTGGTCATGCCGAAGATGAACGCGCCGATCGCCGCGCCGATGGCCGAGCCGTAGCCGCCGGTCAGCAGGCAGCCGCCGACGACCGCGGCGATGATGTAGATGAACTCGTTGCCGATACCCAGCCCGGACTGCACCGAGGAGAAGTTGAACAGCAGGTGCATGCCCAGGAACCAGCACAGGAACGACACCCCCATGAACAGGCCGATCTTGACCTTGTTCACCGGCACCCCGACGGCCCGGGCGGACGCGGCGTTGCCGCCGGCGGCGAAGATCCAGTTCCCGACGCGGGTGCGCAGCAGGATCCAGGTGCCCAGGGCCACGAACACCAGCCACCAGATCACGGTGACCTTCAAGGTCATGAAGCCGAGCGGGATGTCGGAGGCGAACACCGCGCGGGCGGAGGCGAACCCGTCCAGCTCGGAGACGTTGTCGGTGGCCACGGTGCCGGTGATGGCCTTGGTGGTCCCGAGGTTGACCCCACGCAGCATGAAGAACGTCGACAGGGTGATCAAGAAGCTGGGGATGCCGGTGCGGACCACCAGGTAGCCGTTGATGAACCCGATCGCCAACGCGAACAGCAGGCTGAACAGCACCCCGACCCACACGTTGAGCGACAGCTGGAAACAGACCAGGGCCGCGACCAGCGCCGAGGTCACCACCGACACACCCGAGGACAGGTCGAACTCCCCACCGATCATCAACAACGCCACCCCGACCGCGACGATCCCGATCGTCGAGGAGGCGTACAACACCGTCGCGAACGACGGCAACGTGCGGAACGGCGCCGCGATCGCGAAGAAGAAGATGAAGATCGCGATAGCCGCCGCGACCGCCCCGATCTCCGGGCGGGTCAACATGCGTGCGGTCAACGAACGCTTCGGTCGTGCCGGATCGCCCGTGCTCGGCGACTCCTTCGTCGCCACTGGTGTACTCATGGATGCTCCTCCGACGGCTGGGGCCCCGAGGGGAAGCCGGCCACGCCGGCTTCCCCTCGGGGAGCGCGGGTCAGCGCGTGTTGTTGGCGGTGTAGGGCAGGATCTGGTCGATGTTGGTCTTGTCCACGAAGGACGGACCGGTCAGCACTGGCTTGCCGCCACCGATGTCATTGCCGTTGGTCAGCGCCAGCCAGAGCGAGTCAACCGCGAGGTAGCCCTGGACGTAGGGCTGCTGGTCGATGGAGAACTCGATCTTGCCTTCCTGGATGGCCTTCGCGGCGTCCTGGTTCAGGTCGAACGTGATCAGCTTGGTGTTCTTGCCGGTGTCGGTCATCGACTGCAGCGCGGCCATCGCCACTCCCGCGCCCAGGGTGACCACGTGGGTGATCGACGGGTCCTGGGTGAGCTTGGCGCCGATGGTCTGCTGCACCGAGGGCAGGTCGGTGCCGTTGACCTGAAGATTCTCGGTGTTCGCGAAGGTCTTCTTCACACCTGCGCAACGGGTCTCCAGCGCCACCGAGCCCTGCTGCTGGATGATGCACAGGGTCTTCCCGCCGCCTTCCTGGGTGATCCGTTGACCCACGGTCTGCCCGGCTAGGTCTTCGTCGGAGCCGAAGTACATCTTCGCCCCGGCGTCCTTGTACTGATCTAAGCCCTGGTTGAACACCACCACCGGGATATTCGCTTCACCCGCCTTCTTCGCCACCGGGATGACCGCGTCCGCGTTGGACAAGGTGACTGCCAAGCCGTCGACCTTGCTGTCGATGGCGTTCTGCACCAGCGTGGCCTGATCCGGGCCTTGCTCGTTGTTCGAGTACTTCAGGTCGATGCCATGGCTGGCCGCCGCGGCCTCGGCCCCCTTCCGGATCTTGTCCCAGAACGTGTCACCCGCTGCCTCATGCGTCACCATGGCGATGGTGTAGGTCTTGCCGCCGGTCTGCGGCGTACCGCCGCCACCAGCGGGAGCAGCTGGTTGGTTCTGCGCGCCGCCCTGACTACTGCATGCGGCCAGGGCCACAGCCACGACCGCGACAGCTCCCAGTCTGCGTGCGATCTTGCGGTTACTCGCCATCGAGTGCCTCTTTCTGTTTGGTACAACCGGCGAGCCGGCTGCGGGAGTGGATCACATCGGGGGTCGTGGGCTCGGCGAATCGTGGTGGCGACCCGGTCCGGAACAGCTCACGATCGAGTTGTTCCACTGTTCGGGAGCGATCTCCGGCCCGATGCCGAGGGCGATCATCGGCGGTCAGCTGTGGGTCGGGAAATGGAAGCTGGAGCCGCTGGGGGCCTCGGTCCGCGGCCACCGCGAGGTGACGACCTTGGCCCGGGTGTAGAAGGAGACGCCCTCCGGTCCGTGGATGTGCTTGTCCCCGAACAGCGAGTCCTTCCAGCCGCCGAAGGAGTAGTAGGCCATCGGCACCGGGATCGGCACGTTGATCCCGATCATCCCGACGTTCACCCCGCGCTGGAACCGGCGGGCCGCCTCCCCGGACGAGGTGAAGATGGCGGTGCCGTTCCCGTACGGGTTGGCATTGATCAGGGCGATGGCCTCGTCCACCGAGTCGGCACGGACCACCGAGAGCACCGGGCCGAAGATCTCCTCGCGGTAGACGTCCATGTCCCGGGTGACGTTGTCGATCAGCGTCGGACCGACGAAGAATCCGTCCTCGTGTCCGGGGATCGACAGGCCGCGGCCGTCGACGGTGAGCGTGGCGCCCTGCTCCTCGCCGGTACCGATCAGTCCCACGATCCGGTCCCGGGCCGCGGCGGTGATCACCGGCCCCATCTCGCTGTCGGCCTCGCGGCCGGGGCCGACCTTCGTCGCGCGGGCCTTCTCGGCCACGGCGGCCACGATCTCGTCGCCCGCCGAGCCGACCGCGATCGCCGCGGAGATCGCCATGCAGCGTTCGCCGGCCGAGCCGTAGGCGGCCGCGACCAGGTGGTCGGAGGCGTAGTCGATGGCGGCGTCCGGGAGGATGATCGCGTGGTTCTTGGCGCCGCCCAGGGCCTGCACCCGCTTGCCGTTCGCGCTGCCGCGCTCGTGGATGTAGCGCGCGATCGGGGTGGAGCCGACGAAGCTGACCGCGGCGACGTCCGCGTGGTCCAGCAGCGCGTCCACCGCCTCCTTGTCGCCGTGCACCACGTTGAACACGCCGTCGGGCAGGCCTGCCTCGGCCCACAGCTCGGCCGCCAGCATGGATGCGCTCGGGTCCCGCTCGCTGGGCTTGAGCACGAAGGTGTTCCCGCAGGCGATGGCCACCGGGTACATCCACATCGGCACCATGGCCGGGAAGTTGAACGGGGTGATGCCGGCGCAGACCCCGAGCGGCTGCCGGAAGGAGAACACGTCGACGCCGGTGGAGACCTGGTCGGAGTAGTCACCCTTGAGGGCCGACGGGATGCCGCAGGCGAACTCGACGACCTCCAGGCCGCGTGACACCTCGCCGCGGGCGTCGGAGAGAACCTTGCCGTGCTCGTCGGAGATGATCTCCGCGAAGTCCTTGATCCGGTCGTTGACCAGCTCGCGGAACGCGAACAGCACCTTCGTGCGCTGCGAGAGCGAGGACTGCGACCAGGTCTGGAAGGCGGCCGCGGCCGCCTGTACCGCGGTGTCGACGTCCGCGACGCTAGCCAGCGCGACCTCGGCCTGCTGCTCGCCGGTGGCCGGGTTCCACACCGGGCTGGTGCGGGTGGAGCTACCCGATGCGGGCTTGCCGCCGATCCAGTGCGTGACGGTCCTCAACGTGATCCCTCCTGATGTCCGGTACCGGTCGTTCACCGGGGTGAGCAGCGCTCGCTGCTCGGCCTTGTGTTCGTCGTAGGTCTTGCGGGCCTGGTTCGTGCTGTCCAGCGCGGCGACCTGGGAGACCGGCACGTCCCACCAGCTCTCCGATGAGGGCACGGGGGCCAGCGGGTCGGTCTCGATGTGGATGGCGGTGGTGCGGCTGGAGGCGCGAGATCGGGCGATCGCGTCCCGGAACTCCTCGATGGTGGTGACCCGGATGACGTCGGCGCCGAGGCTCTCGGCGTTGGCGGCCAGGTCGATCGGCAGGGTGGCGCCGTCGAGCATGCCGGTCTGGTCGTTGCGGTAGCGGTAGTTGGTGCCAAACCGTTGTGAGCCGAGCGACTCCGACAGCGCGCCGATCGAGGAGAACCCGTGGTTCTGCACGATCACGATGTTGAGCTTGATCCTCTCCGACACCGCGGTGACGATCTCCTGGGCCATCATCAGGTAGGAACCGTCGCCGACCAGCGCGTACACCTCACGCTCCGGGGCGGCCATCTTGATCCCGAGCGCGCCGGCGATCTCGTAGCCCATGCAGGAGAACGCGTACTCCACGTGGTACTGCTTCGGGTCCTCCGCGCGCCACAACATCTGCAGGTCACCGGGCATCGACCCGGCCGCCTGCACCACCACCGCATCCGGCCCGATGGTCTCGTTCAGCGCTCCCAGCACCTCGGTCTGGGCCGGCAGCGGCTGGTGATCGAGGTGGTAGGCGTTGTCGACGACCCGGTTCCACTCCGCGGCGTGGGCTCGGTAGCGGGCGGCCCAGCTCGCCTCGGTGCGGTAGTCGGAGAGCGCTTCGGTGAGCGCCTCCAGGCCGTTGCGGGCGTCGGCCAGCAGCATCACCCCCGCGTGCTTGGCCGCGTCCAGGCCGCCCACGTTGAGGTTCACGAACTTGACGCCCGGGTGCTGGAACGCGGTCCGCGACGCCGTGGTGAAGTCCGAGTACCGCGTCCCCACCCCGATGACCACATCCGCGTCGCGGGCCAACGCGTTGGCCACCGGCGACCCGGTCGAACCCACCCCACCCACCGCGAGCGGGTGATCCCACAAGATCGCGCCCTTGCCGGCCTGGGTGTCGGCCACCGGAATCCCGCGTCGCCTCCGCGAACAACCGCAACGCCTCGGTCGCCTCGCTGTAATGCACCCCACCACCGGCGATCACCAACGGCCGCCGCGCCGACCGGATCACCCCCACCGCCCGCGCCACCGCCGCCGGCTCCGGAACCGCACGCGGAATGTGCCACACCCGACGCGCGAACAACTCCAACGGCCAGTCATACGCCTCGGCCTGCACATCCTGCGGCAGGGCCAGGGTCACCGCCCCGGTCTCGGCCGGGTCGGTCAACACCCGCATCGCCCCCAACAACGCCGCCGGCAACTGCTCCGCACGCCACACCCGATCGAAGAACCGCGACAACGGCCGGAACGCATCATTGACCGAGATGTCATACCCGCTGGGCAGCTCCAACTCCTGCAACACCGGCGACGAGACCCGCGTCGCGAAAATGTCCGAAGCCAGCAACAACACCGGAATCCGGTTCGTCGTCGCCAACGCCGCCCCGGTCAACATGTTCGACGACCCCGGCCCGATCGACGCCGTACACGCCATCGCCTGCAACCGGTTACGCATCCGCGAGAACCCCACCGACGCATGCACCATGCCCTGCTCGTTACGCGCCAGGTGATACGGCAGATCCGCCGTCCCCGACCCGTCCCGCAACTGCACCGCCGACTCCAACAACGCCTGACCCACCCCGGCCACGTTCCCGTGCCCGAAGATCCCCCAACACCCCGGAATCAACCGGTGCTCCACCCCGTCACGCTCGCTGTACTGGTTCGCCAGGAACCGCACGAGCGCCTGCGCAACGGTGAGACGGACGGTCATGATGCCGCCTCCGCGGGAAGGGATTACGTCGGCGGTGCTCACGGCTTCTCCGCCGTGGTGGTGAGCGGCAGCCGCGGGTCGATCTCCTGGTCGTCCCAGGTGCCGCGGACCCAGGCGTGTGCCGGGTCGTCGCAGATCAACCAGGTCCGGTCCGGGCTGGGACCGGCCATCACGTTGAGGTAGTAGAGGTGGTAGCCGGGGGCGGCCATCGATGGGCCGTGCCAGCCGTGCGGGATCAGGATGGTGTCGCCGGTGCGCACCTCGGCGCAGACGTCGATCTCGCGGCCGGGCCCGGACGTGTACACCCGCTGGAAGCCGGGGCCGTCCCGATCGACCTCGAAGTAGTAGACCTCCTCCAGCTGCGACTCGCCCTCGCGCTCCTCGTCGTGCTTGTGCGGCGGGAAGGAGGACCAGTTCGCGGCCGGTGTGAGCACCTCGACGGCCATCAGCTTGTCGGCCTCGAACGCGGCCGGCGTGCAGAAGTTGTTCACCTGGCGGCTGGCCTGCCCGGCCCCGCGGAACTCGACCTGCACGCCGTCGGCCGGTCCGTAGCGGGCGGTCAGCCTGCGGTCGGCCCGGGCGCCGGGGAGGGCGAACCGGCCGCCGCCCGCTGAGGAGACGGTCACCGTCGCGTCCCGCGGGACGTAGGCGAAGTCGGTGACCCGGGTGAAGACGCCGGCCCGGCCGGTGATCTCGAAACGCTCTTTCGTGCCGTCGAGATCGGTGCACTCGACAACGCAGCCGCCCGACAGCGGCAGCACGCACATCTCGTCCTCGCCGGTGTCGAAAGTGCTGCTACCACCTGCGGGTAGTTCGAGGATGCGCAGGCTGCTGTAGCCCCATCCGGCGTTCTCCGGCGTGATGACCAGGCTGAACGTGTCGTCCGCGGCTTCACCCCGGCGCACGACCGGGGGCAGGGTGCCGGACGAAGGGGTGACAGCTGAGCGGGTCACAGCAGGCTCACCGCGGCGTCGACCGATCCGGCCACGTCGTCGTTGGGCGGGAAGAGCAGCGAGCGGCCGATCACGAGGCCAACCACGGTGGGCAGCGCCAGCGCCTTGCTCCAGCTCGCGAAGGCCACGTCCGGGTCGGACACCTCGCCGCCGAGGATCACCGCGGGCAGCGTGGTCGCGGCCATGGCGCGCTCCATGTCGTCGACGATCGGCACTTTGAGCCAGGTGTGGGCCGAGGTGTTGCCCAGCCCGGCGGACACCGCCTGCGCCTTGATCATGGCGTCGGCGGTGAGCTCGTTGCGCACCTTGCCGTCGACCCGGTGCGAGAGGAACGGCTCGACCATGGCCATCAGCCCGCGGCTCGCCAGGTCGGAGACCGCGTTCGCGCAGGACTCGAGGGTGCGCGCGGTCGCGGGATCGGCGAGGTCGATGCGGGTGAGCATCTTGCCGCCCTCGAATCCGGCGGCGGCAATGCTGGCCGCGTCGTAGCCGGTGAAGCGGTCGTCCAGCTCGAAGGCCGCTCCGGCCAGACCGCCGCGGTTCATCGAGCCGACCACGACCTTGCCGTCCAGGGCACCGAGCAGCAGCAGGTCCTCCAGGATGTCCGGCGTGCCGAGCACCCCGTTCACGCCGGGCCGCGACAGCGCGAGCACCAGCCGGTCCAGCAGCTCGGCCCGGTCGGCCATCGCCAGCGGCCGGTCACCGGCGGCCAGCGCGCCCCGGGCCGGGTGGTCGGCGGCGATCATCATCAGGCGGCCGCGGTCCGACAGCAGCGAACTGGGCTTCACCCTGCGCGCGGCGGCCTCGGCGATCGCCTCCGGGCGCTCGACCCGGGTCCGGACCAGCTCCCGCAGTTGTTCCTCACGCACGGATGGCCTCCATTCCGGCGGTGACCTCATCGGTCGTCGGCATCGCGTCCGCGCAGGCCAGCCGGCCCGCGACGATCGCGCCCGCCACGTTGCAGAAACGCATGGAACGCTCCAGGTCCCAGCCGGAGAGCAGGGCGTGGCAGAGGGCGCCGCCGAAGGCGTCCCCTGCTCCCAGGCCGTTCACCACGTCGACCGGCATCGGGGGCACCGAGACCCGCTCCTTGCCGTCGCAGGCGAGCACGCCCTCCGGGCCCTTCTTCACGATGGCCAGCTGCACGCCGGCGTCGTGCAGGGCGTCGGCGATGGCGGTCGGCTCGGTCAGCCCGACCGCCGTCTCGGACTCGTCGAGGTTGCCGACCGCGCAGGTGACGAAGGGCAGGGCCTTCTGCACCCAGCGCCGGGCCTCCTCGCGGGAGGACCAGAACATCGGCCGGTAGTCGAGGTCGAGCACGGTGATCCCGTTCCGCCCCCGCGCCTCCAGCGCTGTGAGCGTCGCCGCCCGGCTGGGCTCCTCGGACAGTCCGGTGACGGTCACCCAGAAGATGTCGGCCGCGCGGACGGCGTCCAGGTCCAGCTCCTCGGTCCGGATCTGCATGTCCGGCGCCTTCGGGCGGCGGTAGAAGTAGAGCGGGAAGTCGTCCGGCGGAAAGATCTCGCAGAAGGTCACCGGCGTCGGGTACTCCGGCACCGCGGTCACGAAGCGGTCGTCCACGCCGAAGCCCTGCAGCGCGTCGTGCAGGAACTCGCCGAACGGATCCTGGCCGGTGCGACTGATCAGGGCGGTCCGTCTGCCGTGTCGGGCCGAGGCCACCGCGACGTTCGCCGCGCTGCCGCCCAGGTACTTGCCGAAGCTCTCGACGTGCCGCAGCGATACGCCGATCTGCAGTGGATAGATGTCTACGCCCATTCGGCCCATCGTGAGCACCTCGAACGCGGCCGATTCCCGGTTCACGCGCTCGCTCGCGATCCGTGCAGCTGCATCGCTGTCCCTCTCGTCGAAACCCGGCCGATCGGGAGTGACCCCGACCACCGCGTCAGGTGTACTCTCGTCAATCACAGACGTCAATACTTTGTCCTGACATAAGGACGAAGCTGCGGGGGTGTGATGACCGAGCGGACGACCGGGTCGATGCCGGACGTGGCGTTGGATCGAAGCAGTCCGGTCCCGCTGTACTACCAGGTAGCGACGCGCTTGCAGCAGTTGATCGAAGACGGCGAGCTGACCGTCGGGAGTAGACTGTCCAACGAAGTCGATCTTGCGGAGCGACTGGGTGTGTCCCGGCCCACCATGCGCCGAGCCATCGGCTATTTGGTCGAGCGCGGCATGCTGATCCGCAAACGGGGCGTCGGCACCCAGATCGTGCACCCGAAGGTGCGGCGCCCGGTCGAGCTGTCCAGCCTGTACGACGATCTCGCCAACAGCGGGCAGCAGCCGCGCACCGAGATCCGCAGCTTCGAGGTCCGGCCGGCACCCGATCACGTCGCCGAGGCGCTCGGCGTGGCCGAGGGCACCGAGGTCTTCTGGTTCGAACGGCTCCGGTTCTCCGGCGGGGAGCCATTGGCGATCATGCAGAATGCGGTGCCGGTGGACGTTCTGGCGTTGACCGAGGCCGACCTGGAACACCACGGGCTGTACGAGTTGCTCCGGGCTGCGGGTCACATCCCGCGGATGGCGAACCAGCTGGTGGGTGCGCGGGCCGCGACGGCGTCCGAAGCCCGCCTGCTCGGCGATCCGCGGGGCGCGCCGCTCCTCACCATGACCAGGACGGCATGGGACGCCGGCGGCCGGGCGGTGGAGTACGGCTCGCACATCTACCGGGCGAGCCGCTACTCCTTCGAGATCAGCCTCACCAGCTGATGTTCACCCCCACGGGTGGTCCCAGGAGTGTCGACGACGGCTGACTCGGCAGGTGCCGGATTCAGCGACGAGGAGTGCTGCGTTCCTCGTCGTCCTCGTCGACGGCGTAGGGGTCGTCGGCGTAATCGTCGTCCTCCACGTCGTCGAAGACCGTCCCGCTGCCGATCTCACGCTGCAGCGCGTCGATGTCCATGGTGGGGGAACTGTACTTGAGCTCGCGGGCCACCTTCGTCTGCTTGGCCTTGGCTCGTCCGCGCCCCATGGCTGGTCCCCCTTACAACAGGGATGGGGCGGCCGTAGGTTCGGCGGCCCCATTCTTCTCATCAATGTCCTGGTGTCCACCGTACAGTGCACACCGCCCCGTGTGCGACGTGGCTCCACCAGTGTGACGACGCCGGCTCGGCTGATCAGCGCACGGCGACCGGTTCGCCGATCCGGTGCAGCGCGATCACCGCGCACGCTGCGGCGATCGCTCCCACCGTGAGCATCGCGGGCCACCCGGGCGACCGCCCGCCCAGCGCCGGGGTCGCGGCGGCGCTGATGTAGCTGGCGTTGTTGGACACGCCATCGCGGTGGCGGCGCGACCCGGCGGGGCGATCTCGGCTGCTGCGGTGAAGACCACCCCGTTCCAGCTGAGCGCCAACGCTGCGACGCGCACCAGCGCTGCGACGCACGCACCGCGGCGGCCGTCAGCGCGCCCGGTCCGGACGGGGACCGCGGCCAGCGCGAACCCGACCGCGACGGCCACAGCGACGATGCGCAGTGGCCGTAGCCTGCTGGCGACCCGGTCGGGCCACATCTCGTTGCCGAGCCGGCCGAATGCCCCGAGCATCTGCGCCATCGCGAGCAACCAGCCGGCGGCGGCCGCGACATCCCGGCGCCGTCGGGCAGCTCCACCAGGAACACCGAGCCCCGGAACTGCGGATCACGAGCAGCAGCCCAGCCAGGCTGAGGCGCTGCAACCTGCGGTCGGCGAAGACCGTGCGGGGCGGCCACCGTGCCCGGCTGCCGCCCGGCCGGATGCCTGGTGGCCCCGAACCCAGGTCGCCACCGCTACCGCGGTCAGCGTGCACGTCCCAGCCTGCGCGGCGAACACGGCCGGGACGCCGCCCGCGCCGGTGATCGGCGGCAGCGCGACCGCGGCGAGCGCGACCGCGGCGAGAGCGAGCGCGGCGAGAGCGAGCGCGGCGCGGAGCGAGCGGGGCGAGAGCGAGCGCGGCGAGACCGGCCCCGACGGGCACGGAGGTCTGGCGGACCGTCATCGCAAGGCCGCGGTTAGTGGCCTGGAACCAGGTGAACACGGCACGCCCGCTGCCGCGTTGGGCTGACCCTCGTCCCTCGGAACAGCTTTCCCGGGCGTGCCTGGAACCAGGTGAGCACTGCAGTGCCCGCTGCTGCCGTTGGGGCTGGCCCCGTCCCTCGGGACAGACTTCCCACGACACGAGACGGAAGATGTGGCTCGACGGGGCTCTTACCTGCTGGCGCCACCCGAAGCCGGACGGTACGGACCTGCGGGACGCGGCACGAACCTGCAGGACACGGCACACACCGCGCGGACACGGCACACATGGTCGAGCGTTATGTGCCGTGTCCGCGCGGTGTGTGCGGTGTGCAGCCACGAGTCTCGCGCGTGTCTGGTGCGCCCGCCCCGCGTCTCGAGCGGTGTGCTCCCACGCGTCTCGCGCGGTGTCTGTGGCGGCCTGCCACGCGTTGGCGCCGGGCCCCGGCTTCACCCGTCCGTGCCCCCGCGGATCGAGCGTGGCCCGATGTCGCTTGGTGGCTGTGGGAGCGGCGTGGGTCAGGGGTGTCCGCGGGTACGGAGCTGGGCAGCGCGACCGGGGGGCGGGGTGGGGTCCTCCGGGGGCACCGAGTCCGGGTCGATCGACGCCGGCGCGGCGCGGTCGTCGACGCCGGCCACCAGCTCGGCGTCCACCGGAACCGAGCGCTTGAGCAGCGCGAGAGCCACCGGTCCGAGCTCGTGGTGCAGAGCCACGGTGCCCACCCGTCCCACCGGTCGACCGTCGCGCAGCACCGGATCGCCGGGGACCGGCAGTCGCTCGTCACCCGCATCGAGATGCAGCAGCACCAGCCGGCGCGGCGGTCGCCCCAGATTCGCCACCCTCGCCACCGTCTCCTGGCCGCGGTAGCAACCCTTGGTCAGGTGCACAGCCGAGCCGATCCAGCCGACCTCGTGCGGGATCGTGCGGTCGTCGGTGTCCACACCGAGCCGGGGCCGGCGCGATTCCACCCGCAGCGCCTCGAACGCCATCGAGCCGGCCGGCCGGGCGCCCGCCCCGCGTAGTCGCTCCCACCACACCTCCGTGGTGCCGCGGGGCACCAGCAGGTCGGCGGCGTCGGTCCCCGGCCAGCTCATCCGCCGCACCAGGCCGCCGCCGGGCAACGCGTGCACTCCGTGCGGCTCCGGCACCGGAACTCCGGCGGCCGCGAGCACAACGGCCGTCTGTGGTCCCACGACGCTCAGCACGGCCAGCTCCGCGCTCGCGTCGCGCACCTGCACCTTCGACCAGAACACCATCTTGCGCAGGTAGTCCAGCAACTCCGGGACACCGCCGGGCTCGGTGTCGAGGTAGACGGTGTCCTCACCGCCGGCGTCCCGACTGTGCGCGACGACCATGTGGTGCAGCACCCGCCCATTGAGGTCGAGTACGAGCGCCTCGGTGCCCGTGTCCGCCGGCAGCTCGCTGACGTGCTGGGTGAGCAGCAGGTGCAGCCAGGTCAGCCGGTCCGGGCCGGAGACGGCGATCACGCCGCGGGTCCCGCGATCGACCACAGCCGCCGTACGAGCCATCGCGCGCTGCTCGGCGAGCGGGTCCCCGCGGTGCACGGGTCCGTCCAGATCGGACCCGGAGCCGGGGAGGCCCGGATCCGTCCACGAGGTGGCGGCGGGCTGGGAGCCTGGTTCGGTCGAGGAGGTCACGAGCCACCCGTCGCGTCGTCCCGGCAGTTCCGGCACTCCCCGGACAGGGCGACGTGCGTGACGTCGAGCTCGAAGCCGGATTCGGCGAGCAGGCGTCGGGACAGCTCGTCCATCAGATCGGTCGGAATCTCGGTGACCGAGCCGCAGGTGTGGCAGACCAGATGGACGTGCTGGTGCTCCTGCTCGGAATAGGTGGGGGCGCCATGCCCGAGGTGGGTGTGGCGCACCATGCCGATCCGTTCCAGCAGGTCCAGCGTGCGGTAGACGGTGGTGATGTTGACCGCGGGCGCGACGGCCTGCACCTCGGCGCAGATCTGTTCCGGAGTGGCGTGCCCCAGCGCCCGCACCGCATCCAGCACCAGTTGGCGCTGCGGTGTCATCCGGAGCCCACGTTCGTGCAGAGTGTGTTTCAGCGTCACGGTGCCGGAACCACGAACTCCGGTACCGGACGGGTCGAGCGTCGACGGGGTGTCCACGACCTCGATGGTAGGCGGTCCGGTCGAGATCGTCTTCGGCCTCGAGGTCATCGACCTTCGTTGCTCGATATACTCCATAGGGGTGAACGCACGGGGGAACTGCGACAATCTACCTACCCTCGGCGAGACGGAGGGTTCGAGCACGTTCGGGAGGGGCCACCACCGATGACGTCTGACGCCGGTACGCCGGGCACCCCTCGCTTCAACGTGGTGTTCCGCGGGTACGACCGCCGACAGGTCGACGAGCACGTCGCCCGGCTGCAACGGGTCATCGCCAGGATGCGGGCCGATCTGACCGCACGCTCCCAGTACGGCGACGGCCCCGGTTTCGGTCCGCTGCACCGTGGCCCCAACACGCAAGGCTGGTCCGGCCCGCCGACGGGCCCCGGCATGGCCGTTCCGCCCGGTGAAGTCCCGGACACCATCGGCGGCTTCACCGACCGGATGCAGCGCATCCTGCAGTCCGCGGAGGAAGAGGCCGAGGAGATCCGGAACAAGGCCCGCGCGGCGGCCCGTGCCGAGAGCGATCAGATCCGCGCGCAACTCGACGAGCTGGTCCGCCGGCGTGAGGCGATGGTGCGCGAGCTGGCGCAGATCCGTGGCCAGCTCCACGAGCCGCCGGCCCCGGACCGCACCACCACCAGGCTCCCGCGACCGCGTCAGGGCGATCCGCCGCGCCCTGCCGTGCCGAGCCCCCGGCCTCGCCCGACTGCGCCTGGCCCCCCACCCAACCCGCCGCCCACGTCGACTCCGGCCTCGGACACCGCGGGCGCGGGCTCGGAGCCGCCGAACGGCAACTCCCGATTCGATTGGCCCTCCACCCCGCCGCTGTGGGAGATCTCGAAGGCGGGTCCGCTCAACGGCCCGGCCACCGACCGGCCGGGCCACCCGTCTGCCGACTCGCGAGCGCCTGCTGCGCCGAACACCGCTGGGCCGAACACCGCTGGGCCGAACACCGCTGGGCCGAACACCGCTGGGCCGAACACCGCTGGGCCGAACACCGCTGGGCCGAACACTGCTGGGCCGAACACTGCTGGGCCGGACATCGCTGGGCCGAACCGCTGGGCCGACACCGCTGCGGCGAACACTGCTGCCATGCGGGCCGAAACACTGCTGGGCCGAACACCGCTGGGCCGAACACCGCTGGTACCGAGCGCGATCGTGCCGCCGGGTCCGAGCGCAGCCCGCTCCAGTCGGCCGTCCCCGCGGCCGAGCCGCCGCCCGCCAAGGAGGTCGCGCCCGGCCCGGCGCTGACGGATCAGCGGATGGCCGAGCAGGCCGGGCCGATCGAGGCCGTTCCGAGTGCCGCGGCCCGGCTCGCCGCGAGCAAGCGCCAGTCCATGAGCCCGTTCAACGGGGCGAAGCCGGAGACCGGAGTCCTGTTCAAGGTCCCGCCGGTCACCGGGGACCCGTCGGGACGGGTCCCCGCCGCCACCGAGGCGTCCGGTCCGGACGAAGCCGGTGGCACCGTCCCCGTCGAGGTGAACCGGTCCGACTTCGAGCCGGTCGGCGAGCTGGACGACACCGACACCGACATCGACGTCCAGGACGCTGAGGCCGAGCTCACGGTGGTCCGGTCCGCCGACGCCGGGCCTGCCGAGCAGAAGCCGGCGGTCGACGGCACGTTGGTCGACGCGCAGGCCGCGGACACCCAGCGTGCGGCCGGTCAGCGTGTCGACGGCCGACGCGCCGAGGCCCTGCCGCAGGCCGGCGACGAGAGAACCGTCGTCGTGCGGACGGTGCCACGGTCCGGGCCAGGCGCCGCCGAGACATCGGACACCCCATCGAAGGGTGGGCCGGACGACGAGGACGGCACCCCGACGGTGCGGACGAAGCCCCCCACAACGACATCACGCTCTGGTTGAATCGATTGCACGACGTGACGGCCCCCGTGCCGTCCGAGTCATGGATCTGGCTCCGAGATCAGACGGTCTCTGCGTGTCCGCGGGTGTCCTGCTGACAGCGCTCCTGCTGTCGGTGCTGGTCGGGCCGGCGCCGACGGAGTGCGGAGGACGGCGCGAGTCGACCTGACTGCGGTCCTGTGGGGTGGCCGGGTTGCGGCAGAGGCGAGCTCCAAGCGGCCGCCGTCAGACGATGATCACCGCTTCGGGGCGCGAACGGCCACCCAACCATGACCGGTTGTGCCCCGAAACGACGATCACGCCGCATGTTGCGAGGATCCTGTCCTGGGGAGTCAGGCCCTGGTCGGTTTCAGCCGGCCACCCGGTACAGCCGGGCCGACAGGTGCGGCTGCAGCGGCTGTCCCTGCATGGCGCGTTCGTCCACATAGGCCAGGTCGCCGCCCTCCACGAGCCCGTAGAGCCGGTGGGACGAGACCACGTCCTTGGCCGATTCGGTGCGCACCACCGCATCGGTCTGCATCTCCCATGAGGTGAGGTTGCGTGCCCGGCCGTAGTAGATCTCGGAGATGCCGGTGGCATGGGTGATCAGCACCTCGATCTCGCCGTTCGGCTGCGGGCGCCAGAACCCGACCTCCCGCGCGGCGGGGCGCAGCACCTCGCCGTCCGGCCGGAGCAACCACGCCCGCGATTCGTAGGCGACGAACGGGCGGCCGTCGTGCGCGAAGACGAGCTGCTGGCCCATCGCGTACGGCCCGTCGATGGTCGGGTAGACGACCTCACCCGTGCCCCGCCACACCCCGATCAGCGGGAGCAACGGCAGGCATTGCTCGTGCAGGTCGGGGCCTTCGCGCAGGTTCGCGGTGTCGTCCGGCACGGGCAGGTCGTCGAAGCGCGGCCGGTTGCGGTGCGGTGAGTCGGGCGCGGCGTTGGTCGGACCCGGCGTGCTGACGGGCGGTTCGGACTCACTCACCACGCGCCTCCGCGCTCGATGCGGAATCGGCCGGGGTGGGCTCGATGCGGAACAACCGCCAGAGCAGGTAACCGGTGAACGCGGTGATACCCGCGCTCACCGCGATCAACAGACCGCTGAAGAACCAGTCCACGGCGCGCCAGACTAGACCCGCACGCGCCCCGGCGCCCGCGGCCCGCCGGACCGTTGGCCCGCCGGACCATTGGCCCACCAGACCGCGGCCCACCAGACCATGCCCCGTTACTGGCCTGCGCCCCACTCGCACGCCCCTGACCGGCCCACTCCACGCCGAACGGCGCGGGCGCCCGCGTGTGAGTGGGGTGCCGCAGCGTCTAGGCGACCGTGACCTGGAGTTTGTGCAGGCCGGGTGCGGCCGCGGTGAGCTCGGCCTCGCCGTTGCCCGCCCGGGACAGCGCACGCACCGTCCACGTCCCGGGTGCGGCGAAGAACCGGAAGTCGCCGCTGGCGGACGCGACGACCTCGGCGGTGAACTCACCGGTTCCGTCCAGCAGCCGGACGAACGCCCCGCCGACCGGCTGACCGCCGGCCAGCACCCGCCCGGTGAGCACCGTCTCCTTGCTCAGGTCGGTGTTCGGCGGCAGTGCGACGGTCTGGTCAGGAGCTCCGCACATCAGCGCCCACTCCCCAGCTCGATCGGCACGCCGATCAGCGAGCCGTACTCGGTCCAGCTGCCGTCGTAGTTCTTCACATCGCTGTGGCCGAGCAGCTCGTGCAGCACCACCCAGGTGTGGGAGCTGCGCTCGCCGATGCGGCAGTAGGCGATGGTGGCCTTGCCCTCGTCCAGCCCGGCCTCGCCGTAGAGCTTCGTGAGCTCCTCGTCGGCGCGGAAGGTGCCGTCCTCGTTGGCCGCCTTGCTCCACGGGATGTTGATCGCCGACGGCACGTGGCCGGGCCGCTGGGACTGCTCCTGTGGCAGGTGCGCCGGAGCGAGGATCTTGCCGGAGAACTCGTCGGGCGAGCGCACGTCGACCAGGTTCTTGGCGCCGATCACGTCGATCACCTCGTCACGGAACGCGCGAATGGCCAGGTCGGGATCCTGCGCCGTGTAGCTGGTCGCCGGGCGGGTGGGCGCCTCGGTCGTGAGCGTGCGGCCGTCGAGCTCCCACTTCTTGCGGCCACCGTCGAGCAGCTTGACGTCGGCGTGCCCGTAGAGCTTGAACTGCCAGTACGCGTAGGCGGCGAACCAGTTGTTGTTGCCGCCGTACAGCACGACGGTGTCGTCGTTGGCGACGCCCTTGGCCGACAGCAGCTTGGAGAACTGCTCCGGGTCGGCGATGTCGCGGCGGACCTGGTCCTGCAGCTCCGTGGTCCAGTTGACCTTGACGGCGCCGGGAAGGTGGCCGCCGTCGTATGCGGTGGTGTCCTCGTCGACCTCGAGGAAGACGACTCCCTCGGTGCCGAGATTCTTCTCGGCCCAGTCGGCGGTGACCAGGACGTCCTGGCGGCTCATACGGTAACTCCCTGTGTTGTGGTCGAACGGGCTGGGCGGCGGCGCGCGCGAACCGGCGCGGCGGCAGCGGACATCGGATCAAGCTCCTGAGAAGAAGGTGCGGGACGCAGGACTCAGGAGGATCGACACAGGCAGCTGCCCACGCGGCACAGGTCAACTGCGCGGCGGCGGGTCAGCGGCCAGTACACGGCTCCGAGGGTAGCCGAGGAATCCGTCTCACGGGAGCGTGCTCTCAGCCACCGGCTGGGGCTACGGGCTCGCCGAGGGTCAGATCCCGGGCCCGCCCGGTGATTTCCAGGCCACCGTCGACGGCCCGCAGCTTGGTGGGGGTGACGTCCAGCGGCAGCGAGCCCGGATCGATCCGCAGCGTGAACAGCTGCCGTAGCTGCTGCTGGACGGCGGGCGGCAGGGCGGGCGCGTCGCTCCCGCCGACCCGGATGTCCCGCGGCACGATCCGGATCTGGCCGTCCGTCAGCTCCAGCGATGCGATCACCGAGACCTCCGACAGGCGGCCGAGCAGCGGGCTGGCGCCGACGAGACGCACCGCCAGGTCGGGATCGATGTCCCCGAGCGACACGTCCGCACCGTCGTCGATGGCCTGCTCGATCGCGAAGTCGTCGAGCGACTCGATCCGCAGCTTGGTCAGGCCGGGAACCAACCGCTCCACGTCGTTCGCCGGCACCCGCACGGTTCCCTCAGCGGTCTGTACCTGAAAGGTCATGGGGCCGGAGCCGAGCAGCATCGAGAGCGGCGCGGTGACGTTGCGCAGCTGGGCCCGGAGACCGACCTCGCGCAGCGCACCGACCGTGATGCGCTGGGCGCTGACGTCGACCGACCCGTACTCGCCGGCCACGGCCTGGGTGACGAACGGGAAGCCGTTGATCCGCACCGACGGGTCGTCGGCGAGCCCGAGCTGGCTGCGCATCTGGCGGGAAAAGGTCGACTCGATGATCGCGGCGGCGCCGAAGTCCGCGGCCACCAGCAGCCCTGTCAGCACCAGCAGAACGACGACCAGCCGTTTCATCGAACCTCCGAACTCGGTGCCAGGCGGTCTGCCGGGTCGAGTCCTCCGACGGTAGAGCGGGCCACCGTCACGCTCTCGGCCGGCCCAGCCGCTCGGATCGCCCACTCGGCCAGCCGGCCGGCCAGTGCGGCGTCCGTACCCGTCTCACCGTGTCCGGAGCCCGGCTCGATCCACAACTGCGCATGACCGCCGGACGCGGCCGCGAGCGCCTGCGGGTGCGCGGCCGAGAAGTAGGGGTCGGCGGTGAAGTGCACCAGCAGTAGCGGCAGAGGTGCGATCGCCCCGACCACTTCGACGGGCGAGGGCGGCACCACCTCCCACGGCCGGTCCAGCCGCACCCCGAGCAGCCGGACCGCGGCGCGACCGTGCGGCTGCTCCAGCGCCCAGTGCACCCGGCGCATCGGCGGAGTCTCCCGGGAGTACCACCGGGCGGGGCCGCTCACCGCCACCACCGCGTCGGGCCGGTGCTCGCCGAGCGCGGCCTGGCGCAGCGCCACTGCCGCGCCGAGGGAGAAGCCCATCGTGCAGATCCGGGTGTATCCGGCGGACCGCGCCCACGAGACGGCCGCGTCGATGTCGAGAACCTCGCGGTCGCCCACCGTGTTCCGGCCTCCGGAACGACCGTGTCCACGCAGGTCGAACGCCACGATGTCCGCATGTTCGGACATCGCGTTCAGCACGCGCCGGGTGGCCGAGTAACCCGTGTGATGGGTGAAACCGTGTGCATGGATCAGGGCCGTAACCTGCGGATTCTCGGTCTGGACGAAATGGGCACCGCTCAGGGGGATACCGTCTACGGCAACAGTTCGAATCGGTACCGCCGACCGCACCGCCGTGACCTGCACCGCGTAGGTCGTGGGATCCGGCTTCACGGGGCTATTCTTCAACAATCCGCGTGGTGCTGTTCCGACCGGGTCACGCGGAAGTGAACGGCGCGTCAGCGTTGCCTGCCGTGATCGGAGGGCGCTATGTGGGCGCCCCGCTCCCGGTTGCCGCTCGGGTCCAGGGATGGACCCCGTGGAGAGGAGAGGCATCGCATGGAGCTTCTGTTGCTGACCGCTGATCCTGATCCGGGTTCGGTGCTGCCCGCTCTGGCGCTGCTGCCGCACGGGGTCAGGACGGCCGCGCCCGAGGTGGCCGTGCTGCTCGACGCCGGTCCGCACGACGCTGTGCTGGTCGACGCCCGCACCGATCTGGTGGCCGCCCGCAGCCTGTGTCGGCTGCTGCGCAGCACGGGCATCGACGTGCCGGTGATCGCGGTGCTCACCGAGGGCGGGCTGGTCGCCGTCTCCGGTGAGTGGGTGGTGGACGAGATCCTGCTGCCCGGTGCCGGTCCGGCCGAAGTGGACGCCCGGCTGCGGCTGCTCAAGTCGCGTCCAGGGGCCGACACCGGCCGCGACGGCGGCGCGCTCGTGCTGGGTGAGCTGGTGATCGACGAGGCGACGTACGCCGCCCGGTTGCGCGGCCGGTTGCTCGAACTGACCTACAAGGAGTTCGAGCTGCTCAAGTACCTCGCTCAGCACGCGGGCCGGGTGTTCACCCGGGCGCAGCTGCTGCAGGAGGTATGGGGTTACGACTTCTTCGGTGGCACGCGCACTGTGGACGTCCACGTTCGACGGCTGCGCGCCAAGCTCGGCACCGAGCACGAGCAGATGATCGGCACCGTGCGCAACGTCGGCTACAAGTTCGTGCGGCCCAGCCGCAGCGGGCTCGGCGTGCCGAGCGGTGCGATCGTGGAGGACGACGGGGACGACGCCGACGGGGAACGAGTAGGCGCCCGCCTGAACGGGGTCGTCGCCCGCGCCTGACCGCTTCCGCTGATCGTTTCCCGCCTGCTTCCGCCCGGCGTAGGGTCCGCTCGGTGAGCGAGCTGGAGTGGCGCGGCGGGCTGGACGAGGCGGAGATCGACGCGGTGCGCGCGCTCGCGGCCGCCGCGACCGAGGTCGACGGGGTCGCGCCGCTGTCCGAGCACGTGCTCCGGCATCTCGGCGCGGGCGAGGCCGGCAGCGAGGAGAGCAGGCGAGGCCGGCAGCGACGGGCCGGCAGCGACGAGGCGGGCGGGGGCGAAGCGGGCGGCGGCGAAGCGGTCCACCTGCTCGCACACGACGGCGCGACGCTCGTCGGAGTCGCCCACCTGGACCTCGAGAAGGGGCTCGGCGGCTCCGGCGAGCTGACCGTGCATCCCGACCACCGGCGGGCCGGCCTGGGCACCCTGATGGTCCGCGAGCTGCGCAGCGCGGTGCCACCCGACGCGACGATGCAGCTCTGGGCACACGGCGATCATCCGGCGGCTGCGGCCATCGCCGTCCGGCTCGGCCTCCGCAAGATCCGGGAGTTGCGCCAGCTGCGGCTCGACCTGCCCGAGCCACCCTCCGTACCCGCGCCTCCCGACGGAGTGCTGATCCGGTCGTTCCGGGTCGGCGTCGACGAGGCCGAATTCCTCCGTGTCAACAACGCGGCTTTCGAATGGCACCCCGAACAGGGCGGTTGGGATCTCAGCGATATCACGCTTCGTGAGCGCGAATCGTGGTTCGATCCGGACGGTTTCCTGCTCGCGGTGGACTCCTCGGACCGGCTGCTCGGCTACCACTGGACCAAGGTGCACCCGGCCGCTGCCGGTGCCGAGCCGCTCGGCGAGGTCTATGTGCTCGGCGTGGACCCCTCGGCGCAGGGCCTGCACCTCGGCCGCACGCTCACTCTCGCCGGGCTGCGGTATCTGCACGACCGCGGCCTGCGCACGATGACGCTCTACGTCGAGGCGGACAACGAGGCGGCGGTGCGGCTGTACGGCGATCTCGGTTTCACGCGGTGGCACACCGACGTGATGTACGCGGGGTAACTTTGCGTCACGGCAAGAAGTGCCGTTGATCACCAACCCGGATCTGTTCATCTGTGGTTAACCCGGAATCGGGTGTGCGTCCACCGGGCTTACCTAGCGTGCGCGATATACGGCCACCCCGGAGTCGTATACGCCCCTTTCGGGACCAGCACGAAGGAGATCAGGTGAAGATGGTGCGGCACGGTTCACGTGCCCGGATCGCCGCGGTCGGTTTCACCGCCGCAGGCGCGCTGCTGGCCGGATGCGCGGCGGCGAACGAGTCCGCGCCCGCGCCCGCCGGTGGCGCGACGAGTGCCGGCACTCCCGCTGTGGCCGGCACGATCGCCGGCGCCGGCGCCAGCTCGCAGCAGGCCGCTCAGGAAGCCTGGATCGCCGGCTTCAACGGCGCCAACCCCGACGCGACCATCACGTACGACCCGAGTGGCTCGGGCGCCGGACGGACCCAGTTCCTCGGTGGAGGCGTGGCCTTCGCCGGCAGTGACGCCGCCATGAAGGACGACGAGATCGCCAAGGCCAAGACCCGGTGCAACGGCGACGTGGTCGAGGTGCCGGCGTACGTCTCGCCGATCGCAGTGATCTTCAACGTGCAGGGCGTCACCGATCTCAACCTGACGCCGGACACGATCGCGAAGATCTTCGACAAGAAGATCACCAAGTGGAACGACCCGGCCATCGCCGCCGACAACGCCAGCGCCACCCTGCCCGATCTGGCGATCACCCCGGTGAACCGTTCGGACAAGTCCGGCACCACGCAGAACTTCACCGACTACCTGAAGGTGGCCGCTCCGGCCTCCTGGAGCTACGACGTCAGCGACACCTGGCCGGTCCAGGGCGGCGAGGCCGCGCAGGGCACCTCCGGCGTCGTGGGCGCGGTGAAGGCCGGCAACGGCGCGATCGGCTACGCCGACGAGAGCCAGGCCAAGGGCATCAGCCAGGCCAAGGTGAAGGTCGGCACCGACTACGTCGGTCCGACGCCGGAGGCCGCGGCCGCCGTGCTGGAGGCGTCCAGCAGGGTCGAAGGCCAGGGCGACAACATCTTCGCCTACAAGCTGGCCCGCGACACGACCGCCTCCGCCACCTACCCGGTGGTGCTGGTGTCGTACCTGATCGCCTGCACGAAGTACCCGGACGCCGCCACGGCGGACCTGGTGAAGGGCTACCTGACCTACGTGGTCAGCGCCGACGGCCAGCAGGTCGCGGCGCAGACGGCCGGTGCGGCCCCGCTCGAGCGACACGTTGCGGGGCCAGATCACGCCCGCCATCGCGGCGATCGCAGGTGGGTCCTGAGCAGATTCCGTCCTAGCCGGCAGAGCCGGGTGGTTGTCATCATGACAAGCACCCGGCCCGGCCGGCGCCCTCGCCTACCCCTCCCAGTGAAGGGGACCTCGTGACCACCTCCACCGCGTCCGAAGCGCCTGCGCGGGCCCGACCGGTGACCCAGCTGGGTGACCGCATCTTCGCCGGTTCCGCGCGCGGAGCCGGGATCTTCATCCTGGTCGTGCTGGCCGGGGTCGCCGCCTTCCTCATCGTGCAGGCGGTGCCGGCGATCTTCGCCGCGCCGGCCGACCTGCCGGGCGGCAACAGCCTGGTGGCCTACATCTTCCCGCTGGTCTTCGGCACCCTGCTGGCCGCCGTGATCGCGCTGGTCATCGCCACCCCGTTGGCGGTGGCGGTGGCCCTGTTCATCACGCACTTCGCGCCGCGCAGGCTGGCCCAGGGGCTCGGATACCTGATCGACCTGCTGGCCGCCGTGCCCAGCATCGTCTACGGCCTGTGGGGCGTGGCGGTGCTCGCGCCGGCCACACTCGGCCTCTCGACCTGGCTCTTCACCTGGTTCGGCTGGCTGCCGTTCTTCGCCGGGCCCGGTGTCGGCGACCGGACGGACCATGCTCGTCGTCGGCATCACCCTCGCCGTGATGATCCTGCCGATCATCACCGCGGTCTCCCGCGAGGTGTTCCTGCAGACCCCGAAGCTGCACGAGGAGGCGGCGCTGGCGCTGGGCGCCACCCGCTGGGAGATGATCCGGATGGCGGTGCTGCCGTTCGGCCGCTCCGGCATCATCTCCGGCGCGATGCTCGGTCTGGGCCGGGCGCTCGGCGAGACGATGGCCGTGGCGATCATCCTGTCGGTGTCCGGAGCGGTCACCGTCAACCTGATCAGCTCGGCCAACCCCTCGACGATCGCCGCCAACATCGCGCTGCAGTTCCCCGACTCCACCGGGCTGGCCGTCAACACGCTGATCGCGTCCGGCCTGGTGCTCTTCGTCATCACCCTGCTGGTGAATGCGCTCGCCCGCTACATCATCGACAGGCGTCGCGAGTTCTCGGGAGCGAACTGATGTCCGTCGACACACAGAGAGTCCAGCCCGGCGAGGCCGGTCCGGTCGCCGGCCCGAGTGCACTGGTCCGGGCCGAACTGCCGCGGTGGGCACCGGCCGCGGTCTTCGCCGGCACGCTGGTCGTGGTCGGTGTGGTGCTGGCGGTCGCCGGCGCGTTCAGCATCGGGCTGTTCGTCTTCCTCGCGGCCGTCCTGTTCGCGATCGCCACCTATGGGGTCTCCCGCCTCGTCGAGGGCAGGCGCAAGGCCACCGACCGACTGGTGACGATCATCGTGTCCGCCGCGTTCCTGGTGGCGCTCGCGCCGCTGGTCTCGGTGGTCGTCACCGTCGTCGGCAACGGGCTGGCCCGCTTCGACGCAGAGTTCTTCACCTCCTCCATGCGCGGCGTCGTCGGTGCCGGCGGTGGTGGCTACCACGCGATCATGGGCACGCTCATCGTCACGGCGCTGGCCGCGCTGATGTCCATCCCGGTCGGCCTGCTCACCGCCGTGTACCTGGTCGAGTACGGCAAGGGCCGGCTGGCGCGGGCGATCACGTTCTTCGTGGACGTGATGACCGGCATCCCGTCCATCGTGGCGGGCCTGTTCGCGTTCGCGCTGTTCGCGCTGTTCTTCGGTCCCGGCGTGCGACTCGGGTTCGCGGGCGCGGTGGCCCTGAGCGTGTTGATGATCCCGGTGGTGGTGCGGGCCACCGAGGAGATGCTCAAGATCGTGCCGAACGAGCTGCGGGAGGCCGCCTACGCGCTGGGCACCCCGAAGTGGCGCACCATCGTCAAGGTGGTCATCCCAACCTCGATCGCCGGCATCGCCTCCGGCATCACGCTGGCCGTCGCCAGGGTGATCGGTGAGACGGCGCCGTTGCTGATCATCGCCGGCCTCACCACCGGCCTGAACCTCAACCCGTTCAGCGGCCGGATGGCCACCCTGCCCGTGTTCGCCTACACCTCCTACGCGGCGCCGGGGGTTCCCCGTGAGCCCTACCTGGACCGGGCATGGGCCGCCGCCCTGGTGCTGATCATCATCGTGCTGGCGCTGAATCTCCTCGCCCGGCTCATCGCGCGCGTGTTCGCGCCCAAGACCCGATAAGGACCCACCCGCCGTGGCCAAAGCGATCACCGCCAGAGACCTCAACATCTACTACGGCTCGTTCCTCGCGGTCGAGGGCGTGAACATGGACATCAAGCCGAGGACGGTGACCGCGCTGATCGGGCCGTCGGGCTGCGGCAAGTCCACCTACCTCCGCTCGATCAACCGCATGCACGAGGTGATCCCCGGTGCCCGCGTCGAGGGCGTGCTGGAGCTGGACGGGAAGAACCTGTACGGACCCGGCGTCGACCCGGTCGGCGTCCGCCGCCAGATCGGCATGGTCTTCCAGCGGCCCAACCCGTTTCCCACGATGTCGATCTACGACAACGTGATCGCCGGGCAGCGGCTGAACAACAGGAAGATGAGCAAGGACGCCACCGACACGCTCGTGGAGCAGTCGTTGCGCAGCTCGAACCTCTGGAACGAGGTCAAGGACCGGCTCGACAAGCCCGGTTCCGGGCTGTCCGGCGGGCAGCAGCAGCGGCTGTGCATCGCGCGCGCCATCGCCGTGCAGCCCGACGTGCTGCTGATGGACGAGCCCTGCTCGGCGCTGGACCCGATCTCGACGCTGGCGATCGAGGACCTGATCAACGAGCTGAAGACCGAGTACACGATCGTCATCGTCACGCACAACATGCAGCAGGCCGCCCGCGTCAGCGACTACACCGGGTTCTTCACCATCGAGGGCACCGGCAAGCCCGGCCACCTGATCGAGATGGACGAAACCAAGACGATCTTCTCGCAGCCGAGGGAGAAGGCCACCGAGGACTATGTGTCGGGTCGCTTCGGCTGAGCGGTGCCTGCGGAGCTAGGGTTTTCGGTGGCACAAGGGGCAAGGAAAGATCGGGGCCACTGATGACGGATGCATCTCCTGGCGGAGTCGGCGGGATCGAGGTCGACTCCTCGATCCCGCAGTCGGCGCGGGTGTGGAACTACTGGTTGGGCGGCAAGGACAACTACGCGATCGACCGTGCGGTCGGGGACGAGATCCGCCAGATGAACCCGCACATCGTCGAGATCGCCCGTGCGGCGCGAGGTTTCCTCGTCCGCGCGGTCACGTACCTCACGCGGGACGTCGGGATCCGCCAGTTCCTCGATATCGGCACGGGGCTGCCCACCGCCAACAACACGCACGAGGTGGCCCAGGCGCTCGCGCCCGACTCGCGCATCGTGTACGTGGACCACGATCCGATGGTGCTGGCCCACGCACGGGCGCTGCTGGTGAGCACGCCGGAGGGCGCCACCAAGTACGTCGACGCCGATCTTCGCGAACCGGACAAGATCCTGCAGGCAGCCGCCGACACGCTGGACTTCTCCCAGCCCATCGCCCTGATGCTGATGGGGATCCTCGGGCACATCACCGAGGACGACGAGGCGTACGCGATCGTGTCGCAGTTGGTCGCGGCGCTGCCGTCGGGCAGCTACCTGGTCATCTACGACGACACCAACGTCATCCACACCGAGGCCATGGAGAAGATGGTGGCGGAGTGGAACGCGACCGGCCAGAACCCGCGGGTCAACCGCACTCCCGCGCGGCTCGAGCGGTTCTTCGACGGACTGGAGATCGTCGAGCCCGGGGTGGTGTCGGTGAGCCGTTGGCGACCGGCTGTCGAGGGCAGCCCGAAGGTGGACGATCACTGCGCGGTGGGCCGCAAGCCCTAGGAGCGCGCTGAACAACTGCGACCTATTGCGCTACGGCCGTAGGTGTTCAGCACCTCCTAGATCGAGATCGTGTGCGGCTGCTGGCCGGTGACCGCGTAGGCGACCGCGTGCGCAACGGTCACGGCGTGGTCCGCGAACCGCTCGTAGTAGCGGGCCAGCAAAGTCACGTCGACCGCCGCCGGGATGCCGTGTCGCCAGCCCGGGTCGATCAGCACCTCGAACATCCGCTTGTGCAGCTCGTCCATCGCGTCGTCGTCGGCGTCCAGCTCGATCGCGAGCAGCACGTTGCGGGTGCAGACGACCTCGGCCGCCTTCCGGCCGAGTCGCACGGCCAGCCCGCCCATCTGGGCGAAATCGTCGTGCACCTCGGTGGGCAGCAGCCGTTCCCTGGCGGCTGCTCGTGCCACGTGCCGAGCCAGCGCACCCATCCGTTCGACGTCGCCTGCGATGCGGATGGCGGAGACGACGGCGCGCAGGTCACCGGCCACCGGCTGGTGGAACAGCAGCGCATCGGTGGCGATCTCGTCGACCTGGACCCGCTTGGCCTGCAGCGCCCGGTGGTCGACGATCACCTGCTCGGCCAGCCGTTGCCGGTTGTGCAGCAACGCCACCGTGGCGTTCTGCAGCGCGCCGGTCGCCCGACCGCAGAGCTGCCCCAGATCCTCGCTGAGCTGGGTCAGCTGCGCCTGGAGCGATGCGGGGGGCATCTGGGCAGCCTAGGAAGGGTGCGCTGAAGGGCGCGATCGGATGCGCATGAACTCGGGATGAACGGACGTGTTCCGCACCGGCGTCAGACCGCCAGCGGCCCGGGCATCCGACCGGTCACGACGTAGACGATCCGGCGGGCGACGGCCACGGCGTGATCGGCGTAGCGCTCGTAGAAGCGAGCCAGCAGCGTCACGTCGACGGCGGGCGCGACCCCGTGCGTCCAGTCCTGGCTCATCAGCACCGTGAACATGTGCCGGTGCAGGTCGTCCATCGCGTCGTCGTCGCTCTCCAACTGCGCGGCGGCCGACGAGGTCGCGGCGTGCGGATCACCTCACCGGCCTTGCGGGCCAGCTCGACGCCGACCCGGCCCATCTCTTCGAAGTAGGGAGCGATCTCCTTGGGCAGCACCGGATTGGGGTGCCGGCGGCGCGCTGCTTGGGCGACATGCAGTGCGAGGTCGCCCATCCGCTCGATGTCGCCTGCGCCGTGGATCGCCGACACGACGATCCGCAGGTCGGTGGCCACCGGCGCCTGCAGGGCGAGGAGCGCGAACGCCTTGGCCTCGGCCGCATCCCGCACGTCGTCGATCCGGATGTCCTCGGTGATGACTTCCTCGGCGAGCTGCAGGTCGTTCTCCAGCAGCGCTCGGGTCGCCTTTGCGAGGGCCTCGGCCACCAGCTCACACATGTCGGCCAGTCCGTCGGCGAGCTCGTCGAGCTGTTCCTGATAGACGTCGCGCATGAACCGAGGGTAGTGCGAGTCGGCTGAGGCGACCGGATCGAAGGATGAACCCCGGGTGAAGCCTGGTCGACAAGATCAGGTGCAGGAGGAGGCGCGGGCCGGCTCGGCCGGGGCGGACCGCTCTCCGGTGGGTGACCCCGCCGGCGGGAGCAGGACGTCGTCGAACGAGCTGCCGATCACCAGTTGCAGCACCCCGGTGGTGCCCGGGTCCGGGACCGACGTGGCCGCCGGCACGGTGGTGGCGAGCAGGGAGGCGGCGGCCGCCTGGTCGGGGGAGAAGCGGATGAGGGTCTGCTCGGTGAGCTGCTCCGCGGTGCCCACCTCCCCGGTGCGGAAGCCGAAGGAGGCGAGCGTCCCGGCCACCTGCGCCCCCAACCCGCTCCGATCGGTGGCGTTGAGCACGCCGACGGTCAGCTGGGCGGGTACGGCCGCGTCGCCCGCACCAGCGGGCAGCGGGGTGTCGGTGCGCACGGCGGAGAACAGGTGTGAGGCGTCGACGTCGCGGAGCACCGAGTTCCCGTCACCCGTCGTGGGCACGGCTGCGAAGGTGACATCGTCAGCCTCGAGGTTCCGGAGCGACTCCCCGAGCGCCACGATGCCGTCGAGGTCGACGCCGTTGCTGATCAGGGCCTCCCCGAGGGGTGGACGCAACTGCCCGAGCCGGCTCACGTCGAGCAGCCCAGCACCGCCGATCGCCTGCTGCAGCGCACCGGCCAGCAGCAGCTGCTGGCGCTCGATGCGCCCGCGCCCGGTCGACGGATCGCCCTGCACGTCGGCGGCTCGTGCGTAGTCGGCCGCCCGTTCGCCGTCCAGCTCGGTGGGACCCGCGGCAGCCACGACCGATCCCAGCACGGCGTCGTCGACCGGCCGAGGTGCGCACACGGCCACGCCGCCGAGCGCGCTCGCGAGCGATCCGAGCCCCTCGACGTCGAGGCCGACGAAACCGGTGACCGCGATCCCGCTCAGCTGCTGCACCGCTTGCGTGACGCAGCGCGGGCCACCGATCTGGAATGCGGAGCCGAGCCGGATACCCGCCTCGGCGGGTGCGAGCTGGTCCGAATAGGACCGTGAGTCGGCATTCCAGCGCTGGCACTCCGGACGATCGATCTGCAGCTCGGAGGGGAACGACAGCACGGTCAGCCGGCCGCCACCGTTCGGCCGGTGCGCCAGGGTGATGGTGTCGCCGCCGGGCGCCGAACCGGCGCCGCGCCGGTCGTCAGGATCAGCAGGTTCTGATCGCCTCGCTGGGCGTCGGCGTCCACGATCAGGTCGGACGTGGGGTCGAGCGCCTGCACGTCGGCGATGGCGGAGCTCAGCCAGCCCTTTGCGGCCCAGCCCAACGTGGTGGCTCCGAGCACGGCCAGCGAGAGGGTCGCGGCCAGCACCTTCGGCAGGATCCGGCGCAGGCGGCGCTGTGGGACCGGTTGCCCATCGACGTCGAGCCGGGGGGCGTCGAGCTCGGCGGCTTGCGGCTCTGCCCCTTCGGGATCCTCCGCGCGGCGAGGCAGCGCGAGGCCGGCATGCGCGGCGGTGATCCGGCTCAGTGTGTCGTCGATCCGGGCGGCTCGGCTGTCCGTTTCGGACCGGTGGGCCGCCGGTGGCTTCACGTCCGATGTGGACCGCGTGGTGATCCGTGCGGGGCCGGACACGTCGCCAGGGACGTCAGGCGCGGGCGGTCGGCTGAGGGATCGCTCCGGCTGGTGTCGGCGGGCCGGGATGGCTTGGGTCCGGGCTCCTGCGGCGGTCGGGGGGACACCAGCTGTGCCGGTGTCGAGGGCCAGCGGCGTGCCGGTTGCCGGAGCAGGGCCGGCGTCCGGGCGCGACTAGCTCCGTTCGCCGCCTGCGGGCGGGCGATGCCGGGCGCCGGGCACCGGCCTCGTCCACCCGGTTGTCGGCCATCGGTTGTGGGAGCGGGGGCCGTTCCGGTGGCCGACGCCGGGCCGGGGCGCCGGAACGTCGTTGGTCGGCGGGACCGGGGGCCGATCCTGCGGCTGCGGGTGGGGGAAGCGGTGGCCGTTCCGGCTGGCGGCGGCGGGTCGGAGGCTCGCGGCGCCGGACGTCGGGCGACCCGGCTGCTGCCGCCCAGGACGGCTGTTCGGTTTCGGGCCGGCTCGCGGAGCCGACCGGCCGCCCGGAAACGCTGGTGTCATACCGGCCGCCGGTCGGCACGGCGGGCCGTGGCCGATCGGATGGAACCGCGGGCATTCCTGGCGGCGTAGCGGTCAGGGTGTTCGACGCCGGCGGTGGGGCGTGCACGGGCTCCTGCACGGCGCGGCGCACTCGGGAACCGGTCGGCCGAGGCGGCGCGGCGAACTGCTGCCGTGGATCGGGGCCTGGTCCGGTTGCGGGCGCAAACCACGTGGTGGGCGCGTCGTCGGCGGGACGCCGGCCAGGGGACGGCGTGGCCGACCCGGCGCCGTGGTGATCGCGAGGAGCGGTGGTTCCTGTTCCGGGAACGTTCGGCGGCGAGGAGGTCCGGGACGGTCCGCCGGCGAGCGGCGGGCCGTCGTCTCGCGGTTCGGTCCGGTCGCCACGCCGGGCTTCGTCGCGGCGTCGCCGAGCCCGCCCTCCGGATGGTGGCGTCGTCCCGAGCAGGCCGTGCCGCGCCAAGATGTCGTCGACGGATTCGGCAGCGCGGTCGCCGACCCGGCCGGAGCGCTGAGCACGGTCTGAGCCGTCCCCCACGCCACCTCCTCGTGCCCTGGCGGGAGGTGTCGGGCTCTGGTGTCCAGAATCCGCTTCGGCCCCGCCGTATCGGCCCGGAGCTTACGGAGCGGAACCACATCGGTCACAGGCGGGTCTCGGTACGCGCAGCATCTGCCGGACGGCGCGCCGGCCGCCGGCAGCTCCGGCCAGCCGCACCAGGCCGGTCTTCTCGTCACGGAACGCGACCGCGTTGCGGCCCGAGTGCTTAGCGGCGTACAGCAGCGTGTCGGCCGCGCCCACCAGGCGATCCACTTCGGTGACGGGCCCGTGGCTGTGTGCCACCCCGATGCTGACGGTCACGCAGAGTCCGCTTGCCAGTTCCGTCCAGGGATAGCGATCGATACGTTGCCGGGCGGCCTCGCAAACGCGCAGCGCCGCGGCGAGATCGCGGCCGGGAAGCACCAGGGCGAACTCCTCGCCGCCGTATCGCGCGCAGAAGGCGGCTTCGGGCAGACCGCGGTCGAGCTCGGCGACGATGCGCTGCAGCACCCGATCCCCGAACTGGTGGCCGTAGCTGTCATTGACCTGCTTGAAGTGATCGGCGTCGACGAAGGCGATCGCGATGCCTTCGGCGCCGCGAGAGGCGGGATCATCGAGCAGCGCGGCGAGCCGCTCGTCGAGGTAGCGGCGGTTGTAGCTGGCGGTGAGGCTGTCGCGCGTGCTCTGCTCGCGGGCCTCCGCGTTCTCCCGCCGGAGTCGATCGAGCTCGTCGGAGGGCTGCAGCCCGTGCAGCAGCCGGACGGCGACCCGTAGGTGCTGGTAAGCCGCCTCCCAGCTGCCCGCGGCGGCCAGCTCCTCGGCGGCGGAGGTGTGCGAGCCCACGGCGTTGGCCGCACCCCGCGCCGCGACGCCGTCCCATGCCTCGACCGGAACTGCCATGGCCAGCACTCACCTCCCCCCGTCGATCCTCTAGTCGACGTGACGGGTGGGGCTCTTGATGCGACCGACCCGTTCGCGGCTGCCGACCACTCGACCGATGCCCGTTCCGGCCGCCGTGATCAACCCTCCGGCTGCGCGGCGGCGCCTCGCGGACACCTTCCGGTGCCGGGCGCACACCCCGGCTCGGCGTACCGGTCACGCACGCCGGTGCACCCGAGCTCGTCGAGCGCAGCTCCGGCCGGTCAGCCGCCGGAGTGATCGAGCTCGGCGCCGAAGGGGACAGCGGGGTCATCAGGGTCGTCGAGCCAGTGCTCGGGGAGCACCACGCGACCCGGGCTGCCCTGGCGTCCGCGCGGGCCGTCGGCGTCCGCAGGGAAGGGCAGCTCGGGGTCGAGCCGGGACAGCAGCTCGTCGAGCTCGTCGAGGCTGCCCACCAGCCCGAGAGCGCGACGCAGCTCGGGCCCGACCGGGAATCCCTTGAGGTACCAGGCGATGTGCTTGCGCATGTCGCGGATGCCCTTGTCGGGGCCCATGTGCTCGCCCAGCAGCACCGCGTGCCGTCGCATGGTCGCTGCGACCTGCCCGAGTGCGGGCGGTGGCGGCAGCTCCCGCCCGGCGAAGGCGGCCTCCAGATCGCCGAACAGCCACGGCCGCCCCAGACAGCCACGCCCGACCACCACGCCGTCGCAACCGGTGCGCCGCACCAACGCGACGGCGTCGGCGGCGCTGAAGATGTCGCCGTTGCCGAGCACCGGCAGGTCGGCGGGAAGGGCGTCGCGCAACCTGGCGATCGCCGACCAGTCCGCGGTGCCGGAGTACCGCTGGGCTGCGGTGCGGGCGTGCAGTGCCACGGCGGCGACCCCGGCCTCGGCGGCGCGGCGGCCGGCATCGAGGTAGGTGCGGTGCTCGTCGTCGATCCCGATCCTCATCTTGACCGTCACCGGCATGGGCCCGGCGTTGTCCACGGCGGCGCGCACGATCGCCTCGAACAGCCGCCGCTTGTAGGGCAACGCGGCGCCCCCGCCCCGCCGGGTGACCTTGGGGACCGGACAACCGAAGTTGAGATCGACGTGGTCGGCGAGGTCTCGCTCGGAGATCATCCGAACCGCGGCGCCGATCGTCGCCGGGTCGACGCCGTAGAGCTGCATCGAACGCGGCTGCTCGTCCGGGTCGAAGGCGATCATCCGGAACGTCAGCGGATTGCGCTCGACCAGACCGCGCGAGGTGATCATCTCGCAGACGTAGAACCCTGCCCCCTGCTCACGGCACAGCCGGCGGAACCCGGGATTGGTGATGCCCGCCATGGGCGCCAGCACCACCGGCGTGTCGCAGGCGTAGGGCCCGATCCGGAGCGGTCGGACGGTGGTCGGGGCGGTCACGACTCCCTATTCTCCTCCGTCCTGGAGCGTGACGGTGACGTGGCCGAGCTCGGCATACGGGCTGCTTGCTGAAAGTGATCCCGTCTGACCCTCGGTGATCGGATCTGGTGACGACAGTGCCGCGGAGCGGGCGTCGTAGGCTTACCAGGCCGGCGCGCGGTGGTGAACGCGTCGGCGAAGGGCCTCTAGCTCAATCGGCAGAGCAGCGGACTTTTAATCCGCGGGTTCGGGGTTCGATCCCCCGGGGGCCCACTCCATCTGAGCTGCCGTTTTGGGGCAGTTGCCGATCATGCCGAGCGCCTCTGTCAATGGCACTGTCAATGGGTAAGCTCCGAGCGTGCCTGCGGTCGCCGGCTGGCAGAAAGACTTCGACCAGATCTTCGCCGTGCTCAACGAGGTCACGTTCCAGATCTTCAACAGGTTCCAGCACAACGGAACACCGGCTCGTCCAGAGAACGAGATCTGGTACGGGTCCGGCGGCAAGGGCTTCGGCTACGGCACCGTGCACCACGCCGCCGGGAGCCTGCGCTTGCCCTACCGCCCGACGCGCGACAGCCCGTTCGCCGCCGACTCCGTCGTGGACACCGACCTCCAGGTCGTCGGGGAGCCGAACCTCTACGTCTGCGACATGTCCGTCATGCCGTTCAGCTCCGCCGCGAATCCCGTGCGCTCGCTGGCCGCGCTGGCCCTGCGGCTGTCCCGTCACCTCGGGTAGCTCACGTCGGACAGCGGTCCCGGTGGCGGGGCTGCAGCCGGACCGCCATCCGAACCAGCGGTCGCGTTCGGCAGCGATGTGACGCGGCCTGCCGACTTCGACGAAGAGATCGGCCGCACTCGCCCGGTTAGGGGCCAGTTAGTGGGAGGCCCCGGGTGGCGACGGGCCGGTGCCCGTCTCCGAGCGGCGCCTGCAGGCTTACTCATAATTCGTTGGTCGGACACGCCAACGCTGGGGTCGTGCTGACGCCGAGGAGCACACCCTGGTTGGCTGTCAGGTCTCTCGCGGACCGACGTGGAATCACAGGTGGTGCGAGTTTGCGCCCGCCATGGACATCGTGTGCAACCCCGCCACCCGCGCATTCAAAACGTCTGCTGGTAGACAGCGCGATCGCCGTTGTGCTGCGGCCTTGTAAGCGGTACTCGCAACCTCGATCTGCTGGGGGCCGGCGCAACGCGGTGTCGGTCCTTACTGGGAACGACGAGAACATCGTGTGATCGGCGATCTCGAGGAGACTGACCCGCCGCCCAAGCGGAGCAGCAGCAGCTTGCCGCGTTTGTCTGCACTGAGGTCGACCGGATCACACCGACCTCGCCCAGCCCGTCTGACCTGCGCCGGACCGATGACGAGGGGACTGCGGAACCCCACCGGCGAGCGCGGCGACCTGGCCGTCGAAGCGGGCGGTGTCGGTGCCGGGCGACGGTCCGAGGACGAGTACCGGGGCGTCGGACCAGCACCTCAAGCGCGAAGTCGACGGCGGAGGTGCGGAGGCTGTCTCAAGCCCCGTCTCAAGCCCTGCCAGTCGCCGGTCGGTTGACGTCCGGGGGCCCACGCTGTTGAGCACGGTCTGGCCCTGCTGGTCGACCAGGCGGGTGAAGAGCTGTTGCGCGTAGCCGAAGACGAGCGCCCACGCCAGGATCTGTGCAGACGTGTCGAGTGCGCTGAGCCCGGGGACGAATTGGCCTCGCATAAGCAGAAGCCCGAGGAAAGCCGTGATGGCGCCCGTCGGAAGCTTGAGCGCGGCGAGCGCGACGGGCAGGCTGTAGCGTGCGGACGATCCCCTGATGCTGCGGATGGCGGCGGCGGTCGCGATGGCCGCCGCCGTGAGTCCGACGAGCTCGACGACGAGAAGGTCCTGAGGGCTCACGGTCGCGGCGACCACCTCGTCGATGTCCTTGACGGGAAGGTTATCCCTCGATTCGCCGCCGTCCTGGGCCGGGACGAATCGATCGGACTGGCCGGTGGGGCACACGACGGTCACGGTGCCGGATTCCTCCGGGGCGAAGCACAGCGGGATCAGGGCCGGACGGTAGAAGCCGGTAAGTGCGACCCCGACGGCGAGCAGCAGCATGAATGCAGCTGTGACCACGACGATGTTGCGAAGTTGCGCAGCTTGACGTGTTCACGCAAGGCCGCCGAGCTCGCCGCTCGCACGGTTGTGACGATCGTGCCGCGCTCGTCGTCGATCTTCCGCTTCCCGGTCCCGAAGCTCGTCGTCGAGTTCGTGCTCAGTTGGGGTCTGGCTGGTCGCACGGTCCGGGCCGCTAACGCCGATACTCCGCGCAAGGCGTTCGAACTCCTGCCGTCCCGGATCGGCCGCACCGAGATGGCATTGCACACGCCGAAGCAGGCAGGGCATCTGCCCGAGCACATACTCGGCTGGGGCGATGTTGAGGATGTGCGCCTCCGCCGCGTCGAGGTTGCTCAACGCCCGCTCCATGAGCGGTCCGTTACGGAAGATCCGCAGCCGTCTCGGCGGGTTCAGTGGCTGCATCGTCGCCGCTTCCCTCGCAGCCTGGATGTGGCGGCCGATTGCAGCTTCCAGGATCTCATTGTGTTCACAAGGATTCTTGGACCGAACCCAGGCCGTCAGCGCCTCGAGTTCCGTCGCCCGCGTCAGAGTGCCCTCACGCCACGCCACCCACACCGGGCCTTCGATCGGGTAGGTGCCGCCGCGGTCCAGTCCTCCGCGTTGCGTGGGCCGGCCGCGGGCGGTTCGCCACCCGGCCGCCGTCGCTCCCGAGCCTTGCCGTCCTCGTCCGGACTCGGCCCGGTCGCGACGGGTCCCTCGGGTTCGCCAGTCGTTACCGCTGCCGGACGGCGTCGACGGAGGAGGCCTTAAACAGCCGCCCGAATAGGGAGGCGCCGCCCTTCGCAGCGGCGGCTGGCTGGCGAAACGCGAGGCACCGGGACCCGGGCCGCCGGTGCGCGGCAGCCGGCCGATCACCGGCGCCACCACCGTCGGGCCAACATGCCGGAGGCCCTGGTCCGGCCCTTGTCCCCGAACACCAGCTCCGAGAGCGCTTCGTAGACCTCCTCGGGGCGAGGTATGAACTTGATCCGCTCGAAGGCCTGGTGCTGCCCGGCGGACTCCACGATCACAGTGCCGTAGCCGAGTATCCGCCCGCCCAGAGTGCGCTGGAACGTCAGGTCTGTGACCTTGCTCAGCGGCATCTGCCCAGGTTCTGCGTAATGATGCCGCGGTCCCACATCAGCCGCTTGTCCGTGATCACGATGCGTTCGCTCCACCATAGATGGGCCAGCCCGGTGAACCGCACCACGGCCACCAGCGCCAGGTAGAACGTCACGTTGTCGACCAGCACGCCGTCCGGTAGGTAGCGCTCCAGCACCACCATGGCCAACACGAACAGCGCGGTCAGGGTGAGCTCCTTCCAGACCGCCGCCCAGTGCTGGCGCACACGGATGACTCTGCGCTCCGTCGGAAGCAGGTATTCATCGGCATCCCGGGACCAAAGCACGGCGGCCTACATGAGCTCGGTGATTGAGGAGGTGATGGAGTTGGCGGCGTCGAGCAGCATGGCGCCGATGCTCGGCACCAGGTTCGCCGCGGCCTCCCGGCGGGAGATGAAGAAGATGATCAGCGCCAGCGCGAGGAACCCGAGAAACCCGCTAAGGGTCATTGCGACGACCTGCCGTTCCCATTGGCCCGAGACGGCTGTTTCTGGGGTGGCTCGTGGTTTCTACCCCAATCCGATCCCCACAACAGCGTGGGCCGGAAGGCGATCCCGCACCTCACCCAGCGGGGGTGACCGACGTGCGGCCCCCGCGCTGCGCCGATGTGGTGTGCATCATCCGCAGCGGCGTCGGGGCGAGCTAGACGAGTTAGGGAGCCAGTGCTTCTACGTACAGGTTGCCACCGTGTCCGAGTGCTCATCTATGTACCCCGGCGCGCGGGTGGCGATGACTCGATGACAGCTCCTGAGAGGATGCGGCGGCGA
>CAWJFD010000030.1:0-184291 GCA_963841985.1 uncultured Actinomycetota bacterium
ATTCGGAGGCGCCGACGTGGGAAAGCTGTTGGCGGGGGCCCGCGCCGCGGGCCCGGCTGGTGAACTGCTCGCCTCCCCCGGGCCGTTGCTCGCTCCGGGGGCCTACGACGCGCTGTCCGCGCGGTTGATCGAACAGGCCGGGGTCGACGCCGTCTACATGTCGCGGGTTCGGCAGCACGGCCTCTGATCGGCCGGCCGGACGTCGGTCTTCTCGGCGGGTCGGAGATGATCGACAACGCCCGGCGGATCGCGGCCGCGGTCGAGCTGCCGGTGATCGCCGACGCGGACACCGGTTACGGCAACGCGATCAACGTGTTGCGCACGGTGGAGCTCTACGAGCAGGCCGGGGTGGCCGGGATCCGCCTGGAGGACCAGGTGCAGCCCAAGCGATGCGGGCACCTCGAGCGGCAAGGCGGTGATCGCGGCCGACGAATGGCCGGCAAGATCCGGGCCGCCGTGGCCGCCCGGCCCGACCCGGATCTGGTGCTCATCGCGCGCACCGACGCCGCCGCCGTGGAGGGCCTGGACGCCGCCATGGCCCGGGCCCGGCGGTACGCGGACGCGGGCGCGGACGCGCTGTTCGTCGAGGCTCCGACCAGCGCGAGGACATCGTCCGGGTGGCCGCGAGCTCTGCGGGGTGGCTCCGCTGGTGTTCAACTGGGCCGAGGGCGGCCGCACCCACCGTTGCCGCTGGCCCGGATCGCCGAGCTCGGATTCGGGCTGGTGCTGTTCCCGATCGGGACCCTGCTGGCCGCGACAGCGGGGATCCGGCGGCTGCTGGCGGGACTGCGCGCCGACGGGACCCGCTCGCCGCGATGCCCGGCCTGCCGACCTTCGCCGGGTTCACCGACCTGATCGGGCTGCCCGAGATCGGCGAGCTGGAGCAGCGCTTCGGGACGTCCAGGCCGTCGCCGGTGCCGCGGGCAGGGAGGCGTGATCGACGATCTTCATGCTCGGTGGCCGACACCTCGCCCGGCGGCGGGTCGGGAACGGAGGCCGTGCGGGATACTCGTCGACGGAAGGCGAGCACGGCGCGAGCGGAGCGGAGGCTTGTAGATGGAGGACCCGACCCGGGCGATGCCCCGCCAGTCCGACCCGCGGCGCCCGCGCACGGCAGCGTCGGGCCGGCGGACCCCAGCGCCGACCCGGTGACCAACCCCCGCTGGCCCCGGTGTCGGTGGCGGTGCCGGGGACAGCCCGACCGTGCCGACGCCGGCCTGCCGACTCCAGGCCTGCCGACCAGGCCGCCGACCGCGGGAGGGCGGAGCCGAAGTGGCCCGCTCCCGCAGCGGTGTGCTGTGGACCGGGGTCATCCTCTCGGCTATCGTGCTGATCTTCCTGCTGATCTTCATCGTGCAGAACAACGAGCCGGTGCAGATCACCTTCCTCGGGGCGTCCGGGACGCTGCCGACCGGGGTGGCGCTGCTGTTCGCGGCGATCGCCGGGCTGCTGCTGGTGGCCATCCCGGGCGGGCTGCGGATCATGCAGCTGCGGCGGGCGGCCCGGCGAACGCCCCGCGCTGACGTGCTGCGGATCGCGGATCGGCCGCTGCCGGTGGTCGGCCGGGCGCGGATGTACGTCTGCGGCATCACGCCCTACGACACCACGCACCTCGGGCACGCCGCGACGTTCGTCTGGGCCGACGTCGCGGCCCGGGTGCTGCGGCACCTCGGCGTCGAGGTCGAGGTGTGCCGCAACGTCACCGACGTCGACGACGTGCTGGACGCGGCCGCGGCGCGCAGCGGGGCCCGGCCGGACAGCTTCGCCGCCGTGCAGCAGTTCCGCTTCGACCGGGACATGACCGTGCTCGGGGTGCGCCGGCCGACCCCCGAGCCGCGGGCGCACAACCACATCGGCCAGGTGGTCACGCTGGCCGCGGCGCTGCTGGAGGTCGGCGCGGCGTACCGGCCGGCGGCACGGTGTGGTTCCGCGGGGCGAGGGTCGCGGCGCGGGCCGGCCTGGACGTCGCCACGGCGGCCGCGCTGGCCGCCGAGTTCGGGCCGGGAACCGATGCGGGGGCCGAGGACCCGGCCGACGTGCCGGTCTGGCGGGCGGGCGCGACGGCGAGGCGGCTGGCCGAGCCCGTGGGGCGAGGGCGGCCGGGCTGGCACGCCGAGTGCGCGGCGATGGCGCTGACCACGCTCGGCTCCGCGGTGGACCTGCACGCCGGCGGCGCCGACCTGCGCTTCCCGCACCACGCCTACGAGGCGGCGATGGCCGAGGCGGTCACCGGCGTGCGGCCGTTCGCGCGGGCCTGGCTGCACGTGGGCACGGTGCGGGTGGACGGGGCGCGGATGGCCAAGTCCACCCGCAACCTGGTGCTGGTCTCGGATCTGGTGGCCAAGCACCCGGCGGCCGCGCTGCGGCTGCTGCTGCTGGACCGGCCGTGGGCGCGGGACTGGGACTACCACCCGGCCGACCTGGACGCGGCCACCGCGCGGCTGGAGCGGCTGTACGCGGCGGCCGCCCGGAGCACCGGCGAGGGCGACTCGGTGGCCGCCGACGCGGTCACCGCGGCGCTGCTCGACGACCTCGACGTGCCGGCCGCGCTCGCGATCGCCGAGGAGTCCGGCGGGGCCGCGGCCCGCCTGGTGCTGTCCGTGCTCGGCCTGCCTGACCCCCTCGCCGGCGTGATCAGCCGACCACGGCCGGCCGTCACGCCGGTCCAGGCCCAGCCCGGTGAGCAGGTCGTGCAGGGACCGACGGCGGGTCGAGCGAGGTCGCGGGTGAAGCTCCAGACGGTCAGCGTGCCCTGCCACTGCGCGACGACCAGCTCCCCGAGGCCGCGGCCCCCCGGGCGGTGCCAGCCGGCGCTCGACGCCGGCGAGCGTGCGCCAGCCAGCGCCGGCCGCGCTCGCGCAGCACCGGGTCGCGCAGGTCCTCGCGCAGCACCAGCAGCTGGTCGGCGAAGTCGTGCGCCTCGTAGCTGCCGCTCAGGCCGTGACCAGCAGCTCGACCACCCCGTCCGGGCCGGCGTCCCGCGCTCGACGGCGGCCGCGGTCGGCCTCGTCGAGCAGGTCCCATGCCCGCAGCAGCGCGGCCCGCAGCAGCCCGGCCTTGGTGCCGAAGCGCTGCACGAGCGTCGACGCGGCCAGGCCGGTATCGCGGGCCAGCGCCTCGAAGGTCAGCGCCTCGGGCCCGGCGGCCCGCACCACGACCAGTGCGGCGTCGAGCAGGTCCTGGTCGGGGATCGTGCGCTTGCGGGGCATGGCGCGAGCGAGTATAAACGAATACTCGTTTATAAACGAGGAGGCCGACATGAGGCACTGGACGGGAAGGTCGCGCTGGTCGCCGGGGCCACCCGCGGAGCCGGCCGGGGGATCGCCGTCGAGCTCGGCGCGGCCGGCGCCCACGTCTGGGTCACCGGGCGCACGACCCGCGAGCGGCAGTCGGAGTACGGGCGGGCGGAGACGATCGAGGAGACCGCCGAGCTGATCGTCGAGGCCGCGGCGGCACGGCCACCGCGGTGGCCGTCGACCACCTCGACCCGGCCCAGGTGCGCGAGCTGGTGGCGCGCGATCGATCGCGAGTCGGGCCGGCTGGACGTGCTGGTCAACGACATCTGGGGCGGGGAGCAGCTGTTCGACTGGAGCGCGAAGCTGTGGGAGCACGACCTGGACAAGGGCCTGCACCTGCTGCGGCTGGCGGTCGAGACCCACCTGATCACCAGCCACCACGCGCTGCCGCTGCTCATCCGCCGGCCGGGCGGGCTGGTGGTGGAGATGACCGACGGGACCGCGGAGTACAACGCGGCGAACTTCCGGGTCTCCGCCTTCTACGACCTGGCCAAGTCCGCGGTGCTGCGGCTGGCCTGGAGCCAGGGCCACGAGCTCGCCGGGTACGGCTGCACCGCGGTGGCGCTGACCCCGGGCTGGATGCGCTCGGAGATGATGCTCGAGAACTACGGCGTCACCGAGGACACCTGGCGCGACGTGCTGGACCGCCCGGTCCAGCCGCCCTACCCCGACCCGGGGCACTTCGGGATCTCCGAGACGCCCCGGTTCACCGGGCGGGCGGTCGTCGCGCTGGCCGCCGACCCCGACGTGGCCCGGTGGAACCAGGCGTCGCTGTCGGCCGGGCAGCTGGCCCGCGAGTACGGGTTCACCGACCTGGACGGCAGCGCGCCGGACGCGTGGCGCTACATCGTCGAGGTGCAGGACGCGGGCAAGCCCGCCGACACCACCGGCTACCGCTGACCGGCGGGCCGGTCTGCGGACCGCGCCGCCGAGTGCCGCGCTGCGTTCTCACGCGGCGCAGCACCGGGGCCGTAGGCCGCGCGTCGCCGGGGACGGCCGGGCGCGCCGCCGGAGCCGGCCGGGCGCCCGGCGGGAGCCGCTGCGCGCCAGCGCCGGCGGGGCTGTGCCGGCGCGGCCGGCTCGACGATCGGCACCCCCGGCGGCGCCCGTGCCCCGGTGATCCGGGTCAGCGCGGCGTCGCCGGCGGCGACCGCCGTGGTGGTGGCCCGCACCCCGGCCAGCCGGGTGATCCGGTCCACCTCCGGCCGCTCCGGCGGGGTGACCATGGTGACGACGGTGCCGGAGTCGCCGGCCCGGGCGGTGCGGCCGGCGCGGTGCAGGTAGTCCTTGGGGTCGGCCGGCGGGTCGACGTGCACGACGAGGCTGACGTCGTCGACGTGGATGCCGCGGGCGGCCACGTCGGTGGCCACCAGCACCGGCGTCTGGCCGGTCTTGAACGCGTCGATCGCCCGGTTGCGCGCGTTCTGCGCCTTGCCCGCCGTGCAGCGCGCCGGCGGCGACGCCGTTCCGGCGCAGCAGCTTGACCAGCCGGTCGACGCCGTGCTTGGTGCGCACGAACAGGATCGTGCGGCCGTCGCGGGCGGCGATCTCGGTGATCACCCGCGGCTTCGCGGCGGCGTCGACGAGCAGCACGTGGTGCTCCATCGTCTCCACCTGCGCGGTGGCCGAGGCGATCGAGCGGGTGACCGGGTCGGTCAGGTAGCGGCGGACCAGCGCGCCGACGTCCGCGTCCAGGGTGGCCGAGAACAGCATGCCGCTGCCCGTCGGCCGGGGTCAGGTCGAGGATCCGCCGGACCTGGGGCAGGAAGCCCATGTCGGCCATCCGGTCGGCCTCGTCGAGCGCGGTGACGCTGACCTGGGAGAGGTCGCAGGTGCGCTGGTCGGTGTGGTCGTTGAGCCGGCCGGGGGTGGCGACCAGCAGGTCGACGCCGCGGCGCAGCGCGCCGGCCTGCCGGTTGAACGACATCCCGCCGACGACGGCGGTGATGGTCAGGCCGATGGCCGCGGCGAACGGGGCGAGCGCGTCGACGACCTGCTGGGCCAGCTCCCGGGTCGGGACGAGGACCAGCCCGCGCGGCTGCCGGCGGCGCGGGCCCGGCCGCCGGCGAGGCGGGCGAGCAGCGCCAGCCCGAAGGCCAGCGTCTTGCCGGAGCCGGTCTGGCCGCGGCCGAGCAGGTCGCGGCCGGCCAGGCTGTCCGGCAGCGTCGCGGCCTGGATCGGGAACGGCTCGGTGATGCCGGCGCGGCGCAGCGCCGAGACGATCGGGGCGGGCAGGCCGAGCTGGGCGAAGCTGGGCATGCCCGAGTCGGGGACGGTCCAGAGCACCTCGGGCGGCCGCGGCCGGCGGCGATCGGCCGGTCTCCGGGCGGCGCGGGCGGCCGCCAGCTGGGGCGCCGGAGCTGGGACGACCGCCGCCGGAACGGCGCGGTCGGGCCCGCCGAGAACGGGGCACGGCGAGACGAAGACGGGGAAGACAAACAGACCTCCGTGACGTGGCACGTCACGCGGAGGAGGGCGCCGAGATGGCGGCGAAAGCCCCTACCGGACGGGCCCGGGCGCGGCATGGCGCCCGGATGAGTACTGCGGGTTGCACCCTGTCTGCGCCGATGCGGCCGGGTGCTCGTGATCGATACTACCCCGAGCGCCCGACCTGGCGCGGCCGGTGGCACACGTGTCTGTGACGCTGCCGGCAGCGCGGGAATTCCGCGCTGCCGGCAGGCCCTGACAGGCCGGCACATGCCCAGACGCGATCCGCAACTCGTCGAGCAGCCCGTCGGCGCCGCCCACCTCGGGCGGCAGGCCGCGGGCGGCGAACCACTCGGCGATCCGGCGCACGTCGCGTTCCAGGAACCGCGGGCCCTGCGGGTTGCCGACGACGTCGACGACCTGCGGCAGGTCGATCATCACCAGCCGCCCGTCGTGGACCAGCAGGTTGTAGGCGGACAGGTCGCCGTGGGCGAGCCCGCGCCGGGCCAGCCCGAGCAGCGCCGCGGTGAGCTGCCGCCACAGGTCGACCAGCTGGTCCGGGTCGGGCCGCAACTGGGCCAGCCGGGGCGCGGCCGTCGCCGTCCGGGTCGCCGACGAACTCCAGCAGCAGCTCGGTGCCCGACAGCTGCACCGGGTAGGGCACGGCCACGCCGTCGGACCACAGGCCGGCCAGCGCGCCGAACTCGGCGGCCGCCCACTGGCCGGACAGCAGGTCGCGGCCGAAGCCGGTGCGGTTGGCCATCGCCCGGGTCTCCCGGGAACGGCGCACCCGGCGGCCCTCCAGGTAGCCGGCGTCGCGGTGGAACAGCCGGTGCTCGGCGGTGCGGTAGCGCTTGGCCGCCAGCAGGGTGCGCCGGCCGGTGCCCGGCACCGCGCGTTCCACCAGGTGGACGTCGGCCTCCTTGCCGGTCTTGAGCACGCCCAGCTCGGTGTCCACCGCGCCGTGCTCGGTGATCACCCACTGGGGCGGGGTCGCGGGCCGTGCTCGGCTCCGTCCCATGTGGACCAGCGGTCGCCCGCGGGCGGGCCGTCGATGTCGGCGCCGGCGCGGCCGTCGAGTGTGGACAGATCGGTCGGCCGCGGTGCCGGGGCCGTGCGGAGCGTGGTCGGCGTCGTCGTCGAAACGGCGGCGGCGCCTGCGGATGGGTTCGGATGGTGCAGTCGTGCTCGCGCAACGGGGGTCTCCTGGGAGTGGCGCCCCGGGCGACGGGACGTCAGCGCGGGGCGGGAATGGGACGGGGGCGGCCACGTCCAGCGACAGCGATGGACACGTCGCACACCCCCTCCTCGCGCAACTCGGCGCCCACTCCGGAACCGGTGGCGAGCAGCCTGGCCGACCGCAGCCCGCGGGCGCAACGGAATTTCCCGCGGTCGTGAGAGCGGAGCCGTGTGCGGGCACGGATCCGCACGCACAGCACCACGGTCAGCGCCGGGCCACGCCGTTCCACCCGCAGCCCGGCCCGGCGGGCGACCGCGGCCACCGCCGCGGCGTCGGCCGGCTCGGCCCGGGTGCTGGCCAGCGACGCGGGCCAGCCGGCCCTTGTGCGCCTTGTTGAAGTGGCTGACCACGGTGCGCCGGCCGTCGGGACGTGCTCGGCGAGCACTTCCACCCGCACCGCGCCGGGCAGCCGCCCGAGCGCCGCGTACGACCCGGATCGCAGGTCGACCACCAGCTCGCCGGCGCCGATCGCGGCCAGCACCGGCTCCAGCAGCCGGCTTCCAGCGGGCGGCCAGCGTCGGCCGACCGGGCAGCGCCGACGCCGCGGAGAGCCGGTAGCCGGGCACCGGGTCGTCGGCGCGCAGCAGCCCGAACAGCGCCGAGCCGACGGCGAGCCGGGCCCGGGCCCGGGCCGCGGCGGCCCCGCGCAGCGAACCGACGTCCAGGGCGTCGTAGAGGACGCCGGTGTACCGGTGATCGCGGGCAGCGTCGGCGCGCTGCGCAGGGCGGCGTTGCGGGCGATCTCGACGTCCTGGGCGGGGGAGAGGCCGAGCGCGCCGCGGCTGGCCGGCACGTCGGCGGCCAGCTCGACCAGCTCGTCGACCAGCGCGGGCGCAGCGGTCCGAGAGCCGGGTGAGCCGAGCGCGTCCAGCCGCAGCGGCGGGCCGTCGCCGCCGTCCCGCTTGGTCTCCGACGGCGGCAGCAGCACGAGCACGGAGGCAGGTTAATCACCCGTTGCCGAGTTGTTGTCGGGGTGTAACACCGGCCATAGGATCACGGGCTCATGGAAGTCAACGAGCAACCCACCGCCCCCTATCTCGATGCGGTCGTCGCCTACGCTTCCGGGGGCCCGGCCGCTACCACGTGCCGGGGCACAAGGGTGGTCCGGGCGCCGATCCGGCACTGCGCAAGGCCATCGGCGCGGACGCACTGGCCGCCGACATCCCGCAGGACATCCACGGCGTCGACCTCGGCCCGACGCCCACCCCGTACGAGCGGGCCGAGCGGCTCGCAGCGGAGGCGTTCGGCGCGAAGCGCACGTTCTTCCTGACCAACGGCGCGACCCAGGGCAACCACACGCTCTGCCTGGCGCTGGCGCCGCTCGGCACCCGGATCGTCGCCCAGCGGAACTCGCACGCGTCCATCGTGGACGGGCTGGTCCTCAGCGGGACTGCCCAGCTTCGTCGCGCCGGAGTACGACGAGGAGCTGGGCATCACCCACTGCGTACCGGCATCGCTGAAGGCGGCGCTGGACAAGGCGCCCGAGGCCAAGGCAGCGTTCATCGTCTCGCCGACCTACTACGGCATGGCGCTCGACATCGCCGGTCTGGCGGAGGTCGCGCACGCCAAGGGCATCCCGCTGATCGCCGACCAGTCCTGGGGCCGCACTTCGGCTTCAACAACCGGCTGCCGCCGACCGCGCTGTCGCAGGGCGCTGACGCGATGCTCACCAGCACCCACAAGATCGCCGGCTCGCTGACCCAGAGCGCGATGCTGCACATCTCCGACAGCGGCCGGGTGGACCCGGCGCGATCGCGCGTGCGCTGCGGCTGCTGCGGACCACCAGCCCGTCCTCCCTGCTCATGGCCTCGCTCGACAGCGCGCGCCGGCAACTCGCCCTGCACGGCGAGCAGCTGCTGCACGAGACGCTGGAGGCGATCGACGTCGCCCGCGAGAAGCTGAGGACGATCGAGGGCGTCGCGCTGGTCGACGCGTCCATGATCGGCCGCCTCGGTGTGGCCGGGTACGACCCACTGCGCATCGTGTTGGACGTGCGCGGCACCGGACGCACCGGCTACGAGATCGCCGACGCGCTGCGCCGCTCCTACGACGTGCACGTCGAGCTGCCGATGCAGGCCACCGTGGTGCTCGTGGTCGGGCTCGGCGAGTCGGTCGCGAACCTGCGGAGGGTGGCCGGGGACGTCGAGGAAGTCGTCAGGCGGCTCTGGGAGCCGGGGCTCACCGCGCCGATCGTGCCGCCCGCCGCGTCGCTGGGCTACGAGGTGGCGATCCCGCCGCGGGAGGCGTTCCTCGGCGCGGCGGAGCAGGTGGCGGTGGACGAGGCCCCGGGACGGATCTCGTGCGAGTCGATCGCCAGCTACCCGCCAGGGGTCCCGGCGCTGCTGCCGGGCGAGCGGATCTCGGTCGAGACGATCGAGTACCTGCGCGCCCTGGCCGAGAGCGGGGCCAGGCTGCACGGCGCCAGCGACCCCGCATTCCGGACCATCAACGTGCTGACCGAGGGGGAGTAGGGACTCAGCAGCTCGCTCTGACGTGATCATCGGGTCGGCGCGGTGTGGTTGTGCCGCCGGGATGTCGGCATTACCGTCGCGACGTGATCTGCCTCCTGGCGCGCCGGCTTGTGGACCACATGCGAATCACGAGCGCGACCTGTCGCGGCGCTCGCTGATCTCGCATTCCCCCTTGTCTCCTCTTGCCCCGAACCAGGAGTATCTGTGTCCGACCCGACCGCAGGCTGGTCCTTCGAGACCAAGCAGGTGCACGCCGGAGCCACCTCCGACCCGACGACGGGGGCCCGTGCCACCCCGATCTACCAGACCACCTCCTACACGTTCCGCGACACCGACCACGCCGCGGCCCTGTTCGGGCTGGCCGAGCTGGGCAACATCTACACGCGGATCATGAACCCGACCCAGGACGTGCTGGAGCAGCGCGTCGCCGCGCTGGAGGGCGGCCTCGGCGCGGTGGCGTTCGCCTCCGGGCAGGCCGCCGAGACCCTCGCCATCCTCAACATCGCCGAGACCGGCGACCACTTCGTCTCCAGCGCCTCGCTCTACGGCGGCACCTACAACCTGTTCCACTACACGCTGCCGAAGCTCGGCATCGAGGTCAGCTTCATCGACGACCCCGACGACCTCGACGAGTGGCGGCGCCGCGATCCGCCCGAACACCAAGCTGCTGTTCGCCGAGACGCTGGGCAACCCGCGGGGCAACGTGCTGGACGTCGGCCGCGGTCGCCGGGCGTCGCGCACGAGGCCGGCGTGCCGCTGATGGTCGACAACACCGTGCCCACGCCGTACCTGCTGCGGCCCATCGAGCACGGCGCCGACATCGTGGTGCACTCCGCCACCAAGTTCCTGGGCGGCCACGGCACCGCGATCGGCGGCGATCGTGATCGACTCCGGCAACTTCGACTGGGCCGCGCACGCCGAGCGCTACCCGGGGCTGACCACGCCGGACCCCAGCTACCACGGCCTCAACTACGCGGAGGCGCTCGGCCCGCTCGCCTACCTGATCAAGCTGCGCGTCCAGCTGCTGCGTGACCTCGGCCCGGCGATCGCCCCGCAGAACAGCTTCCTGCTGATCCAGGGCATCGAGACGCTGTCGCTGCGCATGGAGCGGCACGTGCAGAACGCGCAGGGCATCGCCGAGTGGCTCGAAGGCTCGCGACGAGGTGGAGAAGGTGCACTACGCCGGGCTGCCGTCGAGCCCCTGGTACGCCCTGCCACAGCAGTACCGCCGCGCGGGGCCGGTGCCGTCGTCGCGTTCGACATCCAGGGCGGCCTGGAGGCCGGCAAGCGGTTCGTCGACGCGCTCGAGCTGCACAGCCACCTGGCCAACATCGGCGACGTGCGCAGCCTGGTGATCCACCCGGCCAGCACCACGCACAGCCAGCTGTCCGGCGAGGAGCAGCTGGCCACCGGGGTGGGCCCGGGGCTGGTGCGGCTGGCGGTCGGGCTGGAGGGCATCGAGGACCTCAAGGCCGACCTGGACGCCGGGTTCCGCGCCGCGAAGGGCGCCTGACCGTGGAGCAGGGCGCTCGCCCTCCCGCCCGCCAGTGGCGCCTGGCGGGAGGGCACCGAGCCGGGCAGGCGGCGATGGGTGACGCTGCCGGCGCCGCTCGTGCTGGAGGCGGGCGGCGAACTGCCGGGGGTGCGGATCGCCTACGAGACGTGGGGATCGCTGAACGCCGCCGGCACCAACGCGGTGCTGGTGCACGCACGCGCTCACCGGTGACAGCCACGTCGCCGGGCCGGCCGGCCCCGGCCATCCGACCCCGGGCTGGTGGGACGCGCTGGTCGGGCCCGGCCGGGCGCTGGATCCGGAGCGGCTGGTTCGTCGTGGTGCCGAACGTGGTCGGCGGCTGCCAGGGCAGCACCGGGCCGTCCTCCACCGCGCCCGACGGCCGGCCGTGGGGCAGCCGGTTCCCGCTGGTCACGGTGCGGGACTCGGTGGCGGCCGAGGTCGTGCTGGCCGACGCACTCGGCGTCGCAGCGGTGGGCGTGCGTGGTGGGCGGCTCGATGGGCGGGATGCGTGCGCTGGAGTGGGCCGCGACCGAGCCGGAGCGGGTGCAGCGGCTGTTCCTGCTGGCCTGCCCGGCCGCGGCGTCGGCCGACCAGATCGGCTGGGCGGCACCACAACTGGCCGCGATCCGCAGCGATCCGGGCTGGCGCGGCGGCGACTACCACGCCGCGCCGCCTGGCCAGGGCCCGCACTCGGGCCTCGGCATCGCCCGCCGGATGGCGCACCTGAGCTACCGCAGCGAGTTCGAGCTGGCCACCCGGTTCGGCCGGGACGCGCAGCTCGGCGAGGATCCGCTGCACGGCGGGCGCTACGCCGTGGAGTCCTACCTGGACCACCACGCGACGAAGCTGGTGCACCGCTTCGACGCCGGGTCCTACGTGCGGCTCACCGAGATGATGAACGCGCACGACGTCGGCCGAGGCCGTGGCGGGGTCGCCGCCGGGCTGGCCGGGGTGCGCGCGCGCACGATGGTGGCCGGCGTGACCTCGGACCGGCTCTACCCGGTGCAGCAGCAGGTCGAGCTGACCAACGGGATCCCGCATGCCGGTGAACTGCGGCTGATCGAATCGCCGTACGGGCACGACGGCTTCCTCATCGAGGCACCGACCGTGAGCGAGCTGCTCGGCGAGCTGCTCGCCGAGTGAGGCCCGCCGCCGCGCGGTGCCGTCGGTTCAGCCGACGGTGCCCCACACCGACGTGGAGCCGAGATCCCCGGTGATCACGACGAGGACCAGCGCCACGAGGCCGAGCAGGGCGGAGAGCGCCCCGACGGCCCGGACGGGCCCGCCCACGCCGCGGCGGCCGAGCACCGCCGTGGCCACCGCCAGCACGGCGAAGATCGCGGAGCTGATGACCGTGTACAGGCCGAAACGGCCGTGCTCGTCGAGCAGGGCGACGTAGGCCGGGCTGACCGTGATCGAGGCGAGCAGCGCGTTCCCGGCCAGCATGGCCACGAACGCGGCGAGGGCCGCACCCACCGCGCCGAGGGCGACGAGCGGCGCGTAGGCGCGGTTCCAGCGCGGCCGGATCGCCACCGCGACAGCTCCGAGTGCCGCGAGCGGGATCAGCACGACGACGGCGTGGACGATGAGCGGGTGGGCCGGCAGGCCGCCGACGGTGAACGTCACCCGCGCGATTCTTCTGCAACGCGATCACCGAATCGCGAGCGGGTCGTCCCGACGATCCGCGATCCGGGGCCGCGCCGACGTCAACCGATCTCGCTGTGCCCGACAGTGCGGCGGCGACCCAGCGCTCGCCCGAACCGACCTGGTCGCAGCACCGCTGGCTCCGCCGGGATCTCGTCGGGGACAACAGTCGACGGCCCACCGGGCGGGCGTCGATGCTGGGCCCCTGACCGCTGGGCCCCTGACCGCTGGGCTCCTGACCGCTGGGCCCCTGGCTGCTGGGTCCCACGCTGCCGAGCCCCTCGCTGTTCCAGCACCAGGATCGGGCCGGTCGTCGCCTCGGCGCGGGCGGACCGCCCCCGGGTACGGGCGACCCGACGCGCGAGCAGCACCGCGGCTCCTGGCAGGCTCGAGATCAGGGCCAGCGCCCCGTACGCGACGGAGGTCGTGACGCCCGAGCGGTGCGCCGAGGCCGGCCATCCAGAACCCGAGCGCGGCCACGCCCTCCCGCGGCCCCCAGCCGCCGATGCTGATCGGCAGGCCCATCGCCATCAACGCCAGCAGCAGCGGCGGCAGCAACGCCAGGATGGGCGCGGTGGCCCCCGCCGAGCGCGCGGCCACCAGGAACAGCACGAGGTAGCCGGCCAGCGCGGCGGCGGACAGCAGGATCAGCAGCGGCCATGCCGTGCGGGACAGCACGCCGGCCCGCACGTCGGCGGCGGTGTCGCCGAGCATCCTGCGCCAGCGTCCCCTGTGCGCGGACCGGCGGCCGCGGACCACCAGCAGCCCACCCACCACGAGCGACAGCACAAGCACCACGGCGATCGCGATGAGCGGGGCCCGACTCGCGTGGCTGAGAACCCCCACGACCATCGCCGGCTCGGCGGTGATCAGCACGACCGCCGCGGCGATCAGCACCAGCTGGCCCGCGGTGCGCTCGATGGCCACCGCGCGCGCACCCCGCCCGACATCGCCGCTGCTGCGGCCGTGCCGGACGGCGCGGTCGACGTCGCCGAGCACACCACCGGGCAGCACCGCGTTCAGGAAGATCGCGCGATAGGTCTCGGCGATCGCGTCCCCGAGCTGCAGCTCGAGACCGACGCGACGCGCGACCGCGCGCCAGCGCAGGGCGTTCAGCACGGTGGTGAGCAACCCGATCCCGAGTGCGGCGAGCACCGCCCCCGGGCTGAGCACGTGCAGTCCCGCGGCGAACGCCTTGGTGCCGAGCAGCGAGATCAGGGCGACCAGGATGGCCAGCACCGCCACCAGCCGCAGCCACGGCCACCACCGGCGGGTTGGACGTGTGTGGGAGGTGGCTGCCCCGCCGCGACGTGCGTGGCTGACTGCCGCAGGATCGCCGGCGTGGTGTCCTGCTGACCGGTGTCCGGCCAGGTCGCTCATGACGGTCTCGTTTCCCGAATCGGTGTCGCCGCGCCCTCGGCGGGCATCGCGAGCAGGTCGCGGTGCGCGACCGTTGCCCTCACCCCGATGCGGAGCCGCTCCCCGAGCGCACGGCCGGCGGCGTCCCGCAGCCCCGGGTCCTGCTCGACGGCCGCGGCCACCCAGCCGCGCAGCCAGTGCTCGGTCAGCTCGGCCCGCTCGGGACCCAGTCGCCACGGGCTGGACGCGGTCCGCACCGACCAACCGTGGTGCGCGAAGGCGGCGGCGGTGGCCGCGGCGGCGTCCGGTCCGAGCAACATGCGGCCGGCCACGGTACGGCGCTGGTGGACGTCGAAGGCCGCGGCGACGGCGAGGTCGTGCTCGTCGGCCGGATCCAGCTCGACGTGCCCGGTGACCGACAGCGTGAACAGGGCCGGGCAGCCCACGTGGACGCAGGTGGCGACCAGCGCTTCGACCTCGGGTCCGGTGAGCAGGTCCAGCAGTGCGGACGCGGTGACGAGGCCGGCGCCGGTCAGGTCGGCGGCGTGCAGCCGGCTCAGATCGGTGATCCTGGTCTGCACGCGACCGGTCGACCGGTCGCGTCGCGCAGTCCGGCGCAGCGGCGCTCGGCCTCGGCGAGCAGTGCCGGATCGTGGTCGTGCAGCACCCAGTGCTGGGGGCCGGGCAACAGCGGGGCCAGCCAGCGGGCCATGGAGCCGGTGCCGGAGCCGAGGTCGTGCACCACCAGCGGCTGCGCACCGAGGGCTTCGCCCAGTGGCGCGAGCAGCGACTCGGCCCTGGCGGCGTGATCAGCCGGTTCGCGCAGGCCCAACCAGTTCGGGTCGAATCCGGTCGCCGGGGCGGGGACCCCGGCCGGCGAGCTCACGACGCTGCCTCGACCGGCTCGCAGCGCAGCCGCTCGAGCACCTCGTGCACGCTGCGCGCGGTGTGTTCCCACCCCAGCAGTATGGCGCGTCGATCGCAGGCGGACTTCCGTAGCCGGTACCGATACGAGGAGTCGCCGAACCAGCTACGCAGAGCGGCCACCAGGCCGTGATGATCACCGGGCTCGACCAGCATCCCCGGGCGGCTGCCGTCCGGCGCGTACCCGACGGTGGCCGGCAGCGCACCCGCGGTGCTGGCCAGCACCGGGATCCCACGGGCGAGCGCCTCGGTCACGACCATGCCGTACGTCTCGGCCCACGAGATCAGGACCACCAGGTCGGCCGCGTCGTACAGGGCGTCGAGCTCGGAGCCGACCCGCGGTCCCATCAGCAGCACCCGCTGGCCGAGCCCGAGCCGGGAGATCCGGCTCGACAGCGTCGTGACGTACTTCGGGTCCCGGTGCACGGAGCCGGCGCAGACCAGGGTCCAGCTCCGGTCGACCAGCTCGGCCAGCGCCTCGACCAGCTCGACCTGGCCCTTGCGCGGGGTGACCGAGGCCACGCAGAGCAGCCGGCCGGCGCCGTCGGTGCCAGCGGCCGGCGGGGCCGGTTCGACGCCGGGCTCGGCCACGTGGACGCGGGCCGGGTCCAGCCCGCGGGCGACCAGGCCGTCCGCGGCCGACCGGCTGGTCGCGACCACCGCACGGGCCGCGAGAAGCGTCGCCCGCTCCCGCCCGGCCAGCCGGGCGGCCTCCTCCGGTCGCAGGCCGGTCTCGTCCGCCAACGGCAGGTGGAGCAGCACGGCCAGCCGCAGCCGGGCCGCCGCCGGAACGATGATCTCCGGCACGCCGCCCGCGACCAGCCCGTCCACCAGCACCACCGCACCGTCGGGGAGTGCGGCGAGGCGATCCGCCAGCTGTGCTCGGGCGGCGGCATCGGGTCGTGGCCAGCTGCCGGGCAACCCGGTCTGCCGCACCCGCCATCCGTGCCCGGTGCTCAGCTCGCGACAGATCCGTAGGCCGTAGGTGTTGCCGCCGCTGGGCGACTGCGGATCGGTGGCGTCACCCGGCAGGATCACGAGCAGCTGTCGATCGGCCTCGTCGGTCACAGCGCTGTCTTCGGTCACAGCGCTGTCGTCGGTCACAGCGCTGCCTTCGCGGCGTCGTCCCCTGCGGCGTTGTGCTCCGCGGCGTTGTCCTTCTCGGCGCCGTCATTCACAGCTGTCGCTCGTAGCTCGCCGACGCCACGTGCGACTCGTGCAGGGTCACCTCGATGCCGGTGAGGCCGGCGGCGGCGGCTCCGAGCGCGCCGGACGCCACCCGCTCGGCCAGCCGGTCGGCGATCACCTTGGCCAGGAACTCGGTGGAGGTGTTGATCCCGGCGAACTCCGCCACGTCGTCGAGGTTGCGGTAGTTGAGATCGGCCAGCACCGCACCCAGCTCCTCGGTGGCCTTCCCGATGTCGACGACGATGTTGTCCTCGTCCAGCTCAGGGCGGCTGAACACGGCGTCCACCACGAAGGTCGCCCCGTGCAGCTGCTGGGCCGGCCCGAAGACGTCGCCGCGGAAGCTGTGGGCGACCATGATGTGGTCACGGACGGTGATGCGGAACACGGTTCAACCTCCGGGATAGACGATGCGGTGGCAGAGCGCGGGCAGCTCACCGGACGCGAGCAACGGCATGATCTCGGGCAGTTCGGCGAAGGCGCTCTCGCCGGTGATGAGGGCGTCGAACGCGGGATCGGCGAGGAGCGCGAGCGCCGTGGCCATCCGGTCGGCGTGGCTGCGCCTGGCCCGGCGGGTCGCCGACACCGAGCCGACCTGGCTGGCCCGGATGGTCAGCCTGCGGGAATGAAATGCCTCGCCGAGAGGTATCTCGACGGTGTGGTCGCCGAACCAGCTCAGCTCGATCACCTCGCCCTCGTCGCCGAGCAGCTGCAGCGCCCTGGACAGCCCTGCCGCCGTCGCGCTCGCGTGGAGCACGAGGTCGCAGTCGGGATCCGCGGCGTCCGGGGTGCGGAACTCCACCCCGAGCGCGTCGGCGATCGCGGCGCGGTCCGGATCGGCGTCGATCAGCTGGACCCGGGCGGCCGGCAACCCGGCGAGCAGCCGGGCCACGCAGCAACCGACCATGCCGGCGCCGACCACGGCGATCCGGTCGCCGATCAGCGGGCCCGCGTCCCACAGCGCGTTCACCGCGGTCTCGACCGCACCGGCCAGCACCGCACGGGCGGCCGGCACCGCGTCCGGAACGGCGACCACGGCGGCGGCCGGCACGACGTAGCGGTCCTGGTGGGGGAACAGGCAGAAGACGGTGCGACCCTGCAGATGCGACGGGCCCGACTCGACGCGCCCGACGTTGAGGTATCCGTACTTCACCGGGCCAGGGAACTCGCCGTCCTGGAACGGGGCCCGCATCGCCTCGCGCTGGCCGGGCGGCACGCCGCCGCGGAAGACCAGTGCCTCCGTGCCCCGGCTGACCCCGGAGTACAGGGTGCGCACCACGACGTCGTCAGGGCCCGGCTCGGCCAGCCGCTCCGGGCGGATCTCTCCGGCACCCGGCGCCCGGAGCCAGAAGGCGCGAGCCGCTGGCGGACCGTCGTGCTGCTCCACCGGCGTCCCTTCGGGTGTGTGACGGGAATCGTGTGAACGCCCCGAGCGTTCGATCCGTGACTGATGAAGAAGGCTAGGACTTCGCCAAGAAGCTATGACTCCAAGACGCTATGACATCGATGCTCCGAGGGACATCGCAGGCCAGGAGGGAGGCGCCGTGGCCGTCCAGGTTCGCCGCGACGCCGGCGCGTTCGACCGCGAGCTGACCGCGGCCGGCGCCGGCCAGCTCACCGTGCTGGCCGCGTTGGCCGGCGCATTGGGCCTGCACGGGGTGGGCTGGCTCGCCGGGCTGCTGTTCATGCTGGCCGTCGGCCTCCTGACCGGCATCTGCGGCACGCAGGCGAGGGCCGCCGCCGCCGGACCGGCGAACCGGGTCACCCTGGGCCGGGGTGCCCTCGTGGGCGGGGTCACGGCGCTGGTCGCCGACGGGCTGGTGCACGGCGGACTGCACGGCGTACGGCTCGTCGTGCTCGTCGTGATCGCCTCGATCGCGCTCACCCTGGATCTGGTCGACGGCTGGGTCGCCCGGCGCACCGACACCGTGTCCGAGCTCGGCGCCCGGCTCGACATGGAGCTCGACGCGCTGCTGGTCGCCGCGCTCAGCGCGCTGGTGGCCGTCGCGTTGGGGCCGTGGGTGCTGCTGATCGGGTTGATGCGCTACCTGTTCGTGATCGCCGGGCACCGGCGTCCGTGGCTGTGCGCTCCGCTCCCGCCGAGCCGGGCCCGCAAGGTGGTGGCCGCCGTGCAGGGTGTGGTGCTGGTCGTGGCCGCCGCCGCGGTACTCCCGCAGTGGCTGGCCGTAGCGGCGGTCCTCGGCGCCCTGCTGTCGCTCCTGTGGTCGTTCGGCCGCGACACGCTCTGGTTGGCGGCCCACCGCCGCTGAACCCCGCCCGGTCCGAGAGGATGGCCGGGTGGTTCGTCCGCGGGTGCTGCTGTCGGTCGCGATGTCGGTCGACGGTTGCATCGACGACTCGTCCGACCAGCGGCTGGTGCTCTCCGGCCCGGCCGACCTTGACCGGGTGGACGCCGAGCGGGCCGCCTGCGACGCGATCCTCGTCGGCGCGAACACGATCCGCCGCGACGACCCTCGGCTGCTCGTGCGTTCCGCGGAGCGGGTGGCCGCGCGGGTCGCGGCCGGCAGAGCGGCGCAGCCGACCAAGGTGGCGATCAGCAGCGCGGGTGATCTGGACCCGGCCGCTCGGTTCTTCACCGCGGGGGATGCCGACCGGATCGTCTACCTGCCCGACGGGGTCGAGCCGCCGGACCGGCTGGCCGGGATGGCGAAGCTGGTCGCTGCCGGTGCACCGCTCGACCCGGCCGTCGTGCTGGCCGATCTGGCCAACCGCGGGGTGCGGCTTCTCATGGTCGAGGGTGGGACCGCGATGCACACCCTGTTCCTGACCGCGGGTCTGGTCGACGAGATCCAGCTGGTGGTGGCTCCGCTGTTCGTCGGGGATCCGGCGGCGCCACGATTCGTCGCACCGGGTGTGTTCCCGCACGACGCGGGACACCGGATGCGGCTGGCCGAGGTCAGGGCGTTGGACGACGTGGTGCTGCTCCGCTACCTGCTTGGTCGGGAATGATGGCCGCGGGTGTGGTGTCTGCACCTCCCGTGACCACCGACGCACTTCCCAGGGCGATGGCGTCGTGACCGACCAGAAGTGGATGGCAGAGACGATCGTGCTGTCCTGGCGGTCGCCGCCGTCGCATACGGCGTTCTCGGTGGGCGCGCTGATCGTCGACGCCGCGGGATCGGTGCTCGCCGAGGGCTGGTCACGTCCCAACAACCCGCACGACCACGCCGAGGAGGCCGCGATCCTGGCCCTCGGCGAGGGCTGGCGGGCCGCCACTGGCACCACGCTGTACAGCTCGATGGAGCCCTGCAGCGCCCGCGCATCGCGCCCCCGCAGCTGCACGCAGCTCATCCTCGGAGCCGGCATCTCCCGGGTCGTGTTCGCCTGGCGGGAGCCGTCGATCTTCGTCGAGGGGCGGGGGGCGGAGCTGCTCGTGGCGGCGGGGGTCGAGGTCGTGGAGATGCCGGAGCTTGCCGACGCCGTTCGCGAGGTGAACCAGCACCTGCTCGCCCGATAGGCCGGCGCGGTAACCGCCGCGACGACCGCCGGGGGTCGTCGCTACCCTTCACGGGGTGTTGACCCGGATGTCGTCGCTGTTCCTGCGAACCCTGCGTGATGACCCGGCCGACGCGGAGGTACCGAGCCACAAGCTGCTCGTCCGCGCCGGCTACGTTCGGCGTGTCGCGCCGGGGATCTACTCCTGGCTGCCGCTGGGGTTGCGGGTGCTGCGCGCGGTCGAGCAGGTGGTGCGCGACGAGATGGACGCCATCGGCGCCCAGGAGATCCAGTTCCCGGCGCTGCTGCCGCGGGAGCCCTACGAGGCCACCGGGCGGTGGACCGAGTACGGGCCGAACATCTTCCGGCTCAAGGACCGCAAGGGCGGCGACTACCTGCTCGGCCCCACCCACGAGGAGCTGTTCACGCAGGTCGTGAAGGGCGAGTACAGCTCCTACCGGGACTACCCGGTGATCCTGTACCAGATCCAGAACAAGTACCGCGACGAGTCACGCCCACGGGCCGGGATCCTGCGTGGCCGCGAGTTCCTGATGAAGGACTCCTACTCGTTCGACCTCACCGACGAGGGGCTGGCCGACTCCTACCGGCTGCACCGGGACGCGTACGTGCGGATCTTCGACCGGCTGAGGCTGGAGTACGTGATCGTGGCCGCCACTTCGGGGGCGATGGGCGGCTCGGCATCCGAGGAGTTCCTGGCGGTCGCCGAGACCGGCGAGGACACGTTCGTGCAGAGCCCCGGTGGGTACGCGGCGAACGTGGAGGCGGTCACCACGACGCCACCGCCCGAGCGGGACCTGGAGGGGCTGCCGGCCGCGCAGGCCCACCACACCCCCGACACCCCGACCATCCAGACCCTCGTCGACTTCCTGAATGCGGCCGGGCTCGGCCGCACCTTCACCGCGGCCGACACGCTCAAGAACGTGTTGCTCAAGGTGCGCCAGCCGGGCTCGACCAGCTGGGAGTTGCTCGGCGTCGGTGTGCCGGGTGACCGCGAGGTCGACACCAAGCGGCTCGAGGCTGCGCTCGACCCGGCCGAGGTGGCGATGCTGGACGAAGCCGACTTCGCCGCGAACCCGTTCCTGATCAAGGGTTACATCGGGCCGGCGTCGCTGGCCGCCAACGGCGTGCGCTACCTGGTCGACCCGCGGATCGTCACCGGCACCGCCTGGGTGACCGGCGCCGACAAGCCCGACCACCACGTCGTCGACCTGGTCGCCGGCCGCGACTTCACGCCGGACGGGGTGATCGAGGCAGCCGAGGTCCGCGAGGGTGATCCGGCACCCGACGGCAGCGGTCCGCTGGCCGCGGCCAGGGGCATCGAGATCGGGCACGTGTTCCAGCTCGGTCGCAAGTACTCCGACGCCGCCCAGCTCGACGCGCTCGGCCCGGACTCGAAGCCCGTCCGGATCACCATGGGTTCCTACGGGGTGGGCGTCTCCCGACTGGTGGCCGTGATCGCCGAGCAGAGCCACGACGACTCCGGCCTGATCTGGCCGCGCTCGGTGACGCCGTTCGATCTGCACATGGTGATCGCCGGCAAGTCCGAGGAGATCGTGGCTGGGGCCGAGCGGCTGGCCGCCGAGCTGGACGCGGCGGGGCTTCGGGTGCTGCTCGACGACCGCAAGGTGTCGCCAGGGGTGAAGTTCGCCGACGCGGAGCTGATCGGGGTCCCGACCATCGTGATCGTCGGCCGTGGCCTGGCCAACGCGCTGATCGAACTCAAGGATCGGCGGACCGGTGAGCGCACCGAGATCGCGCTCGAGACGGCCGTCGCCCACCTGACCGAGCTCACCAGCGCCCGCTGACGCCGGCCCGCATCGGGACCGGGCCGGGGCAACGTGTGTTCGACGTCGGCACTGGTAGCTGGGGGCGGCGGATCGTGTCGAGGGCGGCACGACTGCGGTGAAACCTGAGTTCGACCTCGCCAGAAGGCACCCGAAGCCCCGTCGGTTCGCTGATCCGGGGAGTGCCGCGGGTCATCCGGGGAGGAAGGAGAGTCGGACCGAGCGAACCGGGTTGTCGACGTTCGTGTCGACCAGGCACACCGACTGCCACGTGCCCAGTGCCGGCCGGCCGCCGAGCACCGGCACGGTCATCGACGGCGCGATGATCGCCGGCAGCACGTGGTCGCGGCCGTGTCCGGGGCTGCCGTGGCGGTGCCGCCAGCGGTCGTCGCCCGGTAGCAGGTCGCGCAACGCCGCCAGCAGGTCGGTGTCGCTGCCGGCGCCGGTCTCCAGCACAGCCAGGCCGGCGGTGGCGTGCGGCACCCACACGTGCAGCAGGCCGTCGCGGGCGCCGGACGCGGTGGAGCGCAGGAAACCGGCGATCTCGTCGCTGAGGTCCACCACGCGCTCGCTGTTACCCGTCCGGATCTGGACGATCTCACTCTCCACGGGCGCCGACCTTACGTAGGGTCGGGGGCCGTGCCCATTCCTGCCGGCCGAACGCCCGTTCCTGCTGACCGTCGCACAGCGTTCGGCGAGTACTTCGACGTCCCCGACGGCTACCTGAACACCGCGAGCATCGGCATCCCGCCGGTCCCGGTGGCCGACGCGGTTGCGGCCGCGATCACCGACTGGCGGCACGGCGCTGCCCAACCACCCGACTTCGACCCCGCGGTCGCGATCGCGCGCGCCGCCTTCGCCGAGCTCGTCGGGTTCGACGCCGACCAGGTGGCGATCGGCGCCACCGTGTCCGGGCTGCTCGCGATGGTGGCTGCGAGCATCCGGGACCGATCCCGGGTGCTGGTGGCGGGCGGCGAGTTCACCAGCGTCAGCTTCCCGTTCGCGGCGCAGGCCGGGCGCGGGGTGAGCGTGGTCGAGGCGGACCTCGAGGAGCTGCCCCGACGCGCAGCCGAGTTCGACGTGGTGGCGGTGAGCGTCGTGCAGTCGGCGGACGGCCGGATGGTCGATCTCGAGGAACTGCGCGCCGCGCGCGCCGCCGGCACCACGGTCGTGCTCGACGTCAGCCAGGCCCTCGGGTGGCACCTCGCGGACGTGAGCTGGGCGGACGTCGTGGTCGGAGTGGGCTACAAGTGGCTGGGCATCCCGCGCGGGGCCGCCTGGATGGCGGTCGCACCGGAGCTGGAGCTGGTGTCGAGCCAGGCCGGCTGGTTCGCGGGCGACGATCCCTGGGCCACCGTCTACGGGTTGCCGTTGCGGTTGGCTGCCGGTGCCCGCGGCTACGACACCTCCCCGGCCTGGTACAGCCACGTCGGCGCCGCGGTGGCGTTGCCGTGGCTGCTCGGCGTGGACCGGGCCGCGGTGCAGGAGCACTGCGTGAGCCTCGCGGACGGCCTGCGGGTGCGGCTGGGCATGAAGCCCGCGGGTTCGGCGATCGTGTCGGTGCGGCGACCAGGGGCGCTGGCCCGGCTGGCGGCCGCCGGTGTGGTGGGTGCCGGGCGGGCCGGCGCCGCGCGGCTGTCGTTCCACCTCTACAACACCGAGGCCGACGTCGAGCGGGCCGTGGCTGCCCTCTCCTGAGCCCGGCCCGGCCGGCCTCAGCGACGCCCGGGGAAGGGTGGGATGGACGGTCGGGTGCCCACCACGGAGCGCCAGTGCGCGCAGCGCAGTGTCCCCGCGTTGAGCACGCCGAGTGCGGTGCGGCGGAGCTCGCGGTCCGAGGTGTGTTCGAGCACCGACTTCCACGCTCCCAGCGAGTCGGACTCGGCGACCACGGCGAGCGCGGCCGCCGACGGCCCGTCGATCACGGGTCGGGGAATGGTGTACGCGGGTTGCGCGGACACCGCGCTGATCCCGGCGCCGGTCAGCATCCGCTCCACCGATCCGCGCAGCTCCCGATGTGCCGCGGCGTCGCTGCGGGCAAGGGCGAGCTGCTCCGCCGGCAGGAAGGCGACGGCCAGCCCGTAGCACCACAGCGCGGCGTGCTCCGTGGACAGCGCGTCCTGCAACGCGTCGGCGGACATCTTGTCCAGCGCGGAACGGCTCACGTCAGCACCGCCGCGTAGCCGGCACAGCAGGCCGAGACCGAGGCCACCAACCCGACACGGTCGACGGGAAGGTCCAGCGCCACCGCCGCCGCGGCGGCGGAGGCGGCTCGGGCCGCCTCTCGGACCCGGGCCAGCGTGACCGGTTGGGTCGGGACGGGCGGGGGGCTGGGGGAGGTGCTCGGTCGGCCCGCCCGCAGCCGCTGCACCTCCGTGTCGAGCGCGAGCGCGTGCTCGCTGCGGGCGTCGACCAGCGGCTGCACCCGATCCGCCAGAGAGCGGTCGGCCACGATGGCCGCGGCGGCCAGCGCGGCGTCGGCCCTGGCCGCGTCGGCGAGCCCGATCAGCGGGTCGCCGGGGGTGTCCCGGCCGGGGGAGACCAGTGCACAGGCGCTCACCGCGGGCGGCACCAGCAGCAGGCCGATCAGCAGCCGGCGGCGGGTGACCGAGGGATCCGGCGGTGCAGCCACCAACCCTCCTCACCGGCCCGTCGACAGCGGCCGATCGGACCATCGTCCAGGGGTCTCATCCTGCCAGGCCGACTCCGGCAGGCGGCGCGATACCCTGGCGGACCACCCCGTGCCACGAGCGCACCGGCACGTCGCGCAGAACCGATGGATCAGGAGTTTCAGATGCCCTCCCCCCGTCCCGAGCAGCAACCCGGGTCGGCCCCTGGGCGGCTGCAGGGTGTGCTGGAACCGATCGTCAGCGGAGCGGGGTTCGACCTCGAACAGCTCGAGGTGCGCGCGGCCGGCCGCCGGCAGTGCGTCAAGATCGTCGTGGACTCCGACAACGGCGTCGATCTCGACGACATCGCCCGGCTGTCCCGCGCGGCCTCCGAGGAGCTGGACCGGAACGAACACCTGCTCGGCGGCTCGTACACCCTCGAGGTCACCTCGCCGGGGGTCGACCGGCCGCTCACGACCGAGCGACACTGGCGGCGGGCGCACCTGCGGCAGGTCGCGGTACGCACCCGGGACGGCGCGGCCTTCACCGGCCGCGTGGGTCCGGCCACTGCGGAAGCGGTCACCCTGCTCGTCGACGGCGGGCTGCGTGAGCTGCGCTACGCCGACGTCGAACACGCCGGCGTGCAGGTGGAGTTCCGGCCGGCGCCAGAGGCCGAGCTGAAGCTCCTGCGCTCCGGGTCGGAGGAGAACGCATGAACGTCGACATCGCCGCGCTGCGCACCATCGAGCGGGAGAAGGACATCCCGTTCGAGACGGTCATCGACGCCATCGAGACCGCCCTGCTCACCGCCTACCGGCACACCGACGGTCACCAGCCGCACGCCAGGGTGGACATCGACCGCAAAACCGGGGCGGTGCGGGTGTTGGCGCAGGAACTCGGGGCGGACGGTGCCGTCGACAACGAGTGGGACGACACCCCGGAGGGCTTCGGCCGGATCGCCGCCACCACCGCCCGTCAGGTCATCCTGCAGCGGCTGCGCGACGCCGAGCACGAGCGCACCTACGGTGAGTTCGCCGCCAAGGAGGGCGAGATCGTCGCCGGCGTGGTGCAGCGCGACGCACGGGCCAACGCCCGCGGCGTGGTGATCGTCGCGCTGTCCGGCCAGACCGAAGGCGTGCTCCCGCAGGCCGAGCAGGTGCCGGGGGAGAACTATGCGCACGGCGAGCGGATCCGTTGCTACGTCGTCGGGGTGGCCCGCGGAATGCGCGGCACCCAGATCACGTTGAGTCGCACGCATCCGAACCTCGTCCGCAAGCTGTTCGCGCTCGAGGTCCCGGAGATCGTCGACGGCTCGGTGGAGATCGTCGCGGTGGCCCGGGAGGCCGGGCACCGATCCAAGATCGCCGTGCGGTCCACCGTGTCGGGGGTCAACCCGAAAGGCGCCTGCATCGGCCCGGTCGGGGCCAGGGTCCGCGGCGTGATGAGCGAGCTGGCCGGCGAGAAGATCGACATCATCGATTGGGCGGAGGACCCGGCGACGTTCGTGGGCAACGCCCTGTCGCCGTCGAAGGTGGTATCGGTCACAGTGATCGACGCCCGCACCAAGACAGCGCGGGTGGTCGTCCCGGACTTCCAGCTCTCGCTGGCCATCGGCAAGGAAGGCCAGAACGCCAGGTTGGCCGCCCGACTCACGGGCTGGCGGATCGACATCCGCAGCGACGCGGATCCGCGCGGACTCGGTGATGCGGCTGCTCCCGGCGCCGATGCGAGTGCTGATGCGGCCACGGCCGAGGGCACTGCCGATTCCGAGACGGAGCCGGTCGGCTGAAGGACACGGCACGGACAGGCCCGCAGGCGAGCACGCCGTCGGGCACCGGGCCGAGGGACCCACGCGGCGCCGACGTCGATGCTGCTGCGCTACACTCCCCATCGGCCCTCGACTCGGGCTCGGCTCCCGCACGTCCCAGCTCCACAGCGGACAATTCGTCCGCGGTGGGACCGGTTCGGACATGTGTGGGGTGCCGAACCAGAGCCGCGGCCGACGATCTGTTGCGGGTCGTCGTGGTGGACGGGGTGCTCATCCCGGACCCGCGGCGTCGGTCCCCCGGGCGGGGTGCGTGGTTGCACACCCGGCTGGAGTGCCTGAACCGGGCCGAGCGGCGCTCGGCGTTCCCACGGGCATTACGTGTCCCGGGTCCGCTGGACGTCACGACGGTCCGGACCTACCTCGCCACGATCGGTACCACCGGGTCGCTCGGCACAGCAGGATCCGGCAGCACGGCAGCAGTACAGGGGATCCGGGAAAGGCCCGGGTCCGTCACATCAGGAAGCAAGGTCGACCCGTCATGAGCCAGTCGTGAAGATCGCACCATGAACGTGCTTCGACACTAGGTTCGAGGTCGAGCGGATCCGCCGCCGGCCTCCGAGAAACAAGGAGTGCAGTGGCAGGCAAGGCCCGCGTGCACGAGCTCGCAAAAGAGCTCGGCGTCAGTAGCAAGCAGGTCCTGAGCAAGTTGCAGGATCTCGGCGAGTACGTGAAGTCCCCGTCCTCGACCGTCGAGGCCCCCGTGGCCCGCAAACTTCGTGATGCGATGGCCGGTGGCGATTCCGGGGACGGCGGATCCCGCCGTCCCGGTGGTGGTCGCGGTCGTCCCGGCGGCGGTGCGAACCGCCCGGCCGCCCGGTCCGCGCCGCCCGCGGCCGTACCGGGGACGCCCTCGGCAGCGACCGAGCGGCCGGCGGCCGCCGCGTCGCCCGCCGCCGCGTCGCCCATGGCCCCGGAGCAGGCCCGGCCAGCAGCCGGCCCGCGCCCGGGTCCGCGTCCCGGCCCGGCGGCCCCGCCGGTGACCCCACCGGCGCCCACACCGGCTCCGGCCGCGCCGCAGCGGCCCGCCGCCGAGGTTCCGGTTGCCCCGCAGCAGCTGCCGACCGCACCGCGGCCGGTCCAGCCGGGGCCCGATCAGTCCCGGCCGTTCGACCCCGCCCCGGCGAGTCCCGTCCCGGCGAGTCCCGCCGCGGCGAGTCCCGCCCCGGCGAGTCCCGCCCCGGCGACTCCGAGCCAGCAGCGACCGGCCGCCGCGGCAGCCGACGCCGGTGCCGGCGTCATCCCACCGCGGACGAGCGGCCCGCGTCCCGGCCCGCGTACCCCGCGGGTGGGCAACAACCCGTTCGGCGTCGGTTCCGGCGCCCCACCGCGTCCGGCCGCACCGCGTCCCGGCCCGCCCGCACCCGGCCCCACGCAGGGCGGCGGCCAGGGTGCCGGTCCGGGCGGTCCCGGTCAGGCCGGCCCGCGTCCCGGCGGTCCGCGTCCCGGCGGTCCGCGACCGGGTGGACCGGGTCAGGGTGGCCCGCGGCCGCCCTCGCCAGGGAACATGCCCCCGCGCCCGAACCCCGGCATGATGCCGACGCGGCCGGCCCCTGGTGGTCGTCCCGGTGGCCCGGGCGGTCCCGGTGGTCGAGGTGGCCCCGGCGGTCGTCCCGGTGGCGGTCCGGGTGGTCCCGGCGGTCGTGGCGGTCCCGGCGGTGGTCCCGGTGGTCCCGGTGGTCGTGGCGGCCCCGGTGGCGGCGGCGGTGGCTTCCGCCCCGGTGGCGGCGGTCCCGGTGCTGGCGGCGGTGCCCCGGCCGGTGGCGGCGGTTTCCGCGGCGGTCCCGGTGGTGGTGGCGGCAGCGGTGGCGGTCGTCCCGGTGGTGGTGGCGGTCGTGGTCGCGGCGGTGCCGCGGGTGCGTTCGGCCGTCCCGGTGGACCGGCCCGCAAGGGTCGCAAGTCGAAGCGGCAGAAGCGCCAGGAGTTCGACTCGATGCAGGCCCCCTCGGTCGGCGGTGTCCGGCTGCCCAAGGGTCACGGCGAGGTCGTCCGGCTGCCCCGTGGAGCGTCGCTCACCGACTTCGCGGACAAGATCAACGCCAACCCGGCCGCGCTGGTGCAGGTGCTGTTCCACCTCGGTGAGATGGTCACCTCCACCCAGTCGGTGTCCGACGAGATCCTCGAGCTGCTCGGCAGCGAGATGAACTACCAGGTGCTGGTCGTCAGCCCCGAGGAGGAGGACCGCGAGCTGCTGGACAGCTTCTCGATCTCCTTCGGCGAGAACGCGGGCGACGAGGACGACCTCGAGTTCCGGCCGCCGGTCGTCACGGTCATGGGTCACGTCGACCACGGCAAGACGCGCCTGCTGGACACGATCCGCAAGGCCAACGTCCGCGAGGCGGAGGCAGGCGGCATCACCCAGCACATCGGCGCCTACCAGGTGGAGACCGAGCTCGAGGGTCTCGTCCGGCCGATCACCTTCATCGACACCCCGGGCCACGAGGCGTTCACCGCCATGCGTGCCCGCGGCGCGAAGTCCACGGACATCGCGGTGATCGTGGTCGCCGCCGACGACGGTGTGATGCCGCAGACGGTGGAGGCGATCAACCACGCCCAGGCGGCGCACGTGCCGGTCGTGGTCGCGGTCAACAAGATCGACAAGGAGGGGGCCAACCCCGCCAAGATCCGCCAGCAGCTCACCGAGTACGGGCTGGTCGCCGAGGAGTACGGCGGCGACACGATGTTCGTCGACATCTCGGCGAAGCAGGGCACCAACATCGACCAGCTGTTGGAGTCGATCCTGCTCACCGCGGACGCCACGCTGGACCTGCGGGCCAACCCGAACATGGAGGCCCAGGGCGTCGCGATCGAGGCTCACCTCGACCGCGGTCGTGGTCCGGTGGCCACGGTCCTGGTGCAGCGCGGCACGCTGCGGGTCGGCGACTCGGTCGTCGCGGGCGATGCCTCCGGGCGCGTCCGCCGGATGCTCGACGAGCACGGTGACGACATCACCGAGGCCTACCCGTCGCGTCCGGTGCAGGTCATCGGGTTCACCTCGGTGCCAGGCGCAGGCGACACGTTCCTCGTCGTCGACGAGGACCGGGTGGCGCGGCAGATCGCCGACCGGCGACGCGCTCGCGAGCGCAACGCCGAGCTGGCGAGCCGCCGCAAGCGCGTCAGCCTGGAGGACCTGGACGCCGCGCTCAAGGAGACCAACACCCTCAACCTGATCATCAAGGGTGACAACTCGGGAACCGTCGAGGCTCTCGAGGACGCGCTCATGAAGATCGAGGTGGGCGACGACGTCGAGCTGCGGGTCATCCACCGCGGCGTCGGTGGCATCACCGAGGGCGACATCAACCTCGCCATCGCGGACAACGTCATCGTCCTGGGCTTCAACGTCCGGGCCGAGGGCAAGGCCACCGAGCTGGCCAACCGCGAGGGCGTGGAGATCCGCTACTACACGGTGATCTACCAGGCCATCGACGAGATCGAGCAGGCACTGAAGGGCATGCTCAAGCCGGAGTTCGAGGAGGTCGAGCTGGGCCGGGCCGAGGTCCGCGAGGTCTTCAAGTCCTCCCGGGTCGGCACCATCGCCGGTTGTCTCGTGATCTCCGGTGAGATCCGCCGCAACGCCCGTGGCCGGCTGCTGCGGGACAGCGTGGTGATCGCCGAGAACCTCCCGATCAGCTCGCTGCGGCGGTTCAAGGACGACGTGGTCGAGGTCCGTGAGGGCTTCGAGTGCGGTTTCACCCTTGGCAACTACAGCGACATCAAGGTCGGCGACGTGGTGGAGACCTTCGAAATGAGGGAGAAGCCACGGGCCTAGCGGCCCTGGTTGCCGGGGGACGTCTCGTTCAGGGGCGTCCCCCGGCCTTCCTGCTGGAGATGGCTGGTTTTGGTGTGTCGGTGCGGCAGACGGCGGCTCGAGCCTCGGGTCGATTCTTCGAGGTGGCGGCCCCGATTGCCGGAGATGGGTGAGCCATGTTCGTCGGAGCGTTGGAGTTGGACGTCCTGTTCGGGGACGTGCACTCGTTGAAGGAGAAGAGATCGGTCGTCCGACCGGTGCTGGCCGAGTTGCGCCGCCGGTTCGAGGTGGCGGTCGCCGAGGCCGGCCACCTCGATCTGCACCGCAGGGCGCTGATCGGCGTGAGCTGCGTCGCGGCCGACGCCGGGCACGTCGTCGAGGTGCTGCAGCGGTGCGAGCGCCTGGTGGCGACGCGCTCGGAACTGGAGCTGCTCTCGGCCCGGCATCGCATGCTGGGGCCGGACGATTAGGTTGTCACGTTGAGTGACACGCAACTACCTGCTGATGCAGGAATGTCAACGACGAAGGAGCCCCGTCATGGTCGACCAGGCCCGAGCCCGGCGGCTGGCCAAACGGATCACGCAGATCGTGGCCGACGCCCTGGAGCACGAGGTCAAGGACCCGCGGTTGGCGATGGTGACCATCACCGACACCCGGGTCACCGGGGATCTGCGCGAGGCGACGGTCTACTACACCGTTCTCGGCGAGACGATCGACGCGGAGCCGGACACGGCGGGGGCGGCCGCGGCCCTGACCAGCGCGACCGGTGTGCTGCGTTCGCTGGTCGGCGCGGGTACCGGCATCCGGCACACGCCGTCGCTGGCGTTCGTGCCCGACGTGGTGCCGGACGAGGCTCGCCGCATGGAGGAGCTGCTGGCCCGCACCCGGGAGCTGGACGCCGAGGTGGCCCGGCTCGCCGCGGGGGCCCAGCCTGCCGGTGACCCGGATCCCTATCGGGCGCCGCGCGAGGTGGCCGAGGACGAGCCCGATGACGATGAGGCTCCCGCGGCCGGTTCGGCCGAGGACGGGGTCGCGCACGGATCGACCCGGAACGGCCGGACCCGGCTCGGCGCGTCGGAGCGGGTCGACGAGGAGTGAATCCGGATGCGGTCACTGCGGCCGCCGAGCTCCTCACCACAGCCCGTGACGTGACGTTGCTGGCCCACGTGCAGCCCGATGCCGACTCGCTGGGCAGCGCGCTGGCCCTGGGCATCGCGTTGCACCGGCGGGGGGTTCCGGTCCAGGTCTCGTTCGCCACGCCCGACCGGATGCCCGAGACGTTGCGGATGCTCGACGTCGCTGATCTCGTGGTTTCGCCGGATCGGGTGTCGCCGGCCCCGGACGTGCTGGTCGTGTGCGACGCGGCCGAGCCGGCCCGGCTCGGTGTGCTCGTCGACCGACTGGCCGCCGCCGGCACGTCGATCATGATCGATCATCATGCGTCGAACCCGGGTTTCGGCGATCTGCAGCTGCTCGACCCGGCCGCCGACGCCACCGTGGCGATCGTGCGTCGCGTCCTCACCGCGATGGCGGTTCCGCTCGACCCGGACGTGGCCCGCTGCCTCTATGCCGGGCTGGTCACCGACACGAGCAACTTCCGCACGGCGGGGGCACCCGCGCACCGGCTGGCCGCCGAGCTGGTCGCGGCCGGCGTCGACGCCAAACCGTTGGTGCGGACGTTGATGGACACCCACCCGCACGCCTGGCTCGCTGCGCTCGGCCAGGCGCTGCAACGCGCTGTGCTCGAGCCCGACGAGGCCGGCGGTCTCGGCTTCGTGTACACCAGCGTGCCCGTCGCGGACGTCGACCGGTTCCGCATCGAGGAGGTCCACAGCGTGGTGGACGTGGTCCGCACCACGGCGGAGGCCGAGGTGGCCGCCGTGTTGACCCAGGTGGCTACGAGTCGCTGGATCACCTCGTTGCGCTCCAACGGGCGGATCGACGTGGCCGAAGCCGCGCGACGACTCGGCGGCGGCGGCCACACCGCGGCGGCCGGCTTCGTCTGGGAGGGCAGTCACGGGGAGCTGCTGGCCGCGTTGCGGGTCGCCCTGAAACCGGAAGCGGCGCCCGCGCTCCCGTCCCGCCAATTCGCCGGCTGAGCGCCGGATCACTCGGCCGATCATCCGCTGGATCATGCGGAGACCGGGATCGCGCGGATACGGTGTCGGCTGCCGACGAGGAGGAAGTCATGACGCCCGAACCCGTGGCCGCGCGGATCGCTGTCGATCCGAAGTCTGCGCGCCGGACGTTCGTGGCCGCCGCCCTGCGCCGTCCCGGAACGGTGGGCGCCGTCGTGCCGAGCTCGGCCCGGTTGGCCGGGGTGCTCGCGTCGGTGGTGCCCCGCGTCGGTTCGCCGGTGGTCGTCGAGCTCGGCCCCGGTACCGGCGCGGTCAGTGACGTGATCTCGGCCCGACTGCCCCCCGGTGCACGGCACCTGGCCGTCGAGCTGGATCCGGGAATGGTGGCGTACCTGCGACGTACCCGCCCGCAGCTGGAGGTGGTGCCCGGCGACGCCGCGCACCTCGCCGCGCTGCTGGCCGAGCGTGGGGTCGGCCACGTCGACGCGGTGGTCTGCGGACTGCCGTGGGCCCTCTTCGACGAGACCACCCAGACCGACATCCTCGGCGAGGTGGGGCGGGTGATCGGCAGCACCGGCGCGTTCACGACGTTCGCCTACCTGCACGGCATGACGCTCGGCGCGGCCCGCCAGTTCCGGCGGACCCTGCGTGCGACGTTCGACGAGGTGCTCGTCAGCTCCACGGTGTGGCGCAACGTGCCGCCCGCGTTCGTCTACGTGTGCCGGCGGCCGGGCCGGGAATCGGCGGAAGCAACGGGGGCGCCACCGGTTCGGCGCCCCGGCACGGGGTGAGCGCCGACGCCCAGCCACTGCCCGCGCGCCAGGTGCTGCGGCTCGCCGCGCCCGCGCTCCCGGTGCTGGCGGCGGAGCCGCTGTACCTGCTCGTCGACACCGCCGTGGTCGGCAGGCTCGGCGCGGTCCCGTTGGCGGGGCTGGCCGTCGCGGCAGTGTTGTTCGCGCAGGTCACCAGCCAGCTGACGTTCCTGTCCTACGGCACCACGGCGCGCACGGCCCGGCTGCACGGCGCCGGGCGTCGGGACGACGCGGTCGCCGAGGGCGTGCAGGCCACGTGGCTGGCCATCGGCGTCGGGATGTTACTGATCATCGTCGGGCAGCTGGTCGCCGGTCCGGTCGCGCGCGTGCTCGGCGCGAGCGCGGACATCGCGGCAGGTGCCGAGGCCTGGCTGCGGGTGGCCCTGTGCGGGACACCGCTCGTGCTGGTGACGTTGGCCGGCAACGGCTGGATGCGTGGTGTGCAGGACACGGTCCGGCCGCTGCGGTTCGTGCTCGCCGGCAACGGGTTGTCCGCGGTCGCGTGCCCGGTGCTGGTGCACGGGATCGCGGGCTGGTCGGGATGGGGGTTGGTCGGTTCGGCCGTGGCCAACGTCGTGGGGCAGGCGGTCGGTGCCGCGCTGTTCCTCGGCGCGCTGCTGCGCGAGCGGGTCCGGCTGCACGTGGCGCTGCGACCGCGCCCCGCGGTGTTGCTGGCGCAGCTCGGGCTGGCCCGTGATCTGCTCGCGCGCAGCCTCGCGTTCCAGGCCTGCTTCCTGTCGGCCGCCGCGGTGAGCACCCGGTTCGGCGCGCCGACCGCGGCCGCGCACCAGATCGTGCTGCAGCTGTGGACGTTCCAGGCGATGGTGCTCGACGCCGTAGCCATCGCGGCCCAGTCGCTGGTCGGAGCGGCGCTGGGCGCGTCGGACGCGGCGGCGACGGTGCGGGCCAGAGCGGTGGCCCGGCAGGTGATCCGCTACGGACTGGTGCTCGGGTTCGGGTTCGGGGTGCTGTTCGCGGCGCTGGCCGGGGTGCTTCCGCCGGTGTTCACCCCGGACACCGCCGTGCTGGCCGTGGTGCCGATCGCATGGTGGTTCTTCGTGGCCCTGCAACCGATCGCCGGGGTGGTGTTCGCCATCGACGGGGTGTTGCTCGGGGCCGGCGACGCGGCGTTCCTGCGCACCTCGACGCTGCTCGCCGCGGTGCTCGGGTTCCTGCCCCTGATCTGGGCGTCGCTCTGGTTCGGGTGGGGGCTCGCCGGCATCTGGACCGGGCTGAGCCTGTTCATGGTGCTGCGGCTGGTGGCGGTGTCGACCCGGATCCACTCCGACCGGTGGGCGGTGCCGGGTGCGGTGCGCGGCTGAGCGGTGCGGGATACTCGGGAGGTGAGCGGGGATCTGTCGGGGCTGGTCGTGGTGGACAAGCCGGCCGGACTGACCTCGCACGACGTGGTGTCGCGGCTGCGCCGCGTCCTCGGCACCCGCAAGGTCGGGCACGCCGGCACCCTCGACCCGATGGCGACCGGCGTACTGGTCTGCGGTGTCGGTCGCGGCACCAAGCTGCTCGGGCATCTGGCGCTGGACACGAAGGCGTACGCGGCGACGATCCGGCTCGGCACCACCACCAGTACCGACGACGCGCAGGGCGAGACCATGGCGAGCACCGACGCCGGGGCGGTGTCCGACGCCGCCGTAGCCGCCGGGATGGCTGCGCTGACCGGGGCGATCGAGCAGGTGCCGAGCTCCGTGAGCGCGATCAAGGTGGACGGGCAGCGGGCCTACGCCCGCGTCCGCGCCGGTGAGCAGGTGGTGCTGGCGGCGCGGCCGGTCACCGTGTCGGCGTTCACCCTGCTGGCCCGCCGCGGGGATGATCTGGACGTGCTCGTCGAGTGCTCGTCGGGCACCTACGTCCGCGCGCTGGCCCGTGACCTCGGGGCAGGGCTCGGCGTCGGCGGGCACCTGACGGCGCTGCGCCGCACCCGGGTCGGCCCGTTCAGCCTGGACCAGGCGCGCACGCTGGAGCGGTTGGCGGCGGAGCCGAGCCTGTCGTTGACGCTCGCCGAGGCGGTCACGGTGGCGTTCCCGCGGCGTGACCTCGACGCGGAGCAGGCCACCGACATCTCCCACGGCCGGCCGCTGCCGACCGCCGGGCTGACCGGCACCTACGGCGTGTTCGGCCCGGACGGAGGCGTGCTGGCGCTGATCCGCGAGCAGGACGGGCTCGCCCGCCCTGCCGTCGTCCTCGCCCCCGCCGGTCCCGCCTGATCTGCTTTTCCCTAGGCTCGGTCCGTGCAGCGGTGGCGTGGACTCGAGGCCGTGCCGACGGGGTGGGGGCGCAGCGTCGTCACGGTCGGTGTGTTCGACGGCGTGCACCGGGGCCACCAGCAGCTGATCAGCCGGGCCGTGCAGCGCGGACGGGAACGGGGTCTCCCGGCCGTGGTCGTCACGTTCGATCCGCACCCGGCCGAGCTGGTCCGCCCCGGCAGCCACCCGGCTCGCCTCACCAGCCTGCGCCGGCGTGCCGAACTGGTCGCCGATCTCGGCGTCGAGGCGTTCTGCGTGCTGCCGTTCACCCTCGAGCTCTCCCGGCAGCCGGCCGCCGAGTTCGTGCACGAGGTGCTGGTGGACCGGCTGCACGTGGCCGACATCGTGGTCGGCCGCAACTTCACCTTCGGGCACCGCGCCGCGGGCGACGTGGAGCTGCTCACCCGGCTGGGTCAGCGGTTCGGCTTCGGTGTCGAGGGGCTCGACCTGATCAGCGACGACGGCGTGACCTTCTCCTCCACCTACATCCGGGCTTGCATCGACGCCGGTGACGTGTCCGCAGCGGCTGTCGCGCTCGGGCGCCCGCACCGGGTGGAGGGCGTGGTCGTGCACGGCGACCGGCGCGGCCGCGACCTGGGCTTCCCGACCGCCAACATCTCCACCGCGCCGCACACCGCGCTGCCGGCCGACGGCGTCTACGCGGGCCGCTTCGCGATCGGTACCGGCGTCCCCGGGGCGGCGGACGCCGCCCGTCCCCGGTTGCTCCCGGCCGCGATCTCGGTGGGCACCAACCCCACGTTCTCCGGGCGGGTGCGCACCGTCGAGGCCTTCGTGCTCGACGTCGACGAGAATTTCTACGGCTACGAGGTCGCGGTCGACTTCGTGCAGCGGGTGCGCGGCCAGGAACGCTTCGACCGCGTCGAGGACCTGATCACCCAGATGCACCGCGACGTCGAGCGGGTCCGCGAGGTGCTGGTCTCCTCCTGAACACGCGAATCCCGCGGTCGGGAGGTCACCGGCCCTTTCGGCGACGGCCGCACAGGTGCGGCCGACGGCCGCACAGAAGTGCGGTGCACCGCACACACGGCACGGACACCGCACATGAGGCGTGCCCTGTGTGCGGTGTTCTGGCCGTATGTGCGCTGCCTCCGCCGCCATGGAGGGTGCGCACCGGCGCAGGCAGCCTTCAGGTGACTTGCCGCGTTCGGCCACGGGGGAGGGCCGCCGGCTGCGAGCATTTCGGGATGCCGGACGGGAACAGGGAGCGGATCGCGGTGAACCGCGACCGCCAATGTGCGCTCTACGGTGCCCCGCTCGGTGATCGGGTGCGCCGGCTCACCGCCGTGCTCGGCATCACCCAGGCCCGACTCGCCCGCACCCTCGGCCTCAGCCCGGCGATGCTCAGCCAGCTGGTCAGCGCCCACCGGGTGAAGATCGGTGATCCCTCCGTACTTGCCCGATTGCTGCTCCTCGACCAGCGCACCCGGCTGCTGCCCGAGAAACCGGCCGTCCCCGAGATCGACGCGCTGCTGGCCGAGGTGGCCAAGGCGAACTGGCGGTGGGCCCGGCCGGAACAGCCCCCGGGCTCTCGCGGGTCCGTCGCCGGCCCGGAGAGGCCACCGGGCTCTCGCGGCTCGGTCGCCGGCCCGACGGAGGTCCCACCGCACGGGGCGAACCGGTCCCGCCCGGAGTGCCGCACCCCGGCCGACGCGCTGCGTGGGATCGCCGAGCCGGCCCGGTTGGCCGCGGCAGCCGCCGCGCTCGGGCCGGCCTTCCCGGAGCTGGCGGAGGTCTTGCGTCTGGCCGCAGGCCGCCCGCGCCGGGTACGGACGGACTGACCGTGCGCCTGGATGCGGGCTGTCCGCGCCGAGTGCAGGCGGAGTAGGCCGTGCGCCCGCGGAGCGGCTCCACGATCTTGTCGCGGCGGCGAGCGGCGAGCCCGCGACCTTCGTCCCGCACGTGACGGTGTGGCGTCGGGACGGGCCGCCCGCCGGGAGCCGGGTCCCCGTAGCAGGTGGTCCGGGCATCAGGGATCCTGGTGGCGGCCGACCGACGTGGTGCTCGTCCGCAGCGACACCGGCCGGGACGGGCCGCGGTACCAGGTGGTTCAGCGGACCCGACTCGGGCCCGGCTGACGGGTCGCCGATCGTCGCGGCATCGTGGCTGGTAACGTGGTGTACCGGGTCCGGCTGCAGTCCGTGGCGGCCGCGACCGTCTTCCGAGCGTCGCCTATCCGGCTCGTCGCCGGGATGCTCGGCCGCACGGCACAGCAGACGAAAGAGGAGCACGTGGCACTCGACGCCGCACAGAAGAAGACGATCCTGGACACCTACGGGGTCCACGAGGGCGACACCGGTTCACCCGAAGCGCAGGTCGCACTGCTCACCAAGCGGATCAGCGACCTGACCGAACACCTCAAGATGCACAAGCACGATCACCACTCCCGCCGCGGACTCCTGCTGCTCGTCGGCAGGCGCCGCAGGCTGCTCAAGTACTTGGCTTCGGTCGACGTCGCGCGCTACCGGTCCCTGATCGAGCGCCTCGGCCTCCGCCGCTGAACCACCCGCCGGCCCGAACCACACCCCAGTGATCCGGGCCGGCACCGCAAATTCCACCCGCCACACCGACGGCAACCGATCCGCCGGTCCTCGGTAGTGGTCCCCGGGAGCTTCCACCCGACCACGGGACGGACCCGAGGACTTCGATCGAAGACCGGCTCGGCGCGAGGATCGCGCCAGCACGGTGTGGCATCTCATCTCATGAGGAGATGCCTGAACACATGACAGATTCCGACTCGATCGATCTGGCCGACAACGTCCACGAGACGACGGCTGTGATCGACAACGGGAGCTTCGGCACCCGCACCATCCGGTTCGAGACCGGGCGCCTCGCGCGCCAGGCCGCCGGATCCGTCGTCGCCTACCTGGACGACGAGACCATGCTGCTTTCCGCCACCACGGCGTCCAAGCACCCCAAGGAGCACTTCGACTTCTTCCCCCTCACGGTGGACGTCGAGGAGCGGATGTACGCCATCGGCAAGATCCCCGGCTCGTTCTTCCGCCGCGAGGGTCGTCCCGGTACCGACGCGATCCTGACCTGCCGCCTCATCGACCGGCCGCTGCGCCCTTCGTTCGTCGACGGCCTGCGCAACGAGATCCAGATCGTCGTCACGATCCTGAGTCTCGACCCGCAGGACCCCTACGACGCGCTGGCGATCAACGCCGCGTCGCTGTCCACGCAGCTGTCGGGCCTGCCCTTCAGCGGCCCGATCGGCGGCGTGCGGATCGCGCTGATCAGCCAAGAAGACGGTTCTGGGGGCCAGTGGGTCGCGTTCCCGCAGTACGAGGACCTGCAGCGGGCAGTGTTCGACATGGTCGTCGCCGGCCGTGTCGTCGGTGATGACGTCGCGATCATGATGGTGGAGGCCGAGGCCACCACCGAGACCAACACGCTCGTCTCCGGTGGCGCCCAGGCGCCCACCGAGGAGGTCGTCGCGGCCGGGCTGGAGGCGGCCAAGCCGTTCATCCGCAGCCTGTGCCTGGCCCAGCAGGCGCTGGCCGACGTCGCCGCCAAGCCGACGCGGGAGTACCCCACGTTCCCGGCCTACCAGCCCGACGCCTACGAGGCCGTCGAGTCCGCGGCCGGCTCCGACCTGGCCGCCGCGCTCACCATCGCCGCCAAGCAGGAGCGCGAGTCGAAGCTGGACGAGGTCAAGCTCACCGTCCTCACCTCCCTCGAGGAGAAGTTCGAGGGCCGCGAGAAGGAGCTCGGTGCCGCGTTCCGTTCGCTGAACAAGAAGCTGGTGCGCCAGCGCATCCTGCGCGACCAGGTCCGCATCGACGGCCGCGGCGTCACCGACATCCGGCCGCTGTCGGCCGAGGTCGAGGTCGTCCCGCGGGCCCACGGCTCGGCGCTGTTCGAGCGGGGCGAGACCCAGATCATGGGGGTCACCACGCTGAACATGTTGCGCATGGAGCAGCAGATCGACTCGCTCGGCCCGGAGTCGCACAAGCGCTACCTGCACCACTACAACTTCCCGCCCTACTCCACCGGTGAGACCGGCCGGGTCGGGTCGCCGAAGCGCCGCGAGATCGGGCACGGCGCGTTGGCCGAGCGGGCACTGCTGCCGGTGCTGCCGACCCGCGAGGAGTTCCCGTACGCCATCCGGCAGGTGTCGGAGGCGTTGGGCTCCAACGGTTCCACGTCGATGGGCTCGGTCTGCGCGTCCACGATGTCGCTGCTCAACGCCGGCGTGCCGCTGAAGGCGCCGGTGGCCGGTATCGCGATGGGCCTGGTGACCGACGAGGTCGACGGCTCCACCCGCTACGTGGCGCTCACCGACATCCTCGGTGCCGAGGACGCGTTCGGCGACATGGACTTCAAGGTCGCCGGTACCCCCGAGTTCGTCACGGCCCTGCAGCTGGACACGAAGCTCGACGGCATCCCGTCCGAGGTGCTGGCCGCGGCGCTGAGCCAGGCCAAGGACGCCCGGATGACGATCCTCGAGGTCATCGGCGAGGCGATCGACCGGCCGGACGAGATGAGCCGGTACGCGCCGCGGGTCGTCGCGATCAAGGTCCCGATCGACAAGATCGGCGAGGTGATCGGGCCGAAGGGCAAGATGATCAACTCGATCACCGAGCAGACCGGTGCCGACATCTCGATCGAGGACGACGGCACGATCTACGTCGGCGCCGCCGACGGCGATTCGGCCGAGGCCGCGATCGGAATGATCAACGCCATCGCCAACCCGCAGCTGCCGAAGATCGGCGAGCGGTTCCTCGGCACGGTGGTCAAGACAGCCGCGTTCGGTGCCTTCGTCTCGCTGGTGCCCGGCAAGGACGGCCTGGTGCACATCTCGAAGCTGGGCAGCGGCAAGCGGATCGGCAAGGTCGAGGACGTCGTGAAGGTCGGCGACAAGATCCGCGTCGAGGTCACCGACATCGACAACCGCGGCAAGATCAGCCTGATCCCGGTGGCCGACGCCGAGGCGGAGAACGGCGCCGCGCCGGCGGTCGACCCCACTCCGGCGGACGTGCCGGCCGAGGTCTGAAGCGAATTGAGTGAGCTCTTGGTGACGCCGGGGGCGGGGGCTGTGGCTCCCGCCCCCTGCGGCTTTCCGGACAGCGTCCAACGCACCGAGCTGCCCGGCGGGTTGCGGGTGCTGTCCGAGACCGTGCAGGGAGTGCGCTCGGTGTCGATCGGCATCTGGATCGGCGTCGGCTCGAGGGACGAGCAGCCCGCACAGGCCGGAGCTGCGCACTACCTGGAGCACCTGCTGTTCAAGGGCACCGGTCGACGCACCGCGGCGGCGATCGCCGAGGAGCTCGACGCCGTCGGCGGGGAGCTCAACGCGTTCACCGCCAAGGAGCACACCTGCTACTTCGCGCACGTCCTCGACACCGACCTGCCCCTCGCGGTCGACGTGCTCTCCGACGTCGTCACCGAGGCGACACTGCGCCCCGCCGACGTCGAGCTGGAGCGCAGCGTGGTGCTCGAGGAGATCGCCATCCGCGACGACGACCCCGAGGAGCTGCTCGGCGAGTTGTTCGACGAGGCCGTGTTCGGAGCGCACCCGCTGGGCCGTCCGGTGATCGGTTCCGAGGAGTCGGTCCGCGAGCTGAGCAGGGAGACGCTGCACGGTTTCTGGCGGGGCGAGTACACGACACCGCGGATGGTGGTGGCGGCGGCCGGGCACGTCGAGCACGGGCGCCTGGTCGAGCTCGTCGCGGCGGCGCTGGGGCTCGCTGCGGACCGGGCAGGTAGCGCCCGACCCGAGCCGCCGCGGGCGGCAGCGCTCGCCGTCCTCGCCGGTCGGCCACAGCTGGTGTTGCGCCCCGACGAGACCGAGCAGGCGCACCTGATGCTCGGCACCGCCGGGTTGTCGCGGCACGATCAGCGCCGCAGTGCGCTCGCGGTGCTCACCACCGCGCTCGGCGGCGGCCCGAGTTCACGACTGTTCCAGCAGGTCAGGGAGCAGCGCGGGCTGGCCTACTCGGTCTACTCGGCGCTCACCACGTACGCCGACGCCGGCACGTTCGCGGTGTACGCGGGGTGCGCGCCGGAGCGGCTGGCGGAAGTGGCGGCCGTGATCCGCGGCCTGCTCGACGACGTCGCGGCCAACGGGCTCACGCCGGCCGAGGTGGCCAGGGCCAAGGGAAACCTGCGCGGCGGGCTCGTCCTCGGCCTGGAGGACACGTCGTCGCGGATGAACCGGCTGGGGCGTTCCGAGATCGACAACGGCCGGCAGCGCACGATCATCGAGAGCCTGCAGCGGATCGCCGCCGTGACCGACGAGGACGTGGCCGCGCTGGCCCGCGAGCTGCTGGCCCGGCCGCTCGTTGGCGCGGTCGTCGGCCCCTACGAGGACGAGTCGGATCTGCCACCCGCGCTGCGCTCGCTGGCCGGCTGAGAGCCGATCGTCACCTTCGCCCAGGGTCAGTCGTTGCACCGCGGCGCCGTCGGGGTCGCCGCGGTGTAGTCGGGTGGCAACGTGATGCCCTTCACCAGCTGGGCGGCCAGCGCGATGTTGCGCACCCCGTCCGCATAGCGCTTGACGCCGGTGGAATACGCCTTCAACTGCAACGGGTTGCTGGCCGCGACCCCGTCCCGTGCCGAGCCGAACGACCGCCGGGCGGAGGTGAACTCGTCGACGATCAGTCCGAACTTCGCCTTGACGTCCGCGTTCGGCGCATCGTCGCGGAGTGCGGTGAAATCGGCGAGCGCGACCTCCACGACCCCGATCGTCCGATCGGCGGTGGACAGGAAGTTCCTCCTGGTCACGGCGAGATCGGTGGTGGGAACCGGGGCGGTCGCGGTGTCGCCGAGGTTGGTGAGCAGGTCACCGGAGGCGCAGAGCCGATCGACGTAGCGCGCCTGCGGGGAGTCCGCGGCGGCGACGGCCGTCGTGGTCGGGGGCGCGGGGGGCGCTGCGGTGCTGGTGGTCGGCCGGAAGGCGATGATCGCCGACGTCACCGCGGCGACCGTCGCGACCACGGCCACGGCTGCGACGGCCGCCGGCCGGATCCTGGTGCGGGGCCGGGCCGGCGGCGGGCCGGTCGGGAACGCCGGCCCGTTCTGCATCCTCGTCGGGGCCGGCTCGGTCGCGGGTTCGCGGCGGTCGCCCCGCAGCCGGGCCGCGAGCGCGGCCGGGGCCGGTCGGTCGGTGGGGTTCTTGGCGAGGCAGGCCCGCGCGATCGAGGCGGTCGAGGCCGGAACCCCGGCGAGATCGGGTTCGAGGTTCACGATCCGGTAGAGCGTCGACGCTGGTTGGTCGGTGGCGAAGGGGCTGCGACCGGAGGCGGCGAAGGCGAGGGTCGCGCCGAGCGCGAACACGTCGGCCGCCGGTCCGCTCTCGCCGGGATTGATCACCTGTTCCGGGGCCATGTACTCCGGGGTACCGATGATCACGCCGGTGGTGGTCAACCGGGTGGAGTCCACGGCCTGCGCGATCCCGAAGTCGATCACTTTGGCGCCACCGGGGGACAGCAGCACGTTCGCCGGCTTCAGATCGCGGTGCACGAGGCCGGCGGCGTGGATCGCGCTCAACGCCTCCGCGAGCTCGCGGGCCAGCCGCTGCTGCGTGGCCTCGGGCAGCGGACCGCCGTTGCGCACTGCGGCCTGCAACGTCGGCCCGTCGACGAACTGGGTGGCCAGCCACGGCGGATCGGCGTCCGGGTCGGCGTCGAGCACCCGCGCGGTGAACATGCCCGCCACCGCGCTCGCGGCGGCGACCTCACGCCGGAACCGCTGCCGGAACCCCGGCTCGCCCGCGAGCTCCTCACGGATGACCTTGATCGCGGCCTGCTCGCCCTGCGCGGTCTCGCCGAGGTAGACCCGGCCCATGCCACCGACGCCGAGCCTGCCTCGCAGCAGGAAGCGCCCGATCCGCTCCGGATCGCCTGCTTGCAGGGGCTTCACGGGCCAGAAGACTACGGACCGTCGCCAGGTCAGGCCGACGCGGCCCGCGTCGTCGCTCGCCGGGAACCTGTCGTGGGAGCATCTCAGCGTGGGGATCGAGACTCTGGTCGCGGCGGTGCTGATCGTCGTGGGCATCGCCGGTGTCCTGATACCGGTGCTGCCGGGGCTGCTGCTGGTGCTCGCCGGGATCGCGGTGTGGGCCGTGCCGCGGGGCGACGCCGTGGGCTGGACCGTGCTCGGTATCGCGACGCTGATCGTCGTGCTCGGCAGCGTCGCGAAGTACCTGCTGCCCGGCAGGCGCCTGCGCGAGGCCGGGGTGCCGTTCCGCACGCTCGCGCTCGGCGGGGTGCTCGGCATGATCGGCTTCTTCGTGATCCCGGTGGTCGGGCTGTTCCTCGGCTTCGTGCTCGGGGTGTACCTGGGGGAGCTGGGCCGCCTGGGCGACCGGTCCCGGGCCTGGCCCGCGACCCGCAGCGCGCTGGCCGCGGTCGGCTGGAGCATCCTCATCGAGATGGCCACCGGGCTGCTTGCGGCCGCGGTGTGGATCGGTGGCCTCGTCCTCGGCTGATCCGGGCCGGATCCTGCGGATCGTGATCGTGGTCGCCGTCCGGATCACGAATCCCCCTCGATCAGGATCCGCAGCACACCGCCTAGAGTCCCGCGGGTGAGCGAGCAGATCAGGGTCGGTGTGCTGGGCGCCCGCGGGCGGATGGGTGGCGAGGTGTGCCGGGCCGTCGAGGCGGCGGCCGACCTGGCGCTGGTCGCCCGGCTCGACGAGGGGGACGATCCGGGCGAGCTGGTCGCGGCCGGCGCCCAGGTCGTGGTCGACTTCACCCACCCCGGCGCCGTTCTCGACAACATCCGGTTCGCGCTCGACCACGGCGTCGCGGTCGTCGTGGGCACCAGCGGATTCGACGACCGGCGGTTCGAGACCGTGCGCGGTTGGCTCGCGGACACGCCGGGCCACGTGCTGATCGCGCCCGAACTTCGGCGTCGGTGCGGTGCTGATGATGCAGTTCGCCCGGCAGGCCGCGCGCTTCTTCGACTCGGTCGAGGTGATCGAGCTGCACCACGCGGGCAAGGTCGACGCCCCGTCCGGCACGGCGGTCCGCACGGCGTCGCTGATCGCCGCGGCCCGGGCCGAGGCGGGGGCCGGCCCGGTGCCGGACGCCACCACCGACGAGCTTCCCGGCGCGCGGGGGGCGGACGTGGAGGGGGTGCGGGTGCACTCGATCCGGCTGCCCGGGCTGGTGGCGCACCAGGAGGTCGTGCTCGGTACCGCGGGGGAGACCCTGACCATCCGGCACGATTCGCTGGACCGGGCCTCGTTCATGCCGGGTGTGCTGATGGCGGTACGGGCCGTGCGCGGACGTCCCGGCCTGACGATCGGGCTGGAGCCGCTGCTCGGGCTCTCGTGAGCCTCGCTGGAGAAGCAGATCCGGCGCTGCGTCGAGGTGTTCGTCGACTCGCACCAGTCCCCGTTCGATCAGGAAATCGGGGAACGGTGTCGAAGCGACTTCATGGCCGCAGGTGCTTGCACCACCACGGCCAGCCGGCGGGCGGAACGTGAGTGCGGTCCGATCGAGCGCGCCGGTCGGGGCGCTCGGGCTGGAGCTTCAGGTCCAGCGACCCGGTGACGCGGACCTCGCGCACGATCCCGTTGCCGGTGTCCAGCGCGCGCACCGCGCCGTCCGGTCCCCAGCCGGCGCGTGCGTAGAACCCGCGGGACGCGCCGTCCTGCTCCGGGATCCACGCCAGCCCGTAGCGTGCGCCGTTCGCGCGCAGAGCGGCGGCCGCCGCGGCGAGCAGCCGCCCGGCATGCCCGCGCCGACCCCAGCGCGGCTCGACCAGCAGCACACCGATCTCGGCCCAGGCCGTGGGTTCCAGCTCGGGGCTCGGCCGGCGGTCGCCCCGTGGAAGCGGTGGATGCGGCGCAGAAACCCACCGTCCAATCGCCTTCGGTCGCGACGAAGACGTGGTGTCCGTGACCGGCGCTCACGGCGGCGGTCCAGGCCTGCCGGGCGTCCGGTCCGACGAGCTGCTCCAGCGCCGCCGCCGGGACCAGCTCCGTGTAGGCGGCTGCCCAGGTCGCGGCCTGGATGCGGACGATCTCGTCGACGTCGGTCACGTCGGCGGGTCGGACCGCGGCGAGGGCCATGCCGCCATGGATACCGCGCGCCCGACCGGTGCCGCTGCGGATCCGGGCCCGGCGACAACCGCTCTTTCGCTATGGCAACGTTGACGTGCGGTGGTCCGCCTTGCCGCCATCCCGTCCGCCCGGCTCGGACGGTCGGCGTGCTGCCGTGGGCCGCGCTCGGCGTGGTCTACGTGCTGTGGGGTTCCACGTACCTGGCCAACCGGTTGATCATCGCGACGGTGCCGCCGCTGTTCGCTCGGCGGGGTGCGGTTCCTCGTCGGCGGTGCGCTGCTGGCTGTTGGTGTTCGTCATCGCCGGCCGGCAGGCGCTGCGCATGACGCCGGGCGCAGTTCGGCACCACGGCGCTCGTCCGGGCTGCTGCTGCCGGCCTGGGGCAACGGGCTGGTGGTGCTCGCGCAGCAGCAGGTGGCGTCCGGGCTGGCCGCGCTGCTGATCGCCTCGGTGCCGCTGTACATCGTGGTGCTGCGCACGATGACCGGGGACCGGCCGCGGCCGGCGACCTGGCTCGGCGTCGGGGTCGGCGTGGTCGGGCTGGCGATGCTGCTGCTGGCCGGCGCGTCCGGGGGGTCCGGCGGGCGTGTTCGGCAACGCCTGGTGGGGGCCGTGGCTGGTGCTGCTCGCCGGGCTGGGCTGGGCGACCGGCACCTTCTGCACCACCCGGCTGCCGGTGCCGCCGAACCCGTTCGCGCTGGCTGCGGTGCAGATGCTGGTCGGCGGGGCGGTGCTGATGGCGATCAGCCTGGGCATCGGGCGACCGGCTCGACGTGGCGGCGGTCGCGCCGGTGGCCTGGTGGGCGTGGGCCTACATGACGGTCGTCGTGTCGCTCGGGGCGTTCAGCGCCTACGCCTACGCGCTGGCCCACCTGCCGGTGTCGACCGTCGCCACCTACGCCTACGTCAACCCGGTGATCGCGGTGGTGCTCGGGGTGCTCGTGGTGGGGGAGCGGTTCTCCGCGCGCCAGCTCATCGGCGGCGCTGTCGTGCTGGTCGCGGTCGTGGTGGTGGTGCGGCCGAGCGGCCCCGACCCGGTCCGAGGCGCCGCCGCGGTGGTCGATGCCGCCCGCTGCCGAGGCCGGCGGAAACTGTCGGTGGTTACTGGCAGCATCGACCCCGTGACCGGCCCGCAGCCGCACCCGTCGAGGTCATCGGCGCCCGCCGCGGCCCGCCGGGCGGTGCTCGCCGCACAGGGCTTCGCCGCGCCGCGACCGGCGGGCACCGGTCACCCGTCGGCACCTCGTGCGCACGCTGGACCGGATCCGGCTGCTCCAGCTCGACTCGGTCAACGTTGCGGTGCGGGCGCACTACATGCCGCTGTTCAGCCGGCTCGGCCGCTACGACCGGGCGCTGGTCGACGACGCCGCATGGGCGCACTCGGTGCGCCGGCCGCGGTTGCTGGTCGAGTACTGGGCGCACGAGGCGAGCCTGCTGCCGGTGCACGACTGGCCGCTGCTACGCGCGAACGCCAAGCCCGACGGGTGGTGGCGGCACTACGCGCACGCTGATCGACCAGCATCCCGGGCTGGTCGACGACGTGCTCGCCGCGGTGAAGGAGCTGGGGCCGGTCGGCGCCGGCGAGCTGGAGGCGGTGCTCGGCGGCCCGACCCGGCGCCGGCCGCCCGGGCGCTCCTGGTGGGAGCGGTCGGACATCAAGCGGATCTGCGAGTACCTGTTCGGCATCGGGCGTGCTCACCACCGGGGCCCGCCGGCACTTCCAGCGGCTCTACGACCTGCCCGAGCGGGTGCTGCCACCCGACGTGCTCGCCACTCCCACACCGCCCGAGGACGAGGCGGCCCGCGCGCTCATCCGGCGTGCCGCGTCGGCGCTCGGCGTCGCCACCGAGCCGGACCTGCGCGACTACTACCGCATCGCGCCCGGCAGCACAGCCGCCGGGCGGTCGCCGAGCTGGTGGAGTCGGGCGAGCTGGAGCCGGTCGAGGTGCGCGGCTGGCGGCACCTGGCCTACCGGGTGCCGGGCGTGCCGGTGCCCGCGGCGGATCACCGGTCGGGCGCTGCTGTGCCCGTTCGATCCGCTGATCTGGGAGCGGGCCCGCACCGAGCGGATCTTCGGCTTCCGCTACCGGATCGAGATCTACGTGCCGGAGCCGAAGCGGGAGTACGGGTACTACGTGTTCCCGTTCCTGCTGGACGGTGAGCTGGTCGCCCGGGTCGACCTCAAGGCCGATCGGCAAGCAGGGCGTGCTGCGGGTGCCGGGCGCGTTCGCCGAGCCCGGCGTCGAAGGTGCCCCGGGTGGCTGCCGAGCTGGCCGGTGAGCTGCGCGAGATGGCCGCGTGGCTGCAGCTCGACGGCGATCGTGGTCGGCGATCGCGGCGATCTCGCGTCCCAGCTCGCCGCGGCGCTGCGAGGTTGACGCCGTGGAGAAGGGCGGCCGGTCCGATCCGGCTGTGGCCGGAGCTGGGCCGGGGTGCCCTCCGCCAGTGGCGTGCCCGGTCCCGCGTCGCTCGGTCCGTCCGTGTCCGTCCGACGGTGTGCGAACGACCCTGTCGTCCACGGCTGCTGGACGGCAGGGCCGTTCGTCCGCTGTCGAAGGGCCGCGGCTCGGTCAGGCGGCCACCACGGCCCGGGTGACCAGCACGTCCCCACTGCCGGTGCGCCCGCGCACGTGCAGCGGCGGTGCCTGCTCCGGCGCGACCGAGCGCACGTCCAGCTCGCTGCGGGCGCGTCCCGAGCCGGACGACAGGTCCAGCTCGGCCCGGACGCCCGGATGCACGCCGATCCGCAGCCCGCCGGAGCCTGTGGTGAGGTCGAGGCGTCCGGAGCGTGCGTCCGCGATGGTCACCTCACCGGAACCGGTGCGGACGCCGAGATCGGCGGCCACCTCCTGCACCGTGACGTCGCCGCTGCTGGCCTTGATCTCGGTCGGACCGCCCGTCCGGGCCACCGACACGGTGCCCGATCCGGTGCGGACCCGGGCCCGGCCGGCGATCGGGCCGAGCTCGACGTCGCCCGAGCCGGTGGTCACATCGGCCTCCCCGTCGACGGCGGCCACCGCGACGTCGCCGGAGCCGGTGCGCACCGCGGTCCAGCCCGCCGTCCCGGTCACGCGGACATCCCCGGATCCGGCACGCGCCGCCAACCGGGAGCCGGTCGGTGCCGAGACCGTGATCACGAGCGGGATCACGCGCAGCGGCAGCTCCGGGGTGGAGCGCACCACCAGCCGCCGACCGGTCTCCGACCAGCCGATCTCGACCGCCCGCACAGCATCGGCGGCCAGCTGCTCGAGATCACCGCCCTGGCCGTCCGGCGGGCCCGCCCAACCAGTTCAGCAGTCCGCTCAGACCCTGGCTCCAGGTGCCACCGGCGGACGGGTCGTGCCGGACCTCGACCCGGACCTCCTGAGCCCCGCCGTCGCCGACCTGCTCGTCGAGCTGCACGCGGATCCGACCGACATCGACCGACAGTTCCAGCTCCGCGGGCCCCTCGACCGGCCAGCTCTGCTGCCGCGAGAGCCCGGGCGCGTCGGGCCAGTCCTTCGACATGTCCACCATCTCGCTCACCGCATCTCTCTCCCTCGCTGCGCTCGGTCGGCGCTGCGCGCAGGCGCTGTGGCGCTGCGCGTAGGCGCTCTGACATTGATTCGCTCACTAGCTCGCTCATCCCTCCACCCAACCGCGCAGCCGGCGTCCGTCCCGGTCGCCGGTCCAGTCCTCGTGCCGGCGGCCCTTCCGCTGGGTCCGCCACCGGAGAGCGCGCCCTGCACGGCCTGGGCGACCCAGGAGTTCAGCGACATGCCCTTGGCCGCGGCCGCCTGCTCGGCCTGCCCCTTGATCTGCTCGACCAGGCGCAGCGTGATCCGGCTGATGTCGGCGTTGTCGGCGCCGCCGAACCCGCGGAACTTGCCCTGGGCACTGGGCTCCGGCTCCGGTTCCGGCTCGGTGGTCGGTTCGCCGGTGACCGCGACCCGCACATCACGGCCGTCCAGCCGCACCTCGACCACGCGGTCGTCGAGCGCGGCGGTGACCTCGGCCGCGAGATCGGCGAGCGCGTTCATGATGGCCAACCGGGCGGCGGGTTCGATGGCGGCCCCGAGCAGCGCGGCGGTCTGCCGGGTCTGCTCGTCGCCGGCTTGGGCCGCGGAGGCAAGGTCCTCCCGCAGCTGGGTGACGTACTGGCTGAGATCCATGACGCCACTGTGGCGTCACTCCTGGCGTCAGTCAAGTACGTGGTGACGTCGGTCGGCGTCACGAAGGATCGTCGTCAGGAGTGTCGGGGCCGCCGGTTACCCTTCGGCCATGCCGGAGATCGTGCCGCTGCGCGTCCAGCTCGTGGCCAAGACCGAGTTCTTCCCGCCAGCCGACGTGCCGTGGAGCACCGACGCGGGCGGCGGTCAGGCGCTCGCCGAGTTCGCCGGGCGCGCCTGCTACCAGTCGTGGTCCAAGCCCAACCCGGTCACGGCCACCAACGCCGGGTACCTGCGGCACATCCTCGAGGTCGGGCACCTCTCGGTGCTCGAGCACGGCACGGTCAGCTTCTACCTCACCGGGGTGTCGCGCAGCCTCACCCACGAGTTGATCCGGCACCGGCATTTCTCCTACAGCCAGCTCTCACAGCGCTACGTACCCGAACGTGACGCGGCCATGGTGGAGCCCGAGGTCATCGCCGACGATCCCGAGCTCCACGCGCTGTTCGCGGAGGCCACTGCGGCATCGGTGAAGGCGTACGAGGAACTGCTGGAGGGTCTGGAGAAGCGCTTCGCCGATGTCGGGAACGCCACGCTAAGGCGCAAGCAGGCCCGCCAGGCGGCCCGGGCGATCCTGCCCAACGCCACCGAGACCCGCATCGTCGTCACCGGCAACTACCGGGCGTGGCGCCACTTCATCGCCATGCGGGCCACCGAGCACGCCGACGTCGAGATCCGCGAACTGGCCATCGAGTGCCTCCGGCAGCTGCATCGCGAGGTGCCCAACGTCTTCAGAGATTTCGAGATCGGGACGCTGGAGGACGGCAGCGAGATCGCGTCCAGCCCCTTCGTCACCGAGGGGTAGGAGCGCTCGCTGCGACCGTGACCGCGATCCGCCGTAGGGTCGCTCTCATGACCTTGGCGACGGACGAGCGCACCGCCATCTGCGACGAGTTCCTGGAGAAGGGCCCGGACCGGCCGACGCTGTGCGAGGGGTGGAACACCCGGCAGCTGCTCGCTCATCTGCTGGTGCGTGAGCGGCAGCCCTGGGTGGCGCCGGGCCTGTTCGTCCCGGCGCTCGCTCCGATCGTCGGTCGCGCCATGGACAAGTACGCGTCCACACCCTGGCCGGAGATGGTCGCGGAGCTGCGTGCCGGCCCACCGGCGTGGTCGCCGTTCCGGGTCGGCAAGGTCGATGCCTTTGCAAACGGCGCGGAGTTCTTCGTCCACCACGAGGACGTCCGGCGGGGCGAGCCGGGTTGGGAGCCGAGGCCGGCCGATGAGACGCGTGACGGACAGCTGTGGACGCTGCTGAAGCGGATGGGCGGGATGATCTATCGCGGCAGTCCCGTGGGTCTGGTCCTGCGGCGCCCGTCCGGGGAGCAGCTTGTCGTGAAGACCGGGCCGGGCCTGGTGACGATCGTCGGGGAACCGGGAGAGCTCGTGCTGCACGCCTTCGGGCGGGACGCCGCCCGGGTCGAGCTGGAGGGGGATCCGGTGGACGTCACGACATACTCCGGGGTCGCGCGCAAGGCCTGAGCCCCGCTGTCGGAAGAGAACGGGCAGTCGCACGGCCGCGGCTCCGCTCACTGGAGAAGTCCTGCCCGACGCGTCCGCACCAGCGAGGCCACTGCCGCGCAGGTGGACCCGGACGGGCCGGCGATGACCCGAGCGCCGCCCGGAGCTCGACGAGCCCGTCCAGTTTTGCGGTGGATCGCGGTCTCGAGGGCCGATTGCTCGGTTCGAGTTCCTCGGCCTTTCGGCTGGCAATCGGTCAGACGCGCTCGTAGCGTGGGACGCCCGGGTCGAAAGGGTCGCTGCGATGCGAACACCGTTGTGGACGCGGACTGCGTCCAGTGTGCTCTCGCTTGTGATCACGGTTCTGGTCGTGGCGGGTATCACTGTCGCCCTCGGCCGCGCAGGTGACTGGGCGCCTGCGGAGCGGCCGACCCCGGTGTCGGGGCCCGGCCGGGATCCGGCCATCGTGGGTGGTCCGCGGAACCTGCCGCGCGAATCCGTCGAAGCGCTGCCGGAATCTGGGGAAGACGGGTCCTCGGACGATGACGGGTCGACCGATTCCACCGGGTCGGACGACGAGTCCGGGGACTCGCAGACCGATGGCTCGCAGTCGAATGGCTCGCAGTCGGATGGCTCGCAGTCGGATGGCTCGCAGTCGGACGGCTCGCAGTCGGATGGCTCGCAGTCGGACGGCTCGCAGTCGGACGACAACGGGTCCGGGGATTCACAGTCTGGCGGCTCGCAGTCGGACGACGACGCGTCGGACGGCTCGCGGTCCGAGAGCTCGCAGGCGGTGAGCTCGCAGGCGGTGAGCTCGCAGTCGGTGAGCTCGCAGTCGGTGAGGTCCCGGTCGGAGAGCGTGCAGCCCAATCCGTCGCCATCCATCCGGAGCCCGCGCGCGCTACAAGCTCCGCCCAACCGGGTCCGGGCCAGCGAGGCTTCGGTCGATGCCGTCGACTCCGGCAGCGGTTCCCGCGCCAACAGCGATGCGAAGGACTCGAACGAGAGCGACGTGGCGGTGGCGGCGCCACGCCGAGTGGATCCCGCACCACCAGATGATCCTCGTCGGCTGAACTTCCCGCGCTTTGTGACGGGCTATGTCGCCAACCATTGTGATGAGGACTCGTGCAACGACGTTTCCGTGCACGTCCGCACGAGGGTTGACGCCGACTGCCCGTGCTACGTGGTGACGATCGACAACAGGCGAGCACCGGCTGGCGACCATGTCGTGGGGCGCGGGTCGATCGTCACCTTCCTCCTCGGCACGCCGTGCACGCGGGACGGCACGGTGGTCGCTGCGTCGAGGTCCGATGTCGAGGGCGCCGCGGCGGAAGCGGAGCAGATCGCGAAGGACCAGGCGGAGGCTGTCGAAAGAGCGATCAAGAGGGCTGCGGCTGACAAGGCTGCGGCTGACAGGGCTGCTGCGGCCGACAACGCTGCGGCGGTGCACGTGGTGACGACGGAGAAGGCCGCAGAGGAAAAGGCTGCAGAGGAAAAGGCTGCAGAGGAAAAGGCTGCAGAGGAAAAGGCTGCCGACAAGTTCGCGATCGAGAAAGCGCAAGCCGGCAAGTCTGCTGCGGTCAACGCTGCTGAAGAACAGCCTGCTGGATCGACTACCGGAGAGAATTCCACAGCCGGGCAGACCGCAGACAAGGAAGCAGCAGCACAGGCCGAGGCGGCTAGAGCGAGAAGCAGCGATCGCCGCGAAGCGGGAGGCCGAAGGAGAGGCTACCCAGTTGGCGACGAGTCCGCCTGCGGCTGCGGCCGAGAAGGCGGCGACCGATGGCGCGCAAGGTGAAGACGCAGTGGTAGCGCAACGCGAAGCGGCAGCGCAACAACGGGCTGCGGCCGGATCGGATGCTGCTGCCCAGGCGGCAGCCGGACGGAACACGGCTGACGACGATGCCGCGGCTAAGCGGATCGCAGCTGATCAGGCCGCCGCGCAGCAGGCTGTAGACCAGGAGGCCGCAGCTGATGACGCCGCTCGTCATGCTGCGTCCGTCAAGGAAGCGGCAGAGAACGAGACGGCGGCTCGGGTGGCCTCCGAGCGGGCGGCCGCTGAGAAGGCGGCGGCGGAGAAGGCCGTTGCGGACGAGGGTGCCGCGAGGAGGGCGGCGGCGGAGAAGGCCGCTGTGGACGAGGGGCGGAGAGGGCGGCGGCGGAGAAGGCCGCTGGGACAGGGCGGCGGCGGAGAAGGCCGCTGTGGACGAGGGTGCCGCGAGGAGGGCGGCGGCGGAGAAGGCCGCTGTGGACGAGGGTGCCGCGAAGAGGGCCGTTGCGGACGAGGCTGCCGTGAAGAGGGCGGCTGCGGAGAAGGCCGCTGCGGACGACGCCGCCGCGAAGAGGGCCGCTGCGGAGAAGGCGGACGAGGCTGCCGGGAAGAGGGCGGCGGAGAAGGCCGTTGCGGACGAGGCTGCCGCGAAGAGGGCCGCGGCGGGGAAGGCGGCTGCGGAGAAGGCGGCTGCGGAGAAGGTGGCTGCGGAGAAGGCGGCTGCGGGGAAGGCGGCGCGGGAAGGCGGCGCGGGAAGGCGGCTGCGGGGAAGGCTGCGGCGAAGGCGGCAGCGGAGAAGGCGGCGGCCAACGAGGCTGCCGCGAAGAGGGCAGCTGCCGAGAAGGCCGCTGCGGACAGGGCCGCTGCGAAGAAGGCGACGATCGACCAGGCGGCGGACAAGGCCGCAGCCGACCGGGCCGCCGCGAAGAAAGCAGCGGAGAAGGCGGCCTCCAGCAAGGCCGCTGCCGAACGAGCGGCGGCCAAGAAAGCAGCTGCCGAAGGGGCGGCAGCCGAGCGTGCCGCTGCTGCCAAGGCAACGCAGCGCGCCACGGCCGCGAAGGCGGCGGCCGCCGCCAAAGCCGCAGCGGAAAAGAACGCTGCTGCCGCCGCGCGGGCTGCCGCCAAGCAGGCTGCTACCGCCGCGGCCGCGGAACAGCGAGCCGCGGCACGGCGCGCCGCACGGACAGCGGGCGGCACCGGAGCGACCGGTACGGGGGCAGCGTGGGGAGCGGTCGGCCCAGGGGCAGCGGCAGGTCCGGGTGTACCCGCGGGTCCACCAGCGGGACGGCCGGCGGGGCAGCGAGCGCCGGTGGGCGCCGGATAGCTGCTCGCGGCGTTGAGCCGCTGAACGCTCGCGTCGCCGATTCATGGCTTGTGTCGGCGCCCCGGGGGACCGGCACCACCGCGATCCGCTGCGCAGGCGCCCGACCGGCCATCGTCGATACGTGCGGTGGTTCGGGCGATCCGGCCGAGCCGTCGCGAGGGCGGCACCCGGACATCCGCCGTGACACCGGGGCGCAACCGCCGACGCTGTCGGTGCAGGGCGGTACCGTCATCCCATGAGCCCCACCCCAGCAGGCCCGCGCCGGCCGGGCTGCCCGTTCGGCCGGGTGCTGACAGCCATGGTCACCCCCTTCGACGACGAGGGCGGCCTCGACCTCGGCCGCGCCGAGGAGTTGGCCACGCATCTCGTCGAGCTGGGCAACGACGGGCTGGTGGTCAACGGAACCACGGGGGAGAGCCCGACCACCACGGACGAGGAGAAGTCGGAACTGATCCGGGCGGTGGTCGGCGCGGTCGGGGATCGAGCCACCGTCGTCGCCGGGGCCGGCACCTACGACACCGCACACAGCATCCACCTGGCCCGCGACGCCGAGAAGGCCGGCGCGGAAGGGCTGCTGCTGGTCACGCCGTACTACTCGCGGCCACCGCAGTCCGGGCTGCTGATGCATTTCACCGCGATCGCCGATGCCACCGACCTGCCGGTGATGCTCTACGACATCCCGCCGCGCAGCGTGATCCCGATCGAGCTCGGCACCTTGCAACGGCTCTCCGAGCATCCCCGCATCGTCGCGGTCAAGGACGCGCGCAACGACCTGCGGATCGGCACCGAGGTGCTCGCCACCACCTCGCTCGACTACTACTCCGGGGACGACCCGGTGAACCTGCCGTGGCTCGCGGTCGGCGCGTCCGGATTCGTCAGCGTCACCGGCCACGTGGTGGCCGATCGGCTGCGGGTGATGATCGACGCGTTCGATGCCGGTGAGCTCGATCGCGCTCGCGCGGTCAACGCCAGCATGTTGCCGGTGTTGCGGGCGATGGGTCGGGTCGGTGGGGCGATCTTCGTGAAGACCGCGCTGCGCCTGCGGGGTCTCGACGTCGGCAACACCCGGCTGCCGTTGCCGCCGCCCTCCGAGCAGCAGGTCCATGACATCGCCGCCGATCTCCGTGCCGCCGGCGTCGCCCTCGGTCCCGACGCCTACCGTTCAGCAGCCGCCACACCAGCAGCTGGCCCGGCCCTCGACGCCGAGGTCGCGTACCGCTGATCAACGCGTGCCGCGGCGTCCCGCGCGTGCACCGCCCGTCCATCGAAGGAATGCCTGTGCCGGACCGCTCATCCATCCGAACCATGACGCCCGTGACCGGGGGCGCCAGATGAGCCGACCCATCGGCCGGTCCGATCGCTCCCGATCCGATCGCCGCAACCGGCCACCGCGCCGCGACCAGGGCCGACGTCCGGCCGGACCGCCCGAGGAGGTCAATCCAGCCGAGTTGCCGATCGGCCCGCCACCACCCTTGCCCGCGGGTGGCCTGCGGGTGGTGGCGCTCGGTGGGATCGGTGAGGTCGGCCGCAACATGACCGTCTTCGAGTACGGCGGGCGGCTGCTCGTCGTCGACTGCGGTGTGCTGTTCCCGGCGGAGGACTCGCCGGGGGTGGACCTGATCCTGCCCGATTTCCGAGCCATCGAGGAGCGGCTCGACGACATCGACGCACTTGTACTCACCCACGGCCACGAGGACCACATCGGCGCGGTGCCGTTCCTGCTGCGGCAACGCCCGGGTCTCACCATCGTCGGGTCGCGGTTCACGCTGGCTCTGGTCGCGGCCAAGTGCAAGGAACACCGCCAGACCCCGCACCTGCTCGAGGTGGCCGAAGGCGCCCGGATGAAGCACGGGATCTGGGACTGCGAGTACTTCGCGGTCAACCACTCCATACCGGACGCGCTGGCCGTGGCCATCCGGACCCCGGCCGGGCTCGTGCTGCACACCGGCGACATCAAGCTCGACCAGCTGCCGCTGGACGGCCGGCTCACCGACCTCGCCGGGTTCTCCCGGCTCGGCGACGAGGGAGTTGACCTGTTCCTGGTCGATTCCACCAACGCCGAGGTGCCCGGCTTCGTGATCGCGGAGCGGGAGATCGGGCCGGTGCTCGACGGCGTCTTCCACCGCTCACCCGCCCGGATCATCGTGGCCTGCTTCGCCAGCCACGTGCACCGGGTGCAGCAGGTGCTCGACGCCGCCGCCGCGCACGGCCGCAGGGTGTGTCTGGTCGGCCGGTCGATGGTGCGCAACATGGGACTCGCCGCCGAGCTCGATTTCCTGAACGTGCCGGACGGGCTGCTGGTCGAGATCGACGACGCGATGGACCTGCCGGACGAGCAGCTGGTCATCGTGTCGACGGGATCGCAGGGCGAACCGCTCTCGGCGCTGGCCCGGATGGCCCGCGGCGACCACCGCTCGGTGCGTATCCGTCCCGAGGACACGATCATCCTGGCCAGCTCGCTGATCCCGGGCAACGAGTCCGCCGTCTTCGGTGTGATCAACGGGCTCACCCGGCTGGGAGCGACCGTGGTGCACCAGGGCACGGCCAAGGTGCACGTCTCCGGCCACGCTCCGGCCGGCGAGCTGCTGTTCCTCTACAACGCGGTCCGGCCGAGCAACGTGATGCCGGTGCACGGCGAGTGGCGGCACCTGCGCGCCAACGCGGCGCTCGCCGCCCGCACCGGGGTGGCCGAGGAATCGGTGGTGCTCGCCGAGGACGGCGTGGTCGTCGACCTGGTGGACGGCAAGGCAGCGATCACCGGGCGGGTCGAGGTCGGCCGGGTGTACGTCGACGGGCTCGCCGTCGGTGACATCGGTGAGTCCACGCTGGGCGACCGGCTGGTGCTCGGCGAGGGTGGGTTCATCTCGATCACGGTGGCCGTCGACTCCACCACCGGACGGGCGGTGTCGCGGCCGACGGTGTCCGGGCGCGGGTTCTCCGACGACCCGAAAGCCCTGGACGCGGTGCTGCCGCTGGTGGAGGACGAACTGAGCCGCACCGAGCAGGAGGGCATCACCGACACCCACCGGATCGCGCAATCGGTGCGCCGCGTGGTGGGCAAGTGGGTGGGGGAGACCTACCGGCGGCGGCCGATGATCGTGCCCACGGTCATCGAGGTCTGAGCGGTACCCTTCCTGCATGAGCGTCGCGCCCTCCACTTCCGGTCTGACCTGGGAGGACTTCCTCAACCTTCCGGACGACGACCGGTATCGGCACGCCGAGCTGGTGGATGGGGAGCTCGTCCACAAGCACGCAGAGCTGATGGATGAGGGGCTGACGCAGGTGAACCCACCGACCTGGCTGCACCAACATGTCGTCGGTGCCGTGTACGCGCTGATCTGGAACTGGATCCGGGCCGGCTCCGGCCGTGGCTCGGTAACCATGGAGCCTCCAGTACAGATCCGGCACAACCGGGGGTACCTGCCCGACGTTGCCTGGTTCCGTGAGGACCGGGCCCGGCCTGCGGGGAGCAATCCGTACCTGAGCGGAGCCCCGGACCTCGCGATCGAGGTGCTGTCGCCGAGTACCCGCACCTTCGACATGCTGCGCAAGCGCACCGACTACGCCCGGGTCGGCGTCCGCGAGCTCTGGCTGATCGACCCGGACGAGCCGAGCGCGCTGGTCCTGCGGCGGCCCGCCGAGCCGTCGGATCCGGCGGAATTCGTGCAGGTCGAAGACCTGGACGAGGACGGTGCGCTGACCAGCCCGCTGCTGCCCGGCCTGACGATCCCGGTGCGTGACCTCCGTCCTTGACCTGGAGCCGGGTTCAGGTAGCAGGCTGGGTGGATGAGCCCACCCCACATCGAGGACGCCAGCACCGACCACGCCGCCGACGTCGAGGCGATCCGGAAGGTGATCGCCGACGCCGAGCGCGCGTTCAACACGGGTGACGCGGAGCTGCTGGTCCAGCACTTCGCGGAGAACGGCACCGCGGTCGGGGTCTCCGGGGCCCAGCTCGACGGGCGGGTGGCGGTGCTGGCGGCCGCCCGCGAGCTGTTCGCGGGGGCGCTACGTGGCCAGCGGGCCCGCTACGAGCTGGCCGATGTGCTCTTCGTGCGCCCGGACGTGGCGCTGGCCCACAAGCACGCGACCGCGGTCGACGCGGACGGGCAGGCGATCTCGATCGGGCACACGATGACGGCGCTGTACGTGCTGGTTCGCGAGGACGGTCGCTGGTGGATCACGGCCCGCCAGAACACCCTCGTCCCCACCGCCTGATCGCTCCGATCGCCCGCTCGGCGACTACGGAATCCGTGTGAGACCACGTCAGTAGCGACGAAATTCGTTGTTCTTTCGGCGACAATCAGCTCGATGTCCGCGCTGGCGAACGGTCTGCTCGACGACATCGGCAAAGCGATCGTCGAGCAGCTGCAGGAAGACGGCCGGCGGCCGTACGCCAGCATCGGTCGGGCCGTCGGCCTGTCCGAGGCCGCGGTCCGCCAGCGGATGCAGCGATTGCCGGACACCGGCGTCATCCCGGTGGTGGCCGTCATCGATCCGCAGCAGCTCGGCTTCCGCCGCCAGGCGATGATCGGCGTCACGGCCGACGGCGAGCTCGCCGAGGCGGGTGCGCGGCAGGCGTCCGAGCCGGCGTACTTCCCGATCCGGTCCTACGCGCACCCGGCCGCGATCGATCTGGTGGCCGGGCCCGCCGAGTTCGACGAGATGGAGCAGATCCTGCGCGGTGTGCTCACCGAGGCATGGGCGCGGCTCTGAAGAGCCTGTCGCTCTGGCACGAGCAGGTCGCCGCGGACGGCGACCCGCTCACGCCGCGACCGGCACTGGACGGTGACACCGAGGCCGACGTCTGCGTCGTGGGCGCGGGCTTCACCGGGCTGTGGACCGCGTACGCGCTGCTGCGGGCCGAACCGTCGCTGCGGGTGGTGATCGTCGAGCGCGAGGTCGCGGGCTTCGGAGCCAGCGGGCGCAACGGGGGCTGGTGCTCGGCGCTGTTCCCTGCGTCGTACTCGTCGCTCGTGCGCCGGCACGGGAAGCCGGCGGCCGTCGCGATGCGGGCGGCGATGCGGGACACCGTTGACGAGATCGGTGCGGTCGTGGCTGCCGAGGGCATCGCGTGCGACTGGGTCAAGGGCGGCACCGTGACGCTGGCCCGAACCCGCGCGCAGCTGGCCCGCGCCCGGGCCGAGGCCGCGTCCGGGAGCCCGGATCCGGTGGAGCTCCTCGGCGCGGCGGAGGCGTCCGCGATGGTCGGAGCGGCCGGCGTGCTCGGGGCGACGTACACGCCGGACTGCGCCCGGATCCAGCCCGCCCGGCTGGCCCGCGGGCTGGCGTCGGTGGTGGAGCGGCGCGGCGCACGGCTCGTCGAGGGCACCACCGCGCTGTCCCTCGTACCGGGCCGGGTGATCACCGACCGCGGGGTGGTGCGGGCACCGGTGGTGGTGCGGGCGACCGAAGCGTGGGCGGCTTCGCCGCTCGTGAGTGCTGCGCCGTGTTCTTACACGGCGCAGCACTCACGGCCGCTGGCGCCGCGGGTGGTGGTGCCGGTGTACTCGTTGATCGTGGCGACCCGGCCGATGCCGGCGTCGTTCTGGGCGGCGGCAGGCCTCGCCGGCGGGCAGACGTTCACCGACCACCGGCACCTCATCGTCTACGGCCAGCGCACTGCCGACGATCGGCTGGTGTTCGGTGGCCGGGGCGCGCCCTACCACTGGCGCTCGGCGATCGACCCTCGGTTCGACCGTGACGAGCGGGTGTTCGACGGGCTCCGGGAGGCGGCTCGGGACCTGTTCCCGCAGCTGCGGGCCTCGGACTTCACGCACGCCTGGGGTGGACCGTTGGGGATCCCGCGGGACTGGCACGCCTCGGTCGGACTCGGCGCCGACGGGACGGGCTGGGCCGGCGGATACGTCGGCGACGGCGTGGCCACCACGAACCTCGCCGGCCGCACCCTGGCCGCGCTGATCCTGGGCCGCGACGACCCGCTGACCGAGCTGCCGTGGGTGAACCACCGTTCCCGACGCTGGGAACCGGAGCCACTGCGCTGGCTCCTCGTGAACGCCGGCTTGCGCCTGATGACGCTGGCCGACGCGGAGGAGCGGCTGACCCGGCACCGGAGCGTGATCGCCGCGTCGTTGTCACGAGCGTTGGGCCGCTGACGGCTACCGCCACGGCCGCCGTCGCTGACAGGATCGGCGGAATGGCCGACGATGTGTGCTTCAGCTCGGCCGGGGAGCTGGCCCGGCTTCTCCGCGACGGCGCGCTCAGCGCCCGCGAGGTGATCGAGGCGCATCTCGCCCGGATCGATCGGGTGAACCCGAGGGTCAATGCCGTGGTCACGCTGGTGGCCGAGCAGGCGCTCGCAGATGCCGACGCGGCGGATCGGCGGCGCGCGTCGGGCGCCCAGCTACCGGTGCTGCACGGCGTTCCGATCCTGCACAAGGACACCCACGCCACGGCCGGGATCCGCACCACGATGGGCTCGCCGATCCTCGGTGACAACGTGCCCGCCGTCGACGAGCTGATCATCGCCCGGCTGCGGGCCGCCGGCACGATCGCGATGGGCAAGACGAACGTGCCCGAGTTCGCCGCGGGATCGCACACCTTCAACGCGCTGTTCGGGATCACCCGCAACCCGTACGACCCGACCCGCTCGGCGGGCGGCAGCAGCGGCGGTGCGGCGGTGGCGCTGGCCACCGGCATGTGCCCGATCGCCGAGGGCAGCGACTTCGGCGGCTCCCTGCGCAACCCGGCGGCCTTCTGCAACGTCGTCGGCCTGCGCCCGACCATCGGCCGGGTACCGACCCACCCGGACCCGTTGCCGTGGCACAACCTGGGGGTCGGGGGACCGATGGCGCGCAGCGTCGACGACGTGGCCCTGCTGCTGTCGGTGATCGCCGGGCCGGACCCGAGGGCACCGCTCTCCCTCGCCGAGCCGGGTTCCTCGTTCACTCCGGTGCGTTCGCCGGATGCACGATCGCTCCGCATCGCCATCGGTGCGGATTTCGGGGGAGCGCTGCCGATCGAGCCCGAGATCGTCGCGGCGATCGAGTCGGCCGGTCGGGTGTTCGAGGGTCTCGGGGCCGTCGTGGAGCAGGCGTTGCCGGACCTGCGGGGCGCCGAGGAGGCGTTCCACGTCCGACGCGGGTGGCTGTTCGCCGCCAACCTCGGTCCGGTTCTCGACGCCTACGGCGGCCAGATCAAGGGCACCATCCGGTGGAACATCGAACAAGGCCGGGCATTGGGGACCGCCGATCTCGCTCGCGCCGAGCGCCTGTTCGCGAACCTCTACGAGCGGACGGCGGACTTCTTCTCCAGCTACGACGCGCTGCTCCTGCCGACCACCCAGGTCCTGCCGTTCGACGTGGACATCGAGTACCCGACGCGCATCGGCGGCCACGAGCTGGGGTCCTACCTGGACTGGATGCGGTCCTGTAGCGACATCACCGCCACCGGTGCCCCGGCGATCAGCGTGCCGGCCGGCTTCAGCCGGGACGGGCTCCCGATCGGGCTGCAGATCGTCGGCCCGCACCGGGGAGAGGCGAAGCTGCTGGGCATCGCGAGGCTCTTCGAGCGGGCGACGCGCCACGGCGAGCGACGACCACCGGATCGGTGATCTCGGTCGGTGTCAACCGGACAGCTCGGACTGATGCATTTCCGTGGCCCGGTATCCCGTTGGGTTCCGAGCTCAGGGGAGGCGGTAGTCCAGGTCGGCGGGGAGGTCGGCCGTGTCCATCTGCGCCTTCTGCAGCGTGCCGGCGTAGTCCCAGTTCATCGACTGCCAGCGGGTGAACTGGTCGAGCACCCAGATCCCGGACTGCCGGCTGCCGTTGCCGGAACGCCCGTTGCCACCGAAGGGCAGGTGCGCCTCCGCGCCGGAGGTCGAGTTGTTCACGCTGACCATCCCGGCGCTGACCCGCTCGCGGAACCGGAACGCGTGCACCGGGGTGCTCGTGTAGATCGACGCGGAAAGCCCGTAGCCGTGGCCGTTGGCCAGCTCGACCGCCTCGTCGAAGGTGTCGAACGTGGCCACGCCGACGATCGGCCCGAACGTCTCGGTGCGGTAGATCTCGTCGTCGGCCCGCACCCCGTCGACGATCGTCGGATGTGCGTAGAGGCCGGCCCCGGCGTCTCCGGTGAAGCCGGTCCGCGGGTTGTCCGCGCTGATCCGGCCGGTGCCGCTGCTGCCGTGCAGCGTGTGGTGGGGCTGCACCAGGTCCAGGTGCCGTTCGAAGGCCGACAGGAACCGTGAGGAGATCATCGGTCCGTAGAGCACGTCGCCCGACGGATCGCCGATCACCGCGGACCGGACGGCGGCGTCGAAGCGCGCCAGGAACTCGTCGTGGATCGAGGAGTGCACGATCACCGTGCCCAGCGAGGTGCAGCGCTGCCCCGCCGTCCCGAACCCGGAGAACAGCGCGCCCTCCACGGCCAGCTCGAGGTCGGCGTCGGGCATCACGACCAGCGGGTTCTTGCCGCCCAGCTCGAGGCAGGGGTTCTGCAGATGCCGGCCGGCCAGCTCGCCGATCCGCACGCCCACCGCCGACGACCCGGTGAAGCCGATCTTCTGCACCAGCCCCGCCTCCAGCGCGGCGGTCAGCCCGTCGAAGGTCGCGGGGCCGTCGGTGAACACCGTGTTCAGCACGCCGTCGGGCAGTCCGCCAGCCGCGAACAGCTCCGTGAACGCCTGGGCGATCGCCGGCGTGTACTCGGCCGGCTTCCACACCGCGGCGTTGCCGCAGAGCAGCGCCGGCACCAGGTACCAGGACGGGACGGCGACCGGGAAGTTGCCGGCGGTGACGATCGCGGCCACCCCGACCGGCACCCGGAAGGTGAACAGCTGCTTGTCCGACATCTCGCTGGGCACGGTCTGCCCGTAGAGCCGCCTGCCCTCACCGGCGAAGAACGTGCAGGTGTCGACGACCTCCTGCACCTCGCCCCGCGGCCTCGGCCAACGGTTTCCCGATCTCGCGGGTGACGAGCCGGGCCAGTGCCTCGGCGTTCGCCTCGACCAGCCGGCCGATCCGTTCGATCACCCGCCCGCGCACCGGCGCCGGGGTGGCCGCCCAGCCGCGCTGGGCGTCGCGGGCCACCGAGCAGGCCTCGACGAACTGGGCGGCATCGCCGAGCAGCGCCTCGCCTGCCGGCTCGCCGGTCGCGGGATTGGTCGAGGTCAGCCGCCCACCGGGCGCGTCGTCGCGCCACTTGCCGCCGATGTAGCTCATGCTGTGACTTCCTTCCGGCTACCGCCCGACTGATGGCTGCGACGGCCAGCTCCAGCTCGTCCTCGCCGATGGTCAGGGCCGGCCGGAGCCGGATCGAGCGCTGCCCGCCGGGCAGGATCAGCACGTGGTCGCGGTGCAGCCGCTGCACCGCCTCGTCCCGTTCCTCCGGGGTGGGCAGGTCGAAGGCGACGAACAGGCCGCGGCCGCGCACGTTGTCGATCCCGGCAACGGCGCCGAGGTCGTCCAGCAGCCGCTTGCCCAGCAGTCCGGCTCGCTCGATCAGCCCGTCCTCGAAGATCACTTCGAGGTTGCGTCGCGAGCGCACCATGTCGGTGAGGTTGCCGCCCCACGTGGAGTTGATCCGCGACGAGACCTGGAAGACGTTGTCCGGCACCTCGTCCACCCGGCCACCGGCCATGATCCCGCAGACCTGCAGCTTCTTGCCGAACGCGACGACGTCGGGCTGGAGGCCCAGCTGCTGGTAGGCCCAGGCGCTGCCGGTCATGCCGCAGCCGGTCTGCACCTCGTCGAGCACGAACAGCGCGTCGTTCTCACGGCAGAGGTCCTGCATCGCCAGCAGGAACTCCGCGCGCATGTGGTTGTCCCCGCCCTCGCCCTGGATCGGCTCGGCGATGAAGCAGGCGATGTCGTGCGGGTGCGCGGCGAACGCGGCTCGCGCCTGAGCGAGCGCGCGCTGCTCGGCGGCCACGACCTCGTCGAGGTGCCGGGCCTGCGGGAACCGGATGGCCGGGACGTCGATCCGCGGCCAGTCGAACGTCGGGAACAGCGCGGTCTTGCGCGGGTCGGTGTTGGTGAGCGAGAGGGTGTAGCCGCTGCGGCCGTGGAAGGCCTGGCGCAGGTGCAGCACCTGGGTGCCGAGCTGCTCCGGGCGTCCGTGCGACGCGTTGTGTCGCCGCTTCCAGTCGAACGCGGTCTTGAGCGCGTTCTCCACGGCGAGCGCCCCGCCCTCGACGAGGAACAGGTGCGGCAACGCCGGATCGCCGAGCACCCGGCTGAATGTCTCGACGAACTCGGCCAGCTGCACCGTGTAGATGTCCGAGCTCGACGGCTTGTTCAGCGCCACCTCGGCGAGCTCCGCCCGGAAGGCCGGATCGTCGGCCAGCGCCGGGTGGTTCATGCCCAGCGGAGCGGAGGCGAAGAAGCTGAACAGGTCGAGATGGCGGCTGCCGTTCCGCGCATCGACGAGCCAGGAACCGCGGCTGGCGTGGGTGTCCAGCACGAGGTCGAAGCCGTCGACGAGCATGTGCCGGCGCAATGTCTCGTGAACACGTTCCGGAGCGATCATCACTCAATTGTCCTGGTCGGAGGCGGTTCACACAGGACACCGACCGTCGGGTTCCGGCGGCGGAACGACGGTGTGTCGGCCCTGTCACCGACGATCCGTCAGGCGGCTTCGCCGCTCCTCAGTGCTGCGCCGGGAAAGAACACGGCGCAGCACTCACGGCCGCTGTTCGTACTCGTCGTGCCAGTTCCACCACTCGTACGGCGGGGTCTGGGGGTAGCCCTCGGGCGAGTCCTCCCACTCCTCCTGCCGCCCGAGCGCGGTCATGTCGAGGTAGCTCCAGGTGCTCCCCATCGCCTCGTCGCCGCGGTTGTTGATGAAGTAGGTGCGGAACACGCTGTCGCCGTCGCGGATGAACGCGTTCGTGCCGTGCCACTCGTCCACGCCGAAGTCGGCGTCGAACTCGTCGGTCATGCGTGTACCAGGGCATCGTCCAGCCCATCCGCGCCTTCACCCGCTCGATGTCCGGCTGCGGCGCGCGCGAGACGAAGGCGAGGGTGGTGTCACGGGCGTTCAGGTGGGCGACGTGGGCGACCTGGTCGGCCACCATGGAGCAGCCGCGGCAGGCGTGGTCGGGCCAGCCGTACACGCCGGGCTCGAAGAAGGCGCGGTAGACGATCAGCTGGCGGCGGCCCTCGAACAGGTCGAGCAGGCTCGCCTTGCCCTCGGGTCCGTCGAACTCGTACTCCTTCTCCACCGCCAGCCACGGCATCCGCCGGCGCTCCGCGGCCAGCGCGTCGCGGGCGCGGGTCAGCTCCTTCTCCTTCACGAGCAGCTGCTGGCGCGCGGCCTCCCACTCCTGCGGCGTGACGATCGGGGGTGTCGTGATGTCCTGATCACCTCAGGTGATCGTTTTCCGCTTGACCGTGTGTGCGGTGGTCGCCGGAGTGGGTCGGTCCGGTGGCGCCGATGGGGTCGTGCTTCACCGGCCGAGGTGGTCCTTCAACGCGTCGAGCGGGCCGTCCCAGTCGCGGGCCAGCGCGGCCAGGAACTGCTGCGCCACCTGCATCGGGGCGGAGCGCAGCCGGTAGCGCACCCGGCGCCGCTCGCCCGGTTCGGCCGTCACCAGGCCGGCCTCGGCCAGCAGGGCCAGGTGTTTGGCGATCGCCTGCCGCGTGATCGGCAGGCGATCCGGCCAGGTCCGTGGCCGTGGCCGGACCGCCCGACGCCAGCGCGGCCAGGATGGCGCGCCGGCTCGGGTCGGCCAGGGCGACGAAGACCTGTTCGGCGATCGCCTCGATGTCAGGCGGCATCGAGGTAGTCGACCAGCTCGCCCAGCTCGCTCGCCCAGCCCTCGGTGTTGCCGTCGTACGCCTTGCGGTAGGCGTCGTCCGGCAGCTGGGCGAAGCCGGTCTCGACCACGGTCAGCCGCGTGCCCGCACCGACCGGCTCGAGCGTGAACTCGACGTAGGTGCGGCGCGGGTCGTCGTCGGGCAGGCCGTAGATGTGCCAGGTGAAGCCGAACACCGTCGGCTCCTCGACCCGTTCGACCCGCATGTCGGCGGTGTGGCCGCCGGTCCACGTCATCTGGGCCGACGCCGCCCGGGCGCAGGTCGATCGTCGCCTCGTTCGCCGAACCAGGTGCCCAGGCCCTCGGCCGTGGTGAGCGCGGCCCACACCTTGGCCGGCGGGTGCGCGATCTCCACGGTCCGCTCGATGCGATCGGGGAATGCCATGTCAGCCTCCAACGAGTAGCAACTGGTCGGTTGCCACACTATGGCAACCGAATGAGTTGCGTCAACCGTGGGGCACTTCGGCGACACCCCACGGACCTCCCGAGCGGTCCCAGGTGCCACGATGGGGCCGTGCCGCCGACGGATCGTCAGCTCGACGACCTGGACCGCCGCCTGCTGATCCTGCTCACCACCGACGGCCGGCTGACGATGGCCGACCTGGGTCGCCGGATCGGGTTGTCCCGCACCGCGGTGCTGGCCCGGGTCCAGCGCCTGGAGCGGGACGGGGTGATCCGGGGCTACCGCGCGGACGTCCAGCTCCCCGGGGTGGCCGCCGCGCACCGGGCTCGGGTCGGCATCGTCATCCGGACGCCCGACGTGGCCGGCTACGTCCGCCGCCTCGCGGCCGTGCCCGGGTTCGACGAGATCGAGACCGTGACCGGGGAGTACGACCTGATCGTTCAGCTCATCGCGTCGAACGCGGCCGAGCTGGACGCGGCGCTGGACCGGGTGCAGGGCTGGCGCGAGACCGTGCGCACGACGACATGGATGATCCTGCGGCGCTACCCGGCGACGGGGCCATGACCCTGGTCCGCGGCTGACGCCGCGTTTCCCATCTCTCCATGACGTCTCCTATAGTGAATGAATGACCGACGTCCTGAGCTCCCCGGTCCCGGGCATGGCTGCGCTGATCATGGAGTTGCAGAGCGTGGGACTGCGCATGGAGACGGCGCTGGAGACGACCCGCAAGGGCGGGGCCGGGCCCACCGATTCGGGGATGCTGTGGATCGAGGGGGTACCGGTGACGGTGCCGCCGAGCCCGTCCTCGCCCTACGTGCTGCGAGCCCAGGACGGCGGCCAGGCCATCTTCCGCGACGGCGCCAAGATCGCCTCGGTTGCCGGTACCGCCCGTCCGAAGTTCTACGACCTGACGACCGCCGACGGGACCCCGTACCACAAGATCGCGCTGCTGCACCTGGATTCGCTGGCCTCGACCGTCGTGCAGGCCTGCAACTACTGGGGCAACTCCGACCAGTGCGGCTTCTGCGGCATCGGGTTGTCGCTCGCTTCCGGCGCGACGATCGCGCGCAAGACCCCGGAGATGCTGGCCGAGGTGGCGGTCGCCGCCCGCGATCTCGACGGCGCCGTGGACGCCACCCTCACCACCGGCTCGTCCGTGGCCCCGGATCGCGGCGCGCTGTACGTCGCGCGGTGCGGGCAGGCGGTGAAGGAGGCTGCGGGGCTGCCGGTCGAGGTGCAGTTCGAGCCGCCGCGCGATCTGGCGGTGCTCGATCGGGTGCACGACATGGGTATCGACGCGGTCGGCATCCACATCGAGTCGTTCGACCCCGCCGTGCTGGCCCGCGTGGCGCCCGGCAAGTTCCGCACCGGAATCGACACCTACTTCCGCACCTGGGAACGCGCGGTCGAGCTGTTCGGCGAGGGCCGCGTCTCCACCTACGTGATCCTGGGCATGGGGGAGGACCCCGAGCTGACGATCGAGGCGTGCCGGCGTGCGGTCGACATCGGCGTGTACCCGTTCGTGGTGCCGCTGCGGCCGGTTGCCGGCTCGCTGATGGAGGACGTGCCGGCGCCGTCGCGCACCTACACCGAGCCGATCTACCGCAAGGTCGCCGGCTTCCTGGCCGCGAAGGGCCTCGACGCCGACACCGCGGTGGCCGGGTGTGCGCGCTGCCAGGCCTGCTCCTCGCTCAACCTGGTGCAGCACGACGGCGACGCTCCGTGCGGCACCCCCGCCACCCGCGTTGCGGAGCGGGGCCTGCCCCTGCTGCAGATCATGCGGCGCCCGAGCTAGGGGGTGTCGTCGATGACCCGAGTGGTGCTGCCCGACACGGTCGGGGTGGTCAACATCGGGCTGCCGATGTTCGCCGACGCGGTCCGGGCGCAGGGCCGGCCGGTGCAGCACGTCGACTGGCGGATCCCGGCCGGCGGTGACCCGGCCGCGGTGCGCGCGCTGACGCACCTCTACGCCGACGCGGGCGCCGCGATCGACCGGGCGAACACCGAGGTGCTCCGCCGGTTGGACGAGGGTGTCCCGCAGCTGGTCTCGGTGGCTCCGGCCACGGTGGTCGTGCCGGGATTCGACGGGCGGATGCTGCTGCACTGCGGCCCCGCGCTGCCCTACGCGGAGCACTGTGATCCCCTGCAACGGTCGATGCGGGCCGCGGTGGTCGCCGAGGGGTGGGCGAGCGACGTCGACGCCGCGCAGCAGCTGCTGGTCCGCGGCGCGATCGGCCTCGACGCCGCCAACGAGCACGCCGCGGTGGTGCCGATGGCCAGCGCGATCGGCCCGTCGCAGCCGATGCTCGTCGTCACGAACCGCGACGGCCCCACCACCGCGTTCGCGCCGATCAACCAGGGGCCCGGCAACGTCGCGTGGTTCGGGCGCGACACCGACGCGGCGATCGCGCGGCTTGCGCTTCCTGGTCGACGTGGCCGGCCCGGCGATCGCCGAGATCGTGGCCGCGGCCGGCCCGCTCGACGTGCTGGCGATCGCGGCGCAGGGCATCACCATGGGCGACGACCTGCACATGCGCACCCAGGCCGCGACGAACCTGCTCACCCGCACGCTGGCTGCCGCACATCGCCGCGCTGCCCGACGCCTGCGGATCCCGTTCGCCGGGTACCTGGGCGGAAACCACCTGTTCTTCCTGAACCTCGCGATGGCCGCGGCGAAGTCGCTGCAGCTGTGGGCGGAGCAGGTGGCGGGGTCGAGCATCGTCACGACGATGGCGCGCAACGGGACCACGTTCGGGATCAAGCTCGCCGGCTCGCCCGACTGGCACATCACCGATGCTCCGCCGGTGGGGGAGGCGCTGTACCAGTCCGGTCAGGGGCCGGAGACCAGCGCCCGCGACATCGGCGACAGCGCGGTGCTGGAGCTGACCGGCATGGGCGGGCCGGCGGCGGGCGGCTCGCCCGCGGTCGCCGCGTTCCTCGGCGGCACGATGGCCGACGCCGCCGCGGCCACCGAGGGTTTCCGAGCGATCTGCGCGGGCGCAGCTCGCGGTTCACGCTGCCGCCGATGGGCTTCGCCGGCACCCCCCTCGGTGTGGACGTACGCAAGGTGGTCGAGCTGGGCATCACACCGAAGGTGACCACCGGCATCCTGCACGCCCATGCGGGCACCGGGCAGGTCGGTGCCGGGGTCGCGACGGCGCCGATGGCGTGCTTCACCGACGCGCTGCTCGGCCTCGCCGATCGTACGAGTCCTCCACTATAGTGGGCGCGCCCTGGTGATGATCAACGCTGTCGATGATCGAGTTCGAACGGTGGTGGTGACGTGGACGGTATCCACGACATGGGCGGGACCGAGGGCTGGGGACCACTGTCGCCCCCTGACCCGGACGAGCCGGTGTTCGCGCAGCCGTGGGAGGGCCGTGCCTTCGCGATGGCCGCGTTCACGATGGGCCGCATCTCCGGACAGAACCTCGACGCCTTCCGGCACGCGCTCGAACGCCTCGACCGAACGTCCTATCTGGACGACGGCTACTACGGTCGGTGGCTCAACGCCGCCGAGCTGATGTTGGTCGATTCCGGGCTGCTCGCGCCGGGAGCGATCGACGCGAGGGCGCGGCGCAACGCGGGTGAGGACGTCGGGGAGCCACCGGTCACCGGAGCCGAACAAACCCGACTACGCCGCCACCGGTCCCGGCTCGCTGCGTGTGGTCGAGGAGCCGCCGCGGTTCGCGGTGGGCGAGCGCGTGCGGGCCCGGCGTGAGCCGTCGCCCGGCCACACGAAGCTGCCCGCGTACGCCCGTGGACACGAAGGGGTGGTCGAGTCCGTGCAACCGGGGCACCTGCTGCCCGACACCCACGCCCACTTCGCCGGCGAGAATCCGCAGCACGTGTACACGGTGCGGTTCGAGTCGCGCGAGCTGTGGGGTGCCGAGGCCGAGCCGTTCGCGCTCACCATCGAGATGTACGAGAGCTACCTGGAGGCGGCGTGAGTTCCCCGACGGAGTCCGACCGGATCCCACCGGCGCTACGCACCGAGGCGCTCGAGCAGCTGCTCACCGAGCGCGGCCTGATCGATCCGGCGGTGATGGACAAGTTCATCGCGAACTACGAGACCAACGTCGGCCCGCTCAACGGGGCCAAGGTCGTCGCGCGGGCCTGGACGGACCCGAGTACAAGGCTCGGCTGCTGGCCGACAGCACGGCTGCGATCAAGGAGGTCGGCTTGGGCGGTGGCGCGAACGGCGAGCACATCGTCGTCGTGGAGAACACCCCCGAGGTGCACAACGTGGTGGTCTGCACGCTGTGCTCCTGCTACCCGTGGCCGGTGCTCGGCCTCCCGCCGTCCTGGTACAAGGATCCGGCCTACCGGGCACGCGTGGTGCGCGAGCCGCGCACGGTGCTGCGGGAGTTGGGCCTGGACCTGGCGCCCGAGACCGAGATCGTGGTGCGTGATTCGAGCAGCGAGGTGCGCTGGCTGGTGCTGCCCGAGCGACCGGCCGGGACCGATGACCTGTCGGAGGAGGAGCTGGCCGGCCTGGTCACCCGGGACGCGCTGGTGGGGGTGGCGAGGGTGGAGGCGGCGGAATGACCGCCGACGTACTTCTTCCCGCGGAGGCGGCGGAATGACCGCCGACGTACTTCTTCCCGCGGAGGCGGCGGAATGACTGCCGACGTACTTCTTCCCGCGGAGGCGGCGGATGACAGCTCCGCTCGCGATCGACGGGCCGGCGGCCCCACCCCGGGCCAACGGCGAGCTGGTGTTCAACGCGCCGTGGGAGGGCCGGGCGTTCGGGATGGTGGTGAGCCTCTACGAGGCCGGGGCCTTCGAGTGGAGCACCTTCCAGGCGGCGTTGATCGCGCGGATCGGGGCCTGGGAGCGTGCGAACTCCAACGCAGGGAACCGCGATCCGAGGGCGTGGAGCTACTACGAGCAGTGGCTCGGGGCCTTGGAGGACGTCCTGGCCGCGGACGGCACGATCGGCGGCCACGAGGTCGAGCATCGGGCCGGGCTGCTCGCCCGGCGCCCCGCCGGGCACGACCACGGCGACCACGACCACGGCGACGACGACCACGGCGACCACGACCACGGCGACCACGATCACGGCGACCACGATCCACGGCGACGACCAGCAGAGGCATCGGGATCACGGGGACCGTCGAGACGCGCAATGATCGACAGATCGGGCTACGGTTCTACGCATGAGGCCGGCCCCGTTGCGGCTGCGCCTGCTCGGGCCGTTCACTGTCGAAGGCGAGTGGGCTCCGGTGCCCGTCGGCAACGCCCGCCGGGTGCTGGCGCTGCTCGCCGTCCGGCTCGGTGAGCTGGTTCCGCTCAGTACGATCGTCGATGCTCTCTGGGAGGGCGACCCGCCCGAACGCGCCGACCGCAACGTGGCCGCGCTGATCTCCCGCGTCCGCCGGGCCATCGGCCGCCACCGTATCGACGGCACGTCCGCGGCCTACCGGCTGCTGTCCGACGGTGTCGTTGTCGACCTGCACGAGGCGACCGAGCTCGTGCAGACCGCCGAGCAGGAGCTGCGGCACGGGCGGTACGCGCTCGCCTCGACCAGCGCCGAGCAGGCGGCACGGATGCTCGACTCCGACGTGCCGCTGGTCGGCGAGCGCGAGGACACCTGGGTGTTGGACCTGCGGCGCGATGTGCGCAGGCTCCTTCGCCGGGCCCGGATCTGCTGGAGTTCCGCGTGCTGTGAGTTGCACGCCTACGACACGGCCGTGGAGGTGGGAACGGCCGCGCTGCGGGACGATCCGTTCGACGAGGAGGCCTGTCGAACGGTGATGGCCGCCCACCAGCTCGCCGGGCGGTCCGGGTCGGCGCTGGTCGCCTACCGGGCGCTGCGGGTGGCGATGTCCGAGCAGCTCGGCAGCGATCCGTCGGCGGCCACGCAGGCGCTGTTCCTGTCCATCCTGCGGGCGGAGAGCCCGACGGCGCCGGGCCAGCCCGCCCGTGGTGGCGCGCCGGCCGATGCCGGAGCGGACGGCACGCCGCTGGTCGGTCGGGACGACGAGCTCGCCACGCTCGCGTCGTTGTGGGCGGGTGCGGCCGTCGGTTCACCGGTACTGGCTGTGGTGACGGGCGAGGCCGGGATCGGCAAGAGCGCGCTGGTCGCCACGTTCGCCGCGCAGCCGCGCCGGACCGGAGCGATGGTGATCACCGTCGGCTGCTTCGAGGCGGAACGTTCGCTCTACCTGCAGCCGCTCGTGGAGGCGTTGCGGGTGGTCGTGCACCGGATCGGGGCCGAGGAGGTGCGTGAGCCTCGCCGGCAGCCGGCTGGGCACGCTCGCCGTGCTGCTGCCCGAGCTGGCCGATCTGGTCGGCTCGCTCGAAGGCTCCGCCGCCGGCCCGGCGCCCCCGCGCGCCGGACCGGAGCTGGAGCATCGGCGCAGCCTCGAGGCGCTGGTCGGGTTCTTCGATCGGCTCAGCGACCACCAGCCGGTGCTGCTCGTCGTGGAGGACGCGCAGCATGCCGGTCAGTCGAGCATCGAGGCGTTGCACCTGCTTGCCGGGCGTTGGGCCGGCAGCCGGGCGATGGTCGTGGTGACCGAGCGGAGCTCGGAGGACGATCTGGTGACCGCGGCCCTGCTGGACGTGGCCGTGCACATCGAGCTGAGTCCACTGGCGCCGGCCGACGCCACGCTGCTGGTCCGCCGCTCCGGACTGGGGTACGACCCCGAGCAGCTCTACTCCTGGACCGGCGGATCGCCGCTGTTCCTCAGCGAGCTGCTGAGGCATCCTTCGCGGACGGGTCCGGGCGGTGCGCTTGCGGTGCCGAACTCGCTGCAGGAGGCCGTGGCCGGCCGCATCGCCCACGCCGGAGCCGACACGGCGTTGCTGCTGACGCTCGGATCGGTGCTCGGCGTCGCCTTCACACTCGACGAGGTCGCGGTGCTCGGCCGGCTCGACGCCGAGGACTGCGCCCGCTGGGCCGGGCGGGCGATCCGGGCCGGCCTGCTGGTGGCCCAGGGGGACCGCTTCCGGTTCGCCAACGACATCGTCCGCCAGGTGGCCTACGGGGCCGAGCCCGCCGCGGTGCGGGTCAGCCGGCACCGCCGCGCGGCCCGGCTGCTGGAGGCCCGGCCGGAGGCGGCCGCCGCCCATCTCGCCGCGGCGGGCGACCGGGACGCCGCGGCCAGGGCCTGGATGGTTGCGGCGCACGCGGCACAGCTGTCCTTCGCCAACATCCGATGCCGCTCAGCTGCTCGACCAGGCGGTGGGCATCGCCGACACGCCCGCGGTGCGGGCCGAGACGTTGCTGCGCCGCGGCCAGGCCCGCTCCGATCTCGGACGCCACGACGACGCCCGGCGCGACCACGAGGCGGCGCTGGTGATCACCCGCGAGCTGAACGACACCGAGCTGGAGGCGCGGGTTCTCGAGCAGCTCGGCTGGACCGCGTTGTACGCCCGCGACGCGATGAACGCCGTCGAGCTCGCCGAGCGGGCGACCGAGCTCGCCGAATCCGCTGCGGCCGCACCGGGTGCGCTGCCGAGCGCGATGTTGCTGCTCGGGCGGGTGCGGCACTGGGACGGTGACTACTCCGGGGCGGGAGCCGCCTACGAGCGCGTGCTGGCAGCGGTGGACGGCGCCGGGACCGGGGACACGACCATGGCGCTCGCGCTGGCCTACCAGGGCGCGCTGCTGCAGCACCAGGACCGGTTCGCCGAGGCCAAAGCGGTGCTCGCCCGCGCCGTGCTGCTGTGCCGGCGCACCGGCCAGTTCCGGCCGTTGCTGCAGGCGCTGTTCTTCACGGGGCTGGCCCGCGGCGACACCGGCGATTTCGGTGGCGCGCTGCGGGCGCTGGGCACCGCCCGCAAGCTGATCGACGCCGACAACGTCACCTTCTACCGCGCTGGCATCGAGACGACCACCTCGTGGCTGTGGCAGGAGCTCGGGCAGGTCGAGCGGGCCCGTGAGCACGCGGTGCTGGCGGTGGAGCTCGCTCACCGCGGAGGGGGCGCCTTGGAGCTGGAGCAGGAGCTGCATGCGTTGCTGGCCGTCGCCGATTGCGATCTGCTGCTCGGTCGTCCCGACGACGCGGCCGCCGCGGTCGAGGCCGCGGCACCGATGTTGGAGCGGTCGTTGCCGTTCCGTCCGCGGGCGGCCATGCGTCTGCTGGAGATGCGGGCCCGCTGGGAGCCTGCGCAGTACGAAGGGCTGCTGGTGCAGGCTCGGACGTTCTCCTCGGCCAAGTACGAGGCGCTGGCGTTGAAGGGGCTGGGGCGGGCGGAGGAGGCGGCGCGGATCGCCGCTTCCACGGGGTCCGATCTGCTCGTCGGCCAACTCGGCACGCCCGCGCAGCGGCAGGCCGCGACCGACCGGATCGCCGCCTCGTTGCCGTCCGACCTGCGCGAGGGTTTCGTGACCGCCGGCCGCCTCTCGATCGCCCGGCCGCGCACCTCCTGAATCCGTCCCCGACTGGTGGGGTCCGGCGGGAGGGCGGGCGGCCGGCGACCGCCGTTTCACGGGTCGACTGTGTGCCGTGTTGTCCTGGTCGAGCCAGGCGATCCGGCTCAACCGGGGGTTGCGCCGTCCTCGACCTCGGCTTCGATGCGGGTGATCTCGGCCAGCCAGGCATCGCGGTCCTGGAAGGTCCTGGTCTCGCCGGGCGTGCGGGTCACGGCGAACGGGGCTTCCCGTTCCCACGGGTCGACGACGACCTCGAGCAGCGTGCCCGAGGCCAGGTGCAGCGTCTGGCGCCGGCCTCCCGCGGGCCACGTGCCGGATGCTTCGTCGGCCCGGAGGAGCGCATCCACGGTGGACGGTCCGACCAGCACCGCCCACGCCTCGCCGGCCGAGCGGGCCGCCTTCACCGCTTCCTTGCGGCGCCGGGCGTCGTGCTCGGCCGTCAGCTCCCGGTCCCGCATCCCGCAGGCGACGCCGACGAGCAGGTCGGCCGGCACCGGGCAGCCGTCGGGGCACGCCGTGGCCACCAGCTCGTCGGGTGCGGCGTCGGCCGCGAGCAGTCCGGTCAGGTCGGCGGCCCGGCGGCGCAGCTCCTCGACCACGGCGTGCACCGCGGCGAGCCCGCGCTGGTAGGCCCGCGGGTCGGCGAGCAGGGTCGGGTAGAGGCGGTCCTCGGCGGCGCGCCAGCGGACGCGGGCGGCTGCGGTCGGGTCGGGGGAGGTGTGCACGTTCGCTCGACCGCGGGACCCTGGGGTCGCGGCGGTGCGCCCATTCCCGGCGGTGGCTGCCGGGCATCGCCCGCATGATCCGGCTGCGCAACGCCCACGGCATCGCCGCGTAGGTCGGAGCGAAGATCCGCAGCCAGAAGATCTCCTTCAGGCCCCTGGGTGGGCGGGGGGCCGGCCCGCCGCGGGACCTGGCCAGCCGGCGGTGGGCCGCAACCAACAGGTAGTGCTCGGAGTTGGCGCGCAGCCAGCCGAAGAACGCGCCCGTGGACGGGGCCATCGGCTGAGCCCTCCTTCCGGGCGGCCGCGACGCCGTTGGCCGCCGCGGTGACGATCGGCTCGTCCAGCGCTCCGATCTCGGGCGCGTACACGTTGTCCATGGCCGCGAGCTGCGGCAGCGTCATCGAGAAGCGGATGGCCTGTGCGAGGAAATCGGCGCGCTCCTTGATGCCGTCGCCGCCGCCCACCATCTGGGCCCCGATCAGTCGCAACGAACGGGGCTCGGCGAGCAGCTTGACCTTCAGCCGCTTCGGTCCCGGGTAGTACCGGGCCGCGGTGGTGCTCTCGGCCGTGCCCAGGACGTAGGGGACGCCGAGCGCGATCGCCGTCGCCTCGCCGAAGGACGCCCCGCCGATCACCCACTTGCCCGCCGGTGTGCCCCACGGGACGAACACCGCCCGGTAGGCCCGGTTGCCCCCGCCCGCGTTCGCCCCGGCGGTCTTGCCCTGTGCGTAGGCGTGCGAGCCGGTGAGGCCCTGCAGCGGGGTGCGGGTGAGGCCGTGCGGGATCTCGCAGGCGTCGCCGGCCGCCCAGACCTGCGGCGCCGACGTGGCCATCCGCTCGTCGACGATGATGCCGCCGGTGGAGCCCAGCTTCAGCCCGGCCGCGGTGGCCAGCGCGATGTTGGGTCGCTTGTGGGTGGCCACGACGGCCAGCTCGGCCGGGATCTCGCCGCCGGATGTGGCCACTGCGCGCAGCTGCCCGTTGCCGTCGCCGACGAAGGCCTCGAGCGTGGTGTTGAAGTGCATGTGGACGCCGAGCTCGCGCCACGAATCCACCACCGGCGCCATGATGTCCGGGTCGGCCATCATCGCCAGCGGGTACGGGTTCGGGTCGATGAGGTGGGTCTCGACGCCGCGGTGCGCCAACGCCGTGACCATCTCCAGGCCGAGCGGGCCGGCCTCGACGACCACGGCCCGCTTCGTGTCGGTGATGACCTTGTCCCAGGCCATCGCCTTGCGGATGTTCTTGACGTAGTACAGGCCGCCGAGGTCGCCGCCGGGCACCCCGGGGTCGGCGTAGTCGAAGCCGGTGGCGATGATCAGGCTGTCGTAGCCGACGGTGCCCTCACCGACCACGGTGACCGTGCGTGCCGCGGTGTCGATCGCGGTCACCTCGGTCTCGTAGTGCACGTCGATGCCGGCGTCCACATAGGCCTGCTTGCCGGCCAGGAAGAGCCGCTCGAAATCGGGGATCTCGCCGCCGTGCACGTAGGGGATGCCGCACGGGCTGTAGGCGACGTCCTCGAACTGCGTGTAGACGACCACCTCGGCGCTCGGATCGACCGCCTTGACCCCGCCGGCGGAGCCGAGCCCGGCGGCGCCACCACCGATGATCACAGTCTTGCGGGGCACGTCGGACCCACTCCTTCGTTCACTATACGACACATGTTTTCCTACCATATGGCGCGCACCAGAGCGAGCCGCCGTTTCAGTCGGCGGCGCGCACCGGAGCGAGCCGCCGTTCAGTCGGGTGTGGCCGCCGTCGCCGCCTCGGCAGTGGCCAGCAGTTGCTCCTCCGCGCGGTCGAACGCCTCCTCCCTGGCTCGCGCGGTGGCCACGAGCTCGGCGGTCGACTCGGCCAGCTCGGCCACCATCCGGGCCAGCGCGGCAGGTGCCGCACCTCCGGTCGCCTGCCGCGACAGCACGATCCGCCACGGGTCCAGCACTTCCGACAGGTCGGCCCCGGCGAGTCCCCAGTCGTGCCCGACGTGCGCCACCGCCGCCTCGTCGATCATCTCGCCGGTGATCGCATGGCCCGGCACCCCCGCCCGGGCCGCCGCCCGCACCGTGTTGCCCACGACGACATAGGCCGTGCGGTAGTCCACGCCGAGCCGCTGCACGAGGTGTTCGGCGAGATCGGTCGCCTGGGTGTAGCCGCGGTCGAGCTCCTCGCGCATCCGGGTGGGGTTGCAGCGCAGCGTGCGCACCACCCCGGTCATCAAGCGGGTGATCTTGCATGCCAGCTCGAGCGCGCGTGGCACCTCCCCGTAGGCGAAGATCAGGTTGTCGCTGCGCGCGGAGGGGCTCTTGGTCACCGCGAGGAATCCGGTGAGTCGCCCGATCAGCACCCCGGACGCCCCGCGCACGATCGCCAGCGCGTACGGGTTGCGCTTGTTCGGCATCAGGATCGACGACCGGGTGAAGGAGTCGTCGAGGTCGACGAAGTCGAACTCGCTGGAGGAGAAGATCTCCAGGTCCTCCGCGAGCTTGGACAGGTTCGACAGCAGGCTCGCGGCGGTGGCGAGGATGTGCACCAGCCCGTCGACCTGCCACATCGCGTCCCGGGTGTGCGGGATGACGCCATCGAAACCGAGGGCGTCGGCGATCGGGCCGCGGTCGTCGAGCAGCCGGGTACCGTTCACGCAGCCGGCGCCGCCCGGGCTGCGGTCCACCCAGTCGAGCTCGTCGAGCAGCCTGCGGGCGTCGCGCACGGCGGGGTAGACGAAGGAGAGCAGGTAGTGCCCGAACGTCGAGGGCTGCGCCTGCTGCAGGTACGTCTGGTCGGGTAGCAGCGTCTCGCCGTGCTCGGCCGCGCGCTCGGTGGCGCGTGCGGCGAACTCCGCGGTCGCTCCGACCAGCTCGGTGAGCTGGCGGCGCAGGTGCAGGCGCAGCGCCACCCGAGCCGCTTCGCGCCGTGGGCGCCCGGCGTGCAGCCAGCCCGCGACGTCGCCGATGCGGGAGACGAAGTAGCGCTCGCGGGAGTTGTACGGCTCGCCGTTGCTCGGGTCGTAGGGGAACTCGTCGGACGGCACCTGCGTGACCTCGAGCAGGAGAGCCAGCAGCTCCCGGCATTCCTTGTCCGGCACGATCCCGCGTCGGGACAGGTCGAGGACGTGGGCGATGTCGGCCAGGTTGAGCCCGCGGTGCAGGAAGCTCGCGTCCGCGTTCTCCAGCGCGAACCCGGAATCGATCAGCTCGGGGGCCGGGCCGCCCTGCGGGAAGCCTTCGGGGCGGGTCCGCCGGGTCATCCGTGGTTCCTTCCGGAGATGGTTCCCGACATGATCTGCAACGACGCCACGGCCGGGACCAGCCCGCCGGTGTGCCAGTACAGGACGGGGCCGCGTTCGCCGGCCAGCAGCCGATCGGTGGCCGCGGCGAACGCCTGTGCGCCGTAGGTCTCGTCGAGCAGCAGGCCCTCGGTGTGCAGCGCGAGGCGGGCGCGTTCGCGCTCGTGCGGGGATGCGGCGCCGAAGCCGGCGCCGCGCGCGTCCACGATCTCGGCGGCCGGCGGTGGGGGGCCGCCGATCAGCTCGGCGCAGCCGGCCGCCATGGTCCGGACCTGTGCGCCGATCTCCTCGGGGCTGCGACTGACCGACACCCCGAGCACCCGCGTGCGCGACCACGGGGCTGCGGGGGCGGGGGGCTCGGGTCGTCGCGGGCTCCGGAGTCCGGGATTTCGGCTGCGGCCAGCCCGGCGAGCAGACCTGCGCAGCTGCCCCCGGAGCCCACCGCGATCACGATCAGCGCGGGTGGGACGTCGAGCTGGGTGGCCAGCTCGGCAACGGCGGTCGCGAACCCGACTGCGCCGAGTGCCGTCGACCCACCGCGCGGCACCGGAAAGGGACGCCGACCGGCCGCGCGGAGCTCGGCCGCCCGCATCTCGACGAGCCCGTCGATCGCGGGTCGGTCGGTGTCGCCGGTGGGCCGGATGCATGCGCCCGCCGCCCGGGCCAGCGTCACGTTCGGCGATCGGTTCAGGTCGTCGGCGGCGCCCCAGAGGATCAGCTCGCAGTCCAGCCCTGCGGCGCGGGCGGCGAGCGCGGCCGCCGGGCAGAAGTTGGAACCCGGCCCGCCACCGGTGACGAGCACGTCGGCGTCGGCGGCCCGGGCCGCACCGAGCAGGAATTCCAGTGGACGGGCCTTGTTGCCCGCGACGCCGAAGCCGACCAGGTCGTCCCTCTTGATCAGCAGTGGGCCGATGCCCAGCAGCGCATCCTCGAGCCGGTGCAGCCGGTGCACCGGCGTGGGCAGCACGGCCAGCGGGAAGCGGGCCGGCATCACGGTGCGGGCCGGGCGCCGGCCAGCACGTGGTCCACCATGGCGGCGGCGGCCGCCACCGCCGGGCCGGCCGCCCATGCCCGCACCTCGTCCACCGTGGCCAGGCCGCGGGCCGCGAGCGCGGCCGCGAGATCGACGCCGTCGCCGCCTCGCAGCACTTCGTGCAGCACCTGCTGGGCCCGGTGCTTGCCGAGCCGGCCGGCCAGCCCGGCCAGCACCCGCTCCGAGCCGAGGTCGCCGCCGAAACGGGCGACGTTCGCGGCCATCGCGTCGACGTTCACCACGAGCCCGTCCAGCAGGCTGCGCGCCAGCCGCAGCGCCGCCCCGGCGAGCTGGCAGACCTCGGGCAGCGCGATCCACTCCGCCTTCCAGGCCCGCCCGTCCCGCTCGTGCCCGGCCACCATCCCCTCGACCAGCACCGCGGCCGCCGATCGCGCGAGCCGGGCGAGCGTGTCGAGGTGCTCGCTGCCTTCCGGATTCCGCTTGTGCGGCATGGTGATCGAGCTGACCGCACCCTCCGGGGCGGCCTCGGCCAGCTCCCCGATCTCGGGCCGGGCCAGCTCGTAGACCTCGGTCCCGATCCGCGCGAGGGTGCCGCAGATCATCGCCAGCAGCGTGCCGAACTCGGCGATCCGGTCCCGCGAGGTCAGCCAGGAGATCCCGGGATCGGCCAGCCCCAGCTCGGCGCAGAACCGGGCGCGCAACTCGGGGCCCTGCGACCCGAAGTAGGCCAGCGCCCCGACGGCACCGGCGAGCTGCCCGACGGCCCACCGCGGCTGTCCGGCCGCGAGCCGCTCCCGGTGCCGGCCGATCTCGTCCGCCCAGGTCGCCACCTTGAACCCGAAGGTGATCGGCGCGCCGGGCTGCCCGTGCGTGCGGCCGATCATGACGGTGTCCCGGTGCCGAGCGGCCAGCACGAGCAGCCGCTCGTGCAGCGCGTCGAGCTCCCGCCCGGCGAGCGCCCCGACATCCCGCATCACCAGCCCGAACCAGGTGTCGGTGACGTCCTGCACGGTCGCCCCGACGTACACGTGCTCGGCGGCGTCCGGGGGCAGGATCTGTTGCAGCCCGCGGATCAGCCCGAGCGTCGAGTGCCCGGTGCTGCGCGTGTGCTCCGCGACGAAGTCCAGGTCCAGCGCGTCCACCCGGCCCCGCTCGCCGATCACCCGTGCGGCTCCGGCCGGCACGATGCCCAATGTGGACTGCGCACCGGCCAGCGCGGCCAGCACGTCCAACCAGGACTGCAGCATCGCCCGTTCCTCGAAGACGGCGTCCAGCTCGGGCGTGCCCCAGAGATGGCCGAAGACCGTCGATGCGCTCAGCCGGGTGCCCACGCCTGCTCCTCCTGCTCGGCGAGGCACCGCAGCGCAGCGCGCACGTGCTCCAGCGACGAACCCCACGGCACGCACGCCCAGCCCGGACCGGAGGTGACCTGCTCCTCCTGCAGGCAGCACTTGGTGAGCAGCCGCCCGTCCGGGCTCTCGGACCGCGGCTTCGGGCAGAAGTCGACGGTCGGCGGGTCGGCTCCGTAGAAGTGCCGGTGGATCTGGCGGGATCGGGCGCAGCCGAGAAGTGTCCAGTCCGCCCTGGCCGGGTGCTCGTCCAAGTAGGACACTTGGGCGCCCGGCACCTCGCCACCGGAGCCCCGGCACGGCAGCAGGTAGTGCGCGCTCGGCCGGCGCCCGGCCAGCTCCGCAAGATCGGTCAGCTCACCGACCAGCTCGATCGGCGGCAGGTCCTCGGCCATGGCGAGCACCCGCCGCGCCTGGTCGAGCAGCTTGGCCGGCTCGGGCGGTACCACCTCGCGGACCAGTACCCGCAGCGGCCGGGGATCCACGATCACGTTCACGTGCGCGTAGCGCCCCTGCACGGCCACCGCCCGGACACCGGGCGCGCGGGTCAGGGCGACCCGCGCGAGCTCGGACGGGATGCCGGTGTCGGCTGCCGGCTCGACGACGTAGCGGCACTCGTCGGGCCCGGCGAGCAGCTCGACCGCGGTGATCGGGGAGAACAGCGGCTCGTCCGATGCCCGCTCGACGGACAGCAGCGCCGTGCCGGCGGGGGTGCGGACCACGACGAACCGGGTCCGCCGGTAGGCGTCCCGACCCAGGAAGTACCCTCGCAGCGCCGCCGCGGTCAGCTCCACGGTGGCCGGCAGGGAAGCGACCGAGACCCCGCGGTAGCGGTGCGGCACGAAGTTCGGTCCAGCCTCGGCGCGCGTGATCGGCGCGTCGGGAGACGCCGCTCTGCGTGGAGTCCGCACCGCGATCGGGTCACCCGTGGCTGGGTTCACGGACGGGGATTCGGCTGCGGGTCCACCCACGGAGGGGGACTCGCTCGCGGACCCGTTCATCGCGCCGACCCGTTCACGCCGATTCCGAGCCGGTCCGCTCCCGACGCTCGACCGCGGCGGTGTCCGACCGCAGGCCCAGTCGCAACGTCTCGACGGACAGCACGTCGGCGAGCGCGACGTTGCCGAGGCTGACCGCCGGGCCGAACCGGCGGATGAACCAGGCCTGCTGAGCGGCTTGCGGTGCCTCGAACACCACCCGATCGACGCCGACCCCGGCCACCACGGCCTCGACGACGTCCGGGCGTACCCGTCCAGCCGCGTCGAAGGTACCGACGGTGCCGCTCTGCCGGCCCTCGGTGACCACCAGCGCCGCCCCCGCCTCCAGGTCGGCTCGGCACTCGGCGGGCCACTGGCGTGCCGCCAGCTGCTCGCCCGGTGCCTTCATGCCGACCTCGGCCAGCACCGTGAAGCCGCATCGGGCCGCCGCCCGGATCAGCTCGCGCTTGTCGCGCAGGTCCATCGCCACGGTGCCCCGCGAGACCTCGACGTGGGAGAAGCCGGCGTCGCGCGCCCACCCGAGGCACTCGGCGGCGCGGCCCTGCGCCCACGCGATCTCCAGCAGGGTGCCGCCGAGGCAGGCCGCGATCGCGTGCTCGGCCAGCAGCTCCAGCTTGGCCGCAAGCGCCGTGTCGACGTAGGCCGTGCCCCAGCCGACCTTCCAGATGTCGATGTGCGCCGCGGCGGAGTCCAGCAGATCGGCCGCGGCCAGCCGGCCTGCGCCCGGGTCGAGCACATGTGTCAGACCGGTCCGCCGTGGCTTCGGCGGCCGGTCGGGCAGGTCGAGGAACCCGGGCAACTGAACCTCTTGCTTCACGGCGTCTACTATCCGACACGTGCGGATCGAAGGCGGATCATCCTCGGACGAGCTCGATCACGGTCGCGAGCACCGGCTCGGCCGGCCCGACCGACGATCGCCCGACGATGTCCACGGCCAGCGAGAACGCCGACTCGGCCCGTTCCGGGTGCGTCCAGGAATGCCGTTGGGCGAACGTCAGCCAGTGCTGGGGACCGAGGACGTCGCAGCTGCTGTAGTCCAGCTCGTGCCACGTCACCGCCATTTCCATCAAGGCAAGCAGCTCGTCGGCGTTCACATCGACCAGCAGCAGGCGGTCATGGTGGGCGGCCTGCTCCGCGGTTGCGGCGCAGTCACCGCAGCACGTGGTCCGGGCGTGGGCGGCGGTCATCGGGGCTCCCGACTGAATCGATCGATGTCGAGCGGTCGATCCTTACGATCGGTGGGTGGCGATCAGGCTCGTGGAGATCGAGTCCTGCGGATCACGGTGCCGCACCGCCGTTGCACAGCTGTTGCACTGGATCCATGGTCATCAGAACGTAACGGGAGGGACCTGTGACGGTCTCGGAGCGCAGCGTCTCCGCGCGGTGGGACGGCGGCTGGCGGGCCGTGGTGACCGCCGGCGAGTTCGAGCTGCTCGTCGACGAGCCGGAGACGGTCGACGGCGGCACGGGCACCGGCCCCCAGCCCACCGAGCTGTTGCTGGGCGCGGTGGCGTCGTGCTTCACGCTCGCGGTGGCCCACAGCGCCCGCAAGCGGGATGTGCCGCTGCGCGATCTGCACGTCGAGGTCACCGGCACGTACGACGGCCCGCGGTTCTCCGGCATCCGCGTCAGTGTGCGCGCCGCCGAGCCGCAGGAGGAGGAGCTGGCTCAGCTGATCACGGCCGCGAAACGGGTCTGCTACGTGACCCGCACGCTCGCGACAACCCCGGAGCTGAGCTTCGAGATCGCCTGAGCGCCGCGATCGGCAGACCTGGGTACCACCTTGCCGCGGAACCCTCCCGGACCTCGGTGCGGCCGACGGACGCTGACGCAGTAAATCAAGTGCTACCGCACGCTTCGGGTCCGACAGGAGTCAGGGGTTGCTCGGGGTGATCGTCGTGAACGTGCAGTGACGCAGCTGTGATCATGTGTGGCTGCACGTTGGTGGCGATCTTTTGGCAGCGGGGCGCCGGGGTGATCGTCGTGGACGTGCCGTCGTGCATGCTTGATCATGCATGGCCGTCCGCTCGTCGCGATCACCGGTGGATCGGAGGTCGCGAGCGCCAAGCCACTGCCGGGCACGGCGCCGCCCGGGTCGTGCCCCACGGTACGTCGATCACGAGTCCCCTGCTGCTCTCGCCCGCTCCGCGACCACCCGCAGCGGCAGGCCGAGGGCTGCGGCCGCCGCCACGACGTCGTCGTGTTCCGGCTTGGCTCCGTGCGGTCCTCGCTTGAGCCGGATCGGCCGCCCGTCGACGGTCACCGTGACCGTCTCGCGGGGGAGTGCGCGCCGCTGCACCCGGTGCCGGCGCACGCCGAGGCTGCCGGTCTCGGCGAGCACGATCTCCTCGCACACCGCGGCCAGCGCGGGCTCGACCAGCACATGCACCGTGTGCGCCGGGCGCGATTTCTTCATCACCACCGGGCTCAGCCACGCGTCGGCGGCTCCGGCATCCAGCAGCCGCGTGATCAGGTGCCCCAGCACCTCGCCGGTCACGTCGTCCACATTGGTCTCCAACACCAGCATCTCGCCGACCTGGCCGCCATCGGGCGATCCGGCGAGCACCTGCAGCGCGTTCGGGCGGCCGGGCAGCTCGCGCCCGCCCGCTCCGTAGCCCACGCGCAGCAACCGCATCGCCGGCAGGGCACCGAACGTCGCCCCGGCGGCGAGCAACAGCGCCGCCCCGGTCGGCGTCACCGTCTCGCCGACGATCCCCGACGGCATCACCGCGGCCCCGGCCCTGGCCAGCAGCTCGGCGGTGGCCGGCGCCGGCAGCGGCAGCTCGCCGTGCGCCGTCGACACGGTGCCGGCGCCCATCGCCAGCGGCCCGCTGACCACCTCGGTCACCCCGAGCAGGTGCAGCGCCGCCGCCACTCCGACGGTGTCCACCACCGTGTCGTGGCCGCCGAGCTCGTGCAGGTGCACCTGGTCCACGTCGATCCCGTGCAGCCCGGCCTCGACCTCCGCGATCGCCGCGACGGCCCGCCCGGCCAGCCGTGCCACCGGCTCCGGGCGGGCCCGCGCGACCAGCTCCCGCAGCTCACCGGCCGGACGCGCGGTGGCGCCGTCGTCGACGACCGACACCACGGCCAGGGTCGCCTGCAGCCCGCCGCGGGACACCCGCTGCGTGTCGAGCCGCCAGCCGGTCAGCCCGGTCGTGGCCACCGCGGCCCGCACCTCGTCCAGCTCGGCGCCGAGGTCGAGCAGCGCGCCGAGCAGCATGTCCCCGGAGATCCCGGTCGACGGGTTCAGCCAGAGCAGGGTCATGCCCGGCAACGACCGTCGGCCGCGTCGAGCTCACGGCGGTGGACGTCCTGATAGACGTCGCGGTGCCGTTGCGCGCTCGCGGCCCAGGTGAACCGCGGCACCACCGCGTGCCCACCGGCGCGCAGCCGCGCCCGCAGCTCGGCGTCGGTCGCGACCGCGTGCATCGCGGCGGCCAGCGCGACGTCGTCCGCGACGGTCGGCAGCAGGGCGTTCTCGCCGTCGACGAGGTACTCCCGGAAGACCGGCAGGTCGGAAGCGATCACCGGCAGCCCGGCGCCCATGGCCTCCAGCACCGCGAGCCCCCAGCCCTCCTTGACCGAGGGGAAGCACAGCGCGTCCGCGGTGTGGTACCAGCCCGCGAGCTCCCGCTCGTCGACCGTGCCGAGCAGCACCACGTCCCGACCCAGGGTCAGGCCCAGGCCGGGCAGCGCCGCGAGGGCGTCGTCGCGGTAGGCGGTGTAGTCCTGGAACGAGTGCCCGCCGACCACAGCGAGCATCGCGTCGACACCGGCCCGTTTGAGCCGGGACAGCGCCGCGAACGCGTGCACGCTGCCCTTGCGCGGCTCCACGCCACCCACGGCGAGGAAGACGAACCGGCCGGCCGGCGCGTCGATCCGGGCTCGCAGTGCGGCGGCGAAGTTCGGCGACGGAGCCGGGAACCGGTCGAGGTCCACGCCGTTCGGAACGACGGAGGCCTCGCGGTCGTAGTCGGCGCGCAGGATCGACCGCCACTGCTCGCTCACCACGAGCACCCGGTCCGGTTCCACGATCGCGTGGCGCTGGCAGTCGATGAGCGCCTGCGTCGTGAAGTCGTCGACATGGTGCACCGTACGCACAACCGGAAGCCGCCGACCGGTGGAGGGGGCGCGGTCGCGGACGCGCACGGCCGCCCGCGCCGCGATGCAGTCCTGGGCGTGGAGCAGGTCGAATCGCGGCGCGATGCCGGCCAGGCCCGCGGCCAGGGTGTCGATGGCGGCGAAGACGCGCTCCTCCAGCGTGTCACCGGAGGCGGCGGGCAGCACGGTGTGCGGCACGTCGGTGGGACGGAACAGGCCGGCCGAGACGTCGCCGAGGGCCACGAGGTGCACCGCCGCCCCGCGGCGGTACAACGCCTCGGCCAGGCTCAACGTGTGCACCAGCCCGCCGCGGGGTTTCGTGGAATGGCAGACGAGCGCGACGCGGGGCTCGCCGTCCGGCGGCTGGGACGTCACAGGGCGATCGCCGCGAGCTGGGGGTTGCGGGAGGCGATGGCCGCCGCGGCCAGCGACGCGCGCGCGGCGGTCTCGGTGACCAGGCAACCGGCGTCGACGAACGCCTGCCGCTGCCGTGCGTAGCCCTGCGGGTCCTGTTCGGTGCCCAGGACGTAGACGACGATCGGGGGTCCGCCGGCCTCGGCGATCTCGCGGCAGACCGGAGCGAGTTCCGCGGCGGGGTCGTCGTGCGCGCCGTGGCCGAGCACGACGTCCAGCACGATGGCCGCGACGTCGGATGCGCCGCCGTGGCTGCGCAACAGCTCGATCCGGGCCTCCGGGTCGATCATCGGGTGCGGCCGTCCCTTCGTGTACTCCTCCTCGCCCAGGTCCAGGCAGACGTGCGTGCCGGGCGGCGCCGGCAGCCCGTACGCCGGGTCGAGCGGGGTGTTCGAGTACACCGGACCGAGCGTCGCGGTCAGCACGACCAGCGATTCGTAACAGAGGGTCCCGCCCGAGAACAGGCCGCGCACCAGCGTGCGTTCGGCCGGCAACCGCTCGGTGCGCTCCGCGATCCCGGTGACCAGGCCGCCGATCACGTCCGGCACCACGATCCCGAGCGCGCGCACCGCGGCCGCCGCGCCCGCCTCGAGGGTGCGCGGCGAGCACCACGCCGTCCGCGGGGGCCGGGGCGACGTCGTCGGCGGACGACTCCGATCAGCGCGGCCACCAGCGTCGTGCCCGCGGCGGCGGCGATCACGGCCCGCGCGACCTCCGGGTCGGGCGGCTTGGACACGAGCAGGATCACGTCGGTGTCGGCGTCGTCCACCAGTGCCTGCACGGCCGCGCGGGCCATCAACCCGCCGACGGCCGCCCCCAGATCGCGCCCGCCGAGCCCGATGACCTGCGACACGCCGGCTCCCCAGCGGTCCACCAGGCAGGCGGCCTCCTGCGCGCCGGTGCCGGCGGCCGCGACCACCCCGACCCGACCGCGTCGCACGACGTTGGCGAAGCCGAGGCAGGTGTGCCCGAGCATGGCCGTTCCGGCCCCCGGCCCCATCACCAGCCTGCCGAGCCGGTTCGCGCGCTCGCTTCAGCGCGATCTCCGCATCGACGGGCACGTTGTCGCTGAACAGCAGCACGTCCAGACCGGCCGACAGGGCCTTGTGCGCCTCCATGGCCGCGTAGTCGCCCGGCACCGAGATCACCGCGACGTTGACCGCCGGTTCCCGCTCGAGCGCTTCGCCGAGCGTGCGTGCCGGTCGTTCGGCGGAGTCCTCCTGCTGCCCGCGTTCGGCGAACATCGCGGCCGCACCGGCCTCGACGGCCGCCGCCGCCGCCGCGGGCGAGTCGGCCCGGACCGCGACGAACAGATCGTTGGGCCCGGATCCGGCGAGCTCGTCGAGCACGAAGCCCTCGGCCGAGAGCGTGTCCAGGTTCGCCGGGGTGGCCATCGCGGCCGCCGCCCAGTCGACCCCGTCGATCGTCTGCAGCGCCCTGGTCCCGGACAGCTGCACGACCGAATCGACGTAGGTGTCGCGGTACAGCGTGATGTCGTGGATCACGCGAGCGCTCCGGTGGGTTCGACGGCTCCGGGCTGGTGGGCGGCGACGATGCGGGTGCCCAGACCGGTGTCCGGTTCGGTGCCGGGCGTGGCTCGCAGCGAAGCGGCGACCAGAGCGGCGTTCGTGATCACCGAGACGCGGCCGCCCTGCTGGACGAACGCGATCGCCGCTTCCACCTTCGGGCCCATGCTGCCCGCCGCGAACTGGCGGTCCGCGGCGTGACCCTGCGCCTGCGCGACGCTGATCTCCTCGATCCCGCGGGCGCGGTCGGTGCCGTAGTCGAGCACCACCTGCGGCACGTCGGTGACCAGCACCAACGCCTCGGCGGCCAGGGCGTTGGCCAACCGCTGGGCCGCCAGGTCCTTGTCGATCACTGCTTCCACGCCCCGGTACCCGTCCCGGTCGGCGACCACCGGGACGCCACCGCCGCCCGCCGCGATGACGATCAGGCCGCGCTCGACGAGCGCGCGCACCGCCTCCAGCTCGACGATGTCCACCGGTCGCGGTGACGGCACCAGCCGCCGGTAGCCGCGCCCGGCGTCCTCGCCGACGGTCCAGCCGCGTTCGGCGGCGTGTCGCCTCGCTTCGGCGTCGGTCAGGAAGGGGCCGACGGGCTTGCTCGGGCTCTGGAAGGCAGGGTCGGTCTCGTCGACCACGACATGGGTGATCACCGCGACGGTGCCGGGCAGTCCGGGCCCACCCACGTTGTGCAGCGCGAGGGCGAGCTGGCTGCCCAGCTGGCCCTCGGTCATGGCGTCGAGCAGGAACAGCGGTAGCCGGGGCACCAGGTGCACGGCCTCGTCCTGCTGGATCGCGAGATTGCCGACCTGTGGACCGTTGCCGTGCACCAGCACCACCCGCCAACCGTCGGCGATCAGCTCGCGCACGGCCAGTGCCATCCCGCGCAGGTTCTCCTGTTGCTCCTCGCCCGTGCCGGTCTGGCCGGCCCTGATGATGGCGTTGCCCCCGAGGGCGACGACGGCGGTGCGCGGTGAGGGCATTGCGTGCTGCTCCATGGCGGGGACGGGCGCCGCTCGACGCCGGCGGGTCAGGCTTCGAGCGTGGACAGGTCGATATCCATCAGCAGGTGGGGAAGCCCGACGTAGAGCTCCTCGCCCAGCTGGTTCCATCCGAGTCGGCGGAAGAACGTGCCGTTGGACGGTTGCACGTGCGCGAGCATCCGGCGCCCGCCGCGGGCCGCCGCGCTCCGCACCGCGAACTCGACGAGCGGGCCACCGAGCCTGCGGGCCCGGAACTCCGGCAACACGGCCAACCGGTCGCCCTGCCAGCAACCGGCGGGATCGGTCGCGTCGAGCGGATAGAGACGCACGGTTCCCGCCGCCGCTCCGCCCACGAGCCCCAGCACGTGCAGCGTCTCGGGGGCGTCGTCGTGGTGGTCACGATCGCCTCGGCGGAACACCGCCTGCTCGTGGACGAAGACGGACCGGCGGATCGCGTGGTGAGACCGGAGATCGGCGGGGTCGGTCGCGAACCGGCAGCGCACCGCCGGTGCGGGTACCGGCTCGGTTCCGCGCGGCGCGATCGCGCGCGGACCGAACTCGCCCGGCCCGGCAGCGCGGCGCAGATCTACCGCTGCCGCCGGACCGATCGAGGTCATGGTCGGCTGCCGCGTCCCGAAACCAGCCTCCCGGACCGTCAGAGCGTCCAGGTCTGCATCACCAGCGCGCCCTCGCGGCGCGCGGTGAGGGTGGCGTCGAGCACGTCGAGCGGGTGCATCGGGATCACGCCCTCGATCAGGTCGGTCTCGCGCATCCCGTACAGCGCAGCCATGGCGAAACGGCAGGCGTAGACCTTGCCGCCCTCCTTCATGAAGGTCTGCAACTGGTTGTTGTAGGCCAGGTGGCCAGGGAAGGCCTCGGCTCCGACCGTCGGGAAGCCGCGGGTGGCCGACGCCATCAGGACGCCGGGTCCGTAGAGGACCAGGCTGGTGTCGAAGCCCTTCCGGTTGATCCGGGTACAGGTCAGCATGTTGACCAGCCCGACGGAGCCCTCGAAGGGCACCGTGTGCATGAAGATGTAGGCCTTCTCGCCCTCGTTGGCCTGGATGTCGTCGAACAGCTTCTGCTCGTAGTCGACGATCGCATCGCCGGTGTTGGCCCGGTCTCCGATGATCTGCGCCACGGTCGAACTCCTTCTCGGGTGGGTGGTGTGCCGGCCGGGGTCAGCTCCCGGCCGCCAGGTCGTTCAGCCCGTTCGTGGCGGCCACCACGATCGGCTCGTTCAGGGCGCCGATCGCCGGCGAGTACACGTTCTCCATCGTCGACAGATCGTGGAGGGTGAGGCCGAGACGCACGGCCTGGGCCAGGAAGTTGGCGCGTTCCTTGACGCCCTCCCCGCCGCCGCGGAGCTGGGCGCCGATCAGGCGCAGCGACCCCGGCTCGGCGAGCAGCTTCACCGCCACCTTCTGCACGCCCGGGTAGTAGCGGGCGCGCGAGATGCCCTCGGCACTGCCGAGCACGTAGGCGATGCCCTGCTCGGCGGCGGTGGTCTCGTCGAACCCGGCCCCGCCGACCACAGCCTCCCCGGCCGGCACGCCCCACGGCACGTAGGCGGCGTGGTAGCTGCGAGTACCGCCTGCCGCGTTCGTGCCGGCCGCCCGGCCCTGCGCGTAGGCGTGGGAGGTGGTCAGCCCGGTCGGTGCGCCGGGCGCCGGCTCGCACACCGAACCGGCCGCGAAGACCGCTGCCGCCGAGGTCCGCATGCCGGCGTCGACGGCGATCCGCCCGCTCGGACCGAGCCTCAGTCCCGCCGCCGCGGCCACCCGGTTGCCGGGGACCGGCGGCGTCGCGAGGACCGCGAGATCGGCCGGCAGCTCACCCTCGGAGGTCGCGACGGCGCGCAGTTGCCCGTCGTCGCCGAGGAAGGCCTCTACCGTGGTCCGCAGGTGCAGGTGCAGACCGGCGGCGGTGAGCTGCTCGGCGATGGGCGCCACGACGTCGGGGTCGACGGTCCCGGCCAGCAGCTGCCGGCCCGGGTCCACGAGGTGGGTCTGGACGCCCTGCGCCAGCAGCTCCGCCGCCGCGGCGAGCCCGGCCGATGTCGCCCCGACCACGACGGCGCGCGTCGTCCCCCCGTCATTCGCGGGGGACGCCGAGTTCGCGGGGGACGGCGAGTTCTCGTCCACGAAGGACCCGCCCCCGCCGCCGGCGGCGGCCGACCGATCGTCGGCGGTGACGACACCCCTGAGCTCGGTTCCCGGTACTGCCGTGTTCAACCCGGCCGTGTTCAACCCGGCCGTGTTCGGGCCGGCCGTGTTCGGGCCGGCGGTATTCGGGTCGGCGGTGGTTGGGCCGGCGGTGGTCGGGAAGGCCGTGTTCGGGTCGGAGCCGGCCGCGCCGGGGGTGTCCGCGTCGGCACCGGCCGACCCCGGCGCTCCGGCGGTGATCACGAGCGCGTCGTAGGCGACGGCGCCGGCCCCGACGGCGGTCACGGTACGGGCGGCGGTGTCGACGGCGCTCACGGTCTCGGTGCGCAGCTCCGCTCCGGCGGCGCCCAGCTTCTGGCGCGCGGTCCGGGCCCGCTCACCGGTCCCGTCGCCCAGGTCATCGGCGTACACGATCACGGTGGTGCTCGGGTCGGTGGCCTTCGCGGCACGGGCGGCGCCGATCCCCGCGGCGCCTCCGCCGATCACCAGCACCGTGCGCGGCACCCGCCAACCACCCCTCGCGTCTACTATCAGATACGACAGGCAGCATACTGAACGTCTCGGTGCTGTCAACGCGGCCGGCGGCTACGCTCGTCCGGCGCTCAGCGCGGCAGGCCGGTCACCCGATAGTGGTCGATGTCCAGGATCGGCACCTGGTCCGCCCCGGACCGGAGCGCGAGCTCACCGGAGTCGTCGAGGGTGCCGACCACGGCCGCGGCGAGCTCCCGATCCCCGAACGCGGCGAGGCAGCCGGCTTCCTGGCCCGCCGGCACGCACAGCAGGAAGGCGTAGCTGGGGAAGCAGTTGAGCCAGCGGGTGAGCGGCACGCCGGCCGGCGTGGGCAGCCTGTCGAGGTCGACGGTCACGCCGAGCCCCGTGCATTCCAGCAGCATCGCCAGCGAGCCGACCAGGCCGGCCATGCTGACGTCCTTGGCCGCCACGCACCGGCCGTCGCGGGCCAGCTCCGCGAGCAACCGGACGTCGCCCGCGCAGCGCCGTCCGCGACCGTGGAAGGCCGGGAAGAACGGGAAATCCGGTCGCATCCGGCCCTCCAGCGCGGCGGCGACCACCAGCGACTGGCCCGGCTCGGCCCTGGTCACCGACAGCGGAACGGGCGCCTCGCCGACCCCGAACGCGGACACGGCTGGCGGGCCGTCGTGGATCGTGAGATGTCCGCCGACGATCGGCACGTCGAACAGCTGGGAGGCCTCGTGCATCCCGCCCAGCACGATCCGGGCCAGCGACTCCGACCCGACCACGGTGTCCACGATCCCCAGCGGCTCGGCGCCCATGGCGGCGAGGTCGTTCACGTTGGTGAGCACGGCGGCGAAACCCGCCCCGTGCGGGTCGGCAGCGACGAAGGAGGGCAGGATCGCTTCGCCGCACGCGACCACCCTGGTCGATCCGGCCATGACCACGGCGCCGTCGTCGCCCGGGCCACCGATCCAGTCGGTGCCGCCGAACACCTCGCCGACCAGCGCGATCTCGGCCTTCGCGCGCAGACCGGGGTGGGCCAGCACCGCATCGGCGATCTCTGCGAGCGTCTCCTGCCGTTCTGTCCCGCAGCGTTCCGTGCCCGTGCGTTCCGAGGCCCGGTCGATCGTCATCCCCGCACCGTGAACCAGACCGCCCGCGCCGCGACGGCGCCCGGGTTGCACCACTGCACGGTGTGGTCGGTCGGGTAGTGCAGCGTGTCGCCGGCTTCCACCCGGTAGCTCTCGCCGCCGATCTCGACCTCGAGGGCGCCCTCCACCACCAGCAACAGCTCCTCGCCGGGGCGGGGTGTCGGGCTCGGACCGCTCTCGCCACCCGGCTGCACCACCGCGAACACCCCGGAGGCCCGCAACCGGGCCGTCGACGCGGCGATGGCATGCGCGGCGGTCCCGCGGGCCGCGGGCGCCCAGTCGGCGGGCGGGGTGCGGTGGGAGCGCGCGGCGATGTGCGTCGCGAGGGGAGCGGCGGGCCCGCCGTCCTCGACGAAGTGTCCGATCGGCACGCCGACCGCGGCGGCGAGCTTGAGCAGCGTGGTGATGGTGGGAACCATGTCTCCGCGCTCGACCTTGTGGATGGCCGCAGCCGACACCCCGGCCCGCGCGGCGAGCTGCTGCAGCGACAGCCCGAGCCCGTGCCGAGCGGCCCGCAGCTTGGGGCCGATCGCTCCGACAATGGGCTCCCACCCGTCATGCACAGCCGCTTCCACGTCCAGCATGCTATACGACCGTTTTACCTATGGTGAACACGTTGGGTCGAGCCGCGTCGGGCGGCGTCGGCGCTCCGTCGCCGGGCTGGTATCACTCACACCCTGCCACGGAAGGGTTGTCCCGATGATCACGCCGTTCACCCCGGTACCCGACTGGGAACAGCACTTCAACGTCGACGGCGGGATCGCGGTCGGCGACATCGACGGGATCGGCGTCCAGGATCTCGTCGTCTTCCAGATCGACGCACCGGCGGGCCCGAACGCCGGCCTCTTCCGCGTCGGGCGTGAGCTGGTCGACGGGGTTCCTACCGGCGGCTGGAGCCCATGGCGGCGGGTGCCGGACTGGCCGTTCTGGGAGAACGCCGGCGGCGGCGTGGCGCTGGCCGATCTCGACGGATCCGGGACGCTCGACCTGGTGCTGTTCGTCATCGACGCGCCGCAGGGACCCAATGTCGGCCTGGTCAGGGTCGGGCGCGGGTTGCATGCCGACGGCACCCTCGCCGGCGGGTGGGGACCGTGGCAGACCGTGCCGGACTGGCCGTTCTGGGAGAACCAGGGCGCCGACTGCGCGGTGGCCGATGTGGACGGCGACGGCGAGCTCGAGCTCGTCCTGCTGATCGCCGACGCCCCGGTCGGGCCGAACGTGGGCTCTGTATCGCACGGCGTCGCTCGCCGCCAACGGGACGGCGAGCGGCTGGACGCCGTGGACCGCGGTGCCGGAATGGGACGCCGACGACAACGCGGGCGTCGGGATCGCTGTCGCGGATGTCGACGGGGACGGCGTGCCGGAGCTGGTGGTGCTGGCCGTCGACGTGTTGCCGCAGCAGAACCGGGCCCGCTACTGCGTCGGGTGGCGCCTGGATGATCGCGGCCGGCCGGCCGACGGCTGGGGCCCGTGGTCCGAGGTCCCGGACTGGCCGTTCTGGGAGAACCAGGGCGGTGCCATCGATCTGGTGGACATCGACGGCGACGGCCGACCGGAGCTGGCCGTGCTGGCCGTCGACGATCCGTTCGGGCGCAACGCCGGGTTGTTCCGGTTCCAGCCGGTGGAGACCGACCTCGCCGGCGCGGCCACCGAAGGCGTCTGGCGGATACTGGAGATCGACTCCGGGGTGCTCGCGGTGCACGCCACGCTGCTGCCCAGCGGCAGCGTGCTGTTCTTCGCCGGGTCGAGCAACAACCCCGACGCCGCGGCCCAGCACCAGTACGGCACCCGGGTGTGGCACTACCCCCGACCCGTGGTGAGCGCGCCGGCGACGCCGGTCGACCTGTTCTGCTGTGGCCACGCGCAGCTGCCGGACGGGCGGCTGCTGGCCGCGGGCGGCACCGAACGCTACGACCCGTTCAACGGGCTCACCCAGGCCGTGGTGTTCGACCAGGACGCCGGCCCGGTCGACGGCGCCAGCCCGACCGGCCACGCCGGGGCGTGGATCGCGGTGCCGCACATGGACCAGGGGCGCTGGTACCCGACGCTGGTCGCGTTGCCCGACGGTGACGTGCTCGCCGTCTCCGGTCTCGGGGGCGACGGCTTCCTGAGCCTGATCCCGGAGCGCTTCGACGGCGCCGGCTGGACGGTGCTGCCGCAGTCGCCGCCGTGGCCGATGTACGCGCACCTGTTCCTGCTGGCCGACGGGCGGCTGTTCTACACCGGCGGGCAGTACGGGGCGAACAACGGCCAGCGTCCGGCGGTCTGGAATCCGGTGGCGAACACCGTCGAGCAGGTCGACGGCCTGCCCGAACCGGGCTTCCGCAACCAGGCGGCCAGCGTGCTGCTGCCCCCGGCCCAGGACCAGAAAGTCATGATCATCGGGGGCGGTGGGGCCGACATCCACGCCATCGGCACCACGGCCACCTCCGCGATCGCCGATCTCAGCGCCCCGACCCCGGTCTACGTGCCAGGGCCGGCCATGCACCACGCCCGGATGCACCTCTGCGCGACCCTGCTGCCGGACCGCACGGTGCTGGTCAACGGGGGATCCGGGATGGAGGAGAGCCACCAGCACGCCTCACCGCACGCCGAGATCTACCACCCGGACCTCAACGCGTGGCGCGCGGCGGCCGCGTCCCGGGTGGACCGGCTGTACCACTCGGTGGCGCTGCTGATGCCCGACGGCACGGTGGTCACCGCAGGCTCGAACCCGGCGCGCAAGGACGAGGAGCTGCGGATCGAGGTGTTCTGGCCGCCGTACCTGTTCGCCGGGCCACGGCCGCGGATCGAGCCTGCGGCGACCGAGCTCACCTACGGTGCGACGCTCACGGTCGAGGTGACCGCCGGAACGGCGGCGGGGTTGCGCGAGGCGAGCCTGATGCGGCCCGGAGCCACGACCCACTCCTCCGATGCGGAGCAGCGGCTGATCGACCTCCCGCTGCAGGTCACCGGCCCGGCGACGGTGGAGCTGGAGCTGCCGTCCCAGCCCGCGCTCGCGCCGCCGGGCTGGTACCTGCTGGTGGTGGTCGACACGGCCGGGGTTCCGTCGGAGGGGGTGTGGGTGCACCTGCAGTGAGCATCGGCGACATCCGGGGTGCTCCGATCAGACCGAGCTCTGTCTGGTGAGATCTCCCTGCCACTACGCCGATGTCGGCAGCCGTTCCGGCGTCGGTCCGGCCGAGATTGTGGAGGCAGACATGCCCGTTCGCGACGAAGCCTGGCCAGCAGGCACACCCTGCTGGGTCGACGCCCAGCTGGACGATCTGGACAAGGGGCAGGAGTTCTACGCCGGCCTGTTCGGGTGGAGCTTCGAGAGCAGCACCGACGAGCAGTACGGCGGCTACCGGATCGGCTCGCTGCACGGCAAACCGGTCGCTGGTCTGGGAGCCAAGCCGGCCGGCATCGCGATGCCCTCGGTGTGGTCCACGTACATCGCGGTGGACGACGCCGACGCGTCCGCCGCCAGCATCACCGCGGCCGGTGGGCAGCTGATGTTCCCGGTGTTCGACGTCGGCCCGATGGGCCGGATGACGTTCGCGACCGACCCCAACGGCGCCGCCTTCGGGATCTGGCAGCAGCTGGAGCACCGCGGCGTCGGGGTGTTCAACGACCCCAACACGCTGACCTGGAACGAGCTGCACACGACCTCGTTCGAGGCGGCCAAGGCCTTCTACACCGCGGTGTTCGGCTGGGACTACGACGCGATGGGCGACGGCACGAGCCTGAACTACGCGGTGGTGAAGCGGGCCGACGACGGCTCGGGCGTCGGCGGGATCAACGACGACACCCTGATGCCGCGGGGCGAGACGCCCGACTACTGGCTGGTCTGGTTCGCCACGGACGACTGCGACACGGCCGCCGCCACCGCGGGTGAGCTGGGCGGCACGATGCTGATGCCGCCGGCGACCACGCCTTTCGGGCGAATGGGAGTCGTACAGGGCGCCCAGGGCGAGGTGTTCGGTCTGATCGACATGAACACCCGGGCCGGGGAGATGCCGCCGGGATGACCCGATCGGCCGGAGCGCGAGTGTGCTGAGCCGGTACGCCCGGTGCCGGTGCGTCGGCCGGGGCGCACGGGGCGGTCGGAGATAACGTGGGTCGCATGGCAGGACGGACGACGCAGCGCGGCACGGGTAGGGGCGGAGCCGTGGCGCGGCCGGTTCGCGCGGAGGTGCCGATCGTTGCCCACGCGAACCCGCCGCGGCGTCGGCCGGCCAGTTCGTCGCGGGGACGTCGGCGCCCGCCGCCGCGGCGCCACAACAAGGACATGATCGACCGCGGCATCGACGGCATCGGGCGCGGCATCGCGTCGGTCGGCCGCTCCATGGGCCGGGCCGTGCGACGCACCGGCGACCTGGACCCGGTGCACCGCCGAGACGGTCTCGGCGTGGCGCTGCTGGTGCTGGCCGTGATCAGCGCGGCGGGCCTCTGGTTCGGAACCGGCGGCCCCGTGGGTCGTGCGCTGACCACGGCGATCTCCTACGTGGTCGGCCTTGGCGCGGTGGTGCTGCCCGTGCTGCTGGCCGTGGCCGGGGTGGCCCTGATGGTGCGCACGCCGAGCCCGGACGCCCGCCCCCGGGTGGCGGTCGGCTCGCTGCTGGTCTCACTGGGCGTGCTCGGGCTGGTGCACCTGTCCGCCGGCCGGCCCGACGAGCCGGCCCGCTGGTCCGAGGGCGGGGGTGCGCTCGGCTATCTGGCGGCGACGCCGCTGGCCACGGGCCTCACCGCCTGGGTCGCGGCCCCGGTGCTGGTCCTGCTCACGGGCTACGCCCTGCTGGTGCTCACCGCGACGCCGGTGCGCGAGGTGCCGAACCGGATCCGGCGGCTGCTCGGGCGCGAGGTCGATGGCGACACCGACGAGGACGCCGAGGGCTCGGCCGTCGGCGGCCCGCTGGACCCGATCACCGACGCCGAGCCGGCCCCGTTGCGGCGCCCGGCGCGGCGCCGGCAGGCCTCGCGGGTGGCTGACGCCTATCGCGACGGCGACGACGAGGGTGCGGCCCCGGAGCCGGAGCAGGCAGGAGCGGACGCGCCCCCGACGAAGCCGACCCGCCCGCGCCGGCCACCGGCCACCGTGCCGGCGGCGCCCCCAGCAGAAGCCGTTCCCGATCCCGGGCCCTCGACCGGGGAGCAGCTGCGACTGGCCGTGCAGCCCACCGAGGGGGAGAACCCGTACCGGCTGCCGCCGAGCGACCTGCTGCCCACCGGGCCGGTGCCCAAGACCCGCAGCAGCGCCAACGACGCGATGATCGAGTCGATCACCGGCGTGCTCGAACAGTTCTCGGTGGACGCGCAGGTCACGGGCTTCACCCGGGGCCCGACCGTCACCCGCTACGAGATCGAGCTCGGCCCGGCCGTCAAGGTCGAGAAGATCACCCAGCTGACCAAGAACATCTCCTACGCGGTGGCCACCGACAACGTGCGGATCCTGGCGCCGATCCCCGGCAAGTCGGCCGTGGGCATCGAGGTGCCCAACACCGACCGGGAGGTGGTCCGCCTGGGCGACGTGCTGCGCAGCGGCACCGCGCGGGCCGAGCAACACCCACTGGTCATCGGGCTCGGCAAGGACATCGAGGGCCACTTCCTCTGCGCGAACCTGGCGAAGATGCCGCACCTGCTGGTGGCCGGCTCGACCGGCTCCGGCAAGTCGAGCTTCGTCAACTCGATGCTGGTGTCGCTGCTGAGCCGCGCCACCCCGGACGAGGTCCGGATGATCCTGATCGACCCGAAGATGGTGGAGCTCACCCCCTACGAGGGCATCCCGCACCTGATCACGCCGATCATCACCCAGCCCAAGAAGGCGGCGTCCGCGCTGGCCTGGCTGGTAGAGGAGATGGAGCAGCGCTACCAGGACATGCAGGTCAACAAGGTCCGGCACGTCGACGACTTCAACCGCAAGGTGCGTTCCGGGGAGATCACCGCGCCGCTGGGCAGCGAGCGCGTGTACCGCCCGTACCCGTACATCCTGTGCATCGTCGACGAGCTCGCCGACCTGATGATGACCGCTCCGCGCGACGTCGAGGACGCGGTCGTGCGGATCACCCAAAAGGCCCGTGCGGCCGGGATCCACCTGGTGCTGGCCACCCAGCGTCCGTCCGTGGACGTGGTCACCGGGTTGATCAAAACCAACGTGCCGTCGCGGCTGGCGTTCGCCACGTCCTCGCTCATCGACTCGCGGGTGATCCTCGACCAGCCGGGCGCGGAGAAGCTGATCGGCATGGGCGACGGGTTGTACCTGCCGATGGGTGCGGGCAAGCCGGTCCGCATGCAGGGCGCCTACGTCGGCGACGACGAGATCTCCTCGATCGTCGCGTTCACGAAGGACCAGGCGGAGCCGACCTACACCGAGGGCGTCACGGTGCAGAAGGCGAGCGAGGCCAAGGAGATCGACGCCGACATCGGCGACGACCTGGAACTGCTGGTGCAGGCGGCCGAGCTGATCGTCACCTCGCAGTTCGGCTCGACGTCCATGTTGCAGCGCAAGTTGCGGGTGGGGTTCGCCAAGGCCGGACGGCTGATGGACCTGCTGGAGTCACGCGGGGTCGTCGGTCCGTCCGAGGGCTCGAAGGCCCGCGATGTGCTGATCAAGCCGGACGAGCTGGACGGCGTGATCTGGTTGCTGCGCGGGGGCGGCGGGCCCGATCCCGCGGACGACGACGACGAAACGTAGCCCCGGTCATGATCAGCGCGTGCGGTGCACCACCCTCATCGGTGAGCCTCCCGCACCGCACACGGTGATCATGAAACGGCCGTGGGGGCCGGAAGGCGCTCCCGGAGCCACGCCGAAGCGGTGCTGCCGGCCAGATCGCGGAAGTCGCGGGCGAGGTGGGCCTGGTCGACGTATCCGGAGTCGGCGGCGACGTCGGCGAGTGCCGGATGATCCGCCGCACGCAACCGGTCGCAGGCCCGCTCGAAACGGATCAACCGGGCCGCCGACTTCGGGCCGAGACCGGTCTCGGACCGGAACTGCGACGCCAGGTGCCGCCGGCTCCAGCCCAGCTCGGCGGCCAGCTCGGCGATCCGCAGGTTGCCGCCGGTCTGCTCCAGCCGGTCCCAGGCGCGGCCGATCTCGGGCCGCACGCCGCGCTCGGCCCGCTCGCGCTCGGCCAGCACCAGCAGCTCGCGGTCGAGCAGATCGAACCGTTCCGTCCAGTCCGATGTGGTCGCCAGCCGGTCGAGCAGGGTGGCCGCCCGGCGGCCGAGCAGCGCACCCAGGTCGACCGTGTCGCCGGCCAGCTCGGCCGCCGGTACCCCCAGCAGCGCCCTGGCGCCGCGCCAGGTGAGGCCCAGCTGCAGCCCGGTCTGTCGATCACCCTGCGCGATCTGCGCCGGGCCGTCGTGCAGCCCGCCGACCAGCGCCACGAACGTGCCAGGGGGTTTGCTCGGGTCGGCGTTGGCCAGCATCTCCACCGCGCCGTCCAGGCAGAGCAGCAACGTCAGGTGCCCCGAGGCCACACCCTGGTGCACCCCGGCGGGCCCTGGCTCCTGGTGATAGCCGGTGTAGGAGCTCACGTAACGGCGCAGCGCCGGCACCGGCCGCCGCCCGAGGGGGCGGGCCTGGTCGCGCGTGGCCGACGAACCCATGTGGCCACGCTACTCAGCGCCGCGCTCTGCCGCGCGTCACTCGGGTCGCGGGGTGACGAACTCGCCTGCTGCGAGCCACAGTCGCCTGAATACACCGAACGGTCTAACTTGCCGCGCCGTTCGGTCGACGTGATGCTGAGTGCCGCGGCGGTCTGACGGGCGGTCCGGATGGAGGAACACGATGGCGGTATCGGTCTCGCCGGTGCCCTGGTTGCCCTGGAGGGCAGGACCGGCTGTCGAGGGCAACCGCGGGACACCGAGCCGCCCCCGTTCCTGGGCGGCGGGTCGGTCGCGGACACCCCGCGCCGTGGTCACCTCCACAGGATCTTCACAGCGCGCTCCGACCGCATCCACGACTCGGCCCTAGGGTCGCCGCCATGGGACAACGGCGCGTGCTCGTCGTCGACGACGAGCCGACCATCGCGGGCTCGGTCGCGGCCCGCCTGCGCGCGGAGGGGTTCGCCGTCGACGTGGCCCACGACGGACCGTCGGCCATGGCACAGGTCGCGGCGACCGAGCCGGATCTCGTGGTGCTCGACGTCATGCTCCCCGGGTTCGACGGCCTGGAGGTCTGTCGGCGGATCCATGCGCAGCGGCCGATCCCCATCCTCATGCTCACCGCGCGCGACGGCGAGACCGACGTGCTGGTGGGTCTGGGCGTCGGTGCCGACGACTACCTGACCAAGCCTTTCTCCATCCGAGAGCTCGCGGCCAGGGTGCACGCGCTGTTGCGCCGGGTCGAGCGGGCCGCCGAGCAGGCCGCGGAGCAGGTGGCTGCCGCACAGGTCGCCGCCGGGCACCGCATCGTGCTCGGCGCGCTGGAGATCGACCCGGACCAGCGCCGGGTGAGCTGCCGCGGCGAGCGCGTACATCTCACCCCGATCGAATTCGACCTGCTGACGCATCTGGCCGGGCAGCCGCGCACCGTGCTGGCGCGCGACGTGCTGCTCGCGCAGGTCTGGGGGTGGTCGCATGCGGGGGGCACGCGCACCGTCGACAGCCACATCAAAGCCCTGCGCCGCAAGCTGGGCCCCGATGTGATCCGCACCGTGCACGGCGTCGGCTACGCGCTGGAGGTGCCGCGATGACCGTCGCCCAGCGAGCGGCGGTGCTCGCCGACCTGCTTCCGCGCCCACTCGACCCGGTGCGGTCCGTGAAGCTCAAGATCAGCATTCTGCTGCTCGCGTCCGGTGCGGCGGGACTCGCCTATCTGTGGCTCGTCTATCGCTGGCAACCGCCGCCGACGATCATCCTGGCCACGGTCGCGATCGTGCTGCTCACCGCCCAGGTGCTCGCGCACGGGATGACCCGCCCCCTGCGGGCGATGACGGCCGCGGCGCAGGCCATGGCGCAGGGCGACTACACGCGGCGGGTTCGGGCCACGTCGCGCGACGAGGTCGGCCAGCTCGCGGTGGCGTTCAACCAGATGGCCGCCGACCTCGCCGCCGAGGACGGCCGGCGCCGCGAGCTGATCGCGAACGTCTCGCACGAGCTGCGGACACCCATCGCGGCGCTGCAGGCGGTGCTGGAGAACATCGTCGACGGCGTGGCGGAGCCCGATCCGGCGACGCTGTCGATCGCGCTCGGCCAGACCGAGCGCCTCGGCCGGCTGGTCGCGGAGCTGCTGGACCTCTCCCGGCTCGACGCCGGTGCTGTCGTCCTCGACCTGCAAGAGGTTCCGGTGGCCGACCTGCTGGCAAAGACGATCACCGAGGCCGAGATCGCCGCACGGGCCGCGGGCCGGGACGCCCGGATGCTGACCGATGTGCGGCCGAGCGGGATGACGGTGCGCGCCGATCGGGGCCGGCTGCACCAGGTGCTGCTCAACCTGCTGGACAACGCCGCACGGCACGGGCCTGCCGGCGGCACCGTGTGCGTCACGGCCCGAACGGGAGAGGGGACGTTGGTGATCGAGGTGAGCGACGAGGGTCCGGGCATCGATCCGGAGGACCGCGAGCGGGTGTTCCACCGCTTCACCCGTGGTGAGCGCGTTGTCGGGGGTGGGACAGGGCTCGGGCTGGCCATCGCCCGGTGGGCGGTCGACCTGCACGGTGGGCAGATCGCCGCGATCGAGCCGTCCGGGCCGCCGCGGACCGGGGCGCCGGGCTGCCGGATCCGGGTGACCTTGCCGGGTGCGTCGTGACCGGCGAGCCGGTGGCCGGCCCTCCGGCGAAAGGATGGGTGGAGCCGGTACCGCTCGCCGGGATCCAGGGGTCGTCCGCCCCGCCGTCCCCGACGGCACCCTCCTCGGCTTCCCCGGCCACACCTCCACCTGGCGCGCCGTCGCCGGCTGAGCCGTCGCCCGCTGTCGCCGTCGTCGGGCGTGCCGTCGCTGAATGTGCCGTCGCCGGGCGTGCCGTCGCGGGATGAGCCGTCGCCCGCCGCGCCGGCGTCGGATGTTCCGTCGCCGGGCGCGCCGTCCGGGCTGCTGGCTTCGCCCCAGCTCTCGGCCCCGCCGCGGGCTTGGAACCGCCCGCCGCTCCCGCTGTTCGGCACGCGCTGGCCGGGACCACTCGCGCCGCCCACCCGCACGGTGCTCGCCGCGGTGGCCGTCGCCGGGCTCGTCACGGCCACGGCGGTGCCTGCCGGGCGGCCCGGTCTCGGCTTCCTGATCGTGGCGCTGACCGTGGTCGCGGCGGTGCTCCTGGCCGGCCGCCGGTCCGTTGCGGCGGCTCCGGCCGACGGGGCCGGGGCGCGCCGCCCGCGGCTGTCGCCCGCGGCGGTGTGGGCGGCGACGGCGGTGGTGTTGGCGGCCGTCGGAACCGTCAGGGCCGCCGAGTGGCTCGCCGCGTTGTGCCTGCTGGCCGCCGCGGTGGCCGCAGCGCTCGCCGTCGCGGGCCGGTCGTTCCGCGGGGTGACGGCCGGCCTGCTGGGCGTGGCCGCCGCGATGCTGCGGTCGGTGCCGTGGCTCGGGCGCCGACACCACGGTGGTCAGGGATCACACGTGCGGACCGCGGTCGCGGCGCTGGTCGGGGTGGCCGTGGTCGCCGTCGCCGGCTCGCTGCTGGCCTCGGCCGACCCGGCGTTCGCGCAGGTCGTCGACGTCGTGCTGCCGACCCTCGACGCCGACTCGTCGAGCCGGTGGATCGCGCTCTTCGCCTTCGGGGCGGTTGCGGTGAGCGGGGCCTGCTTCCTGCTGCTCGCCCCGCCCGAACCGGTCGCCCGCCGAGCCGCGGGGGACCCGGCTGCGTTGCCTCGACTGGGCGCTGCCGACCGGACTGCTGGTGGCGCTGTTCGCGGTGTTCGTCGCGGTGCAGTTCGTCGTGCTCTTCGGCGGCGACAGCTACGTGCGGTCCACCACCGGCCTGACCTACGCCGAGTACGCCCGCGGAGGGTTCTGGCAGCTGCTCGCGGTGACCGTGCTCGCGCTGGGCGTTCTCGTGCTCGGCTCCCGGTGGGCGCCGGCCTCGACCCTGGTCGAGCAGGCCTGGAAGCGCGGGTTGCTCGGGATGCTGGCCGGGCTCACGCTGGTCATCGTCACGTCCGCGATCCACCGGATGTGGCTCTACCAGGAGGCCTACGGCTTCACGGTGCTGCGGCTGCTGGTGCTGACCGTCGAGCTGTGGTTGGGAGCCGGTTTCCTGATCGCCCAGGCGGCGGTGCTGCGGCTGCGTCCGCTCGAGCTGGCCCGGCCGATGGTCGCCGCGGGCGTGGTGGCACTGCTCGGGCTCGCGGTGCTCGACCCGGAGCGGTTCATCGCCCAGCACAACGTGGCCCGGCTGGCCGAGACCGGTGAGATCGACACCCACTACCTCGGCACGCTCTCCGCCGATGCCGTCCCCGCGTTGCTGGCGCTCCCCGAGCCGCAGCGCACGTGCACGCTCTCGGCGATCGCCGAGAGCCTCGCCGAGCCCGACGACTGGCGCAGCCGCAATCTCTCCCGGGAAGACGCTCGGGCCGCGCTCGCCCTGCTGCCCCTGACACCGCTCGACCGCACGGACGGGCGGTGTGGGTGGGACGCGGGTTCGGGACGTGGCTCCGGGACATAGGCTCGGGCCGTGACTGTTGAGGCGGTGACCGACGAAGCAGAGACCGACCGCGCCGCGGAGGTGCGGCGGGTGTTGATGATCGCGGCGCATCCGGACGACATCGACTTCGGGTGCGCCGGGACCGTCGCCGCCTGGACCGACGCCGGCATCGAGGTCAGCTACTGCATCGTCACCGACGGCGACGCGGGCGGGTTCGATCCGGCGGTCCCGCGGTCGGAGATCAGTGGTATCCGGCAGCAGGAGCAGCGCAAGGCGGGCGCGGTGCTGGGCGTCAACGAGATCGTTTTCCTCGGGTACTCCGACGGCCGGCTGACCGTCACCCTCGAGCTGCGGCGCGACATCGCCAGGGTGATCCGGCAGGTCCGGCCGGACCGCGTGGTCACCCAGTCCCCGCTGCGCGATCTGCGCAGCATGTACGGAAGCCACCCGGATCACACCGCGGCCGGCGAGGCCACGATGTGCGCGGTCTACCCGGACGCCCGCAACCCGTTCGCCTTCCCGGAGCTGCTCGCTGACGAGGGCCTCGAGGCGCACACCGTCGGGCAGGTCTGGGTGATGAGCAGCAACGACCGCGCGGAGCGGTACGTGGACATCACCGAGACGTTCCCGCGCAAGATCGCCGCGCTCCAGGAGCACGCGAGCCAGACCGCGCACATGGCGCTGGAGGAGCGGATGCGCGGCTGGTCGACGCTGCAGGCCGAGGCGGCCGGCCTCCCCGCGGGCCACCTCGCCGAGGGCTATCTCGTCCTCGACACCCGGTGACGCGACCGGCGCTCACGAGGGCGTCGGTTCGTGCGAGGGTGGGCGCATGGATGACAGGGAGCTGCTGAGCCGGCTCGCCGCGGTTCAGGTCTCCTCGCTGTGCGACGCGGACAAGACGTTGCCGGTGGTGGATCCGGCGATCACCGCGATGCTGCCCGGTTCGCGGCTGGTCGGCCCGGCCGTGACCGTGGTCGCGGCCGACGACCACCTCCCGATGCTGGTAGCGGTCGGCCGGGCTGCGCCCGGATCGGTGCTGGTGGTGGCCACGAACGGGGGCCGGCGCGCGGTGTCGGGGGAGCTGTTCGCGACCGAGGCCCGCAGGCGGGGGCTGGCCGGCATCGTCGTCGACGGGTACTGCCGCGATATGCGCGGGCTCGCCGGGATCGGTCTGCCGGTGTACGCCCGCGGTGCGACGCCGTGCTCGGGGAGCACCCTCGATCCGGGGACGATCGACGGCCAGGTGTCCTTCGGTGGGATCGAGGTGGGCCCCGGCGACCTGGTGCTCGGCGATCCGGACGGGCTGGTCATCGCCGCGCCTGCGCGGCTCGCCGCGGCGCTGCCGGATGCCGAGGAGATCGAACGGGCCGAGCGGGCACTGCTGGCGGGGATGGCCGCCGGGCGTTCGCTGGCCGAGATGACCAACCTCGACGAGCATCTGGCGGCGCTGCGCGCGCAGCGGCCGAGCCGGCTGCAGTTCCGCGTGTGATCGGGGAGCTCGGCAGCGGTCAGCTGCGCAGGGTGAGGTCGAGCTCCACGGCGAAACCGCGGGGGAGGGCCGCGACGCCGATCGCGGTGCGGGCGTGCTCGCCACGCTCCCCGAACACCTCGACGAGAAGGTCCGAGGCGCCGTCGACCACTGCGGGCTGGTCGGTGAACTCCGGGGTGCAGCACACGAAGCCGCGCAGCTGCAGGATCTGCTCGACCGCGTCCAGGCTGCCCAGCGCGAACCGGACCTGGGTGAGCAGGTTCAACGTGCAGGCCCTTGCGGCCGCGTACCCCTGCGCAACCGACAGATCCGCGCCGAGCCGGCCGGTGTGCCCGTCGGCGCCCTGCCCGGAGACGAAGACCAGCTCGCCGCTACGCATCCAGCCCCGGTAGTTCCCGGCCGGCCTGCGCGGCGCCGGCAGCATCAGTCCGAGCTGGATCAGCCGCCGCTCGGGGCCGCCAGGGGACGGGTGTGTCGGTGCAGGGGGCGCGGGCTCCGTGGGTCCCGGGACCGGGGAAGGGGGGACCGGATCCGGGTGTGCCGGGATCGGGGGAGTCGGCTCCGGAGGCGTCGTCACAGGGCCCACACCCGACGCGGGGAAGGCTCGTCTGCCGGCAGGCCGACGGCGTCCAGCACCCTGGCCACCGATCCGGCCGGGTCGGTCACGTCGAACAGTTGCGCGGCCATGCCGACCGCGCGGGCGCCGTCCAGGTTGGCGGCCAGGTCGTCGACGAACAGGCAACGCCGCGGATCCTCGCCGAGCGCCGCGGCGGCCGCGGTGAACGCGGCAGGCTCGGGCTTGAGCACGCCCAGCGCGGTCGCCTCCAGCACCCCGTCGAACCGGGCCACGGCCGGGAACCGGTCCGGCCAGTCCGGGCCGAACCAGTGCGCCATGTCGTTGGTGAACGCCACCACCCGGACCCGCCCGGCCAGCCTCGCCAGCAGCGCGACGACCTCGGCGCGCACGTAGGAGCAGTCCCGCCAGAGCGCGCCGATGTCCAGCTCGGGGCGGCGCCGGGCCAGCCGCGCCCAGTAGTCCCGCTCCTGCTCCGCCCCCCGCTCCATCGCGGCGTACTCGGCGTCGGGTCCCGTCGGGCCGGTCGGGAAACCGGGCACCGCGCTGGACTCGAACAGGGTCGGGATCACCACCCCTCCCATGTCCAGCAGCACGGTGGCGATCGAGGCGCGGGTGCGCCGCAGCGCCCGCCGCCGTCCGGACCGCACCGCGTCCTGCAGGGGCATCGACGGCTCAGGGGGACGGACCGCGCAGCCCGCCACCGCCCGGCCGGCCGGTCCCTGCGCGGCACCCGTTCCCGCCCCACCCTTGCGCCCCGACATCTCGCTCACCCGCGCATCGCCACCCCGTGCCCGTCGAGCGAACGGCATTCTCGCCCGACGCCATGGGACGAAAGCGCCGTTCGCCCGAGCCGGGCGGGTGCGGGGAGCCGGGTGGGAGTTCGGGCGCGCGTGGACCGGGTCATTCCTCGTCCAGCAGCGTGACCACGCCCGTGCCGCCGTCGACCCGGACCACCTGCCCCGTGCGCAGCGTCGCCACCGCGTTCCCGGTGCCGACCACGGCCGGCATCCCGTACTCGCGGCACACGATGGCCGTGTGGCTCATGATCCCGCCGACGTCGGACACGGTAGCCGCGATCCGGGCAAATACCGGCGCCCACGACGGTGACGTCGCCGGGCACACCAGCACCTCGCCCGGCTGCACGTCGGGCAGCTCGGACACGTGCGTGACCACCCGCACCGGCCCCTCGACCACTCCCGGCGAGCCGCCGGTGCCGCGCAGCGTGCGCCCGTCGCCGTCGTCGGCGGTCAGCCATTCGCCCACGGTCGAGGTGGTGATACCCCACAGCATCACCGTGAACGGCTCGTTGACCTCGGCGGGCGGCGGGCCGAGCGCGGGCGGCGGATCCCAGGCCTTGAGCGCGGTGTAGATCTCCCGGCGGCGGGCGATGATCGGCCGCCAGTAGTCGGCGCCACGCGGGGGCGAGCCCACCGACCAGCCCACGACGCAGTCGTAGATCGCCTCCGCCACCTCGTAGCGACGCAGGAAGAACATGTCCTCGCCGGTGTCGAACTCGCCCATCGTCGCCAGCGCGGCGCCGAGCTCCTTCGACTTGGCCCAGAACGCCGCCCACATCCAGTGCTCGATGTAGAGCACGTGCTCCTCGATGTAGACGAACACCAGCCGGGCCAACGCGACGGTCTCGTCGAACACCTGCTGGTCCGCAGGCGCCATGAGCTCGCGGTACTCGGCGGTGATCCGGTCGCGTTCGCGCAGCACCTCCTCGGTGGGCCGGTCGATCGACTCACCGGCGTCGAGCCGGCGGAGATATTCGCGCACCGAGGCGAGCGGGATGTCCGGGGCCTGCGCCCAGGTGGGGTGCACGTGGTACCCGCCTGGATGCCCGGGGTCGGTGTTGACCACGAACCACGGGTCGGAGGTGCGCTCCCAGTCGGCTACCCACTCAGCGCCCGGCTCGCTCTCGCGCAGCCGCTGCGAACAGGGCCTCGGCGGTGTCCGTGCCCCTGATCCGCTCGCTCAACCCGAGCCGTTGCGCCTCCTTGGCCAGCCGCTTGAGCTCGTCGTCGGGCCGGTACAGCTCGACGTCCAGGCCACCGACCATCCGCGAGATCGACTGGTCGGAGATGTCGGGGAACGCGCTGCTTGCACAGCCCGAAGAACGTCAGGTAGGCGGCGTACCCGATGTTGAGCAGCTCGAAGTGGTACTGGTAGGTCTCGTACATCGTGTTCACGAGCGTGCTGAAGTCACGGATCATCCGGAAGCCGGCCGAGTGTCCGACGTGTTCGTACACAGTGGACTCGGGTTCGAGGTCGGGCAGCGGGTCGAACCGCAGCGATCGGATCTCCTCCAGCTTCGCGGTGACCTTCACCTTCCACTCGGCGTAGATCTCGTCCCAGCGCTCGTAGTAGTGCCCGGCGCGTCTGCCGAACTCCTCGGCCCGGGCCGCGATGTCCTCGGCGGGCGCCGGCACCGGCGTCACGTACAGCCGCCCGTTGAGGATCCGCTGATCGACGCCGAAGGCCGGCGGCATCGCGAAGATCCGGGTGTTGAACGCGCCAAGCGCCTGCCACCAGCACTCGCACTGGATCTCGTCGTAGGGGTGCAGCACGTCGGGGTGGTGCAGCCGGTCGGCGAACCAGAAGCGCTCGTCGTCCAGCGCGCGCCGGTCCGGTCCGAACAGGTGGTACCAGTCGTACATCGACTCCCAACCCTCGGCGCCGGGCGGGGTCTCGATGTCGAACGGGCTGGGGAAGCGGTCGGTCGCCATCACGGTCTCCCTTCGGGGGGTGGGGTCGATCGCGGGGTGGTGGATCCGGGCGCCGTGGTCGATCTGGGTGCCGCCGTGGTGCCGGTCAGAGTGGCCAGCACGGCGCCGAGCGCGGTGCCGGCGGGGGCGACGGCGCGGGCCCCGCGACGGGCCCACACGGTCTCGGGTCGGGTCTGCAGCAGCGCGACGCCGTGCGCGTCCACCGCGAACTCCCCGTCCTGCGGGCAGCCGGCCGCCCGCTCGACCGTCCGGCCGATGCGCAGCAGCTCGGCCAGCTCGGCATCGGTCAGACAGGGCCTGTCGCGCAGCGGCGGCGGCACGTCCTCGGTACGGGTGCCACCGATCCCGGCGCGGACCAGCCGGGTCGGCTTGTGGGCGATCTCCCGGCGGAGCACCTCGCCGCTGACCTTGTCGACGACGAACCGGTCCGGTGTCACCTCACCGGACACCAGCGGCTCACCCAGGCCCCATGCCGCCTCGCAGACCAGCGTGGAGCGATCGCCGTTGGTCGGGTTGAGCGTCATGAACACACCCGCGGCGCGGGCCGTCACCATCTGCTGCACGACGACGGCCATCGGCCCGGTCGCGCGAACACCGCGATAGGCCACGGCGCGCGCGGTGTAGAGGCTGGCCCAACACCGGCACACCGCCTCGGCGACGGCGTCGGCGCCGTGCAGCTCCAGGTAGGTGTCGTGTTCGCCGGCGAAGGAGGTCTCCGCGGCGTCCTCGGCGGCCGCCGAGGACCGCACGGCGACGTCGACCAGCCCCAGCCGGCCGTAGGCCGCGCGGACCGCGTCCAGCACCGGCGCGTTCCTGGCGGCGTCCAGCACCGCCGCCCGTGCTACCGCGGCAGCGGCCTCGACCGCGGCCACCGGGGCAGCCCGCGGCAGCGCACGCACGGGTGCCTCGACCCGGGCCTGCGCGGACTCGTCGAGGGTGGCGCCGAATGCGGCGGTGCTGACCACGAACCCGGTCGGCACCCGCACCCCGAGCGCCAGCAACCGGTGCAGGCCTGCTCCCTTGCCTCCGACCAGCCCGACATCGGCCGCGGCCGGGGCGTCGAGCGGCAGGATCCAGTCCGCACCGCTCACGAGGACGTCCCCCTCTGATCACCTCTCGGGCTCCCCGTCGTATCCCGACACCAGCGCGACCACCGCGGCGTCCACCGTCGGCGCGCCACAAGCGGCCGCGGCCGCCTCGTCGGTCGCCAGCAGCACGGTCATCCCGGCCGCGGAGTCGAGCAGGTCGACCGCGACGTGCCGGGCGCCGGTGTCCGGATCGCGCACCAGCACCAACCGCCGACCGTCGAGCCGCTGAGCTGACGCTCCGACCAGACCCGCCCGAGCACCTCGCCGAGGATCACGTAGCCGCCTCGATGGCCCGGGCCAGCCGCTCGGCGCCGTTGCCGCAGCAGCGCCGCCGAGTCGCCGTGCGGTTTCGGGTACACCTGGGCGGCGCGCAGCTCGCCGTACTCCTGGACGGCCTTCGAGCCGGCCGCGACGGCCTGCCGGACCGCGGCGAGCGAACCCCGCACCGCCGCCGCCAGGTAGCCGCTGCTGATCCGCTCGACGCGATGGTCTGCACGTCGGCGGTCTTCATCATCGCCTCGATGCCCGCGGTCAGCGCGACGATGCCGCGGGTCTCGATGATGCCGATCGCGCCCTCGCTCATGCCCTCAGCTCCCGACCATGCGAGGTCGCCGGCCAGCGCGCCGACCGGCGCGCACGGGCTGGCGAACACGATCGACTTGACCGCGCGGCCGGAGATCGCGCGCGCCGTCTCCTCGCCGATCTCGACCGCCTCCTCGACCGTGGCCAGGTCACCGGCCACGGCGACCGCCACGATGCCGCCGCCGAGCCGGGCGACGCCCCGGATCTCCACCTCGGTGGCCTTCACCATCGCGTCCACCGCATCGAAGATCGGCACGAAGCCTTCGGCCTCGATGAACCCCACGGCTGTTGCCATCACGTCTCCTGCTGCTCGTGCCGTCCCACCACACGACGGCGGCACCCGTTCCCCAGACCGGCCCGTACGCCAGTACCTCACCCGGGCCGTCGGCCAACCCGCTGCCGGACAGGAACGGCGTACGCCCGGAACTGGCTGTCGACCTGCGGCGGCGCGGGCGTACTCCTCGCGCCAGCTCGGCGACGCCGTCGCTCCGGCCCGGACGCGTCGAGGATCTTGCGGTTCCACCGGTCGTGCTCGGCGTCCGCGAAGCGGTCCTCGTCGGGGGTGATCCAGCGCGGGATCAACCCGGAGGACAGCCCGCTCGACGGCCACCACCGCGACCCGCCGGTCCGCGGCGGCGCGCACCCCGGCCCTGGCGACCTCGGCCATCGCCGACGGGTCGGCGTAGAGGTTGCAGGACACGATCGCCCAGCGCCCGGCTCCGCCCGGGTCGAGCAGCCGGGAGGCGGTGACGGTGCCGGTGTCGATCGGGAAGCCGTCGTAGCGGGTGCGGCGGGCCTGCATGCCGGCGGCGTCGATCTGCGTCGGCCCAGGCGTGCGCGAGCTCGACGTCGACGGCGAGATCGTGGCTCAGGTGCCCGTAGTCGTAGCCGTACCAGTTCTCGTCGGTGCGGGTGCCGCGCAACCGGGCGTCGCACTGCACCTGGTGGCCGAGGACGGTGAACCACTGGGTCGACAGCAGCAGCACGGTCTCGACGCCGAGGGCGCGGAACCGCTCGCCGACCTCGCGGGTCGCCGCGGCGAGCTCCTCCCAGCTCGGGGCCGGCTCGGCGGCCAGCAGGTGCGGCATGCCCGGCACGAGCGCCGCCGCGACCACGCTCATCGCGCACCCAACAGGGGGCGGCGGGGGATCATGGGGCCACCCACTCGACCACCGCGTTGCCGGTGCCGATCACCGTGCCGTAGGCCAGCACGTCGCCGGCGATCGTCCGGCCAGCCCATCGCGGCGAGCAGCCAGGTGAGGCTGCCGGCCTTGGTCTCGGCCTGGGTGGCCGCGATGTGCTCCGGGATCGCCGTCTGCAGCCGCGCGGTCGGGCCCTCCCGCATCGGCCTGCAGCAGCGCCATGTCGCCGGCGTACTGGGCGTGCGAGAACGGGTGCTCGCGCGCCATGTCCTCGGGCAGCTCGGGCTCGGCGTCCCAGTGCAGGTGGGACAGCGAGTTGGAGGCGAGCAGCACCGCCCGCCGGCCGGTGCGCTCGACGGCGCGGGCGGTCGCCGCGCCGAGCGTCTCCATCTCGTCCAGCGACGCGTCGGAGTAGTAGTACGGGTTGTTGTTGGCCGAGAGCGAGACGACCGGGATGTCCCAGTCGGGGTTCGCCAGGTGCAGCGCGCCGATCGTGGCGTAGTCGACGCGCACGCCCGTCGTCGCGCAGGGCGCTGGTGACCAGCCCGGCCGCGTCCGCCTCCTCGACGATCGCCTCGGCCAGCGTCGACGTCGGTGCGGAAGTCGTAGTGGTACCGGAACAGGTGCGGGAAGATCGGCTCCACGGAGATGCCGCGCGGGTTCGGCACGCAGTTCACGTGGTGGCCGACCATGGTGATCCAGTGCGGCGCGTGCACCACCAGCACGTCCGGCTCGTGCCGGCGCAACCGGCGGCGCAGCTCCTCGTAGCCCCAGCGCAGCAGCTCCCAGCCGCCGGTCGAGCGCGGCTCGTTCTGCGGCGGGTTCTCCGCGTAGACCAGGTGCGGCGGGTGCGGCGCGAGATATCCGGCGACGATCCCGGCGCGGCGCTCGGAGCGTGGACCGGGTGGCACGGGCGTCGACGGCGCTGTCGACGGCCGGCCCGGCGCGACGCTGCCCCGACCGGCTGCTGCCGGCCGGAACGTGGAACACGCGCGCCATCCGCCCGACGCTAGGCGGCAGCGTCGAGAACCGGCCGAGCTCCGTGTCCAGCTGGCCTGGACACCAGTGCGATGATCGACCCCATGGTCGCTGCTGTCGGCAAGGCGGCCGCGCTGCTGCGGGCCTACGGTCCGGCCGTGGAGGTGCTCTCCATCCGCCAGCTCGCCGCCAGGACCGGGATCCCGCGCAGCACCGTGCACACGATCGCCGTCACGCTGGCCGAGGAAGGCCTGCTGCAGGCCGTGCCCGGCCGCGGGTACCGGCTCGGTCCGCTGCTCGTCGGGTTGGCCGGGCAGATCATCGAACGCACCGGTCTGGTCGCCGCGGTGGAGGGGGCGCTCGGGCCGCTGCTGCGGACGGCCGGGCAGGAGGTGCACGTCGGGCAGCTCGTCGGTGGCTGGGTGGTGTACCTGCACCGCGAGACCGGCCGGATCCGCCCCCCGATGGACAACCGGGTCGGGCTGCGCGCGCCGGCCTGGCGGGGCGGCTGCGGCAAGGCCGCGCTGTCGTGCCTCACCGCCGACGAGGTCGAGGCACGGGTGGAGCGGCTCTGCCGGGAGGAAGCGGCCATCCCGCTGCCCGATCTGCCCGCGTTGCACGACGAGCTGGCCGCCGGCCGGGAACAGGGCTATCTGGTCAGCTCGTCGTTCCAGGCCGGCCGGACGTCGGTGGCCGCGCCGGTGATCGGCGTCGACGGGCCGGTCGGTGGGCTGTCGGTGGCCGGTCCGAGCGAGCTCTTCACCGCTTCGGCGGTCCGCAGGCTGGGCCCCGATGTCGCCGAGGCGGCCGGCCGCGCGGGACCCCGGCTGCGCCGGCCCTGACGGCAGCGGCCCTGACGTCAGCTCTGCCAGAGGGCCAAGCAGAACGGGTGGCCGGCCGGGTCGAGCATCACCCGCCAGCTGTCGCCACCGGGCTGGAAATCGGGGCGGGTCGCGCCGAGCTCCTGGCTCGCGGCTTCGGCTTCCGCGATGTCGGCGACCTTCAGGTCGAGGTGGAACTGCTTCTGGCTGTTCTCGTCGGGCCACGGCGGCGGCGTGTAGTGGTCCACGTTGCCGAAGCCGAGCGCCGGGCCGGAGTCACCGGTGATCATGGCGACGTTCTCGTCCTGGTAGGCGATCGTCATGCCGAGCAGGCGGGAGTAGAAGGTGGCCAGCTCGGTGGCGTCGGCGCAGTCGATGGTGACCATGGCGACACTGCCGACGGGGGAGGTCGTGGTCGGGGTCGTCGCGGGGGTTGTCTCGGACATGGAGAGCAACGTAGTCAGCTCCCCGACGGCGTCTTGCACAAACCCGTCACGCCCGCAGGTGCAGCAGCATCCGCACATTGCCCAGGGTGTTGGGCTTGACGTGCGCGAGATCCAGGAACTCGGCCACGCCGGCGTCGTAGGAGCGCAGCATGGCGGCGAACACGTCCGGTTCCACCGGCGTGCCGTCGATCTCCGCGAAGCCGTGCCGCGAGAAGAACTGCTTCTCGAACGTCAACACGAACAGCCGTTGCAGCCCCAGCTCGCGGGCCACCTCGACGAGCGCGTCGACCAGCGCGTGCCCGACCCCGCGCCCCACCACCCGCGGGTGCACCGCGACGGTGCGGATCTCGCCGAGGTCCTCCCACAGCACGTGCAGGGCGCCGCAGCCGACCACCTGCCCGTCGAGCTCGGCGACCAGGAACTCCGGCACCGACTCGTACAGCGTGACGATTTCCTTGGCCAGCAGCACCCGGCCGGCGTAGGCGTCAACCAGATCCTTGATCGTCGTCACGTCGGCGGTTCGGGCCCGCCGCACGGCCGGAGTCGATGCCCGCTCCGCGTACGCTCCGCTCGGCGTTGCCACGGCGGGAGTAGATCACACACGCGACAGATACCCTGGTGCCCGTGCCAGACGCCGCAACGCCCGCTGCCGTTGTCCGACGGGCCGCCCTGGTGACTCTGGGATGCGCCCGCAACGAAGTCGATTCCGAGGAGCTGGCCGGACGCCTGGTCGGTAGCGGCTGGGAGCTGGTGGACGCCGACGGCGCCGGCCCGGACGCCCCGGACGTCATCCTGGTGAACACCTGCGGCTTCGTGGAGCAGGCCAAGAAGGACTCGATCGACACCCTGCTCGCGGCGTCCGACGCGGCAGCCGGCACCGGCGCCAAGGTCGTCGCCGTCGGCTGTCTCGCCGAGCGTTACGGCAAGGAGCTCGCCGAGAGCCTGCCCGAGGCCGACGCCGTGCTCGGCTTCGACGCCTACCCGGAGCTCGCCGAGCGGCTGTCCGACGTGCTCGACGGCCACGCACCGGCGGCCCACGTCCCGGTGGACCGGCGCACGTTGCTGCCGATCTCGCCGGTGGACCGGCCGGCCGCCGCGGCGGACGTGGAGATCCCGGGCCACGCCTGGGTGCCCAACCTGGCCCGCACCCGGCTCTCCGACGGTCCGGTGGCCAACCTGAAGCTCGCCTCCGGTTGCGACCGGCGGTGCGCCTTCTGCGCGATCCCGTCGTTCCGGGGCTCGTTCGTCTCCCGGCCGCCGGACGACGTCGTCGCGGAGGCGGCCTGGCTCGGCATGCACGGGGTCCGCGAGCTGGTGCTGGTCAGCGAGAACTCCACGTCCTACGGCAAGGATCTGCCCGGCGGCACCCGGGCGCTCACCCGGCTGCTGCCCCGGCTCGCCCAGGTGCCCGGGATCGACCGCGTCCGGCTGTCGTACCTGCAGCCGGCCGAGCTGCGGCCGGACCTGCTCGAGGTGATCGCCGGCACCTCCGGCGTCGCGCCCTACTACGACCTCTCCTTCCAGCACGCGAGCCCGGCGGTGCTGCGCCGGATGCGTCGCTTCGGCTCCCGGCCGGATTTCCTCGACCTGTGCCGACGGATCCGGGCGCTCGCTCCGGATGCCGGCATCCGGAGCAACGTGATCGTCGGGTTCCCGGGGGAGACCGAGGAGGACGTCGCCGAGCTGGAGGCCTTCCTCGACGCGGCCCGGCTGGACGCGGTCGGTGTGTTCGGGTACTCGGACGAGGACGGCACCGAGGCCGCCGGTTACCCGGACAAGGTGCCGGCCGACGAGGTGCGGGTGCGGGTGGAGCGGATCACCGCGCTGGTCGAGGAGCTGATGTCGCAGCGCGCGGAGGACCGGATCGGCACCGAGGTCGACGTGCTCGTGGAGGCCGCGGAGGACGAGGACTTCGAGTGCACCGGCCGGGCCGCACACCAGGCTCCCGAGGTCGACGGCGAGTGCGTGCTCGAACGCGGCTCCGGGCTGTCGGTGGGGGATCTCGTCCGGGCGGTGGTGATCGACACCGAGGGCGCCGACCTCGTCGTCTCACCCCGTGAGCTGGTGCCCGCAGCGGACTGCGGCCAGCGGCGGGCCGCGCCTCCCAGAACCGCGCCGGGTCGCGACCGTCGAGGTCGGCGGGTGAGCTCGGCACCGGCGGGCCAGCCGCCGCTGCTGAACATCGCCAACGTGCTCACCGGGATCCGGCTGTTGCTGGTCCCCTTCTTCCTGGCCGCGTTGCTGGTCGAGGGAGGAATGGACGTCGGGTGGCGGTTCATCGCCTTCGGCATGTTCGTGATCGCGGCGATCACCGACCGGCTCGACGGCGAGCTGGCCCGGCGCCGCGGTCTGGTCACGGCGTTCGGCACCATCGTCGATCCCATCGCCGACAAGGCGTTGACCGGTGCGGCTCTGCTGGGGCTGTCGCTGTTGGGCCTGGTTCCGTGGTGGGCGACGGTGCTGATCATGGGACGGGAGATCGGGGTGACCGTGTTGCGGCTGTCGGTGCTGCGCCACGGGGTGATCCCGGCCAGCCGCGGCGGCAAGGCCAAGACGTTCGTGCAGTCGTTGGCGATCGGCCTGTTCCTGCTCCCGCTGCCCGACGCCGCGGGGGGTGTCGGAGTGTTGCGGTGGGCGGCTCTGGCGGTCGCGATCGCGCTCACCGTCGCCACCGGCTTGGACTACGTGTTGCGCGGGCTGCGCCTGCGGCAGGCGGCCACCCCCGCCACCGAACCGTCCTGATCGGGACCTACCGGATCGGCACGTATCCTCGAGGTGTACCTGATCGGGTTCGTCCCGATCGGCGATGTTCGCCGTCGGCGGACACGTCGTGTCGACGCCGGACGCGGGTGAATCGGTACGGTGAGCCCAAGGCCGCGATCGGTGGGCGGCGATTCGAGGAGGACGCATGGCGGTGCTGATGCGAGAGGCGATCGGCGACAGCCTGCGACGGGCTCGGACCGCGCGCCGGCGCACGCTGCGGGAGGTCTCGCGGAAGGCTCGCGTGAGCCTGGGCTACCTGTCCGAGGTGGAGCGCGGGCGCAAGGAACTCTCCAGCGAGCTGCTCGCGGCGATCTGCGAGGCGCTGGACGTAGCGTTGCACGAACTGCTCAGCGAGGCGGCCGAGGCGATGGCCGCCGACGCGCTCCTGGAATCGGCCCGTACCCGTCGGCCGATCGGGCTGCGGCACATGGACCTGCGACTGGCCGGAGCCGGCGACGCGGGTGCGCCGCTGCCGTCCCCGATGCCCGTGGGCCGCCCGCTGACCCCCGTCGAGCCGGTCGCGGTGCCGTCAGCCGGTGGCGGCACGTCCCGCCGGCCGGGTTCGGGTCGCCGCCTGACGGTCGTCCCGAGCGAATCGGCGCGAGGATCGGTTTTGAATTCGCGGGTGCGAATCTCCGGCAGGAATCCGGAGTGACAGCGTCCGACCTCAGGGTCACACCGGAGCGTGGTCTCAGGATGATCCCCGATATCGTCGGCCCACGGTGGAACCCGGGGCGGTCCGGTGCCACGATGGGCTCCAAGGCCGGCTTGTGGGCCGGACGGCGCTGATTCCTGGGACGATCCGGGAATCGGATCTCGGCAAGCGGTGTGGTACTCGGAGGGCGGAAGAGATGGCCAACGGTTTCGCGAAGGCCTGGAACTACCTGATGGCGTTGTTCTCGTCGAAGGTCGACGAGTACGCCGACCCCAAGGTGCAGATCCAGCAGGCCATCGAGGACGCCCAGCGGCAGCATCATGCGCTGTCCCAGCAGGCGGCGGCCGTGATCGGCAACCAGCGGCAGCTGGAGATGAAGCTCAACCGCCAGCTCGGCGAGGTCGAGAAGCTGCAGGCCTCCGCCCGGCAGGCGCTGGTGCTGGCCGATCAGGCGCGGGACGTCCGGCGATGAGACGAAGGCGCAGCAGTACGAGCAGTCGGCGCAGGCGTTCGCCTCGCAGCTGGTCACCGCCGAGCAGTCGGTCGAGGACATGAAGACGCTTCACGACCAGGCGATCCAGGCCGCGGGCCAGGCCAAGCAGGCCGTCGAGCGGAACTCGATGATGCTCCAGCAGAAGATCTCCGAGCGCACGAAGCTGCTCAGCCAGCTGGAGCAGGCGAAGATGCAGGAGCAGGCGGCCAACTCGCTGCGGCAGATGAGCGAGCTCGCGGCCCCGGGCAACACGCCGTCGCTGGAAGAGGTCCGGGACAAGATCGAGCGGCGCTACGCGAACGCGATCGGCGCCGCCGAGCTGGCACAGAACTCGGTGCAGGGCCGGATGCTCGAGGTCCAGCAGTCGACCATCGACATGGCCGGGGCCAGCCGGCTGGAGCAGATCCGGTCCTCGCTGCGCGGCGCCCCGGTGGCCGGCGAGGTCACGGCGGGCGAGGCCGCGCCACCGCGGCGCCGGCTCCAGCCGCAGCCCCAGCTGAACAAGCAGCAGCAGCCCGGCACCGCCTGACCGGGGCGCCGACCGACCCGCTCCTGGCTGCCCCGCGCCCACTGCCAGCGGCGGTGCCGGCATCGCCGGTCGCGGAGTCATCGGCGAGGCGCGCGACGGTCGGGTCGGCGTGGCGGGCGCGGTCCCCGGGCTGGCAGCTGCGGGCACCAGTAGGCGAGCCGCGCGTAGACGCCGTCGCCCTGCTCGGCGGTGCGGATCCGGGTGCCGCAGCGGCGGCAGCGCTGCCCGCCGCGCTCGAACACCCAGTGCTGGCGGCCGCGGCCCAACTCACCGGTGGTGGACTGCTGGGGGCGGTCGGCGTTGCGCAGCAGCAGCTCGCGGGACAGCGCGATCGCCGCCGCCGGGTCGGGCAGGTCCCGCACCGGGGTCCACGGGGAGACGCCGAGCAGGAAGCACACCTCGGTCTTGTAGAGGTTGCCGACACCGGCCATCACCCGCTGCTCCAGCAGCACCAGCCCCAGCTCGTGATCGGCCCGCGCGGTGAACCGCCGAAGCGCCTCGGCGGCGTGCTCGTCGCTCCCCAGTCCGGGTCGAGCAGGTCCGGGCCGAGGTGTCCGACCAGCCGGTCCTCGTCGGCGGTGGGCAGCAGCTCCAGGTCGTGCAGCGCGAACCCGACCGCGACCCGGTCCGTCGGTGGCCAGCACGGCCCGCGCCTCGTGCGCCGGCCGCTGCCAGCTCATTCCGGGCCGGTAGAGGTGCCATGAGCCGTCCATCCGGAAGTGGCTGTGCAGGCTGCGGCCGTCGTCGAAGCGGGTGAACAAGTGCTTGCCGACACGGCGACGTCGAGCACGGGGCGCCCGGCCAGGTCGTGCTCGACGAGGCGCGGATGCCGCAGCTCGCCGCGGACCAGCAGCTGGCCGGCGAGGGCGGCGCGCAGCCGCTTGCCGGCGAGGTGGACGGTGTCACCCTCTGGCATCAACGACGGTAGCGCGCGCCGTGGACGGTCGACGCCGACCGGTCCGACCGTCGACGGTCGATCCCGGCGGTGAACCCGGCGGTCGAACCCGGAAATGCCGGCGCGGCCGGACGCTCGGACGACCGTCCGGCTCCTCCACTCGGCCAGCGCCTTGCGCGCCTCGGCCAGCTCGGCCTCCAGCGCGGCGACCCGGGCGGCCCGGTGCTCGCGGGCCGACGCCGATGAACGCATCGATCGGTCCGGCGATCTCGGCGTGCAACTCCTGGGCCGCGCGGAACGGCCGCGGCGGAGACCGGCAGGCCGCGGGTGAGCCAGGTGCTGCCCTGCTTGAGCTCGGCCTGCCATTCGCCGTCGGCGGTGCCGCTGACGGTCAGCATCAGCTCGATCGTGCGGGTCGTGCGGGCGGTGGAGCCCTGTCGGACGTCCGCGGCGGCGTCCGGCCCGACGGTCCGTCCGGCCCGGCCGTGTACTCCGGCCCGGCTGTGTCGTCCGCCCCAACGGTGAGTCCTGCGCGGCGGCCTCCTCGATCCGGCTGGCTGGTCGACGGTCGGCTTCTCAGCTGTGATCACGTGCGTCCTTTCCGACGGTGCAGCCAGACATCCTGATGATAGACGCCTGTTCAATGCAACCGTACGCCGGTTCAGGCCCGTAATCGCAGACCCTTGGGCGTGACCCGGAACCCGGCCTCGGTCAGTACCTCGGCCAGCTCCGACCCCAACGAGCCCACCCCGTCCGCACGCTCCACGGCCAAGGTCCCCAGCCATCCCTCGTGCACCGCTCCGGCCAGTGCCTGCGCAGCGGCTATCAGCTCCGTGCGATCCGTGGTGAAGGACAGCAGCGACCGGCCCCCGCGCTCGACATACAGCGCGGGCCCGCCCTCGACCAGCACGACCAGCGCGCCAGCCTTCCGCCCCGGCCGGTGTTTGGTGTCGCCGATGGTAGCGGGCCAGTTCAGCGCGGCGCCGTAGGGCTGGGCGGGGTCGGCCGCGGCCAGCACCACCCGGGAGAGCGCGGCGGATCCGTCGGCCGGCGACCGGCTGCCGGTGGACCGGTCCGGGAGCGTCGTCCGCCCGACGGCGCCCCGTCGGGTCGGGACATCGCGCGGAGCCGGTCGATCGCCCCCGGCACCGCGAACTGGGCCGCGCCCAGCCCCTCCACGACATAGCCGCGCCGCGCCCGGCCGGAATCCTCCATCGCCCGCAGCACCCGGTACACCGCTGCGAACCCGCCGCTGACGCGCTCGGTGCCGAGCGCGCCTCTGGTGAGCACGCCGTGCCGCTCGAGCAACGCCTCCGCCCTGGCGTGCGCCCGCCGGGTCGGATCGGGCTCGCGCTCGATGGCGAGCGCCCAACGACCGCCGACCGAAGGCGGCCCACCGCGGCTGGGCAGCACCGGCCGGCCGGCCCGCAGCTGCGCGTACCGTCCGCGCGGGGTCGAGCGTCGGGGTCGGTGCGCCCCGCCGCCCGCCGGGGAGCGGCCGCCGCCGAGGCGGGCCCGCAGCGGGCTCAGCGTGTCGTTGCTCAACAGCCCGGCCCAGACCAGGTCCCAGATGGCGGTGACCACGGCGCCGTCGTCCGCTGCGGGTTCCCCCGCGTCGGTCAGCGCGCGTGCCGGCCCGGTCGGCGAGCTCTCGGAAGAACAGCGCTCCACCGCCGACGGGTGCGGCGTCGAGGTCGGGCCGGCCGAGCGCGGCGAGCAGCGCCCGGTGCAGGGGGCTCGCGGCCCCGTCGAGCTCCGGCTCGGGCAGCAGGAGGTCCGCGACGTCGGCCGGGGCCACCGCGAGCCACCCGTCGGGGCCGGCGAGCGCACCGCAGCCGGTCCAGGTGACCTCGCCGGCCGCGGTGAGCTCGTCGAGAAGCGCCGGTGTGTACCCGGGCAGCCGGGCGGGCAGGATCAGCGATTCCAGCGCGCTGGCCGGCAGCGGGGCTCCGGCCAGCTGCTCCACCACACCGAGCACGTCCTCTGCGCCAGGCGCCCGACGCATCCGGCCCCGCCGCCCGCCGTCGGCCGCGGTCTGCACGCCCTGCCACGCCGGCAGGAAGCGGCCAAGCGCCCGTTGTTCGACCGGCTCGACCTCGGCCCGCAGCCGCGCCAGCGAGGCCCGTCGCAGGCGGCGCAACACCTCGGCGTCGCAGTACTCGAGCCCGTCCGCGCGCGCGTGACCGCCCGACTGGGCGCCGTGGCCGAGCGGGCGCAGCTCCCCGCGGACCAGCCTGCCGGCTGCCGACCAGCCGGTCGAGCACCCCGCTCACCACCGCCACTCCGAGCCCGAATCGGGAAGCGCACTCCGCGGCCGGGAACGGCCCGTGCGTACGGGCGTAGCGCAGCACCAGGTCGCCCAGCGGGTCGGTCACCGGCTCGGTGAACGTCTCCGGTACGCCGACCGGCAGCGCGGCCCCGAGCGCATCGCGCACCCGGCCGGCGTCCTCGATCGGCAGCCAGCGTTCCTCCCCCCGATCCGCACCCGGATCGCCCGCCGCGCCGCTTCCAGGACGCCCAGCCACTCCGGGCGCACCCCGCGAGCCGCGGCCTCCTCGGTGGTGAGGTCGCCGAGGAAGCGCAACAGGTCGGCCGCGCCCTCGGCGTCGCGGGCATGCCGCTCGGGGGACAGCCGTTGCAACGACGCCTCGACCTCGGCCAGCACCTCCGGGTCGAGCAGCTCCCGGATCGCCTCGGAACCGAGCAGCTCGGCGAGCAGCGTGGAGTCCAGCGACAGCGCTGCGGCCCGCCGTTCCGCGAGCGGCGCGTCGGACTCGTAGAGGAACATCCCGACGTAGCCGAACAGCAGGCTGCGGGCGAACGGCGACGGCGCAGCCGTCACCACCTCCACGACGTGCACCTTCCGCGCGGCGACGTCGGACATCAGCTCGCGCAGCCCTGGCAGGTCGTAGACATCCTGCACGCATTCGCGCATGGCCTCGAGGGTGATCGGGAATTGCTCGTAGCGCCCGGCCACCGCCAGCAGCTGCGCGGAGCGCTGGCGCTGCTGCCACAGCGGGCTGCGCCGCTTCGGGTCCCGGCGCGGCAGCAGCAGCGCGCGGGCGGCGCATTCCCGGAACCGCGATGCGTACAACGACGAGGAACCCAGCTCGGCGACGACGATCTGTTCGACCTCGGCCGGATCGAGCAGCACGTCCTCCGCGGTGGGCACCACCTCGGCGCCGGAGTCGTCCACCGCGTCGGGCAGCCGCAGGACGATGCCGTCGTCGGCCGCGGCGGCGTGCACCTCCACGCCGCGCCGCTCCCGCATCCGGGCCGCGATCGCCAGCCCCCACGGCCCGTTGACCTGCGAGCCGAACGGCGAGTGCACCACCAGCCGCCAGTCGCCCAGCTCATCGCGGAAGCGCTCCACCAGGATCGTGCGGTCGCTGGGCACATGCCGGGTGGCGTCGCGCTGCTCGTGCAGGTAGGCGAGCAGGTTGTCCACGGCCCACTGGTCGAGCCCGGCGGAGACGGCCCGTTCGCGCGCCGCATCCTCCGCCAAGCCGGACATCTCGCGCACGAAGGCGCCCACCGCGCGGCCCAGCTCCAGCGGGCGCCCGATCGATTCGCCCTTCCAGAACGGCATGCGCGCGGGCTGTCCCGGCGCCGGCGTGACGATCACGCGGTCGTGCGTGATGTCCTCCACCCGCCAACTCGACGTGCCGAGCAGGAACGTGTCGCCGACCCGGGACTCGTAGACCATCTCCTCGTCCAGCTCGCCCACCCGCGAGCCCGCGCCGTCGGCCCCGCCCGGGGTCATGACGGTGAACAGCCCGCGGTCGGGGATGGTGCCGCCGGAGGTGACCGCCAGCCGCTGCGCACCTGGCCGGCCGGTCAGCACGTCGGTGACCCGATCCCAGGTGATCCGGGCTCGCAGCTCGCCGAACTCCTCGGACGGGTACCGCCCGGCCAGCATGTCCAACACCGAGTGCAGCGCCGACTCCGGCAGTGCGGCGAACGGCGCGGCGCGCCGCACGACCCGGGCCAGGTCGGCGAGTGCCCACGGTTCCAGCGCGAGCATCGCGACGATCTGCTGGGCCAACACGTCCAGCGGGTTGCGGGGGTAGCGCAGCGACTCGATCTTGCCACCGGACATCCGCTCGGCGACCACGGCGCAGGACACCAGGTCGCCCCGGTACTTGGGGAACACCACACCGGTGGACACCGCACCGACCTGGTGCCCGGCCCGGCCCACCCGCTGCAACCCCGAAGCGACACTCGGCGGTGCCTCCACCTGGACCACCAGGTCGACCGCGCCCATGTCGATGCCCAGCTCCAGGCTCGAGGTGGCCACGACGCACGGAAGCAGGCCGCCCTTCAGCTCCTCCTCCACCAGCGTGCGTTGCTCGCGGGACATCGAGCCGTGGTGCGCCTTCGCCACCGTGCTCGGCAGGACACTCGCGTCCGGGGTCGGCGCGCCGAGCCCCCTTCCGATGCCCGACTGCCCGATCGCCTCCGCCGGAAAGGCGTCCAGCTCCTGCGCGCCATCGATCTCCTCGGCGGCCAGCTCGTTGAGTCGCGAGGTCAGCCGCTCGGCGAGCCTGCGCGAGTTCGCGAACACGATCGTCGACCGGTGCGTTCGCACCAGCTCCAGCAGCCGCCGTTCCACCGCGGGCCAGATCGAGGGTCGTTGCGCGCTGCCCGCCGCGGAACCGATCACCTCCTCGTCGGAGCTCCCGGGTGCCGGCCGCTCGTCGAGCGCGGCCAGGTCCGGGACCGGCACCTCGACGGTCACCTCGATCGTCTTCGCGCTCGGCGGCTGCACCACCTCCACGGGGTGGGCGCCGGCCAGGAACGTCGACACCTCGTCGAGCGGACGGACGGTGGCCGAGAGGCCGATCCGCTGGGCCGGTGCGTCGAGCAGCTCGTCGAGCCGTTCCAGCGACAGCGCCAGGTGCGCGCCGCGCTTGGTGCCGACCACCGCGTGCACCTCGTCCACGATCACCGTCTGCACGCCGAGCAACGACTCGCGGGCCGCCGAGGTGAGGATCAGGAACAGCGACTCGGGGGTGGTGACCAGCACGTCCGGCGGCGTACGGGCGAACAGGCGGCGCTCGTCCGCCGGGGTGTCACCGGTCCGGATGCCCACCGTGATGTCCGGGACGGGCAGCCCGAGCCGGGTGGCGGCCTGCCGGATCCCCGCCAGCGGCGAGCGGAGGTTGCGCTGCACGTCGACCGCCAGCGCCTTGAGCGGGGACACGTACAGCACCCGACAGCGGTGCCGCAGCTCGTCCGGCGGCGGCCCGGTGGCCAGCCGGTCCAAGGCCCACAGGAACGCGGCAAGGGTCTTGCCGGAGCCGGTGGGGGCGACGACCAGGGCGTGCCGCCCGGCCTGGGCCGCTGCCCACGCCCCCTCCTGTGCGGGAGTGGGCGCGACGAAGGCCCCGCCGAACCAGTCCCGGGTGGCCGGGGAGAAACCGTCGATCGCGCTCACGTCCGCCATCATGCGCCGGGGGTCCGACAGTTTCTCAAGCCGCGGCGGTTCGGATCCCGAGTCGGGCCGCCCGCCCGATTCGGCGCCGCGCGCTGGACATGGTTCCTGTCGGGCTGCCGAGTTAGGCTGCAGTAGCGCCTCGCGACGCGCCAACGCGTGACGACCTCGAGCCGATGCGCGACGGCGCCGCGGGCTCGGAGGCGCCCTGGCCGTGGACGACGACGAGACGACCGGCCACTCGTCGTGGAAGGGAACTCGATATGAGCGAACGTGACGTGGTGGTGCTGTCCGCTGTGCGATCGGCGATCGGCGCCTTCGGAGGCGGGCTGGCGGACATCGAGCCGGCGGATCTGGCCGGCACCGTGATGAAGGAGGCGGTCAGCCGCTCCGCGGTCGACCCGAAGCAGATCAACTACGTGACCGTCGGGAACTGCATCCCGACCGAGTCCCGCTATCCCTACGTCGCGCGGGTGGCGGCGATCCAGGCCGGGCTGTCGATGGACTCGGTGGCCATGGCCGTCAACCGGCTCTGTTCTTCGGGTTTGCAGGCCGTCGTGACGACGGCCCAGAACATCCTGCTCGACGATTGTGATTTCGGTGTCGGCGGCGGCGTCGAGGTGATGTCGCGTGGGGCCTATCTGTCGCCTGCGATGCGCAGCGGCGCCCGAATGGGCGACACGAAGATGGTCGACGGCATGGTCGCCGCGCTGACCGATCCGTTCGGCGTCGGACACATGGGGATCACCGCGGAGAACCTCGCCGAGAAGTGGAACATCACCCGCGAGGAGCAGGACGAGCTGGCCGCCGAGTCGCACCGTCGGGCGGCGGCGGCCATCGAGGAGGGTCGTTTCAAGGACCAGATCATGCCGATCGTCAAGAAGTCCCGAAAGGGCGAGGTGACCGTCGACACCGACGAGCACGTGAAGCCCGGGACCACGGCGGAGAAGCTCGGCACGATGCGGCCGGCGTTCAAGAAGGACGGTGGCACGGTCACCGCGGGCAACTCGTCCGGCATCAACGACGGCGCCGCGTTCCTGGTGCTCGCCGAAGCGGAAGCGGCGCGCGCCGCGGGCGCCACGCCGATGGCCCGGCTGGTGTCCTACGCCGTGGCCGGGGTGCCGAACGAGATCATGGGCGAGGGCCCGATCCCGGCCACGAAGATCGCTATGAAGAAGGCCGGCATGACCTTGGACATGCTCGACGTCATCGAGTCGAACGAGGCGTTCGCCGCGCAGGCCATCGCGGTGGCCCGCGGTCTCGAGCTCGACCTGAAGAAGGTCAACCCGAACGGCGGGGCGATCGCGCTCGGGCACCCCATCGGCTGCTCCGGGGCCTTCCTCGCCACCAAGGCGATCCACGAGCTGCACCGCATCGGCGGCCGGTACGCGCTGGTCACGATGTGTGTCGGCGGTGGACAAGGCATCGCGGCGGTGTTCGAGCGGCTGTAGGAGGCACCACTCACTTCCGGCGCCGCGCCGTGATCGTCCGGCGCGGGCCGGAGTGGCATCCGGATCCGCCGTCACCGGCCTCGGTTCTGCCACCACCAGCGCAGCAGCAGGGTCAACGAGGCCAGCAGTCCGATCAGCACGACGATCTGACCGAAGGGTGACGAGAGGCCGGTCGGATCCTGCGCCAGCACGGCGGGCGGCACGGAATCGGACATCACGGGCTCGACGGTACCGGTCCGCGGAGCACTAGTTCCCGGGTGCTGTGCGGTGGAACTCCACAGCGGCATCGCTGCTCACGCCCACCGCGGTAGCGCTGTTCCGAACGAGGGGGGCGGATCGGGCCAGTTCAGCGGGCGCCCGTCGACGGTGCCCGGCGGCGCGGCGAGCGTCAGCCGGCCGTCGGGAGCGTCGAGGTCCACGAGATGGGCCGTCGGGTCGATCTCCCCGGTCTCCACCGGCTCGGCGGCGGGCAACCCCTGCAGCCACGCGGCCGTCCCGATCAGCGACAGGCGGACGTGATGTGTGCCGCCGTCACGGCGCTGCCGCGCCAGGCCCAGGTGCGCGGCAGCCGCTCCGAGATAGCCGGTGACGTGGTCGAGGGCCTGCGCGGGCAACGCTCCCGGGGTGTCCGGCGCCCCCTCGGTCACGGCGATCCCGCACGCCGCCTGGACCAGGCTGTCGAAGCCGCGCCGACCCGCCCACGGCCCCACGTGGCCCCAGGCGGACAGCGTCACCACCACCAGCCCGGGATGCCGGTCGGCGAGCGCTTCCGGGGCCAGCCCGAAGCGGTCGAGGGCACCGGGCCGGTATCCGCTGACCACGACGTCCGCGTCGGTGAGGAGCTGTTCGAGAACGGCGCTGTCGGCGGCCAGATCGAGAAGCGCACTGCGCTTGCCGGGCAGGGTGTCCCAGTACTGCAGAGCGATCTCCGGACGGTCCGGCGCGTCGAGCCGGAGCACGTCGGCGCCGTGGGCGGCGAGCGTGCGGGTGGCGACCGGGCCGGCGATGACCCTGGTCAGGTCGAGCACCCGGGGTCGGCGCGGGGCGCGGGCAGGCGCCGGGCCGACCACTCGGTGCTCGACGAGAGGTAGCGGGTCTCCGAAGGCTTCTCTCCACTGCTCCCGCGTGCGGACCGCGGCGCCGACCCCGCCCGCCTCGTGCAGCGCGGTCTCCAGCTCGACGCCGTCCCGCTCGGCGATCGCGGCCGCGGCTTCGGGCTCGGCGCAGTCGAGCACGCGCAGCGCCGCCGCCCGGTGCCACGGATAGTTGGCGTGCAGCCGCAGCCAGCCGTCGGCGGTCCGGTGGAACGCCGACAGCGGGTCGAACGGGGATCCCGGCGACCGGCCGTCCCGGCGCAGGTAGCGCTCGCTGCGCAGCGCCACGGCGAGCCCTCGGGTGTCGAGGTCGACCTCCGCACCGGTCCCGAGCGTTCCGGCCAGCAGGCTGGCACCCACCCCCGCGGCCGCGATCCCGGTGACCGCGTACTTCGAGGGCAACGTGACCGGCGGTCCGGTGACGCGCAACCGCTGCAGTTCGGCCGGGGCGCCGCCGAGGGCAGCCCAGGTGTCGGTGATCAGTTCCGCAGTGGGGTCGGCGTCCATGATGCGACCTTGCCATTTTCGAGCCACCCTTTCCGAGCACTACCGTTGTGGCGTGCGACTGACCTATTTCTGGGAGCTGATGGACGACGAGTTCGGGGCACTGCGCGCCGGGTCGGTGTCCCGCGACCACGTGTTCGCGGAGCTCGGCGGGCAGACCGTGGTGGAGGCGTTGGAGGCCGGGATCGACCCCCGGGAAGTGTGGAAAGCGGTGTGCGAGGCCTACGACGTGCCGGCCGCTCGCCGCTGATCCGGGGCGGCCCCGGCAGCCGGGCGCGGGATCGTAGCCGCCGGGCGTGTCAGTTGGGCGATCGAACACCTGTTCGCTACGCTGCTGTCCACAACGGGTCGTAGCCATCCACAGGTTGGCATCACACCCACAGATTGTCGGTGGTTCCCCCTACCGTCGACGGCACCAGAACGAAGAACGTCCCAACCTGAGGTGGAGACCGGCGATGAGCGCACCCGACCGCGAGAAGGCGCTGGCCCTCGCCCTCGCGCAGATCGAGAAGAACCATGGCAAGGGATCGGTGATGCGCCTCGGCGACGACACCCGGCCGCCTATCGGGGTCATCCCCACCGGCTCCATCGCCCTCGACGTCGCGCTCGGGGTCGGCGGTCTGCCACGCGGGCGGGTCGTGGAGATCTACGGCCCTGAGTCGAGCGGCAAGACCACCGTGGCCCTGCACGCGGTGGCCAACGCGCAGGCCGCGGGCGGCATCGCCGCGTTCATCGATGCCGAGCACGCGCTCGATCCGGAGTACGCCAAGGCACTCGGGGTCGACACCGACTCGTTGCTGGTGTCCCAACCGGATACCGGTGAGCAGGCGCTCGAGATCGCCGACATGCTGATCCGGTCCGGTGCGCTGGACATCATCGTGGTCGACTCGGTGGCGGCGCTCGTGCCGCGCGCCGAGATCGAGGGCGAGATGGGCGACAGCCACGTCGGCCTGCAGGCCCGGCTGATGAGCCAGGCGCTGCGGAAGATCACCGGTGCACTCAGCAATTCCGGCACCACGATGATCTTCATCAACCAGTTGCGGGAAAAGATCGGGGTCATGTTCGGTTCCCCCGAAACGACGACCGGTGGCAAAGCGCTGAAGTTCTATGCATCCGTCCGGCTCGATATCCGCAGGATCGAGACGTTGAAAGACGGATCCGACATGGTGGGAAACCGCACCCGGGTCAAGGTGGTGAAGAACAAGATCGCACCGCCGTTCAAGCAGGCGGAGTTCGACATCCTGTACGGGGTCGGGATCAGCCGTGAGGGTTCGCTGGTCGACGTCGGTGTGGAGCAGGGCATCGTGCGCAAGTCCGGGGCCTGGTACACCTACGAAGGCGACCAGATGGGGCAGGGCAAGGAGAACGCCCGCAAGTTCCTGCGCGACAATCCCGACGTGGCCTCCGAGATCGAGAAGCGGATCAAGGAGAAGCTGGGCATCGGGCCCCAGCTCGACGCCGAGGTCGAGCCCCTGCCTGCCCCGGTCGACTTCTGACCGTGAAAGGCGGGCCTGATGACGACGTCGGTGTCGGCCCGGGCCGGCCTGACGATCCGAATCCGAATCCGAATCCGGGACCGGCGCGGCGCCGGTGGCCTCCTTGGCTGATCTTGCGCCCGGTGGGCAAGGAGCCAGGGGAGCGGCCGCTCCGCTTGCCTCGTTCGATGCCGGGCAGATCGGCACGGCGCGGTCCGACGTGCCGGTCGCCGACCTGGGAGAGCGCTCGACCCGGCGCGCCGGCCGGCGGCTCTGGGCCGTCGAGGGTTCACCCGACGCTCTGCCGGACAGCATTCCCAACACCCGAAGTCCCGACACCCGCAGTCCCAACACCGAAGGTCCGAGCACCCAACATCCCAGCACCGGACGCCCGAGCCGCCAGCGCGAGCGCCGTAGTCGGCTCACGCCGGAGATGACCGTCGAGGTCGCGGCGGCGGCCAGCTCGATTCTCGAGCGCACACAGCAGTCGCAGTCCTCGGAACAGGCCGACCCGGCAGCCGTCGCTCGCACCATCTGCCTGCGCTTGCTCACGGAGCGGGCCCGCAGTCGACACGAGCTCGAGGATGCCCTGCGACGCAAGTCCGTGCCCGAGGATGCGGTGCGCACGGTGCTCGACCGTTTCCACGAGGTCGGCCTGATCGACGACACCGCTTTCGCCGAGCAATGGGTGCATTCCCGGCGCACCGGCAAGGGGCTCGGCCGCCACGCGCTGGCCGTCGAGCTGCGGCGCAAGGGAGTGGCCGACGAGGTCGCCGGTGAGGCGCTGGCGGAGCTGGACGGCGACGCTGAGGAAGCGCGAGCCCGCGAGCTGGTGGAGCGGAAGCTGCGCGGCGTTGTTCTCGACTCGCCGGAGCAGCGGGCCGGGGCCGCGCGTCGGCTCGCCGGGATGCTCGCGCGTAAGGGCTATGGCGCCGGCATCGCCTACCGAGTGGTGCGGGAGGCGATCACCGCTCGCGGGGCCGATGTCGACGAGCTCGGCGACTGACCCCCAAAGGCCATCCGGGGGTCACTTCTTCAGCCGACGACTTCCGGCGTGCCAGTCCTCCTGTACACCCACCGCATCCTCCGCCACGCCGAACGAACGCAGCTGTGGCTGCTCCCGCAGGCTGCGCTTGAGCTCGGCGAACCCGGGGAAGCGGGCCAAGCCGACCACGTGATCCCAGAGCTCGACGGCGGCCTCGGGGTCGGGGAGCCTGCTGATGACCGGGCCGAAGAACGCCATCCCGCCCGGCGGCTCGACGTGCAGGATCGGGGTACCGACGTCCTTCCCGGTCAAGGCAAGCGCTTCATCGGTGTCGGCCTGCAGCTCGGCGTCCCACGTCGGGTCGTCCAGTGCGTCGGCGAGCACCGTCGGCAGCCCGGCCGCGAGGAGCACCGGCTCCACGAACTCCCGTGTCCCGCGGCGGCCGTGGCTTCGGGATTCGTCGGGCACCGGCTCGCGGTCGAAGATCTGCGCGCCGAGTGCGGCGTACAGCGGGGCCACCGCGTCCCGCCCGTGTTCCGCACGGGTGCGTGCGGCCACCCGCAGCAGCCGCAACCCTGCGGTGTGTCCCGCCTCGTACTCCGGCGGGAAATGCGCGTCGTAGTCGACGTGCGCGTTGACGAGCCGCAGCGAGATGAACCGCCAGTCCACCGTGTAGTCGCGTTGGGCCTGCACCAGACGAATCCACTTGCTGGTCATCCACGCGAAGGGGCACACGGGGTCGAAATAGAAGTGCAGCGCGGCAGGCACCGGTTCACGCTAACCCGTCCGACGCTGTCGCAGGTGGGCTGCGAGCGTGCGACGTCCCGGTCCCGGCGGCAGCGGCCGTGCGATGTCCCGGTCCCGGCGGCAGCGGCTCCGTCGCCCCATCGACGCGGGCCGACCGGCGGTGCAGGACGACACCCACGCCGCCGAGCGCTGATCACCAGTCGCCGCCGTCGGGCCGGTGCAGGACCTGCACATCGCCGGGCAGCTCGGCCGACAGCTCGGCGAGGAAACCCAGCAGGGTGTCCCGGAACGCCCGCACGGCGTGGGTCGGCGCCAGTTCCGCGCGGCGGGCCAGCGCCACCGTCCGGTACAGCGGGGGCGTCAGCACGGTCCGGCGCAGTCCGGGCCGCCCTGCGAACACGAGATCGGGCACCACGGCCACCCCGGTGCCGGCCTCGACGAGCCGCAGCACCGCGTCCATCTCGCCGCCCTGCACGGCGAACCGGGGGGTCACCCCGGCATCGGCGTAGGCCGCCAAGGTGGTCTCCCGCACGTCGTATCCGGTGCGCGGCACCACGAGCGGTCGGCGGGCCAGCTCCCGCACCGTCACCGAGCCGCGGCGGGACAGCGCAGGCTCCGCAGCGGGTGAGGCCACCGACAGCCGCTCGCGCAGGATCGGGGTGTACTCCAGGGTCGGGTCGATGCCCGCAGGCGGCACGATCACGAGTGCGATGTCGAGCTCGCCGCGCACCAGCGAACGCACCAGCGGTCGCGATCCGCTCTCGGCGAGCTCGAGGTGGATCCGGGGATACCGGTCGTGGAACACCCGCAGCACGTCGGCCAGCACCCCGATGCACAGTGACGGCGTCGCGCCGACCCGAACCCGGCCGCTGCGCAGCCCGACGATCTCCGCAACGGCGGTGCGTGCGCTGTCCATGTCGGCCAACATGCGCCGGGCGAGCGGCAGCACCGCCTCACCGGCCGGGGTCAGCGTCGGCCCGTCGCGCCCTCCGCGGTCCACCAGCGCCGCGCCGAGCTCGTTCTCAAGCGCTTTGAGCTGCCGGGACAGCGTCGGCTGGGCAACTCCGACCGACTCCGCCGCCCGCGTGAAGCTGCGCACATCGGCGACCGCCACGAAGTACGCGAGCTGGGAGAACGTCACCGTCATAGCCTACGGGCATCGAACGGGTGTCACCGATGCATTGGACGGCTGATGTCTCCCGGTACAAGCTGATCAGACGCCGTCTGTCGAGGACCGCAACGACGCCTCCCACCTGGGAATACCGCCGTTGCGGGAATCGTGTCGGCAGCGCGCCCGGGTGGTGACGGCCCGGACCGCGAGGCCCGTTGTCGCCGTCGTAGAGTCCCGCAACACCGTTCATGACCAGGCGTCGCCGCCACCTTTCCGGCCGCGCCGGTAGGCAGAAGTCGTAGACGTAGAAGACGAGGTTCGAAGACGTGTCCTCCACCACAGATGCGTCCGCCGGTCGAGCAGAGATCTCGGCCCGGACGCTGCGCACGGACCGGTGGTGGCTGCCGCCACTGCTCACCTTCACGGGCCTGGTCGCCTGGGTGGCTTACGCCACCGTCCGGGCCTTCATGCAGAACTGGTACTTCGTCGAGCCGTTCAACTACCTCACGCCGTTCTACTCGCCGTGCGTCTCGGTGGGGTGCGTCGAGAATGCCGCGCACTTCGGCCGTTTCCTGCCCGACTGGTGGTTCCTGCCCTACGCGGCGCTGACACTGCCGTTCCTGCTGCTCTTCCGGCTCACGTGCTACTACTACCGCAAGGCCTACTACCGCTCGTTCTGGCTCTCGCCGCCGGCCTGTGCCGTCGCCGAGCCGCATGGGCGTTACACCGGCGAGACCCGATTCCCACTGCTCGGGCAGAACCTGCACCGTTACTTCTTCTACGCGGCCGTGCTCATCTCATTGATCAACACCTGGGACGCGATCTACGCGTTCGTGCGCACCGACGGAGAGTTCGGGTTCGGGCTTGGCAACGTCATCCTGCTGGTCAACGTAGTGGCGCTGTGGGCGTACACGATCTCATGCCACTCCTGCCGCAGCATCGTGGGTGGGCGGATCAACAACTTCTCCAAGCACCCGCTGCGCTACAAGTCCTGGCAGTTCGTCTCGCGGCTCAACACCAAGCACCAGGAGCTGGCCTGGATCACGCTGGGCACGCTCGCCTTCACCGACTTCTACATCATGGCCGTGGCGGCGGGCTGGATCCCCGACCTGCGGTTCATCAACTAAAGGGTGACACCGATGACCGAGACCCACAGCAACGAGAACATCGAGCGGCACTCCTACGACGTCGTCGTGATCGGAGCGGGCGGTGCGGGCCTCCGCGCGGCCATCGAGGCCCGCGGCCAGGGCAAGCGCACAGCGATCATCAGCAAGTCGCTGTTCGGCAAGGCGCACACGGTGATGGCCGAGGGCGGCTGCGCCGCGGCGATGGGCAACGTCAACAGCAACGACAACTGGCAGGTCCACTACCGCGACACCATGCGCGGCGGGAAGTTCCTCAACAACTGGCGGATGGCCGAGCTGCACGCCAAGGAGGCCCCGGACCGCGTCTGGGAGCTGGAGACCTACGGCGCGCTGTTCGACCGCACCCCGGACGGCCGGATCAGCCAGCGCAACTTCGGCGGACACACCTACCCGCGGCTCGCGCACGTCGGCGACCGCACCGGCCTGGAGCTGATCCGCACCCTGCAGCAGAAGATCGTCTCGCTGCAGCAGGAGGACTACGCCGAGACCGGTGACTACGAGACCAACATCCGGGTCTTCCACGAGACCACGATCACCGACCTGTTCGTCACCGACGGCCGGATCTCCGGCTGCTTCGGCTACTACCGCGGCACCGGCGGTTTCGTCCGGTTCGACGCCCCGGCGATCGTGCTGGCCACCGGCGGTGTCGGCAAGAGCTACCAGGTCACGTCGAACTCGTGGGAGTACACCGGCGACGGCCACGCGCTCGCCCTTCGTGCCGGCGCGACCTTGATCAACATGGAGTTCCTGCAGTTCCACCCGACCGGCATGGTCTGGCCGCCGTCGGTGAAGGGGATCCTGGTCACCGAGTCGGTGCGCGGTGACGGCGGGGTGCTCAAGAACTCCGAGGGCAAGCGGTTCATGTTCGACTACGTCCCGGACGTGTTCAAGGAGCAGTACGCCACCACCGAGGAAGAGGGCGACCGCTGGTACAACGACGCCGACAACAACCGTCGGCCGCCGGAGCTGCTGCCCCGTGACGAGGTGGCCCGCGCGATCAACTCCGAGGTCAAGGCGGGCCGTGGCAGCCCGCACGGCGGGGTGTTCCTGGACATCGCCTCCCGGCGGTCGCCGGAGGAGATCCTCAAGCGGCTGCCGTCGATGTACCACCAGTTCAAGGAGCTGGCCGACGTCGACATCACGAAGGAGCCGATGGAGGTCGGCCCGACGTGCCACTACGTGATGGGTGGCGTCGAGGTCGATCCGGACTCGGCCATGTCGCGGGTGCCGGGTCTGTTCGCGGCCGGCGAGGTCGCAGGAGGCATGCACGGATCGAACCGGCTGGGTGGCAACTCGCTGTCCGACCTGCTGGTCTTCGGCCGCCGGGCCGGGGCGGGCGCCTCGGCGTACGTGGACGGGTTGGCCGGGATCCGGCCGGCGGTCGCGGTCGCCGAGGTGGCCACCGCGGTGGACCGGGCGCTGCTGCCGTTCTCCTGCGCGACCGAGGGCGGGGAGAACCCGTTCGTGGTGCAGCAGGAGCTGCAGAAGACGATGCACGAGCTGGTGGGCATCATCCGCAAGGAAGAGGAGATGTAGCTGGCGCTGAAGGCCTTGCAGGACATCGCGGTGCGCACCCGCACGGTCAGCGTCGAAGGGCACCGGCAGTTCAATCCCGGCTGGCACCTCGCGCTGGACCTGCGCAACATGCTGCTGGTCTCGCTCTGCGTGGCCAAGGCGGCACTGGAGCGGCAGGAGAGCCGCGGCGGCCACACGAGGGACGACTATCCCGTGATGGACTCCGACTGGCGGCACGTGCTGCTGCGGTTGTCCGCGCTGGGCGAGGACGACGTGGACCTGCAGCGCGTGGAGCAGGTGCCGATGCGACCCGACCTGCTCGACCTGTTCGAGCTCGACGAGCTGAAGAAGTACTACACCGGTGAAGAGCTCGGTGGTCACCGCGCGGATCAGGGAGAGAAAGCATGAGTTACGACGCCCATTTCCGCGTCTGGCGTGGCGACAGCCAGAAGGGGGAGCTGGTCGACTACCCGGTGGAGGTGAACGAGGGCGAGGTCGTGCTCGACATCATCCACCGGCTGCAGCAGACCGAGGCCCAGGATCTGGCCGTGCGCTGGAACTGCAAGGCGGGCAAGTGCGGCTCGTGCAGCGCGGAGATCAACGGCAAGCCGCGGCTGATGTGCATGACCCGGATGTCGACGTTCGAGGAGCGCGAGGTCATCACGATCACGCCGCTGCGCACGTTCCCGGTGATCCGGGACCTGGTCACCGACGTGACGTTCAACTACACCAAGGCCAGGGAGATCCCCAGCTTCGCGCCGCCGCCCGGCGTGGCACCCGGCGAGTACCGCATGCAGCAGGTCGACGTGGAGCGCAGCCAGGAGTTCCGCAAGTGCATCGAGTGCTTCCTGTGCCAGAACACCTGCCACGTCGTGCGTGACCACGAGGAGAACAAGGAGAACTTCGCCGGCCCGCGTTACCTGATGCGGATCGCCGAGCTGGACATGCACCCCCTCGACGCGGCCGACCGCAAGAAGGCGGCCCAGGAGGAGCACGGGCTCGGGTAGTGCAACATCACCAAGTGCTGCACCGAGGTCTGCCCGGAGCACATCAAGATCACCGACAACGCGCTGATCCCGCTCAAGGAGCGCGTGGTGGACCGCAAGTACGACCCGCTGGTCTGGCTGGGCAGCAAGATCTTCAAGCGCGCCGGCGCCTGGCCGCCGCCGACACGTCGCCGAACCGCCGCGCACATCACGCGCGGTCCGGCAGTGCCCGACCGTTCGTTGCGACGGCGCTGGGCCGTCGAGCCCGGCGGCGATCTGCGTTAGCGAGGAGCTGTCGTCGAGGGCCTGCGGCCGGATCTCCTCGAGCTTGGCCTTCGCGGCCTCGCTCGCGCTCGGCGAACTGGTCGTCGACGGTGCGGCCCTCGGGAGTCTCTGCGGCCAGCTCGGTGCTGCCGATCGACGTCGCGTACCGGCTCTCGATCTTGTCGCGGACGTAGTCGAAGCTGGGCACGCCGTGCTCGTCGTAGTCGACGGCGCCGCGGCGAGGGCACCGCCCGCTGGTCCGGGACGATCTCGGCCTCGATCACCGGGTCGGTCGAGCCTGCCGGCGTCGGCGAGGAGAACGACCTCGGCCTCGATCGGTTCGGCCGGCGGCGTCCGTCGGGACGTCTCGCTTCCTTCATCGCTGCCTCGTCGTCATCGCTGCCTCGTCGTCATCGCTGCCTCTTCCCTCACGCGGTATCCCCGGCCTCACTCTGCGTTCCGGCTGAGCCGGCCCCGCCACGGTACCGGCGTGACGCTGCGACCCGGCGCCACGCCAGATCGGAGGCGGCTGTCCGCTGTGGAGCGCGTTCGCCCGGACCGGGACGAGCCGACTACCGTGAGCGGATGTGACATCCCTGTCTTTCGGGTCCTGGCCCACCCCGATCACCTCCGAGCTCGTCGTCGCGGCCGCGGTGCAGCTGTCGGGGTCGCAGCTCGACGGGGCCGACGTGGTGTGGTCCGAGGGCCGGCCGGCCGAGGGCGGGCGGACGCAGCTGGTGCGCCGCAGGCCCGACGGCACCGGTCCGAGGTGCTGCCGGAGGGCCGCAACGCGCGCACCGCAGTACACGAGTACGGCGGCGGCGCGTGGTGGGTGCGCGACGGCGTCACCTGGTTCACCGACTGGGCCGACCAGCGGCTGTACCGGCTCGCCGCCGGGCGCGAGCACCCCGAAGCCGATCACTCCGGAGCCGGCCACCCCGCGCGCCGACCGCTACGCCGACGGCGACCTCGACACGGACGCGCCATGATCGTCTGCGTGCGGGAGCGGCACAGCGGGACCGGCCGCGCCGACGTCCACAACGAGATCGTCCGGCTCGACGCGCACCGGTTGTCGAAGCCGGAAGTGCTGGTCAGCGGCCCGGATTTCGTCGCGGCGCCGCGGCTGCACCCGAACGGGGTGACGCTGGCCTGGCTGCAGTGGAACCACCCGTCGATGCCGTGGGACGACGTCGAGCTGCGCACCCGCAACCTCGTCACCGGCGAGGAGATCGTGGTGGCCGGCGGGCGCGGCGAGTCCGTGTCCGAGCCGCAGTGGCAGCCGGACGGCTCGCTGTGGTTCCTGTCCGACCGCACCGACTGGTGGAACCTCTACCGCTGGCGGCCCGGCACGGACATCGAGGCCGATGGTGCGCCTCGACGCCGAGATCGGGGTGCCGGGCTGGGTGTTCGGCAGCCCGCGCTACGCCGTGCTCGACGACGGGCGGGTGGCGTCGCGTGCCGGCGGGCGGGCTTCGACGGCCTGGCCGGTGCGCGGCACCGACGGGCCGGTCGTCGATCTCGAGCTGCCGTTCTCGGCGATCAGCACGGTGCGCGCCGCCGGCGCCGGCGTCGTGGTGCTGGTGGCCGGCACCCCGACCAGCGAGCCGGGCGTGTACCGGGTCGACGTCGACAGCGGCGGCGGTCACCGTGCTGCGCCCGCCGCGGGATCTGCGCGTCGATCCGGGCTACCTGTCCGCACCCGAGGCGATCTCGTTCGCCTCCACCGCACCGGACGGGGCCGCGCGCACCGCGCACGCCCTGTTCTACCCGCCGGCCAACCCCGATCGCACCGGCCAGGACGGCGAGCTGCCCGCCGCTGCTGGTGGTGATCCACGGCGGCCCGACCTAGCGCGGCGGTCCCGGTGCTGAGCACCGGCGTCCAGTACTGGACCAGCCGCGGGTTCGCCGTCGTCGACGTGGACTACGGCGGCTCCACCGGCTACGGCCGCGGCCTACCGGGAGGAGCTCTACGGGCATTGGGGTGTGGTCGACGTGGCCGACTGCCTGGCCGCGGCCGGCTGGCTGGCCCGGTCGGGCGGGTGGACGGCAGCCGGTTGTGCATACGGGGCGGTTCGGCCGGCGGCTTCACGACGCTGGCCGCGCTGGCCCGCGAGGACACCCCGTTCGCGGCGGGTGCCGATCACTTCGGGGTCGCCGATCTCGAGGCGCTCGCCACCGACACGCACAAGTTCGAGAGCCGTTACCTCGACCGGCTGGTCGGCCCGTACCCCGAGGAGCGCGACACTCTACGTGGCCCGCTCGCCGATCCATCACGTCGAGAAGTTCAGCCGGCCGCTGATCGTGCTGCAGGGCTCGGAGGACGCGATCGTGCCGCCCAACCAGAGCGAGAAGATCGTCGACGCGCTGCGCGAGCGCGGGGTGCCGGTGGCGTACCTGCTGTTCGAGGGCGAGCAGCACGGATTCCGCCGCGCCGAGAACATCCGCCGGGCCCTCGACGCCGAGCTGAGCTTCTACGCCCAGGTGTTCGGCTTCGAGTTGCCGGCGGGCGAGGGCATCGAGCCCGTCGTCGTCGAGAACCTCTGATCCGCCGGAGCTGGCCCGGCTCAGGGCTCGGGTCTACGGGTGACCGCGGCTGTCAGCTCGGGATCGGCGGCCGCCGGCGGCGCCGCCGGCTTGGGGCCTTGCTGCTGCGGCGGGTCCGCCGCTCCAGGTAGTTCGCGAACGCCGACAGCAGCAGGCACATCGCGATGTAGATGACCGCGATGACCAGCGCCACCTGCAGGATCGGCGACCCCAGCTGGCCCTGGCTGCCCAGCGCCCGAGCCTGGTACAGCAGCTCGGGGTAGAGGATCAGGAAGCCGAGCGCGGTGTCCTTGAGCACCACCACGAGCTGGCTGATGATCGTCGGCAGCATCTGCCGCAGCGACTGCGGGAGCAGCACGTTGGTCATCACCTGGGTCTTGCGCATACCCAGCGCGTAGGCCGCCTCGCGCTGGCCCCTCGGCAGCGCGTTCACCCCGGCCCGGAAGACCTCGGCCAGCACCGAGCCGTTGTAGAGCATCAGCCCGAGCACCAGCGCCGTGAACGTGGAAACCGTGATCCCGAGGCTGCGCGACATGCCGAAGTAGATGATGAAGATCAGCACCACGAGCGGCACGGCCCGGAAGAACTCCACGATCGCCGTCGCCGGCCGGCTGACCCACGTGTGGTCGGAGAGCCGTCCGGCCGCGAAGACCGCGCCGAACACCAGCGAGAGCACGGCAGCCAGCGCGAACGCCTGCAGCGTCGCGAGCAGGGCCTTCAGCAACGTGATCTGGATGGCCTTGTAGGTGATCCAGCTCCAGAGCCGGCCCTCGAACTGCCCGGTCGGAGATGAAGCGGTAGAGGATGAACCCGACGATCGCGGCCAGCACCACCGTGCCGATGACGCCGGTCAGGCGGTTGCGGACGACGCCTGCGGCCCGGGCGCATCGTAGAGAACCCTCCGGCGGTCACCTCGCCACGCTCCAGCGTTGTTCCAGGCTGCGTTGCAGCAGCGTCAACGGGACCACCAGGATCAGGAAGCCGACCGCCACCCAGAGCAACCCGATCAACACGTCGTAACCGCGCTCGGAGAGGTTCTGGTAGATCCCGCCCGCCTCGGCCACCGCGAAACCGGCGGCGATCGTGGTGTTCTTCAGCAGCGCGATCATCACGTTGGTCAGCGGCGGCACCACCGAACGCACCGCCTGCGGCAGGATCACCTCGCTCAGCGTCTGGCCGAACGTGAAGCCCAGGGCGCGTGACGCCTCGGCCTGGCCGACCGGCACCGTGTTCACCCCGGACCGGATCACCTCGCAGACGAAGGCGGCGGTGTAGAGGATCAGGGCGGTGCAGGCCCTCGCGAAGAACGAGAGGTCGAGGATCTCCAGCCGCGGATAGGCGAAGGCGAAGAAGAAGAACACGAGGGTGAGCGGGGTGTTGCGCACGATGTTGACGTAGCCCGCGCCGAAGCTGCGCAGGATCGGCACCGGGCTGACCCGCATACCCGCCAGGACAAAGCCGAGGACCAGCGAGCCGATGGCCGGCGATGACGAAGAGCTGGATGGTCCCCCAGAACGCGGAACCGTAGAGACTCGAGGTTGTCCAGGAGCACGTTCACGGCGGTGCGCGCCTCTCACCGGGGGAGACGGGGTGGGCAGGCGATGCCGGCCCACCCCGTCAGCGGAACTGTCAGTAGCGGTCGATCGGCGGCGGCGTCGACGTGGCACCGGACTTGCCGAGCGTGCTGTCGTAGATCGTCTTCCAGGTGCCGTCGTTCTCGGCGGCCTGCAGGGTGTCGTTGATCTGGTTGCGGAGCACGGTGTCGTCCTTGGCCAGGCCGATGCCGTAGGGCTCCTCGGAGAACGGCTCGCCGACCAGCTTCAGCTTGTCCGGCTGCTGCGAGGCGTAGCCGGCCAGGATCGCGTCGTCGGTGGTCACGGCGTCGACCTGCTTGTTGATCAGCTGGTCCACACACTGGGTGTAGGTCTGGAACTCGACGATGTTCTCCGGCTCGGTCAGGGCCTGGTCCTTGACCCGCTGGATGGGGGTGGAGCCGGTGACCGAGCAGACCTTCTTGCCCTTGAGGGTGTCCTTGCCGGTGATCGCCGACTCGTCGGAGCGCACCAGGACGCTCTGGCCGGCCATGTAGTACGGGCCGGCGAAGGAGATCCGCTCCTTGCGCTTGTCGTTGATCGTGTAGGTGCCGACGTAGTAGTCCACCTCGCCGCGCTCGATCGTGTCCTCGCGGGCGGCCGACGGCACCGGCTTGTAGTCGATCTTGTCGGCGTCGTAGCCGAGCTTGGCGGCCACCAGGCGGGCGATCTCGATGTCGAAGCCGGAGTACTCGTTGGTGGTGGCGTCCTTGAACCCGAGGCCGGGCTGGTCCTCCTTGACGCCGATGACCACACGCCCGCGCGCCTTCATGGCGTCGAACGTCTTGGATCCGGTGAGCTGGACACCGGCGGCGGCGTCCTGGGTCACGACCGGGGCGCCACCTCCACCGGGGCTGCCTTCCTGTCCACAGGCAGTGAGGGCGAGGGCGCTCACCATCAGGCCCACCGCCAGGGTGCGCAAGGTCATGCGGTTCTCCAAATGTGTCGGGTCGTATCTCTAATGGGTGAGGATCTTGCCCAGGAAGTCCTTGGCCCGATCCGATCGGGGGTTGGAGAAGAAGCTCTCCGGGGTGGCGTCCTCGACGATCTCGCCGTCGGCCATGAACACGACGCGGTGGGCGGCCCGTCGGGCGAACCCCATCTCGTGAGTCACCACGAGCATCGTCATGCCCTCTTTGGCCAGCGCGGTCATCACGTCGAGGACCTCATTGACCATTTCGGGGTCCAGTGCCGAGGTCGGCTCGTCGAACAGCATCACCTTCGGGTCCATGGCCAGCGCCCGGGCGATGGCCACCCGCTGCTGCTGCCCGCCGGAGAGCTGTGCGGGGTACTTGTCCTTCTGGTTCGCGATGCCGACCCGCTCCAGCAACGCCAGGCCCTTCTTCTCGGCCTCCGCCTTGCCGGTCTTGCGGACCTTGAGCGGGGCCAGCGTCACGTTCTCCATGATCGTCTTGTGCGCGAAAAGGTTGAAGCTCTGGAACACCATGCCGACGTCGGCGCGCAGCGCGGCCAGGGCCTTGCCCTCGGCCGGGAGCTTCTGGCCGTCGACCTCGATCACGCCGCTGTCGATCGGCTCGAGGCGGTTGATCGTTCGGCAGAGCGTGGACTTGCCGGAACCGGACGGGCCGAGCACCACGACCACCTGGCCGGCGTCGACCTCGAGGTTGATGTCCCGCAGGACGTGCAGCTCGCCGAAGTGCTTGTCGACGCCCGCCATTCGAATCATAGGAGTGGTGCTGGTCATCGAAGACCTCCGATCATGGCGGGACGCTAGGGCGAATCGGACACCACAGTCCAGCACCTTCACCAACCCATAGGGTTGCGCTCGTATAACGCTCGGTCGAGCCGATCGACACGACCGACGTCGTCGAGGACACCGAAAGGGGGTGCGGTGCACATTCTGCTGGTCGAGGACGACGACCGGGTGGCAGCCGCGCTCCGCCCGGCACTGCACCGGCACGGGATGGACACGACCCGCCTCGACAGCGGCCGCGGGGTGGTCGAACATCTCGCCGGGATCGACGTCGTGCTGCTCGACCTCGGGCTGCCCGACGTCGACGGCGTGGACGTCTGCCGCGCGATCCGCGAGGTCAGCGAGGTGCCGGTCATCGTGGTGTCCGCCCGTGCCGAGGTCGACGACCGGATACTGGGCCTGCACTCGGGTGCCGACGACTACCTGGTCAAGCCCTACGACATCGGTGAGCTGGTGGCCAGGGTGCACGCGGTGTACCGGCGGCGCCGGGTCGTACCGAAGCCGGAAGCCGCCGCGCCGGGTGAGGTGCTCGTGCTGGACGACGTGACGATCGACCTGCATCGTCATGCCGTCACCGTGGACGGCCAATCGGTGACGCTGACCCGGAAGGAGTTCCAGGTGCTGGCGCTGCTGGCGAGCTCGGGTGGTGCGGTGTGCACGCGCAACCGGATCGTCGCCGAGGTGTGGGGCCGCAGCTGGGCCGGTGCCAACCGCACCCTCGACGTCCACATCGCCACCCTGCGCACGAAGCTGGGCCGCGCTGATCTGGTGCGGACGGTGCGCGGCGTCGGCTACCGGATCGGTGTCCTCGGAACGGGTTCGGGGTAGCGATGCGCACTCGCATCCTGGTGATCCTGCTGCTGTTGAAGGGCGCACTCGCGATCGGGTTGGGGGTGCCGCTTGCGGTGACCGACGCCCGGGCCAGCCAGCTGCGGATGTTCACCGACCGGCTCACCGACACGATCTCCTTCGCCTCCCTCGCCGGCGGCCCGGTCGCCGAGCGTGATCTGAGCGGGCTGACCGCAGAACTGGCCCGCTACGACGCCGTGTACGGCGTGACGGTGCTGGTCCTGGACCGCGACCGGAACGTCGTGACCACCTCCCGGACGGCCGTGCCCACACTCGACTCGAACGGCTCGGACCGGGTGGACAAGGCGCTGGTGAACCGGCGCTCCGAGACCTATCCGCTTCTGATGCCATGGGACGAGAAGCCGATCGTGCTGGCCGAGCCGGTGCTGGTCGACGGCCGGGTGCTCGGTGCGGTGGTCACCATCTCGCCGACGGACGCGCTGCGGGCCGCGGAGCTGAAGACCTGGTTGACGGTGGCGGCGGTCGGGCTGCTCGCGCTGGGGGTGGCCGCGCTCGCCGCGGTGCCCGTCGTGGGCTGGATCCTGCGCCCGGTGCGCAGGCTCGACGAAGGAACGGGACGGGTGGCCGCCGCCGTCATCGCCGGAGCGGCACCGGATCCGGTCTCGGACGGGACGGGGCCGCCGGAGCTGCGCAGGCTGTCCGAGTCGTTCGACCGGATGGCCGAGACCGTCGCCCAGGCCTACGCGGCCCAGCGCGCCTTCGTCGCCGACGCGAGCCACCAGCTGCGCAATCCGCTCACCGCGCTCCGGCTGCGGCTGTCCAACCTCGAGGGGCATGTGCGGCCAGCCGGACTGGTGGAGCACGCCGGGGCCCTCGAGGAGGCGGAGCGGCTCACCACGCTGCTCGACGGGTTGCTCGCACTGGCCAGGGCCGAACGCACGCTCCCGCTGACCGTCCTCGACGTCGACTCCGACATCGAGGACCGGGTGGAGGCCTGGCGGCCGTTGGCCGAGCACACGGGCCTGCGGCTCGTCCGCGACGGGACCCGCGGGCTGCGGGCCATGGCGTCGGCGGGGACGAACGAGATCCTGCTCGACGCGGTGCTGGACAACGCGATCAAGTTCTCGCCGCCGGGAGGGGTGATCACCGTGTGGACCTCCGCGACCCCGAGCGAGATCGAGATCGCGGTGCAGGACAGCGGACCGGGGCTGGCCGTGGACGAGCTCGACCGGGCCACCGGCCGGTTCTGGCGCAGCCCGGCGCAGAGCAACGTCGAGGGTTCCGGCCTGGGCCTGGCCATCGCCGCCCGCACGGTGGAGCTCGCCGGGGGCCGCCTCCGGCTGGAGCGGCCACCGGACGGCGGGCTGCGCGTGGTGGCCTTGTTGCGGCGGGCGGGTGACGACCCACCGACCGTGCCGAACCCGGTGCGGTGAGGCGTCAGAAGCTGTCGGCGGTCCGGAAGAACTGCTCGGCTCCGGGGTGCAGCAACACCGGCTGGGTGCCGATGGCCGCTCGAGGGTCGATGGTCAACGCCGCCCGGCTCGCCTTGGTCAGCTCCTCCTGTGTGGCGAACAGGGCTTCCACCAGCGCCCCGGCCACCTCGTCGGGCATCGAGGCGCCGACCAGCAGCACGTTGCGGACCAGCGGGCTGACCACCGGAGCCGGAATGCCGTAGCTGCCGGCCGGAATCGTTCCGGAGGCGTACTCGGGGTGGCTCGCGCGCATCGGTCCGACCGTGTCGGAGAGGTCGAGGAGCCGGATCGGCAGCTGCGCGGCCAGCGTGGTGACGCCCTGGGTGGGCAGCGAGCCGGACCAGAAGAAGGCGTCGATCTCGCCTGCCGCCATCGCGGTCACCGATTCGCCGATGCCCCACTGCACCACGCGCAGCTCCTCTTCGGGGATCCGGGCGGCGGCGAGCAGCCGTTTCGCGATGAAGTAGACGCCGGAGTCGGGATCGCCGACGGAGACCCTGGCGCCGCGCAGCTGGGCCAGCGTCCCGATCGACGAGGATGCGGGGACGACGACGTGCACGACGTCGTCGTAGATCCGGGCCAGCGCCCGCGGCGACCGTCGGGTCGTCCGGCGGGCAGCAGGCGATCCGGTCCGCGACCACGTCGACCTGGCAGAACACGAGGTCTGCGGAGCCGGCGGCGAGCAGCCGCAGGTTGTCGATCGACCCCTTCGTGGCCAGAACGTCCGGCTTGGCCTGCAGTTCGAGCTCGCGCTGCCACGCCGTCGCCAGCGCCGTACCGAGAGCGAAGTAACCGCCTTCGGTGGCGCCGGTGGCCAGCTTCAGCCGGACGTCGGTGAAGCTCGCCGAACAGCTTGCGATCACGGCCAACCCACCGAGCAGACCGAGCGCCCGCAGGACGGAGCGCCGGTCGAGCTGCGCGCCCGGAGCCGACATGTGGCAATACTTCCGTGCCGGGCCGCCCGGGTCGAGGTGCCCCCGACAACCTAGGCTGATGCCGTGACCCGCAGCTACACCATCCGCACCTACGGGTGCCAGATGAACGTGCACGACTCCGAGCGGATGGCGGGCATGCTCGAGGCGGCGGGTTACGAGCGGGGCAGCGCCGACGCCGCCGATGTCGTCGTCTTCAACACGTGCGCGGTCCGTGAGAACGCCGACAACCGGCTCTACGGAAACCTCGGCCACCTGCGGCCGGTGAAGGCCGCCAGGCCGGGGATGCAGATCGCGGTGGGTGGTTGCCTGGCGCAGAAGGACCGGGCCGAGATCGTCCGGCGGGCGCCGTGGGTCGATGTCGTGTTCGGCACCCACAACGTGCACGCGCTGCCGGTGCTGCTGGAGCGGGCCCGGCACAACGAGCGGGCGCAGGTGGAGATCGCCGAGTCGCTGGAGGTCTTCCCCTCGACGCTGCCGGCGCGCCGCGAATCGGCCTACGCGGGCTGGGTGTCGATCTCGGTCGGTTGCAACAACACCTGCACGTTCTGCATCGTGCCCTCGCTGCGCGGCACCGAGAAGGACCGCAGGCCGGGCGACGTGCTCGCCGAGGTGGCGGCACTGGCCGCCGACGGGGTGCTGGAGGTGACGCTGCTCGGGCAGAACGTCAACTCCTACGGGGTGGAGTTCGGCGATCGCGGCGCGTTCGCGAAGCTGCTGCGCGCCTGCGGGTCGATCGACGGGCTGGAGCGCGTGCGGTTCACCTCGCCGCATCCGCGTGACTTCACCTCCGACGTGATCGCCGCGATGGCCGAGACGCCGAACGTCTGCCCGCAGCTGCACATGCCGTTGCAGTCCGGCTCCGACGACGTGCTGCGCCGGATGCGCCGCTCCTACCGGTCCCGGCGGTACCTGGCGATCATCGACGAGGTGCGCGCGGCGCTCCCGGAGGCGGCGATCAGCACCGACATCATCGTCGGCTTCCCGGGCGAGACCGACGCCGATTTCGAGGCCACCCTTGAGGTCGTGCGCGCGGCCCGCTTCGCGAACGCGTTCACGTTCCAGTACTCGCCGCGGCCGGGCACCCCCGCCGCGTCGCTGCCCGACCAGCTGCCGAAGGCCGTCGTGCAGGAGCGCTACGAGCGGTTGGTCGCGCTGCAGGAGGAGATCTCCTGGGCGGGCAACCGGGCGCTCGAGGGTCGGCTTGTTGAGGTGCTGGTGTCGACGGGGGAGGGCCGCAAGGACGGTGCCACCCATCGGCGATCGGGCCGGGCCCGGGACGGGCGGCTGGTGCACTTCACACCGGGCGATGCCGCCTCCTCGATCAGGGCGGGCGACGTCGTGGAGGTGCGGGTCGGCTACGGCGCGCCGCACCACCTGGTCGCGGACGGGGGCGTGCTGTCCCACCGCCGCACCCGCGCGGGGGACATCGAGGAATCGGGATCCCGTCCCGGAGCGGGGTCCACCGGGCTCGGGCTGCCGGCGTTCGGGGTGCCGTCGCCGCCGCCGCCGGTCATGATGGGTTGCATGACGAAGGAGGGCTGATGGCGGATCGTGCGGATCGGGACGTGCCCACGGAGCTGGTCGCCCTGGAGAAGGAGTTGGCCGGGGTCACCCGGCAGGTCGAACGCCGGATCGATCCGAGTCCCCAGGCCGCGCTGGTCGTGTCGATCGCGATGTTCGCCCTGCTCGGTGGGTTGTTGTTGCCGTGGAGCGGGCCGGCGCTGGGCTGGGAGGTGCTCGCCGGGGTCCAGTCGATCGGACCGCTGCCGCGGCTGTTCACGTTCACCTCGCTCGGCTTCGGGCTCGTGGTGTCGGCGTTCGCGCTCGGCACCCGGTGGTGGGGCCTGGCGTGGCTGGGGGCGTGGGGGTGCGGTTTCTCCGTGGTGCACGGGGTGTGGGCGATCTGGTCCCGGCAGACCGGGGTGCCCCTCGGTGGCACGGGGCCGGCGATCGGCATGATCCTCACCGTGCTGGCGGTGTTCGTGCTGGCGGTGTCCTGGGTACGGATCGCGCTGCGCCGGTGATCACCGTTTGGCGGCGGGAGCGGCCGGATCCGCGACGTAGCCGGGGTGATCACCGTTTCGGGGCGGAAGCGGTCATATCCGGCCGGTGTGGCCCCGAAACGCTGATCAAGGCGGCCCGGATCTCGTTGATCACGTAGTCCGGTTGACCGTTCAGGTCGTGCCAGGTGAAGCGCAGCAACTCCCAGCCGGCCCGTACCAGTGCGTTGCCCTTGTGCCGGTCTGCGCGGAACCGGCTGACGTCGCTGTGCCACGCCCAGCCGTCCACCTCGATGGCGAGCCGCGCGGCAGGGAACGCGACATCGATCGTCCACGGACCGAACGGGTAGCCGGGCATCCAGCCGCGCAGCCCGGCTTTCCGCAGCATCGAGATCGTCAGCCGTTCCGCGGCCGAGTCCGCCCGATCGGCGGCTGCGGTGAGCAACACCGCGATACCGGCCGACCCGTGTGCTCCGAGATTCCGGCAGTACGAGTCGTAGACCTGGTCGAAACCGACATGGCGCTGCAGCGCCCGGTCGAGAAACGCCGAACCGGAGGGCACCGCAGCAGCCGTTTCGAGCACGGTCAACGGCCGGGCGGTCACCCGGACGCCGTGGACCCCGGCCAGATCGGCGGCCGCCAGGTCCCGTCGACGGACGCGTACGCCCGCCGGTGGCCGGTGCCCGGCACCGCGAGGGACCGTCACCTCGACCTCCGCCGGTGCGGCTGCCAGCATCCCGTGCCACCACGCGGCCGCGGGGCCGGAGAGCACCGCCTGATCACCCGCCCACAGCGCCGCGGCACGGACTCGGGCCCGGTCGCTCCACCGCTGCCCACCGGCCAGCAGCACTCGGGGCGCCACCCGTTCCCAGCCCTCCTCGGCGACGCGTCGGCGCAGCGTCCGCTCGGGCAGCCCCAGCCGGGCGGCCTGCGCGACCGTGATCAGCCCGTCCTGGCGGGCGAGCAGGTGCAGGACAGCGCGGTTGACGGCCACCGGGGCGTAGGATGGCCGGTGGTCGGTGCTGGCAGCCGTTGCCGTTCGACAAGAAGACCGGCTCAGCGCTGCTGCACCGCCTGCTCCGCGGTGGTCAGCCATTCCCGCCACTGCTCGGCCTGCTGCTGGGCCTGTTCGGCGCGCCGCGCGTCACCGGCCGCGCGCGCCTTGGCCGCCTGTGCCTCGAACTGGGCCACCCGATCCCGGAACTGCGCGACTCGTGCCTCGGCCTCCGGGTCGGACCGCCGCCACTGTTTGTCGGCCGATTCCCGCACCCTGTCCTCGACGGCCCGCAGCCGCGCCTCCAACGGCCGGATCTCCTCGCGCGGGACCTTGCCGATCTCCTCCCACCGTTCGTGCACGGCGCGCAGAGCGGCCCTGGCCGCTGCCGGGTCCGAAGCGTCGATCTTCTCGGCCTCGGCGAGCAGCGCCTTCTTCGCCGCCGCGTTCGCGACGAACTCGTTGTCCCGCTCGGAGAACGACGCGCTGCGGCGGGCGAAGAAGGCGTCCTGCGCGCCGCGGAAGCGCTGCCACAGGGTGTCGTCGGCGTCCTTCTGGGCTCGACCGGCGGCCTTCCACTCCGTCATCAGATCCCGGAAACGGGCCGCGGTGGGACCCCAGTCGTCGGATTCCGCGAGCTTCTCCGCCTCGGCGATCAGCTCTTCCTTCCGGTTCTTGGCCGTGGCGCGCTGCCGGTCGAGATCGGCGAAGTGGGAGCCGCGACGGCGGTTGAACGCCTCCCGTGCCTTCGAGAACCGCTTCCAGAGCGCCTCGTCGGTCTTGCGGTCGATACCGCGGATGGCGCGCCACTCGTCCAGGATCGTCTTGAACCGATCACCGGCTTGCTTCCACTGGGTCGCCTCGCCGGCCATGGACTCGGCCTCCGCCGCCAGCTCCTCCTTGCGGGCGATGGCGGCGCTTCGCTGGGCGTCCCGCGCCGAACGGGCGACCCCGATGGCCTGCTCGGCCCCTTCGACGAGTTCGTCCAGCCGGGCCCGCAGACCGACGACGTCGCCGACCACCGCGGCATCGGCGAGCCCGTCGCGCAGGGCCTTCGCGCTGTGCAGCGAATGCTTCGGGTCACCGCTACCCGTGGCCAACCGGGTGGCGATCAGCTCGACCTCGGTGAGCAGGTCGTCGAACCGGCGGGCGAAATGCGCGAGCCCCTCGTCGGGGGCGCCGGCCTGCCACGACCCCACCATTCGTTCGCCGTCGTGCGTGCGGACGTAGATCTGGCCCTCGGCGTCGATGCGGCCCCAACGGGTCGGGTTCGCCACCGCGCCGGCCACCGGCGAGGGCTGTGTGATGGGGACCGGCACCGCCGGCGCATGTGGTGCGGCGGGCCCGGCACCGGGCGAAGGCGTCGGGGGGTGGGGGCGCGCGGGGGGGTGACCGCCACGCGGGCCGGGGCGAGGTGGCGGCCCCGGAACCGGGTGGGCAGGCGTGGGCGACATTTCGTCGCGGGGGATCTGGGGCGGGCAGGGTGTGTCGGTGCCGTTCCGGACGTGATCCGGGGCGGGGGCGGCCGGCCCGGTGGCGACGGGCCCGGCAAAGGCAGACTCAGGACTGGTCGGCTCGGAACCGGTTGGCACGGAACTGGTCGGCTCAGGACTGGTTGGCTCGGAACTGGTCGGCTCAGGACTGGTCGGCCAGGACTGGTCGGCGCAGGACTGGTCGGCGCAGGACTGGTCGGCTCAGGACCGGTGGGCCCGGAACCGGTCGGCGCGGCGACGGTCGGTCCGGGAACAGTCGGTCCGGGCACGGTCGACCCGGAGACGATCGGTCCGGGCACGGTCGGCGGGGCACCGGGGAGATTCGGGTTGGGCAGCGGCGGGATCAGGCCGGGTCCTGGCCTGTTCGGGTCGGGAATCGGTGCCGGCGGCGGGGGCGCGCCCGGACCCGGAACCGGGGTGTCGGGGTCCGGGGGTGACGGCGGTCCCGGGGTGTTGGGGTCGGGAGGCAACGGCGGTGTGGGCGTGCCGGGACCCGGGGGCGGGGCGGGCGGATCCGGAACGGGTCGCGGTGTGGGCAGGCCGGGCCCGGGTATCGGGACGCTCGGCTCCGGAGGCGGCGGCGGAGTCGGTGCGCCTGGCTCGGGTGTCGGTGCGCCCGGATCAGGTGTCGGTGTGCCCGGATCAGGGGTCGGTATGCCCGGCTCGGGTGTCGGTGTGCCGGCTCGGTCGTCGGCCCGCCCGGGTCGGGCGCAGGCGGGGGCACGGGAGCGCTCGGATCAGGGGCAGGCGCGCCCGGGTCCGGGGTCTGCGCGTGTACGTCGCGCCCTGAGGCGGCCTGAGCTGACGACTTCATCTCGACGTACTGGACCGGCGTGCCCGGATCCGGAACCGCCGTGTGCTCCGAATCGGTCCGGCCCGTGGCGGGCTCCGACCCCGGAACGGATGTGCTGGGGCCGGATGTGCTGGGGCCGGACGCCGGGATGGCCGGATCCGAGGTCGGCTGCGATACGGGTGCGCCCGTGTCGGGTGCCGGGACGTGCTCGGGCGCAACGACGTCGAACCCCGCCGGCGCCAGTGCGGGGGCAACGGCGCTGTCGACCACGGACTCGGCCGTGCTACCGGGAACGGCATCCGGAACGGCAGGCGGAGTTGCCGCCACCTCCGCGGCGGCGCCGGGTTCTGCGCCCGCGCCGGCCGCGCCGGCGGTCGGGTGACCGGGGTGCAGCTCGGTGTCGGGCTGGGACCAAGCTCCTGCGGTATCGAGCCAGGTGTCCGGACCGGCCGGCGCGATCTCCCCCGGACTCGTCGACGAGCCCTGCGGCGCCGCCTGCTTCTCCTGTTGCCCCAGCTCCTGCTGCTCCGACACCTGGTCCTCCTCGCTCCAAGCCCGCCGCGAACGGCGAGCGCTTCGCCCGTGGACGAAGCCGTGCACAGCGACCCGTACCGATCCGGCTGGTGAGCCGCTGGTTGTTCAGGTCGTGCGGCGATTCAAACAGCAATGGGCGACAACCGAAACTGCCCGGACGAGCGCACCGCAGCCAGCGGCGGATCCCGGGCGGCGAGTCGCGCCCCCTACCCTCGCATCCGTGCTGACCATGGCCGCAGTCCTTCCGGAGCCACCGCTGCTGGTGCCGGAGCTCGCCAACGGCGCCGCGGCCGAGACCGCGTCGTTGCGCGCGGCCTGTGATGCCGCGGCCGCCCGGCTGGCGACGGCGGCGTCGCGCTGGATCGCGGTCGGCGCCGATCCCGGGGGGCGGCGCACCGTGTCGCCGCAGGCACGAGGGTCGTTCGTCGGTTTCGGGGTCGATCTCGTCGTCGGGTTGGACACGGCGGGTTCGGCGGCGCCGGTCGACCCTCGGTTCGCGCTTCCGCTGCTCGTCGCAGGCTGGGCGGCGGGGCGCACCGGGAGCGCTCTGCGGATCCGGGGTGAGCTCGTGGCCGTCGACGAGTCCGCGGCGGCGTGTGCCGCCCTCGGCGCCGCCCTCGCCGCCGAATGCGCATCCGACCCGGAGCCGGTCGGCCTGCTCGTCGTCGGCGACGGGGCCGCCACGCACACCGAACGGGCTCCCGGCTACCTCGACGAACGCGCAGCAGCGTTCGACACCGCGGTGGGCGACGCCCTGCGCACGGCCGACCGGTCGGCGTTGCAGGCCCTGGACCCCCTCCTCGCGGCCGAGCTGCTCGCCGTGGGCCGGGCGCCGTGGCAGGTGCTGGCCGCGGCGACCGAGGGCAGTGCGTGGGCGCGGGGAGCTGCTGTTCACGGCCGCGCCGTTCGGCGTGGCGTACCACGTGGCGGTCTGGACACCCCGTGGCGCGTCGGCCCGACCGGCGGCGTGAGACCGCCGCCGCTGGTCGCGGTCGTCGGGCCGACGGCGACCGGCAAGTCCGACGTCGGGCTGGCGCTGGCCGCCCACCTGGGCGGCGAGGTCGTCAACGCCGACGCCATGCAGCTCTACCGCGGGTTGGACGTCGGCACCGCGAAGCTCACCGTGGCCGAGCGGTGTCGGGATCCCGCATCACCTGCTCGACGCGCTCGACGTCACCGAGACCGCATCCGTCGCGGCCTACCAGCGGTCGGCCCGCGAGATCGTCGAACGGTTGCGCGCGGCCGGCCGCACCCCGGTGCTCGTCGGCGGCTCCGGCCTCTACGTGCAAGCGGTCGTCGACGAGCTGGAGTTCCCCGGCACCGATCCGACACTGCGCGCCGAGCTGGAGGCCGAGCTGGCCGAGCGCGGGTCCGCGGCCCTGCACGAGCGGCTCGCCGAGCTCGATCCGGCGGCCGCCGCGGTGGTCCTGCCGACCAACGGCCGCCGCATCGTGCGTGCGCTGGAGGTGATTGCCCTGACCGGCCGTCCGTTCCCGGCCCGGCTGCCCAGCTCCGGGTCGGCCCGCTACGACGCGGTGCTCATCGGCGTCGACCGCGCCACCGCCGAGCTGGACGAGCGCATAGCCCGCCGGGTGGCCCGGATGTTCGCCGCCGGTCTCGTCGACGAGACCCGCGGGCTGCTCGCGGCCGGACTCCGGGAAGGTCGGACGGCGTCACGGGCGCTGGGCTACCAGCAGGTGCTGCTCGCCCTCGACGGTGTCGGCGACCTCGACGACGCGGCGACGGACACGGTGCGCGCGACCCGTCGGTTCGTCCGCCGGCAACGGTCCTGGTTCCGCCGGGATCGCCGGATCCGGTGGTTGGACGGCGCCGCCCCGGACCTGATCGACCGGGCAAGGGCACTGGTGAACGGCGACTAGAGTCGGTCGCGTGCAGTTCAGCAAGGGCCACGGCACCGAGAACGACTTCGTGCTGCTACCGGACCCGGACGGCGCGCTCGAGCTCACCCGCGCCGCGGGTGGCCGCGCTCTGCGACCGCAGGCGCGGGCTCGGCGCGGATGGGGTGTTGCGGGTCGTGCGCTGGGCCGCGCTCGGCGCGGGGCCGCCGCCGGAGCCGGACGTCGAGTGGTTCATGGACTACCGCAACGCCGACGGCAGCGTGGCCGAGATGTGCGGCAACGGTGTGCGCGTGTTCGCCCGCTACCTCGCGGACGTCGGCTGGCTGGAGGGCGACGAGCTGCGCCTCGGCACCCGCGGAGGAGTCCGCGCCGTGCGCCTCGACGGCGCCGAGGTCTCGGTCGACATGGGTGCGGCCACCGTCGGACCGCCCGCCACCGCCGGCATCGACGGGCTCGAGTTCGCCGGCATCGCGGTGGACGTCGGCAACCCGCACCTGGCGTGCGTCACCGAGCGCGCGATCGCGACGCTCGACCTGACCCGGCCGCCCACTCACGACCCCGGGCTGTTCCCGCACGGGGTGAACGTCGAGTTCGTGACCCCGGTGCACAGCAACGGCAGCGGCAGCGAGGTCAGCATGCGGGTGCACGAGCGGGGTGTCGGCGAGACCCGCTCCTGCGGCACGGGCACGGTCGCGGCGGTGGTGGCGGCCTTGGCGCACGCCGGTCGCGACACCGGCATGGTCTCGGTGCACACCCCGGGCGGGCGGCTGCGCGTCACCGTCGAGCGAGACCACCACGGTGCTGCACGGCCCCGCGGTGCTCGTGGCCACCGGCGAGCTGTCCCGATCCTGGTGGGACGCGCTGGTCTGAGCCGGCCGCCGCGGCTGGTCGATCGGCGGCGGGAATCTCGGCAGACACCGTCGGCGTTGCCATGGGAGCATGGTTACCACGATGACTGATCCCGTCCTGACCACCCCCGACAGCGAGCCGGCCTCGGTTTCCCGCGGCAACGCCTCGGCCACCCGCGGCGACTACGAGCTCGAGGAGCGCAGCTCCCTACGCCGGATCGCCGGGCTGTCCACCGAACTCACCGACGTCACCGAGGTCGAGTACCGCCAGCTGCGCCTCGAGCGCGTGGTGCTGGTCGGTGTCTGGACCGAGGGCAGCGCCGAGCAGGCCAGCGCCTCGCTCACCGAGCTGGCCCGACTGGCCGAGACCGCCGGCTCCCAGGTGCTCGACGGCCTCATCCAGCGCCGCCGCCGACCCGACCCGGCCACCTACATCGGCTCCGGCAAGGTCGACGAGCTGCGCGACGCCGTGCAGGCCGCCGGCGCCGACACCGTGATCTGCGACGGCGAGCTCTCGCCCGGCCAGCTGCGTCAGCTGGAGGACAAGCTCAAGGTCAAGGTCGATCGACCGCACCGCGCTGATCCTCGACATCTTCGCCCAGCACGCCCGCTCCCGGGACGGCAAGGCGCAGGTCGAGCTGGCCCAGCTGTCCTACCTGCTCCCGCGGCTGCGCGGTTGGGGTGAGGCGCTGTCGCGGCAGGTCGGCGGCCGGGCCGCAGGCGGCGTCGGCATCGGCGGCCGCGGCCCCGGCGAGACGAAGATCGAGCTCGACCGGCGGCGGATCCGGCACCGGATGTCGAAGCTGCGCCGCGAGATCGGCGGCGATGCGGCAGGTCCGGGCAGACCCAGCGCGGCTCGCGGCGGCGCAACGAGGTGCCGTCGGTGGCGATCGTCGGCTACACCAACGCCGGCAAGTCGAGCCTGCTCAACGCGCTCACCGGCGCCGGGGTGCTCGTCGAGGACGCGCTGTTCGCCACCCTCGACCCGACCACGCGCCGCACCTCCACCGCGGACGGCCGCACCTACACGCTGACCGACACCGTCGGGTTCGTCCGGCACCTGCCGCACCAGCTCGTCGAGGCGTTCCGGTCCACGCTGGAGGAGACGGCGGACGCCGACCTGCTGGTGCACGTCGTCGACGCCTCCGACCCGCTGCCGGAGGACCAGATCAAGGCGGTCCGCCAGGTGCTGGTGGAGGTCGGCGAGCGAGCACGACGGCACGATGCCGCGCGAGCTGCTCGTGGTCAACAAGACCGACGCGGCAGGCGACCTGCAGCTCGCCCGGCTGCGCCACCTGCTCCCGGACGCGGTGTTCGTCTCCGCCCGCCGCGGCGACGGGATCGCGCGGCTCCGCGCCCGGATCGCCGAGCTGCTGCCGCGGCCGGAGGTCGACGTCGAGCTGCTGCTGCCCTACGCGCAGGGTTCGCTGGTCGCCCGGGTGCACGCCGAGGGCGAGGTGCTGGCCGAGGAGCACACCGCCGACGGCACCCGGCTGCACGCCCGGGTCGGTGCCGAGCTGGCCACCGCCGTGCTGCCGTTCGCGGTGGCCCGCTCAGGCCGTCGACGCCGGCCCGATCGAGGACGGGCCGATCGACGCCGGGCCGATCGACACCGGCCTGATCGACGCCGCCCGATCGACACCGCCGACGGCAGCGGATCCTCGAGCTCGAACGGTCACCCCGCTGATCCGACTGCTCGTCGCCGGCGCCGCTGACCGCAGCGATGGCGGGGCCGGCCGCGGTGCCGCCCGCCGTGCCCGCCAAAGCCGTGCACCGTCGACGATCCGCGGCTGGCCGAGCTGTCCGGGCTGGTCACCGACGACGCGGCTGTGGGCGATGGCCGACGGGGGCCGGCGGGTGCAGGTGCACCGGCTCGACCCGGACGACCTGCGCCGTCGTCGAGACGCGGGTCGCCGACGTCGACCCGTCCGACGCCGAGGATCTCGCCGGCGGACCCGACGGGTCGCTGTGGGTCGGCGACATCGGCGACAACGAGCGGGCGCCGCGGGACGCCGTCGCCGTGGTCGTGCTGCCGGCCAGGGGCGACGCCGGCTGCACCGGCTGACCTACCCGGACGGTCCGCACGACGCCGAGGCGCTGCTGGTCGACGCCGCCGGGCGCCCGGTGGTGGTGACCAAGGAGGTCGGGCGGCCGGCCGGGCGTCTACCGGACCGAAGCGCGCCCGGACGGCGTCGGGCCGACCCCGCTGGTGCGGGTCGGCGAGCTGCCGCTGCCGGCGTCGGACACCGCGGGCGGGCCGATCGGCGGGCTCGGATCGCGGGTGGTGACCGGGGCCGCGGCGAGCGCGCGACGGCGCGGTGGTGGCCCTGCGCACCTACACCGACGCCTGGCTCTACCCGGTGCCCGACGGCGACGTCGGCGGCCGCGCTCGCCGGCACGCCGCTGCGGGTGCCGCTGCCGGACGAGCCGCAGGGCGAGGCGATCGCGTTCGAGCCGCGACGGGACGCTGCTCTCGGGCTCGGAGAGCCGCAGCGGCGTGCCGGCGAGCTCCGTGCGGTGCCGGGGGCGGCGGGACTGCTCGCCGCCGCGCGACCGTCGCCGCCGTCGCCCGGCGCCGGCGCGGGTCGGGCAGGCTCCGCCGGAGCCGACTGCCGGAGTGGCTGCCCGCCGCGCTCGGCGCGGCGGCCGTGGCGGCGTTGCTGGCGCTGGTGACGCTGGCCTCGGCGGCTGCCGGCGGCGTCGCCGCGGACCCAGCGCGTCCGCGCCGCCACGGCTCGCCAGTCGCGCCTCGCCAGGGCGCCTGCGAGCGGGCCCGGTGCAGCGGCGGGGCCGTCGCCGGCTCAGAGCCGGCGCAGCACCGCCACCACGCGGCCGAGCACGGTGGCGTCGTCGCCCGGGATCGGCTCGTAGGCCGGGTTCGCCGGCATCAGCCAGACGTGCCCGTCGCGCCGCTTGAACGTCTTGACCGTGGCCTCGCCGTCGATCATCGCGGCGACGATCTCGCCGTTCTCGGCCACCGGCTGCTGGCGGACCACCACCCAGTCGCCGTCGGTGATGGCGGCCTCGACCATCGAGTCGCCGCGCACGTTGAGCAGGAACAGGGTGCCCTCGCCGACGATCTCGCGGGGGAGCGGGAAGACGCTCTCCACGGCCTGCTCGGCGAGGATCGGCCCACCGGCGGCGATGTTGCCGAGCAGCGGCACGAAGGCGGGCGCCGGGCCGGAGGTCGCCGGAGCCGGTGCTCTCGTCGCGCGGTGCCGCGCACGGCGTCGTCGGCCCGGCGGAGCTCGTCCGGCCCGCGCACGTCGACCGCGCGCGTGCGGTTCGGGTCGCGGCGCAGGTAGCCCTTGCGCTCCAGGGTGCGCAGCTGGTGGTGCACCGAGGAGGTGGAGGTGAGGCCCACGGCGTCGCCGATCTCCCGGACGCTCGGCGGGTAGCCGAAGCGCTCGACCCAGTCGCGGATCACCTCCAGCACCTTGCGCTGCCGCGGGGTCAGCCCGGCCGGCTCGGTCGGCGGGTCGGGGAACGTGCTGACCTGTGCCGGCCCGTGCCGATCGCGTCGCGGACGCCGCGGTGCGCCGGCCGGCTGTGCCGGCCCCGGCTGCCGGGCTCGTCCCGTGCCATCTCCTCGTCCTCCTCGCCGTGCCGTCGTCGTGGCCGGCCGTGCGCTCGCGCCACTCCGGCGCGGTCGCGACCAGTCCGCCGTCGGTCGACGACGGTAGCCCCGATCCCATCGCGCGCCAAACACATGTTCGAACGACACGCCCGCATTTCTCGATTCTGTCGGTGCCCGGTGGTAGACATCGCACAGACGTTCGTTCGAACGCTTGTTTGGGAGCGTGCGGCGAGTCGCGGGATGCGGAGGGCGACGGAGATGTACGACGACGAGAGGCGAGCGGGTCGGCCCGGGAGTCGGCGGTCGGCGGATCGGTGTCGGGCGCGCGTTCGCGAGCCGGCTGGTCGGCCGCGGCGGCGCCAGGGAGCTGGCGCCGGCGCCGGCCGGGCCGCGGTCGCGGCCACGCCGGGCCCGCGGTCCGCGGCCGGTGCGGCCGGCGGCGGTCCCGGTGTCGGTCGGCCGGCACCGGGCGGGGCGGCCGGCCGCCTGGTCGCGCCGGCGCGTCGCGCGTGCGGCCGGCGTCGGCAGCGCACCCTGGCCCGGCGGCCGCAGGCGGTCGCCGGTCGGGTCGCGCCGCGCCGGGGCCGGCGGCGCTGCTGGCCGGGCGTCGCTGGTCGCGGCGGCTGGCCGCTGCCGTCGTGGTCGGCGTGGGGGCAGTTGCTGCCGCGGCCACCGGCGACGTGCCGCCCGCGGCGCCGCTGCGCGGTCCGGCCGCGGTCGCCGTCACGGTCGACGCCGAGGAGACGGTCTGGGATGTCGCGCGCCGCGTCGAGCCCGGCGCGGAGGGGCCGGAGCTGGCCGCGCTGGCGGAGCGCATCGTCGTGGCCAACTCGCTGTCATCGGTCGAGCTGCAGGTCCGGGCCAGGTGTTGCGGGTGCCGTCCGACTGACACCACACCCGATGGTGTGTCCCGCTTCCCCCAGCCCCTACATGTTGTGGTTACACTCGTGTTGTTCGTCTATGGGTGGGGTCACGGCGGACGTCGCGAGAAGTCAGCTCCGGGAGGATCGATGCGCTGCCCGTTCTGCCGGCACTCGGACTGTCGGGTGATCGACTCCCGTGAGGTCGACGACGGGCAGGCCACGCGCCGCAGGCGGTCCTGCGTCGAGTGCGGGCGGCGCTTCACCACGGTCGAGGAGGCCGTGCTCGCCGTCGTCAAGCGCAGCGGCGTCACCGAGCCGTTCAGCCGGGAGAAGGTCGTCAGCGGCGTCCGGCGCGCCTGCCAGGGCCGGCCCGTCGACGAGGACGCGCTGCAGCAGCTCGCGCACCGGGTCGAGGAGGCGGTCCGGGCCGGCGGCACCGCCGAGATGCCCAGCCACGAGGTCGGGCTGGCCATCCTCGGTCCGCTGCGCGAGCTCGACGAGGTGGCGTATCTGCGCTTCGCGAGCGTGTACCGCTCGTTCTCCTCCATCGAGGACTTCGAGAAGGAGATCGCCGACCTCCGCCGCTCCAGCGGCGGCGGCACTCCATGAGTCACCTGATCCACGCGCTCCACCCGAGATCCCCGCTCCAGCTCCAGCCGCGCCAGACCCCCAGCTCCGAGAACCCGAGCTCCGAGAACCGAGCCCGCCACACCGTTCCGACTCACCCCGCGGAACGTCGCCAGACAGGGGTGCCGGCGTTCCCAGCACGCCGGCATCGCAGGAGAGGAAGAGCATGACCGAGACCGTCGGGACCGCCGCGTCGGGACGAAGAGAAGGACGCCTCCGCAACGGCCTCCGCGAAGGCAGGGCAGTCGTCCGGGCTGACCGTCGAGCGGATCCACACCACGGCGGGCGTCCACCCGTACGACGAGGTCACCTGGGAGCGCCGCGACGTCGTGATGACCAACTGGCGCGACGGCACGGTGAACTTCGAGCAGCGCGGCGTCGAGTTCCCGAGCTACTGGTCCGTGAACGCCACCAACATCGTCACCAGCAAGTACTTCCGCGGCGCCGCGGGTCGCCGAGCAGCGCGAGTCGAGCCTGCGCCAGCTCATCGACCGCGTGGTCGGGGTCTACCACCGCGCCGGTGTCGAGCACGGCTACTTCGCCACCGAGGCAGGACGCCGAGGTCTTCGCCCACGAGCTCACCTGGATGCTGCTGCACCAGGTGTTCAGCTTCAACTCGCCCGTCTGGTTCAACGTGGGTACGAGCTCAGCCGCAGCAGGTGAGTGCGTGCTTCATCCTGGCCGTCGACGACACGATGGAGTCGATCCTCAACTGGTACCGCGAGGAAGGGCTGATCTTCAAGGGCGGCTCCGGCGCGGGCCTCAACCTCTCCCGGATCCGCTCCTCCAAGGAGCTGCTCTCCTCCGGCGGCACCGCGTCCGGTCCGGTCTCGTTCATGCGCGGCGCGGACGCGAGCGCGGGCACCATCAAGTCCGGCGGCGCCACCCGGCGCGCCGCGAAGATGGTGGTGCTCGACGTCGACCACCCCGACATCGAGGAGTTCGTGGCGACCAAGGCCAAGGAGGAGGCCAAGGTCCGGGTGCTGCGCGACGCCGGGTTCGACATGGACCTCGGTGGCTCGGACATCACCTCGGTGCAGTACCAGAACGCCAACAACTCGGTGCGGGTCACCGACGAGTTCATGCGGGCCGTCGAGGCCGACACCGATTTCGGCCTCCGTGGCCGGATGACCGGTGAGGTGATCGACAGGATCGGAGCGAAGAAGCTCTTCCGCAGCATCGCCCAGGCGGCCTGGGAGTGCGCCGACCCCGGCATCCAGTACGACGGCACGATCAACGACTGGCACACCACCCCGGAGTCCGGCCGCATCTCCGCGTCCAACCCCTGCAGCGAGTACATGCACCTGGACAACTCCAGCTGCAACCTCGCCTCGCTGAACCTGCTCACCTTCCTCGGCGCCGACGGCCGGTTCGACGCCGTCCGGTTCCAGAAGTCCGTCGAGCTGATCATCACCGCGATGGACATCTCGATCTGCTTCGCCGACTTCCCCACGGAGCCGATCGGCGACACCACCCGCAGGTTCCGGCAGCTCGGCATCGGCTACGCGAACCTCGGCGCGCTGCTGATGGCCACCGGCCACGCCTACGACTCGGAGGGAGGCCGCTCGCTGGCCGCCGCCATCACGTCGCTGATGACCGGCGCGGCCTACAAGCGTTCGGCCGAGCTGGCCGGTGTCGTGGGTCCCTACGACGGCTACGCCCGCAACGCCGACGGCCACCAGCGGGTGATGCGCAAGCACGCCGCGGCCAACGACGACGTGCGCACCATGCCGGCGAGCAGTTCGGTCCACAAGCTGGCCACCATCGCGTGGCAGGAATGCCTGGCGATCGGGGCGAAGAACGGCTGGCGCAACGCGCAGGCATCTGTACTAGCGCCCACTGGGACAATCGGCCTAATGATGGACTGCGACACCACCGGTATCGAGCCGGACCTCGCGCTGGTGAAGTTCAAGAAGCTGGTCGGCGGCGGCTCCATGCAGATCGTCAACCAGACGGTGTCGCGGGCCCTGGCGACGCTCGGCTACCAGCCCGAACAGGCCGAGGCCGTCGTCGAGTACGTGTCCGAGCACGGGCACGTCGTCGACGCCCCCGGTCTGCGTTCCGAGCACTACGAGGTGTTCGACTGCGCGATGGGGGAGCGGGTCATCCCGGCCATGGGCCACGTTCGGATGATGGCCGCGGTGCAACCGTTCCTGTCGGGGGCCATCTCCAAGACGGTGAACATGCCGGAGACGGCCACCGTCGAGGACGTCGAGCGGGTGTATCTCGACGGTTGGAAGCTCGGGCTCAAGGCGTTGGCGATATACCGGGACAACTGCAAGGTCGGGCAGCCGCTCTCGGCCGGCAAGTCGGCGAAGTCGTCCGGCGGGGGGGAGCAGCAGGCGGCGCCGGTCGAGGTGCGCCCGGTGCGCCGGCGGCTGCCGAAGAAGCGCCCGAGCGAGACGGTGTCGTTCACCGTGGGTGGGGCCGAGGGCTACCTGACCGCAGGTTCCTACCCGGACGACGGTCTCGGCGAGATCTTCGTCAAGCTCGGCAAGCAGGGTTCCACGCTGTCCGGCGTGATGGACGCCTTCTCGATGTCGATCTCGGTCGGCCTGCAGTACGGCATCCCGCTGGAGTTCTACGTCTCGAAGTTCTCCAACCTGCGTTTCGAGCCGGCCGGCATGACCGACGACCCGGACGTCCGGATCGCCACCAGCGTGCTGGACTACCTGTTCCGCCGGCTCGCGCTGGACCACCTGCCGTACGAGAAGCGGGCCCAGCTGGGCATCTTCTCCGCCGACGAGCGCACCGCGCAGGTGGCCAGCACCGACTACAGCTCGGGCTACCCGGAGGTCGACGTCGAGGGCCTGCGGTCCTCGGTCGAGTCGACGCCGGCGGCCAAGGGTGGCGTCACGCCGGCGCCGGTGGAGGTCGGCAGCTCCACGGAACTGCTCGAACTGCGATTGGGCAAGGCCGCCGACGCGCCGCTCTGCATGACCTGCGGCACGAAGATGCGGCCCGCCGGGTCGTGCTACCTCTGCGAGGGCTGCGGCTCCACCAGCGGGTGCAGCTGACGGATCCCCAGGACGCGATGAAACAGCGGAGCCGTGGTGTCGGGTCGACCGGCACCACGGCTCCGCTGTCCATGGGCGTGATGTCCGATACGTTCACGACCGCTCGTAGAGATCGGACGAGACTGCCGTGATGACCATCAACCTGTCCGCGGCGGCCGACTTCATGTCGACCCACGCGCGCCTGGTGGACCAGCGCCGGTTCGAGCAGTTGCTGGGCGGAACCGATCCCGCCGCCGCGGTGGCTGCGGTGAACGCCTACCGCAACCCCGACGGCGGCTACGGCTGGGGTCTCGAACCCGACATGCGATCGTCGAGCAGTCAGCCGGCGGCCGCACTGCACGCGTTCGAGGTCTTCGCCGACATCGCCCCGGCGACCGCTCCGGATGCGGCTGCGCTCTGCGACTGGCTGGCCTCGGTGTCCCTACCCGACGGTGGACTCCCGTTCGCGCTGCCGATCCCCGACCCGGCCGGCTGTGCGCCGTTCTGGACGCAGGCCGACCCGGCTGCCTCATCGCTGCAGATCACTGCGATCGTCGCCGCGCTGGCGCACCGGGTGGCCCGCCACGACCAGGCCGTGGCCGCACATCCCTGGCTGGAGCGGGCCACCCGGTACTGCTTCCACGCGATCGCGGCGCTGGGCAGTGCTCCGCACGCACTCGAACTCGCCTTCTCCGCGCGCCTGCTCGACGCCGCCTCCAAGACCTACCCTGAGGCATCCGACCTGCTCACCGGCCTGGCCGTGCACATTCCGGACAGCGGCCTCGTCCACGTCGCCGGCGGCATGGACGACGAGATGATGCGCCCGCTCGACTTCGCTCCCGAGCCCGGCGGCCCGGCCCGGCGCCTTTTCGCCGAGGAGCTGATCGCGGCCGAGCTCGATCGACTGGCCGGACAGCAGCGCGACGACGGCGGCTGGACCGTCGACTTCGCCAGCTACTCACCCGCGGCGGCGCTCGAATGGCGAGGACACGCGACGGTGACGGCCGTGTCCATCCTGACCGCGGACGATGCTCGGCCTTCCCTGCACTGACACCGCTCGGAGAGAAGGTCCCTCGAGCGAGGCAGGGTCGGGCTCCCGCCGATCACGCCAGCGTGACGGTGTCGTCCCTGTTGTCCATCGGGAGCTCGTCCACGACGGCCACCACGCCGACGCTGATCAGGTCGGCGGCGCCGTTGTAGATGGACAGGAACGCCGTGTCGGCGGCGTCGCGGCCGGTCGCGATCCGGAGCAGCGACGAGCGCGGCGCGAGACCGGTCGCGTCGACCACCCGCCACTCGCCGTCCACCCATGCTTCGACCACGGCATGGAAGTCCATCGGGAACAGCCCGGGTGCGTACACCGCAGCCAGTCGGGCCGGCACGTCGCGGGCCCGCAGCAGCGACAGCACCAGGTGCGCGTAGTCCCGACACACCCCCTCCCCGAGGAGGAGGGTGTCCACCGCGTCGTCGCTCGGCCCGCTGGAGCCCTCGATGTAGATCAGCCGACGTCCCACCCACCGGACCACGGAGCGCACCAGCTCGCCGGTGTCCTCGATCTCGCCGAACTCCGCCGCGGCGGTGGCGAGGAAGCGGTCCGACGGGCAGTAGCGGCTGGGCTGGCGGTAGGAGAGCAGATCGTGATCGGCGGTGGCCGGGCTCGGCAACTTTCCCTCGACCGACGCCGCGTAATCGATCACCACCTGACCGATCCCCGCCTCCAGCAGGTGTACCCGACCACCGTGGGGCGAGGCCACCTCGCGCGCCCGCTCCGGGGAGCCGTCCCGGGTGATCGTCAGCTGCTCGTCGGCATCGGGCGCGGCCACCGCGATCTGCAGTGCCAGCAGTGCGGGTTCGGTGACCTCGAGCGTGAGGTGGGCGGTGACTTGCCGGCGCATCCGTCGATCATCGCACCAGCGGATGACAGCCCGATGTCATCACCCCGCTCGGTACCGAGCAGTCTCGATCAGCTCCTCCACCGCGTCGCGCTCCACGCGGAACGTGCCGCCGAAGCGATCGGCGGGCAGATCGCCGCTGTGCACGAGGCGGTAGACCGTCATCTTCGACACCAGCATCCGGGACGCCACTTCCGAAACAGTCAGGAAAGGCCCCCCGTCCTCCACGACGGATTCGTCCACCAGCAGTCCGTCAACGGTCATCTTTAGCGTCCTCCCTGGGGCCCCATCGGAGCCCATTCCGGCGTCTCCGGTGCACGGTAACGGATGTCGCGTCACCCTCTGGGTTACTCCGACCTGCACGAACGAGTGCTGTGGCCGTGGCGGGCCACGCGCCGTGCACATCACGAGGAGATGTGGAGCAATGGCAACGAGCGGCCACTAGAGTCGGGTCGTGATCGAGGACGACGACCCCGACGGCGACTGGACGGCGCCCGGTGTCTTCCGCTGCGCCCCCGGGGTGCACCGCATCCCGCTGCCGCTGCCCAACGACGGACTGCGCGCCGTGAACGTCTACGCGGTGCTCGACGGCGACGGATGGACGCTGGTGGACTCGGGCTGGGCGCTCTCGGAAGCCAAGAAGCTGCTCGCCGCGGGGTTGGGCGAGCTCGGCGGCGGGCTCGGCGACGTCCGGCGGTTCCTCGTCACCCATGTGCACCGCGACCACTACACCCAGGCGGTCGCGCTGCGCCGCGAGTTCGGCATGCGGGTGGCGCTGGGCCGCGGCGAGCAACCGGCTCTCGAGATCATCAACAGCGCGCATCGCCCTGGCGGTCCGGCGCACCGGGCGGGGCTGCACCGGGCCGGGGCGCACGAGCTGCTCCGTCGGCTCGACGCCGAGTTGCCGCCGCTCGACGACAGGTCGGTCTGGGCGTTCCCCGACGAGTGGATCGAGGACGGCGCTGACATCAAGTTCGGTACCGGCGAGAACCGGAGGCGGCTGCGCGCGGTGGCCACCCCCGGCCACACCCGTGGCCATCTCGTGTTCGCCGACGAAGCTGCTGGGCTGCTGTTCTCCGGCGATCACGTCCTGCCTCGGATCACGCCGTCGATCGGGCTCGAACCCGACCCGCCGGCGAGCCCGCTGGCCGATTTCCTGACCTCGCTGGACTTGATGCGCACACGGCCGGATGCGGCGATGCTGCCGGCCCACGGACCGATCGGGATGCGGGTGCACGAGCGGGTGGACGAGCTGCTGGCGCACCACGGCAAACGGCTGGACGCCACGTTGGCCGCCCTGCAGGAGGGTCGCAGCACCGCGGCCGAGGTCGCGGCGGTGCTGCCGTGGACCCGCCGCAAGCGCCGGCTCGCCGAACTCGATCCGTTCAACCAGATGTTGGCCACCCTGGAGACCGCGGCGCACCTCGCCGTGCTGGTCGAGCGCGGCGCGGCCGTGGTGACGGAACGGGACGGCGTGCGTCACTACGCCCTGTGACGCGCTCGGACGACCGCTACTGAGCGTGATGCCCGGCGACTCACCGTGTGTCCTCCGTTGAGGTTAGGCCGTTCGGACCTATCGTTGGGCCGTGAAGCGGATGCGGGTAGGCCTCGGGTGGATGGTGGCGACGTGCGCGCTCGCCACCTCCGGAGTTCTGTTCGCCGTGAACGCGCCGACGTTCGCCGGTGAGCCGCCACCGGCCACCGCCGGCCGAGCGAGCTGTCCCACGGTCGGTCCCTACCTACCTCCCGAACCCGGCAGCACGGGGCTGCCGAGCGGGCTGGCGCTGTGTCCGAGCGGATCGATCACGATCGGCCTCGCGGGGGCCCTGCTGGACGGGTGGGACGTCCGCGGCGGGCTCGTCGTCGACGCTCCGGACGTCACCGTGCGACGCAGCCGGGTGACCGGGGACGGCTCGACGACCTACGGCATCCGGACCACGGCGAAGGGCTCGGTCCGGATCGAGGACACCACGCTGACCGGCGACTTTCCGGGGGCGGCCGTCGGCGGCGACCGCTGGAGCGCGGAGCGGATCGAGATCGTCGGGGTGAGCCGGGACGGCGCACGCCTCGGCGCCAGCTCCAGGTTGCGCAACAGCGTCGTGCGCGATGTCGGCGGCGGTGGAGCCGAGCCCAGCGGGGTGGTCCTGCGCGGTGGCGGCGGCCCGGTGCTGCTCGAGGACAACACGATCGACGCAGGCGACGAGTCACGATCGGGGAGCGCCGTGCTGCTCGCCGCCGATCCATCGGGGCCGGGTGGGGCGGTCGTGGTGCGCGGCAACGTCCTGGGTGGTGGCCGGTGGATCCTGCGCCAGGACGGCGACCGGACGTCGCGGGTCGATGTGTTGATCACCGGCAACCGGTTCCGGCAGGACCCGACCCGTCCTGACCCGGAACGGGAACCGCTGCGGGTGTCCCGCGACGCGGTGCTCACCGACAACAGTTACCTCGGCGGGGGCGCGTTGCCCGACCGGTGACCGCGCCACACCCCGTCGGCGTGTCGGCGTGTCGGTTTGGATCGTCGGACATCGAACCGGCACACTGGCCGACACAACGACAGCCGGGCAGGGATCCGGCCGAGCAGCAGTCCGCAACAGCGCGAGGGCGTAGGGGAAGACGATCCTCGTCGATGTTGGAGGTCTGCAGTGAACGCACGCGGCGTGGTCTTCGTCCACTCGTCGCCTACTGCGGTCTGTCCGCACGTCGAGTGGGCAATTTCCGGAGTGCTGGGGACAAAAGTCACCTTGTCGTGGACCCCGCAACCCGCGGTGCACGGCCAGATGCGGGCCGAATGCACGTGGACCGGACCCGCTGGTAGCGGCGGTGCGCTGGCTGCTGCCCTGAGGGCGTGGTCGATGCTGCGGTTCGAGGTGACCGAGGAGCCTTCCGCCGGGGTGGACGGCGAGCGCTTCGCGCATGTGCCGACCCTCGGTCTGTGGAGTGGCACCACCAGTGCCAACGGCGATGTCGTGTTGGGCGAGGACCGGCTGCGCACGCTGATCGCGCAGGGCCCGGCGGCCCAACTGCCCGCGCGCATCAACGAGCTGCTCGGCGCGGAGTGGGACGAGGCACTGGAGCCGTTCCGGTGGGCAGGCGACGGCTCACCGGTCACCTGGCTGCACCAGGTCGGCTGACCCTTGTGAGTGCTGCGCCGTGTGAGAACACGTCGCAGCACTCACAAGCCACTAGACCTTGACGAACGTGACCGCGGCGTTGTGCCCGCCGAAGCCGAACGAGTCGCAGACCGCCGCGTTGAGGTCCATCTTCCGGGGCCCGCCCGCCACGACGTCGAGCTCGACTCCGGGGTCGAGGTCCTCCAGGTTCAGCGTCGCCGGGATCACGCCTTCGGAGATCGACAGCACCGTGATGATGCTCTCGACCGCGCCGGCAGCGCCGACCAGGTGACCGAGCGCCGATTTCGGCGCGGTGAGCACCGGATGGTCACCGAGTGCCTTGCGTATCGCACGGGTCTCGCCGACGTCACCGGCCACCGTGGAGGTGGCGTGGCAGTTGACGTGTCCGATGTCCGAGGGCTCCAGCCCGGCGGTGCGCACGGCCTTCTGGATGGCGCGGGACTGCCCGACGCCACCCGGCTCGGGACCGGTGATGTGGTAGGCGTCGGAGGTGAGCCCGGCGCCGGCCAGCTTGGCGTACACGGTGGCTCCGCGGGCCGCGGCGAACTCGGCCCGCTCCAGCACCATGATCCCTGCACCCTCACCGAGTACGAAGCCGTCGCGGTGGGTGTCGAAGGGACGCGACGCCCGCTCGGGATCGTCGTTGCGCTGCGACAGCGTCCTGGCCTGCACGAAACCGGCCACGGTGATCCCGGTGATGCAGGCCTCCGCGCCGCCGGCGATCACGACGTCCACCTCGCCGTCCTGCAGCAGCCGCAGCGCCCATGCCAGCGACTCGGCGCCGGACGCGCAGGCCGAGACCGGCGCGTGCACGCCGCCGCGAGCGCCGTACTCGATACCGATCCAGGCCGCCGGCCCGTTCGGCATCAGCATCGGGACGGTCAGCGGCGAGACCTTGCGCAGTCCGGCGGTCTCCAGGAGGTCGTCCTGGTCGAGCAGGGTGACGGCCCCCCCGATGCCCGTTCCGACCACCACCGCGAGCCGCTCGGGGTCCACCTGCGCGTCTTCCCCCGGCCCGCCCAAGCCGGCGTGCGTCCATGCTTCCTTGGCCGCCACCAGCGCGACCTGCTCGCAGCGGTCCAGCCTGCGGGCCTGGACCCGGGGCAGCACCTCCAGCGGTGAGACCAGCAGCGGGGCCGCGATCTGGACCGGCAACTTGTGACGACTCACCCACTCGTGCTCGTCGTCGTCGATGTTGCGGACCCCGGAGCGGCCGGCGAGCAGCGCTTCCCAGGTGGACGTGACGTCGCCACCGATCGGGGTTGTCGCCCCCATCCCGGTCACGACAACCTCGATCGGTGTGGTGGTCATGGCTCGGCGATCCTCCAAGATTGGACGTTCCACGCGGCTGATCTTCCAGCAGGGGGAGTTGCGGCTATTGGTTCTTCGCGATGTAGTCGACCGCGTCCCCGACCGTCTTCAGCTCGGCCAGCTGCTCGTCCGGGATCTTCACCCCGAACTTGTCCTCGGCCTGCACGGCGATCTCGACCATCGACAGCGAGTCGATGTCCAGGTCGTCCACGAAGGACTTGTCGGCGGTCACCTCGGCGGTGTCGATGCCGGCGACCTCCTCGACGATCTCGGCAAGTCCGCTGAGGATCTCGGCGTTGTCGGCCACTGTGGGTTCTCCCTCGTGTTGATGTCTGGTCTGGCTGTCTTGTGTGGATGTCTGGTGTCGATGTCTGCGGGGACGCGATCAGGGAACGACGACGACCTGCCCTGCGTAGGACAGGCCCGCACCGAAGCCTACGAGGAGCACGGTGTCGCCGGAGCGCAGCCGTCCCTCGGCGCGCATGTGATCCAGTGCGAGCGGAACCGACGCCGACGAGGTGTTGCCGGAGTGGATGATGTCGTCGGCCACCCGCATGTCCTCGCGCGCGCCCTTCGAGCGCAGCCGCTTGGCGACGGTCTCGATGATCCGCAGGTTCGCCTGGTGCGGGACGAACACGTCGATGTCGGCCGGGGTGAGGCCGGCCAGCTCGATGGCGCGCAGCGCGACCGGCGCGATCCGGGTGGTGGCCCAGCGGAAGACGGCCTGGCCTTCCTGGTGCAGCTTGTGGGTGTCGGTGTTGATGCGGATGACCTGCGACATGTCGCCCGCGCTGCCCCAGGCCACCGGCCCGACCCCCACCGACGCCTCGTCCGGAGCGGCGCTGATCACCGCGGCGCCGGCGCCGTCGGCAAAGATGATCGCCGTCGCGCGGTCGGTCCAGTCCATGTAGTCCGAGAGCTTCTCGGCGCCGATCACCAGCACGTTCCGTGCGGTACCGCCACGCACCAGGTCGGCCGCGGAGCCCATGCCGAAGCAGAACCCGGCGCAGGCGGCGTTGAGGTCGAACGCGCCAGGGGCCGGGATCCCGATCCGCTCGGCCGTCTGCGCGGCGGCGTTCGGGATGAAGTTGGGCATCGTGCAGGTCGCCACGATCACGGTGTCGATCTCGCTCGGCGCCAACCCGGCGTCCTTGACGGCCCGGGCACCCGCCTCACTCGCCATGTCGACCAGGGAGGTGCCCGGATCGGCGATGCGCCGGCTCTGGATGCCCACACGCTCCCGGATCCACTGGTCGTTGGTCTCCATCTGCTCCGCCAGGTCGTCGTTGGTGACGACGTTCGACGGCTGGGCGCTGCCCAGGCCGGTGATGCGGGCACCGGGGACCGTGGCGGGCAGGCGCAGGCGGGTGGTCATCGGTCGGCTCCAGCATGCTCGTGGATCAGCTCGACCGCAGCGTCGAGATCCTGCGGCGTCTTGAGGGCCAGTGTCACGGTGCCTTTCAGATCCCGCTTGACCAGGCCGACCAACGCACCGGCCGGCGGCAGCTCGAGTACCGCGGTCACCCCGAGCGCGCGCAGGGTTGCCATGCAGGAATCCCAGCGCACGGGCCGCGTGACCTGCGCGATCAGCCGTTCCAGGGCTTCTGCCCCGGAAGCGACGATCTCGCCGTCGGCGTTGGACAGCAGCGGGCGGCGTGGAGCGGCGGGGGAGATGCCGGCCGCGTGCGCGCGCAGGGCGACCTGGGCCGGGGCCATGAACCGGGTGTGGAAGGCGCCGGCCACCGGCAGCCGCTTGACCCTGGCCCGCTCGGGCGGGGCGGTTTCGAGCGCGTCGAGCGCGGCGATCGGACCGGCCGCCACCACCTGGCCCGCGCCGTTCACGTTGGCCGGGTCCAGGCCCAGCTCGGCCAACCGGGACAGCACCCCGTCGGGTTGCCCGCCGAGCACCGCGGTCATCCCGGTCGGCTCCAGCGCGCAGGCGGCCGCCATCTCGCGGCCACGCACCGCAGCCAGCGCGACGGCGGCATCCGGCGACAGCACGCCGGCCAGCGCGGCGGCCGCCAGCTCGCCGACCGAATGCCCCGCGACCGGAGCCTGCGCCGGCAGCTCGACCTTGCCGGCGAGCCGGGTCGCGGCGAGCAGCGCGGCCGCGACCACCAGCGGTTGGGTGACCGCGGTGTCCTTGATCTCCTCGGCCGTCGCCTCGGTGCCGAGCCGGCGCAGGTCCAGCGAGATGGCGTCGGACCAGCCGGCGAGGGTTTCCTCGGCGGACGGGTCTTCGAGCCACGGTGCGAGCATGCCGGGGGTCTGGGACCCCTGGCCGGGCGCGAGCAGGGCGATCACGCCGATCACACAACACTGTGGGGTGCGTCCGCGGGATACCGGAACGAACGAACTCCGCACGCTGTCTTTGTAGCCTTTCTCCAAATCACCGGGTCACATGCCCGATGCGATCGCTTGTACGTTGTGGGAAATCTCATGATTTTTCCGACGGACGGGCTACGCCGAGGCGGGCGGCGAGCAGCCCGAAGCGCAACACGAGCGCATCTCGCGGCACGGTGGGGCTGCGCCCGGTCAGTTCGGCCACGCGACGCAACCGGTAGCGAATGGTGTTCGGGTGCACGAACAGCGTCCGTGCGCAGGCCTCCAGCACACCGCCGCCCTCCAGGTAGCAGGCCAGCGTGGACAACAGCCCGCCGCCGGCGGCCTCCAGCGGCTCGATCGTCGCCTCGATCAGCATCCGGTGCGCGGTTGCGTCGCCCGCCAGCGCCCGCTCTGGAAGCAGGTCGCCGGCGGCGACCGGGCGAGGTGCGTCCGGCCAGCCGCGGACGGCGCGCAATCCGGACAGCGCATCCCGGGCACTCGCGTGGGCGGAGGCGAGGTCGGTCGACACCGGTCCGACCACGACCGGGCCCGGCCCGAACGCGTCGACGATCTCGGTCATGCTCTGCTGGCCCAGCGCGCCCAGCGCGCCCAGCGCGCTCGGCGAGGTCCGCGCACCGTCGGCCGGCACCGGCTCGGAGAGCAGCACGACCAGTCGGCTGCCCTGCACTCCGACCAGCACGGATCGTCCGTCCCGGTGGGCGCCCTCCCGCAGCTCGCCGAGCCGTTCCGCCGGCGAGTCCGGGTCCGGGCTGCCGACGACCACCCGCACCGCAGCGGCCGGGTCCCAGCCCAGCGCGGACGCTCGCGAGACGAGCGCGTCGTCCGCGCCACCGTCGACATCGGGTCCGCGCACGATCGCGTCCACCACCAGTGCCTCGAGCCGGGCGTCCCATGCGCCGCGGGTCTCGGCCGCTCCGGCGTAGACGGTGGCTGCGGCGAAGGCGATCTCGCGGCCGAACCGCAACACGCCCTCGACCAGCGCTCCGCGTTCGGCTTCGTCGGTGGCCAGCGGGGGGAGGTGTCGCTCGAACACCTCGGTGGCGATCCGGATCAGGTCCACGGTCTGGCGCAGGCTCAACCGACGCGCCAGATCGTGCGGCGCGATCCGGAACGCCTCGGCGGTGAGCCGGATCGTCTCGCCCCGCTGGCCCAGCCAGGCCACGAAGTTGGCCACGCCGGTCTGGGTGACGAGCCGGACCCCGGCCCGCTGGTCGGCGGGCAACCGCGCGAACCACGGCTGGCGCTCCTCCATGGCCGCCAGGCACGCTGCCGCGAGATCACCGGCGGCCAACTCGAGGCGGCGCAGGGTGCCGGCCGAGATCGTGCCGGCCACGTGCTTGTCGCCGACGGCATCCGTGCCGGCAGCTACTGGGGTGCCGGGAGCATGCGTGCCACCGGAGTCGAGCCCTGCACGGCGGGCAGCGGGCGAGGCGGGTACCTCCGCGCCCGCATCGATCCGCGTCACACGGGCAGCATGGCACGGCGCCGGCTACCGGTGAGCACCGTCGACCAGAGCGATCGAGGCGCCCCCGGTGATGGGCCGCTCCCGCTCGGGCCTACACTCACAGCCGACACGGCGTGCGGTCCCGCAGGGTCTGAGCAGGCGCCTACCCCGGAGTACTTCCCGGCTTCCTCACGGCAATGCCGCTTACGGGCACAGCTCCGCGGAAACCGCAGCCGAACTCCGGTTGGGCAGGACGCTCCCGTGCTCAGCCGAGCGGCGTGACCTTGCTGGCCTGAGGACCTTTCTGACCCTGCTCGATGTCGAACGACACGCGCTGTCCTTCATCGAGGCTCTTGTAACCGTTCGTCTGGATCGCGGAGTAGTGCACGAACACGTCCGCGCCACCACCGTCTGGTGCGAGGAAGCCGTATCCCTTCTCGCTGTTGAACCATTTGACGGTGCCCTCTGCCATTCTTGCTCTCCTCGTGCCTGGCGCCGGGGCTCTGGCCCCCGGCATCGCGCCGCCTGGCCGCTATCGGTCCGCGCCCTGGTCGGGACGCCGGTCACGATCAAGCGAGGTCGGCGTCGGGCGGAGCGTATCGTGTTCCGGCCGCCCTGCCGAGAGTCATGACCAGTGGATCTCGTCGGAAAATCGACCCGCGGGCGGATGGCACGGCAGGATCTGCTAGCCGCCCGCGGGTCGGCTCCTCTCAGGCCACCCCGGGGTCGGAAGTCTGCGGCCCGGCCGCCCGCGGGTCGTCGATCTTGTACTTGGCCGCCGCCTCGATCACCGTGCCCCGATCGATCTCGCCTCGTGCGGCGAGTGCCGCCAATGCCCCCACCGCGATCGACTCGGCATCCACGTTGAAATGTCGGCGCACCGCCGGCCGCGTGTCGGACAGCCCGAATCCGTCGGTCCCCAGCGACGTGAACGGCGCCGGAACCCATTGCCGGATCAGGTCGGGCAGGGCCCGCATCCAGTCCGACACCGCTATCACCGCGCTGTCGGATTCGCCCAACGCCTCCCGGACGTAGGGCACGAGCGGCTCCTCGTCGGGATGGACGAGGTTGTGCCGCTCGCACTCGACGCCGTCGCGGCGCAGCTCACCCCATGAGGTCACCGACCACACCTCGGCGCCCACACCCCACTGCTCGGCCAGCAGGTCACGGGCCCGCAGCGCCCACGGCATCGACACCCCGGAAGCGAGCAGCCGGACCTGCGGCCCGTCGTCCCGCGGCGAGCCCGTGTAGCGGTAGATGCCGCGCAGCAGGCCCTCGACGTCGAGGTCCTCGGGCTCGGCCGGTTGCACGTACGGGTCGTTGTAGACCGTCAGGTAGTAGAAGACGTTCTCTCCCTCGAGCCGAGGTCCGCCTTCGGCGTCGTCGGGGGTGCCCGCCCCGTACATCCGGTGCAGGCCGGCCGCCACGATGTGCGCGATCTCGTAGGAGAACGCCGGATCGTAGGCGAGAACGGCCGGGTTGGTGGAGGCCAGCAGCAGCGAGTGCCCGTCGTTGTGCTGCAGCCCCTCGCCGGTGAGGGTGGTGCGGCCGGCGGTGGCGCCGATCAGGAAGCCGCGGGCCATCTGGTCGGCCGCGGCCCAGATCGAGTCGCCGGTGCGCTGGAAGCCGAACATCGAGTAGAAGACGTACACCGGGATCATCGGCTCGCCGTGGGTGGCGTAGGACGTGCCTGCGGCGGTGAACGAGCCGACCGAGCCTGCCTCGTTGATCCCCTCGTGCAACAGCTGGCCCTGCTCGGACTCCCGGTAGGCGAGCATCAGCGATGCGTCCACCGAGGTGTACTGCTGCCCGTTCGGGTTGTAGATCTTCTGGGTCGGGAACATCGAGTCCATCCCGAACGTGCGGGCCTCGTCCGGGATGATCGGCACGAAGCGGTGCCCGATCTCGGGGTCCTTCACCAGCTCGCGCAGCAGCCGGACGAACGCCATGGTGGTGGCGACCTCCTGCTTGCCCGACCCCTTGCGGACGATCTCGTACAGCTTGTCGCCCGGCAGCACCAGCGGCTTGGCCGTGACCCGCCGCGACGGCAGCGGGCCGCCGAGCGCGCGGCGCCGCTCCCGCATGTACTGCAGCGCCGAGTCGTCCTCGCCAGGGTGGTAGTAGGGCGGCAGGTACGGGTCTTTCTCCAGCTCGGCGTCGGAGATCGGGATGCGTTGCGAGTCGCGGAACTGCTTGAGGTCGTCCAGCGAGAGCTTCTTCATCTGGTGCGTGGCGTTGCGCCCGGCGAAATGCGAGCCCAGCCCGTAACCCTTGATCGTCTTCGCCAGGATGACGGTGGGCTGGCCGGTGTTCTCCAACGCCGCCTTGTAGGCCGCGTAGACCTTGCGGTAGTCGTGGCCGCCGCGCTTGAGGTTCCAGATGTCGGCGTCCGACAGCGGGGCGACCAGCTCCTTGGTCCGCGGGTCGCGGCCGAAGAAGTGCTCGCGGACGAACGCGCCGTCGTTGGCCTTGTAGGTCTGGTAGTCGCCGTCCGGGGTGGTGTTCATCAGGTTGATCAGGGCGCCGTCCCGGTCGGCGTGCAGCAGCCCGTCCCACTCGCGGCCCCAGATCACCTTGATCACGTTCCAGCCGGCACCGCGGAAGAACGCCTCCAGCTCCTGGATGATCTTTCCGTTACCGCGCACCGGGCCGTCGAGGCGCTGCAGGTTGCAGTTGACCACGAAGGTCAGGTTGTCCAGGGCCTCCGTGGCGGCGATGTGGATCAGGCCGCGGGATTCCGGCTCGTCCATCTCGCCGTCGCCGAGGAACGCCCAGACGTGCTGGTCTGAGGTGTCGGTGATGTCACGGTGGCCCAGGTAGCGGTTGAACCGGGCCTGCATGATCGCGTTCATCGGGCCGAGCCCCATCGAGACCGTGGGGAACTCCCAGAAATCGGGCATCAGACGGGGATGCGGGTACGACGGAAGGCCGTGCCCCGGCCCCCCGTGCGACATCTCCTGGCGGAAGCCGTCGAGCCGATCCTCCGAGAGCCGGCCCTCGAGGTAGGCGCGGGCGTAGATCCCGGGCGAGGCGTGGCCCTGGATGAAGACGTGGTCCCCCCCACCCGGGTGATCTTTGCCGCGGAAGAAGTGGTTGAAACCGACCTCGTAGAGCGTCGCGGACGAGGCGTAGGACGAGATGTGCCCGCCGACGCCGATCCCCGGCCGCTGCGCCCGATGCACCGTCATCGCGGCGTTCCAGCGGATCCAGCGCCGGTAGGAACGCTCGGCCTCCTCGTCACCGGGGAACCAGGGCTCCCGGTCGGTGGGGATGGTGTTGACGTAGTCGGTGCTGGTCAGCGAGGGCACGCCGACGTTGCGCTCGCGGGCACGCTGCAACATCCGCAACATCAGGTAGCGGGCCCGCTGCTGGCCGGCGGCGTCGAGAACCGCGTCGAAGGAGTCGAGCCACTCCGCGGTCTCTTCCGGATCGATGTCCGGCAGGTGCGCGGCGAGGCCGTCGCGGATGACGTGGACACGTCGCGGCGAAGCGGTTCGGCTCTGCGCCCCGTCTTTGTGGGCCCCATCTTTGTGCGCGCTGTCGCCGGTGGACTGGCCGGTCACGAGTTCCCCCTGTGGCTCGGGCGGGTTCAGGACGATCCCCTATCGTGCCCCTCGACGCGCCAACGTGTCGCGAGTGGTTGCGCGCCGGTCATCGGTCGTGTTCGGATGCCGCAACCATCCACAGGGACTCGACCGACTCGGTCGGGTTCAGAGCAGAAATTGGGGGGTACAGCGTGGTCGCCGCGGAAGATGCCGGGCGTTCGTCCGACATCGCGGGCAGGCTCGGCGTCGAGCCGGGCATGGTCGTGCAAGAAATCGGCTGGGACTCCGACGTCGACGAGGCGGTGCGTGATGCCGTCGAGGAGAGAGCCGGGGACGAGCTGCTCGACGAGGACGCCGACGAGGTGGTCGACCTCGTCATGATGTGGTGGCGGGAGGGCGATGGCGACCTGGTCGACGCCTTGATCAATGCGATCGGCCCGTTGGCCGACAACGGGGTCGTCTGGGTGCTCACACCGAAGACCGGCCGTTCCGGTCACGTCGAGCCCAGCGAGATCGCCGAGGCGGCTCCGACCGCCGGGCTGTCCCAGACGTCCAACGCCACGATCAGCGACGGCTGGGCCGGGTCCCGGCTCGTGGCGCCGAAGGCGGTCCGATCGCGGCGGTGACATTCGCGGGCACGTAGGCTCACCGTCGTCGGCCCCGTCCGGCGACGATCAGCTACCGCACGCCGAGGAGACAGACTCACGATGGCGCCCGAAGTGGGAACCGAAGCCCCCGACTTCACGCTCAAGGACCAGAACAACCAGCAGGTCACGCTCTCGTCGTTCCGCGGCGAGCGCAGCGTGCTGATCGTGTTCTATCCGTTCGCATTCTCCGGGATCTGCACGAGCGAGCTGGGCGCGGTCCGGGACGACCTGGCCACCTTCCAGAACGACGACGTGCAGGTCCTGGCCGTCTCGGTGGACCATCCGTTCACGCTCAAGGCGTGGTCCGACGCGCAGAGCTACGAGTTCCCGCTGCTGGCCGATTTCTGGCCGCACGGCAAGGTCGCGCAGGCGTACGGCGTGTTCAACGACGGTGCCGGGTTCGCATTGCGGGGGACGTTCCTGGTGGACAAGGCCGGGACCGTCCAGTTCGCGGAGGTCAACGGGCCGGGGAAGGCGCGGGACCAGGACGGCTGGAAGCGGGCGGTCGCGGCGCTGGCCGCCTGATCGCCCGGCCGGACCGGATCCACGATCCACCGGTCCGGAAGGGGCGCGTAGCTCAGCGGGAGAGCACTCGGCTTACACCCGAGCGGTCGCAGGTTCGAACCCTGCCGCGCCCACCAGTGTGATCAGCAACTTCTTCTCGCGTCTCGTCTGCAGACGTCCGGCGTGACACGAACCATGACGCGAAGCTGTCCTGTCCTACTCTCGTGTCGTGGCCCGATCCGGCAAAAGCGACTTCTACCGGCCGACTCCCGGCTGACCGACGAGGATGCTGTGATCAGAACACGGGCAGGTCGACGTCCTGGCCGGCGAGGACGGCGCCTGCGGTGGTCAGGGTGTCGCGCTTGACGAGGAAGTGCTGCGTGATGGCGTGGATGTCGCGCAGCCGGCGCTGGAGCGGGCACTCGGCGTAGACGGAGCCGCCACCACCGGCCCGGTATGCGGTCTCGACGACGGCTGCGGACCGGGCGGTGGCCCACACCGCCGCGGCTCGCACCCGGGCCCGTTGCTCCATGGTGAACGGCACTCCGTCCACCGCAGATGCCCAGGCCGAAACGGCCGTTTCGTAGAGCAGGGCACGCGCGGCGCGCAGCTCGGTGTCGGCGGTCCCGAGCTCGTACTGGAAGTGGGGGTTGGTGGCCAGCGGCGCGCCGGCCAGCAGGGGGACCTTGGCGGCCGCGATGGCCAGGATGTCGTCCAACGCCCCCTGCGCGACGCCGAGTGCCAATCCGGCGATCATCGGGGATATCAGCGTCGGTACCGGGATGCGTACGATCGGCTCGTCGATGCACGGCGGGTCATCCATCGGTCGACAGGTCCGGTCCGCGGGGACCACGATGTCGTCGACCCGGAAGTGGTGGCTGCCCGTCCCGGACAGCCCGGAAACGGTCCACGTGTCCTCGATCGTGACCTCGTCGGGCCGGAGCACCACGATCCGCATCTGCGGGAGTCCGTCGACCACGCCCTCCACACAGTTGCCGTACAGCCAATCGGCGTGCTCGCATCCGCTGGCGAAGCTCCAGCGGCCGGTCACGCGGTAGCCGCCGGGCGCGGGGGCGACCGCCCCGGTCGGGTTGAAGACACCGGCGGTGATGATGTCGGGTGCGGCGAAGAGCTTGTCGAAACTGGCCCGCGGCAGCGCGGCGAGGTCGATCCACGACCCGCCCCCGATCATCACCGTCCAGGCCACTGACGCGTCGGCCCGGGCCAGCGACTCGAAGACCCGCATTGCGGTGGGCAGGTCGGCACCCAGGCCGTAGTGGCTGCGCGGCCGCACCAGCCGGAAGCAACCGGCGCCGATCAGCTCGTCGAGCAGGTCGGAGGGCAGCCGCCGGGCAGCCTCGATCTCGGCGGCGCGAGCCATGATGGTCGGCGCCAGCCCGCGCGTTGCGTCCAGGACGGCCTGGGTTGTCGTCGGGACTGGCTCCACGGTGGCCATGTCGTTGCCCGTCACGGTCGCAGCATCGGGGCTTCGGCGGCGTGCCGGGCCCGCAGCTCGTCGTCCCACCCGCCGTTGCAGTAGCCGACGACCTCGCTGATCCGCCCGTCGCGCACCTCGCAGAGCCACAGGTGCCGTGCGCAAAGGGGGTTGGGCCAGTGCATTCCTTCCTCGTTCTCGAGCACGAAGCCGGTGGCCGTCGGCACGACGCGCAGGAGCCGCGAGCTGGTCGGGCCCTCGGCGATCTTCCGCAGGTGCGCGCCGAAGGCCTCGGCGCCTTGCAGCTGGAACCGCCAGAACGGCGGGTAGAGATCGAAGAAGGCATCGGAGGCGAACACATCAGGCCCGGCGTCGAGCGTTTCGAAGCATCGGTTGAACGCGGTGCTCAATCGCTCGACGGTGGCCGGATCGGGTGGGGACTGCACCTGCTGGCTGGACATCGTCGTTCTCCCCGTGGGGTTCGGTCGCGTCGGTGTCAGAACGCTAGGAGCCCATGGCGGCGTGCGGATCGCCTGGATCGACCATCTCGGGCGCCGGAGATGTGGTGATTTCTCACCACTCAGCGGGCGGCGCTGACCAGGCCGTGCTCGTACGCGTAGGCCGTGGCCGCCGCGCGCGAGGGCACGCCGAGCTTGGCGAAGATGTTCTGCACGTGCCGGGCCACGGTGTGCTCGCTGATCACCAGCTCGGTCGCGATCTCCCGGTTCGTCCGGCCGGCCGCGACGAGCCGCAGCACCTCGCACTCGCGCGCGGTCAGCGAGGCCGGCCGGCCGGGCTGCGCCAGCTCTGCCACTCGGGCGAGGTCCGGGCGGGCTCCCACGCGCTCGAACGTCGTGCGCGCCGCGTCCAGCTCCATGCCGGCCGCGTCGGTGTCGCCGAGCGACGCACAGGCCAGCGCGATCTGCACGCGAGCGCGCGCCGCGTCGTAGGGCATGCCCAGCGCCTGCCAGCCCACCCCGGCCCGGCGCAGCGCGCCGAGCGCGGCCGACGGGTCGCCATCGGCCAGCAGAATCGCGCCGATCGCGTAGTCGGCGATGGCGTGCAGCAGCGGGGTGCCCACCGCGTCGGCGATCTTCCCGAGTTCCTCGCCCGCTGCCCGGGCGGCGTCGTGGTCGCCCGCGGCGAGCTGCACTTCGACGGCCGCGGCGAGCACGGTCGGGCGGGTGAGGCGGCCTTGGCTCTCCTCGAGCATCCGCCGGGTCGCGGCCATTGCGCCCGTGATCGACCCCTGGGCCAGCCGGAGCAGCGCGAAGCCGGGCGCCGGCTCGCGGCCCTGTGCGCTGGCCGCCCGGTAGGCGCGCTCGGCGTCGTCCAGCTCACCGCGCAGCCGGTGCAGCTCGCCCAGCTGGTAGAGCGCGAGACCCAGCGCGGGATGGGCGGGATCCGACAGCGCCCGGCGCGCCCGCTCCGCCTCGGCCACCGCGTCGGCCCAGGCTCCGCAGTACTGCAGGACCTGCGACCGGTGCACCATGCAGTGGCCCCGGTACGGCACCAGGTCGGGCTGGGCCGCGCACCAGCGATGCATCGCCTCGGTCCACTCCGCCGCTCGACGCAGGTCGAACAGGTCCATGCACGCCTCGATCACCGCGCAGTAGACGATCCCGCTCACGATCGGCGACAGATCCGCCGTTGCGGCGGAGACCATCGCCTCGTCGAGCAGGCGCATGCCGCGGCCGGTTCGGCCCGCGGCCAGCGAGGCCTGACCGTGCCCGAGCACGCCCAGCGCCAACAGGTCGCGGTCCCCGAAACGCTCGGCGATGGCTACGACCTCCTGCGCCAGCGCGTGCGCGGTGGCGTGATCACCGCGGTTGAGCGCGAAGAGGAACTCCGGCACGAGCAGAAACCCGCGGCCGGGGCCGTCGCGGCCGGATCCCTCGACGAGCCGCTCAGCGCGAGCCAACCAGCCGCTGGACTGCGCGACCTCGCCACGCAGCAACAGCCCGAAACCCAACCAGAAGGCGTTGCGCACGGCCCGGTCGACAGCACCGAGGCGCAGGGCCTCGACATGCGCCCGCTCCCAGGCCTGGGCGCTCTCGTCGTCGCGGCCCACCAGGTGCGCCGCCATCGCGAGGCGCTCGAGGTCATCGACCTCCAGAGGGCCGGCCCCGCTGAGCATCGCGCGGGCCTCACCCCATGCCCGGCGCGCGAACGCCGCTCGTCCGCGACCCACCGACGCCTCCATGGGGACATTGTTGACTACACCCCGGGCAATCCGGTGGTCGTTGTTGAGCTGGACGCCGATGTCGCGGGCGGATGCGGTGGTCGTGGCGGCTCGCCGATCCGACGCCCCGAGCACCCGGCAGTGATTCGAGGGTGCCGGGCGCTTCCCGTGCGGTAGCTTCTCGAACATGGGTTCGAGGGAGCGGTCGGGTTTGCCGCTCACCGGGCGGCCGGAGGCGCGGGCGGTGCTGGTCAGCCTGGACGCCTTATTCCCGCACGACGACACCGTTGTCGACGTGGTCACGGGTTGAAGTTGCGCGGCTGGGCCGCGGGGGCCCTGCACCGGTGGCTGCGCTCCCGTCCCGTAGGTCCGCGAAGAGAGCTGTCCCAGACGGCCAGCTTCGGCGAGCAGGATCTCGGCGACCGATCCGGCGGCGTGCCCAATCATCCGGCAAGTATCGGTGTGCTCCTCGGGGCTGCCGGGTCCGCCCGCGTTGCTGTAGGTGCTGGTCGAGGCGGTGGTGTACGTCGTCGGCTGGCTACACCCGAGCGGTCGCAGGTTCGAACCCTGCCGCGTCCACCACTCCGGACAACACGGTTGTGGCTGCGGTCAGCCGCTTTCCGATCGGCCGGTGGCTGCTCGCCGGTCGCGTCGCTGTCGGAGGCTCGTCGCATCGCGGCGAGCGAACTCGATGAACCTGCGTACGGCAGGTGGGGCGTTGCGCGCGTGGCGCCAGATGAGTGCCACGGCCAGATGCACGGCGGGGTGAAGGCTGCGCATCTCGACGGCCGGCCCCTCCAGCGCATCGAGCGATCGAGGAAGAATCGCGGTGGCGAAACCCCTGGCGGCGAGCGAGCGCAGCAGGAACGGGTCGCCGCTCTCGAGGGCGAGGCCGAGTGGTTGGCCTGCGTCGGTGAACAGCTTGTCCACGGCGGAGGTGATGGCCGAGCCGCGGCGTGGCGCGATGACCGTGTGCTGGCCGAGCTCGGTGACGCCGACCTCGCGGCCGGGTGGGGCCAGGTCGGGAGCGAAGGCGGCGACCACTTCCTCATGGCCCAGCGGCTCGATCGCGAGCCCCTCCGGAGGGTCGCCGGCCAGCAGGCAGAAGGCCGCGTCCAGCTCATCTGCGGCGAGACCGCGGAACATGTCGGCGGCGATTCCCTCGCGGAGGCCGACCTCGACGCCGGGGTGAGCTCGGCTGAAGCGGGCGAGCAGTCCGGGGACGTCGACGTCACCGGCCGGGAGGATCGCTCCGATCCAGATACGTCCGCGCAGGATGCCACGCAGCTCGTCGACTTCCGCGTGTGCGCTCTGGACCTCCGCGAGGACGCGGCGCGCTCGAGCGGCGATCACCAGGCCTGCCTCGGTGGGGGTGACCCGGCGGCTCGTGCGCTCGAACAGTGCGGTGCCCAGCTCCCGTTCGAGCCGTCGGATCTGGTGGGACAGCGCCGACTGGGCGTAGTGGAGCTCCTCCGCGGCATGCGTGAAGTGGCGGTGACGCACCACGGCCTCCACGCACCTGAGCTGTCGGAGCTCCACACTATTGATCGTAATTCGCGATCGCTCCGATGCGAACGATGATTTGCCACGCTCGACGTGGTCGGGGCACCCTCGGGGCATGGCGACGAAGGACGAGATTGCCGTCGGGTTGCTGGAGGTGGCGGCCGGCGATGACGCCGGACTCGTCGATCAATTGACCGCTCTCGTGAATGGCGTCTACGCGAGCGCGGAGGAAGGCCTCTGGCTCGATGGGGCCGCGCGGACCACCGCGTCCGAGCTCGCCCAGCTCATCGCGGAGCGACAGATCGCCGTAGCCACGACTCGGGACGGAAACATCGTGGGCAGCGTCCGGATACAGGCCATCGCGGACGAGGTGGGTGAGTTCGGGATGCTGGCCGTCGCCCCCGAATGCCGCGGCACCGGTATCGGCCGAGCCCTCATCGACTTCGCCGAACGTCTCAGCCGGGAGCGCGGGATGCGAGTGATCCAGCTCGAACTGCTCGTCCCCCGCGCGTGGCGGCACCCGAGCAAGGAGTTCCTGAAGGCGTTGTACGGCCGCAGCGGCTACCGGATCGTTCGCACCGGCACCATCGACGATGCCTATCCGAGATTGGCGCCGCTTCTCGCCACGGCGTGCGATTTCCAGATCTACGAGAAGCCACTGCGCGCATACCGGGAGTGAGTCCGGCTCACGGCCCCCTCGACCGCTGCTGGCGATCAGCAGAACCTGTCGAATGACGATGTGTCATGCTGAGCGCATGACGGTGCAGATCGCGGTCAGGCTCGACGACGGGCTGGCCGAGCAGATCAGGGCTGCAGCCGCGGACGCAGGAACGAACCTGTCGGAGTGGGTTCGAACCGCGCTGCAGCGCCAGGCTGCTCTCGCGAAGGCGATGCGCGCTCGCGCCGAGGAGGACGCCCGTGCGCCGCTCTACACCGACGAGCAGGAGGCCGCACTGATGGCAGCTCGCCGGCGTCGCGCCATCGCTGCACTCGACGAAGGATGAGCCGGCCCGCTGAGCCGATCCGCTATGGACAGGTCTGGGTCTCCCGCGACGAGGCGATGGGCCCGATGAACTACCTCGTCGTGTCCTCCGACGCCTACAACGCCGCGTTCGGGGACCGGCGGGTGATCGCGGTCGAGGTCGACTCCCGCTCGGTCTACGAGGGCACCTACCGCGAACCGGTCGTCGACGCCGGCACCGCCTTGCTCGACCGGCTGACCTGGGTCGCCCGCGGCGCGCTCGAGGAACGGGTCGCCGAGCTGCACCCCGAGCGGCACGCCACCGTGGCCGCGCAGATCCGCGAGCTCATCGGGAACTGGGCAGGTTAGCTCCCAGCGCCGCAGGAAGGTGGATCTCCGCTTGCCTACCGAGCCCGTCGAGCACCGGCACCTGGCTCTGCGGGACCCGCACGTCGAGCACGACCTCGCCCGCCTCGCGGTGGACGTCGAAGTCGAAGCACCAGCACTCGCTCTCCAGGGCGACGAGTTCCCTCGCCCGGCGCTCGCCATCGCCGCCGGGGTCGAGGCGCAACCGGAGCCACCCCGGTTCAGCCGGTCGAGCCCGATCAACGAGGACGCGAAGAGCTGCTCGAACTCGGCCATCCGCAACGGGCGCTGTGCAGTCGGCAGCGTGCAGGCGTCACCCGGGGCCCACGTCGAATCCATCGGAAGGCCGGCGGCCACACCATCCGAGCCCGAATCCACCCATGAGAGGCTACGCGTTCGCGGTGGTAACCTCGGCGTCCGAGCTCTCCGTCCGCGACGATCGCCGATCCTGACCGGACCACCGGGAAGTCGAGGTGGCTTCGATGAGTGACTCGGTCGGTACCGCGGAGCGCCGTGCGGTACTGCGCCGTCGGATCCGGCTCTCGTCGGCGCAACGATCACCTACAACGTGGTCGAAGCCGTCGTCGCGATCGCGGCGGGTACCGTCGCCTCGTCCGTCGCGCTGGTCGGGTTAGGCCTGGATTCGATCATCGAGGTGAGCTCGGCGGCGGCGGTGGCCTGGCAGTTCGCCGGGCCGGACCCGCAACGCCGGAGCGGGTGGCCTTGAAGATCATCGCTTGCTCGTTCTTCGCGCTCGCCGCCTACGTGACCGTGGAGGCGGTGCGCACGCTGGCGGTGGGGACGAGCCGCAGCGCTCGACGGTCGGGATCGTCCTCGTCGCGATCAGCGTGGTGATCATGCCGGTGCTGTCGTGGGCGCAGCGCAGCGCGGGCCGTGAGTTCGGGTCGGCGAGCGCGGTCGCGGATTCCCGGCAGACGCTGCTGTGCACCTATGTTCGGCTGCGGTGCTCCTCGGTCTCGTCTCTACGCGACACTCGGCTGGTCATGGGCCGATCCGGTGGTGGCGCTCGGGCTGGCGGGCGCCGCGGCCCGGGAGGGACGTCAAGCCCTGCGCGGGGACACCTGCTGCCCGCCGATCGATCTCGACGACCACGCGACCGAGCGGGACCTCACGGTGGACCGGGTGGCGGGAAGGGCAGCTTGGGTGCCGGACCGGGTGTGCCAAGCCCTGCTGTGCGCCCGCTCTCTCGCGCCGATATGCCGCCTCGCGCCGATATGCCGCCTCGCGCCGATATGCCGCCTCGCGCCGATACGCCGCCGTAATCCCGCTCGGTGACCATTCTCACGGCCGATCCGGCGAATTATCACATCCGGTGACTGCGACTGATCGGTGGGGGTTACGGTGCCTGTGTGAATGTATTCGGGGGTGTTCATCTATCGGACACGAATTGGTGACGGAGCGCTCCGGTATCCGGCAGGAGTACCTGCGGATCCTGCTCGCGGTCGCCGTCGTCGTGCTCGCCGTCGTCGTCGGAGTCGGGGTCGATCGCGCACCGGACCTGCAGAGTGTCCCGGAACAGGCCGTTCCGCCCGCGCGCAGGCTGGCCTGCGGCACATTCGAGTTTCCGCACTGCGACGGGCCCGACGAGCAGTTCGACGCCGCGTTCGATGCGAGTCCGAGCAGCGGTAGCTCGGCGGCGGCCCGTGCCGGGCGACCCGACCGCCGGTCGTCTTCATCCACGGCAATGCCGATCGTTCGATCAACTGGGATTCCGACATCACCGG